>NZ_CP027869.1:0-1200000 GCF_005490985.1 Curtobacterium sp. SGAir0471
ATGACGATGCCGGCCGACCCCGTCGAGGACCTCTGGTCCTCCGTCCTGGGCCTCCTCTCCGAGGACGACCGCATCACCCCGCAGCTGCACGGCTTCCTCAACCTGGTCGAGCCGAAGGGCGTGCTCGCCGGCACCCTCTACCTCGAGGTGCCGAACGACCTGACGCGCGGCATGCTCGAGCAGCGGATCCGGGTCCCCATCACCGAGGCCGTCTCACGGGTCGGTGACGACTCGGTCGCGAACTTCGCCATCACGGTCAACCCCGACATGGCGTCCGAGCCGCGGGTCGACCCCGTCGTCGCGAGCCACGTCCCCGAGTACGCGGAACCCGTGCAGGCCCCGGTGGAGCAGAGCGCAGCACCGCGGCAGTACATCGAGGCGCCGTTCGTGCCGAGCCAGATCGACTCCCCGGGCACCGGCGGTCGCCCGGAATCGCGGCTCAACCCGAAGTACAACTTCGACAACTTCGTCATCGGCTCGTCGAACCGCTTCGCGCACGCCGCCGCGGTCGCCGTGGCCGAGGCGCCGGCGAAGGCGTACAACCCGCTCTTCATCTACGGCGACTCGGGCCTCGGCAAGACGCACCTGCTGCACGCGATCGGCCACTACGCGGAGAGCCTGTACCCGGGCATCCGCGTCCGCTACGTGTCGAGCGAGGAGTTCACCAACGACTTCATCAACTCGATCGCCAACAACCGGTCGAACCAGTTCCAGCAGCGCTACCGCGACATCGACATCCTGCTGATCGACGACATCCAGTTCCTGCAGGGGAAGGACTCCACGCAGGAGGCCTTCTTCCACACGTTCAACACGCTGCACGACCACAACAAGCAGGTCGTCATCACGTCGGACGTTGCGCCGAAGCACCTCACCGGCTTCGAGGACCGGATGCGCTCGCGGTTCGAGTGGGGCCTGATCACCGACGTGCAGGCGCCGGACCTCGAGACGCGCATCGCGATCCTGCGGAAGAAGGCGCAGTCCGACCACCTGCAGGTGCCCGACGACATCCTCGAGTTCATGGCGTCGAAGGTGTCGAGCAACATCCGCGAGCTCGAGGGGACGCTCATCCGCGTCACGGCGTTCGCCAGCCTGAACCGGACGGCCGTGGACATGGCCCTGGTGCAGACGGTCCTGAAGGACCTGATTACCCTCGACGACGACAACGTGATCGCGCCGACGGACATCATCAACCACACCGCGGAGTACTTCAAGCTCTCCGTCGACGACCTCTACGGGTCGTCACGGTCGCAGGCGATCGCGACGGCCCGGCAGATCGCCATGTACCTGTGCCGCGAGATGACGAGCCTGTCGCTGCCGAAGATCGGGCAGTTGTTCGGCAACCGCGACCACACGACGGTCATGTACGCGAACAAGAAGATCACCGAGCTGATGAAGGAGCGTCGGTCGATCTACAACCAGGTCACCGAGCTGACCAGCCGCATCAAGCAGGACCGCCGCTACCGCTGACGCAGACGTGACCAGCTGACGCAGACCCGGTCGGCTGACGAGATCGCGACCATCTGACGGACGGGAGGCACGGTGCGGGACGGCACCGTGCCTCCCGTCCGTCGTCCCGTCGTCAGCCGGACGGCCCGCCCTGCGACCCGCGGATCGGCCCGCCTCGGCACGCATCCACCATCTGAGACGGTTCCATGCGCCGAGTTTCCCCCAGTGTGGAAAGCCTGTGGATAACTGTGGATGACACGCGGTCCTGTTGTTCACAGTTCTGACCCCACCTGTGGAGACTGGGGATGGAAGCGGATAGATGAGATTTGTTCATCCAGACGCCGTCAACACGCGACTCACAACTCACACGTGTGTAGTTCCCTGTGGAGAAGCGGGATGCACAGAGTTATCCACACTGTGCACAGGCGTTAACACCATTGATCCTGGTTAACGATGAAGTTCCGCGGGCCAACCCTGTGGACGGCGGGATGACAAGAAATCCGGGCCCTGCTCCGCTGTGCCACAATGGGGCGGCCGGACAGTCCAACCGATCGACAGGGGTCCCAGCTGTGAAGTTCGAGGTCAACCGGGACGTCTTCTCCGAAGCCGTCTCCTTCGCGGTGAAGCTCCTCCCACAGCGCACGACCCTCCCGATCCTGTCCGGCGTCCTCATCCACGCAGAGGGCGACCGCCTCACGCTGTCGTCGTTCGACTACGAGGTCTCGGCGCAGACCTCGATCACGGCGCAGATCGACGAACCGGGCACGGTGCTCGTCTCCGGCCGGTTGCTCAACGACATCTCCAGCCGGCTGCCGAACGCCCCGGTGACCTTCACCACCGAGGACACGAAGATCTCGGTCACCTGCGGTTCTGCGCACTTCACGCTGCTGTCGATGCCGGTCGAGGAGTACCCGACCCTGCCGGAGATCGGTGAGCAGACCGGGGTCGTCCCGGGCGACGCGTTCTCCGAGGCGGTGTCCCAGGTCGCCGTCGCCGCGAGCCGCGACGACGTCACCCCGGTCATCACCGGCGTGCAGCTCGAGGTCGGCGACAACGACCTGTCGCTCATCGCCACCGACCGCTACCGAGTCGCGGTCCGGACGATCGCGTGGGACTCCGGCCGTGTCGGTTCGGACCCGCTGCACGCGCTCGTCCCGGCGCGCACCCTGCAGGAGGTCGGTCGCACGTTCGGCTCGGCCTCGACCGTGTCCGTCTCGATCAGCGGCTCGTCGGACCGCGAGCTCATCGCCTTCCACGCCGACGACAAGACCGTGACGTCGCTGCTCATCAAGGGCAACTACCCGCCGGTCCGCCGGCTCTTCCCCGAGACGGTCGACGACCACGCGGTGATCAACACTGCGGAGCTCGTCGAGGCCGTCCGACGGGTCTCCCTCGTCCTGGAGCGCGAAGCGGCGCTCCGGTTCTCCTTCTCGGTCGACGGGCTCACGCTCGAGGCGATCGGTTCCGAACAAGCGCAGGCGTCAGAGTCGATCAGTGCGTTGCTGACCGGGGAGGAAACGGTGGTCTCACTGAAGCCCGCCTTCCTCCTGGACGGGTTGAACGCGGTGCACTCCGAGTTCGTCCGCATCTCCTTCACCAAGACGGAGAACCCCAACAAGCCGGGCCCGGTGCTCATCACCGGCCAGACCTCGCAAGAGGCCCCGGCGACGGACGGATACCGGTACCTGCTGCAGCCCAATCTCCTGCTGCGATAGCGCAACAGCCGTACCACTGCGCTGACGCGCCACTGGCAACCAGCGCGACGACGAACAGAAGAGGAAATCATGCACATCGGTCTTGTCGGCCTCGGTCGCATGGGCAACAACATGCGTGCCCGTCTCCGCAACGCAGGCATCGAGGTCACCGGGTACGACGCGAACCCCGCCGTCTCCGACGTCGCCGACCTCGGCGCACTCGCCGCCGCACTGCCCGAGGGCAAGAAGCTCGTGTGGGTCATGGTCCCGCACGGCAAGATCACCGACGACGTCATCACCGACCTCGCCGGCGTCCTGTCCGAGGGCGACCTCGTGATCGACGGCGGCAACTCGAAGTGGCTGGACGACACGGTCCACGCCGAGCAGCTCGGTGCCAAGGGCATCCGCTACATGGACGCCGGTGTGTCCGGTGGTGTCTGGGGCAAGGACAACGGCTACGGCCTGATGGTCGGTGGCGCCCCCGAGGACGTCGAGTTCGCGATGCCGGTCTTCGACGCGCTCCGCCCCGAGGGCCCGCGCGAGGAGGGCTTCTCGCACGCCGGCCCCGTCGGCGCCGGTCACTACGCCAAGATGGTCCACAACGGCATCGAGTACGCGATCATGCAGGCGTACGGCGAGGGTTACGAGCTCCTCGAGGCCAAGGACATCATCAAGGACGTCCCCGCGGTCTTCGCCGGGTGGCAGCGCGGCACCGTCGTGCGTTCCTGGCTGCTCGACCTCATGGTCCTCGCGCTGAACGAGGACCCGAAGCTCGACGCGATCGAGGGCTACGTCGAGGACTCCGGCGAGGGTCGCTGGACCGTGGAGGAGGCCATCGAGCACGCCGTGCCGATGCCGACCATCTCCGCGTCGATCTTCGCGCGCTTCGTCTCGCGTCAGGGCAGCGCGTCCCCGACGATGAAGGCCGTCGCCGCCCTGCGCAACCAGTTCGGCGGCCACGCCGTCAAGAAGGCGTAGTCCAGGTCACCACCTGAGATCGTCCCGGCCCGCGTGCACGTCGACCACCTGCAACTCACCGACTTCCGGAACTACCGGGAGGCGGACGTCGACCTCGCACGCGGGCCGAACCTCTTCGTCGGGCGGAACGGCCAGGGCAAGACCAACCTGGTCGAGGCGATCGGGTACCTCTCCACCCTCGGCTCGCACCGGGTGCCGACCGACGCGGCCCTCGTCCGGCAGGGCTGCGACGCGGCGATCGTCCGTGCCCGTCTGGCACACGAGGACCGCAGCATCCTGGCCGAGGTGCAGATCAACCGCACCGGGTCCAACCGTGCGCAGGTGAACCGCGCGGCGATCAAGCCCCGCGAGCTGCCTCGGTACTGCACGAGCGTGCTCTTCGCCCCCGAGGACCTGGCACTCGTCCGCGGCGAACCGTCGGGTCGTCGACGGATGCTCGACGAGCTCCTCGGACAGATCGCCCCGCGCATGCAGGGCGTGCTCGCCGACTACGACCGGACCCTGAAGCAGCGGAACACCCTGCTCAAGTCGGCTCGCGCGACCGGTGCACGGTCGGGATCGCTCGCCACGCTCGACGTCTGGGACGACCGGCTCGTCGCGTTCGGCGCGGAGATCATCGCGGCTCGCGACCACCTGACCCGGCGGCTCGCGCCGTTCGTCACCGAGGCCTACGCCACGGTCGCCGGTGAGCGGCACGAGGCCACGATCTCGGGTGTGCTCAGCGTCCGGGGCGGGGACCCGGAGGACGCTGCGGCGACCGACCCGGTGCTCGGGACGCCGGACGGACCCGTGACCGTCGCCGCTGCGGCCGACGCCTTCCGTGGCGCGCTCGAGCGCCGCCGTCGGGACGAACTCGACCGTGGGCTGACCCTCGTCGGGCCGCACCGTGACGACGTGCTCTTCCAGCTGAACGGGTTACCGGCTCGTGGCTACGCGAGTCACGGCGAGTCGTGGTCGTTCGCGCTCGCGATCAAGCTCGCAGGAGCCGCGGTGCTCCGCGCCGAGTCCACGCTCGGGGACCCGATCATCATCCTCGACGACGTCTTCGCCGAGCTCGACGAGTCACGACGTGAGCGGCTCGCCGGCGCGGTGGCCGACTACGAGCAGGTCCTCATCACCGCCGCGGTGTTCGGCGACGTGCCGGAGCAGCTCGCGGCGCACACCGTCCGGATCGAGGCGGGCACGATCGTGGACGACGAGTCCGAGTCGGAGTCCGTGCCCGAGCCGGCGCCCGAGCCCGAGCCGGCGCCCGAGCTGGCGCCCGGATCCCGCCCGGCGCCTGCAGCCGACCCGGACGCCGCCTGATGCCGAAGCCCTGGAAGCCGTCCGAGCCCGCGCGGGTGTACCGCCACCTGCGGGCCGTGTTCGGCGACCCGTCCCTCCGCACCGTCGACGCCCGACGCCGCCGGTCCCGCGAACTCGACGCCGACACCGTCCCCTACGGCAAGGGTCGTGAACCCCGTGGGCTCGGCGACGTGGTCGGTGCCCTCGCGCAGGAGCTCGGCTGGTCGGAACCCCTCGCACGCTCGGAGCTCTTCGTGGACTGGCCGGCGGTGGTCGGTGACGAGCTCGCGAAGCACTCCCGCCCGATGACCATCGACGACGGCACGCTCGTGATCCGCTGCGACTCGACGGCCTGGGCGACGCAGCTCCGGCTGATGCGCGCGACCGTCACCACGACGATCGCCGAGCGGCACCCCGGAGCGGGCGTGCAGTCGATCAGGGTTTCCGGGCCGGACGCCCCCACGTGGAAACGCGGTCCCAGGACCGTCCAGGGGCGCGGCCCTCGCGACACCTACGGCTAGCCAGACGAAATCGTCCTCGGGGACGAAAAAAGCCCGTCTGGAGGCCGGACAAGCCCTCGGGACGGGGGTCCCTGCGGTAGACTGGGGAGTGCAGTGTGCGGGTGTTCCGCGCGCAGGCAGGAGCACCTTCGACATGGCAGCAGAATCTGACGACGACCGGACGATCCCGCAGGGCGAGACCGAACAGGCTCCGCAGGCGGAACCATCGTACGGCGCAGATCAGATCCAGGTGCTCGAGGGGCTCGAGGCCGTCCGCAAGCGCCCCGGCATGTACATCGGTTCGACGGGTCCGCGCGGGCTCCACCACCTGGTGCAGGAGATCGTCGACAACTCCGTGGACGAGGCCCTGGCCGGCTACTGCGACCACATCGACGTCACCATCCGCGAGGACGGCGGCGTCCGGGTCGTCGACAACGGCCGTGGCATCCCGGTGGACACCCACGCGGCCGAGGGCGTCTCGACGCTCCAGGTCGTGCTGACCGTCCTGCACGCGGGCGGCAAGTTCGGCGGCGGTGGGTACGCGGTCTCCGGCGGTCTGCACGGCGTCGGCTCCTCCGTCGTGAACGCCCTGAGCTCCGAGCTCGACGTCGAGGTCCGTCGCCAGGGCCACGTCTGGCGCCAGAGCTACACCGACGGGGTCCCGGTCGCCCCCGTCTCCCAGGACGAGGCGACCGACACCACCGGCACCACGATCACCTTCTGGCCGAACGCCGACATCTTCGAGACCGTCGAGTTCGACTACGAGACGCTGCGCACGCGCTTCCAGCAGATGGCCTTCCTCAACAAGGGCCTGCGGATCACGCTCACCGACGAGCGCACCCCGGACGAGGGCGAGGAGTCGCGGAAGGACTCCTTCCGCTACGAGCGCGGGCTGCCCGACTACGTCGAGTACCTCAACGCCCAGAAGAAGGCGGACCTGGTCCACCCGGACGTCATCGCGATCGAGGCCGAGGACACCGAGCGGAAGATCGCGCTCGAGATCGCCATGCAGTGGAACACCTCGTACCAGGAGAGCGTCCACACCTTCGCGAACACGATCAACACGCACGAGGGCGGGACCCACGAGGAGGGCTTCCGCGCCGCCCTGACGAGCCTGGTCAACCGGTACGCCCGCGAGACGAAGATCATCAAGGAGAAGGACGACAACCTCTTGGGTGACGACATCCGCGAAGGGCTGACGGCCGTCATCTCCGTGAAGCTCGGCGAGCCGCAGTTCGAGGGCCAGACGAAGACGAAGCTCGGCAACACCGAGGCGAAGTCGTTCGTCCAGCGCGTCGTCGGCACCGAGCTCACCCACTGGTTCGAGAGCAACCCGGCGCAGGCGCGCGACGTCGTGCGCAAGGCGATCCAGGCCTCCCAGGCCCGCCTCGCCGCCCGGAAGGCCCGTGAGACCACGCGCCGCAAGGGCCTGCTCGAGTCGGGCGGCATGCCCGGCAAGCTCAAGGACTGCCAGTCGAAGGACCCGACGCTGTCGGAGATCTTCATGGTCGAGGGTGACTCCGCCGGCGGTTCCGCCGTCCAGGGTCGCAACCCGATGACCCAGGCCATCCTGCCGCTGCGCGGCAAGATCCTGAACGTCGAGAAGGCGCGCCTCGACCGCGCGCTGGCGAACCAGGAGATCCAGTCGATGATCACGGCGTTCGGCGCCGGCATCGGCGAGGACTTCGACCCGGACAAGGCCCGGTACCACAAGATCGTGCTGATGGCCGATGCCGACGTCGACGGCCAGCACATCACGACCCTGCTGCTCACGCTGCTGTTCCGTTACATGCGCCCGCTCATCGAGCGCGGCTACGTGTACCTCGCGCAGCCGCCGCTGTACCGCCTGAAGTGGTCGAACGCCGCCGACGAGTACGTCTTCAGCGACCGTGAGCGCGATGCCCTCCTGCAGGCGGGTCTCGCCGCCGGCAAGCGCATCCCGAAGGACAACGGGATCCAGCGCTACAAGGGTCTCGGCGAGATGGACTACAAGGAGCTCTGGGACACCACGATGAACCCGGACACCCGCACGCTCCTGCAGGTCACGCTCGAGGACGCCGCCGCGGTCGACAGCGTCTTCGCGACGCTGATGGGCGAGGACGTCGAGTCGCGTCGCCAGTTCATCCAGCAGAACGCCAAGGACGTCCGCTTCCTCGACATCTAGTCCCGGCCTGGAGGCGCGGTGCCAGCCGCGTCGACCAGTCCCGACCCCCTGTGGTCGCGCCCGGCGCGGCCGACGGAACCAGTGCCTCCCGGCCGACGACCGGAGGGCCACCAGAAAGGTGACCAAGCCACATGGCTGACGACAACGAGAACGGCGCCGACGAGCAGCCGGAGATCGTGCACGGCGAGGTAGGCGACATCGTGGTCTCCGGCGACCGCATCTCGCAGGTCGACCTGCAGCTCGAGATGCAGCGCTCGTACCTCGACTACGCGATGTCCGTCATCGTCGGACGCGCGCTGCCGGAGGTCCGCGACGGGCTGAAGCCGGTGCACCGTCGCGTCATCTACGCGATGTTCGACGGCGGCTACCGGCCGGACCGGGCGTTCTCGAAGTGCTCGCGCGTCGTCGGCGACGTCATGGGCCAGTTCCATCCGCACGGTGACACGGCGATCTACGACACGCTCGTCCGCCTGGTGCAGCCGTGGTCGCTCCGCTACCCGCTGGCCCTCGGTCAGGGCAACTTCGGGTCGCCCGGCAACGACGGCGCGGCCGCCCCGCGGTACACCGAGACCAAGATGGCGCCGCTCGCCTTGGAGATGGTCCGGGACATCGACGAGGACACCGTCGACTTCCAGGACAACTACGACGGTCGCACCCAGGAGCCGTCGATCCTGCCCGCGCGCTTCCCGAACCTGCTCGTCAACGGCTCGGTCGGCATCGCGGTCGGCATGGCGACGAACATCCCGCCGCACAACCTGCGCGAGGTCGCCGAGGGTGCGAAGTGGGCGCTCGAGCACCCCGACGCGACGCGCGAGGAGCTCCTCGCGGCGCTGATGCAGCGGATCAAGGGCCCGGACTTCCCGACCGGTGCGCAGATCCTCGGCACCAAGGGCATACAGGACGCCTACCGCACGGGTCGTGGCTCGATCACGATGCGCGCGGTCGTGAACGTCGAGGAGATCCAGGGCCGCACGTGCCTGGTCGTCACCGAGTTGCCGTACCAGGTCAACCCGGACAACCTGGCGATCCGCATCGCCGAGGGCGTGAAGGACGGCAAGCTCGCCGGCATCGCCGATATCCGCGACGAGACCTCCGGCCGGACCGGTCAGCGCCTGGTCATCGTGCTCAAGCGCGACGCCGTGGCGAAGGTCGTGCTCAACAACCTGTACAAGCACACGCAGCTGCAGGAGAACTTCGGCGCGAACATGCTCGCGATCGTCGACGGGGTGCCCCGCACCCTGGCGCTCGACGGGTTCATCTCCGCCTGGGTCGACCACCAGGTCGACGTCATCGTCCGCCGGACCCGGTTCCGCCTGCGCGAGGCGGAGAAGCGCGCGCACATCCTGCGCGGCTACCTGGCTGCACTCGACGCACTCGACGAGGTCATCGCCCTCATCCGCCGCTCGCCCGACGTCGAAGAGGCGCGCACCGGTCTGATGGACCTGCTGTCCGTCGACGAGATCCAGGCACGCGCGATCCTCGAGCTGCAGCTCCGGCGCCTGGCCGCCCTCGAGCGCCAGAAGATCCACGACGAGGCCGAGGAGCTCGAGCGCAAGATCGCCGACTTCCAGGACATCCTGGCGTCGGAGACGCGTCAGCGCACGATCATCGGCGACGAGCTCACCGAGATCGTCGAGCGCTTCGGCGACGACCGCCGCACCGAGGTCATGCTCGGCTACGACGGCGACATGTCGATCGAGGACCTCATCCCCGAAGAGGAGATGGTCGTCACCATCACCCGCGGCGGGTACGTCAAGCGCACGCGGAGCGACAACTACCGGTCGCAGCACCGCGGTGGACGTGGCGTGAAGGGCGCCCAGCTCCGTGCGGACGACATCGTCGAGCACTTCTTCGTCACGACGACCCACCACTGGCTGCTCTTCCTCACCGACCAGGGTCGCGTGTACCGGGCCAAGGCGTACGAGCTGCAGGAGGCGAGCCGCGACGCCAAGGGCCAGCACGTCGCCAACCTGCTCGCCATGCAGCCGGACGAGCAGATCCAGCAGGTGCTCGACATCCGCGACTACGAGGCCGCGCAGTACCTCGTGCTCGCGACCGAGCAGGGCCTCGTCAAGAAGACCGCGCTGACCGAGTACGACACGAACCGCACCGGCGGCATCATCGCGATCAACCTGCGCGAGGGCGACAAGCTCGTCCAGGCGCTGCTCGTCGACGAGACCGACGACCTGCTCCTCGTGTCGAAGCACGGCATGTCGCTCCGCTTCACCGCGACGAACGACACCCTGCGCCCCATGGGTCGGTCGACCTCCGGCGTGAAGGGCATGTCCTTCCGTGACGACGACGCCCTGCTCGCGGCCCGGGTCGTCTCGGACGACGGCTACGTGTGGGTGATGACCGAGGGCGGCTACGCCAAGCGCACCTCGGTCGACCAGTACCGGGTGCAGGGCCGCGGTGGTCTGGGCATCAAGGTGGCCAAGCTCGCCGCCGACCGGGGTGACCTGGTGGGTGCGCTCATCGTGGGTGAGGACGACGAGGTGCTCGTCGTGCTGCAGTCGGGCAAGGTGGTAAGGTCTGCCGTGTCCGAGGTGCCCGCCAAGGGTCGCGACACGATGGGTGTGGTCTTCGCGAGGTTCGCGGAGAACGACCGGATCATCGCGGTGGCCCGGAACAGCGAGCGGAACCTGGACGACCAGGACGACGCCGACCCCGAGATCGAGCCTGCGGGCCCGGTGGAGACGGTGAGCCCTGCGGAAGCTGCGCCGGAACCCGCTGATCCCGCCGACAACGCGCCCACCAACCCCGAGCCTGTCGAGGACGAGGCCGGAGAGGACCAGTCGAACAATGAGTAGTGTCGCCGAGAAGCTCCAGAAGAAGGCGAAACGTCCCACCGGTACCCGGCAGGTCCGCCTGCGTCTGGTGTACCTCGACTTCTGGTCGATGGTGAAGCTGAGCTTCCTCATCGCCCTCGCCGGCTCGATCGTGATCATCGTCGCGACCGCGCTCGTCTGGATCATCCTGAACCAGACCGGCGTCTTCACCCAGATCGACGCCCTGCTCAAGGACGTCACCGGGCAGAACAGCTACTCGATCATGGACCAGTTCTCGCTGGGACAGGTCCTCGGGTTCTCCGTCGTGGTGGGCATCCTCAACGTGGTCGTCGGCACCGTGCTCGGCGCGATCGTGAGCGTCCTCTACAACCTCAGTGTGCGGATCACGGGCGGTCTGCTCGTGGGCTTCACGAACAACTGACACACCCGGGCCGGACGGCAGTCGCCCCTCGATTTCGTTCTGCGAGATCGGTACGGTAGGCTTTCATCTGGTCTGAGGGGCTATAGCTCAGGCGGTTAGAGCGCTTCGCTGATAACGAAGAGGTCCAAGGTTCAAGTCCTTGTAGCCCCACCACTTCCCTCCGGGGCCGGTACGCTGGTCCTCACGGGGCCTTAGCTCAGTTGGTAGAGCGCCTGCTTTGCAAGCAGGATGTCGGGAGTTCGATTCTCCCAGGCTCCACTCCCTCTGGGTGGACTCTGCTCCGCTCGTTCCTCGCCTCGCCCGGTTCGGTCGTCGTGCTCGTCTGCGCCTTCGGCGCGCCGCTCCGCGATGGTCGCCCCCGCCACGGGCGTCCCCTTTCCTCGCTCCGCCCGGTTGGGTCGTCGTGCTCGTCTGCGCTTTCGGCGCGCCGCTCCGCGATGGTCGCCCCCGCCGCGGGCGTCCCCTTTCCTCGGTGGTCGCCTTCGCCGCGCGGCTGTTCCGGTCGCAGGACGTGCCGTTCGGTGAGTGATCCGGCGGCATGTCGTGCGACCGGGGTGGTCGCGCGCGGAGTGTTGTGCGACCGGGACGGCCACGGACGGTGACAGCTCGCTCCGTCGGTCGAGGCTGCTGCCGTTGCGAGCGGGCAGGACATGCCGCGCGTGTGTCACCGGACGGGTGCTTCTCGTCGCTCGACAGCGTCGAGCGTGACGGATGTGCCTCGCTCGGACCAGATGCCGAGCGACAGCGGGGACGACGAAGGGCCCCGGCGGTGTGCCGGGGCCCTTCGTACGAACCGGGAGGTCAGGCGGCGGGCTTGCTCGCCGTGTCGGCGTCGTCGGCGACCCACAGGTCGTCGTCGGCGCGGAGCGTCTGGTACGCGGCGTAGGCGGCACCGGCGACGGCGACCACACCCACGACGATGAGGGCGACCCCACCGAAGCCCAGGCCCTTCTTCTGGTGGCCCGGCGTGTACTTGGCGGCGGCCTTCTTCGCCTTCTTGCCCTTCTTCCGGGCGTCCTTCACGATCTTCTTGACGCGCGGGTCCTTCGCGAGGTCCTTCACGCTCATGACCGAACCGGCGGTCGCGACCAGACCGGGGACGACCTCGGTCTGGAAGCGGTGCGACGCGCTGTGGGCGGCCGAGGTCGCTGCGTGCACGCCCGTCGCGACGGCGGGACGGATCCCGTTGTCGATCGCGTTCTGCACGCGCGGGGCGATGTCCTTGCGGGCTGCGTCGGCAGCGTGCGAGCGGGCCTCGGCGAGGATCGCGTTGGCGTGCTCGAGGACCTTGCGCTGCTCGCCGAGGAGCGAGGCGGTCTTGCCCTTGAGCTTCTTGATCTGCTTCCGACGCTTGCGCGGGATCTCGATCGTCGTCATCTGGTACCTCCATCGGATCGGCGTGACCCCATCCTGCCACCGAGCACCCTGACAGGTCACGGATCGTCGGCTGTGTGATCCGTCTCACCGTCAGGAGTACATGCGAGAATCGGAACATGTCTCTGCACACCGCTGTCGCAACGATCCACACGAACAAGGGCGACATCCGCGTCAACCTGTTCGGCAACCACGCTCCGAAGACCGTCAAGAACTTCGTCGACCTCGCGACCGGCAAGCAGGAGTGGACGCACCCCGGTACGGGCAAGGTCTCGACCGACAAGCTCTACGACGGTGTCGTCTTCCACCGCATCATCAAGGACTTCATGATCCAGGGCGGCGACCCCCTCGGTCAGGGCATCGGCGGCCCGGGTTACCGATTCGACGACGAGATCCACCCGGAGCTCACCTTCCAGAAGCCGTACATCTTCGCGATGGCGAATGCCGGCATCCAGGGCGGTCGTGGCACCAACGGCTCGCAGTTCTTCATCACGACGGTGGCCACCCCCTGGCTCCAGGGCAAGCACACCATCTTCGGCGAGGTCGCGGACGACGAGTCGCGCGCCGTGGTCGACGCGATCGAGGGCGTGCCCACGGACGGCCGTGACAAGCCGCTCGAGGACGTCGTCATCGAGAGCATCGACGTCGAGGACGTCTGAACCCGGTGACCGACCAGGCCCCGGGGCGGGACAACTACTGCTACCGGCACCCGGACCGGCAGAGCTTCATCCTGTGCCAGCGGTGCGGGCGGACGATCTGTACCGAGTGCCAGACGCCGGCGGCCGTCGGCGTGCACTGCCCGGAGTGCGTGCGTGAGCAGCGCGCGCAGTTCCAGGCGAACCGTCGTGCCTCGGGGGCGCCGGGCGGCCTGACGGTCGCACGGCGTCGGTTCGCGATGATGGACCAGAAGGCGACCACGGTGATCATCGCTGTGTCGGTCGTCGTCTGGCTGCTGAACCTGCTCTCCGGCGGCGTCGTCAACCAGTGGCTGAGCTACTGGACGCCGCTGGTCGGGACGCAGCCGTGGCGCCTCGTCACCGGCCTCTTCGTGCACTCGTCGATCTTCCACATCGGCTTCAACATGCTCGCGGTGTTCATCTTCGGGCGGATCCTCGAGAACCTGCTCGGTACGTGGCGGTTCCTGGCGCTGTACTTCCTCGCTGGCCTCGGCGGGGACCTCGCGGTCTCCCTGTTGACGCCCGGAACTCCGGTCGTCGGCGCCTCCGGAGCGATCTTCGGCCTGTTCGCGGCGTTCTTCGTGATCCAGCGCAGCCTCGGCTACAACGCCGTGCAGCTGCTCGTGATCATGGGACTCAACCTGGTCGTGGGGTTCCTGCCCGGTACGAACATCTCGTGGCAGGCCCACGTCGGCGGCATCGTCCTGGGGTTCGTCACCGGCTTCGTCTTCTCGAAGACCCGGAACGTGCGGCAGCGCGGGCTGCAGATCGGTCTGCTGGTCGCCGAGGCCGTACTGCTCGTGGCCGGTATCGGTGCTGCGTACATCAGCATCGGGGGCTACGCGATCGGCTGATCCGCGCTCCGACCACACGAACGCCCCGTCACTCCTCCCGGAGCGACGGGGCGTTCTGCGTGATCAGACGGCGCTCTCCACAGCGGATGCGGGAGTTCTCCACAACTGGGGACAACTCGGTGAGTTACACGGGTGTGATTATCCCCACTGTGGACGGGCCTGTGGACAACTGCGGGACGCGGCTGTGGATGACCGTGTGGAAAGTGTGGACAACTGTGGAGAATCGGCCTCCAGTTGTGGAAGAGCGACGGCTGCCCGCACCGAGCTTGTGGAGAGCGTCGCGGAGCGATCTGCCCGGGCGAACGACGACGCCCGCCGTACCTGCTGGTACGACGGGCGTCGGAACGCGCGGTGGCGGCTACCGCCACCGGGTGGTCATGAGGAAGCCGATGAACATGATCCCGAAGCCGATCAGGATGTTCCACGAGCCGAGCGAGGGCACGGGCAGGGTCGTGTTCGAGATGTAGAAGACGATCACCCAGGCAAGCCCGATGAGCATGAAGCCGAACATGACCGGCTTGAACCACACGGGATTGGGCTGGTCGCCCGCCGTGTCGACCGAGTCGGCTCGGGTCCTCCGGGCGGGCTTGGTGCGGTCCTTGTCCTTGGCCATGGCCGGTATCCTACCGTGACCACGTCTGTGGGAAGACCCTCAGCAGCCCGCGCACATCCCCCACGAGTACGGTGATCCGACCATGACCAAGATCCTCGTCGTCGACAACTACGACAGCTTCGTCTACACGCTCAACGGTTACCTCCAGCAGCTCGGAGCGGACACCGACGTCGTGCGCAACGACGCGTTCCCCGAGGCCGAGATCGCCGACCGCATCGCCGACTACGACGGTGTCCTGCTGTCGCCGGGCCCAGGCACGCCGGCCGATGCGGGCGTCTCGATCCCCACGGTCAGGGCCGCGATCGACGCCGAGACCCCGCTGCTCGGGGTCTGCCTCGGACACCAGGCCATCGCCGAGGCGCTCGGTGCGACGGTGACCCACGCCGAAGAGCTCATGCACGGCAAGACGTCGCAGGTCGACCACGACGACAGTGTGCTCTTCACCGGCGTCCCGCACCCGTTCACGGCCACGCGGTACCACTCCCTCGCGATCGTCGACGGTACGGTGCCGGACGAGCTGACCGTGACGGCGAGGACGGGCGGCGGCGTGATCATGGGCGTCGAGCACCGCGACCACCCCGTCTACGGTGTGCAGTTCCACCCCGAATCGGTCCTGACCGAGGGCGGGTACCGGATGGTCGGCAACTGGCTCGAGACCACCGGTCTGGCCGGCGCTGCCGAGCGGGCGGCGGCGCTCAACCCGCTGATTGCCGAACACCGGTCCTGACGGCTCCGGACGGGCGTGTACCGCTCCGTTCCGGAAGCCGGCCGGCGCTGACCGGCACCCTGCCGCCGGCGCGGTCTGACGGACGCTGCCCGCGTGCGGGCGGGCCCTGATGCCAGCGCGGTCTGGCGGACGCCGCCCGCGTCCGGGGTGCGGCCCGTCCCCGAACTCGCCCGTCCCTGAGCTCGCCCGTCGTTGAGCTGGCCAGTCCCGGGGAGCTGCCCGGCGCTCGGAACGTCTCGACCCTCGAGGTGACCGACGGGACGGATCGCGCCGCGTGCCTCCAGGCCGACGGACGGAGACAGGCCGGTGGGCGGAGACAGGCCGGTGGGCGGAGACAGGCCAGCGGACGGAGACGCGATGCAGTCGACGCGGTGGAGCGGACTACTGCCCGCCGTCCCCGTTCCCGACGCTCCCGGTGCCGCCGCCACCCTGGGCCGGGGCCGCCGGCGCGGACGGCGCCTGCGACGGCCGCTGGGCCGAGGCCGCGCAGTAGGTCAGCGTGATCGTGCTGCCCTGCGCGATGTCGCCCTTGGGCGCGCTCTGCTGCACCACGATGCTGCCGGTGCACGTGTACGTCGGCGACGCAACCACGTTGAGCCCGAGGTTCGCCAGCGTCTCGTTGGCAGCGCTGATCGGCTGCTGCGTGACGTCCGGCAGCTGCACCTTGCCGTTCGAGACCGTCAGGTTGACGACGGAGCCCTTCGTCAACTGCGTCGCGCTGCCGGGGTCGGTGCTGATCACCGTGCCCTCGGGAACGTCGTTCGAGTAGCCGCTGTTGATCGCGCCCACCGCGAAGCCAGCTGCCTTCAGGGCCTGTTCGGCGGCGTCCTGCGTCTGGTTCGCGACGTCCGGCACGGCGACCTGCTCCGGCCCGAGGGACACGACGACCCTGATGCTCTGCTTCCGCGCGACGTTCGTACCGGATCCCGGTTCGGTCCGGATGACCGTGTCCTTCGCCACGTCGTCGGAGTTCTCACCGACCTCGACGGCACTGAGCTCGCGTTTCTCGAGTTCGGTGCGCGCCGAGTCCCACGTGGCACCGACGACGTTCGGTACGGACACAGACGAGGACACCGGCGCCTTGCCCGGCTGCAGGTTCGCGACGAAGAACACCACGCCCGCGATCACGGCGGCGGTCAGGATGATGCCGAGCCAGATCCACGCGACCGGCGGGCGGTTCTGGGTGCGCTGGGGGCGGTGGTCGGCAGCGTCGTCGTCGAGCTCGCGGAACGCGACCGCCGGGTTCGAGGTCGTGCGGGGGTTGACGCCGAAGAGCATCGTCGACGCATCGTGCGCGGCGTCCTGCTGCAGCCTCCGCGTGGACACGGGGACCTTGCCCGCGGCGGCCTGCTGCAGGTCCGTCCGGAACTCCGCGGCGGTCTGGAAGCGGCGCGTGCGGTCCTTGACCAGGGCGTGCAGCGTCACGGCGTCGAGCGCCGGGGACACCTCGGGGGCGAGGGTCGACGGCGCGGCCGGCTGCTCGCTGACGTGCTGGTAGGCCACGGCGACCGGCGAGTCGCCGACGAAGGGCGGACGGCCGGTCAGGAGCTCGAACAGCAGCACGCCCGTGGAGTACAGGTCCGTCCGCGCGTCGACGGTCTCACCGCGGGCCTGCTCCGGGGAGAAGTACGACGCGGTACCGAGGATCGACGTCGTCTGCGCGACGGTGGCGGACGTGTCCGTGATGGCCCGGGCGATGCCGAAGTCCATGACCTTCACCTGGCCGCCGTGCGTGACCATGACGTTCGCGGGCTTGATGTCGCGGTGCACCACGCCGGCGCGGTGCGAGTACTCGAGGGCGGTGAGGATCCCCTCGGTGATGCGGACGGCCTCTGCCGGGTCGAGCGGGCCGTCGTCGAGCACGTCGGACAGGGCACGACCGTCGACGTGCTCCATGACGATGTAGGGCACCTGGACCTGGGCGCCGGAGGCTTCGGTGACCGTCTCCTCGCCCGCGTCGTAGACACGCACGATCGTCGGGTGCGCCATGCGGGCGGCGGCCTGGGCCTCCTGCCGGAAGCGGATCCGGAACGTCGGGTCCGTCGCGAGGCTCGGCTTGAGGAGCTTCACCGCGACCTTGCGACCGAGTCGCGTGTCGGTCCCCACGTGCACCGTCGCCATGCCCCCGCGACCGATGGCTTCACCGATCTCGTAGCGGTTGGCGAGGAGCGTGATCCCCGCGGTCACACCTTCTGGCACGTACTCCTCCGAATGTCCGTCCGGGCAAGTGTACGGCAGGGGTTCCTGCCCGAACGCTGACGACGGGGGCTGCCGACGAACCGTTACACAACGGTGTCGACAGCCCCCGTTCGGGTGGCGATCGGTCCTGCTACGGGGCCCGGGTCGGCGTGGCCGACGGCGTCTCCGTCGGCGTCGGGGTGGCCTGCTCCCACGTCGCGGTCGCCGGGTCCGAGGACTCCGAGGCGGCGAGCGAGCCGCACGTGACCGTGTACGAGAACGACACCGGGGCACCCACGGCGTCCGCCTGGATCGTGACGGCCGTCGAGCTGGTGTCCCCGGAGGTCGCGCCCGAGGCGTCCTTGCCGCCCGAGACGGTCCAGCTGTACTTGGACACCGTGTAGCCGTCCGGGCAGGTCGCGGCGGACCAGCTGAAGGTGACCTGGCCGGACTCCGACACCGTTCCGGCGTTCGGGGTGTTCGGCTTGTTGGCCGTCGGCGGGGTCGTGTACTGCGTGATCGTGACGAGCGTCCCCTCGACCACGCTGCCGGTCGGGGTGATGTCCGCGACCGTCTCGGCCTGCTGTGCCGTCGGCGCGGGGCTGCCGTCCTGGACGGTGACCTCGAAGCCGCGGCCCTCGAGCTCGCCCCGGACCTCGTCGGCGTTGCGTCCGACGTAGTCGCTCTTGTTCAGGAAGACCCGGGTCGTCGTGGGCGTCGGCGTCGGGGTCGACCTGGTCGGCGTCGGCGACGAGGACGTCGGTGCCGGCGTCGGTTCGTCCGAGCCACCGAGCGCGAACGCCGCGATGACGCCGCCGATCAGGAGCACCGCGAGGACGCCGACGAGCCACCAGATCCAGGCGCGCTTCTTCTTCGGCTCGTCGTCCTCCGGGGCCGCGGGCGACCGCGGGGTGCCGGGGCCCGCGACCGCACCGGCCTGTGTGCCGATCAGCGCGGTCGCCGCGTCGTCACCGGGACGCTGCGGCGGGTTGAACGCGACGGTCCCGGCGCCACCCACAGCGGGCACGGCGACGGTCGCGGCGGCGACGTCCCCGCGTCGCAGCGCCTGCGCCGCACGGGCCAGGTTCGCGGCGGTCGCCGGACGGTCCGCCGGCTTCTTCGCGATGCAGGACAGCACGAGTGCCGACACCGGCTCGGGCACGTCGCCCGGCAGCGCTGGCGGCTGCTCGTTGATGTGCGCCATCGCGATCGCGACCTGGGACTCGCCGGTGAACGGACGACGGCCGGCCAGGCACTCGTACGCGACGATGCCGAGCGAGTAGATGTCGGTCGACGGCGAGGCCGGGTGGCCGCTCGCCTGCTCCGGGGACAGGTACTGGACGGTGCCCATCACCTGGCCGGTCGCGGTGAGCGGGACCTGGTCGGCGATGCGCGCGATGCCGAAGTCGGTGATCTTCACGCGTCCGTCGGGCGTGATGAGGAGGTTGCCCGGCTTGATGTCACGATGCACCAGCCCGACGGCGTGCGCGGCCTGCAGGGCGTTCGCGGTCTGGGCGACGATGTCGAGCACCTTGTCGACGGGCAGCGTGTGCTCCCGTTCGATCATGGTGGACAGCGCCTCGCCCGGGACGAGCTCCATCACGAGGTAGGCGCTGCCGTCCTCTTCGCCGTAGTCGAAGACGTTGGCGATGCCCTCGTGGTTGACGAGCGCGGCGTGACGGGCCTCGGCGCGGAAGCGCTCGAGGAAGCCCGGGTCACCGAGGTACTCGTCCTTCAGGATCTTGAGCGCGACGGTCCGGCCGATGACGAGGTCGGTCGCCTGCCACACCTCGCCCATGCCGCCGATCGCGACACGGGAGGAGAGCTGGTACCGCCCACCGAAAGTGAGTCCGCTGGTGGGTCTCATTTGTTCAGCACCGCCTCCATGACCTTCTTCGCGACCGGAGCCGCGACCGTGTTGCCGACGCCGGACTGCCCGAGTCCGCCACCGTTCCCGACGACGACCGCCACGGCCACCTCCGGGTCCTTCGCCGGGGCGAACCCCGTGAACCACAGCGTGTACGGGTCGCCCGTACCGCCTTCCGCCGTGCCCGTCTTGCCCGCGACGTCGACTCCGTCGATCTTGGCATTGGTGCCGGTCCCGGCGTTGACGACGCTCTGCATCGCCTCGGTCAGGTCGGCCGCCTCGGAGCCGGACAGCGGGTCGCTGTACTGCTTCGGCGAGAACGACTCGACGGTCTTCAGGTCGCTCGTGGTGATCGAGTCGACGAGCGACGGCTGCATGACCTTCCCGCCGTTCGCGATGCCGGCGGACACCATCGCCATCTGCAGCGGCGAGACGCGCACGCTGGCCTGACCGAACGCACTGAGCATGAGCTGCGCCGTCGAGTCCACCTCGGGGTACTGGCTCGCGGTCGCGCGCATCGGCACCTCGATCGCGTCGCCGAACCCGTACTCGTCCGCGACGGACTTGATCGTGTCGTAGCCGAGCTTCTGACCGAGCTCGGCGAACGGGATGTTGCACGAGTACTGGATCGCCGTGCGGAGCTGCACGGTCTCGCCGCCGCCGCAGGAGCCACCTTCGGCGTTGTTGATGTACGTGCTGGTCCCCGGGAGCTGCAGGCGGGAGGGGTTCGGGAACTCGGAGTCGAGCGTGTACTTGCCGTCCTTCAGCGCGGCGGACGCGACGACGAGCTTGAAGACCGAACCCGGCGTGTACAGGTCGCCGCCGATCGCGCGGTTCTGCAGCGGGGTCGGGGTCTGCTGGAGCAGGGCGTCGTACTGCTGCTTCACCTGCGCGGTGTCGTGCGAGGTCAGCGCGTTCGGGTCGTAGGCCGGCTTCGACACCATCGCGAGGATCTTGCCGGTCGACGGCTGGATCGCGACGACCGCACCGCTGTTCTCGCCGAGCGCGTCGTACGCGGCCTGCTGCACGGCGGGGTCGATGGTCAGGTTGACGTTGTCGCCCTGGACGTCCTGGCCGGTGAGGATCGCGTTGAGGTTCTGGAAGAACGACGCGTCGGAGTTGCCGGAGAGCACGGCGTTCTCGGCGCTCTCGATGCCGGTGTTGCCCTGGCCGATCGTGAAGTAGCCGGTCACGGCGGAGTACAGCGCACCGTTCGTGTACTTGCGCTGGTACTGGTACTGGTCGTCCGACGGGGTGGACTCGGCGATCGGGCTGCCGTCGACCAGGATGGCGCCGCGCTTGGTCGAGTAGCTGTCGAGGATCGTGCGGGAGTTCCGCGAGTCGGCTCGCAGGGAGTCGGCCGCGAAGAACTGGATGGACGTCGTCGACACGAAGAGCGCGACGAACATGAGCACGATGACGGTCGAGACGCCGCGGAGCTGTCGGTTCACCGGGAGCGCTCCTTCCTGGTCGTCGCACCGCGTCCGGAACGGCCGCGGGCGGCGGGCACCGCGCCCTGCTGGACGCGCTGTTCTGCGGGGATCGAGTCGGTCAGGCGCAGCAGCATCGCCGCGATGATCCAGTTCGCGATGAGCGACGACCCACCGGCGGCCATGAACGGTGTCGTCAGGCCGGTCACGGGGATGATCCGGGTGATGCCGCCGACGACGACGAAGACCTGCAGCGCGATGATGAAGCCGAAGCCGACGCCGAGCAGCTTGCCGAAGTCGTCCTGGGCCATGAACGCCACGCGGAGCCCACGGGACGCCAGGACGATGAACAGGGCGAGGATCGCGAAGACGCCGATCAGCCCGAGTTCCTCGCCGAGCGACGCGACGATGTAGTCCGCGTTGGCGACGGGCGTGATGTACGGGCGGCCCTGGCCGAGGCCGGTGCCGGTGATCCCGCCGTTCGCGAAGCCGAACAGGCCCTGGACGAGCTGGTAGCTGCCCTGGGTCTGACGGTCGAAGATCGCCTGGTTGAACGGGTCCAACCACTGCTCGAAGCGGCCGCGCACGTACACGAGCACCGACTGCGCGACGAGGGCACCGCCGATGAACAGCCCGAGGCCGATGACCACCCAGCCGAGCCGGGCGGTCGCGACGTAGATCATCACGAGGAACAGGCCGAAGTACAGCAGCGCGGTGCCGAGGTCGCGCTGGAACACGAGGACGGCCATCGCCGACGCCCACATCACCAGGATCGGGCCGAGGTCGCGGGCGCGCGGGAACGTCATGCCCGCGAACTTCTTGCCGACGATCGACAGGGAGTCCCTGGCGGTGACGAGGTACCCGGCGAAGAACAGCGCCATGGTGATCTTCGCGAGTTCGCCGGGCTGGAACGAGAACGGACCGATGCGGATCCACACCCGGGCGCCGCCGATGTTCTCCCCGATGCCGGGGAGCATCGGCAGGAGCAGCAGCGCGATGGTCGCGAACATGAAGATGTAGCGGTAGCGCTGCAGGAAGCGGTGGTTGCGGACCACGACGACGGTGATGGTCGCCAGGACCATCGCGAGCATCGTCCAGACGATCTGCTTGACCCCGATGGCGTCCCAGCCGGTCAGGCCGTTGTGCACGTCGATGCGGTAGATCTCGGCGATCCCGATGCCGTTCAGCACGAGGGCGATCGGCAGCACGAACGGGTCCGCGTGCTTGGCGACGATCCGGAGCACGACGTGCATGACGAGCGCGAGCCCGAGGATCCCGGCGCCGACCCAGAGCACGCCGGTGTCGAAGATCCGGCCCTTGGTGCCGAGCTGCACGAGCACCATCGCGCCGGCGCAGATGCCGCAGGCGATGACGAGGAGCACGAGCTCGAGGTTCCGGGCACGCGCCGGCTCACGCAGCTTGATCGTGATCGCCTGCGTGAAGGACTGGGCGGTCGCGGTGCTCATCAGCCGGCTCCCGGGCTCTCGGACGGCGAAGCGTCGTCCGACGGCGACGCCGAGCCGCTCGGGGTGGGCGAGGGCGACGAGCCGGTGTGGCCGCCCGTGCCCGCCTGGTCCTGACCCGTCTCGGCGGCCTTCCGCAGACGGTCCACGATGTCGCGCGCGTCCGACAGGGAGGTCGCGTTGATCGTCGACCGGACGTTCTCACGCGTGTAGTCCGGCAGCGACGAGACCGCGATGTCGGTGTCCTCGTAGACGTCCGACAGCGCGATCGGGCCGATCGACTGCTGCACGCCCTGGTAGATGGCGACGGTGCCGCGGTCGGTCCCGACGTAGTAGTGGGCCTGGGTGATCCGCCAGCCCAGGAACACCGCGCCGACCAGCGCCGCGACGGCGACGACCAGCGCGATCGACCATGCCACGCGACGCCGGATGCGGCGACGGCGGTCCTCCGCGATGAGCTCGGCGAAGTACTGGTCGGACTCCGGCTCGAAGTGCGAGTCCTCGGGCACGGAGCTCACCTTGAGCGGGTGGAGCAGGATCGTGGGGAGGCGGATCGGCTTGCGGCCGGTCGACGCCTCGAAGGTCAGCGGGGCTGCGGCGGAACCGACCGTGGTCGCGGCGGCGTCGTCGTCCTCGGGTTCGGTGTCGGTGACGTCCATCACGACGACGGTCACGTTGTCCGGGGCCCCGTGGTCGAGGGTCTCCTTGACCAGTCGCTGCGTCACCTGGTTGGCGTCCATGTTCGAGGCCAGCGCGTGCCGGATCCGTTCCTCGGCCAGGTACGACGAGAGACCGTCGGAGCACAGGAGCCACCGATCGCCCGTCTGGATGTCCATGACGGCGGTGTCGACCTCGGGTGCGGCGTCGACGTCGCCGAGCACGCGCATGAGCACGGAGCGCCGCGGGTGCACCGCTGCCTCCTCCGGCGTGATGCGTCCGCTGTCGACGAGGCGCTGCACGAAGGTGTGGTCCGAGGTGATCTGCTGCAGTTCCCCGTCGCGCATGCGGTAGATCCGCGAGTCACCGATGTGGGCGATCGCGATCTGCTCGCCGACCCGTATGAGCGCGGACACCGTGGTGCCCATGCCGGTGAGCTCCTGGTGCTCGAAGACCGTCTCGGTGATGAGCTGGTTCGCGGCGATGAGCGCGGACTGCAGGGCGAACTCGGCGTCGTGCGCCGACGGGAACTCGCGGTCGACCTCGCGGATGCGGCGGATGGCGATGGCCGAGGCGACGTCGCCGCCAGCGTGCCCGCCCATGCCGTCCGCGACCGCGAACAGGTGGGTGCCGGCGTAGCCGGAGTCCTGGTTGTTGGCGCGGATGCGCCCCACGTGGGACACAGCGGCGCTCAGCGTGCGAGCCGTCATGTCCCGGCTACCGCCGCAGCTCGAACGTCGTCGTCCCGATCGTGATCGGCGTCCGTTCCGCGACGGTGACGGGTCCGGTCACCTTCTGACCGTTGACGAAGGTGCCGTTCGTGGACTCGAGGTCGGACAGGACCCAGCCCTCGCCGCGGAGGTCGAGGCGGGCGTGGTGCGTCGAGGTGTAGTCGTCGCGGATGACGACGTTCGACTCGCTGGAGCGACCGATCGTGATCGGACCACCGCCGAGGGGCATCTCCATGCCCTCGCGCGAGCCCTCGGTGATGACGAGGCGAGTCGCGACGGGTTGCTGCACGGCGCCGGCCTGCTGCTGCGTCGGTCCCGACGGCTGGCCGATCAGCTCGGTGAAGGCCCCCGGTGCGGCTGCGGCGGGCGCGGCGGCCGCGGTCGTCGGTGACGACGCTCCGGCCTTCGGGTCGGTCGGGATGGTGCGGACGCGCTGGCCGAACAGGTCGCTCCGCAGCGCGAAGACGATGACGAACACGAACAGCCACAGCACCGCGAGGAAGGCGAAGCGCAGGACGAGCAGGGTCAGGCCCGTGGTCATCGTGCACCTCCGTCGTTCTCCGGGATCACCCGGAACACCATACGGGTACGACCGATCTCGATGGTGGAGTCCGGCTCGACGATCGCCTGCTGGAAGCGCTCGCCGTTCAGCTTCGACCCGTTCGTGGACCCGAGGTCGTTGGCCTGGGCGTGCTTGCCGTCCCAGATGACCTCGACGTGCTTCCGGCTCGTCCCGGTGTCGGCGACGGTGATGTCCGCGTCGGTGCCGCGCCCGATGACCGTGCGCCCGCGGTGCAGCCGGTGGCGCTGCGACCCGATGTCGAGCACGGCCACCCAGGCCACGTCCCGCTGGACCGTCGAGGAGTCGATCTGCAGGATCCCGGTGGACAGCGTGCCGTCCTGCTGCAGGGTGATCGAGACCGGCCCGGAGAACGAGTAGTTCTGCGCCACGGCGTGCTGCTGCACCATCTGCGACAGCTCGTCGATGAGCGGTCGACCGATGTCCGCCATGCGCGTGTGGTCCGGCGGGGCGAGGCGCACCGTGAATTCGTTGGGGACGAGGATCCGCTCACGCGAGACCACGGCGGCCTTCGTGTCGAGCTCCCGCCGCAGGGCGCTGGAGATCTCGACGGGCTGCACGCCGGAGCGGAAGGTCTTCGCGAACGCACCGTTGACGGCGCGCTCCAACCCTCGCTCGAAGCTGTCCAAGAGGCCCATGTGTCTCCGTGTTCGTCGGTCAGGGACCACTGCATGGTAGTGGGTGGCGCTCCTGCCCGTCTGTGCGTGGTCACGGGCACCCTCCGGTGCGTGCTAGTGTTGCCGGGCTGGCGCGAGTGGCGGAATTGGTAGACGCGCACGGTTCAGGTCCGTGTGCTGGAAACGGCGTGGGGGTTCAAGTCCCCCCTCGCGCACCAGGTGAGGGAAGGCCCCCGGAGGAATCCGGGGGCCTTCTCGCGTTCCCGGCGTCTCGCACTGTGCGGGGGAACGCGGTGTCCGTCGGACGGGAGGCGCGGCTCACCGCCGCCACGAGCCTCCAGGCCGTCCCGTGGTCGGCTCGCCGTCTGACGGGACCGGCGCGGACGTCGGCCTACGCGTCCCGCGCGCCTGCCAGCCCGTGGTCGTGCGCGTAGACGACGAGCTGCACCCGGTCGCGGAGCGCGAGCTTGCCGAGGATGCTCGAGATCTGCGTCTTCACGGTCGACTCGGTGACGAACTCCTTCGCGGCGATCTCGGCGTTCGACAGCCCGCGCGACGCCCACCCGAACACGATCCGCTCCCGGTCGGTCAGCGTCTGGAACGCCTCGGGCTGCGGGGCGGGCGCACGGTCGACGTCGGCGCCGAACAGCTGCGACAGGTCGTTCGGCGCGATCACCGAGCTGCCCTCGTGCACGGCCCGGACGGCCGCGAACAGGAAGGGCGGCGTGGTGTCCTTGAGCAGGAACCCGCTCGCGCCGAGCCGGATCGCCGTGGCGGCAGCGGGGTCGAGGCCGAAGGTCGTGAGCACCACCACGCGGGGGAGCGGCCCCGGGAACGTGCCGGAGAACAGCTGGCGGACGGTCTCGACGCCGTCCGTCCCGGCCATCCGCATGTCCAGGAGCACGACGTCGGGGCGGAGCTCGCGGATGCGGTCGAGGGCCTCGGCGCCGTCGGACGCCTCGCCCACCACCTGCATGTCGGGCTGCGCGTCGAGCACCACGCGGAGCCCCGCGCGGAAGAGCGCCTGGTCGTCGACGAGCAGGATGCGGATCGGGTCGGTCATCGAGTGGTCCCCCCTCGGACGTCGAACGGGATACGGGCGCGCGCGACGAACACGGCGTCCAGCACGGCGGCGTCGAACGACCCGCCGATGGTGGTCAGTCGGGTCTGCATGCCGGTGAGGCCCCGCCCCGAGCCCCGGGTCGACGAGACCGTCGGCTGCTCGCCGGTCACCGGGGTGCGGGTGGGCACGGCGCCGGTCGCCGCCGCGGCGAGTTCCTCGAGCCCGAGGCCCGCACCGACGGGCAGTGCCCTCGACGGGACGGCGTTCTCGACCTCGAGCACGAGGTCGGCGGACCGCCAGGTCTCCCGGACCTCGACGGCGCCGCCGGGTGCCCCGTGCCGCAGTGCGTTCGTGAGCATCTCCTGCAGCACCCGGCGGGCAGCGGTGCCGTGCACCGCTCCGAGCGGCCGGGCGACACCGCGGACGGCGTGCTCGACGTCGACGCCGGCGTCGCGGATGCCGCGGACGATCTCCTCGAAGGAGGTCGGGTCGTTCGCGGTGTCCGAGCCGTCGATGTGTCCGAGCACCTGCCGCACCTCGACCAGGGAGCTGCGGGCGGTGCTGGCGATGGTGGCGCTGACCTCGCGGATGCGGGCCTCGTCGTCGAGGAAGGGCACCGAGTCCGCCTGCGCGATGATGACCGCGAGCGAGTGGCCGACGACGTCGTGCACGTCGCGGGCGATGTCGGCGCGGATGCGTTCGGCCTCGGCCTCGTCGACCGCGCGGGTGGCGACGGCCTCGGCGCGGTTGGCCACGGCCTCCGCCCGGCTGGCCGCCGCCTCGGCGTCGGCTCGGCGGACGGCCTCGGCGTTCTGCGACCGGACGGCCCGTCCGGCGAGCCCGGCGGCCCAGACGGAGAGCAGCACGAGCGCGGGCGCGACGAGCACGAGCACGACCTGGTCGCGCGGTCCGTTCAGCAGCAGGGCGTACCGGTAACCGGTGGTGGAGAGGTACATGGACGCCGATGCTCCGGCGACCACGGCGAGCAGTCCGGCGAGCACGGCCTCGAACCGTGTCCCGACGACGGCGACGGTGCCGATGACGACGGCGATGGCGAGGTCGACCAGGGACGGCCGCTCGCCGCCGGCCACCTGCACGAGGCCGAGCGCGACGGTGGCGACCATCGCCGAGCTCGGGGAGACGCGCCGGAGGGCGATCGCGACGCAGGCGACCGCGACCGCGAGAGGACTGGCGTGCTCGAGCTCGAGGTCGATCGGCGCGGCGAACAGCAGCGCCGCGCACCCGGCCAGGACGAGGTCGACGACGAACGACCGGCCCCGCACGGGCCGGATGAACGTCCGCCGGTCCGTCACGGTTCGATCATCGCACGACGGGTGGTCACGGCATCGGGGACATCGCGACGAGGGCCGCCGCGGTGACGACGACGATCGCGGCGCAGGTGGCGAGGGTGGCGATCACGTGCTTGGTCGAGCTCTCCATGCCACCGAGCCTGACGGGTGACCCCGTCGTCGGGCATCGTCCGGCGGGACGAACGGGGTCGTCCTGCAGGACGAACCCGTCAGATCGTCAGTTGTCCGAGCACCCTGTGTGCGATCGACACCGACTCGCCGCTCACGACCGAGCGCGGGGACGACAGGAACGTCACGAGGTCGGCGATCTGCTGCGGGCTGGACTCGCCCCCGGCGCCGGGCTGCACCGCCGCGGAGGGCTCGTCCGTGACCCGGCCGGGGTTCACGACGTTCACGGTGACGCCCGTGCCCGCGTACTGGTCGGCGAGGTTCCCGGCGATGATGCTCGTCGCCGCGTTCCGCAGCGAGGTCGTCACGTTGCCGGACAGGTACGCGTTCTGCCCGCTGACGACCACCACGCGGCCCCAGCCCGCCTCGCGCTGCACGGGGAGCACGGCGTTCGCGACCCGGAGGAAGCCGAGGGCCTTGCCGTCGATCGCGGCGGCGACCTGCTCGGGGTCCGAGGCGCGGTCGGGGTCGAGGGTGCCGGCGGCTGGCGCGGCGGTGACCACGAGGACGTCGATGCCTCCGTGCTGCTCGAGCACCCGGGCGACCGCGGCGTCGACCGACTCCTGGGACGCGGTGTCCATCGCCACGGCGTCGTCCCCGTCGGCGCTCCGTGAGGCGACGACGACCCGGGCGCCCTCGCGTCGCAGGGTGTCGACGACGGCGGAGCCGATGGTCCCCCGTCCGCCGACGACGAGGGCGACACGGTCACGCAGTTCGAGGTCCATGTCGCTCACGCTAGGCCGCTCGGCCCGTTCCGTCCGCGGGATCCGTTCAGCCCGTCCGCGTGATCCGGCCAGCCCGACCGCGTGAACCGTCCACCCCGGACGGGCGCCCAGTCGGCACGGCCGGCCGTCGGCCGCGACCACCGGACACCACCGTGCCGACGACGGCCCCTGACGCCCGACCCCGGCACGACGATCATCGAGACAGGAGCACGAGTTGTACTTCCACAAGCAGGAACTCCAGTTCACGAGCACGCCGGACAAGCCCGACGCCGTCTACGCCCGCAAGCTGCAGGAGGTGCTCGGCGGCCAGTACGGCGAGATCTCCGTCGCGATGCAGTACCAGTTCCAGGCGTGGAACATGCACATGCCGGGCAAGTACCGCGACATGGTCTTCGGCATCGGCGCCGAGGAGATGGGGCACGTCGAGATGCTCGCGACGATGATCGCCCAGCTGCTCGAGAAGAGCCCGCTCGGCATCACCGAGGACGCCGTGCAGGACGACCCGACGGTGGCCGCGATCGTCGGTGGGACGGACGTCCAGCAGGGCATCGTCGCGGGCGCCGGAGCACGTCCGGTGGACAGCGACGGCAATCCCTGGCAGGGCTCCTACATCACCGCGTCGGGCAACCTGCTCGCGGACTTCACCGCGAACGCCAACGCCGAGATGCAGGGGCGCGTGCAGGTCGCACGGCTCTACCACATGACCGACGACCACGGCGTGCGGGACCTGCTGTCGTTCCTGCTCGCGCGCGACACCATGCACCAGAACATGTGGGCGACGGCGGCCGCCGAACTGCGTGAGAAGGGGATCGAGGACTTCCCGGTGCCGAACAACTTCCCGCAGTCGAAGGAGCACACCGAGTTCAGCTACCAGTACCTGAACTTCTCGGACGGGGCGCAGGCGGGCGACGGCCCCTGGGCGAGCGGTCCGTCGTTCGACGGCAAGGGCGAGTACTCGTACCACGACGGCCCGACGTCGGCGGTGCCGATGCCGCCGCCCACGCACCCCGACGTGCGGTTCTACGGCACGACCGAACTGCCGAACGTGGTCGAGAAGACCGCGGGCGCGGTGCAGGACACCCTGAACAAGGAGTGACGGTCGCGCCGATCGTGTGTCGGTGACGGGACGCGACGGCAGACGGGAGGCGACCGCAGACGGAACGCGCCCACGGACGGGAGGCCCGGTGCCGGCTGGCACCGGGCCTCCCGTCCGTCTGATGGTCAGGTCGTCACGTGTCCGCGCCGACCGTCGCGAGTGCTGCCGTGTCGTCGTCGCGCGGCGCGCGCGTCGGCTCGAAGATGTCGGAGTACAGGCGCACCGCGCTCCAGAGCGCGATGCACGCGACCGTCCCGGCCACGGCGGCGACCCAGGGGACGACCGGCACGTCGGTCCACGCCCGCGGGGCGACGACCCAGGTGAGGAAGCTGCCCACGGTGCTGCCACCGGCGCCGAGCAGGGCGGCGGTGCGGCGGTCGAGGCTCGTGGCGACGAGGGCCGCGGTCACGACCACCACGGCGAGGAGTGCGTTGAGGACTGTCGTCACCGGCGCCCCGGACTACTCGGCGGAACCGCTGCCGACCGCCAGCTGCTGCGCACCGCCGCCGGTGGTGACGTCGATCTTGCGCGGCTTCGCGGACTCCTTCACCGGGATCGTCACGCTCAGCACACCGTTGTCGTACGCGGCGCTGATGCGGGCGGTGTCGAGGTGGTCGCCGAGGGTCAGCTGCCGGACGAACGTGCCGGGCTGCCGCTCGCGGGTGAGCCACTGCGAACCCTCCGGAGCACCGAGGGTGCGCTCGGCGCGGATCGTCAGCACGGAACCGTCGACGTCCACGTCGACCGAGCCCGGGTCGATGCCCGGCAGGTCGACGTCGAGGACGTAGTGGTCGCCGGTGCGGTACAGGTCCATCGGCATGGAGCGCGGAGCACCCGCGCCGGCCCCGAGCAGGGAGCCGGCGAGTCGGTCGAGCTCGCGGAACGGGTCGAACTGCATCGTCATCGAGATCAACTCCTTCGTGGTCTTCGTTGAGTCCCCTCGACTCAACTGCAACACGTTTTAGCACTCTCCCCTCAGGAGTGCCAAAAAAGCGCTCGGAGCTCGCTGGGAGCCCGGGGTCGACGGTGGTCAGCGCGCGTCGCGGCGCGTGACCTCACGGTGCAGGTGCTCGAGCGCCGGGAGTGCGGCAGCGAGTGCGGCGCGGTCCTCGGGGGAGAGTCGGTCGAGCGCCGCGACGAGCACGGAGGTCGACGCCTCGTCGTACGCCGTGAGCCGTTCCTCGGCCAGCGCTGTCAGGCGGAGCTCGGTCCGACGCCCGTCCCCGGCCGCCAGGCGTCGTTCGAGCAGACCCGCGGTCTCCATCGCCGACACGAGGTTGCTCACCGTCGAGCGGGCGAGTCCGAGGCGGCTGGCGAGGGTGGAGGGGGTGGTCGTCCCCACCGCCAGTGCACGCATCACCTCGACCTGGGCGTCCGGGATGTCCGGCAGGTCGGCGACCTCGCGCGACGTCCGGAGCAGGGCGCGGCGGAACGGTCCGACGCGGTCGCTCAGCCTGCGCGCGACCTGTGTCGTGCCCTCCGACCCGTCCGTACCCTGCACACACGGCAACCTAGCAGCGAGAAGTGTTTGCAACAAAACAAGTTCGGGAGCAAACTCGAACACATGAGCACGCAAACCACCGTCGAACACCCCGAACCGCCCCAGGACCTCACCGGCATCGTCGGCCACCGGTTCGTCTACACGTACGCCAACGGCTGGCAGTACGAGATGTACGTCAAGAACGCGACGACCATCGACTACCGCATCCACACCGGCCACGTCGGCGGCCGCTGGGTGAAGGACCAGACGGTCGACCTCGTCGCCCTGGCGGCCGGCGTCTACAAGGTGTCGTGGAACGAGCCGACGGGCACCAGCGTCGTCGTCAACGTCATCCCGGAGCAGCGCGTCCTGCACGGCACGATCTTCTTCCCGCGGTGGATCGAGCTCGACGGGTCGAAGACCGTCCTCTTCCAGAACGACCACCTGGACGAGATGCAGCGCTTCCGCGACGAGGGCCCGACCTACCCGATCTACGTCGTGCCCGAGTTCGCGCACATCACCCTGTTCGAGCACGTCGGCGAGGACGACGAGTCCGTGATCGACACCGCTCCCGGCGACCTGCCGGCCGGCTGGGCGGACCTGACGAACTGATGGCCACCGTGCCGCTGCGGGGTGTCGATCCCCGCACCACGCCGACCACGCTCGACCACGAGGGCCGCACGGTCCGCGGCTGGCAGTGGGAGCCGCAGGACGGCGCCGCCGACGACGCTCCCGTCGTGCTGCTCGTGCACGGCTTCAGCAGCACGGCACTCGGCGGACAGCAGCTGTTCGTGCAGACCGCGCGGCACCTGGTCGCACGAGGAGCAGTGGTCCGGAGCCACGACCGACTGGGCCAGGGCGTCAGCGACGGCGAGTTCGCGGACATCACGATCCGCGACGAGGTCGACCAGGTCGTCGCGATGATCCGCGCTGCCGACCGTGGGCAGGGCGTGCACGTCGTCGCGCACAGCCTCGGCGCGGTGGAGTCGGCGCTCGCCGCGGCGCGGGAGCCCTCGCACGTCCGGACGCTCACACTGTGGTCGCCCGCCGGGGTCGTCGTGGACGACATCACGAAGCACGACGAGATCCAGGGGCAGCCGCTCGCGCCGGTCCGGGAGCGCGGGTGGTTCGACTTCGGCGGGATGCCCCTCGGTGGCGCGTTCATCGCCGACGTGCAGGACGACCTCGACGTCTACGGGCCGGTATCCGGGTACACGGGTCCCGCCGACGTGGTGCACGGCACCGAGGACGCGATCGTGCCGGTGTCCTACGGCCGCCGCTACGCCGAACTCCTGCCCGGAGCGCGGTTGACGGTCGTCGACGGCGCGGACCACGGCTGGTCGTCGGTGCCGTTCCGCGAGCGACTCCTGTCGCTGCTCGACGAGCGCCTCGGCCTGGCCTGACGGACCGCGGCACGCAACGTGGGCGGCAGCTCGCAGCGGTAGAACCCTGCGAGCACTCGCCCACGTTGCGTTTCGCGAAGGGCTCCGGGGTCAGCTCACCTGACCGGAACGGGCGCCCGACCACAGGTCGACGTCGAGGACGCCGACCGAGTGCTCGTCGATGCGACGGAGCTCGTCGTCCGTGAAGGACAGGTTGCCGAGCGCCGCGACGTTCTGCTCGAGCTGCTCCACACGCGACGCCCCGATCACGAGCGAGGTCACCCGCTCGTCGCGCAGCGCCCACGCGAGCGCGAGCTGCGCGAGGCTCTGACCGCGCTCGGACGCGATGTCGTCCAACGCCCGCAGGTGGCCGACGACCTCGTCCGTCAGGGTGCCGGCGTCGAGGGACTTGCCGGCGGCTGCGCGCGAGTCCTCCGGCACGCCGTCGAGGTAGCGCCCGGTGAGCAGCCCCTGCGCGAGCGCGGTGAAGCCGATCACGCCGAAGCCCAGCTCGCCGGCGGCGTCGAGGAGTCCCTCGTCCTCGATCCATCGGTTGAGCATCGAGTACGACGGCTGGTGGATGAGGAGCGGCGTGCCGAGGTCGCGCAGGATCTCGACGGCCTGCCGGGAGCGCTCGGCGTCGTAGGACGAGATCCCGACGTAGAGCGCCTTGCCCTGCTGCACGGCGGTGTGCAGCGCGCCCATCGTCTCCTCGAGCGGCGTCGAGGCGTCGAGGCGGTGCGAGTAGAAGACGTCGACGTAGTCGAGGCCCATCCGCTCGAGCGACTGGTCGAGCGAGGCGAGGACGTACTTCCGCGAGCCGCCGCCCTGCCCGTACGGCCCGGGCCACATGTCCCACCCGGCCTTCGTCGAGATCACCATCTCGTCGCGGTAGGGGCGGAAGTCCTCGCGCATCAGCCGGCCGAAGTTCACCTCGGCAGCGCCGTAGGGCGGGCCGTAGTTGTTGGCGAGGTCGTGGTGGGTGATGCCGAGGTCGAACGCCCGGCGACTGATCGCCCGCTGCGTCTCGAACGGCTTGTCGTCGCCGAAGTTGTGCCAGTAGCCCAGGGAGAGCAGGGGCAGGTCGAGGCCCGATCGGCCGGTCCGGCGGTAGGGCATGGAGTCGTAGCGGTCGTCCGCGGCGGTGTAGGCCATGGTTCCCATCCTGGCCCCGCCCGGTCGGGTGCCGCGCGAACCGTACAGAACGCGAAAGGTTCGTTGCACTGATCGTTCGCGTCGTGAAACAGTTCCCTCGTCCGACCAGGACGGCAGCGACGCAGGAAGGCGGGACCACTCATGCACAGCACGTACTCAGGGATGCCGCGGTCGACACGGCTGTCCGCGACCCACACGCGGGTCGGACTGACCGACCCCGCCGTCATCGACGCCTACGTGACGCGTCGCATCCAGGACCCCTCGCTCCTGTCGACGCGCAGCGAGCCGTCGTACGCTGACTTCTTCACGGCGCCCACCGCGTAGCTGCCCGCTCCGACCGGATCCGCCCGACAGAGAGACCCCACCAGCCGATGCCCCTGACCGTCGTCCGCCGCGAGCACGTCCACCTCTACGCCCGGGAGCCGCGGTCGAAGGCCGCGAAGGTCGCCGTCGACGCACTCCTGAAGCTGCAGCACGCCGAGGAGCAGCAGCTCGAACAGGCACGCGCCGAGAGCGGACTGACGAAGAACGAGTTCCTGACGGTGCGGTACATGCTGCAGGCGCACCGGGACGGCCGGGCGATGGGCCCGAAGGACCTCGCCGTCATGCTCAACGTCTCGAACGCGTCGGTCACGAAGATCGTCGACGGGCTCGTGGCGAAGGGTGACATCGTCCGCGTACCGCACCCCACCGACCGTCGGGCCCAGGTGCTCGAGCCGACGGTGCAGGCCGCCGAGAAGATCGACTCCTCGTACGCCCGGTTCCACGAGGCCGTGGTGGGTGTCATGGACCACCTGTCGAGCGAGGACAACGAGGTGCTCGCACGCTGCCTGTCCCAGATCACCGACGCGCTCGCCGGCGGCGCGCCCGCGCCGGTCGACGAGTACACGGTCGACCCCGACGGTGCCGCGGAGCCGAACGACTCCTGACGGCGACCACGTCCGTCGCGGCGACTGCGGGGTGGCGCGAAAACCTTCCAGCGGTAAGTTGGAGGGATGACGCACGAGGTCGACGACGACGGCGCGACCCCGCCTCGACGCGGTGGGTACCGCAAGGGCGCCGAGCGCCGTGCGCAGATCCTCGACGAGATGATCCGCATGGTCGCTGCGCAGGGCGTCGACGCGTCGTCGTTGCGGTCGGTCGCCGACGCGCTCGGGATCACCCACGCGGCACTGCGGCACTACTTCCCGAGCCGCGACGAACTGCTGCTCGCCGTCTACCGCGAGCACGAGGTCCGCGAGCAGGACGCCCCGGACCGCATGCGGTCGGCGATCGGCGACATGCGGGAGAGCGCCTCGCGGAACCGCGAGGTCCCCGGGCTCGTGCAGCTCTACACGACCCTCGCCGCCGACGCCGTGCAGGAGGGGCACCCGGCCACCCGCGACTTCATGCGCGAGCGGTTCAGCCGACTCCGCGCCGACCTCGCCGAGCTGATCGCCGCGGACCAGGCGGCCGGCCGGATCCGTGCGGACCTCGACCCCGTCGACCTGGCGAGTCTCGGCATCGCCGCGTCCGACGGACTCCAGGTGCAGTGGCTGCTCGACCCCGACGCGGTCGACGGCGAGCGGGTGCTCCGCCTGCTCGAGTCGATCATCCCCGCAGCGGACGACTGACGCCCGTCCCGGCGAGGCGACCACGGTCCCGGACCGGACACGGGTCGGACGGGAGGCGCGGTGCGGGCCCGCCACGGGCCTCCCGTCACGGACGTGGTCGGACAGGAGGCGCGGTGCGGGCGCGCCACGGGCCTCCCGTCCGCCGTCCGGCCGCGGCTACGGCGTCGGACCGCCGTCCGCTATGTTCGCGGTGACCGCGTCGATGTACGCCGCGCGCTCCGCGCGCGTCTGGGGTCTACCGGGCACACCAGGCCGCTCCTCCCACGGGCGCGGGCCCGACCCGTGCCGGTACTCGACACCGAGGGCGTCGAGCCGGGCGAGGTGGTGCTGCAGCCGTTGGCGGAAGTCGCCCACGTCGCGGGGTCCGGCGACGTCGGCCGACCACAGGGCCTCGGCCAGCGCGACCACGCGGGGGAACAGCTGGTAGTCGAGTCGTCGGACGGAGTCGACGTGCTCGGTCCACATGTTCGCCTGCCCGCCGACGACGTGCGCGCGCTCCGCCTCGGTGAGCTCTGCGGGCACCGGGTCGAACGCGTACACGTCGTCGACGGTCAGCACGATCGACACCGGGATCGGCTCGTTCGGCAGGTCGCTCTGCCGGTAGTCGAGGTACACCTGGTCGTCGGGCGTCGAGATGACGTCGTGGCCGCGCCGGGCCGCCGTGACCGCACCCTGCAGCCCGCGCCACGAGACGACGGTCGCCGACGGGGAGAGCGCGCCGCCCTCGAGGATCTCGTCCCACCCGAACGCCCGCCGGCCGTGCGACTCGACGTGGGCCGCCAACTGCCCGACGATCCAGGCCTGCAGCTGCTCCTCGTCCTCGAGTCCGAGCTCGCGGATGCGTTCCTGGGTGCGGGGATCGTCCTCCCACTGGTCCTTCGGGCACTCGTCGCCACCGATCCCGACGTACTCCGAGGGGAAGAGCGCGATCACCTCGTCGAGGACGTCGCGGAAGAACTGCACCGTGCGCTCCTCGGCGTTCAGGACGTCGTGTGCGATGCCCCACTCGGTCCAGACGTCGAGCTGCCGGTCCGGGTGCACGCCGAGCTCCGGGTACGCGGCCAGGGCGGCGCGGACGTGCCCGGGCGTCTCGATCTCCGGCACGACGGTGACGAACCGGTCGGCAGCGTAGGCGACGATCTCGCGGACGTCGTCCTGCGTGTAGGAGCCGCCGTGCGGGCGACCGTCCTTCGCGGCCACCCGGAGCGTGCCGTCGTCGTCCGGGACGTGTGCGCCGACCTGCGACTCGGTGCGCCACGACCCGACCTCGGTGAGCCGCGGGTACTCCGTGATCTCGATGCGCCAGCCCTGGTCCTCGGTCAGGTGGAAGTGCAGGCGGTTGATCCGGTGGACCGCGAGCTGGTCGACGAGACGGAGGACCTCGGCCTTGGTGCGGAAGTGCCGCGCGACGTCGAGCATGACGCCGCGCCAGGCGAAGGCCGGGGCGTCCTCGACGACCGTCACCGGGAGCGTCCATGCGTCGTTCCGCACCTGGCCGCGTCGGTACACGTCGGCGGGCAGGAGCTGGAGGAGTGCCTGGACGCCGTAGAACACGCCGGCCGGGCCACCACCCGTGACGACGACGCCGTCGGTGGTGACCTCGAGGCGGAAGGCCTCGGACCGGTCACCGCCCGGGCCCGCCGGCAGGTCGTCCGGGTCGGCGGCGATCCGCAGGGCGATCACCGGGACGTCGGTCGCGCCGGCGGCGCCGAACAGGGGGAGTCGGGTCGAAGCGCGGAGCACCTGCTGGAGGTACTGCGCGACCGGCTCGGCCGCGGGGTCGGCGGTCACGCGGGTCCGCTCGTCGAGGGTGAACGAGCCGGTGCCGTCGGCGCGGGAGCGGGGGCGGGGGATGAGCATGCGGAGCGGTCCTTCCGGGGGAGGGCGGGGACGTGCCGGTGCCGCCGCCGTCGTGGCGGTGCGCCCCATCCTCGTCGCTGCCCGCCCCCAGTGCCCGCTGCGCGCCGTCAGGCGGCTGGTGTCCGGACCGGGTCGGGCTCGCCGAGCAGCCGGGTCGTCCAGTCGGCGAGGGCCGCGACCGCCGACCGGGAGACCGCCGCTCCCGGCACCATGCTCGTGAAGCCGTGGAACGCTCCGGGCCAGACGTGCAGTTCGGCGTCGACCCCGGCCGCCCACAGGGCGCTCGCGAAGGCCACCGTCTCGTCGCGGAACACCTCGGCGCTGCCGCAGTCGACGTAGGTGCGGGGGAGCCCGGAGAGGTCCTCGGCACGTGCGGGTGCCGCGTACGGGGAGACGTCGTCGGTGCCACGGCGCTCGCCGAGGTAGGCGCCCCAGCTGAAGTGCATCGCCTGCCGGTCGGCGACCCCGACGCCGTCGATCTGCCGCGTCGCGGTCGTCGAGCATCGGGGAGACCAGGACCTGCGCGAGGACCTCGGGGCCGCGGCGATCGCGGGCCAGCAGGACCGTCCCCGCGGCCAGGCCACCGCCCGCGCTCTGTCCCGCGACGACGATCCGTGCCGGGTCGATGCCGAGCTCGTCGGCGTGCTCCGCGACCCAGACGAGGCCGGCGTAGCAGTCCTCGACCGGGATCGGGTCGGGGTGCTCCGGAGCGAGGCGGTAGTCCACGCTGACCAGCACGACGTCGTGGTCGAGCAGCCAGTCGTCGTACGAGTCGAGGTTGCCGAGGTGGTGCCCCATCACCATGCCACCGCCGTGGATCGTGTAGACGCACGTGGTCGGACCGGTCCGACCGGTGCGTCGGATCACCGCGAGGTCGATCGGGTCGCCGCCGTGGCCGGGGACGGTGATGCTCCGTCGCTCCAGGCCGCGGGAGCGCAGCCGGTCGTCGAGCTCCTGCTCGCTGACGTCGAGCGCGCGCATCCGGGGCAGGGCCGCGGCGTCGATGGTGAACGGTCCACGGGCCTCGAGCGCGGTGAGGAAGACGGCGAGCTCGGGGTCGAAGGGCGGGCGGGGCGTGGTGGTCTCAAGCACGGGAGGACTCCTGGTGGTGGTCGACGGACGAGGAAGGAGCAGCGGACGACGTCGGGAGCGCCGGTGTCGGGATCGGCTGGGTCGTGGCCGTGGCCGTGGCCGTGGCCGTGGCCGTGGCCGCGGTCGGTGTCGGGGTCGGCTGGGTCGCGGTCGGCTCCGGCGTGCTGGCTCCGCGACGTGCGCGCAGCACCCCGACGGCGACGAGCAGCGCGGCGACCGCGGTGATCGCGGCCCCGGCGACCTGCAGCGCACCGACGACGGCAGCAGCGTGGGCCGCAGTGGTCTGCGCGGTGGTGACGCCGCCCGGGACGAACGCCGCGAGCACCGTCCCGGTCACTGCGATCCCGACCGCGGTGGCGAGCTCGCTCGCGGTGTCCACGAGCGCCGCGCCGATCGACGTGCGGTCGGCGGGCAGCCCGGACAGGACGCTCGCGCCGGCGACCGCTCCGACGACGCGCATCCCGGCGGCGACGAGCACGAGCGCGACCGCGACCGCGGGGTAGCCGGTGCGACCGCCCAGCGTGAACACGGCGAGCCCGAGGACGACGGCCGTCGCGCTCGTCCAGGCGGCGCGCTCGAGCCCGACCCGACGGACGAACGGCCCGACGAACCGGCCGCTCACCAGCAGCACCACGACCTGGGGCAGGGTCCCGATCGCGGCGAGGGCCGGCGGCCAGCCCCACGCGGCCTGCAGCTGCAGGGTCACCGCGTACGACAGCCCGGCCGTGGCGAGACCCGCCGCGGCCTTGTACGCCAGGCCGCTCGCGACGAGGGGCCGTGCGACCAGGGCGAGGTCGAGCAGGGGGTGCCGGGCGGAGCGCTCATGCACGACGAAGCCCGCGACGGCTGCGACGGTGACGACCGCAGCGGCCCAGGCCGGCCAGCCCCCCGTGGACACGGCGAGTGTCGGGGTCACCAGGACACCGACCACCGCGGCCGTCCCGAGCGCCGCGCCGACGAGGTCGAGCGGGTGCCGGTGCAGGTCCTCCGACCGGTCAGCACCCACGCCGGACCGGATGCCGACGAGTGCGACGAGGGCGATCGGCACGTTTGCGACCAGCAGCACCTGCCACGGCGCCACGGCGAGGACGAACCCGCCGATCGTCGGCCCGACCGCGAGCCCGACGAGTCCCGCGGTCGACACCACGGTCAGGGCCCGGACGCGCAGCTCGTCGCCGGAGAAGAGCCGGAAGGTCAGCGCCATCGAGCCCGGGGTGGTCATCGCGGCGGCGAGTCCCATCAGGGCCCGGACGACGACGAGCTGCTCCACGCTGGTCACGAGGACGGTCGCAGCACTCGCCGCCGCCAGCAGCGTCAGCCCGACGAGCATGGTGCGACGGCGGCCGAACCGGTCGGCGACCGCTCCGAACAGGAGCATCAGGCCGCCGAACGCGACCGAGTACGCGCTCGAGACCCACTGCAGCGAGGCGGTGGAGGCCGCGAGGTCACGGCCGATCGTCGGCAGGGCGACGGTGAGGACCGAGTTGTCGAGCATCTCGAACAGGAACACGGCGGACAGCCCGGACAGGGCGATCCACGCATCACGGAGACGGGCGGGTGGGGTGTGTGCAGACACGGGTGCACTCCTTCGATGAAGAAGTGGCGACTCCCGTGAGACGCGTGCACGCTCCCGGCCGACGAGCGGCGCGGGTCTTTTCCCTCTGGACGGCACTGTACCGCGATCACGGTCGATCACGCCACTGCCGGGTGTACGCAGGGTCCATGAGCCGTCCCCGCAGTCCCTTCCGAGGCCTCCGCGCCCTCGTCACCGGCGCCAGTGGAGGGATCGGCGAGGAGCTCGCGCTCGGGCTGGCCGCCGCCGGGGCCGACGTCGTCCTCGTCGCCCGCTCGGCCGACCGCCTCGACGCCCTGGCCGCCCGTATCCGCCGCGACCACGGCGTCGCTGCGGAGACAGTCTCGGCCGACCTCGCCACGGCGGACGGCGTCGACCGGGTCGTCACCGCGCTGTCCGGCACCCGGGTCGACGTCCTCGTCGCAAACGCCGGCGTCGGCGACCACGGTCCCTTCGTGGAGGCCGACCCGGAGCGGATCCGGACCCAGATCGACCTCAACTGCACCGCCGTCGTGCGGTTGGTGCACGCGTTCCTGCCGGGCATGCTCGAGCGCCGCCTCGGCGGTGTGATGACGGTGTCGTCGGTCGCCGCGTTCCAACCGACGCCGGGGATGGCCGTCTACGGCGCGACGAAGGCGTTCCTGCTCTCGTTCACCGAGGCGATCTGGCAGGAGAACCGGGGGAGCGGCGTGCGGTTCCTCGCGCTCTGTCCCGGGGCGACCGAGACCGGGTTCTTCGACGAGGCCGCTCGGCACCCGGGTGCAGCGGGCTTCCTGGAGCGCGGTCGGCAGACCCCGCAGCAGGTCGCCGCCGTCGGGCTCCGCGCGTTCGCCCGGTCCGGCGGGCCGACCGTGGTCTCCGGGTTCGGCAACGTGGTCACGGCCAACGCGCACCGCTTCGTCCCCCGCGGGCTCATGGCACGGCTGACGGAGGTGGCCACCGGCGGCGGTGGTGGCCGACGGCGGTGACCGACCAGGAGGCACGGACCGATCAGCCGTAGCCCTCGTCGGACAGACGCCACCCGTCCTCGGTGTGGTGGAAGCAGAACTGCCACCCCCGCAGGGTCCCGGGCTCGGCACCCGTCATGTTCGTCTCGGTGACGTCGACCGGGATGCACTCCTCGGCGACCCCGCCGCGCTCGTCGGCCGGGATCCGCTCGACGGCGCCGATGTTCCGGTGGGCCAGCAGGTCCGGGTGCTCGTCGAACCACGACGTCGGCTGCCGCTGGCCGCACCACGACTGACCGGGTGTACCCGACGCGTCCGCGGCCGTGAGGGCTTCGGTCACCGCGCAGTCGTGTGCTTCGGCGGCGTGGAGGTAGACGCGCAGGACCTGCTCCGACGTGGCGTTCGCCGGCGGGAGCCGCCGCGCGACCTCGGCAGCGTGCTCGAGGTGCACGCCGACAGCGGCACCGGTCCCGACGACCAGCACGGCAGCGGTCACCAGGACCGTCGGCAGGATTCGTCGTCGTGGCGCTCGGTCGTGTGCGGTGTCCGTGGGTGCCTCCTTCGACAGCGGTCGGATCCCCTCCTGGTCCGACCCTGACACGGCACGGCGCCCGTCGGCATCGGCCCTCGGGACGAAGCTCGCTGGCCGCTCGACCGGTGGGTAACGTGATCATCTCGCAGATGGCAGATATACCACTGTTCCACATCCGGGATTCCCGGCGCTACAGTCGCATCACCAGGGTGACCAGATCCTGGTGCGCACCTCGAGAAAGAGACGATCTTGCAGAACTTCCGTCCTCGGTCGGCCGGTATCGCGTTGGCTGGCGCGCTCATCGCGGCCGGCCTCGTGAACGCTCCCGCTGCGAACGCAGCTGCGCGATCGTCGGCGGACGCGACCCAGAGCATCGACGACACCGTGCCGGATTCCGTCACGATGGAAACCGTTCATCGAGCCATCGACGAAGCCCGGTCCGCAGGAGCGATCACAGCGGAGCACACCGCGGCTGACGGTACGACGACCGTCGTGATCGAGGGGGAAGACGGAACGACGCTCGAACTGAACACCGGCGGTCCGGACGCCCGCCTGGGTACGGGGTCCGACCGATACGGCATGTACGTCGCGTTCAACGCGTTCGATCAGAACCTCATCATCAGCGGGGCGCTGACCGCGATCGCCTCCGGCATGTGTGCGCTCGGCCCCGCGGTGTGTGCCGTTGCTCAGGTGGCAGCGCTCCTCGCGAGCAATGCCATCGGCGGTGGTGGTGGCATCCGCTGCGGTACGAAGTCGCTGCGCGTCTACCCCGTCTCGCACCACGCACCCCGATGTGCCTGAGTGCAGAGCGGTGCTGAGGCTCCTGACGAACGTCTGGTTCGCGGTCGCGGTCGCGGTCGGCCTGCTCGTCGCAGGCTCTGCATACTTCGCGAGCACGGTGGACACACCGGGTCAGTGGACGGCTGCGGTGGTCAACTCGATCGCCGTCGGGGCGAGCGGCGCCTACGTCGGCACGATGATCCGTCGTCGTCGCCGACGGAACACCAGGCGCTGAACGCGACGGACGGGAGGCGCGGTGTCAGCCGGCACCTCGCCTCCCGTCCGTCGTGTGGTGGCGACCTACGCGTCGACGCTCGCGGACAGCACCGCGGCGGCCGGGTCGAAGTCCTCCGGCAGCGGCTCCGGCTTCGTGATGCGCGAGGCGATGTCGACCGCCTGGCCGGACTCCGCCGCGTCCCGGATGCCGAGCATGACGTCGAGCGCGTGCGACGCGACGGCGCCGGAGGCACGCTCCGGGCGGCCCTCGGCGATCGCGCGCGCCATCTCGACGACGCCCGTGCCGCGACCCCACGTGGAGCCCTTGTGCTGGAGGGTCGTCGGCTCGTCCTTGCCGAGCGTCCACAGCGTGCTGTCCCCGTCGAAGACGTTCGGGTCCGGCAGCACGATCGTGCCCTCGGAACCGTTGATCTCGACGAAGCCGTTGCGGGGCAGGGCGTGCTGGAACGACAGCGTCGTCTGCGCTGACTGCCCGTCGGCGAAGGAGATGAGCGCGGCGTGGTGTGTCGGCACCTCGACCGCGAACTCCGTGCCGGCACGGGGGCCCGAGCCGATCACGCGGGTCTCGCGCGACTTCGACGACACGGCTTGCACGCGCGAGGCCGAGCCGAACGCGTGGAGCAGGGTCGTGACGTAGTACGGGCCGATGTCGAACAGCGGACCGGCGCCCTCGGCGTAGAGGAACTCGGGATCCGGGTGCCACTGGTCCGGGCCGGGCACGTGGAACATCGTCGTCGCGGTGAGCGGCGTGCCGATGTCACCGCGGGCGATGGCGCGGATCGCGGTCTGGATCCCGGCGCCGAGCACGGTGTCGGGGGCGGTCGCGTACCGCACGCCGGCGGCCTCGGCCGCAGTGAGGAGCGCCTGGGCGTCCTCGGCGGTGGTGGCGACCGGCTTCTCGCTCCAGGTGTGCTTGCCGGCGGCGATGATCTGCTGGCCGACCTTCGCGTGCTCGGCCGGGATCGTGATGTTCACGACGATCGAGATGTCGTCGCGGGCCAGGAGCTCCTCGACGGTGCCCGACGAGGGGACGCCGTACTTCTCGGCCTGCGCGGCAGCGCGCTCGAGGATGAGGTCGGCGACCATCAGGACCTCGACGTCGGCGAACTGCGTCAGGTTGGTCAGGTACTGGTCCGAGATGTTGCCGGCACCGATGACGCCGACTCCGACGCGGCTCACTTGTCGTTGTCCTTCAGCCAGGCGAGGGACTCGGTGATGCCCTGGAAGACGTCACCTGAGTACGCGTCGAACTCGACGACGCGGATGGCCTGCGGCGCGGCGGCGAGGATGCCCCGCACGTCGACGTCGCCCTGACCGGCCGGGGTCTGGTTCTCGAAGGCACGCTGGAGGGCCTCGGGCACGACGAGGGCGCTCTCGGAGGAGGGCAGCGCGGTGAGGATGTCGCCGTCGACCTTGCCGTCCTTGACGTGGATCGCGACGACGCGGTCGCCGAGCGCCTTCAGGACGGCCGGCGCGTCGGCACCGCCGACGGTGGCCCAGAAGGTGTCGACCTCGAGCACGGTCTCCGGCGAGAGCTGCTCGACGAACAGGTCGTAGACGGTGCGACCGTCGACCTTGTTCGTGAACTCCCACTGGTGGTTGTGGTAGCCGAACTGCAGGCCGCGGGCGCTGGCCTCGGCGGTGAGCTCGTTGACGCGCTCGGCGATCTTCGCGACGTCGTCGGCGGTCTGCCAGCGGTCGGTCGGGATGAACGGGTCGATGACGGTCGTGATGCCGAGGCGCTCCGCGGCGTCCCAGATCGGGGCGGTGTCCTCGGCGTCGATCACGGCGACGTGACCGGACGGAGCCTGCAGACCCGTGGCGGCGAAGGCCTTCTCGAGGTCGGCGGCGCGCTCGACGAACGCGTACGGCTCGACGTTCTCGTAGCCGATCTCGCGCACCCGGGCGATGGCCTTGTCGAGGTCTTCGGCGATGGCGTCGCGCAGCGAGTACAGCTGCACAGAGGTGGTGGGCATGGCAGAGGGCTCCTTCGGTCCTGTCAGGTTGTCGGGGCCCGTCGAGGATCGATGCTCCCCGGCGAGATCGAGACCGACGCTACCCCAAAAACCACCCGCTGTGTAGTTTTTGTCGCTGCGAGGGTCACGTGGCGCAACGACACGCACGGCTGGTGATCTGGACGACACGTGTCGCTCCCGGCGCGGGCGATGTATGCTCGCCGACGGAAAACCTTGCAACACAAGGTTTCCGTTCGACTCAAGGAGGCGTCATGAGCACACCCGAACCCGGCAGCCCCGCACTGCTGAACCCGGAAGAGGGCATCACCCAGCCCGTCAGCACCGTCAAGGTGGGGATCGGCTACCAGGTCGCCCTGTTCCTCGGACAGTTCGGTCTGTTCGTGGCGCTCATGGCCCCGGTCTACGTCAGCATGCAGATCAAGGCGCAGGCGCTCGTCGGTGACGACGCCGCGAACGTCATCGGGTCCGTGCTCCCGATCGGCGCGTTCGGCGCACTCATCATGAACCCGCTCGCCGGCGCGCTGTCCGACCGGACCCGCACCCGCTGGGGCCGTCGCCGTCCGTGGCTGCTCGGCGGTGTCGTCGTCTTCGCGATCGCGCTCGCCTGGATCGCCTACGCGCCCGACGTCCTCAACCTGACGCTCGGCTGGCTGCTCGCGCAGCTCGCTGCGAACGCCACGCTCGCCACCCTGCTCGCGAGCTTCGCCGACAACGTCCCGCAGCTCCAGCGCGGCCGGGCGTCGAGCATCATCGCCCTCGCGCAGAACATCGCCGTGCTCGCCGGCACCTACCTGTCGGTGTTCTTCGTCGCGAACCTGCCCGTGCTGTTCATCGCCCCGGGCATCCTGGCGATCGTCCTGGTCGTCGTCTACGCCCTGGTCGCCCGTGACGAGCTGCCGACGTACAAGCTCAAGCGGTTCACCTGGATCAACCTCATCTCGTCGTTCTGGACGAACCCGATCAAGAACCCCGACTTCGCGTTCGCGTGGTGGTCGCGCTTCCTGATCATCCTGGCGACGTTCATGTTCACGACCTACCGCCTGCTCTACATGCAGGAGCACCTGGGGATCGAGAGCCTCGAGGAGGCCACCTCGGCGGTCGCCTTCGGTGTGCTCCTCTACACGCTCGCACTGCTGGTCAGCGCGGCGCTCTCGGGCTGGGCGTCCGACAGGATCGGTCGCCGCAAGGTCTTCGTCGGTGGTTCGACGGCGCTGTTCGCGGTCGGCCTGGTGATCCTCGCCCACGCCGACACGGTGACCGGCTTCTACGTCGCGGAGGTCGTCATGGGCTTCGCCTACGGCATCTACTCGGCCATCGACACCGCGCTCGTCGTGGACGTGCTGCCGAACGCGGACCGGCCCGGCAAGGACCTCGGCGTGATCAACATCGCGAACGCGCTGCCGCAGTCGCTCGCGCCCGCCATCTCGCTCTTCTTCCTGAAGATCGGCAGCGACCACCCCGACAACTACGCCCTCATGTGCTGGGCCGCCGGGATCGTCGCTCTGCTGGGTGCGCTGGTGGTCATCCCGATCAAGCGGGTCCGCTGACGCTCGTCACGGGTCGCCACCATGGACGGACTGGAGGCGCGTTGCCAGCTGGCACCGCGCCTCCAGTCCGTTCGTCTGTCGGCCGCCGTCCCTCCGCAGGTCACGTCGCTAGCGTGGGACGGTGCGATCCACCGACACCCGTTCCTTCGACACCTCGGCCGGCACGATCGAGGCGGTCGTCGACGGCGATGTGACCCGCGCACTCGGGATCCCCTACGCGCAGGCCGACCGCTTCGCACCGCCGGTGCCGCAGCCGCCGTCCACCGCGCCGTTCCGCGCGGACACCCCGGCACCCGTCCCACCGCAGCCGAGCGCGACCTTCGTCGACCAGCTCCTGCCGTCGATGGACCACCTGCGGGTCGACGAGCACTGCCAACGCCTCAGCATCACGGCGCCCTCCGACGTCCGGCACGACGAGCGCCTGCCGGTGATGGTCTGGGTGCACGGCGGGTCCTACGTGCTCGGCGGCGGTGACCTGCCGATCCACGACGCGCACGACCTGGTGACCGAGCAGCGCGTGGTCGTCGTCACCGTGACGTACCGGCTCGGGGTGCTCGGGTTCCTCGGCGACGGCGAGACGGTGCCGGCGAACCTCGGCCTGCTCGACCTGGTCGAGGCGTTCCGGTGGGTGCAGCGGAACATCGCGGCGTTCGGCGGCGACCCCGACTCGGTGACGGCCTTCGGGCAGTCCGCCGGGGCCGACGCGATCGCGCACCTCATGATCAGCGAGGGTGCGCGCGGCCTGTTCCGCCGCGCGATCGTGCAGAGCGCGCCGCTCGGGCTCTCGCGGGGTCGGGCGCGGATGAACCGGGCGATGGTGCGGGCCGTCGGGGCCGTCGCGGCGGACACCCCGCTCGACGAGGTCCTCGAGCGGCAGGCGCGTGCGACCAGGGCCGGGGGTCGGTACGGTCTGGCCGGCGGGATGCCGTTCGGGACGCAGTACGGCTTCGCGCCGCTGCCTGCCGAACGCGACACCGACCGGGCCTGGCGCTCGGTCGCACCCGACGTCGACGTGCTCATCGGGTCCGGGTCCGACGAGGCGGGCATGTACGTGCCGCTCGTTCCCGGGCTCCGGACGGTGGCGCGCTGGCGGCCGCTGCGGTCGCTGCTGCGGTGGTTGCTCGTCCGGCCGCTGTCCGAGGTGATCTACGGACGCGATGCACGGCGCTTCGCGGAACGGCACCGGGACGCGGGTGGACGGGCGACCGTGTACCGACTGCTGCGGCACCCGTCGGTGGCACCGGTCGGGGCGGTGCACATGAGCGACCTGCCGCTGCTGCTCGGCGGACGGTCGGCGTGGGTCGGCAGCCGGTTCGTCCCCGAGCGGGACTGGCCCGTCGTCGAGCGGCGCGGACGGGCACTGCGTGCGATCTGGGCGGACTTCGCACGGACCGGTCGCGTGCGCGCGGCGGACGACGAGACACTCGTGTTCGACCGGGGGTGAGGGCTCCCGGTGGTGCGCAGGAGCCGGGACCGTCGTCCCGGCTCCTGCGCTGTGTCACGGCGCCGTGGCCCGCGCTCAGCCTCGGCGCGTCGCCCCGATCGCCCAGACCCGCGGCGGCTCGACCCCGTTGACGGCGTGGTCGCCGATGATCCGCGCCTTGAACACCCACGGGTTGTGGCTGCCGGCCGTGCGGGCGTTCCGCCAGTGCCGGTCGAGGTTCTTCGTCGTGCTCACGCCCGAGGCCGCGAGGGCGTCGAACAGGTGTGACGTCGCCGTGGTCGCGAGGGACGTGAGCGCGACCTGCGCCTGCGCGGTCGCGAGCTCGGCGCGGTCGTTGCGCCGCTCGTCCTCGGCCTCGTCGAGGGCCGCACCCTCGTACGCCGCCTGCAGCGCCTCGGCCGCCCGGTCGACGATCGCCGTCGCCGCGAAGCCCGCCGCGGACACCTCGCCGACGACCTGCAGGATCTGCGGGTCCTGGGCGAAGGTGTCGGCGTTGCCGTGCGAGAAGACCCGGTTGCGGTTCCGGACCTGCAGCGCGATCTCCCGCTCGGCCGCCAGGACGGACCCGGCGAGGACGGTGAGGAGCACCGCCTGGTAGAACGCGGTCTGGTACTTGAAGCGATCGTCGAAGAGCACGACCGCGTCGGCCTGCACGACCGCATCGGTGAACGTGCTCGTCCCGGAACCCGTGGTGCGCTGGCCGAAGCCGTCCCAGTCGTCGGAGTGGGCGACGCCCGGCTGGTGTGCGTCGACGATCGCGATGACCCGCTCGCCGGTGTCGGTGCGCTCGGCGTAGGTGTCGATCCAGTCCGCGAAGATGCTGCCGGTCGAGTAGTACTTCTGCCCGGAGATGCGGAAGGTGCCGTCGTCCTGCGGTGTCACCTTCGTGATGACGTCGCCGATCTGCACCGCCCCGACCTCGGTCCACGAGTTGCCGGCGATCTCGCCGCGACTGAAGCGCTCGAGCCAGGCGTCGCGTTCGCCGGAGCGTGCGACGAGTCGGTCCTCGACCAGCGCGAAGTGCCCGCGCAGGGCCTGCGGGATGTTGCTGTCCGCGGCGGCGAGCTCGGTGAGCAGCCGGAAGAGCTGCGGGAGCGTCGCGCCGGCACCTCCGAACGCGACGGGGACGCGGACGGCTCCGAACCCCGCGGCGGCGAGCTCGCGGATCTCGTCGAACGGCAGCCGGTGGTCCTGCTCCCGCTCGGAGGCGCCGGCGGCGATGCGGTCGAAGATCGGCCGGAAGCGTCCGGCCAGGGTCTCGTAGTCGGCGGGAGCGTCGGGCAGTCGTGTGCCGGGCTGTGCGGTGGTCGTGTCGGTCATGGTGTGGTGCCTTCCGGGTCGCGGTCAGGTGTTCCGTGTGCGTGTGCGTGTGCGTGTGCGTGTGCGTGTGCGTGTGCTGGTGCGTGTGCGTGTGCGTGTGTGCGTGCGCTGGTGCTGGTGCCGCTGCTGGTGCTGTTGCTGGTCAGGCGGCGGCCGTCGGGGCGACGACCGGGGGCTGGGCGGTGGCCGGCAGTGCCCGTCGCCCGCCCCGTCGGGAGAGCACGGCCGCGCCGACGAAGACGACGACCGCGACGAGGGCGGCGCCCGCGGTCCAGGCGGGCCCGGCCGGCCACCGTCCCGCGAGACCGAGGAGGGCCGGCACGGTGGTGGTGGTCTGGCTGGCGAGGACGAGCGCCCAGGCGGTGTACCGGCCGATGTCGCGCCCCAGGGCGAGCAGGAGGAAGAAGAGCGTCCAGAGCCCGGCCCAGGTCGCCCAGAGCACGGCGAGGACCGGGTCCGCGGTGACGTTCGTGACCGCGAACACGACGGCGATCGCGGCGACCAGACCGCAGAACCAACCGAGACCGGTCGAGCCGAGTCCGGCGAGTGCGTCGAGCCCCACGTACAGGTAGGTGAGGCCGAACAGGAACGTCCCTGCGATCGACAGCAGGACGGACAGGGACCCGTCGGCCGTGACCGCGACGGCCGTGCACAGCACGAGCTGCACACCGCCGATCAGGACGTTGAACACACCGCTGTCGCGGCCGGGGACCCGACCGAGCAGGGTGAGCCCGTTGATGAGCAGTGCCGCTCCGGAGAGCACCAAGCAGATGTACGCCATGCCGATGACCGTGGCAGCGGTGAGACGGCTGCGGAAGGGTTGTGTCGGACTGTGTCCGACGGTGACGATCCGTGACGTCGAGCGCACGGCCCGCTTCCCGACGTCGCTCGCCCCCGGACGGGAGGTCGCGCGCGATCCGCACGGTCGGCAGGATCGACCACATGCCCGACGCCGACCTCCGCGCCCGCATCGTCGCCGGTGCCGCCGATGCCTTCCGTGACGGTGACTTCCACGCGGTCGGACCGGACGACGTCGCCCGGGCTGCCGACGTCCCGGTGGCCGACGTGCACCGCGTGTTCCCCTCGTGGGAGCTGCTCGTCGTGGCCGTCGTCGACCGGTGGGCGAAGGTCGGCCGCGACGCGCTCCGCGGGGTGGCCGAGCAAGAGGGGGCCGTCGCGTACCTCCGGGCACGGCTCGACCGCGGTCAGCAGCACCCCGCGACCGTCCGGGTCCGCATCGCGCTGCTCAGTGCCACCTCGACCCCGGGTCACCCGGCGTCGGGGTGGTTCCGGCAGCAGTACACGACGCTGTTCGAGGACGTGACGCTCGCACTCGCGCGGGACGTCGTCGCCGGTCGGGAGCCCCGCGGCGCTGCCCCGCGGCACGCCGCCGAGCAGCTCGTCGCGCTCTTCGAGGGGCTCCAGCTGCAGGCGATGCTCCGCGACGACGCCGATCTGCTCCCCGGGTGGGACCGGGCGGTCGCCCGGATGCGGGCCGGGTGGGCAGCGGCCGCCGTCACCGCCTGACGCGAGCGACCAGCAGCACGACGGCACCGACGACCAGCGCCGCCGCGACGAGCGCCGGCACGCGGAACGCCAGCGCGGTGACGGTACCCCCGACCCCGGCGCCCCCGAGCAGTGCCCGCACACCCACGGCCAGCGCCAGCACGACGACCACGCCGACGGCGACGACCGGCACGACGCGCTCGACGGGGCGCAGCGGCTCGACCTCCCGGGCGTCGGTCCGGCGCCACCAGACGGCTCCGACGACGAGCAGGGCCAGCAGTCCGAGCACGCTCGACACGTCCTGCAGCAGGAAGGGCAGCGGGTACCCGCCGACGGTGGTCTCGCGGAGCGCCGGCCAGGCCAGGACCACGAAGCCGTGCTCGTGCGTGAAGCCGTCCCACACGACGTGCGTCACGCTGCCGAGCACGCACCCGACGACGACGGGCAGCGCGTCCCGCGCGGTGAACGAGGGTCGGCGACCCCAGTCGAGCGGGAGCCGTCGTCGCAGTCGGGGGACGACCGGCGACCAGGCCGGACGCACCAGGAACCACCACGTGGCGAGCACGACGAGGGAGACGGCGAGGTCGATGGTCGGGATGCCCCACCACGAGTGCGCGTCCTGGTAGGGCGGCAGGAACGGTGCGAACAGCACGGCGTCGGGCGCCATCGCCCCGACCGCGACGGCGGCCACCGGCAGGGGTGTCCGGCGCGCGGCCAGGGCGACGACCGCGTGGCTGACGGTGAACGGCACGATCAGGTCCTCGTCACCGGGTCAGGTGGGTGCGCTGCATGAACCACTCGACGCCCTCGGCCAGGGCGACGCCCGCGGTGTGCCAGTCGTGTCCGCCGTCCTCGACGATCCGCTCGGTCACCCGGACGCCCGCAGCGCGGGCGGCGGCCACGACCACCGGGACGACCGGACCGTACCGGCTGTCGTCGGCGCCTGCCGCGACGAAGGCGGCGGAGTCGCGGTAGGGCGCCCCCTCGGCGAGCACCCGGAGCGGCTGGGCCGCTTCGTACGCCGCCCGGTCACCGTTGAAACCCCTGGAGATGGTGTCATTGCGGTCCTGCAGGATCGGCCCGATCTGTCCGGAGACGTCGATCCACGACCCGAAGCGGTCCGGCCGGCCGGCCCCGAGCTGCAGGGCGCAGGTGCCTCCCTGCGAGAACCCGGCGATCGCCCAGTCCTCCGCGCGGGTGGCGGCGTGCAGGTGCGTCCGCACCCACGTCGGCACGTCGCTCGTCAGGTAGGTGGCGCTGTTCCCGAGCGGGCCGTCGACGCACATCGGGTTGTTCGAGGCCCGGGCGAGCTGGTCCGGCATCACGACGATCGGCGCGAGCCCGTGGTCCCGGCGGGCGATCGCGTCGAGCCGGGCCGCCATCCGACCGGCCTCGATGATGTTCGCCGGCGCCGCACCCGGGCCCTGCCCGGAGAGCATCACGACCACGGGGAGCGCAGGGGCGTGCTCGACGAGTGCGGCCGGGGGCAGCCAGACGATCGCGGGTCGGGCGTGGAAGTGCGAGACGTCGCCGGAGATCCGCACGGACCCGTACCGGCCGTGGGACGGCATGTCGTGCGGCGGTCGCCAGTCCGCGGCGTCGACGGGGCCCGATCCCGCGTCCGGGTCGTCCGGCAGGCGGAGGGGTGGGACGTGGGACTGCCCCAGGGCGTCGGCGATCGTGGGGAAGAGCCCGGCGTCCCGGTTCACCGCGAGTCCGCCGGACACCAGGGCGAGGGGCACCAGCAGCGCGGCGACCACCCGGGTCAGCCGTCGGCCCCGGCGCCCCCGTCCAGCGCGCACGAGTCCGACGACCGCGACTCCGAGCAGGGCGCAGACCACGCCGGTCCAGACCCGGTCGACCCAGGTCGGCGGCACTCCGAGCACGTCGAGGACGTCGCCGAGCCACCAGGACAGGAACGTCCCGACCAGCGCACCCGCGGCGATCGCGAGGGCTGCCCAGCGCCAGGACCGTCGGACGGCGGTGAGCACGAGGGCGGCGGCGAGCAGGGTCAGGGCGTAGAGCGGCAGCAGCACGTGGGCGGACAGGAGCGGCAGGGTGGTCACGGGCGGGTCCGGCGGTCGGGACGCTCTCGGGTATCCGACGGGTGACGGGTCAGGAGCGGCGTTGTCCAGCGACCGTAGCGAGCCGAGGTGTCCGGATCGGCACCGGGAGGGGCTTCCCCGGTGCTCTCCCGGCTGATCCTGAGCGATCCTGCACGCGCGGTGGTCTCCCGACGGCCGGAGCCTGTCCGACCGGCCAGCCCCGGATGGTCCGTCGGCCGTGCGGAGGACCGCACCGACCCGCGCCGACCCCGCACCCGACGGTCGACGGCGGCGCGTCTGGGTGTGCCCTCCAGCCCGTCCTGGCAAGGTCAGCGGATGGAGTACACGGACTACGACACCCGGCTCGCCGCCTACGGCGTGATCACCGAGGGCGACCGTGTGCTCCTGGCCCGACTGCGGATCCCGGAGGCCGGCACCTGGACGCTGCCGGGCGGCGGTGTCGAGTTCGACGAGACCGTCGAACAGGCCGTCGTCCGCGAGGTCCGCGAGGAGACCGGGTACGAGGCGTCGTGCGGTCCCCTCCTCGGCATCCGACACCACATCGTGCCGAAGGAACGCCGGATGCACGACACCGGACGGCCGATGAAGGCCGTGCAGGTCGTGTTCCGGGTGACGCTCACCGGCGGCGAGCTCCGCAACGAGACCGACGGATCGACCGACGAGGCCGCGTGGGTCCCGATCGCCGAGCTGCCACACCGCCGGCACGGGCTGCTCGTGCCGATCGCCCTCGAGTGGGCACGACGGCCGTGAACGGTGTGGCCACCGACCTGTCCGCCCGGCTCTGGGACGAGCGGGCGCTGCTCGGTGACCTGATCACGGCCGCTGCCGACACCGACCGAATCCGACATCTGCTCGGCCGGTTGCGCAATCTGCACCTCGAGCGGGACGTCCTCGTGCACGCCCTCGCCGAGCGGTGGGGCACCGATCCCGACACCGCGACGCTCCGGTCGCTCGAGCGCGTCGCGCCCCCGCCCTGGGACCTGATCCTGCCCGAGCACCTGGCGGCCCTGACCGCCCTGGTCGCCGAGGTCGACCTGCTGCTGCCTCCCGGGCCGCTGCGCGACACGTGGGTCCGGATCAGTCCTCGAGCACGCTGAGCACGTTCCCCGACGGGTCGGTGAACCACGCGATGAGCGGTCCGCCGTGCCGGTTCACCCCGCGCTCGTCGGTCACGCCCTCGTACTGCAGGAACGTCACGCCCCTCGCGGACAGCTCGTCCACGGCCGTGTCGACGTCCGGCACCGGGAAGTTCAGGACCGTGAACGACGCCGGCTCGTGAGCGGGCCCCTTCGGGTAGACGAGCACCCCGGGCCCGGAGCCGAGGTGCAGCACGAGCATGCCGTGGTCCTCGCTCACCGGCAGACCGAGCACGCCCTCGTAGAACGCCCGTGCCTCGGGGACGTCCCGCACCGAGAACCCGCTGAACGCCGTCGCCGCATCGACCATGCGGCCAGTGAACCACCGCTCCTGTCAGGATGGGACCGTGACCACGACCGAGCTGTCCGTCGACGACGCCGTCGAGCGGGCCCTGGCGCTCGCCGGCCGTCCCGGTCGCACGGTGCTCGGCATCGCGGGTGCGCCCGGAGCGGGCAAGTCGACCCTGGCCCGACGCATCGTCGCAGCGGTCGACGCGGCCCACGGAGCCGGCACCGCGGTGCAGGTCCCGATGGACGGCTTCCACCTGGCGAACGCCGCGCTCGACGCCCTCGGCCGGCACGACCGCAAGGGTGCGATCGACACCTTCGACGCGGCCGGCTACGTGGCACTCGTCCGCCGCCTGGCCGCAGCTGACGACGGGGTGGTCTGGGCACCGGACTTCGACCGCCGCGTCGACGAACCGATCGCGGGCAGCATCGCCGTCCCCGGGAGCACCCGGCTCGTCGTCTCCGAGGGCAACTACCTGCTCGACGCCGACGCGCCCTGGTCCGCCCTGGTCGACCTGTTCACCGAGACCTGGGCGTGCGTCGTGGACGACCGGGTCCGCGTCGACCGTCTGGTGGGCCGGCACATGCGGCACGGACGCGACCACGAGGCGGCCCGCACCTGGGCGCTGGAGGTCGACGGCGTGAACGCGGCGAGGGTCGCTGCCACGGTGGGGCGGGCCTCCAGGACGATCCGGACCTGACCAGCCCACGCCCGGGCGACCAGCCCAGCAGCACCGAGCGACAGGAGCGACCATGACCATCGCCATCACCGGCGCCACCGGCAACATCGGCGGTGCCGTCGCCCGCGCGCTCGCCGCGGCGGGCACGCCGTTCCGCATGGTCGTGCGCGACGCAGCGCGCGCCCCCGAGCTGCCCGGGACGGACGTGGCGGTCGCCACGTACGCCGACCCGGATGCGTCCCGCGCCGCGCTCGAGGGCGTGGACCTGCTGCTCATGGTCTCCGGCGCCGAGGCGCAGGACCGCCTCGACCAGCACCGCGCGTTCGTGGCCGCGGCAGCGGAGGCGGGCGTCGGCCACGTCGTCTACACGTCGTTCGTGGGGGCGGCGCCGGACGCGACCTTCACGCTCGGCCGCGACCACTGGGCGACCGAGCGCGCGATCGAGGACACCCCGATGGTGCACACGTTCCTCCGGGACTCGTTCTACCTGGACTTCGTCGAGGACCTGGTGGGCGAGGACGGCGTGATCCGCGGACCGGCGGGCGTCGGCGCGATGGCCGCGGTTGCGCGGGCGGACGTCGCACGGGTCGCGACCGAGGTGCTGCTGCACCCGTCGGACCACGTCGACCGGACGTACGAGCTGACCGGGCCGGAGGCGATCACCCTGGCCCAGGCAGCCGCGACCGTCTCCGAGGTGCGCGGTCGCGCGGTCACGTACCAGCCGGAGACGGTGGCTGAGGCGTACGCCTCGCGGGCGCGGTGGAACCCGGAGCCGTGGCAGGCGGACGCCTGGGTGAGCACCTACACGGCGATCGCCGAGGGTGCGCTGGCGCACGTCTCGACGGATGTCGAGCGGGTCACCGGTCGTCGGCCGCTGTCGCTGCGCGAGGTGCTGCAGGCGGGCTGACCGGCCGGGAGGCGCGCCCCGCGTCCGTCACGCCCATCCGGATCGCGCTCCTCCTGTGAGCACCGCGGCCGACCCGCGTACGGTCGATCGGGCCACCCCGCGGGACCCTGACCGCGGGAGCCCGGATCCCTGTTCCCGGGCTGGTCTCGTCTGACCCAGCGTCGACCCGACGGCGCCGTGGCGCGGGGGCGGCCGTCCCGGACCCGAACCGACGGCGGACGCCCTCGCATCCCCGGGCGTGGTCCCGGCCGGTCCGGCTAGCGGCGAGCCGCGCGCAGCGTCTCAGCGGGCAGCTCGCCGAACTCCTCGCGGTACGCCCCGGAGAACCGGCCCATGTGGGTGATGCCGACCGATCGCGCGACGTCGGACACGGACCTCGGCTCGCCGGTCTCGAGCTGCTGACGCGCCATCAGGAGCCGCACGTTCCGCAGGTAGGTCATCGGGGTCGTGCCGTGGATCCGCTGGAACGCGCTCTGCAGTCCCCTGGTGCTCATCCGGGCAGCCGCCGCGACGTCGTCGACCGTGACGTGCTCGGCGACGTGCTCGAGCAGGTACGTCTCCGCATCGGCGAGCCCGGCGTGCGCGGTCCGCACCGCGGGCTGCTCGACCGGCCAGTGCGGGATCGCGGTGAGCAGGCCCGCGGCGGCCATCCCGGCGAGCTCCTGCTCGCGGTCGAGGGGGACCTCACCCGTCGCACCGAGGATCTCGGCGGCCACGGCGCGGACCATCAGCCACCACGCGGCCAGCGGCGCGCCCTCCGGCACGTGGTTCGGCTGGAACTCGAGCGGGCCGGGCTCCCACCCGCCGCGGGCAGCCGCCACCTGCTCGACGATCTCGCGGTCGATCCGCATGACGTCCTTCTGGAACCGGTCCCACTGCACCTGCTGGCGACCGGGCGTGTAGAGGACCGGCCGTCCGATCGGGAGCTGCTGACCGCCGACGACCGCGGTGCCGGCCTTCAGCCACGCGATGACGATCGCGGACGACGCGTCCACCTCGCCCCGGACGGTGCCGGTGCAGCTGGTCGACTCGAGCGTGAGCAGCGAGGTGCCGGTCAGGGTCTCCTCGAACAGGAAGTCGCTGCTGCCCGTGACCTCGAGTCCTCGGACCGTGAAGGTGTGCTGGATCGCACTCCTCGCGGTCGCGGGTTCGCGGGTCCTCGTCACGAGGCGTGTCCGGGTGAGCGTCGCGGAGGGGTCCGCGGCGGTGTCGTTCTCGATCATGCGTGGTCGTTCGTTCAGGGGCGGCGGAGGGTCTCGCGGGGGTACTCCCCGTGCTGTTCGGCGTAGGCGGCGGCGAAGCGTCCGGCGTGGGCGAAGCCCCAGTGCCGGGCGACCTCGGCGATGTTCGTCGTCGCCGGCTCGCCCTGCAGCAGGGCGTCACGGACCCGGTCCAGGCGGACGCGGCGGAGGTAGGCGTTCGGGCTCATCGCGAAGACACGCTGGAACGCGTGCTGCAGTGCCCGCAGGCTGAGGTTCGCCACCTGGGCCAGGTCGCTCGTCGTGATCGGCAGGTGCGCGTGCTCGTGCACGTACTCGACGGCCAGGCGCACGTGCCCGTTCTTCGGCAGCAGCAGCTCGGGCGGCAGGGACGCGGACACCACCGGGTAGAGCTCGAGCAGTGCGAGCGCCCCGAGCCGTCCCATCTCGGCCTGGAGCAGCGGCGAAGCCCGTCCGTCCATGACGGTGTGCGAGATGAGCTGCACGCTGCTCCGCCACACCTGCAGCGCACGGTCGTCCGGTCGGACGGTGTGGTCGAGCCGCAGGCTCCCCGGCGCGATCCCGCGCTCCCCGGCGACGGTCTCCAGGGCGCTCCGGTTGACCTGCACGATCCGCTGGTCGTAGTCGTCGTACGAGAAGGCGGCGCCCTGCTGCGGCCAGAGCTGCGGCCGGCCCGTCTCCATGACGATCCGGTCCGTCCCGGAGCCGATCCAGGCCGTCCCCCGGTTGGTCCACTGCACGACGAAGTCCTCGGACGGTGTCATCACGCCCTCGAGGTGCCCGTCGAACCGGATCGTCCTGAGGGTCATCGCCTGGTCACCGACCGCGGTGTAGCGGAACGAGAAGGGCTGCCGAGTCTGGTCGGCGCTCCACTGCTGTCCCGCGTACGCCGAGGCCAGGAAGTCGCGGGCCTCGTCGAGGTCGGTGCTCTGCGTCGCTTCCTGGATGCGGGACGGCTGCTGGTCGCTCATGTGATCGACAGCAGTGTGCAGGAGGAGTTACACGTGGACCAGAGTTGTCCAGAACACGTCAGGACCTGACCTTGATTGCGCGTTCCGTGCTGACGGTGCCGTCCTGCGGCGGGGGGCTCGCGGTGCTGGTCCGACGGTCGTCCAGCGACAGGTCGCGGCCCCGGACGTCCGGAAATCGACGGAGGTGCGGTGACCGCTGGCGACACCGACCGGCCCGCTCGTACCGTCGGACCACCGCCCGGTACCTCCGATCGGTACCGAGCAGACGAGGACGACATCATGACCACCATCACCGCCGGCGACCTCCGCGTCGCCCCGAGCACCGCCCACGACGTCGTGGCGCTCCGTCGTCGCCGTCCTTCCCAGCGCAGCCCGTTCAGCGAGGTCGTCGAGGCCCGCCGGCAGCACACGCTGCAGGTCGCCGCGGTCAGCACGGGCATCCTGTCGGTCACCGTCGCCGCCTCGGCCGCGATCGTCCTGTCGCTCTCCGCATGAGCGCCGCACTCCTCGACCAGCTCCGCGGCGACCCGACCGAGTGGCACCGCCGGGGCATGAGCGCCCCCGCGGACATCGACCGGATCGTGGCCGACCGACTCGGTGCCCTGTACACGACCAGCGCCCGGGGGACCGAGCCCTCCTACGCCGACTTCTTCGTCGCTGCCTGACCCGGGCAGCGGTCTCGCAGAGCCGGTCACGACCCCGACCGGTAGCCTCGACACCGGAAAGCACATGACACTCCTCACCCTCACCCCCAGCACCCGGGAGACCACGACGCAGCGCGCCGCGACCGGCGCCGCCGACGCGCTCTTCACCGAGCACGGTGTCATCCCGGTCACGCTGCAGCAGGTCGCGGACCGTGCGGACCTGAGCCTCGAGGAGCTGACGGCGGCGTACCCGACGAAGCACGCACTGGTCGTCGCGGTGCTGCAGCGATGGCACGGCTCCTGGCGTCGCGCCCTGGACCGCATCACCGCGGTCTCCTCCGACCCCCGTGATGAGGTGCTCGGCGTCTTCGGGTACCTCGAGGAGTGCTTCGAGGACGAGGGCTGGCGTGGCTGTGCGTTCATCAACGGACACGCTGAGCTCGGGCGACAGGACCCCGACGTCGCGGCCCTCGCACGCGAGCACTTCCAGGACGTCGAGCGGCACCTCACCCTCGTCTGCGAACGCGGCGGGATGCCCGCGCACGTCGCACAGGGGCTCGCCCTGCTGGTCGAGGGGGCACGCGTCGAGTCGGCCGTCCAGCGGTCGTCGCAGCCGGCTCGCGCCGCGCGCCTGACGGCGGCGATGCTCATGTCCGTCTACGAGGCGCGTCCGGCGTTCTGACCGACGGCGGTCCGGCCGGGAGGCGCGGCACGTCCCCGCCGCGCTCGTCCGGGCACCGTGGGGTGCTGCTCCGTCCGCCGCGTCAGCCCACGCGTCGCGCCGCGAGCGTCCCCGCCACACCGAGCGTCAGCACCGCGACGAGCACGACGAGGAGCGGTGCCGTCCAGTCACCGGTCGCGCCGTGCAGGGACCCGGCGACCAGGGGCCCGGCGGAGCCGATCAGGTACCCGCCGCCCTGCACGAACGCGGACATCCGGCGGGCGTCGTCGTCGCTCGTGACGATCCGAACGACGATGATGAAGACCACCGTGATGCCGCCACCCTGGGCCGCCCCGCCGAGCACCGACCAGAGCAGCCAGAGCTGCGGCGCGAACAGCGGCCCGAGCGGCATCGCGAGCCAGAGGAACGCGACCAGAGCGATGATCGCGCGCGGTCGCCAGCGGGTCGCGAGCACCGGTACACCGAGCGCACCGACGACCGCCAGGATCTGGAACACCGACGAGCTCGCGCCCGAGGACTCCGCCGAGAAGCCGATCTCGTCGTGCAGCAGCGTCGGGATCCAGGCGGTGAGGGCGTAGTACGAGAACGCCTGACCGCCGAACGCCAGCGTCAGCCCCCAGGTGATGAGCCGACGCGCGGGTCGGACGGGCTCCGCCGTCGCCGAGACCGTCCGGACCGACCCGGTCTCGGTGAGGAGCTCGACCGGCCCGGTCGCCACCACGGGCTCCGACCGCACCGGCCGGAGCCATGCCGCCCGGGCCCCGACGGCGTACGTCCACGCGAGTCCGGCGACGACCGCGAACACCGCCCACACGGCGATCGTGACGGGCCACCCCCACGCTGCGGCGATCGGTGCGGTGCCGAGCGAGGTGATCATCGACCCGACGTTGAGCGCCGACGTGTACACGCCGGTGACCAGGCCGACGCGCTCGGGTGAGGTGTCCCGCCGGATGACCACCGGGATCACCACGTTGCCGATCGTGATGCCGATGCCGATCACCGCGGTGCCGACGAGCAGCCCCGCGGTCGAGGGGATCGAGCGGACGACGGTGCCCGCGAGCACGATCACGAGCGCCAGGGACACCGCACGCTCCGGGTCGGCCTTCGCGATCACCCAGCTCGCGAACGGCGTCGCGAGCGAGAAGCAGAGCACCGGGATCGTCGTCAGGAGCCCGGCGACCGTCGCGGTCAGCCCGAGGTCGACGCGTAGGTCACCGATCACCGGCGCGGGCGCCACGATCGGCCCGCGCAGGTTGAGTGCGATGAGGACGATCGCCGCCGGCAGCAGCCAGGCCGCCCCGCGGAGTCCGCGTCGGGCGACGGCGGTCACCGGTCCTCGCTCACGCGGCGTCCGGCAGCAGGATCGGCAGCAGGTCGAGCGGGGTGGCGGCACCGGCGACGGTGCCCTCGGCCTCGGCGGGGGAGCCGTAGCCCCACTCGGCAAAGACGACCGGCACACCGTGGACGCGGGCGCCCTCGACGTCGTGCAGCCGGTCACCGACGAGCACCGGGCGGCTGACGTCGTGGCCGGCGGCCTCGAGGCGGCGCAGGGCCTCGGCGACGACGTCGGCCTTGGCGCTCCGGACCTCGTCGTCGCTCGCGCCGGTGACGAAGTCGAAGTACCCGGTCAGGCCGTAGTGGTCCAGGATCACCGTGGCCGGGGTCTCGGGCTTGCTCGTCGCGGTCGACATCGGCAGTCCGGCCTCGTGCAGGGTGCGCAGCACGACGTCGATGCCGGGGAACATCGCCGAGTCGAGGGCGCCGTGCGACAGGTAGTGCTCGCGGTAGACGGCGAGGGTGCGCTCGGCGCCGGCGTCGTCCATCCCCATGGCGGTCTTGAAGGTGTCCATGATCGGCGGACCGACGAACGACATCAGCGTCGCGTGGTCCGGCACGGGCACGCCGACCGTGCGGAAGGTGTGCGTCATGCTCTCGAGGATCCCCGGAGCGGAGTCGCTGATGGTCCCGTCGAGGTCGAACAGGATGGCGGTGTAGGGGCGCGTCATGTCCTGACCAGCCTAGTCGGGGCGGTGGGACCGGCCACGGGGCGGGCCGGTCGGCGCACGGCGGGGGCGGGCGAGCCTCCAGGCCGGGTCCGGTGCCGCTGCCGGTGTCGGAGCGGGAGCCACGACGTGGCACGTGTCGATCGACGCGTTCGGTGTCGCAGAGCGCGCCGCTACCGCTCAGAACAGGCGGGTGTGCCCGCCCTCGATGCCGCGCATCGCGTCGTAGTCGAGCACGAGGACGCGGATGCCGCGGTCCTCCGCCAGCGTCCGGGCCTGCGGGGCGACCGTCTGCGCGGCGAGCACGCCCTGCACCGGCCGCAGGTGCGGATCGCGGTTCATCAGCTCGAGGTACCGGGTGAGCTGCTCGACCGCGTCGATGTTCGCGTTGCGCTTCATCTCGACGGCGACGCTCGCACCGGCGTCGTCCCGCGCCAGGATGTCCACCGGTCCGATCGCCGTCATGTACTCGCGGCGGACGAGGGTGTGCCCGTCGCCCAGGAGCTCGATCTGCTCGGCCAACAGCTGCTGCAGGTGCGCCTCGACGCCGTCCTTCACCAGGCCCGGGTCGACGCCGAGGTCGTGGACCTCGTCCGCGACCACCTCGTACAGGCTGACGATGAGCTTGTCCTGCGTCTTCTTCTGCGTCACCGTCCACACCTGGGTGATGCCGGCGCTCGCCTGCTCCTCGTCGGGCTCGGTCATCTCGATCGAGCACGGCGGGCTCATCCAGTTCAGCGGCTTGTAGGAGCCGCCGTCCGAGTGGACGAGCAGCGAGCCGTCCGCCTTGAGCATGAGCAGGCGGGTCGCGAGCGGCAGGTGGGCCGACAGGCGTCCGGCGTAGTCGACGGAGCAGCGGGCGATGACGAGACGCACCCGGCGATCCTAACGGTCGGTGCGCGTCCCGCCGGACGCGGCCGGGTCCGCCATCGTGTCGTCCGTCGGCTCGGCCTGGAGGCGCGGCTCGCCTCCGTCGGTCGCGTCGCGTCCCGGAGCGTGGCCGGTCCTCTCCGCATGCCGCCTCCGCAGCGTCTCCGCCGCTGCGCCGGTCTCCCGCGCCGCGCCCGACGCCAGACCGGCGGCGATGATGAACACGAACACCACGAGCAGCGCACCGAGCAGGCCGATGTGCTCGCCGAGGAACCCGATCAGCGGCGGGCCGGCGAGGAACGCGACGTAGCCGATCGTCGCGACCGCGCTGACCTTGAGCGCTGCCGAGCGGGGGTCGTCGGCCGCCGCGGACATGCCCATCGGGAAGCCGAGGCTCGCGCCGAGCCCCCAGAGCACCACACCGACGATCGCGATCGGGATCACGTCCACGAAGATGAGCAGCCCGAGGCCGACCACGGCGACGGCGGCGCTCACGCGGAGCACGGGCACGCGGCCGAACCGGTCGATGAGCGGGCTGCCGGCGATGCGTCCTGCGGTCATCGCGGCGAGGAACACCGTGAGCACGGCGGATCCGGCGGCGTTGTCGAGCCCGTGGCCGTCGATCATGGCGAGGGGCAGCCAGTCGTTCGCCGAGCCCTCGGCCAGCGCCATGCCGAGCACGATGACGCCGATGAGGAGTGTCGACGGCTGCGCCCACACCTGCCAGCGCGTGAGCTGCACCGGCGTCGGGCTGGTCGCGGTGGACTCGTGCTCCTCGTACCGGTGCTCGTCGCCGAAGCGCGATGCCGCGGCGAGCATGACGAGGCACACCACGACGCCGAGCACCGCGAAGTGCAGGACGACCGGGACCTCGAGTGCCTCGGTGAGTGCACCGAGCCCCGCACCGGCGAGGGTGCCGACACTGAACGCGGCGTGGAACAGGGGCATGATCGTGCGGCCGCCGGCCTTCTCGGCGGCGGCGCCGGAGACGTTCATCGACACGTCGACCAGGCCGTTGCCGAACCCGAACGCGATCAGGCCGATCCAGATCGCGACGAAGCCCCACCCGTAGGTGACGGCGAAGCCCGCGAAGACGAGGCCGACCGCCAGGCAGACCGAGGCCACCTGCACACCACGCCGTGCGCCGACCTTCGCGACGATGTGTCCGGCGAAGGTCAGGCCGCCGATCGAGCCGACCGCCATGCCGAGCACGAGCAGGCCCATCTCGAACGTGGTGGCACCGAGGGAGTCGCGCACGCTGGGGATGCGTCCGAGCCACGTGGCGATGGCGAGGCCGGACAGCGTGAAGGCCACGAAGACCGCGGTGATCCAGGTGCGGGTCGTCGTGGCGGATCGGGTGGACGTCGTCGTCATGCGGAGCTTCCGGTCTCGTGCGGGTGTGGCTTCGGCTGTCCGGTCGAATCGATTCGACCGCTTCGTGAGACTACGCTAACGGGCGATGGACCACCCGGCAACAGCACCCGGCGCGTACGGGGCGACGAACCCCCGCGACCACGCCGACGGTCCCGCGCGCCGCGGACCCCGACCGACCCTCGCCGCGGTCGCCCGAGCAGCCGGGGTCGCACCCTCGACCGCCTCCCTCGCCTTCAGCGGTGCCGGGCCGGTGTCCGACGACGCCAAGGCCCGCGTGCTGGCCGCCGCCGCCGAGCTCGGCTACGGGGGCCCGGACCCGCGGGCGCGTTCGCTCCGCCGAGGTCGCTCCGGGGTCATCGGCGTGGTGATGGACGAGCGCTTGAGCGACGCCTTCCGCGACCCGGTGAACGTCCTGACGCTCGACGGCATCGCCGAGGTCGCCGGCGAGGCGGGCGCCTCCCTGCTCCTCGTGCGCAGCCCCCTCGACGACGAGCAGGGCGCCGGGCCGATCGTCGACGCACCGATGGACGCCGTGGTCCTGGTCGGGTGCAACGTCCGGATCGACCCCGCGGTCGCCGTGCTCCGACGCCGGCAGATCCCCGTCGTGGCCATCGAGGCCGACGACATCGAGGGTGCGGTCCCCGTGCAGCTCGACAACCGCGAGGCCTCGGGCCGTGCCGCTGCGTACCTGCGTGACCTCGGCCACACCGCGGTCACGGTCGTCACGCTCCCGCTCGACGCCGAGCGTCGTCGCGGCCCGGTCGATGCCGCGCGCGAGGCCGAGGGTGTCGCGCACACCACGATCCAGCGGCTGCGCGGCGTCCGCGAGGAGTACCCGGATGCCGTCGCGGTCGAGGCCGCCGGCAGCTCGGTGGAGGAGGGCCGCATCGCGGGACAGACCCTCTTCGCCGGCGACGGACCGGTGCCGACCGCCGTCGTGGCGCAGAGCGACCTGCTCGCCGTCGGGGTGATCTCGGCCGCGCTGGACGCCGGACTCCGGGTGCCCGAGGACGTCAGCGTGATCGGGTTCGACGGCATCACCGTGGACGACAGCCTGCTCCACCGGTCGCCGATCCGGCAGCTCACGACCCTGGTGCAGCCGTTCGAGCAGAAGGGTCGGGCCGCCGCACGCGCCGCGCTCGCGATGCTCGAGGGTGCCGAGCCGCAGCCGGCGGCCTTCCGGTCGGAGCTGCGGGTGGGCGACACGACGGGCCCGGTGCGTCGGGCGCTCGGCGGCTGAGCGGCCGAGGTCGGACCCGCGCGACGGGTCCGCGACCGACGGTGGGCTAGGAGCCCGAGGGGCCGCTCGCGGCGCCGCACGGTAGCGGACCGCCCGAGCGCAGCGGGTCCGGACCTCGACGCCGTGGCCGGCTGGTCGACCGCTCCATCCTGGAGGCCGACTGGGGGATTCCTCAGCGCGACGTGCCCCCACGGCACCCTGCCGCGGAGCGGGCGCGCCTACGCTCCGTTGTCGTGCAGCAGGTTCGACGGTCCGGGGTGGTGACGTGGATCGTCGTCGTCCTCGTGGTGGCGGCGGTGTCGGCGGGGTCGACGCTGCTCGTCGAGCGGTCGTCCGGGTCGGCTGCTGCGACCTCGTCGGCCACCACGACCCCGGCCGCCGCACCCTCGGCGTCGGCTCCGGTCGAGCGGCACGCGACGACGAGCACCCTCGGCATCCCGCCGGGCGAGCGACCCAGCGCTCACGAGCCGTCGAGTGTCGACCTCGCGACGACCTGGACGCCACCCGCCGACCTGCCGCAGCAGGGGCGCCTGCTCCACGTCGCCGTCCCCGGTACCACGTCGCACTTCGTCGCACGGGACGCACTGCTCTGGCTCCCGCCGGCGGCACTGGTCGCCGACCCGCCGCCGCTGCCCGTAGCGGTGCTGATGGCGGGCCAGTCCCGCGGAGCAGGGCCGGACGACCTCGAGACCGCCGGGCACATCGCGCAGACGATGGACGCGATCGCGTCACTGCACCGCGGGCTCGCACCGATCGTCGTCGTCCCGGACCAGCTCGGGCCGCAGTCCGGCAACCCGATGTGCATCGACGGTCCGCTCGGGAACAGCAGCACGTACCTCGAGCAGGACGTCCCCGCCTGGATCACGAGCCACCTGCGTGTGCAGACGGGGGCGGCCGCGTGGACGATCGGCGGGTTCTCGCAGGGCGGCACCTGCGCGATCCAACTCGGCTCCGGTGACCCCGCGCGCTACGGCAACATCGTCGACGTCTCGGGGGAGCTCGGCCCCTCCCTCGGGAACGAAGCGCGGACGATCGCGCTCGGGTTCTCGGGGAACGCGGCGGCGTACCGGGCGGCGCAACCGCTGGCGATCTTGGCGCGCCACGGGCACTACCCCTCGACGTGCGCGTTCTTCACCGCGGCGGCGCTCGACCGCAAGTACGGCCCGGCGATGCCCGTCGTGGCCGCGCGGGCGGCTGCGGTCGGCATGCACGTCACGACGTGGGAGATGCCGGGGGCGCGGCACGACTGGACCATGGCGAGCGAAGCGATCGCGGCAGGGATGTCGTGGCTGGAGCCGCACGTGGGACTCGCCGTGTCCGACTGACGAGTAACGGCCTCCGATGATCTGTTGTGAGACACGTCTTTCATGACGGACTATCGCGCCCGGCGCAGCCCCAGCACCACCACCGCGACGAGGTTCACGGCGCTCCCCACCAGGAACCCCGTGCTGCCCCCGGCCACACCCCACGTCGGCGCGAGCACCGCCATGAGCACGACCCCGACGACGAACCCGGCGACCGACGCCAGCGCCACCTGCCGGGATCGCCCCGACGCGAGCAGCAGCGCCGCGGGGACGAGCCCGACCGTGAACACCCAGACGCCGACCATGAGGTACCGCAGGTCCGCCACGGCCTCGGCACCCTCTGCCGGGTAGACGAGCGGCAGGAACCACCCGGCGAGCCACGCCACGAGCCCGAACACCACGGCGGTCCCCGCGGTGAAGCCCCCGACGAGGAGGAGCACCCCGCGCGAGCGCAGCGATCCACCGTCCGACCGGTGCGCGAACGCCGGCACGAGCACCTGGCCGAGCGCCTGCCCCACCATCGAGGCCGGGGTCGCCAGGGTGAACGCGGCCGCGTAGACGCCGGCCTCACGAGCGGACACGGCGACCTGCGCCGCGATCATCGTGAGCTGCAGCAGCCCGTTCGAGGTGACGACCGCCAGGACGTTCCAAGCCGCGAACGCGAGCAGCCCGGCGGTCGGCTCGGCGGGCGTCCCGGGGTCGTCGATCCGGTTCCCCCGCGGCCAGCAGGCGATCGCGAACACGGTGTAGCCGACGGCCAACGGCAGCAGCACGAGCGGCTCGAGCCGGGCGACGCACGCCGCGACGAGCAACCCGAGGGCGAGCAGGCTCGTGACCGTGTCCCACAGCGCGACGCGGGGAGCCCGGTCGTACCCGAGCTGGGCGCCGCGGGCGTAGCAGTACAGGCCGTACCCGACGACGACCCCGACGCCTCCGACGACCATGCCCGGGCTGGCTCCCCAGGCCAGGGCGACGGGCACGGTCGCGGCGGCGAGCACGACGCTCGACACCGCCATCGAGGCCCCGAGCAACCGGTTGACAGCGGTGTCCGACCGGCGGCCGCGCAGTGCGATCGCGAGCACGCGTGACGCGGTGTTGCCGGCGGCGTTCGGCCACAGCAGCGCGGTGAAGACCGACAGCGACAGCAGCGCGGTGGTCTGTCCGAGGGTCTCGGTGCCGAAGACCCGGCCGACCACGACGGTGACGAGCAGCTTCGCGAGCCCCTGCACGCCGATGCCGATCGTGGCGGCCAGTGCCGACGACGCGACGCGCGAGCGCCCGCTCACCGCGCCAGCGCCTGTTCGACCCAGCCCCGCCGGTGCGCCCGCACCCCGAGGGTCACCGCCCGGGCGCCGATGTAGCCGAGGGCGAAGGCTGCCCAGAGCCCCGCGAGCGTCCCGCCGACCCAGAGCAGCAGCGGCAGGTACACGACCAGGTTCACCAGACCGGCCAGGGCCAGGTAGCGCGCGTCCCCGGCACCGATGAGCACGCCGTCGAGCACGAAGACGTACCCGGCGACCGGCATCCCGACGGCGATGAGCACGAGCACGAGCGGCAGGGCGCCACGCACCGCCGCCGAGTCCGAGAACACCGGGCCGAGCACACCGCTGACGAGCACCACGAGCACGCCGAGGACCACACCGCCGACGACGCCGAGCAGCACGAGCCGCCGCGTCACCAGCCGCACCCGGTCGGGGTCACGCGCGCCGAGGCCGTGTCCGACGAGCGCCTGTCCGGCGATCGCCAGGGCGTCGAGGGCGAAGGCGAGCGTGGAGAACACCGTGAGGCCGACCTGGGTCGTCGCCAGGCCGGTCGTCCCGAGGCCCGACGCGGTGGCGACGGTCGCGAGCATCGCGACGCGCAGCGACGCCGTGCGGAGGAACAGCCAGGCGCCCGACCGGAGCGCCCGCGCCACGCCGGAGGCTCCCGGTCGCAGCGGCGCACCCGACGTCCGGGCCGCCCGGACGGCGATGACGACGTAGACGACGGCCATCGCCCACTGCACGATCACGGTGCCGGCCGCGGATCCCTCGACGCCCCAGCCCGCGCCGTAGATGAGGGCGGCGTTGAGCAGCCCGTTCGCCACGAAGCCGATCGTCGCGACGACCAGCGGCGTCCTGGTGTCCTGCAGCCCGCGCAGCAGCCCGGTCGAGGCGGTCACGACGAGGATCCCGGGGAGTCCGACCAGCGACACGGTCAGGTACGCGGTCGCGGCGGCCGAGACCTCCGCCGAGGCGCCGAACAGGTCGACGAGCGGTCCGGCGAGCGGCCATCCGACGAGTGCGAGCACGATCCCGAGCCCGAGTGCGAGCCACATCCCGTCGATGCCGGCGTGCACCGCGCTCCGGCGGTCGCCCCCGCCCAGGGCGCGCGCCACCGCCGGCGTCGTCGAGTACGCCAGGAACACGAGCAGGCCCGTGACCGTCTGCAGGACGACGCTCGCCAGTCCCACGGCCGCCAGCGCCGCCGCGCCGAGGTGCCCGACGAGCGCGGTGTCGGTGAGCAGGAAGAGCGGCTCGACGACGAGCGCGCCGAGGGCCGGCAGTGCGAGCCGGACGATGTCCCGGTCGATCGATCGACGCTCGGTCGTCGCGGCGGGCGAGGTCGGTCGGGGCACCGGACCATCCTGCCGGAGACGGCGCAGTACCGGCTCGCCCGGTCCGGGGTGGAGCAGCACGGGCTCGTCCCGCCGTCGGTACGCTGCGGCCGTGGACCTCCTCGCCCTCGCGCCCGGTGCCGTCGGGATCGCGCTGAGTCCGCTCCCGGTCGCGTCCGTGGTCTTCCTGCTCGGGCACCGCCGCGGGTACGCGCCGGCGATCGCCTGCACCGCGGGCTGGGTGGTGGCCGTCGCCGCGGCCCTCGTCCTGGCGGTCGTGGTGGGGGAGCGCCTCCCCGTGCAGACGGCCGGCGGTTCGTCGGTGCAGGCGATCGTCGCCCTGGCCGCCGGAGCGGTGCTCGCCGCGCTCGCGGTCTGGCAGTGGCGGGTCCGCCGACTGCCGGACGGCTCCCCGTCGAGCACCCGCTGGGCGCACGCGGTCGAGCGGGTCGGTCCGGTGCACGGCTTCGGGCTCGGGGTGCTCCTGTTCTGCAACCCGAAGGCACTCGTCCTCGCCCTGACCGCGGGGCTCGCCTTCGGGGACGCCGGACCCGGCCTCGGCGAGGCACTGGCGGCCGGTACGGCGTTCGTCGTGGTCGCCGCCTCGACGACGGTGCTGCCCGTGGCCCTGGTGCTGGCTGCCGGTCCACGAGCCCGCCGACCCCTCGCCGCGATGCGTGCGGGGATCGCCCGGTGGGGCTCGGTCGGTCTGGTGGCGGTGCTCGCCGTCCTCGCGGTGGTCCAGCTCACCGTGGGCGTCGTCGGCCTCCGCTGACGCACGCCCGCAGACCGGGGCGAGCCCGCGCCGGATCCTGGGCGGGACGGACGGGAGGCCCGTGGCGGCGTCGCCACGGGCCTCCCGTCCGGTGGTCCCGCGTCTCAGTCCGCGCGCGGCTCCGCCGGGATCGCCCCGGTGGCAGCGCGTGCCTCGTCCGACGCCGACGGCGTCGCCGGGTCGGTCCCGCGCGCCCGGCCGACCAGGTCCATCAGGTGGTACACGACGATCGCGGCGACCGTCCCGACGATGATCCCGCCGAACGTCGCGCCCCCGGACGAGAACGTGAAGTCGGCGATGCCCATGATGAGCGCGATGCCGGCGGTGAGCTGGTTCTTCGGCTTGGCGAAGTCGACGCGGTTCTCGACCCAGATGCGGATGCCGATGACACCGATCAGGCCGTAGAGCGCGGTCGTCGCACCGCCGAGCACCCCGGCCGGCACCGAGGAGATGACCATCCCGACCTTCGGGGACAGGCCCAGCAGGATCGCGACGATGGCGGCGACCCAGTACGCGGCCGTCGAGAAGACGCGGGTGGCGGCCATCACGCCGATGTTCTCGCCGTAGGTGGTGGTCGCGGAGCCGCCGCCGGCGCCGGCGAGCACGGTCGAGACGCCGTCGGCGAAGAGCGCGCGGCCGGTCAGCGGGGTGAGGTCGCGGCCGGTGAGCTGTCCGACGCCCTTGACGTGTCCGACGTTCTCGGCGACCAGGGCGAGCACGACCGGCACGAAGCCGAGGTAGATCGCGAGCTGGCCCGGGTCGAAGGCCGGGGCGGTGAAGGTCGGCAGACCGATCCACGGGGCGGACGCGACCTTCGACAGGTCGACCTGACCTGCGATCAGCGCCGCGACGTAGCCGACGAGCACGCCGATGACGATCGACAGGCGACCGAGCAGCCCCTTGAACAGGACCGTGACCAGGATGATCGCCGCCAGTGTGATCAACGCGACGACGGGGGCCTTCGTGAAGTTGTCCCGGGCGGCCGGCGCCAGGTTGAAGCCGATCAGGGCGACGATCGCTCCCGAGACGACCGGGGGCATAAGGCGGTCGATCCACCCGGCGCCCGCGAGGTGCACGATCGCGCCGACGAGGGCGAGCAGGACGCCGACGACGATGATCCCGGACAGCGCGAGCGGGATGCCGCCGATCTTCGTCGCGGCACCGATCGGGGCGAGGAACGCGAACGACGAGCCGAGGTAGCTCGGCAGGCGGTTGCCGGTGATCAGCAGGAAGAGGATCGTGCCGATGCCGCTGAAGAGCAGGGTCGTCGAGGGTGGGAAGCCCGTGATGAGCGGGACGAGGAAGGTGGCGCCGAACATCGCCACGACGTGCTGGACGCCGAGCCCGATGGTGCGGCCCCAGGAGAGGCGCTCGTCCGGCGCCACGATGGTCGAGGATGAGACGGTCGCGCCGTCACCGTGCAGCTTCCAGCCGAGTCCCATGGCAGCACCGTAGCGGCTGCGGCGCTCCTGGTGCGGGCGCTCCGGTGCCCTGCTCGGGCCTAGCGCACGGTCGTGTCGGCGCCTCGGGCCCGTTCCCTGCGTCGTACGACCAGCGTGCCGATGCCCTGCACGACGAAGTACACGGCGCTTGCTGCGAGGACGACCGCCGTGGAGAACGCGCCGCCGGACGGACCCCTCGCGACGAGCTGCGCGACCCCGATCGCGAGGAAGACACCGCCGATCACGATGACGACCACCGGGTTCTGCGCGACGAAGAAGCGTCGTCCGCCGTTCGCGTCGGCGACTGCCTGGGAGCGTGCTCGTGCCACGGCGTCGGGAGCGCGGCCGTCGCGACGGTCCGCAGCCCGGCGGCGTGCACGCACGCCGAACCAGACGACGGCCCCGATCACGACCGCCGCAGCGTACGCGAGCGGTGTCGGGGCCTGCAGCAGACCGGCGACGAACAGCACCACGACGCCCGTGACGATGCCGGCGACCGCCGCGGTCGTCCAGGTGTCCGTGCGGCCGTCGACCCCGGTGACGTACCCGGGGCGCCGCGCGTACGGGTCGTGCGGCTGGTGCTGGCCGTCCTGTGACGGTGCGTCCGGTCCTGGTCGGGTGTCCACGGGGCAGAACCTACGCGCCGCGGCTGGTCAGCTCTGCCCGATGCGGTTCAGGCCTGCCGGATGAGGTTCGGTGCGAAGCGGCACCAGTAGTCGGTGATCGGGCCGTCGGACTCGCGGATGCCGACGCCGAACGACTCGCCGTCCACCACCCACGAGCCGAGCACCGGGTGGTTGTGCCCGTTCGACCCGGGGAAGTCCGGCAGCTCGTGGTACTGCTGCCACACCCGCTCCCCGGCGGTCCCGGCGCGACGGTACTCGGAGCCGTTCGACGTCACCGAGCCGTCCGCCCGGTGCACCGTGATGCCGTCGCCCTCGCGCCCGAACACCGGCTTCACGACGAAGTCCGCCATGCCGTTCGGGCCGTCGGCGTACGACGGCAGCAGGTTCTCGTGCCCGGGGAACAGCCGCCAGAGCGCCACGAGCAGGAGCTTGTTGGACAGGAACATCTTCCAGGCCGGTTCGTACCAGTGCCCGAGCCGACCCCGGTCGCTGACGAGGAACGCGCCGAACTCCTGGTCGCCGGTGGCCCGGTCGTCGCCGGAGACGAGGTCCTCCCACGGGTACAGCTTGAAGAGGTTCCGGATCACCGGCCACTGCGTCCCCGGCTCGTCGCCGGGCAGCGTGAAGACGCTGCGCGCCGAGCCCGCGGGCTCCTGGTTCCCGACGAACTGTCGTGCGACGCCGTGCCAGCCGATGTCCTTCATCTCGATGCCGGTGTGCTCCCACCCGGCCTCGCCCGCGAGGTCGCGCATGTACGCCACGGTGTCCCAGTCCTCGCCGGCGGTGTCGAGGTCCGAGTGCGCGACGAACAGGCGGCCACCGTCCTCGGACCGCAGCGACTCGTGCAGGAGGGTGCGCCACCGGGCGACGAGCGCCTCGTGGATGCCGTTCCACTGGTCGGTCTCGGCGGGCAGCTCGCCGGACTCGACGCGCTCGCGCATCCAGTGCCACTGCGTCACCGACGCCTCGATGAGCCCGGTCGGAGTGTCCCCGTTGTACTCCAGGAGCTTCGCCGGCGACCCGTCACCGGCGTACGCAAGGTCGAACCGGGCGTACACGTCGGGCTCGGCCTGCTCGAGCGACCAGGCGGCGAGCTCGAAGCCGTCACGTGTGAGCCCGAGGGTCCCGAGCGCGCCCGACGCCATGTACCGCGCGGCCTCGAGGCACATGCGGTGCAGCTCCTCGGTCTGCTGCTCGAGCGCCTCGACCTCGGGGAGCGTGAACACGTAGGCGGCGCCCTCGTTCCAGTACTCGACCTCGGTGCCGTCCTCGCGCACGGAGTGCGAGTAGACGAGTCCGGTCTGCTGGATCTTCCGCCGCCAGTCGCTCCGCGGGGTGAACTCGACCCGCTCCATCAGCCGCCGAACCCGCCGTGCTCGCCCGAGCCACCGAACCCGCCCTTCGACACCGAGCTGCCGCGTGACGAGATGCCGGACTCCGCGGTCTTCCCCGACGGCAGCGAGCTCGTGCCGCCCGAGACCTTCTCGCCCACCGCGGGGACCGTCGTGCTGCGGTTGCTGCTGACGGGCAGGTAGTACCAGCCCGCATGGCCGCCGTGGTTGTTGCAGTCGTCGTCCGGCAGGCGCTTCTGCGTCGCGTTGTCGCGGCAGATCTTCGCGTAGTCGGCGTCGACCCCGGACCCCTCACCACACCCGGTCAACGATGCGGCCAGGGCCGCGACCACCCCGATGGAGACCACGCGCGACGCGCGACGACGAACACTCACGGCACGACTGTAGTCATCAGCGCGGTCCTCGCTCGGCCATGTCGTCGATCCCGACCGCGCCGTCGATCTCGACCACACCGGCCGGCACCGTCCGTCCGGCGAAGAAGGACGGGGACCGGACGCGCCAGACGATCATCAGGACGATGCCGACCGCGATGGAGCCCATCCCCACGACGGCGACCGCACCGACCCCGAGGACGGTGACGTCGTGGCCGCCGGCGTCCTGCAGCCAGTCGGGTCGCGCGAACTGCGCGAGCCCGTACCCGAACGTGAGGGCCAGCGAAGCGCCACCGACCAGCGGCAGCACCCCGCGCACGAGGAGGTTCCGCGCACTGTCGAGCAGCGTCCTCCGGAAGACCCAGACGCACGCGAAGCCCGTGAGCGCGTAGTAGAAGGCGATCAGCAGGCCGACCGAGCCGATGAGTGCGCTGAGCAGGTCATCGGACACGATCGTGCAGAGCACGTAGCACCCTGCTGAGGCGATCCCCATCCCCCAGGTGGACCACGTCGGGGTGCGGAAACGGTCGTGCACCCGGGCGAAGCGTGCGGGGAGCGCGCCGTGGGCGGCCATCGAGAGCGCCGTCCGGGCGGTCGGCAGGATCGTCGTCTGTGTGCACGCCGCTGCCGAGGTGAGGATCGCGAACGCGAGCAACGCCGTGGCCGCGTGCCCCAGGACGGAGGGGCCGAAGAGCGTGGGCGCGATCGCCGCGAAGACGTCGTCGGCGTTGCCCGGCGCGCCGAGCCCGATGCCGTCCGTGCCCACCCCGGCGAAGGCGATCGTGGCGGTCGCGACGAGCACGTAGACCACCAGCAGGAGGAGGGTGCTCGAGACCGCTGCCCGACCCGGCGTCCGGCGCGGATCGGTCGTCTCCTCGTTGAGGGAGAGCGCGGTGTCCCACCCCCAGTAGATGAACAGCGCGGTGAGCATCGCCGGGGCCACGACGGACCCGAGGTCCAGTCCGCCCGGCCAGAGCCAGTCGAGCGAGGGCGTCGACGACGTCGGTGCCCCGGTCCCGGTGAGCACCCGGACCTCAGCGACGCCCGCGAGGACGAGCAGCGCCAGGACCTCGACGGCGAGCAGCCCGACCTGCAGCCGCGCCGAGACCTCCACGCCGAGGTGGCAGACGACGGTCATGACGCCGATCCACGCGACACCGGCCACGGTGGACCAGAGCACGTCGTGCCCGAGCGCCGCGATCGCCGGGTCGTCGGTGATCGTGCCGACGAAGGTGAACCCGTACGACCCGGCGACCTGCGCCAGGTTCGCCATCACGATGACGTCCGCGGCGATGATGCCCCAGCCGCCCATCCACCCGGCGACCGGTCCGAACGCGCGGGTCACCCACGTGAAGGTGGTCCCGCAGTCCGGGTCGAGGCGGTTCAGCTCCCTGCACGCGACCGCGATCATCCACATCGGGACGAACGCGAGCAGCAGGACGGCCGGCGCCTTGACCCCGGTGAGCAGCACGCCCCCGCTCGCCACGACCAGGCCGAGGCTCGCCGCCAGGCTGTACGCCGGCGCGGTCGACGACAGCCCGACGACGATGCTGCCGACCAGGCCGACGGCGCCGGGACGCAGGCCCTTCGCCGTGTCGGACGATCCGGTGGTCGTCATCGCGGCGTGCTCACGCCCTCGACGGTGGCGGTGACGGCGGTTCAGGTCTCTGAGACCGGGTCGTGGCACGGGTACCCGAGGTGCTCCGCGGCCGCCCGCATGCCGGCGTCGTGGGTGACGATCGTGGCGTCGAGACCGGCGGCGATGACCGAGCCGAGGTGGACCGCGTCCAGGGTCTTGACGTGGGGTTCGATGGACTCCGCGGCAGCGAGCACGCCGTCCGTGACCGGCAGGACGTCGACGACGTCGAGGAGCTCGTTCCGGAGTGCGACCGGGAGCCGCTCGCGTCGGAGCACACGGGTGAGTTCCGTCTGCAGCAGACGAGACGTCACCAGATCGTGGTCAGGGTCCGCCGAGACGCCGTCGATCCACTCGGCGGCGGACGGTGAGTGCCCGAGCAGTGCCCGGAGCGCGACCGACGTGTCGAGGTAGTAGACCGTCACCGGTCGCGCTCGTCCGCCAGGAGCTCGTCGATGTCCCGTGCGGTCTGCAGCTCGTGTCGGGGGAGCTGCGCGAGGCGCGAGCCCCCCGCACGCTTCCTCGGGACGACCGGGAGGCCGGGAGCCAACGGGACGACCCGCGCCACTTCGTGGTCGTGGCGGGTCACGCGGTAGGTCTCGCCCGCTTCGACCTCGGCGAGCATGCGCGTCGGGTTCTGCCGCAGCTGTCCCACGGTGATGGTCTTCATGACCGAAGGATACGCGGTTGTCTACCGATGTCTACGTGTGAGTACCCGCTGATCCCGCGCCCGCCGGGAGCCGGTGGCTATCGTGGAGCGCATGACCGACGTCGCACGCACCTCAGGGATCCACACCGACGAGCTCGACCCGGACGTCCGCCCGCAGGACGACCTCTACCGGTACGTGAACGGGACGTGGATCGCCGAGACGCCGATCCCCGACGACAAGGCCCGGTACGGCTCCTTCACGGTGCTCGCCGAGGACGCCGAGGTCGCCGTGCGCGAGATCGTCGAGCGCTCGCAGCAGGCCGAGCCCGGCACCGAGGAGCGCAAGGTCGGCGACCTCTACACGTCCTTCACCGACGAGGAACGGCTCGAGGCTCTCGGCACCGGCCCGATCGACCCGCTGCTCGGCGAGATCGACGCCGTCGAGACGACCGACGACGTCATCGCGATGGTCGGACGCTTCGAGCGTCTGGGCCTGCCCGGGTTCATCCAGCTCTTCGTCGACAACGACCCGGGTGACCCGGAGTCGTACGTCGTGTTCCTCGAGCAGTCCGGCCTGGGCCTGCCGGACGAGTCGTACTACCGCGAGGAGCGCTTCGCCGACATCCGGGCGAAGTACCGCGAGTTCGTCGCGTCGATGTTCCCGCTCGCGGGCTTCGCCGACGCAGGGCAGAGCACCGAGGCGGTCATCGCGCTGGAGACGGCGCTCGCCGCGGTGCACTGGGACAACGTGACGACCCGCGACAGCCAGAAGACCTACAACAAGATGACCTGGGACGAGGTCACGGCGCTGGCGAACGGCGCCGACCTGCACCTGTGGTGGCAGGCGATCGGTGCGCCGGCCGGTGCGTTCGAGACCGTCGTCGTGCGCGAGCCGTCCTTCGTCACCGGGCTCGCCGAGCTCCTCCGTTCGCAGCCGCTCGACGCGTGGAAGGACTGGCTGCGCTGGCAGGTCATCCGCGGTTCGGCGGCGTACCTGACGAGCGCGATGTCCGCGACGAACTTCTCGTTCTACGGCACGGCGCTCACCGGCGCCCCGAAGCAGCGCGAGCGCTGGAAGCGCGGCGTCTCGCTGGTCGAGGGTGCCATGGGCGAGGCCGTCGGCCGCATCTACGTGCAGGAGCACTTCGACGAGACGTCCAAGGCCGAGATGGACGACCTCGTCGCCAACCTGGTCGAGGCGTACCGGCAGAGCATCACCGCGCTCGACTGGATGACCGACGAGACCCGCGCCCGCGCCCTCGACAAGCTCGACAAGTTCACGCCGAAGATCGGCTACCCGGTCAAGTGGCGCGACTACTCGGCCCTGTCGGTCAGCCCCGACGACCTGATCGGCAACGTCCGCGCCGTCGCGAGCTTCCAGGTCGACCGCGAGCTCGGCAAGATCGGGAAGCCGATCGATCGCGACGAGTGGTTCATGACCCCGCAGACGATCAACGCCTACTACAACCCGGGCTTCAACGAGATCGTGTTCCCCGCGGCGATCCTGCAGTTCCCCTTCTTCGAGGCCTCGCGCGACGCGGCCGCGAACTACGGCGCGATCGGTGCGGTCATCGGGCACGAGATCGGCCACGGCTTCGACGACCAGGGCTCGCAGTACGACGGCGACGGCCGGCTGCAGAACTGGTGGACCGAGGCCGATCGCCAGGCGTTCGAGGAGCGCACGAAGGCCCTCATCGCGCAGTACGACGCCCTCGTGCCGACCGAGGTGCCGGACGGGCACGTGAACGGCGCCCTGACCATCGGCGAGAACATCGGTGACCTCGGCGGCCTGTCGATCGCGTGGAAGGCGTACCTGCTGTCCCTCGACGGCCAGGAGCCCCCGGTCGTCGACGGCCTGTCCGGCGCCGAGCGCTTCTTCCTCAGCTGGGCACAGGCCTGGCGGATGGCGATCCGCCCGGAGGAAGCGGCGCGCCTGCTGAGCATCGACCCGCACTCGCCGAACGAGTTCCGCTGCAACCAGATCGTGCGGAACATCGACGGCTACTACGAGGCCTTCGGCGTCACCGAGTCGGACGCGATGTACCTCGACCCCGCCGAGCGCGTCGCGATCTGGTGATGACCGAGTCGGACGCGGCTCCGTCGTCCGAGCCGGACGCCGAGCCGGTCGCCGGCCCCTCGGAGCAGGGCGCCACCGCAGGCCCGTCCCGCCGTCCGCGGCGTCGACACCAGGTCGACGCCGCGGACGGCGCCCGTGTGCGTGGCCGCCACCGCGGGGGCACGGACGAGCGGTTCAGCGCCGGCCTGGAGGCACTGGGTGCGCTGGCACGGGACGGCGCGTCCGTCAGCGCCTCGGTCATCGACACGTCGACCGGCAAGGCCCTGCTCGCCGTGGACGACACACTCGTCCAGCCGGTGGCGAGCCTCGGCCGGGTGCTGCTCCTCATCGAGACGGCCGCCCAGCTCGAGGACGGTCGCCTGCACGGCGACCGGTTGCAGCGGATGGCCCGGGACACCGCGACCGGCGCCGGGCTCTGGCAGTTCCTGCAGGAGTCGACCATGCAGGTCCCGGACCTCGCGACGCTCGTCGGGGCCTCGGCGGACGCATGGGCCACGAACGCGCTGCTCTCCGCCGTCGGCATCGACGCCGTGCGCGAACGTGCCGAGGCGCTCGGCATCGAGCGGACCGCCCTGATCGACCGGGTCCGGGACCGCAGGGGCCCTGACGATGCTCCGGACGCCTCGGTCGCCCCCGCCGGCGAGCTCGCCTGGCTCATGCGCGGCCTGGCGCTCGGCGAGGTCGTGGACGAACCCGTGTCGAACCGGGTGCTCGGGTGGCTCTCCCTGGCGAGCGACCTCAGCCTGGTCGCCGGTGCCTTCGGTCTCGACCCGCTCGCGCACCGGGCGCTCGACCACGGGTTGCAGGCGGTCGTCGTCACGGGGTCGTCGACGGGGGTCCGGGCCGAGGCGGGCATCCTGCGCGGACCGGGTTCGTCGGTGAGCTACGCGGTCACGGTGACGTTCGACGACGCGACCCTGCAGCGGCGGCTCGCGGTCGTCGAGGCCCTGCGGACCCTCGGCACCGAGGTGCTCGAGGTCGTGCACGCCCCGTCGTACCGCTGATTCAGTCCGCCGCCTGCCCCTCGGGCACGAGCCCCTGCACGTTCAGCAACCCCGCATCGGTGGACCGGCACGCGGTGACCCCGGAGTCGCGCACGAACAGCGACTCGGTCGACCCAGGCGGGTACACGCGGAACCCGTCGGCGGCCACCGGGTCGCACGTCGCCGTCGGGTAGTTCTCCGCCTGGGTGATCTTCAGTGGTGCGACGGCCGTCGCGCCGGGTGCGAGCGTCACGGTCGGGTGCGCCGATGACTCGTCGCGGGTGGCTGCCGCCCCGATCTGCTCACCCGAGCCGCCGCCGACGAAGGACACCCCCGGCCAGCCCTGCAGCGTGCAGGTCGTGGAGCCGGTGTTGCGGAGCGCGAGGTGCACGATCGTGCTGCCGGCGGCGCCACCGCTGCCTGGCTCGATGCTGCCGGTGAGCGATCCGGTCGCACACCGCTCGCCGGCGGCCCCCGAGCCACCGCTCGCCGACCCACCGCTCGCCGAGCCACCGGACGCCGACGAGGACGTGGACGAGCCCGACGACGGGACGGACGAGGCGACGGACGAGGAGGACGCAGACGGTGTCGCCGTCACGGTCTCGGTGGCGGTCGGCGTCGCTGCGTCGTCCGGACCGCTCGACGAACAGCCGGAGAGCGCGAGGGCGAGCACGACCCCGGTGCTCGCGAGGACGATGGACGAACGTGTGCTGCGGTGCATGCCTCGACGCAACACCCGGCCCGGCGGACGGGACTCGGGCAGCGTCCAGTCGTCACGGGCACACTCGCGTCACAGCCAGGAACACGAGCGACGGAGGTCGGAACATGGCAGGGAAGCACGAGCAGGCACGCGGCGACGAGGGACGGGCGGACGGCGTCGAGCCCCGCGCCGGAGCCTTCACCGACAGCGAGATCCCGGGCGAACACCGCGTCGAGTCGAACGAACCCGCCGGGGAGTTCGTCTCCAGCGACATCCCGGGCGAGACGCGGCCCCAGGGCGCTCCGGGCGCTGACACGGGTGAGTACGTCGAGTCGGACATCCCGGGTGAGGCCGAACCGACCACGGACGGTGAGACCGGTCACTACGTCGACAAGGACGAGTGAGGCACCAGGGGCGATCGGAGGACGCTGTCCGGATCCTCAGTCGACGAGACCGGCGGCGACCAGCCGGCGGAGCGTCTCGACGCCTGCGGGCGGGCACCTGTCCGCGTCCGCCGAGGTGACCCACTCCACCTCGTCCACCTCTGCGGAGGCGACGGGCGAGGCGGCGTCGGTCGCGCCTCCCGGCCGGACCCGGAACAGGGTCATCGCGACCATGGTGCCCTCGCCCTGGCCGTGCGCGGCCTCGGTGACCGTGCCGAACGGTTCGAGGTCCGCCTCGGTCAGGCGCAGGTCGGTCTCCTCGCGTGCCTCGCGGATCGCGGCCTGCACGTCGGTCTCGTCCGGCTCCGCCTTGCCGCCGGGCAGGTAGAGCACGTCGCGCCCGCGGGCACGCACCATCAGGACCCGGCGGTCGCGTACCAGCAGCAGCGCGCTGACACGCAGTGTCCGGGGACCGTCGGAGGGGAGGCTCAGCTCGCGTCCGCCTCGTCGGCGCGGTCCGTCGCGGCCCGCTCGGGCGCGGTGCGCTCCGCGAGCGGCACGATCGGCGACGGCAGCTCCGCCTCGGGTTCCGGGTGCACGCCGAACAGGGCGTCGAGCGCCCCGACGAACTCCTCGCCGCGGCCGGCGCGACCGAGCTCGCGGGCGCGGACCGACGGGCGGTGCAGCAGGACGCCGACCAGGTGCCGGAGCGCCCGCTCGGTCTGCTCGACGGACTCCGGGTCGGCGTCACGGCGCTTCGCGCGGTCGATCTCGTCGTCGAGGATGTCGAAGACGTGCTTGCGGAAGGCGACGAGCGCCGGCGTGGTCGACTGCTCGAGTGCCTGCGCACGGAAGCGCGACACCGCGTCGTCGACCATCTGGCGGGCCTCGGACTCGGCGTTCAGCTCGGCGATCGGCGCGTGGATGCTGATCGTCTCGAGGTCGAGGAGTTCGACGCCCTCGACGTCGGCGGCGTCGGGGTCCACGTTGCGGGGGAGTCCGAGGTCGATGACGATGCGGCGCTGGCCGTCGTCGAGGTCGGCCGGTTCGACGACCGGGACCTCGCTCGAGGTGCAGGTGATGACGACGTCGCTCGTGCCGATCGCCCGGCGCAGGTCGGTCGCGGCGACGAGGTCGTGCTTCGCGGCGAACCACGGTGCGCGGCCGGAGGGCGAGAAGACCTGGATGTTCACGGCACCGCGGTCGCGCAGGGCGGCGATCGTCGTCGCGGCGTAGCTGCCGGTGCCGACGAGCAGGACACGGGTCTGCGCCCAGTCGGTGATGCGCGACGAGGCGAGCTCGAGCCCGAGGCGGACGAGCGACCGACCGGCGGCGCCGATGCGGGTGCGGGTCTTGACGCCGCGGGAGGTGTGCGCCGCCTCCTGGAAGAGGCGTTCGAGGTCGGAGGTGGTGGTGCCGTTCGCGCGGGCGTCCTCGAGCGCACGACGGACCTGCCCGGAGATCTCGGTCTCACCGACGACGACGGACTCGAGGCCGCTCGACACGGCGAACAGGTGCTGCACGACGTCCCCGCCGCCGAGCACGCTGACGGAGTCGAGGACCTCGGCGGGCACGAGGTCGCTGGCGGTGGCGACGGCGTCGACGGTGGCCGACACGGCGGAGTCGCGGTCGTCGCCCGCGATGTCGAGGTAGGCCTCGAAACGGTTGCAGGTGGCGAGGACGACGGCCCCGTCGAGCACGTCGGAGTCCGTCACCAGACGGCTCGCGGCGGTCGGTGCGCCGATGCTCAGTCGCTCCAGGAGGTCGAAGCTGGCGTTGCGGTGCGACGCCGTGAGACAGATGAGCACGTCTTCCATCGTAACTCGCGCTCGGCGGGACGGCTGTTCGCCCTCCGCGTGCACAGCACACTCTGCGGTGACGGCCGGGTCCGGGGCGGTCGGTGCCCGGCGGCGGATGGGAGAATCGGCGGGTGACCACCGCCGTGCCCTCCGCCCTGCCCGACAGCCACCCGCTCGTGACCGGCAGGACGTCGGGCTCGCCGCTCGTCCGGGCGCTGCGCGGGGACCGTCCGGAGACGCTGCCGGTGTGGTTCATGCGCCAGGCCGGTCGGTCGCTGCCGGAGTACCGGGAGCTGCGGGTCGGCACGGCGATGCTCGACGCGTGCCTCGACCCGGCGATGGCGTCGGAGATCACCCTGCAGCCGGTCCGCCGGCACGGGGTGGACGCCGGCATCTTCTTCAGCGACATCGTCGTGCCGATCAAGCTCGCGGGCGTGGACGTCGAGATCGTCCCCGGTCGCGGTCCGGTGCTCGGCTCCCCGATCCGCACCGCGGCGGACGTGGACGCGCTCGCCCCGCTCGACCCCGCGGCCCTCGCGCCGATCACCGAGGCCGTGCAGCGCACCGTCGCCGAGCTCGGCGACACCCCGCTCATCGGGTTCGCGGGGGCGCCGTTCACCCTCGCCGCGTACCTGGTCGAGGGCGGCCCCTCGAAGGACCACATCCGCGCCCGCACGCTGATGCACAGCGACCCGGAGACCTGGGCGCGCCTGCTCGACTGGGCCGCCGGCGTCTCCGGAGCGTTCCTCCGGGCGCAGGTCACTGCCGGGGCCTCGGCCGCGCAGCTCTTCGACTCGTGGGTCGGTTCGCTGTCCCGCACCGACTACGTCGCCTCGGTCGCCCCGCACTCGGCGACGGCCCTGTCGCACGTGGCCGACCTCGGCGTCCCGCGCATCCACTTCGGCGTCGGCAGCGGCGAGGTCCTGCACGAGATGACCACGCTGGGCGACCCGGCCGACACCGTCGCCGTCGATGCCGTGGGCGTCGACTGGCGTGTCCCGCTCGACGAGGCGGTCCGCCGCGTCGGCACCGGGGTCACCGTGCAGGGCAACATCGACCCCGCGATGCTCGCCGCTCCGTGGGAGGTGCTCGAGGCCCACGTGCGCGACGTCGTCCGTCGTGGTGGTGCGGCCCGGGCACACGTGGTAAACCTCGGGCACGGTGTCCCGCCGGAGACCGACCCCACCGTGCTCACGCGCGTGGTCGAGCTGCTCCACGGACTCGGCGACGGCAGCGGCGACGGGACGGGAGCCGCGGCGTGACCGACGTCGTCGTGGTCGGCGGCGGGGTCGCCGGCCTGGTCGCCGCCCGTGACCTGGCGAAGGGCGGTGCGCACGTCGTGCTCGTCGAGGCCGGGGACCGTCTGGGCGGCATGATCCTGCGGCACACCGTCGCCGGGATCGACCTCGACCTGGGGGCGGAGTCCTTCGCGACCCGGACCGACGCCGTCGAGCGGCTCGCGATCGAGCTCGGGCTGGGGAACGACGTCGTGTCGCCCGACCCGCGCGGCGCGTGGCTGATGACCCGCGACGGCCGGACGGCCCCGATCCCGCAGACCGGCTTCCTCGGGATCCCGGGGAGCCCGATGGCCGCCGACGTCCTCGCGGTGGTCGGTCAGGGCGGCGGACTCCGCGCCCAGATGGACTCGCTGCTGCCCTCGCCGGTCGGCGCCCGCGCGCAGTCGCTCGGCGCCCTCGTGCGGAAGCGCATGGGGGAGCGCGTGCTCGACGACCTGGTCGTCCCGGTCGCGGGCGGTGTCTACTCCACCCACCCGGACCAGCTCGACCCCGACCGCGTGGCCCCCGGGCTCCGCGCGGCGCTGCAACGCGAGGGGTCCCTCGCCCGCGCCGTGCTCGCCCTGCGGTCCCGGGCCACCGCGGGGTCGGCGGTGCAGGGCATCCGCGGCGGGATCGTCCGTCTCGTCGACGAGCTCGTGGCCGACATGACGACCTACGGCGTCGACGTCCGCACCGGCACCCGCGCCACCGCGATCGAGCGCTTCGCCGTCGAGACCGTGCGCGCGGACGGCACCCGGGAGCGCCTGCCGGCCCAGCACGTCCTCGCGTCGACCGCCGACCCGACCCGCGCGGCGGCACCCGACCGCACCGGCATCGAGCTCGTGACGCTCGTGGTCGACCAGCCGGAGCTCGACGCCGGACCCCGCGGGACCGGGATGCTCGTGCACCCCGACGCCGAGGGGGTCCGGGCGAAGGCGCTCACCCACGCGACCGTGAAGTGGCCGTGGCTCGCCGAGGCCGCGGCCGGACGGCACGTCCTGCGGCTGAGCTACGCGACGCGACCCGAGGACGACGCGACGGGACCGTCGGGGACGGGGACGAGCCTCCCGGTCGACCCGGACGACGCCGTCGGGACCCGCGCCACCCGCGACGCCACGGCCCTGCTCGGCGTCCCGGTGACCGCGGACCGTGTGCTGGGTGCCGCCCGTGTGCGCTGGTACGGGCCCGACCTGACAGCCGCGGGCCTGGCCGAGGGCGTCGTCGGGATCGGGGAGACGACGTCCGGGCGCGGCCTGGCCGGCATCGTCGCCGCTGCCCGGACGTCCGCTGCACGCATCCTGGGATCCTGAGCGGACCGGGGAGCACCCGAGGGCTACTGTGGACGAACGCCGGACGTATTCCGTTCGGCGCATGACCACCGCACACCCTCAACAACGGAGGATCGCACATGCGAGGCAAGCTCCTGTTCGTCGCCGGCGCCGCACTCGGGTACGTCCTGGGATCGCGAGCCGGACGGGCGCGGTACGAGCAGATCAAGACCGTCAGCGGCAAGATCTGGAACAACGGCAACGTCCAGAAGGGCGTGCACCAGGCCGAGGAGTTCATCCAGGACAAGGGCCCCGACGTGGCCGAGTTCGTCGGTGAGCAGACCAAGAAGGTCGTCCGCAAGGTCAGCCAGAAGAAGGACGCCGCCTCCTCATGACCGACACCCGCGACCGCAAGTCGCGATCGTTGTTCGGTCTGGTCGGGGACATCCCGAAGCTGGTCAAGAACCTCGTCAAGGGCGAGATCGACCTGCTGAAGGCCGAGATGATCGCCAAGGCGAAGGTCTTCGGACTCGCCGCCGGGCTCCTCATCGGCGCGCTCGTCATCGTGCTCTACGCGATCGGCGTGCTGCTGACCGCCGCCGTGATGGGCCTCGCGACCGTGATGCCGGCGTGGCTCGCCGCGCTGCTGCTCGCCGTCGTCATGCTGATCGTCGCCGGCATCCTCGGGTTCGTCGGCTGGAAGCGCTTCAAGAAGGGCCTGCCCCTCACGCCGAAGCGCACGATCGACAGCGTCAAGGACGACATCAACGCCGTGAAGGGCATGGGCAACAAGCCCGGCCAGCACGACCGGATCACCCGCTCCTGAGCGGGACGACCGACACCCCCACCGGAGGACCCCTGTGACCGACCAGCACGACGACCTGGCGAACCGCGTCGCGGCGACCCGCACGCAGCTGTTCGAGACGCTCGACGCGATCGAGGACAAGCTCAACGTGCCGAAGCAGCTCGGCATCGCGGCGTCGAAGGTCAAGCAGGGGATCGACGAGAAGCCGGTGCCCTACCTGGCCGGGCTCGCAGCCGGTGTGGCGGTGGTCGGGAGTATCGTCGTAGCGGTGCTCCGACGGCGGTAGACCGCCTCTGATCGGTGGTCCTCCGGACGCGGCGCGCAGCCACGACCCAGGCAACCGACAAGACGAGGAACCATGAGCTCCGACGTGCACGCAGCCCCGCACGAGAACGTCCCCGACAACGCCGCGGCCGGTGCCGCAGCGCACGGCGCCGGCTCGGCGCACGAGACCGACCCGGCGAGCGGGATCGACCCGAACCTGCTCACCGCGTACGCGCTCTGGGCCGTGTTCCGTCGGCCGCTCGGACCGATCCACCGCGTCGGTGACGACGCCGTCGCCGAGCTCGACGCCGCCGTGGCCCGTGCGGCCGACGCGGGCGTCACCATCCGCGGCTTCTACGACGTCTCCGGCTTCCGCGCCGACGCGGACGTCATGATCTGGCTGCACGGTGACGACGCGCAGGCGATCCAGGCGGCGCTCCGCGACATCCGTCGGACTGCGCTGTTCCAGGACGCCGAGCCGGTGTGGCACGCGATGGCGATGCACCGCGAGGCCGAGTTCAACAAGCGCCACACGCCGGCGTTCCTGCGCGGCAAGGACCCCGAGGCCTGGATCACGGTGTACCCGTTCGTCCGGTCCTTCGAGTGGTACCTGTTGCCGGAAGAAGAACGCTCGAAGATGCTCCGCGACCACGGCATCGCCGGTGCGAAGTACCGCCGCGTGCTGACGAACACCATCGCGACCTTCGCGCTGAGCGACTACGAGTGGATCCTGCCGCTCGAGAGCCCCGAGCTCGTCGACCTCGTCGACCTCATGCGCGACCTGCGCTACACCGAGGCTCGCTTGCACGTGCGCGAGGAGATCCCCTTCTTCACCGGTCGTCGCGTGACGACCGCCGAACTGCCGGAGGTGCTGTCGTGACCGACACCAGCCAGATCACGAACGGACACGGGAAGGTCCTCGCCGCGACCCCCGCAGCCGTCGACGGCCCCGAACACATCGAGGTCCCGACCGCGTACGACGCGATCCTGCTCGCCGGTTTCGGCGGCCCCGAGGGCCAGGACGACGTCATCCCCTTCCTCCGCAACGTCACGCGCGGTCGCGGGATCCCGGACGAGCGCCTCGAAGAAGTGGCGCACCACTACCGCCACTTCGGCGGCGTGAGCCCGATCAACGCGCAGAACCGCGCGCTCAAGGCCGCGCTCGAAGGTGAGCTCGCGAAGCGCGGCATCGACATGCCGGTGCTCTGGGGCAACCGGAACTGGGCGCCCTACCTCGAAGAGGCCTTCACCGAGGCAGCCGACAAGGGCTGGACGAAGCTCATCGCCATCGCGACGAGCGCCTACTCGTCGTTCTCGAGCTGCCGGCAGTACCGCGAGGACTACGCCCGCGTGCTCACCGAGACCGGCCTGATCGACACGATCCAGGTCGACAAGGTCCGGCAGTTCTTCGACCACCCGGGCTTCGTCCGCCCGTTCGTCGACGGTGTCCGTGACGGCATGGCCCGTGCGATCCGCGAGAACGAGGGACTCGACGTCGCGACCGAGCTCCGCATCCTGTTCTCGACGCACTCGATCCCGTCGACCGACGCGGCCCGCTCCGGCCCCGACTACCGCGGGTTCGACGAACACGGTGCGTACGAGGCGCAGCACCTGGCCGTCGGCGAGGTCGTCCTCGAGCAGGCCTGGACCGAGCTGCTCGAGCAGCCCGAGTTCGCGCACCTGCAGGGCACGTCGAAGCCCGCCTGGAAGCTCGTCTACCAGTCGCGGTCGGGCCCCCCGACGCAGCCGTGGCTCGAGCCCGACATCAACGACTACATGAACGAGGAGCTCAAGGGCGGTCCGACCCGCGCGGTGCTCATCGTGCCGCTCGGCTTCGTGAGCGACCACATGGAGGTCATGTGGGACCTCGACGAAGAGGCGACAGAGACCGCGGGTGAGCTCGGCTTCTGGTCGCTCCGCACGCAGACGCCCGGCGTCGACCCGGCGTACGTCGCCGGGCTCGTCGACCTGGTGCTCGAGCGCGTCAACGGCACGCCGACCAGCGAGCGTCCGCACCTGACCGACATCGGCCCCTGGTACGACGTGTGCCGCCCGGGCTGCTGCGAGAACGTGCGCGCCGGGTTCAAGCCGGCCGCAGCCGGGGTCGCTCCGTGACGGACGGCCACAGCGCGACGGCCTCCGACGGTCGGGCCCCGATCCGGCTCGGCACCCGTGCCAGCCGGCTCGCGGTCGCGCAGTCGCAGGACGTCGCCGACCGCCTGGCGAAGGCCGCGGGTCGCCCCGTCGAGCTCGTCACCGTGACGAGCGAGGGTGACACGAACCGTGCGTCGCTCGCGAGCCTCGGTGGAACGGGTGTCTTCGCCAGTGCCCTGCGCGAGGCCCTGGTCGCGGGTGAGGTCGACGTGCTCGTGCACTCGCTGAAGGACCTGCCGACCGCTCCGTACGAGGGACTCACGATCGCGTCGGTGCCGAAGCGTGCCGACGCCCGTGACGTCCTCGTCGCGCGGAACGGCGCGACGGTGGACACCCTGCCCGAGGGCGCGAAGGTCGGCACGGGCTCGCCCCGCCGGGTCGCGCAGCTCAAGGCGAAGCGTCCCGACCTCGACGTGATCGACATCCGCGGCAACATCGACACCCGCCTCGGGCGCGTGGACGACGACCTCGATGCGGTGGTGCTGGCCGCCGCCGGCCTCGGTCGCATCGACCGGCTGAACGCGGCGACCGAGCTCCTCGACCTCGGTTTCTGGCCGAGTGCTCCCGGCCAGGGCGCGCTCGCGGTCGAGATCCGAGCGGACGAGACGGACCGGAACCTGCTCGCCGCGCTCCGCAAGCTCGACCACGCGCCGACTCGCCTGACGGTGACCGCCGAGCGCGAGGTCCTCGCGAAGCTCGAAGCGGGTTGCTCCGCACCGATCGGTGCCACCGCGGTCGTCGACGCCGAGCTCCTGCTCGTGTCCGCGACGGTCTACCGCCCAGACGGCTCCGAGTACCGCACGGCGTCGCACGCGGCGCACCTCGACGGCTCCGCACAGGACCGGCTCGACGAGGCACTCGAGGTCGCCGGACGCGTCGCCGCCGAACTGCTCGAGAACGGTGCCGCCGAGCTGGCGGACCTGGCGTCGTCGGTGTCCGCGGCCCCTGCCGAGGGCGACCACTCCGCCGGGCCCGGTCTCGCCACCCCCGCGGCCGAGCAGCCGGCGGACGACGGCTCCACGACCACCACGGCGTAGGCGGTCACCACGGACGACACCGCTCGCGTCGCGGACGAGGCACGGCCCCCGGTCGTCCTCGTCCCGCGCGGCGGTGCGTGGGGCGACGCCGTCGCCGCGGCGGCCCGGGAGCGCGGGCTCGAGCCCGTCGTCGTCCCGCTGATCACTGACGCCCCGCCCGCCGACGCGGCAGCGCTCGACGCGGCCCTCGCCCGGTTCGCCGACGCAGCGGGCTCGTCCGCCGACGGCGCAGCAGGCCCGTCCGCCGACGACGCGGCGCGCCCGTCCGCCGACGACGCCCCGGTCGGGAGGCACGACGCACATCCCGCGGCCGGCGCGCTTCCCGACGGAACCGGCAACACAGCCCCCTGGCTCGTGGTGACCAGTGCGACGGCCGTGCGCGTGGTCAGCGGGCGCGTGCCGCGCCTCCCGGCCGGGGTCCGTGTGGCCTGCGTCGGCGAGGCGACCGCCCGTGCCGCGCACGAGGCGGGCTGGCCCGTCGACCTCGTACCGGACGACGAGTCCGCAGTCGGACTGGCCGCAGCCCTGCCGGCCGACGGCGGGCCCGTGTTCTTCCCACGCTCCGAGATCGCCGCGACCACCCTCGTCGACGGGCTGCGCGCCCGCGGCATCGCCGTGTCGGAGGTGGTGGCGTACCGTACCGTGGGGACGGGCGACGACCCGATCGTCCTCGACCCCCCACCGGACGCCGTGCTCGTGACGAGCGGGAGCGTCGCCCGACAGGTCGCAGCGCGGATGATCCCGCTCGACCCGCGCACGCACGTCGCGTGCATCGGACCGTCCACCGCCGACGCCGCCCGTGCCGCGGGACTGCCCGTGCACGTCGTGGCCGCCGGTCGGTCCGCCGAAGCCCTGCTCGACGCCGTCGTCGAGGCCCTCCACCCGAACCCCAGAACAGGAAGGTCATCGTGACCGGACGCTTCCCCCAGGTCCGCCCCCGTCGGCTGCGCGCCACCCCAGCCATGCGACGCCTCGTCGCCGAGACGCGGATCCACCCCGCCGAGCTCGTGCTGCCGATGTTCATCCGCGAGGGCGCCACCGACGCGATCGACATCTCGAGCATGCCGGGCGTGCAGCAGCACTCGCTCGACTCCTTCCGCCGTGCCCTGAACGAGGCGGCGGAGCAGGGCGTCGGCGGTGTGAACCTGTTCGGCGTCCCGACGTCGAAGGACGCCGAGGGGTCCGGCGCGACCGACCCGGACGGCATCCTCAACGTCGCGATCCGCGTCGCGAAGGAAGAGGTGGGCGACGCGCTCGTCGTGCAGTCCGACCTGTGCCTGGACGAGTTCACCGACCACGGCCACTGCGGTGTGCTCGCTGCCGACGGTTCCGTGGACAACGACGCCACGCTCCTGCGCTACCGCGACATGGCGGTCGCCCAGGCCGAGGCCGGCGCAGAGCTGGTCTGCATGAGCGGCATGATGGACGGCCAGATCGCCGCTGCCCGCGACGCGCTCGACACCGCCGGGCACGGCGGTACCGCACTGCTGGCGTACTCGGCGAAGTACGCGTCGGCGTTCTACGGCCCCTTCCGCGAGGCCGTCGCCTCGACGCTGCAGGGCGACCGGCGGACGTACCAGATCGACGCCGCGGACGGCCGTCAGGGGCTGCGCGAGGTGCTGCTCGACATCGAGGAGGGCGCCGACATCGTCATGGTGAAGCCAGCGATGAGCTACCTCGACGTCCTCGCCCGCACCGCCGACGTCTCCGAGGTCCCCGTCTGGGCCTACCAGATCTCCGGCGAGTACGCGATGATCACGGCCGCCGCCCAGAACGGCTGGATCGACCGCGACGCCGCCGCGATGGAGGCCCTCGTCGGCATCAAGCGTGCCGGTGCGGACGCGATCCTGACCTACTTCGCGGTCGACATCGCGAGGAAGCTCAACCAGGAGGCCGGCCTGCGCACGTCCGGCAGCACCGCGGCGGTGTCCGGCGTCGCCACGACCGGGAAGGCACCCGAATGACCACCACCACGCTCCCCGTCTCGAACGACGAACTGTTCGGCCGCGCGAAGGACAGCATCCCCGGCGGCGTGAACTCGCCCGTCCGCGCGTACGGCTCCGTCGGCGGCACACCGCGCTTCCTGACGTCCGCCTCCGGGCCCTACGTGACCGACGCCGAGGGCCGGCAGTACGTCGACCTCGTCGCCTCCTGGGGTCCCGCGATCCTCGGGCACGCGCACCCGGGCACGGTCGAGGCCGTGCAGCAGGCAGCGTCGCGCGGCCTGTCGTTCGGGGCCTCCACCCCGGGCGAGACAGAGCTCGCCGAGCTCGTCAAGGAGCGCGTGCAGGTCGGCGGCGACGGCCCGATCGAGAAGCTCCGCATGGTGTCCACCGGCACCGAGGCCACGATGACCGCCATCCGCCTGGCTCGCGGGTACACCGGCCGCGACCTGCTCGTGAAGTTCGCCGGGCACTACCACGGTCACTCCGACTCGCTGCTCGCGGAGGCCGGCTCGGGCGTCGCGACGCTCGCACTGCCGGGCAGCGCGGGCATCACCGCCGAGACCGCCGCGCAGACCCTGGTGCTGCCGTACAACGACCTCGACGCCGTCCGCGCCGCGTTCGACGAGCACTCCGAGCGCATCGCCGCCGTGATCGTCGAGTCCGCCGCCGCGAACATGGGCGTGCTCGCCCCGGAGCCCGGGTTCAACCGTGCGCTCGCCGAGATCACGACGGCCCAGGGCGCGCTGCTCATCGTCGACGAGGTCCTCACCGGCTTCCGCGTCGGCCCGGCCGGGTGGTGGGGCCTCGAAGCAGCCGGAACCGTCCCCGAGGGCACCGGCTGGAAGCCCGACCTCGTCACGTTCGGCAAGGTCATCGGCGGCGGCATGCCCCTCGCCGCACTCGGCGGTCGACGCGAGGTCATGGACTTCCTCGCCCCGCTCGGCCCCGTCTACCAGGCGGGCACGCTGTCCGGGAACCCGCTCGCGGTCGCCGCGGGCACCGCGACGCTCCGAGCCGCGACGCCGGACGTGTACGCGCACCTGGACCGCACCGCTGCGACGATCGCGGACGCCACGAGCGCCGCGCTGTCGGCCGAGGGCGTCGCGCACACCGTGCAGCACGCCGGGAACCTGTTCTCGTTCGCGTTCGTCGAGCAGGCACCGCGGAACTACGACGACGTGCGCGCGCAGGAGGCCTTCCGCTACGCGCCGTTCTTCCACAGCATGCTCGACCAGGGCGTGACCCTGCCGCCGAGCGTGTTCGAGGCGTGGTTCGTCACGGCCGCGCACGACGACGAGGCCGTCGGGCGCGTGCTCGACGCCCTGCCGGCGGCAGCGCGGGCAGCGGCGGCCGCCACGGCGTAGCGCGCCCGCTCCCTCCGCAAGACGCAACGTCGGCGGTTCCTCGCAGCGGCACTGCGCTGCGCGGGGCCGCCGACGTTGCGTTTCGCGAGTGGGTCGGGCATCTGCCGGACGGGAGGGCCGTGGCGGCTACCGCGCGCGGCGTGCGTGCCAGCGGCCCCCGGTCCGCTCGATGGCCAGCGGGAACGTGAAGGCGTGCGACACCGCATCGGACGTGACGACCCGGTCGGCAGGGCCCTGGGCGACCACGGCGCCGTCGCGCAGCAGCATCGCGTGCGAGGTCGACGCCGGCAGGTCCTCGAGGTGGTGCGTCACCATCACGCTGCCGAGGTCCGGGTGACGCTGCCGCAGGGCGTCGACGGTCTCGAGCAGGTGCTCGCGCGCGGCGACGTCGAGCCCGGTCGCCGGTTCGTCGAGCAGCAGCAGGCGCGGTTCGCTCATGAGCGCCCGGGCGATGAGGGTCCGACCCCGCTCGCCCTGGGACAGCACGGGCCAGCGGGCGTCGGCACGTGCCTCGAGGCCGACGTCCGCGACGTGCCGCCTGGCGGTCTCGAGCTGCTCCGACGTCGGCTCCCACCGCATCATGAGGTCGGTCGTCCCGGTGAGCCCGGTCAGCACGGTCTCGGTGACGGTCAGCGGCGACAGCATCCGGTGCCGCGGATCGACGTGCCCGATGTGCTCGCGGAGCTCCCGGACGTCCACCCGCCCGAGTCGTCGGCCGAGCAGCTCGACGGTGCCCGCGGTGGGGTGCCCGTTCGCGCCGAGGACGGCGAGCAGCGTCGACTTGCCGGCACCGTTCGGCCCGAGCAGCGCCCAGTGCTCCCCGCTGCGCACCGTCAGCGACACGTCGTGCAGCAGGTCCCGCCCGGAGCGGGTCACACGGAGGGCTTCGGCGCGGAGCAGGACGTCGGTCACCCGACCAGTCTGCCCGGTCGGGTGACCCGCGCCGTCGGTCTCAGGCGTCCGCGGTCGCGTCGGCGGTCGCGTGCGCGGCGCGCATCTCCGTCAGGTGTTCCGCCATCGCCCGGGACATGCTGCGGATCACGGCACCGGCGGCCTCGCCGTCGCGGCCCTTCGCGGCTGCGCGGAACGAGTCGAGCCCGTGCTTGACGTCCCAGAACACGAACTCCGGCTGCCCGATGCGGACGAACTTCGCGCGGTTGACGATGCCCTCGGCGGTCTTCACCAGCAGCTCGTTGCCCGAGTGCGCGACGAGGAACGCGATGAGCGCGTCGACGTCGTCGTTCAGGGCGCGGTCCTCGGCGTCGGCGTGCTTGCGGGCCTGGTCGAGGAGCTTGCCGAGCTGCTTGAGCGCGGCGTCGTCGAGGTTCGGCACGGCCCAGCGGGCGGCGAGCTCGGCGAAGCCGAAGAGCAGCTGGAACGCGTCGTCGTACTGCTCACGCGTGGGGGAGGCGACGCGGGTGTACCGGTTCGCCTCCATCTCGACGAGGCCGTAGTCGACGAGCTTCGCGATGGCCTCGCGGATCGGCGTGCGACTGACGCCGAGCCACGCGACGAGCTCGTCGTCGTTGAGCCGTTCGCCGGCCTGCAGCGTGCCGTCCTGGATCGCAGCGAGCATCTTCTCGAGCACGACGTCGCGCAGGAGCTTCCGGGGTGACGACTCGACCGACGACTTGGGTACCGGCATGGCTGCTCCTCACAGGTTCGGGTGTTCCGTGTGCCAAACCTAGCGTGTCAGTTGGCAAGCGTTCGGGAAATCACCTGAAAGGGAAATGGCTCAGTGTCGCAGGTCGACCACCGTCCGGCCGTGCACGCGACCGGCCACCACCTCGGCGCCGACCGCGATCGCGTGCTCGAGGTCGACCGTGCGCGTGACGTCGGCGAGCAGCGCCGGGTCGAGGTCGGTGGCGAGCCGCTCCCACGCCCGCTGGCGCAGCGGCAGGGGAGCCTCGACCGAGTTGATGCCGAGCAGCGACACCGCGCGGAGGATGAACGGCATCACCGACGTCGGCAGCGCGGAGTCCTGCGCGAGCCCGCACGCCGTGACCGCGCCGCCCCACTTCGTCGCGGCGAGCACGTTCGCCAGGGTCGCGCCGCCGACGCTGTCGACCGCGCCGGCCCAGGTCGCGCGCTGCAGCGGCTTGCCGAGCTCGGCGATCGTCGCACGGTCGACCACGTCCGACGCGCCGAGGGCCCGGAGCGACGCCTCGTTCGACCGCCGACCGGTCGAGGCGGTCACACGGTACCCGCGGGCGGCGAGCAGGGCGATGGCCACCGTTCCGACGCCGCCGGACGCCCCCGTCACGAGCACGGGACCGTCGTCGGGGGAGACCGAGCGCTCGAGGGCGAGCACGGACAGCATCGCGGTGAACCCGGCGGTGCCGATCGCCGCGGCAAAGGAGTCCTCGACGGTGTCGGGCAGCACGACGAGGGACCCGCTCGGCACCACCGCGTGCTCCGCCCACCCGCCGTGCCGCGTCTCGCCGAGGCCGGCGCCGTTGCACACCACCCGGTCGCCGATCGCGACGTCGTGCACCCCCGGACCGAGCGCCGACACCGTGCCGACGACGTCGATGCCCGGGACGAGCGGGTCGACCCGGGCGACGCCGGGGTTGCCCGCCAGGGCGAGCCCGTCCTTGTAGTTGACGCTCGAGTACGTGACGTCGACGAGGGCCTCGCCCTCGGCGGGGTCGGGGAGGTCGACCTGCGTGATCGCGGGCGGGGCGGAACGGGAGACGAGGACTGCGCGCGTCATGCGTCGGACGCTACCCCGTGCCTCCCGGCCGTCGACCGATGCGAGCGGTCTCAGCCGAACATGATGGCGGCCTCGTCGTACCGCGCCTGCGGCACCGTCTTCAGCTCGCCCAGGGCGTCCTCGAACGACACGTGCACGATCTCCGTGCCCTGCAGCGCGACCATCCGTCCCCAGCGCCCCTCGACGACGGAGTCGATCGCCGCGAGCCCGAGCCGCGTCGACAGCACCCGGTCGTACGCGGTCGGCGTCCCGCCGCGCTGGATGTGCCCGAGGGTCGTGGCGCGCGTCTCGATGCCCGTCATCTCCTCGATCATCGGCGCGAGGCGCTCCCCGATCCCGCCCAGCCGCGGACGCCCGAAGGCGTCGAGCCCGCGCTCGGTGTGCGCGTTGTCCTCGTGGTCCGGGACGAAGCCCTCGGCGACGACCACGAGCGGTGCCCGGCCGCGGTCGTAGGCGGCACGCACCCACGCCGCGATCTGCTCCATGCTCGTCTTCTGCTCGGGGATGAGGATCGCGTGCGCACCGGCGGCCATCCCGGAGTGCAGTGCGATCCAGCCCACGTGCCGGCCCATGACCTCGGCCACCATGCAGCGCGAGTGGGACTCCCCGGTGGTGCGGAGTCGGTCCATGGCCTCGGTCGCGATGGCCACCGCGGTGTCGAAGCCGAACGTGTAGTCGGTGGCGCCCAGGTCGTTGTCGACGGTCTTGGGCACGCCGACGATCTTCAGGCCCGCGTCGGTCAGGCGCTTCGCGGCGGCCAGGGTGCCCTCGCCACCGATCGCGACGATGGCGTCGATGCCGTGCCGCTCCAGCGTCCTCGTGATGTTCTCGACGCCGCCGTTCGGCCCCTCGAAGGGGTTGGTGCGGCTCGTGCCGAGGATCGTGCCGCCCTGCTTGGCGATGCCCTGGATGTCCTTGCGGCCGAGGGGCACGATGTCCCCGTCGACGACGCCCCGCCAGCCGTCGCGGAACCCGACGAACTCGTGTCCGTGGATCGCGATGCCCTTGAGCACGATGCCGCGGATGACCGCGTTGAGGCCGGGGCAGTCGCCTCCGGAGGTGAGGATGCCGATGCGCACGGAGACTCCAACGTCGTCGGGTTGCGGGGACCTCCCCATCATGTCTGACGGTGGTGTGGCATTACCATCCCCGTGTGTCCCTGCCGTCCTCCTCCGCCACCGGTCGGTCCGGTGCGTCCGGTCGGCGACCCGGTGCGTCCGGTGCGTCCGGTGCGTCCGGTGCGTCCGGTCGGAGGCTGGGGGCGTTCGGCGCGACCGCTGGGGTCGGCCGCGTGGACACCGTGTACCGGCCGGGAGGCGCGGTGGACGTCCGCGCGACCCTCCGGCCCCTGCAGCGCGGCTCCGGCGACCCCGCCTTCCAGGTGGTCGGGTCCGACACGTGGCTCGCGCTGCGCACGCCGGCGGGAGCGGCCTCGGTGCTCGTCCGTCGCGCGGGCAGCGACACGATCGCGGTCTCCGCGTGGGGTGACGGCGCCGCGTGGGCGGTGACCCACGCGCCGGACCTGCTGGGGCGCGGCGACGACTGGTCCGAGCTCGACGTCAGCGCCCACGCCTTCCTGGCCGAGGCGCGACACCGCCAGCCGGGGTTGCGCCTGCTCCGGACGAACACCGTCGTCGCGATGCTCGTGCCGGCGATCATGGAGCAGAAGGTGACCTCGCGGCAGGCCTGGCGTGCATGGCGGTACCTGCTCCGGCGCTTCGGCGAACCGGCGCCCGGTCCGGCGCCCGTGGAGATGTTCGTCCCGCCGGCCCCCGAGCAGTGGGCGCGGATCCCGAGCTGGGAGTGGCACAAGGCGGGTATCGAGCCCGGCCGCTCGGCGACGGTGATGCGGGCGGTGAGGGTCGCACCGGCGCTCGAGCGGACGCTGGCGCTCGGTCGCGGTGGCGCGGTCGTGTCGCAGCGGCTGCAGTCCGTCCCGGGCATCGGGCAGTGGACCGCTGCCGAGACGGCGCAGCGTGCCCACGGGGACCCGGATGCGCCGAGCGTCGGGGACTACCACGTGCCGGCACTCGTGGGGTGGGCACTGACCGGCGGCCCGGTGGACGACGACGGCATGCTCGAACTCCTCGAACCCTGGCGCGGGCACCGCGAGCGGGTCGTCCGGCTGATCGGAGGCTCGGGCTTCCGGAAGCCGGCGTTCGGTCCGCGGATGACGATCCAGGACCACCGCTGGCACTGAGCCCGACACATCGTGGGCGCCGCCGGTGTGGTCCGGCCGGGGTGCATGTCATGATCGGGCCGTGGGGAACGTCGTCGTCGTGCAGGCCGGGGATCCGCGGCGGGAGCGCCTCGAACGCGAGGGGTGGTCGGTCACCGCTCGGTCGTTCGGTGCGCAACTCGAAGCCGAGCGTCTTGACGTCGACCGGCTGACCGCGTTCATTTCCGCGATCGATCCGGCACTCGTGTTCCGCCCGCTCGGAGCCCACGACGTCGACGCGGTGCTCGCCCTCGACCGACTGACGGCGGACGACTACCCGGGCAGCGTCGCGACCCGGCACGAACAGATGGACCGCGACGCGGCCACCCCCACCGCGGTCCGCCGCGCCTCCGGAGTGTTCGCTGCCGATGGGTCGCTCGTCGCGATGACCTACGTCGAGGTCGACGGAGCCGACGCCGAGACGGACTTCACCGTGGTCCACCCGATGCACCGCGGTCGGGGGATCGGCACGGCGCTCAAGGCCTGGTCGGTCCTGGCGTTGCAGCGCGAGGGTGTGCGGCGCTTCCGCACGGGAGGGTCCGCCGACAACGTCGCGATCCGGCGTGCGAACGCTGCGCTCGGGTACGTGCAGGACGAGGAGTGGGTCACGCTGACGGCTCCGGACAGCGCCGACACGGGCACGTAGGCTCCAGGTGAGAACCGATCTCACGATGACGGACCATGTCGGAACCGAGCACCACCCACAGATCAGCGGCGCGCTCCGAGCCTTCTTCACATGCCGAACCGGACGCAACAGCGTCTCGAGGATCGGTCTGTCAACGGACGGTGTCAGCCTCGGTAGTCGGACCGCCAGCGGAATCGGCACCACGATCGTCGCCCTGTCCCGCTGCGGCAGAGTGGATGCATGGTCAGTGCCACACCCAACACGATCCACTTCCACCGCAAGCACCACGAAGCGATCATGTCCGGCGAGAAGGTCACCACCGTTCGGTGGAACGAGGACGTACCGGTGGGAGCAGCCGTGTTCGTCTTCGACGAACACCCGACCGCAAGCCCGGTCCCCGGCACTGTGATCGCCGTGCGCCGGTACCGGCTCGACGCCCTCACCGCTGAACAAGCCCACCAGCCGCCCGAGACCGACATGGAGCTCTTCGCCCAGCAGCTCCGCGAGAACTACTACCCCGACATGCCGTCCGACGCAGTTGTCGAGGTTGCTCGACTTGCAATCAAGACGTCCCACTAGCCGATCGGCTACAGGAACAGGTGTCGGCGGTGCGTGCGTGAGAATGACGCCGTGAAGGCTCAGGTGAGGTTCATCTCGACGAATGACGGTGAAGACCTCGAGGGCGTTGTGCTCGAGGATCCAGACGACGTCGACATCTGGATCACCGTCATGGCCGGCCCGGTGGACGGGCCGGGACAAGAGTCTTTCCAACTGCGGGTTCGCAGCCCCCTCTCATTGACGAGGGAGCTGAACCAGTGGGGCCCGCTCCGCGAGCGCCACATGATCGTCGTGGCCAAGTGGGACCCGCAGCAGATCCGATCCTTCATCAACCGGCTCTTCACTGAGGCGGAGGGACGGGACTGGAACGAGGTCGGCGAGAAGCTCAGCCGGTTGGGGTACTGGGAGTTCGAGGACTACAAGCCCTGATCAGTCGGTGCAGGAAGCGACAGCATCAGGAGCACCCGCTCCCGTCCGGTAGCCGATCGGGCCTCGTTTGCACCACTGAACAACAGTGGGCGTTGCTTGCAGAATGTCACGGTGAGGAGGAAGTCGATGCGTGAGAGCGACGAGTGGGTCGTCCGCGTCTTCGTCGATCACGGCGCAACCCCGGTCTGGTACGGCGGTCCCCGCGACTACGACGAGATGCATGTGTCGCCGGATCTCGAGCGCGACCTACAGGTGTTCGACGATTGGTACTACGACGCGGAAGACCCGCTTGAGCAGTACGCGGTCCGTTCGAACGTCCGGCATGACTTCGAGCGCGAGGGAGAACGTCTCGCGCAGGCTCTCGCGAAGGAACTCGGTGCGCCGTTCTCGGTCACCGTGATCCATCCGGGGGATCGCTCGGGATCCCGCACCTACCGGTCCCCGGTAGCTGCGACGAATCCCCGAGCCCACGCTGCCTTCATCGCCATCCACGATGAGGACCTCAGAACTTGACCGGTGGAGGATCCCCAACCGAGACGTTCGCAGCGGCGTGCACCCATCCGAAACCCCACCTTCGTTGAACTGCTTGCGCCAGCGGGCGCCCGAGTTGATGAGCCCGTCGAGGTCACCGACGAACACCGCGCCCGGGTTTTGACCTCGTGCCCAGCGATGGTCCGCCGCGAGCTGGGGCGGGGAGTCATGTTTTGTACGCAATAGAGCCGATAGTCGAGGATTCGCCAGCATGACCACTAGCCTCAACCCAGCTCTCACCCCTGCTGCTTTGGAGAACTGTGACGACGGCCAAGATCACCCGCATCCGCAAGGTCCATGACTATCGCGTCTTCCAGCGATGGAGCGATGATAGGCGCGCGGATGACTTCGCCCGCGTCAACTTGCTCTACGGCACCAACGGCAGCGGGAAGAGCACCCTAGCAAGTCTGCTGCGGTCCTGCGCCGCTTCAAACGCCGAAGCGGCGCGTGCCCAGATCGAGGTCGTAGCGTCCATCGACGGCACCGAGCACGTTGTGACGCACGACAACACGGCCCTTTGGAACCGCGTTCGAGTTTTCAACGCTGAGTACGTCGATGAGAACCTCCGCTTCAATGACCGTCAGGGCCCACGCTCCGACAGCCTCCTGACGCTCGGCAAGGCGAACGTCGAAGCGGAACTCGAGCTGCAAGCGGCAGAGCGTCGCCGGGTAGAGGTGGAACCCCAGGCCACGGACGCCCGCGCGGCAGCCAGAACAGCCGAGACCAACATGGGGCGACGGATGACCGAGGTCGCCGGCCAGGTCGTCGAGGACCTCCGCATGTCCCCTGTTGCCACCTATCGCGCTACGAACACCTACACACGAAGAAACGTACGCGACTTGCTGGTTGGAGACCGATCGCTCTTCGACTCGGCGTCCGTTGACATCGCCGCCGACCGCGCATTGGCTACATCGAGCGCACCCCGCTCCTACACGCGACTGTTTCGAGGGGAATTGCCCCGTGCCGACGAGATTCTTCGCAACTCGGTCGCGCTCTTGGAAGCCGACGTCATCTCGCGACCGCTCGCGCGTCTTGCTGACCATCCCGCTGAGGCCCAGTGGGTGCAGCGAGGCCTGCCGCTCCACGAGCACGAAAGCCGATGCTTGTTCTGCGGCAACGAGATCTCGACCCAGCGCCGGGAGGAGCTGGCCGCACACTTCGACCGGTCCGTGACAGATTTGCAAGCCCGCATCGACGCGCAACTCGATGTTCTGAAACAATGCGAGCATGCTGCGGCTCGTCTCGCTGAGAGTGTGCCCGGCGATGGCGATCTGTATGCCGACCTGGCCGGAGCGTTGCGAACCGCACGCAGCGAGGTGCAAAGCCAGGTAGACAACTACCAGCAGCTGCTCTCAGAGCTTGGGATGCGCCTCGAAGCCAAGCGCTCGAATCCGTTCTCCAAGCCCGAACCCAATGTCGCTGCTCCGGAAACACCGACCGCAGATTCCGTTGCGGAGGTCATCGCTCTACACGAAGCGCGTCGTTCGGCGCACGAGACAGAAGCGTCGTCAGCCGCTCGCAGAGTCGAGCTGGCCAGGGTGAAGGCCTTTGCTGATGAGTATGACCGGCTCGTAACCTCCGCTCGCGATCTCAGTCAGACGGCGACCTCTCTCGAGGACGAACTACGTGAACTCAACCAGAGAATCATCGCACTCAGCAGTGTCGATGCCGACCCAGTCCCTCAAGCGACCGAGCTCACCGAGAGCGTCGCTCGATTGCTCGGGCGTACCGAGCTGGCTTTCGCCCCGAGCGATGACGGGAAACACTACAAGATCGAGCGGTCGGGTCTGCCAGCCACCAACTTGAGCGAAGGAGAGCGGACTGCGATCGCGCTCCTGCACTTTCTCGCAAGCATTCGCGAAGGTGTCTTCACTGTCGACGCACCCATCGTCGTGATCGACGATCCGGTCTCGAGCATGGACGAGGGCATCCTCTTCGGAATCTCGTCTTTCCTCTGGTCCTCCCTCGTAGAGAACGCCTACGCCAACCAGGTCTTCCTATTCACGCACAACTTCGAGTTGTTCCGACAGTGGGTCGTCCAGCTCGAAGCCGCGCGGAGACACGTCAACGGCGGGTATACGGTTCATGAAATCCGTATGCGCCATCGGCGTGGAGGATCCAATGCACCCCGTCGTTCACCCGAATTCGATCCCTGGACCCCTGACCGCCAGCAGTCCAGCCGACTTCGCTCGCTCTACCACTTCCTGTTCGCGCGGGTAGCAGCTGCGGTCATCGACTCGAAACCCGACCTCGGCCTCGCCGAGCGCATGGATCTCCTCGCCCTCGCCCCCAACGCCGCGCGAAAGATGCTGGAGGCGTTCCTAAGCTTCCGCTTCCCGCAATACATCGGACAATTCCACCTCGGCATGAAGGAGGCGATCAAAGAAGTCGATGACCCTGCCCTCCGCACGCACGTCGAACGCTACCTGCACGCCTACTCCCACAACGAGGAAGGGAACGTCTCGGCAATGATCGATCCGAGTGAGGCCACAGCTGTGCTCAGATCGCTCTTCCTGCTGATCCGCGCAAATGATCCGGGGCACCTGTCGGCGATGTGCATGGCGCTCGGCATCAACGAAACCGAGCTCTTCGCACTCGAGTATTGATTTGCCGAAGAGTGTCTGACTGCGGCCCTGACGTGTTCAGGCGCCGCTGACCTTTCTCGTCGGGCGACCTCCGGACGTTCAAATCCTCCCCAGCTTCCACGGGTGTGGAGCTCCATGACGACTTCATCGGTGGGTACCAGTAGCCTGACAACATGGCCACCTTCGCTGAGCGTATGGGCAAGCGAGCCCCCAGGACGATCATCCAGACTGACGCCCTCGATGTCGAAACCCGTACGGAGCTCTGGAACGTGCTGGTGGTCCTGCAGGATATCTTCGATAGAGCTCGAGAACGGGACTACAACGGGACCGTCGAAGCCCAGGTGGTCGACGCCATCTGGACACAGGAATTCAAAAAGCCTCGTGACGAGATGCCAACTCGAGCCTTTGTATGGCAGCGTGTCAAAACGCTTGTCCTGGAGGGAGAGTGGTTCGATGCCCTAGATCTCATCGAAGCTCTAGTTCGATATATCGGCCGCTACGAGGACTGGACAACTGCGGATCTGCAAAGCGCGATGAGAGACGCGTTCAACGAACGATTTGAGCGCTATCTTCTCGGCTACCGCTTCGTCGGCGGAGAGATCACGCCAATAGCCACGTCAGCCGAAGCCGCGGCGGTCGACGAAGCCATCACTGCCGTGACACCCATCGCCGGCGCACGCCATGCTCTCGAGCGGGCGACCGAGCTGCTCGCCGATCGAGAGTATCCGGACTACCCCAATTCGATTAAAGAATCGATATCTGCTGTGGAGTCCGTGGTCACGTACCTCACCGGCAAAGGAGAGCTCGGGAAAGGTCTCGGACTGCTCGAATCCGCGGGAATCAGAATACACCCGGCACTTAAAGGTGCTTGGCTCAAGATGTACGGCTGGGCGTCAGATGACGATGGCATCCGACATGGCAGTATCGAGGCTGCGGATGCGGATCAAGCCCTTGCGAGGTATGTGCTCGTTACATCCTCAGCTTTCGTCTCATATCTGATCGAAGAGCGGTCAAAGGCCGGCGAGCTAGCGGCGGAATGATTGCAGCGATTTCGTCGAGGCACCCTAACTAGCGACAGCTTCTTATCACCGCGACAACGCAAGAGAACGGTGCGCGGGTAGTTGGTATAGTCCGTCGACCCAGTAGCGAGCAGTCGGCGCCCGGCGCCCGGCGCCTGTCCGCCGGCCTCGTGCGCGTTCCGATCCGGCTGGCTCATGTGGCCTTGGTTGAATACGCCGTGACGGTTGGCCTCCCTGGCTGGTCGGCTGGCTCTCTTGAACGCCTGCGCCAGGACGTGCCATCCGCAGCCCACGGTTTGCCAGACGGGCTCAAATGGTTCCAACCTGTCTCGCCAGCCGGTCCACCAGGAGGCACCGGGGTACTTGCGAGGGCTTCGGACTCTGACGGCCCGGCTCTGGAGCGAGCCCCGTCTCACATGGGTGGTCCGCGAACCATCTCAGTTCACGTACGCCATTCGGACGCCTCCTGATGCAGGAGAGGTGAGCTGGGCGCCAGTCGGCAAGGCTGCTCCGCGATGCCGAACAACGTGTCCACATCCGCGTTTCGGGCGCGTTGGATGGCAGAAGGACAAGTCGGCTGGCGGACGACTACCCGGGCAGCGTCGCTACCCGGCACGAACAACTGGACCGCGATGCGGCGACCCCCACCGCGGTCCGTCGCGCCTCCGGGGCGTTCGCTGCCGACGGGCCGCTCGTCGCGATGACCTACGTCGAGGTCGACGGAGCCGACGCCGAGACGGACTTCACCGTGGTCCACCCGACTCAGCGCGGTCGGGGGATCGGCACGGCGCTCGAGGCTTGGTCGGTCCTGGCGTTGCAGCGCGAGGGCGTGCGTCGCTTCCGCACGGGAGGGTCCGCCGACAACGTCGCGATCCAGCGGGCGGACGCTGTGCTCGGGTACGTGCAGGACGAGGAGTGGGTCACGCTGACGGCCCCGGACAGCGTCGACGCGGGGACGTAGGCTCCAGGTGAGAACCGATCTCACGAGGAGGAACCATGTCGGACCCGAACACCACCCCTGCCGCCGAGGCCGAGGAGCACCGCGTCGCCGAGCACGACGTCGCTGACCACGACCACGAGCAGGACGGCGGCGAGCACGAGACCGTCGAGCACGGCGACCACGTCGACTTCGTGCACGACGGCCACCGCCACGCGCGTCACGAGGACCACTATGACGAGCACTGAGCGTCGCTGACGCGACCGATGGCGGCCGGGAGGGACGTGGCGGAGCAGCCACGGGCCTCCCGGCCGGCGTCCCTACGGTCTCGCACCTCCTACGCTGGCCGCATGGCGACGATCATCCGCACCGCGCGGTCGAGCGACGCGGACGCCGTCCAGCGGATCGAGGACGATGCCGACCAGCTGCTGATCGATCGCCTCCACCCCGAGGTCTGGTCTCCGGCTCCACACGGCAGTGCACGGCTTTCGGAGCCCGGCTTCCTGCTCGTGGCCGACGTCGACGGCGAGGTCGCCGGCTTCGTGCACGTCCTCGAGGTGGAGCGCGTCTGCCACCTGGAGCAGCTCTCGGTCCGACCGTCGCGGGCGCGGCGGGGCCTCGGGCGAGCGCTCGTGGAATCGGCGAAGGACCGCGCGCATGTTCGCGGCCACGATCGCATCTCCCTCCGCACCTACGCGGACATTCCCTGGAACGCACCGTTCTACGCCACGGCCGGCTTCGCCGAGGAGGAACCGGTCACGTGCTTCCACCGGTCCCTGCTCGAGGTCGAGGCACAGCACGGCCTGGACCGGTACGGGCGCCGGGTGCAGATGAGCGCACCGCTCGGTGCATCCCGTCCGTAGGAGCGTCCGCGGGGCCGAGGAGGCCTACGGGTGCCGGGTGCCCTCGCCGGCCAGCACGGCGCGGTAGCCCTCGCGGAAGGTCGGGTAGTGCGGCTCCCAGCCGGTCGACCGGATCAGGGCGTTCGACAGCCGCTTGTCCCCGCCGGCCTGCCGACCCTCGGGCTCGGCGGTCGGCGGCCGCTCGACGCCGAGCTCGTCGGCCAGGAACGCCAGGACGTCGTCGAGACGGGCCGGTTCGTCGTCGGTGCCGAGGTACGTCGGTGCGGGATCGTCGATGCCCGCGAGGTGCACGAGTGCTTCCGCGGCGTCGTCCCGGTGGATGCGGTTGGTGTGCGGTGAGGTGCCGGACGACAGCCGGGCCTGCCCGGACCGGACCTGGTCGATCAGACGTTCACGCCCCGGCCCGTAGATGCCGGAGAGCCGGACGAGCACGGCACCGGGCGCCCGGTCGCGCAGCAGCGCCTCGGCCTCGAGCAGGACACCCGCGGTCGGGGTGCCCGCGTTCGCCGGGGTCTCCTCCGTGACCTCGCTGCCGTCCTCGAGGTCGTACACCGCGGTCGACGACACGACGATCACGCGCGGCGACGCACCGGACGCGTCGATGCCCTCGAGCACGTTCCGCAGGCCGTCGACGTAGGTCGCGCGGTACTCGTCGACGTCGCGGGAGCCGGCGGCGAACGCCACCACGACGACCCCCGTGTGCGCGTCGATCGACGGCACCTCGCGCCGGAGGTCGACGCTCCGCCCCGTGATCGGGGACGGGACCAGCTCGGCGCGACGGCGGAGTCCGGTGACCGGGTGGCCGAGCGCCGCGAAGCGCAGGCCGGCCTCGGAGCCGAGGTCGCCGCAACCGGCGATGACGACGGGGGAGCGGTGCTGCATGCTCCGAGCTTGTCAGGTGCCGGTCGGAGTGGCCCGAGCGGGTGCCCGGGCCACGGCGGTCAGACCTGCTCGTTGTCGGGTGACGCGGGCTCGCCGCCGGAGTCGACGTCGCTGTCCTGCTGCGGGTCCTCGGTCGCGTTGCCGGTGGACGAACCGTCGGGCAGGTCCTCGGTGCGCTGGAACTCGCTCTCGGGGGCGTCCGTCGAGCCGTCGGTCAGGGTGTTCTCGTGCTGCTGATCGCTCATGCGCCGGACGCTACGCGGGAGCGCCTCCACCGCGACCCTGGTGGAGCGGGCGCCGCGGCGGGAGCCCGTGGACGGCGGAGGTCAGCGGGGTGGCAGCGGACGGAGCTCGCCCCAGGTGCGGCGGCTGCAGGCGATGAAGTCCTGCAGGTCGCTCTGCACGTCGACGACGAGCTGGTCGACACCACCGTCGATCCGCAGCGAGCTCGAGCCGCCGTCCTCCCTCCGGATCCGCCAGCGCGCCATCGCGCTGCCGTCGATCACGACGTCGTCGTCCTGCAAGGGAGTGAGCTCCATGTCCCCCGCGTCGATGAGGAACAGCTGCAGCGTGGCCGCCTCGTGCGGGTGCAGCATCGCGAGCACGGCCGGTCGGATCACCGCGAGCACGTCGCGGACCTCCATGATCTCGGGCACGGTCGGAGCGTACCGCTGCGGGGTGGCGGAGCAGCCCGTCCCCCGAGTTTGTAACGGAGAGATAACGACTCCGAACTCGTCCAAACCCTTTCGCGGAGGGTCCCGAATCCCTTGCATCAACCGGGAAACACCCGGAGCGCTCACCAGCCGCAGGTAGCTGGTTCTCCACCCCTGTTCGGGGTGTGTTCGGCGCGCACTCAGGGAATCGCGCCGAGCGCGACAACGGAAGGAACCATCATGCGCAAGTCCATGAAGACCTCGATCACCCTCGCCACCACCGGCGCCCTCGTCCTGGGCGGTGCCGCGTTCGGCATCAGCACCGCGAACGCTGCGACCCCGAACGTGCACACGGTCTCGTCCTCGTCGTCGAAGATCCCGGCCCCGGTCGCGTCGGTGCCGGAGGTCAAGGGCGGCAACACCGCCGTCGCGCTCGACTCCGGCTTCACCGACGCGCTGACCTCGCTGGGGCTGACCCCGGGTGTGTCCGGCAACGCCAAGCTCGAGAACGGGTCGGTGTCGTTCCCGATCACCGCCGGTTCGGTCACGTACTGGTCGCCGGACGGCAACTACCGCCCCTACGTGCAGGGTCTGCTGGACCACGACGACTCGGGCCTGACGCTCAAGGCCGGTGACACGACGGTGACGCTGGAGAACTTCGTGGTGAACCCGGGCTCGTCCAAGCTCTACGGTGACGTCCTGGTCAACGGTCAGGTCGCCGCGTCGAACGCGTACCTGTTCTCGCTGCACGGTGGCACGCTGAAGCCGCTGCAGCTCGAGGGTGACAACGCGATCCTGACCGGCACCACCGTGCACGTGTCCTCGGACGCTGCGGGCCTGCTGAACCAGACCTTCAAGACCGACGCCGTCAAGGCCGGCCTCCTCGTCGGCACCGCCACCATCACCGCCCAGATCAAGTAAGCACCGGTCAAGCAACACCTCCGCGGGCACGACCCGCACCAGCACCACCACGAGAAGGCGCCGCCCCCGACCACGGGGACGGCGCCTTCCGCGTACCCGGGTGAACGATCCGGCCCCCTGTCTCGTCGTCAGGGCATGGGACTCCGCACACGTACGAAGGTCATCATCGGCATCGCCACCGGTGTCGTCGTCATCGGCGCCGCAGCAGTCATCGCCGGCCCGGTCATCTACGCGAACACGGTCAACGGCCAGGCCGCCGCAGCCCCCTCGCTGAGCGCCGGGCCGTCGGGCTCCGGCGGCACGCTCGACGCAGCCCAGGCCGACGGCACCTGGACGAGCACGAGCAGCTCGTACGCCGGGTACCGCGTGCACGAGGTCCTGCAGGGCAATGATGTGAACGTGGTCGGACGGACGAAGGACGTGCAGGGCACCGCGACGGTCGACGGTGGGTCCCTCACGAAGGCGACGGTGACGGTGCAGGTCGCGTCGATCAGCACGCCCGAGACCCGCCGCGACGAGTACTTCCGGACCCAGGCCCTGCAGACCGACCGGTACCCGACGGCCACGTTCGCGCTCACCGAGCCCGTCGACGTCTCCAGGGCCCTCGACGGCAGCACGCAGGACGTCTCGCTCACGGGCACGATGGACCTGCACGGCGTCGAGAAGCCCGTCACGGCCGACGCGCAGGTCGCCGTGTCGAAGGACGGTGGCGTCCAGGTCGTCGGCTCGGTCCCGATCACGTTCGCCGACTACGGGGTCGAGGCGCCGTCGCTCGGGTTCGTCACCGTGGACGGGAAGGGCTCCGTCGAGTTCTCCCTCGACCTGGCGAAGTGACCGTGACGAGCCGTTCCGCCGACGAGCTGCTGGCGACGCTGTACCGCGAGCACGGTGACGCGCTCACGCGCTACGTCCGGCACCTGACGCGGGACGGCGCGACCGTCGAGGACGTCGTGCAGGAGACCATGGTGCGCGCGTGGCAGCGTCCGTCCGTGCTCGAGCGCGCACCCGACAGCGCCCGCGCCTGGCTCTTCACCGTCGCCCGCAACCTGGTGGTCGACGACGCCCGGTCGGCACGCAACCGACGGGAGCAGGGCTCCGAGCACCCGGTCGACCGTGCCGAGGCCGACCGCACGGACGCGGTCCTCGACCGCATCGTCGTCGCGGACGCGCTCGCATCGCTCAGCCCGGACCACCGCCGCGTGGTGGTGGACGCCTACTGGCTCGGTCACACCGTGCCGGAGATCGCGCGACGACACGACATCCCCGAGGGCACTGCGAAGTCGCGGTTGCACTACGGGCTGCGAGCCCTCAGGCTCGCACTGCAGGAACGAGGAGTGACCCGATGAGCGTGGACCCGACCGCGCACGACCGCTACGCCGAGTGGGACGCCGCGTACGTCCTCGGCTCGCTGCCGCCCGACGAACGGCTCGAGTACGAGCGGCACCTCGAGACGTGTGCTCGCTGCACGGCGGCCGTCGCCGAGCTCGTCGGTCTGCCCGGCCTGCTCGCGAAGCTCCCGGCCGACCAGGCGGTCGAGATCGCGGAACCGGACGGGAGGCCCGACACCCGTCCCGAGGGCACCCTCGCCGCCGTCGCGCACCGCGTCCGCCACCGTCGGCGCCGTCGCCGGGTCTGGGTCGCCGCGACCGCGGGGCTGGCGGTCGTCGCCGCCGTGCTCGGCGGGCTCGCCGTCGGCACTGCCGCCGACCGCGGCGGTCCGGTGCAGGCCGGCGGTGCGCCGTCGACCTCCGTCCCGACGACCGCTGGCGACCGCTACACGTTGACGGGGTCGCAGGGGCTCGACGTCGACCTGGCGGTGAGCGGCGAGCAGTGGGGCACGCGCTTCGACTGGGGGTGCTCCTACGGCGGGAAGGACTGGTCGTCGGACGGCTCGGTGATGTACGACCTGGTGGTGGTCCGGAAGGACGGCTCCGTGCAGACCGTCGCGTCGTGGTCGGCAGCCGGTGCCGAGGCCCGCGGGCTGTCCGCGTCGACCGACGTCCCGCGCGACGACATCGCCGAGGTCCAGGTCCGGCTGCGGGGAGAACGCGGCTCCCTGGTGAGCACCGACCTCGCCGCGCACACGGGGTGACGGCCCTCGCCGCAACCGCGGGATGATGGCGGGGTGAACCGTGCCGAACCCGTCCTCGACGACGTCGTCCGTCAGGTCGAGCGGACGGGCTTCCGCGCCCACGGCCTGCACGTCCTGGTCGGCGACGACACCGCCGAGCACCACTGGTCCGCCGACGTCCGCCGTGACGTGCACTCGGTCGCCAAGGGCGTGGTCGTCCTGGCCGTCGGCATCGCCGAGCACGACGGGGTGCTCTCGCTCGACGAGCCCGTCGGTGCGCTGCTGCCCGACGTCGTGCTCGGCCAGGGCGTGCAGGACGTCACGCTCCGGCACCTGCTGTTGATGACGAGCGGCATCGACATGCCGTGGTCGACGACCGAGACGACCGACTGGCCGGACCTCGCGCGGGAGTTCCTCGGCCGGCCGACCGCCGGACGGTCCTTCCAGTACGCGAACGCGAGCACCTATACGGCGGCTCGGGCCCTGGCCGCCCGGGTCGGTGACGTCGGCTCCTTCGTGCAGGAACGCCTCCTCACCCCGCTCGGCATCGACGACGTCCGGTGGGACCGCTGCCCGCGCGGCCACGTCGTCGCCGGCGGCGGGCTGTGGCTCCGGACCGCCGAGGTGGCACGGATCGGGCGGCTGCTGCGGGACCGCGGTGTGGCGGACGGCCGACGGCTCGTGCCCGCGGCGATCGTCGACGCGATGCACGCCGACTGGGTGGTGGCGGGATCGTCACCGGCGTACGACCGCTACGCCCTCGCCGGGTGGGGCGGCCCGGGACGGACCTGGCGGCTGCACGGGGCGTACGGGCAGCTCGTGCTCCTCGACCCGGTCGCCGACGCCGTCGTGACCCTCACCGCGGACGACCACGAGCGTGCCGACGCGACGGCCGCGGCCGTCGCGGACGTCCTCGCGGCGGTCCGCTGACCCGACGCGGCTCAGTCCTGCGGTTCGACCGGACCGAGCGCGTCGAGGACGCGGTGCGAGACGGACCGCAGGGTGTCCGCATCGGTCGCCACGGGCCTCCAGAACAGCTCCTCGAGGGCCGCGGTGTGCGCGCGGATGCCGGCGAGCACCGCGCGACGACCCTCGCTCGTCATCGTCACCCAGCTGCCGCGGCCGTCGGTCGGGCAGTCCGCCCGCGCGACCAGTCCGCGGGCGACCATCCTGGTGACCTGGTGGCTCACCCGCGACTTCTCCCACCCGATGCCGGCCGCGACGTCGCGGACCCGTAGCCGGTGGTCCGGGTCCCGCTGCAGACCGATCAGGATCTCGAACTCGGGGATCGAGATGCCCGCGCCCTGCTGCACGGCGTGGTCGAGCGCTCGGTCGAGCCCACGCCAGACGTCGTGGAACGCGTCCCAGGTCGCCCAGTCGTGCCCCTCGCCGCCCTGCTCCGCCATGACGGCCAGCGTATCCAGCGGCGGTGTCACGGGCACGAGGATCATCCGTTCGGCGGACTCCTGGGCGGCACTCGGCGCGCTCAGAGGTCACGTCGGACGCCCGGAATACGATCACTCCATGCCGACCCCGCACCTCCGAGACTGCACCGACGACGTGGTCACGCTGGCACAGGGGTGGATCGAGGCAGCGCGCGGGGTGAAGCCGGAGCCCGCGGCCGCGCGTCTGGCGGAGCTGCTGGCGGACGAGCGCGGCGGGGACTTCGCGCGCACGTTCGTGGACGTCGTCGTCCGGCCGGAGGACCCGAAGGTCGTCGCCCGGAACCTCGAGCGCGCGAGCCGGGCCGTGCCGGACGACCTCGCCTGGTACCTCCGCGGCGCGGTGACGGTCGGCGGTGGCTTCGCGACCATGGCGCCGTGGGCGGTCGTCCCCTCGGCGCGGAAGGTGCTCCGGCGGCTCGCGGGACACCTCGTCGTCGACGCCACGCCGGCGCGGACCCCGGCAGCGCTCGCGAAGGTCGGCGGTCCGGACACCCGGGTCGACGTCGACCTGCTCGGCCCCGCCGTGCTCGGACCGGCCGGGCGCGACCGACGGCTCGCGGCGATCGACGAGCTCCTGCACCAGGACGTCGCCGCCGTCACGATCGACCTCGACGCCGTGCTGCCACCGGTGTCCCCGTGGGACCTCGACGCCGCCGTAACCGACGCGGTCGAGCACCTCGCACCGCTCCTGCGCACCGCGGCGAGCCGACCGGCCCCGCCCGTGGTCACCCTGCAGTCCGGCCGGGCGCAGGACGTCGAGCGCACCGTCGCGGTGCTGCTGGCGCTGCTCGGTCAGGACGGCACCGCCGGGACCACCCTCGGGGTGACCCTGCCCGCCGAGCTGCCCGAGTCGCTCGACCTGCTCGACCGGGTGACGGCGGCGGCCCGCGAGCGCCGAGCGTCCGGCGGTGCACCCGTGCGGGTCCGGTTCACCAAGGGCACGCTCCTCGCCACCGAGCGGGTCGACGCCGTGCTCGGGAGCCGACCGCTCGCCGTGACCGCGGACACCCGCACGACGGACACCGCGTTCCTGCGCCTGCTCGACACGGCGATCGACCCGGAGCGGACGGACGCCGTGCACGTCGGCGTCGCCACCCACGACCCGTTCGCCCTGGCGACCGCGCACGTGCTCGCTGACCGCCGTGGTGTCCTCGACGCCGTCGAACCGGAGGTGCTCCTCGGCACGACGCGGTACGCCGACGTCCTGCGCACGGCGTTCGGCCGCGTCGTCCTCGGTGTCCCGCTCGTGCGGCCCGACGAGTTCGACGCCGCCGTCCCGTTCCTCGCCCGCCGGCTGCGGGACATCGCCGACCCCCGGTCCGTGGCGACCGGCCCGGCCGCGGTGGGCACGGCCGGCCCGGCGGGTGACACCGCCGCCGTCGAGCGGGCCACCGCCGAGCACGTCGACGCCGTGGCCGCCCTCGTCCGACCCGCGCCGCCCACCCGACGCACCCAGGACCGCCGCCGGCCGCCGGCTGACCCGGTGCTGCGTCCGGCCGCCGAGAACACCCCCGACACCGATCCCTCGACACCGGGCAACCGCGCCTGGGCCGCCGAGCTGCTCGGTCGGGTCCCGGAGTCGCAGCGCGGCGTCCGGACGATCCGCGCGGCCCGCATCACCGACCGTGGGCGACTCGAGCGGCTCGTCGCCCGTACCGCCCAGGCGGGCGTCAACTGGGGCCGGCAGGACCCGGAGGACCGCGCCGAGCTGTTCGACCTGATCGGCCATGCGCTCGAGACCAACCGGGGCGCCCTGGTCGAGACGATGATCGCCGAGGTCGGCCTCACCCTGACCGAGGCCGACGGCGAGGTCAGCCGGGCCGTCGACGCCGCCTCGCACGCCGCCGACCGGACGCGGCACCTGGAGGACATCAACGGTGCCGTGCCGGTACCCCCGCGCCTGACGGTCGTCGTGCCGTCGTGGAACGCACCGCTTCTCGACGCCGCCGACGGCGTGCTCACGGCGCTCGCCGCGGGCAGCGGGGTCGTGCTCCAGCCGGCCACCGCCGCCCGACGGACCGGTGCCGTGTTCGCCGACGTGCTCTGGGACGCCGGGGTGCCGCACTCCCTGCTCCAGCTCGTCGACCTCGACGGCAGCGACCTGGCCCGCGACCTCGTCGCGCACCCGGCCGTCGACCGCGTGGTGCTCACCGGCACGCCCGAGACCGCCCGCTCCTACCGCTGGTGGCGCGCGGACCTGCCCCTCGTGGCGGAGACCACCGGGGTCGTCACCGCCGTCGTGACCCCTTCGGCCGATCTCGACCAGGCGGTGCGCGACGTCGTCGCATCGGCGTTCGACCGCGCCGGACAGGCGTCGTCCGCGGTGTCGCTGCTCGTGCTCGTCGGCTCCGTGGGGGAGAGCCAGCGCTTCCGTGAGCAGCTCGCCGACGCCGTCCGCGGACTCCGCACCGCGTGGCCGACGGACGCCGCCGCCCAGGTCGGGCCGCTCGTCACCGAGCCGACCGGCGCCGTGCGCACCGCGCTGACCGAACTGCGCCCGGGGGAGTCCTGGCTCGTTGAACCGGTCGCGCTCGACGACACCGGACGGCTCTGGTCACCCGGTGTCCGCGAGGGCGTCCGCGCCTCCGCGGACCTGTCGCGGTGCGCGGTGCCGGCACCCGTGCTCGACGTCGTCCGCGTGGAGACCCTCGACGAAGCGATCGCGCTGCAGCACTCCGTCGACGGAGGCTCCGTCGCGGCACTCCACACGCTCGACCCCGACGAGGTCGCGACCTGGTCCGACCGGACCCGCGCGGGCGTGCTCGTGGTCGACCGGCCGACGACCGGCGCACGACCGGGACGCCAGCCCGTCGGCGGGTGGCGGGGGACCGCGGTCGGACCGACGGTGCACCGCGGCGGCCCGCTGTCCGTGATCGGCGCGGACCGGTGGGACCCGACCCGGCGTCAGCCGCACCGGAGCATCCAGCTGCAGGGGCTCGGCAACCGGGTCACCGCCGTCATCGAAGCGGCGCGTGCCGGGCTGTCCTTCGAAGAGTTCGACCGCGTGCGCGCCGGAGCCGAGAGCGACGCCGCGGCCCGGGCGTCGCTGTACGGCCGGTCGCGGGACACCGCCGACCTGGTCGTCGAGCGGAACGTCATCCGCTTCCGCCCGCAGTCGGTCGTGGTCCGGCAGTCCTCGGGTGTCGGGGCCGGGGAGCTCGTCCGCGTGCTCGTCGCCGCGACCGCAGCCCGCGCGCACGTGCTCCTCAGTACCGCCCGACCCCTGCCCGCCGAACTCCTGCCGTTGTTCTCGAGGGCACGGTCGCCCCTCGACGTCGTCGACCAGGTCGTCGAGGACGACGCCACGTTCCTGGGTCGTGCTGCCGCGGGCACCCTGCTGCAGGACGGGTGGTCGGACGGGACGGAGCCCGAGCTCGACCCGATCGACCTGGTCCTCGCGCAGGGGGCCGAGCCGCGCCGCAACGTGGCGTTCGGCGGACCGGGGTCACGCGTGCGGCTGCTCGGCGGTGACGCCCGTGCGCTCGAGGAGGCGCTGGGGGCCGGCACCGAGACGACCATCCACGACGACCCCGCGGTGGAGTCCGGCATCGTCGAGATGCTGCACTTCCTGCGGGAGCAGACGGTCTCGGTCACGGCGCACCGGCACGGGGACGTCTCGCGGTCGTTCAGCCGACTGCGGCTCTGACGGACCGGGCCGGTCACGCTCGAGCGGCGCGCCTGCACGCTGGCTGACCGTCCTCGGTTCCGCGGACCACGCGCCGGCGTAGCGTCCGGTGCATGAACGCACGAGCGAACGACGACGAGGTCCAGACCGCCCCGGTGATGGACGGCGCCACCGAGGCCACCAACGAGGAGAAGCTGCACGGCCTGGTCGAGCAGGTCGAGCACGACCACGGGCACGAGGGTGCCGGTGCCATGGCCGACCACCTGCGCGATCGCATGGACGAGACGGGTGTCGAGGAGGAGCACCCGAACGACGAGGTCGAGTAGCTCCCGACGGGATCAGCGTCGGCACGGGCGTCTGCGTCCCGTGCCGACGAGCCCGACCTCGAGTGCGGTGAGGACCACCGCGACCACGAGCTGCCGGGCGGCAAACCCGCGGGTCTGCCGGTCGAGCGCGATGAGCGGCACCATCGAGACACCGTGCGTGGCGTCGACCGCAGCACCGAGCACGTGCGCCTCGGGTGACGCCGCACGGGTGAGCAGCGCGGCCTGCACGAGCTGCCGCGCGCCGAGCACCCGGCCGAACACGGCCACCCGACCGGTCGACCCGCGCGAGGCGATCAGGTGTGCGACACCGATGCCCGCCCGCAGGCCCTCCACCCAGCCGGCCCGCTGCCGACGAGTGCTGCGGCGGCTGCGGTGGCTCACCGCCGATTCCCCGCGGCCAGGGCGATAGCGCCCGCGACACCGACGGCAGCGCCGATGATCCCGTTGCCGAGCCGGCGGTGCTCCACCCACCACGTCTGCGGCGACCAGGCGTGCGCCGAGTCGTCGAAGACACCGTGCGCCCCGTGGTCACCGGGGACGGGTTCGTGCAGGTTCGTCGGCAGCGACTGCCCGTCCTTCTGCTCGGCCTGCTGCCCGCTGACCAGGGTCTTCGCGGCGTACCAGTCGGCGAAGCGCCCGCTGATCCGGTTGCCCAGGATCGTGTAGACCGTCGACTCGCCCACCCATGTGCGACGGCGGGGCCGTTCGGCGGTGACGGCGATCGCCCGGGCGCCGACCTCGGGCTGGTAGATCGGCGCGACGGGCTGCGGGTGGTGCGGCAGGAGCGACTTCACCCAGTTGAACTGCACCGTGTTGAGCGCCGGCATGTCGACGCGGCTCACGGCAACCTTGCTGCCCTGCTCCGTGAGCTCGGACACCACCGACTCGGTGAACCCGACGATGGCGTGCTTCGCGCTGCAGTAGGCCGCCTGCAGGGGGATGCCCCGGAAGCCGAGCGCCGAACCGACCTGGATGACGTGGCCGCGGTCACGGGGCACCATGCGGGCGAGTGCCGCGCGGGTGCCGTTGACGAAGCCGAGGAAGTTGACGTCGACGGCGCGTTCGAAGTCGTCCGGGCCGGTGTCCGTGAAGCGTCCGAAGACCCCGACCATCACGCAGTTCACCCAGAGCTCGATCGGCCCGAGCTCCTGCTCGGTGCGCTCGGCGGCGGCCTCGACGTCCTGGCGGTCGGCCACGTCGGCGATCAGCGCGAGTCCACGGCGTCCGGCTGCCTCGACCTCCGCGACCGCGGCGTCGACCCCGTCACGACCCCGGGCGAGGACGGCGACGTCCCAGCCCCGTGCCGCGAGCTCGCGGACGGTCGCCCGTCCGAGTCCTGCCGAACCACCGGTCACCACTGCCACGCGCGTCATGCTGTCCGTTGTACGCAGGTCCGCGTCCACACCGGTCCAGCCGGTGTCCCCCGGACGCAGTCGGGGGCGGTTCAGTCCACCGACCGCCGCCGCGCCGTCGCCAGCAGCGACCGCACGGGCAGCACCGAAGGCTCCTCCTCCGGCGCCTGCGGCAGGGCCCCGAGCGAGAACGACTCGACGACGTCCGGCCCGAACAGCACGCACACCGACGACCCGCCGAACTGGAAGTACCCGAGCTCGTCGCCCTTGCCGACCCGAGCACCGGCCTCGATGCCCTCGCCGATCACGCACGACGACACGTCGGACATCCCGATGAACACGACCGCGACGGTGCCGATCGTCGGGTCGTCCGCGTCGATGAGCACGATCGCCCGGGTGGCGACGTGCGCCAGGTACCCCTGCGACAGCTGCGGTTCGGCGGCGTCGGTGCCCTGCGACGAGGCCTCGGAGAAGTAGGTGCCCGGCTCGACCCACGCGCGCAGGACCGTGCCGGCCACCGGGCTGTGCCAGCGGTGGTACTCGAGCGCACTGAGGAAGGCCTGCCACACCGTGCCGTCCACGAACAGGTCGGCGGTCTCGTCCCCGGCGAGCAGCTCCTCGACCGAGTACGGCTCGGCCTTCGCCCAGAACTCGTCGATTCGGTGGACACGACTGGCGATCCGGTAGGGGGTGGCCTCGCACGGGCTGACCACGACCGCGTCGTCGTCGGATGCGGCGACGGGACGCTCGCCGTCCCGGAAGCGCCGGGTGAAGAAGTCGTTCCACGACGTGAAACCCCAGTGCTCGGCGTCGGCGTCGTGCTCGAACCGGTCCATGCCGACCGCCCGGCGCGCAGCGTCGCTGCACCAGCCGGAGGGGGCGTCGACGAGCACCTCGAGGGACTTGTCGCTCGACAGGAAGTCGCACCAGCCCTGGAGGATCGCCCGCAGGGCCTCGTTCACGCGGGGGTCCCGGTAGAACGCGGAACCCGCGGGCGTCGCCTTCGTCCAGTCGAGCACCCCGTCGAGCGGCGTCATCACCATCTGCTCGTCGCTGTACTCGGGCGCCGTCGTGATCACCTCGTCGACGAGTTCGAGCAGTTCGCCGAACGAGTCGAGGTGCCGGTCCTGGTACCGCCGACCGACGGGCACCTGCTCGATCATCTGGTGCGCGTGCATCCGCAGCACCGGATCGCCCTCGACGAGGTCGCGCAGGGCGGAGACCGCCGGGTGCAGCGCGCGGTCGGGATCGCGCTCCTGGTGCCGCTCGCGGCGCCCGCGCAGCCAGGCCTCGAGCCCGCTCTGGTCCTGCGGGAGCCATCCCGCTCGGCGTCGGACGTCCTGCTGCTGCGCTCCACCGGTCACGCGGTGGACGCTACCCACCGCGCACCGCGACGGGTCCCAGCAGCGGACGCCGCGCCTCCCGGCCGACGCGACAGCGCAGCGCACGCAGCACGACCACGGCCGACGCGACCGCCGCCGTCAGCGTCCCCGCCCGAAGCGCGTGGTCACCCCCGGCGAGTACAGCACCGAGTCCGGCTCCAGCCCGGACAGCCCGAAGGGCAGCCCCGCCGCCGCGACCAGGTCGTCCCGCAGCGACACGAGCGACGCCCGGTGCAGCGGCCACGACTCGTGCTCGTTCGGCCAGTACCGCGTCGCGCCCATCCGCCGGACGTGCATGCCCCACCGAGCCGTCAGGAACGTCTCGAGCGGCGTCGGTTCCGCGACGACGTCACCCACGCGCACGTCGAAGGCCGACCGCAGGTGCGTCCCGTGCCGACGCATCGCGTACCCGACGCGACCGTCCGACTTGCGGATCGCCGCGTGCGCCCACCAGTACGGCAGTCTCGTGGCCACCCGCGCGCCGATGGTCGGCAGGAGCTTCCCGGCATCGAGCGACAGGAACGCGACCCCGCGTCGACCCTGGTCGTCGCGCGTGTAGACCCGCACGTTCACCTCGACGAAGTCGCCGACGTTGCCGGCCCGGCCGAGCCGGCCGAGCGGCGGGAAGCGCGTGTCCGTGAACCGGAAGCCGATGAGGCCCACCCACGTCGTGACGCCGTCGTCCGTCCCGTCGGGAGCCATCGTGTCCGGTCGCGCTCCGGCCGGCAGCAGCGGCGCCACCGCCGACACGTCGACGCGCCAGTGTACGAACACCACGTCGAGCCAGTCCTGCGAGATCCAGGGCGTGCCGCGGAGCGGCGGTGCCTCCGGCGAGACGGCCGGGAGGCCCGCCCCACCTCCGCCACGGCGCCCGGCGGTCACGAGATGGTCCCGTCGGTGGTGCGGGCAGCGTCCGGCACGTCGTCCCACCCCTGCTGCGGGGTGTCGCAGGTCCCGCGGAACACGTACTGCGACGGGCGCTTCCGCTCGCTCGAGGTCCAGTCGATCGCGGGCCGTCGACGCTCCGGCGGCAGGTACCCGATCCGGTACACGGCCATCAGCTCGAGCTCCGGCGGGACCCGGAGCAGCCCCTCGATCTCCTCCCACGCGCCGGGGGTCTCCATCGGGAAGGACACGAACTGGATCCCGAGGCCGAGCTCCGTCGTCGCGAGCCACACGTTCTCCATCGCGGCACCCATGCTGAACACCGAGTAGAAGCCCGAGAGCTCCTCCTTCCGGTACTCGTGCCGGTCGAGCATCACGCCGAGCAGCAGCGGCGAGCCGGCGACGAGCTTCCGGTTCTCCTCGCCGAGGGTCTGCGGCACGCGGAGCGCGTTCATCATGAGCTGCCCGCGCTTCGTGAACACCTGCTTCGTGAAGGGACGCAGGGGGCGGGGCAGCTTGTCGAACAGCATCCCGTCACGCCGCTCGTCCATCTCGGCCTGCGAGAACCGGAAGTACGGCCTGTAGCGCTCGAAGAACGTGCCCGCCGCCATCGTCCGGGTCATCGAGCTGCCGCTGATCTCGGCGATGCGGTCGATCGTCGGGCGCTCCTCGACCAGGACGAACCGCCACGGCTGGCTGTTCAGCTGCGAGGGCGCCCGTCCTGCGAGCTCCATCAGCAACCGCTGGTGCTCCTCGGACACCGGGTCGGGCAGGAACGCCCCGTTGGTCGTGCGTCGGCGTCGGATGGCCTCGAAGAGCTCCACTCACGTCCCTCGTGTCTCGTCGTCGTGGTCAGCGCCGCGCGAGCAGCGCCCCGAGGTAGGACGGTGCAGCGGCGACCGCGACTCTCCAGTGTGCTCGCGAGCGGGGGTTCGTGCGCGGGGCGACGGCGAGCGGGACGATTGCCGGCAGCAGGAAGAGCGCCGAGCGGTCGCGGGTCCACACCGGGGTGGTCGCGGCGACACCGGTGAGGGTGGCGGTGACGACGAAGAGGCCGTGGTGCACGACGCGGAGCTTCTTCGTCCGGATGAGCCGGACGGCGACGGCGGTGCCCCAGAGGCAGTTGGCCAGGTACGCCACGGACGCCGCGGTGACCAGGTCGCGGGCCGCCGGCGCTCGTCCGGGAGGCGCGCCGTGCCTCCCGGCTGTCCGCTCACGTCCCACGGACGCGACCCTACGCGCCGTGGCTAGGCGGTTTCGCGGGAGACGAGCTTCGACAGCACGATCGCGCTGCGGGTGTGGTCGACCTGCGGGGCCAGGCGCACTCGGTCGAGCGCCAGCTCGAGGGCCGGCAGGTCGCGCGAGCGCATGTGCACCACGGCGTCGGCGCTGCCGGTGACCGTGCCGGCATCGACGACCTCGGGCACGGTGTCGAGCAGCGTGCGGAGCTCGTCGGGCGACACGGTGCCGCGGCAGTACAGCTCGACCCAGGCCTCGGTGCCGCGGTCCTCGACAGCGGGGTCGACCTTGATCGTGAAGCCCTGGATCACGCCGTCCGCGACGAGTCGGTCGACGCGACGCTTGACCGCGGACGCGGAGAGTCCGACCACCGACCCGATGTCGCCGTAGCCGGCGCGGGCGTTCTCCCGGAGCTGGTCCAGGATGCGGTGGTCGAGCGTGTCCATGTTCGTCAATCGTACGCGGGGTTCTTGCGAGCCAGGTGGGTCCGACGCAGGAATCGTGCGTCACCCGAACGGGTGCCACGCGCTCGCGAACGGGGTACTGCACCGACCGGACCGTTCGTGTCAGACTGCTGCTGGCGTCGACCTGGTCCGCTGCGGTGAGTGAGCCTGCATCTCATCGGAGTGCTTCACCCGTGGTGGTTCCTGGCAGGCTCGGGCCAGAAGTCCCAGGAGGACTGATGTCGAACACCGCAACCGAACCGCAGGCCGCACCGGCACGTGTCGCCACGAAGCGCACGATCCTGATGTGCAAGCCGACGCACTACACGGTGAGCTACCGGATCAACCCGTGGATGCACCCCGAGGAGCCGACCGACACGTCGAAGGCCGTCGAGCAGTGGCAGTCGCTCGTCGACGTCTACGAGCAGCTCGGCTTCGACATCTCGTACATCGAGCCGATCGAGGGGCTGCCCGACATGGTCTACGCGGCGAACGGCGGCTTCGTGCTCGACGGCGTCGCGTACGGCGCGAAGTTCCAGTACCCCGAGCGCCAGCCCGAGGGTCCCGCGTACATGGACTGGTTCCGGGACGCCGGCCTGACCGTCGCCGAGCCGCGCGAGACCAACGAGGGCGAGGGCGACTTCCTGCTCGTCGGGAACACGATCTTCGCGGGCACCGGGTTCCGCTCCGACAGCACCTCGCACGAGGAGCTCGCCGAGATCTACGGCCGCGAGGTCGTCACGCTCAAGCTCATCAACCCGAGCTTCTACCACCTCGACACCGCCATCGCCGTGCTCGACCCGGAGCCCTCCTCAGACGGGACCAGCAACATCGCGTACCTCGAGAGCGCCTTCGACGAGCCTTCGCTTGCGATCCTGCGCGAGCGCTTCCCGGACGCGATCATCGCGACCGAGGAGGACGCCGCGATCCTCGGCCTGAACTCGTACTCCGACGGCTACAACGTCGTGATCGCCTCGCGGGCCACCACGTTCGCCTCGCAGCTCCGGGAGAAGGGCTACAACCCGATCGGCGTCGACCTGTCCGAGCTGCTGCTCGGTGGCGGCGGCGTGAAGTGCTGCACGCTCGACCTGCACCCCGTCGGCACCGGCACCTCGGTCGCGCGGTAGCCGTGAGCACCGCGACCGGAGCCGGTACCCACGCGGGTACCGGTGCGTTCGGCGACGCCACCGCCGCTGCCCTGGCCGTCGAGGACCGCTCCCTCGCCCACAACTACAGCCCGCTGCCGGTCGTCATCGCGTCCGGCGACGGAGCATGGGTCACGGACGTCGACGGCAAGCGCTACCTGGACGGACTCGCCGCGTACTCAGCGGTGAACTTCGGCCACGGCAACCCTCGGCTGCTCGACGCCGCGAGGGCCCAGCTCGACCGCGTGACCCTGACGAGCCGCGCGTTCGTGAACGACCGGCTCGGCCCGTTCGCGTCGGCGCTCGCCGACCTCACCGGCACCGAGCTCGTCCTCCCGATGAACACCGGGGCCGAGGCCGTCGAGTCCGCGATCAAGGTGTCCCGCGCCTGGGGCTACCGCGTCAAGGGCGTCCCGGCCGGGCAGGCCACGATCGTCGTCGCGTCCGGGAACTTCCACGGCCGCACCACGACGATCGTGTCGTTCTCCGACGACCCCTCCGCCCGTCAGGACTTCGGGCCGTACACGCCGGGCTTCCGCACGGTGCCGTACGGCGACGCTGCGGCCCTGCGGGAGGCAATGGACGAGACCGTCGTCGCCGTGCTGCTCGAGCCGATCCAGGGCGAGGGTGGCGTGGTCATCCCGCCCGCGGACTACCTGCCGGCGGTCCGCGCGGTCTGCGACGAGTTCGGCGCGCTGTTCGTCGCCGACGAGATCCAGTCCGGGCTCGGGCGCACCGGCCACACGCTGGCGGTGCAGCGCTTCGGCGTCCGCCCTGACCTGGTCACGCTCGGCAAGGCCCTGGGCGGCGGGATCGTCCCGGTGTCGGCCGTCGTCGGGTCGCGCGAGGTGCTCGGTGTCCTGCGTCCTGGAGAGCACGGCTCGACGTTCGGCGGGAACCCGCTCGCGGCAGCCGTCGGGTCCGAGGTCGTCGCGATGCTCGGCGAGGGCACGTTCCAGCAGCGGGCGCTCGACGGCGAACCGCTGCTCCGCGGGCTGCTCGACGAACTCGTCGGGCACGGGGTCGTGTCGCACCGCGTCGCCGGACTCTGGGCGGGGATCGACATCGACCCCGCGCTCGGCACCGGCAAGGAGATCGCGCACGACCTGGCGGACCGGGGCGTGCTCGTGAAGGACACGCACGGGTCGACGATCCGCTTCGCGCCGCCGCTCGTCGTCACCGACGACGAGGTGCGCCTGGCGATCGGGACCCTCGGAGAGGTGCTGGCCGCGCGGTAGACGCGGCCACCGCCAGCGCGGAACCAGGTTCCGGACACAGCACTGCGGCACCGCGCGGTGTCATGTCCGGAACCTGGTTCCGGCGGGGACGCTGCGCGTCAGCGCACCTGCCACCGCTCCACGAGCTGGTCCATCAGCCCGTCGAGCCGCTCGTCCGTCACCTGGCGCGACGGGTCGGCGTCGAACCACGCGACGATCTCCCGCGCGCCCTGCCGGATCGACGTCGTCTGCGCGAACTCCGGCACGAGCGTCTGCACCTTCGTGTTGTCGAAGACCGAGGTGTTCGCCTTGTCCCCGAGCAGGCTCGCGCCCCAGTCGGCATCGAGTGCGTCGATCGCATCCGACGGCACGTGCACGATCTGCAGGTCCTCGACCCCCGCGGCCGCCGCGAGCTCGTGCGCGATCCGGTCCCACGTCGGCGCCTCGTCACCCGTGATGTGGAAGGCCTCGCCGATCGCCTCGGCGCGGTCGAGCAGGCCGACGAAGCCGACCGCGAAGTCACGCGCGTGCGTGATCGTCCACAGCGAGCTGCCGTCCCCGCACACGACGACCGGCTTGCCCGCCCGCATGCGCCCGAGCACCGTCCACCCGCCCGAGAACGGCACGAGCGTCTCGTCGTAGGTGTGCGACGGCCGGATGATCGTCATCGGGAAGTCGTCCTCGCGGTACGCCTTCGTCAGCAGGTCCTCGCACGCGATCTTGTCCCGCGAGTACTGCCAGAACGGGTTCTTCAGCGGGGTCGACTCGGTGATCGGCAGGTGCGTCGCGGGCGTCTGGTACGCCGAGGCCGACGAGATGAACACGTACTGCCGGGTCCGCCCGGTGAACACCTCGACGTCGCGCTGCACCTGGTCGGGCGTGAAGGCCACGAAGTCGATGACGACGTCCCACCGCCGGTCGCCGATCGCGGATTCCAGCGCGGTGCGGTCCGAGACGTCGGCCTGGAGGCGCGTCACGCTCTCCGGGATCGGCCGCTTGTCCGTCTCGCCCCGGTTGAGCACCGTGACGTCGAAGCCCTGCTCGACGGCTTCGCGGACGCACGCGGCGCTGATGATGCCGCTGCCGCCGATGAACAGCACGCTCGGTCCCGACATGGATGCTCCTTCGCTCCCGGCGGTGCCGCTGTGCACCGCGCCCCTGCGATCCTGCCCCTCCGGCGCTGGGTCGCGTGACGGCCTGTCCGCATCAGTGCCCTGGGCCCGCTGCGCAGAGGTGCTCGATCGCGGTCGGGAGTGCCTGCTGCACGGGTGCGTCGGAGACGTGGACCGCCGTCGCTGCCCGTCGGAGGTCGCGTGCGCAGGACGGCGCGTCCCGCACCTCCTGCAGCCGCGCGAGGCCGGAGACCAGCTCGGTCGTGATGCGGTCGAGCGTCGGACGGACCGTGGTCGTCAGGTCGGGCGCCTCGGCGGGAGCGCGGTCGGGGTGACGGGTCCACTCGTCGAGCAGGGCCGTCTGTGCCTGCTTGCTCGCCTCGATCTGGTCGGCGAACACCGCCTCGACCCAGTCCGGGTCGACGTGGTCCCGCTCGGCGGCGGTGCGTGCGGTGTCGAGGACCGTGCGCTCCCGTGCTGCGTCCTCGACCGGCTGCCCGGAGTGGTACTTCGCGGCGGCGACCTCGGGTGCGGTGTCGAGCCGTTCCGCGACGAGGGCGACCACGGCCCGTGCTGCCGCGGCTGTGGCCGGCTCCGGGCTCGCGCTCGAGGAGGTCGTCGCGGTGCGGGACGACGAGGGAGCGGCTGCGGTCCCGCTCTCCGCCGCGCACCCGGCGAGCGACGTCACGACGGCGGCGCTGAGCCCGAGGGTGCCGAGTCCCAGGGTGACGGCGGAGCGGCGGGGCGTGCGGGTGACGGGCGACGTGGTCATCGGTCGAGGCATGGGACAGTGGTACACCACATTCCGGTACTCCTGCGTCGGTGGTACATCACTGCACGCACCCGTTCGCGGATCGGCCGGCCCGGGTGGTCGCTCGTGGCACGGCGCGTAGCGTCGCGGGCCGGGGCGCACCGAAGCGCTCCACGACAGGAGTGACACGCACATGGAGTACCGCTACCTCGGCGACTCGGGCCTCAAGGTGTCCGAGATCACGTACGGCAACTGGCTGACCCACGCCTCCCAGGTCGAGAACGACGCGGCGATCGCCTGCGTCCGGGCCGCGCTCGACGTCGGCATCTCGACGTTCGACACCGCGGACGTCTACGCGAACACCGGCGCCGAGACCGTCCTCGGCGAAGCCCTCAAGGGGGAGCGGCGCCAGTCGCTCGAGATCGCCACGAAGGTCTTCGGCCCCACCGGTCCGAAGGGCCACAACGACACCGGGCTGAGCCGGAAGCACATCCTCGAGTCGATCGACGGGTCGCTCGAGCGGCTGCAGACCGACTACGTCGACCTGTACCAGGCGCACCGCTACGACCACGAGACCCCGCTCGAGGAGACGATGCAGGCGTTCGCCGACGTCGTGCGGCAGGGGAAGGTCCTGTACGTGGGTGTCTCGGAGTGGACCGCGGACCAGCTCCGCGCCGGCGCCGCGCTGGCGAAGGACCTCGGGTTCCAGCTCATCTCGAACCAGCCGCAGTACTCGGCGCTGTGGCGGGTCATCGAGGGCGAGGTCGTCCCCACGTCGAAGGAACTCGGCATCTCGCAGATCGTCTGGTCGCCGATCGCCCAGGGCGTGCTGACGGGCAAGTACCGGCCCGGCCAGCCGCTGCCCGAGGGCTCGCGCGCCACCGACGACAAGGGCGGCGCGAAGATGATCGAGCGCTTCATGAACGACGAGGTGCTGTCCGCGGTGCAGGAGCTCAAGCCGATCGCAGACGAGCTGAGCCTGTCGATGGCGCAGCTCGCCGTGGCGTGGGTGCTGCAGAACGAGAACGTGGCGTCGGCGATCATCGGCGCCTCGCGGCCCGAGCAGGTGCACGACAACGCTGGTGCTGCCGGGGTGCAGATCCCCGCGGAGCTGATGTCCCGCATCGACGACGCCCTCGGGTCGGTCGTCGAGCGCGACCCGGCGAAGACGAACGACAGCAGCCCGAAGACCCGCGAGGTCTGAGCGGGGCGGAACGAGGTCGAACCACGCTTCCGACGTCGAACCAGCCGCACGCGCCGGTTCGACGTCGGGAACCTGGTTCGACGCCGGGCTGCCCGGAGCGGGCCCACCGGGAACGCAAAAGAGCCCCTCACTCTCGTGAGGGGCTCTTCACCGTGGCTGGACACGGCATCGATCCGTGGACCTTTCGATTTTCAGTCGAACGCTCTACCAACTGAGCTATCCAGCCGTGGCGACCCTGACGGGACTTGAACCCGCGACCTCCGCCGTGACAGGGCGGCACGCTAACCAACTGCGCTACAGGGCCATGTGTTGTGTTGTGTGGTGTTGCTCGGTCGCTTGCTCACTCACGTGGAGTGACCCCAACGGGATTCGAACCCGTGCTGCCGCCGTGAAAGGGCGGTGTCCTAGGCCACTAAACGATAGGGCCGCAAGCTGCGCCGTGCGCTACCGGGAGTCAAGCATACGGACGGTCTGCGTGATGCACAAATCGAGCGCCCTCGAGCGTGCATCCCCGGCGTGTCGCGCCCCACCGATGCTGCTCGGGTCCGTGTCCGGTGCGACCATCGTGGACGGTCCGGACCCTCGCTCGGGGGTGTCCCTGCCGTGACCCGTGTTGTTACTGTTGCGTCTGTTGACAGTGTGGCGTGTCCGAGCCTCGCCGCACCGTTACGAGATCGAGACCATGTCGCCTGCATCCCACCGCTTCCCCCGCTCCCGCCGCCGCGTCCTCGCCGCCGCGGTCGCCGTCGTGCTCTCGGCCGGCGCCGTCGCCGCGGTCGGCCCGGTCTCCGCCGCATCGGCTGCGCAGTACCCGAGCTGGTCGGACGTCCAGCAGGCCAAGGCCTCGAAGGACGCCCAGCAGGCGAAGGTCACCGAGATCAAGGCGCTGCTGCAGGACCTGACCGAGAAGGCATCGGCTGCACAGCAGGCGTCCGAGGCCGCCGGCACGGCGTACCAGACCGCGCAGACGAAGTACGACGCCGCGACCCTCGAGCAGCAGACGCTGCAGCAGCAGGCGGACGAGGCCGACCGCACCGCGAAGCGCTCCGAGGAACAGGCCGGACAGCTCGCCGCGCAGCTCGGCCGCGCGAGTGCGAACGACGTGACCACGGACATCCTCACGCACCCCTCCGACTCGGGTGACCTGCTCTACGAGCTCGGCGCGATGTCGAAGCTGACCGAGCAGGCCGACGGCATCTACTCGCAGGCCTCGCAGGACCGCGGTGTCGCGCAGGGGCTCGCCGACCGTGCCGAGCAGGCCAAGGAGGCCCTCGGTGCGCTCGCGGACGCGGCCCAGGCGAAGATGCAGGCCGCCCAGGACGCGGCCGACCGGGCACAGTCGGCGGTCGACGCGCAGACGGACAACAAGGCCCGTCTCGAGGCCCAGCTCACCCTGCTGACCACCAACGAGCAGGACGTCCAGGCCAAGTACGACGAGGGCGTCGCAGCCGCGAAGGCAGCCGAGGCGGCCCGCGCTGCGGCGGCCGCGAAGGCCGCGGCGACGAGCCAGGGCGGCACGGGCGGCGGCGCGCCGAACTCATCCGGCTGGGTCCGTCCCGCCGGCGGGTACCAGACGAGCCCCTACGGCTACCGCGTCGACCCGTACACGCACTACCGCGCCCTGCACGCCGGCGTGGACCTGGCGCCCGCCTGCTACGCGCCGATCTACGCCGCCCACGCGGGCACGGTGACGTTCGCGGCGAACGGCGGCGGCTACGGCAACGAGGTCGTGCTGGACAACGGCGGCGGCATCTCCACCGCGTACGGGCACATCGTCGACGAGGGCATCCTCGTCTCCGTCGGGCAGCACGTCGAGGCCGGGCAGCAGATCGCGAAGATCGGCTCCACCGGTTGGTCGACGGGGTGCCACCTCCACTTCGAGACCCGGGTGAACGGTTCCGCCGTCGACCCGGTCCCCTTCATGGCAGCGCGGGGGATCTCGGTATGAGCAACAGCGCCGTCGAGAGGCCCTGAGCGAGACATGAAGCCCTCCCCCCGCACCCTGTCCGGCTGCACCGCGGTCGTCGCCGTCCTCGGCATCGGTCTGTCGGTCGTCGTCGCCGGTCCCGCGCAGGCAGCCCCGTCCGCCCCGAGCTGGGACGACGTGCGGCAGGCGAAGGCCGACACCGCTCAGGCCCAGGCCACGGTGGACGAGCTGAGCACCCGGCTGCAGACGCTGCAGGACGCCGCCGACAGCGCGGAGGTCTCCGAGCTCCAGGCGGCGCAGGACTACGCGATGGCGGTGTCGCAGCAGCAGGAGGCGCAGGCGTCCCTCGACGACCTGACGGCGCAGGCGAAGCGTGCCGAGCAGCGGGCGGACGAGTCGGCCGGGCAGGTCGCGGGGCTCGTCGTGGAGCTCTCCCGCACGGGCGGTGGGGACCTGTCGACCTCGATGCTCGTCGACGCCTCGGACGCGAAGGACCTGCTCTACCGCGTGGGCACGGTGTCGCACCTGTCCGAGCGCTCCGCGCGGGTGCTCGCCCAGGCGCAGACCGACCAGAACACCGTCGAGTCGATCGCCGCGCAGCAGTCGGCGGCGACGAAGGCCCTCGCCGCGGCGACCGCGAAGTCCGAGCGGGCGCTCGACGAGGCCAACGACGCATCGGCCTCGGCGCAGGCGCGGGTGCAGGAGCAGCAGGACCAGCAGTCCGAGGTGCTCGAGCAGCTGGCGTTCCTCAAGGGCACGAGCACGGCGACCGAGACGGCGTACTGGAACGCACAGCAGGCGGAGCGGGCGCAGCAGCAGCTCGCGGCGCGTGACGCGGCGACCTCGAGCGGGTCCGGCAGCAGCGCGGACCCCTCGTCGTCCGCGGTGCCCTCGCGCCCGAGCGGCACGCAGTCGAGCGGTTCGCAGCCGAGCACGAGCCAGCCGAGCACGACGCAGCCGAGCACGACGCAGCCGAGCACGAGCCAGCCGAGCACGAGCCAGCCGAGCACGAGCCAGCCGAACACGAGCCCGTCGCGCCCGAGCACGACGCAGCCGAGCACGACCCCGTCGCGCCCGGCACCGGCACCGGCCCCTGCGCCCGCTCCGGCTCCTGCGCCCGCTCCGGCTCCCAAGCCGGTCTCGAGCCCGTCGAAGGCCGCCGGTGCCATCGCCTACGCCCGGAACCAGCTCGGCAAGGCGTACGTGCTCGGCGGCGCGGGCCCGAACACGTGGGACTGCTCCGGCCTGGTGATGATGGCGTACAACTCGCAGGGCATCGCGACCGGCGGTCACAACGTCGTCTGGCAGTACAACTACTTCAAGTCGATCGGGCGCCTCGTCCCGCTGTCGCAGCGGCAGCCCGGCGACATCCTGTTCTACTCGTCGAACGGCAGCGTCTCCGGCGCCTACCACGACAGCATCGTCACGAGCTACGGCACCATGGTCGAGGCCGCGCGCCCCGGCGTCGGTGTGGTCGAGCGCGGCATCTGGCTGCCGAACCAGCTCCTGCCCTACGTCGCCCGTCCGAGCGGCTCGCTGTAGCGACGAGCGGCCAGCGACGAGCGGCCAGCGACGCACGACGTCAGACCCGCACGAACGACGGCGCCCGCACTCCCCGAGGGGAGCGCGGGCGCCGTCGTGTGTGCGAGCGTCAGTGACCGGCGGGCACGTACGCGGCCTGGCCGGCCTGCACGATCGCCTCGGCCTCGGCGGCGTCGCCCCAGCCCTCGGCCTTGACCCACTTGTTCGGCTCGAGGTCCTTGTAGCGCTCGAAGAAGTGCGCGATCTCGGCCTTCGTCTGCTCGTCGACGTCCGAGATGTCCTGGATGTGCTGCCAGCGCGGGTCCTTCGCGGGGACCACGAGGACCTTCGCGTCGTTGCCGGCCTCGTCGCTCATCTTGAAGACGCCGACCGGACGGACCTTGACGCCCACGCCCGGGAACACCGGGTACTCGAGCAGCAGCAGCGCGTCCACGGGGTCGCCGTCGTCGGCGAGCGTGTTCTCGAAGTAGCCGTAGTCGGTCGGGTAGACGAACGAGGTGAACAGCACGCGGTCGAGGTACACGCGACCGGTCTCGTGGTCGACCTCGTACTTGTTGCGGCTGCCCTTGGGGATCTCGACGACGACGTCGTACGCGGTCATGGTGCGCTCCTGGTCTCATGTGCGGGAAGAAAGCGCGGCTAACGTTACCGGGTGAACACTCCGCGTCCCCGGTTGGACCCGGCCGTCGCCGCGACCCGGCTGGCGGTCCGCACGCTGCTGTCGCAGGCACGCGACGAGGGGTTGCTGCACTCGGGTGACCTGGTCACCGTCGCGCTGAGCGGCGGAGCCGACTCGCTCGCGCTCGCCGCGGCCACCGCGTTCGAGGCGCCGAAGCAGGACCTGCGTGCCGGCGCGGTCGTGGTCGACCACGCGCTCCAGGCGGGCAGCGAGGCGGTGGCGAGCCGCGCCTCCAGGACGGCCGCATCGCTCGGTCTCGACCCGGTGACGGTCCGTCGGGTCGCCGTCGGCTCCGACGGTGGTCCGGAGGGCGCCGCCCGGGAGGCACGGCACACCGCGATCGCGCAGGTCGCCGCCGACACGGGGTCACCCCTGGTGCTGTTCGGGCACACGCTCGACGACCAGGCCGAGACGGTGCTGCTCGGCCTGCTGCGCGGCAGCGGACCGGACGCGCTCTCCGGCATGCCGCCGCTGGTGCGGCGGACGGTGGGGCCGGCCTACGGGCGACCGCTCCTGGGTGTCCGTCGACACGCGACGCGGCAGGCCACGGTCGCCGCGGGGCTCGTGCCGTGGGACGACCCGCAGAACGACGACCCCGCGTACGCCCGCGTGCGGGTGCGGAACGCGCTGATGCCGGTGCTGGAGCGGGAGCTCGGAGCCGGGGTTCCCGAGGCGCTCGCCCGCACCGCCGAGCAGCTCCGCGAGGACGCCGCGGCGCTCGACCACTTCGCCGAGGAGATGGCGGAGGACCTCGCCGAGCACTCCGAGGCGGGCATCTCGCTCTCCGTGCCCGGACTGCAGGCGAACCCGCCGGCGCTCCGCCAGCGGCTCGTGCGGCTCGCCGTCGAGGGGGAGTTCGGCGTGACGCTCTCGCGCACCCAGACGCTCGAGGTCTGCCGGCTCGTCACCGACTGGCGCGGGCAGGGACCGATCGACCTGCCGGGAGTCCGGGCGTCCCGGTCCGGCGAGCGGATCGCGTTCTCGGCCGGTTAGGCTTGTGCGGTGGAACTCTCCGACGTCCAGGCAGACCTGTCCGAAGTGCTCTTCACCCCCGAGCAGATCGACGAGAAGCTCGCCGAACTCGCCGCGGTGGTCGACCGTGACTACGCGGGCAAGGACCCGCTGCTCGTCGGCGTGCTGAAGGGCGCCGTCATGGTCATGGCGGACTTCTCGCGGCACCTCAAGATGCAGGCCCGCATGGACTGGATGGCGGTCTCGTCGTACGGCTCCGGCACGAAGTCGTCCGGCGTGGTGCGGATCCTCAAGGACCTCGACACCGACCTGCACGGCCGCGACGTCATCATCGTCGAGGACATCATCGACTCCGGCCTGACGCTGTCCTGGCTCAAGCAGAACCTCGAGTCCCGCGGGGCCGCGAGCGTCGAGATCGTCGCGCTGCTCCGCAAGCCCGAGGCGGCCAAGGTCGAGGTCGACGTCAAGTACGCCGGCTTCGAGATCCCCGACGCCTTCGTGGTCGGCTACGGCCTGGACTTCGACGAGCGCTACCGCAACCTGCGCGGCATCGGCGTGCTCGCGCCGCACGTCTACTCCTGAGGCCCCCCGGGCCGTCCCGAGCGCCGGGCGGCCCGTACGGCTCCCTCCGGGCACGGGTGGAGTTCGCCCGCAGAGGACACCCATTCTCGCCACAGAGTCACCGCCGTATGCTGACCTCCACGCAACTCCGGCAGAGAAAGGTGTCGGGCCCTCGCGCCCGGATCACATGAACTTCAAGCGCATCTTCCGCGGCCCGTACCTCTACGTGCTCATCGCGCTGGTCGGCATCTTCATCGGCTGGAGCGTCATCGCACAGTCCGGCACGCAGCAGATCGACACCCAGAAGGGTCTCGAGCAGCTCGCCGACGGCAAGGTCTCGTCCGTGGTCGTCAACTCGACCGAGCAGCGCGTCGACCTGACCCTGAAGGACGGCAACGCGAAGGAGCAGTTCTACTACTCCACGCCGCGCGGCGAAGAGGTCATCAAGGCCGTCAACGACGCGAACCTGCCCGACGGGTACAACGACACCGTGCAGCAGGGCAACTGGTTCCTGTCGCTCCTCGGCATCATCCTGCCGTTCCTCATCATCGGCGCCCTGTTCTGGTTCCTGCTCTCGAGCGCCCAGGGCGGCGGCTCGAAGGTCATGCAGTTCGGCAAGTCCCGCGCGAAGATGAACAACAAGGAGAACCCGCAGGTCTCCTTCGCCGACGTCGCCGGTTCGGACGAGGCGATCGAGGAGCTCCACGAGATCAAGGAGTTCCTGCAGGAGCCCGCGAAGTTCCAGGCGGTCGGCGCGAAGATCCCGAAGGGCGTGCTGCTGTACGGCCCTCCCGGCACGGGCAAGACTCTGCTCGCACGCGCCGTCGCGGGCGAGGCCGGTGTGCCGTTCTACTCGATCTCGGGTTCGGACTTCGTCGAGATGTTCGTCGGTGTCGGTGCGAGCCGCGTCCGTGACCTCTTCGAGCAGGCCAAGCAGAACGCCCCCGCGATCGTCTTCATCGACGAGATCGACGCCGTGGGTCGTCACCGTGGCGCCGGCATCGGCGGCGGCAACGACGAGCGCGAGCAGACGCTGAACCAGCTCCTCGTCGAGATGGACGGCTTCGACGGCAAGACGAACGTCATCCTCATCGCCGCGACGAACCGTCCCGACGTCCTCGACCCCGCGCTTCTGCGCCCGGGCCGCTTCGACCGCCAGATCGGCGTCGACGCCCCGTCGCTCGGTGGCCGCAAGCAGATCCTCGAGGTGCACGCGAAGGGCAAGCCGCTCGCCGCGAGTGTCGACCTCGAGCTCCTCGCCCGCAAGACGCCCGGCTTCACGGGTGCCGACCTGGCGAACGTCCTGAACGAGGCCGCGCTGCTCACCGCCCGCTCGAACGCGCAGCTCATCGACAACCGTGCGCTGGACGAGGCCGTCGACCGCGTCATGGCCGGTCCGCAGCGCCGCACGCGCATCATGTCCGACCAGGAGAAGCTGATCACGGCGTACCACGAGGGTGGTCACGCCCTGGCCGCCGCCGCGATGCGTCACACCGACCCGGTGACGAAGATCACGATCCTGCCGCGCGGTCGTGCCCTCGGTTACACGATGGTGCTCCCGCTCGAGGACAAGTACTCGGTGACCCGCAACGAGCTCCTCGACCAGCTCACCTACGCCATGGGTGGCCGCGTCGCCGAGGAGATCGTGTTCCACGACCCGACCACGGGTGCGTCGAACGACATCGAGAAGGCCACCTCGACCGCACGCAAGATGGTGACCGAGTACGGCATGAGCCGCGCGGTCGGTTCCGTCAAGCTCGGCTCGGGTTCGAGCGAGCCGTTCGTCGGCCGCGAGATGGGCGGCGGCAGCGGTCGTGACTACTCGGAGAACATCGCCGAGACGGTCGACGCCGAGACCCGTGCCCTGCTCGAGGCAGCGCACGACGAGGCCTACCAGGTGCTCAACGACAACCGCGACATCCTCGACCGCCTGGCCGGCGAGCTCCTCGAAAAGGAGACGCTGGACGCGCCGGAGCTCGTCGAGATCTTCAAGGACGTCCGCAAGCTCCCGGAGCGCCCGCAGTGGCTGTCGAGCGACCGTCGGCCGGTGTCGAACCTGCCCGCGATTGAGTTCCCGGGCAAGGCCGCGGCGACCGCGGCGGAGCAGGGCGACACCGAGTCGTCGTCGAAGCCCCGTCGTCGCCCGTTCGGCAACCCCGGTATCGCGCCCGCGTAGGCCGGCATGACCGACCTGCCGACGAGACGCTCCCGTCGCCTCGCCGAGGCGGACCGCGCCCGTGCCGCAGAGCACGGGGCTCGGGCCGCCGCAGCGGAGCCGCCGACGGTCGCGATCGACCTCCGTGCACCGGCACCGGTGCCGGAGATCGTGACCGGCCGTCGGCGTGACCGCGCTCCCGGCGGTGCCGCCGACGGGTCGGGCGACCGCACGCGTGTGATGGGCATCCTCAACGTCACGCCGGACTCGTTCAGCGACGGCGGCCTGCACCTGGCGGTCGACGCTGCGGTCACGCACGCCCGTGACCTCGTCGCGGCCGGAGCGGACCTGGTCGACGTCGGCGGGGAGTCCACCCGTCCCGGCGCGGACCGGGTGCCGGTCGAGGTCGAGCAGCAGCGCGTCCTGCCGGTCGTCCGGCAGCTCGTGTCCGAGGGCATCGCGGTGAGCGTCGACACGATGAACGCCTCGACGGCGGAGCGTGCGGTCGAGGTCGGCGCCGCGATCGTCAACGACGTCTCGGGCGGCCTGGCCGACGACGACATGGCCCGGGTCGTCCGCGACACCGGAGCCGGCTTCGTCGTGATGCACTGGCGCGGCCACAGCGACCGGATGTACCGGAACGCCGAGTACGCCCACGCGGTGGAGGAGGTCCGCCGCGAGGTCGAGCTCCGCGTCGCCGAGCTGATCGTCCTGGGGGTGCGCGAGGAGCAGGTGGTCATCGACCCCGGGCTCGGCTTCGCCAAGCAGGGCGCCCAGAACTGGGAGATCCTGGCCGGCTACGAGCGCTTCGCCTCGATCGGGTTGCCGGTGCTCGTCGCCGCTTCACGCAAGCGGTTCCTGGACGGGGTCGGCAGCGCTGCCGGCGCACCGCCCCGGGACCGCGACCTCGCCACCGCCGCCATCAGCCTGCTCGCCGCCGAACGCGGCGCGTGGGGGGTGCGCGTGCACGACCCCGCACCGACGCGTGCGGTGCTCGACGTCTGGGATGCCTGGAGGGCAGCACGATCGTGAGGGACACCATCCGACTGACCGGGGTCCGTGCCCGGGGGAACCACGGCGTGTTCGACCACGAGCGCGCCGACGGCCAGGACTTCGTCGTCGACGTCGCGGTCGAGGTCGACGCCCGGGTGTCGTCCGGGTCGGACGACCTGGCGGACACCGTGCACTACGGCGTCGTCGCCGAGCAGGTCGTCGCCGAGATCGAGGGCGGGCCGGTCGACCTCATCGAGACCCTGGCCGAACGGATCGCCGCCGCGGTGCTCACCCACCGCGCGGCGCTCGCGGTCGAGGTCACGGTGCACAAGCCGCAGGCGCCGATCACCGTGCCGTTCACCGACGTCTCGATCACCATCCGCCGCACCCGCGGTGGGTCGGTGTCCCACGAGGAAGAAGAGTGAGCAGGGCGGTCATCGCCCTCGGTGCGAACCTCGGCGACCGCGGGAGCACCCTCCGCGCCGCCGCGCAGGCGATCGCGGATGCGCCGGGCATCCGACCGGTGGCGTCGAGCCACGAGGTGGAGTCCGTCGCCCTGACCCTCGACGGGCTCGACGACACGAAGCCCCGGTACCGCAACGGCGTGGTCGTGGTGGACACCGACCTCGCGCCGCAGGAACTGCTCGACGCCCTGCACCGGATCGAGGACGACCACGGGCGCACCCGCGAGGTCCGCTGGGGTGACCGCACGCTCGACCTCGACGTGATCGCCGTCGAGGACCTCCGGATCGACACCGAGACGCTGACCGTGCCGCACCCGCGGGCGGGGGAGCGGGCGTTCGTGCTCGCCCCGTGGCTCGACGCCGACCCGGACGCCGTCCTGCCGGGGATCGGACGGGTCGCGGACCTGCTCGACGCCCTCGGCGACGACACCGAGCGTGTCGACGAGCCACGGCTGTTCGACGCAGCGCCCGCAGCAGACGCGCCCGCAGCCGCACCCGCAGCCACGCCCGCGCCCGCGCCCACCGCCGGGTCGGAGACGCTCGCGTGAAGCCGACCCGCGCCTCCACCCTGATCAGCGTCGCGGTCGTCGCCGCCGTCGCCGGGTTCGCCCTCGACGCCGTCCTGGCCTCGCGCCAGTCGCCGACCCTGCTGCTCTCGACCCCGCTCGGCGTCACGCTCGCGCTGATCGGTGTCGCGGTCGTCGCCATGGCCCGACCCGTCCGCCGGCACGCGCGCGACGGTGCCGGCCGGCAGCACCCCGTCGACCCGCTGTACGCCACCCGCGTGGTCGTGCTGGCGAAGGCCTCGAGCCTGGCCGGCGCGCTGTTCGGTGCGTTCGCCGCCGGGCTGCTGCTGTACCTCCTGACCCGCTCCGCCCTGCCGCCGCTAGGCTCGGTGCTGCCGAACGCCGTCGCGGTCGGGGGCGGTCTCGTGCTCGTGGTGTGTGCGCTCGTCGCCGAGCGGATGTGCATGGCGCCGCCACCACAGGACGACGACGACGACCTGCCGCGGGGTGGGACGACGGCGAACTGACCGACGACCGCAGGAGGCCGAGATGCCGCTCGAACGACTCGACGAGCCGGGCCTCGGCCTGACCGGGACCACGTGGACGCGGGTGTCGCCGAAGCTGGTCTGGACCGAACTCGTCAGCACGATCGTGGTCGGGGTGATCGTGACGGCCGGGTGCGTGCTGTTCGCGGTGCTCTTCGGCGGGTTCGGGGGTGCGGCCGGCACGGTGTGGAGCTGCATCGCGATCGTGGTCGCCCTCGTCGCGCTGGTCACCGCCGTCCTGACGCCCCGTCGCGTCCGCGCCATCGGGTACGCCCTGCGCGACGACGACCTCGTGCTGCGCCGTGGGCTGATGTGGCAGCGCTTCACGGCCGTGCCGTACGGGCGGATGCAGCTGGTCGACGTGAACCGCGGACCGCTCGACCGGGTCCTCGGGCTCAGCGAGCTGAAGTTCGTCACCGCCGCGGCCGCGACGAACGTCCGGATCCCGGGCATCCCCGCCGCCGACGCCGACGAGCTGCGTGACCGGCTCGTCGAGCTCGCCGAGTCCCGCCGCGCCGGGCTCTAGGGGGCGTCGTGACGTTCCGACCCGGACCGCCCCCGCCCGCGCCGCCGCGGCAGGGCAACGCCGCCGCAGCAGCCCCGCTGACGGACGGCGAGTGGCACCGCCTGCATCCGCTGACACCGCTGCTCAAGGGCGGCATCTTCCTGATCGTGGTGCTCGGCTACACGCTGAGCAACCTGCGCGACCAGCTGCTGGAGTTCTTCGTCCCGGGCCCGGCTCCGCAGGAGGACGGCGACCCCGTCCGCTACGTGTACGAGCACGGCGCGGTCGGCTGGGTGCTGCTCGGGGTGGTCGTGGTCCTGGTCGTGCTGATCGGGCTCTTCTACGTCTCCTGGCGGATGCACGAGTTCCGCGTCACCGGCGACGTCGTCGAGGTCCGCTCCGGCGTGCTGTTCCGCAGCCACCGCAAGGCGCGGCTCGACCGCATCCAGGGCATCAACATCTCGCGGCCGGTGGTCCCCCGCATCTTCGGGACGGCGAAGCTCGAGATCGCCCAGGCCGGCAACGACGCCAACGTGCAGCTGGCGTACCTCGGGGCCCGGGCAGCCGACGACCTGCGGCAGCGCATCCTCGTGCTCGCCTCCGGCGCGCAGGACGACGAGCGGTCCGAGGCGCGGGCGTCGAACGGCGTGCTGCAGGACCGCGTCGACGAGCTGTTCTCACCGGAGCTCGACCCGGCCGCCGTGCACGCGACGCGCATCGTGAAGGTGCACCCCGGTCGGCTCATCGCGTCGATGCTGCTGTCCGGCACGACGGTCTTCTTCGTCGTGGTCATCGTCGCGATGATCGTCAGCATCGCGATCACCGGCGAGTACGGCATCCTGATCGGCCTGTTCCCCGTGGTGATCGGCGCCGGCGGCTACACGGTCCGGAAGTTCTCGCGCTCGCTGCAGTACACGATCGCCGAGACCCGCGACGGCATCCGCATCGGCTTCGGGCTCGTCTCGACCTCGAACGAGACGCTGCCGCCGGGCCGCATCCACGCCGTGAGCGTCGCGCAGCCGCTGCTCTGGCGTCCGTTCGGCTGGTGGGACGTCCGCATCAACCGGGCGACGAACGCCGGCAACGGCGCATCGACCAACCAGCAGGTCTCGTCGATCGTGCTGCCGGTCGGCCGCGCCGAGGACGTCCGCCAGGTCCTCGACATCATCCTGCCGGGGCTCGTCGGCACCGCCGTGGCCGGGCCGACGGCGTCGCGCGAGGAACTCCGCGAGGGCTCGTCCGAGGCCGTCAACGTCGTCGACGACAGCCTCACCACGACCGGCGACCGCGGTGGCTTCGCGCACTCCCCGCGCCGCGGAGCCTGGCTCCGTCCGCTGTCCTTCCGCCGCAACGGCTACCGCTTCGTGCAGGGTGCGGTGCTGCTCCGGCTGGGGGCCGTGTGGCGGTCGCTCGTGATCGTGCCGCTGCCGCGTGTGCAGAGCGTGAAGGTCGAGCAGGGCCCGCTCGAGCGGCTGCTCCGGCTCGCGACCGCGCACGTCCACACCGTGGCCGGTCCGGTGTCCGCACGCATCGGTGCGCTGGACGCGCTCGACGCCCAGCGCCTGTGGTCGGAGACCGCGCACCGCGCCGTCGAGGCGGCCGCGGCCGACACCACGCACCGCTGGCGCGCCCGGGAGGCCCACCGCGCCCCCGCCACGCACGCAGCGGACGGACGGACGGTGCCGACCACCGCCGACCCGGCTGCCACGGGCACGCGGCGGGCCGACGGTGGGCCGCAGGACGCGCCTCCCGGCCGCTGGTCCGACGTCCCGCCGCCCGGAGCGGTGCGGTGAGGGCCGGACGACTCGGCGTCGGCATCGTCGGTGCGGGGAAGGTCGGTCCGGTGCTCGGGGCGGCCCTCGCGAACGCCGAGCACGCCGTGGTCGGCGTGACCGCCGTGTCCGACGCCGGCCGTGACCGGGCCGAGGCGATGCTGCCCGGCGCCCCCGTCCTGGCGACCCCCGACCTGGTGGAGCGGAGCGAGCTCGTGCTGCTCGCGGTGCCGGACGACCAGCTCGCCGGACTCGTGCAGGGCCTGGCCGACGCCGGGATCTGGCAGCCCGGGCAGCTCGTCGTGCACACCAGCCCGGACCACGGCGTCGAGGTGCTGCGGCCGGCCCTGACCGCCGGCGCGATCCCGCTCGCGATCCACCCCGCGATGGCGTTCACGGGCACCAGCGTGGACCTCGCCCGACTGCGGGACGCCTACTGCGCGGTGACCGCCCCGGCGCCCGTGCTGCCGATCGCCCAGGCGCTCGTCGTCGAGATGGGCGCGGAGCCGTTCGTCGTCACCGAGCAGGACCGGCCCGCGTACGCCGACGCCGTGCGCGCCGCGGTGTCGTTCTCGACCGCGATCGTCGACCAGTCCGCCGGGACGCTCTCCGGCATCGGCGTGGAGCACCCCGGCCGCGTGCTCGGCGCCCTCGTGCGCTCCGCCGTCGACAACGCGCTCGCCGCGGCCGACGGCCAGGCCGCGCTGTAGCCGTCCCGGCGGTACCGGGCGCGTGCGGTGTGCCCGGTACCATCGGTGCATCCCCACGACCCCAACGGAGCCGCAGCAGCAATGAGCGAAGAGACCCCCGCCGCAGACGCCCTGTCCGCCGAAGAGACCAGCGAACAGCGACAGGTGCGGCTCGACAAGCGGGCGAAGCTCCTGGACGCCGGCATCGAGGCCTACCCCGCCGAGCTGCCGATCACCACGACGATCCCCGCCGTGCGCGAGCAGTACGCGCACCTCGAGACCGGCGAGGAGACGCAGGACGTCGTCGGCATCGCCGGACGCATCGTGTTCTCGCGAAACACCGGCAAGCTCTGCTTCGCGACCCTGCAGTCCGGCGACGGCGCCCGGATCCAGGCGATGGTCTCCCTCGCCGAGGTCGGGGACGAGTCCCTGGCACGGTGGAAGGAGTTCGTCGACCTCGGCGACCACGTCTTCGTGCACGGGCGCGTGATCTCCTCGCGTCGCGGCGAGCTGAGCATCATGGTCGACGAGTGGGCGATGGCGGCGAAGGCCGTCCTGCCGCTGCCGAACCTGCACAACGAGCTGAACGAGGAGACCCGGGTCCGCCAGCGCTACCTGGACCTGATCGTCCGCGACCAGGCCCGCGAGACCGTCCGCGCCCGTGCCGCCGTCATGGCGTCGCTCCGGCAGACGTTCACCGGGCACGACTACCTCGAGGTCGAGACCCCGATGCTGCAGACCCAGCACGGCGGCGCATCGGCCCGGCCCTTCATCACGCACTCGAACGCGTTCGACACCGAGCTGTACCTCCGCATCGCGCCGGAGCTGTTCCTCAAGCGCGCCGTCGTCGGTGGCATCGACCGGGTCTTCGAGATCAACCGGAACTTCCGGAACGAGGGCGCCGACTCGTCGCACTCGCCCGAGTTCGCGATGGTCGAGGCGTACCAGGCGTACGGCAACTACGAGCAGATGGCCGACCTGACGCAGGAGCTCGTGCAGAACGCGGCGAAGGCGGTGACCGGCGGCTCCCTCGTCGTCACGCTCGCCGACGGCACCGAGTACGACCTCGGTGGCGAGTGGGCACGCATGGACATGTACGGGTCGCTGTCCGAGGCCGCCGGCCGGGAGATCACCCCAGAGACCCCGCTGTCCGAGCTGGTGGCGCTTGCCGAGGCCGAGGGGGTCGAGGTCGCGCACGCCACCCACGGCAAGTACGTCGAGGAGCTCTGGGAGCACTTCCACGGGGACGACCTGCACGCGCCGACCTTCGTGATGAACTTCCCGGTCGACACCTCCCCGCTGACCCGCGAGCACCGCACCCGCCCGGGCGTCGTCGAGAAGTGGGACCTGTACGTCCGCGGGTTCGAGCTCGCGACCGCCTACTCCGAGCTCGTCGACCCCGTCGTGCAGCGCGAGCGCTTCGTCGAGCAGGCGAAGCTCGCCGCGGGCGGTGACCCCGAGGCGATGCGTGTCGACGAGGACTTCCTGCGCGCCCTCGAGCACGCGATGCCGCCGTCGGGCGGCATGGGCATGGGCGTCGACCGCCTGCTCATGGCGATCACCGGCCTGGGCATCCGCGAGACGATCCTGTTCCCGCTGGTCAAGTAGGGGCGCGACCGGCGACGCAACGGGAGGCGCGGTGCCGGCTGGCACCGCGCCTCCCGTCCGTCCACCGGTGCAGTTCCGGGCAGGTGGCGGTCACCGGAGCGAGGTACGATGCTGCGGTGCCAGAGGGAGTCGTGACCGGGATCATCTTCGCCGTGACGCCGACCATCGTCGTCGGCCTGATCTTCTGGTTCGTGATGCGCGCGATCATGCGCGCGGACCGCACCGAGCGGTCCGCCTACGCGAAGGTCGAGGCCGAGGAGCGCGCGCGGTACGAGCGCGAGCACGGCCGCCCCGCTCCCGCGCCGACCTCCGCGGAGTAGTCCAGCGCAGGAGCCCGCGCCGTCCCGCGTCACCCGCCGTTCACCGACGGGTGCTGCACTCGTGCGCGTGGACGCACGACCGACCGACCCGGCCGACCTCGACCCCGAGGACGCCTTCGGGCACTCGGTGCTGCCCGATCCCGCCCGTGACGCCGTCTGGTCCGACGGGGACGACGACGACATCGACGTCTGAGCGTCCGTCGTCGGTCACCGGGCGTTCACCGTGGCGTCGCCGGACGGGGTGAGCATCGTCCGCATGTCCATCACGCACGCCTTCACCGGCCGTAGCCTCGTCGGCGACATCGAGAGCGAGTACGACGAGTTCGACCGCGACGCCGATCTCGAGACCTCCAAGCGACGGGACGGGTGGCTCGAACCCTCCTGGTGACACCGACTCCTGACGATCTTCGGGGTACGACGCCCGGATCACGACGATCCGGAACGCCGTACCCCTTTTTCGTGTCCGCTCCGCGCTGCACCCCGGGGTACACACTTGCGATCGGTGATGAAACATCCCTGCAACACCGGAAACACGGCGACATCCCCTTGTGCGCGGGCATCGGCCGGGTCCATGCTGGCGTCGAGCATGTACCCCGCGGGGGACAGTTCGACGGGTGAAGCACGACGTTCCCTGGGAATCGATCCGATCGGTTTGTGGGGTACACCTCGGGACCGCTTTACTCATCAGCACCCCCCAACGAGGCCATCACCGTCGAACCGCAGGGAGAGTCACCATGACGATCGCGACCGCAGCACCGAAGACGACGACCACTGGCACCACCGCGCGCCGCGGCAAGAAAACCGCAGCCGCGAAGACCGCGGACGCCGCGGTGGAGACCACCACGCTCGACACCGAGGTCGAGGCCGACGAGCAGCTCGCGGGTGTCCGCGGCGCCTCGGTCGACCAGGTCGGCGACTACCTGCGCCACATCGGCCGCCTCTCGCTCCTGACCGCCGAGGAGGAGGCGGACATCGCCCGCCGCATCGAGGTCGGCCTGTTCGCCGAGGAGAAGCTCGCCACCGAGGCCGGCATCGACAAGACCCTGCAGCGCGAACTGCGCTGGCTCGTCCGCGACGGTGAGCGCGCCAAGGAGCGCATGATCACCTCGAACCTCCGCCTCGTCGTGAGCATCGCGAAGCGCTACTCGCAGCGCGGCCTGCCGTTCATGGACGTCATCCAGGAGGGCAACCTCGGTCTGGTCCGTGCGGTCGAGAAGTTCGACTTCACCCAGGGCTACAAGTTCTCGACCTACGCCACCTGGTGGATCCGCCAGGCGATCTCGCGTGGTCTCGCCGACAAGGCGCGCACCATCCGCATCCCGGTGCACACCGTCGAGCTCATCAACAAGATCTCGCGCACCGAGCGTGACCTGACCGTCGACCTCGGCCGTGCGCCGATGCCCGACGAGGTCGCCGCCGAGCTCAGCATGAGCACCGAGGAGCTCCTCGACCTGAAGGGCCGCTCGCACGAGCCGGTGTCGATCCACACCGTCGTCGGCGACTCCGACGACAGCGAGCTCGGCGACTTCATCGAGGACGAGGACGCCGCGAGCCCGAACGAGCTCACCGAGACGACGCTCCTGCACCGCGACATCCGCTCCATCGTCGCCGAGCTGCCGAGCGACGAGGCCAACGTGATCCGCATGCGCTACGGCCTGGACGACGACAAGCCGATGACGCTCGACGAGATCTCGAAGATCGTGCACACCACGCGCCAGGCGGTCAGCCGCGTCGAGTCGCGTGCGAAGCTGCGCCTGTTCGCGAAGGCCGTGAGCCAGGACATGCAGCTGTACCTGACCGACTGAGGTCAGCAGGCTTCGGCCGGGGTCTCGACCTCGGCACGGGGAACCGGGCCGTCCTGTGGGAAGGCGGTCCGGTGGGGTGATGGGACGGCCCGTCCAGGCACTGCCTGGGCGGGCCACTCCGCTGTCCGGGCGCCGGTCGGCGCTAGTCCTCGAGCTCGCGGCCGAGCTTCTGGCGCAGGTCCTGCGGGATGAGCTCGATGAGCTGGTCCGGGCGGACCGGCAGGTCGAGCAGGCTGAGCTTCACCCGGCCGGTGCGTCCGTGGCGCTCGGCGTCCAGGCGCACGACGCTGCCGGCGTCCTTCCGGAGCCGGATGTCGATCTGCGCCCCGGTCGCGACCTCGCCCACGACGAGCCCGTCCACCTCGAGGGCGGCGCTCCGCGTGCTCTCGGCGATGTCGAAGCGGTAGCGCTCCCGCGCCGCCAGGACCACGGCGCGGTCGATGCCCGCCATCGGGGCGACCGGCGTCACCACGGAGCCCGACAGTGCCGGGGACAGCACGGGCCCGCCGGCCGCGTAGTTGTACGCGGTGGACCCCGCCGGGGTCGCGGCGACGACGGCGTCCGCGCGGTAGTAGCCGTAGCCGAGCCCGTTCACGCTGAGGTCGGCGGAGACCTGTCCGGCGCCGGGGCGTCGCACGATCGTCAGGTCGTTGAACGCCAGGTAGTCCGTGCGGGCGCCGCTCCAGGACAGCCGGGCCTCGAGCGCATGGTGCGGCTCGAGCTGGTACTCACCGGCGGACAGTCGGTCGAGCGCGGCCTCGAGCTCGGGCGGCTCGATCTCGACCAGGAACCCGACGTTGCCGTAGTTCACGCCGAGCACGGGGACCGGGCGCTTCGCCACGAGTCGCATCGCGCCGAGCATCGTGCCGTCCCCGCCGAGCGCGACGACGAGGTCGACCTGGTCGGTGAAGTCGTCGTCGCCGATCACCTCGACGTCACCGCCGATGCGCTGCGCGTCCGCCCGCCGGGCCACGAGCCGTCCCGCACCCGACGCGTTCCACCGCTGCAGGGTCGTGATGGACTCACGCACGTTCTTGGTGGGGTGGACGACGAGGCCGACGACGGGCTGCTCCATGCCCAGATCGTACCCGGCGACGCCGAGCCGACTCCTGACGGGAGCCGTGGCGAGCGGTCCGTCGGGGGCGCCGTCGCGGGGCGGTGTGCCCGGTGCGCAACGAGGTCACGCCCACGGCGAACAGGGGCAGCCCTCCGGGGGTCCGCTGGTTAGTCTCGATGTACGTCACCGAGCTCCCACGAGCCCGGCAAGGGAGAGCACATGTTCGAGAGATTCACCGACCGAGCCCGTCGTGTTGTCGTCCTCGCTCAAGAAGAAGCGAAGATGCTCAACCACAACTACATCGGCACCGAGCACATCCTCCTCGGCCTCATCCACGAGGGCGAGGGCGTCGCCGCCAAGGCGTTGGAGTCGCTCGGCATCTCGCTCGATGCCGTCCGCGAGCAGGTCCAGGACATCATCGGGCAGGGCCAGCAGCAGCCGACCGGGCACATCCCGTTCACGCCGCGCGCCAAGAAGGTGCTCGAGCTGTCCCTGCGCGAGGCGCTGCAGCTCGGCCACAACTACATCGGCACCGAGCACATCCTGCTCGGCCTGATCCGTGAGGGCGAGGGCGTCGCCGCCCAGGTCCTCGTCAAGCTCGGCGCGGACCTCAACCGCGTCCGTCAGCAGGTCATCCAGCTCCTGTCCGGCTACCAGGGCAAGGAAGCGGTCGCCGTCGGCGGCGAGCAGCAGCAGAACGCCCAGCAGGGTTCGCAGGTCCTCGACCAGTTCGGTCGGAACCTCACCCAGGCCGCGCGCGACGCCAAGCTCGACCCGGTCATCGGGCGCGAGAAGGAGATGGAGCGGGTCATGCAGATCCTCTCCCGCCGCTCCAAGAACAACCCCGTCCTGATCGGTGAGCCGGGCGTCGGCAAGACCGCGGTCGTCGAGGGCCTCGCCCAGGCGATCGTCAAGGGCGACGTCCCGGAGACGCTGAAGGACAAGCAGCTCTACTCGCTCGACCTCGGGTCGCTCATCGCCGGGTCCCGCTACCGCGGTGACTTCGAGGAGCGCCTCAAGAAGGTCACGAAGGAGATCCGCACCCGCGGCGACATCATCGTCTTCATCGACGAGATCCACACGCTCGTCGGTGCCGGCGCTGCCGAGGGTGCGATCGACGCCGCGTCGATCCTCAAGCCGCTCCTCGCCCGCGGTGAGCTGCAGACGGTCGGTGCGACCACGCTCGACGAGTACCGCAAGCACTTCGAGAAGGACGCCGCACTCGAACGCCGCTTCCAGCCGGTGCAGGTCAACGAGCCGTCGCTGCCCCACGCGATCAACATCCTCAAGGGCCTCCGCGACAAGTACGAGGCGTTCCACAAGGTGTCCATCACCGACGGCGCGATCGTCGCCGCGGCGAACCTGGCGGACCGCTACGTGCAGGACCGCTTCCTGCCGGACAAGGCCATCGACCTGATCGACGAGGCCGGCGCCCGCCTGCGTCTGTCGATCCTGTCGGCGCCGCCGGAGCTCCGCGAGTTCGACGAGAAGATCTCGACGGTCCGCGGGCAGAAGGAAGCCGCGATCGAGGAGCAGGACTTCGAGAAGGCCGCGAGCCTGCGCGACGAGGAGAAGAAGCTCCTCGGCGAGCGTCTGCGCCTCGAGAAGCAGTGGCGTGCGGGTGACGTCGCCGCGTCCGGCACCGTCGACGAGGGCATCATCGCCGAGGTGCTGGCGCAGGCCACGGGCATCCCGGTGTTCAAGCTCACCGAGGAGGAGACCTCGCGTCTCGTCTTCATGGAGAAGGCCCTGCACGAGCGCGTCATCGGTCAGGAAGAGGCGATCTCGGCCCTCTCGAAGACGATCCGCCGCACCCGCGCCGGCCTCAAGGACCCGAACCGCCCCTCGGGCTCGTTCATCTTCGCCGGCCCCACCGGCGTCGGGAAGACCGAGCTCGCCAAGGCGCTCGCCGAGTTCCTGTTCGACGACGAGGGTGCGCTGATCTCCCTCGACATGTCGGAGTTCGGTGAGAAGCACACGGTCTCGCGACTCTTCGGTGCCCCTCCCGGGTTCGTCGGGTTCGAGGAGGGCGGCCAGCTCACCGAGAAGGTGCGCCGCAAGCCGTTCTCCGTGGTCCTGTTCGACGAGATCGAGAAGGCCCACCCGGACATCTTCAACTCGCTGCTGCAGGTCCTCGAAGAGGGTCGCCTGACCGATGGTCAGGGCCGCGTCGTCGACTTCAAGAACACCGTCATCATCATGACCACGAACCTCGGTTCGCAGGGCATCGCGGGTGGCCCGGTGGGCTTCCAGGTCGAGGGCGACTCGGCCGTCGGCTACGACCGCATGCGCTCGAAGGTGAACGAGGAGCTCAAGAAGCACTTCAAGCCCGAGTTCCTGAACCGCGTCGACGACACGATCGTGTTCCCGCAGCTCTCGCAGTCCGAGCTGCTGCAGATCGTGGACCTGTTCGTGAAGCGCCTGTCGGACCGCCTGCTGGACCGCGACATGACGGTGGAGCTCACGCTCGCCGCCAAGGAGCAGCTCATCAAGGTCGGCTTCGACCCCGCACTCGGCGCCCGTCCGCTGCGTCGCGCGATGCAGCACGAGGTCGAGGACCAGCTGTCCGAGCACATCCTGCAGGGTGAGCTCAACGCCGGTGACCACGTGAAGGTCGACTTCGCCGAGGGGAAGTTCCAGTTCGAGACCGGGCGTCAGCCGGGTCGCGAGGAGGTCCTCGCCGGGGCTGCCGCGGTCGAGGCCGCGGAGACCCCGCAGGGCGAGATCGAGTCCTAGGACTCCTCCACACGACGGACGGGAGGCGCGGTGCCAGCTGGCACCGCGCCTCCCGTCCGTTCGTGCGGCGACCACTTGTGCGGGTTCCGGCGTGCGCGGCGGACGCGACCCCCGGGCGGGGGGTACCGTTGTTGCTGCGAGGGTTCCCCCAACACCTCGCGAACGGCGTCCGGCTGGTTCCCCCAACAGGTCGGACGTCCGTGGCCCCGGTCTCCCCCCGACCGGGGCCACGCTTCGTTCCGGGCCACGCTTCGTTCCGGGCCCCGCTTCGTTCCGGGGGTGCCTCGCCCCGGCAGTCAGCCGAGGGCCGCGGCGAAGTCGCGGACGGCGCGCTCCCAGCGCTCCGGGTCTTCGTTCCACTCGAGCGTGTGCCGGGCGTGCGTGAACGTCTCGACCCGGGCACCACGTGCGCGCCGTGCAGCGACGTCGGTCGCGGCCACGAGGGGGTCGGCCGCCGAGTGCAGCAGCAGTGTCGGCGTGCCCTCGTCCTGCCAGCGCGTCACGGACAGCGGGTAGGGCACACCGGCCAGGCGGCTGAGGCCCGGTGTGGTCGCGATGCGTCCGGCGACGACGCCGACGGCCTCTGGGAAGCGGGCGGTCCGCACGGCGCCGCGCAGGGCCGATCGGACGTCGAGCAGGGGCGCGACCCCGACGATGCCGTCGACCGGTGTGCGTGCCGCGGCAGCGGAGGCGGCGAGGGCGCCGGCGGACCAGCCCTGGAGCACCACGCGCTCTGCCCCACGGGCCCGGGCAGCGTGCGCGGCGGCCGCGACCCGGTCGACGGCGGCGGGGTCGAGGGACCGCAGCGGCAGCGCGCTGGTGTCGATCACCTGGTTCGAGGCGCCGAGCTCCCGCCAGACCCGGAGGCCACGGAGGATCTGCTGCGGACCGAGCGACTGCCCGTGCACGTGCACGACGTGGGTGCGTCCGACGACGCCGTCCGGTTCCTCGCCGGGGACGTCGTGCTCGTCGGTCCAGACCAGCTCGGACTCCGGAGGCACGAAGGGTGCGGGGCGGAGGAGGCGGCGTGCGGCGGCGGCCCCGAGGGCGACGCTCCCGGCGGAGGCGATCACGGTGCCGGTGACGGCGGTGCGGACGAGCTGCATGGTGCCCACCCTGCCAGCGGGACGTGTGCGTGCGGTCCGGACCACGACAGAACGGGAGGCGCGGTGCCAGCTGGCACCGCGCCTCCCGTCCGTCGTGTTGCTGGTCCTCGGTGACCTAGGCCTGGACGTCGCCGCGCCAGCCCGGCTCGGTCGGGGCGTTCTCGACGCGCTCCTTGTAGTTCTGCAGGTCCTTCTTGACGGCGTGGCCGCCGACGCCGACGGCGGAGCCGAGCTTCTCGAGCAGGCCCGAGGGCTCCCAGTCGATCTGCGCGGTGACGCGCGTCTCGTTGTCGGACAGCTTGTGGAAGGTCACCACGCCGGCATGGTCGACGTCACCGTCCTTCACGGTCCACGCGACGCGCTCGTCGGGGTGCTGCTCGGTGATGACGGCGCGGAACTCGCGCTCCTGCCCGGCGACCTTGACCGTCCAGTCGGTGGTCTTGTCGTCGACCTGGACGATCTTCTCGACCTCGTCGAGGAAGTGCGGGAACTCCTCGAACCGGGTCCACTGGTCGTAGGCCTGGCGGACGGGGACGTTGACGTCGACGGTCTCGATGATCTGGGGCATGCTCGCTCCTTCGTTTCGTCGTGCTCTTCGGGTTCGGCATCGACGCTATGCCGCGGCGGCTGGAGGCCCTCCAGGGCGGTGTCCCCCTGCTGCGGCGGACGGCCCTCCGGGCGGCGTCCCGCTGCTGCGCCGAGCAGCCACTGGGCGGGGCCCGTCTGCTGCGCCGTATGCTCGACGGGATGACTGGTCACGGCAAGCACGCGTTCGACGAGCGGGACGAGCACGGCATCCGGGTGCGTCCGGCCCTGGCGTCGGACGTGCCGCACATCCAGCGGCTCATCGCACCGTACGTCGACCGGCGCATCCTGCTCGGCAAGGAGAACGTCGCGCTGTACGGCTCGATCCAGCAGTTCCGGATCGCCGAAGGACCGGACGGCGTGCCGATCGGCTGCGGCGCCCTCGCCGTGTTCTGGGACGACATCGCCGAGGTCCGCACACTCGCCCTCGACGCCGACTGGATCCACAAGCGGGTCGGCCACCGGATGCTCGAGGCGCTCGAGCACGACGCCCGCGAGCTCGGTGTCGCGCGCATCTTCTGCCTGACGTTCGAGGTCGAGTTCTTCGCGAAGCACGGGTACCTGGAGATCGGCGAGCAGGTCGTGTCGCCCGATGTCTACGCCGAACTCGTGCGCTCGTCGGACGAGGGGGTCGCGGAGTTCCTCGACCTCGCCCGGGTGAAGCCGAACACGCTCGGCAACACCCGCATGCTCAAGATCCTCTGATCGCCGGCCAGCTGGGGATCGTCTGACGCTTTCGCGGGTGCCGCGGCGTCGCTCCGTGGTCGGGCGTGGTGTTCGCCCTACCCTGTGCGCATGTCGTCGTTCCGTCACCCTGTCGGACCCGAGTCGTCCAGCGTCTACTGGCGTCGTCGTGCGCTCGTCGCCGGCGTGCTGCTGCTCGTCGTCGTGGTGGTCGTGCTGATCGTCGTGGGCCGGGGGAGCGGGGCGTCGTCGGCGTCTGCGCCTGGGGTGTCGGCGTCACCGTCGGCGTCTGCGTCCGCCGACGGTGCCGGGTCGACTGCGGGCTCCTCGTCCGGGTCCGGCTCGGCTGACCCGTCGGCGTCGCCGTCCGCCACTCCTTCCTCGGACTCGTCCGCCGCTGCGTCGTCCTCTGGGGACGCGGCAACGTGCTCGAAGGACCAGATCGAGCTCACGCCGGTCGTCGACAAGAGCACCTACGGGCCGACCGAGGACCCGCAGATCGCGATGTCGATCAAGAACACCGGCTCCGACGCGTGCCACATGGACCTCGGTTCGGCGCAGCAGGTCCTGACGATCAGCTCCGGTCAGGAGCAGTACTGGTCGTCGAAGGACTGCCAGACCGGCGGGACGAACCAGGACGTCACGATCAAGGCGGGGCAGGAGCTCACGACGCCGGCGATCGCCTGGGACCGCACGCGCTCGTCGACCACCACGTGCGACAGTGCCCGCCCGTCGGTGCCCGGGGGTGGGGCGAGCTACCACCTGCAGGTGGCCGTGGGGAGCCTGGAGTCGAAGGAGTCGGCGCAGTTCGTGCTGAACTGACGCTCGTCCCGTATCGTCTGCCGCAGCGTCGCGCGCCGCACCCGGCGGTCATCCACCCACCGCACTCTGCCGTCGGAGCGGTCCACCTTGCGTCATGCTGACAGAGTGTCGGATCAGGGAATCGTGCGGGAATCGTCCTACGAGCGTGACCGCGGCGTCGAGCCGGTGAAGATCGCGACGCTCAAGGGGCTGCGGAAGCGTGCGAAGCGCGGGTTGTTCGAGCCCGCCAGCGACACGATCTGGTCGGACGGCGTCCGCAGCGAGTAGCAGCGTCGGGCCTTTGAACCTGGCTGTCGCCTAGGCCTTCTCTTCGACCGATCCCGGCTCGAGCCCCGTCATGAAGTCGTCGAGGAACGTCTGCATGTCGAACGGCTGCGCGCTGTCTTCCGGTCCGTGGTGCGTGGAAGTCATGCAACAACGGTACGTCACATCGCTAGGTTGTCTAGCGACTTGTCCAGAAGTGGCGTGATCTTCCCCACGTGCACGCGATCGGTTGCGACGCGGGGCTGGGCCAGCACCCGAACGAGCCCGGACGTGCGAACGGGCCCGCCGTCCGGAGACGACGAGCCCGTTCCGAGCAGCTGAGGTCAGCCGATGACCGAGATGTTCTCGGCCTGCGGGCCCTTGCGGCCCTCGGTGATCTCGAACTCCACCTTCTGGTTCTCCTCGAGCGACTTGTAGCCGTTGCCAGCGATCGCGGAGAAGTGCGCGAAGACGTCGGCGCTGCCGTCGTCCGGAGCGATGAAGCCGAAGCCCTTTTCGTTGTTGAACCACTTGACGGTGCCAGTTGCCATGATGGCGTTTCCTTAACTTTCTTGCCAGGCCACGTTCGTTGCCTGTCTTGCGAGACGGCTCTTGCTGCCGCCGATCCACCGACGGTTGTCGTCAGATCAGTGCGTCCCGCGGGCATGGGCCGGTGGGACGGGTTCGGGGCCAGGCGACCTGGGAAGATCAGTGACCGATGGCGCTCGAAGGTGCAGAGCACCGGAAGAACGATGGACTCCCGCCGGAGCGGTTGAGACCAACCTACCGTGCTGCGGCCGCAATGGAAGAGGCAGCGCCCACTTCTGTGCATCATCTCCGCCCCGCAGTCGTTCCTGTTCGCCGACCGCGTCGAAGTCTGGTGGACTAGGGGCGATGGCAGACAAGGAACAGCGCTTCCGGAGCGAGCAGCTCGAGGAGGCCCTCGCGAAGCAGGACGTCGCCGCGGTCGCGTTCGCCCTGCGGAACGACATCGTGATCGTCCCCCGGCTCGTCACCGGCAAGAAGGACATGCAGGTCCGGGTCTTCGGCCGCGAGGGCTCGGACAAGCGCATCCTGTTGCTCTTCTCGTCCGCCGACGCCTACACGGCGATGGTGCCGGACGAGAAGATCCGCCAGGTCATGGTCTACGACGGGCCGCGGCTCGAGGAGTTCCTGGCCGCGCACCTCGACTCGCTCGAGGGCGTGTTCTTCGACATCGCCGGCCCGCACACCATGCAGGCCACCCCGTCGGACCTGCTGGCGGCGCTCCGCGCGTAGTCGCGCTCCGTCGCGGTCGTCCGCCCCGCTGCTCCGGCGTCGCGGTCGGCCGCCGCTGCTCCGGCCTGGAGGCGCTGGTTGCCTCCGCCGCGTCGCGCGCCGTCTCGGGGGCCGGGTTGCGCACGGTCCCTGGTGGCCGGGTTCGTGGCGGCGGGTCAGAACGCGCGGTCGAGCTCGCGTTCGCGCACCGACTGCGTCAGCGAGAACGCGACGCGCAGCGCTTCGCGCAGGTGTTCGGCGTCCGCGCCGAGCACGGTCGTGAACCCGAGCCGTGAGGCCTCGTTCGCCCGCTGCTTCGCACCGGTCGCCGGTCGGATCTCGCCCGCCAGGCTGATCTCACCGACCGCCGCGAGCGTGTGCGGGTAGGGGCGGTCGCGAGCCGCACTCGCCAGGGCCAGCGCGATCGCCAGGTCGGCGCCCGGCTCCGTGAGCTTCATCCCGCCCACCGTCGAGACGTAGACGTCCGCGTCGGAGAGCTTCAAGCCGGCACGTCGTTCGAGCACCGCGAGCAGCATCGCGACGCGTGACGAGTCGACCCCGTTCACGACCCGGCGCGGCTGCGGTGCTGAGCTCGGCACGACGAGCGCCTGCACCTCGACCGGAAGCGCACGGCGTCCCTCGAGCGCGACGGTCACGCACGTGCCGGACACCGGGGTGCCGTTGCGGGACATGAAGAGGCCGCTCGGGTCGGGGACCTCGTGGATGCCGTCGCCGGCCATGTCGAAGCAGCCGACCTCGTCCGTCGGACCGAAGCGGTTCTTGAGGGCGCGGACGAAGCGGAGTGCGGTCTGTCGGTCGCCCTCGAAGTGGCACACGACGTCGACCAGGTGCTCGAGCAGTCGCGGTCCGGCGATCGTGCCGTCCTTCGTGACGTGACCGACGATCAGGACCGGGAGCGACCGCTCCTTCGCCACCCGGATCAGGGTGGAGGCGACCTCGCGCACCTGGGACGTCCCACCGGCGATGCCGTCCACCGTGCTCGACGAGATCGTCTGCACGGAGTCGGCGATCACCAGGTCCGGCTGCACCTGGTCGATCTGCCCGAGGATGACGCCGAGGTCGACCTCGCTCGCCAGGTAGAGCTGGTCGTGCATGGCGTTGGTGCGCTCGGCGCGGAGTCGCACCTGATCCACCGACTCTTCCGCGCTGACGTAGAGGACACGCTTGCCGGTCGCCGCGGCGCGCGACGCGACCTCGAGCAGCAGTGTCGACTTACCGACGCCCGGCTCGCCGGACAGCAGCACGGCGGCGCCGGGGACGATGCCGCCGCCGAGGACGCGGTCGAACTCGCCGATGCCGGTGTTCCAGCGCTGCACGGCGGTGCCCCGGGCCTCGGTGATCGGTCGGGCGACCCGGGCACCGGCGACGGAGACCGCGGCGGTCCCGCGGGAGCTCGCAGCGGCTGCGGTGGTGTCCTCGACCGTGCCCCACGCCTGGCACTCGCCGCAGCGGCCGACCCACTTGATGCTGGTCCAGCCGCATTCGGTGCAGCGGTAGAGGGACTGGGTGCGGGCCATGGTTCGAGGCTAGAGCGCCCCGCTGACACCGCGGTGTCGCGGCGCGTGCCCGTCGTGCGCGTCGTGCTGGTGTTCCGCGTGCGGTTCGTCGTCCTCGTCGTGCTCGGGCGTCCGGTCGCGACCGCGCGCCTGCTCGGGCAAGGGGATCGCGCCCGTCACCCGCTGGCGCAGGCGCTCGACCCGACCGGGCCGATCGTGTTCCAGCTCCGCCGCGTGTTCGGTGTCCTGCTCGGCGCGGGCGCTCGCGACGGCACCCGCGTCGCGCCCGAGGTCCTCGGCCTCGCGCGCGGACAGGTAGTGCCGGATCGCCGCAACGGTGTCGACCCGCGCGTCGACGGCGGGCTCGAACGCACTCGCCCAGATCTCGTACCCACGGTCGTTCGGGTGGAACAGGTCCCCGTAGCTGTTGAAGAATGTCCGACGGAGTCCGACGCGCTTCGTGATGACGTGGAGCGGCGCCACCGTCAGCCCGAGTTCGGCGGCGACGCGGTGCACGATCTCGTTCGCCACCGCGACCTTGCGCTCCCGGTCCGGCACGAACATGCAGGGCAGCTCAGCGACGATCGCGTGCGACGGCACGGCGCTGTAGATCGCCCGGATGTTCCGCTCGAACTTGTCCGGGTGGAAGTCGGCGATGTCGTTCGCGCCGATCGACACGGTGCAGATGTCCGGCGAGTACTGCCGGAGCTTCGGGAGCTGGTCCTGCTTCGCGCCCCAGGTCGTCGCGCCCGAGACGCTGAGGTTCACGACCCGCACCGACATGCGCGACCGGTGCCGGATGCGCCGCGCGAGCAGTCCGACGTACCCGCGGCCAGGAGCGGTCGCGCCGACACCCTGCGCCGCCGAGTCACCGATCGCCAGGTACGTCAGCTGGCCCTCGTGCTGCAGTCGCTCCCGCCACCAGTCGGCGTGCACGGGCAGCATGTCGACCACGCGCTGGGATGCGGCTCGTTGCCCTCGGATCCCCGCGCGAGCCCCGAACGCGCCGCCGCCCACGACGGCGAGTCCGCCGATGACAGACGTGAGCAGGGCGACGAGGGTGCGGGTCTTCATGCCGGAGACCGTACGCGGGCTCGCTCATCTCGGACTCTGTCGGAGCTTGCCGGTGGATGAGCGCTGCGGAGGTGCGGTCTGTGCAGGGGGAGGCACCCGCCGGTGGTCGTGAGCACCGCCGGAGTCGTGTAAACTCTCTCCCGGTACCGTGTCCGAGCGGCCGAAGGATCATGTCTCGAAAACATGTGTGGGGGCAACTCCACCGTGGGTTCAAATCCCACCGGTACCGCCACAGAGAACCCCCGCGCAAGCGGGGGTTCTCTTGTTCCTGGAGGTTTCGCGATCGCTCGGGACCAGGGGACCTCGCCCCCACCACACAGCCTCAGGTCAGGAGCGCCGTGATGACCGAAGACGACGGGTACCGGTACGTCCTCGCGAGCTTCGTAGGGGAGCGGGACGGTATGGCGCTCGAACTGCACGACGCTGACCACTGCTGCATCGCCGAGGTATTCGAGGACGATGCCACCGGCGCATGTTCCCTCTCGATCGCCGACGGCGCGGCGGTCCCGATCGACCGGGTCTGCGACCTGCTGGCGCGGGCTGCCGCCGAGTTCCCGCAGGTGGCCGCGAGCTGGCCGACCGCGCCACAGGACCGGGTGGACCCCTGACGCGCGAGCACGCTCGCCACTGCCGGACGGGAGGCGCGGTGCCAGCGCGCCCCGCGCCTCCCGTCCGGACGCAGCGGAGGCGGCTGCAGCCGCGAGCGGTGCGCTGTCCCCGACAAGGCCGACTGGTGCGGCGACCGGGTAGGCGGCAGTCTTGCCGCATGCGCACGGGTCGACGGTGAACGTACGGAGGGGTGGGACGACCACCACTCCGTGGCAGGGCGTGACCTTCGCTCTCTTGGAGCTCGTGGCGGTCCTCACGGCGATCATCGTCTGGTTCCTCTACCAGTTCACGTTGATGGTCTACACGCCCTGCGGAGGAGCGGGGACGTGTTCGCTGGGAGCTCAGCAGGTCATCTACGTCGCCTTCGTCCTCGCGGTGGGTTCGAGCATCGTGCTGCCGCTGTGGGGCGGGCTCGCCCGTCGCAGGAAGGGACTGAGCTTCTGGTGGGTGCCACTCGTCTCGATCGTCTCGATCGTCACGGTGCTGGCGCTGTCCTGGCCGCTCAACCAGTGGGCGGCGTCGCCTTCCGCCGCCCACGTGCCGCCGACCGCGGCGGGTGCTGTCGCAGGTGCCCGCTGACCCGCCCCAGGACGTCCGCCAGCGCCGCTGCGTCGTCGTCGCTGATCTGCGCGAACAGCAGCCCGTGCACGGTCGCGATGTGGCCGGGGAAGACGGCCGCGAGGGTGTCACGGCCGGCATCCGTCAACGAGACCACGGTGCTCCGCTCGTCGTCCGGCGACGGCCCCCGCGTGACGAGCCCGCGCTGCTCGAGCACCTGCGCCTGGTACGTCAGCCCACTGCGGCTGTAGACGACCCCGTCCGCCAGGTCCGTCATCCGCAGCCGCCCGTCCGGCGCATCGCCCAGCCGCGCCAGCAGCTGGAACTGGACGTAGCTGAGCTCGCCGGCGTCGCGGAGCTGCTGCTCGACCGCCGGGCGGAGCAGTGCCGCGACCTCGGTGAACGACAGGTACGCGTCGAGCTGGGTCCGGGTGAGTGCCGACGGGGGAGAGGTCATGAATCGATCCTACCTGTTGCTTCGAACTCGAAGCAGGTGTACGGTCGCACCATCGCTTCGAATTCAAAGCACATTACGAAGGGGAAGACCATGAACGAGAACACGATGCAGGCGATCCGGTTCCACGAGGTCGGCGGACCGGAGGTCCTGCGGATCGAGGACGTCGAGCGCCCCGAGCCCGGTGTGGGTGAGGTCCTGGTGCAGGTCGCCGCCTCCGCCTACAACGCCGCCGACAACGGCATGCGCGGCGGGTTCCTGCCGATCCCGGTCCAGCTCCCGCACGTGCCCGGCTACGACGTCTCCGGCACCATCGCTGCGCTGGGCGCGGGCGTCGGGGGCCTCGCCGTCGGCGACGCGGTCGTCGGGTTCCTGCCGATGGAGCGCGACGGCGGTGCCGCTGAGTACGTCGTCTCGCCCGCGGAGGCACTGGTCACCGCCCCGACGAGCGTCCCGCTGGTCGACGCGGCGGCACTGCCGTCCGTGGCGCTGACCGCGTGGCAGGCCCTGTTCGACGAGGGGCACCTCGAGGCGGGCCAGCGCGTGCTGATCAACGGCGCCGGCGGCGTGGTCGGGAAGTACGCGATCCAGCTCGCGGTCCGCGCCGGCGTGCACGTGGTCGCCACCGCGAGCCCGCGGAGCGCCGACGCGGTCCGCGCTGCAGGCGCCCAGCAGGTCGTCGACCACACCACGACCGACGTCCTCGCGGCGCTCGACGAGCCGGTCGACGTGCTGCTCAACCTCGCGCCGATCGAGCCGGAGCGCTTCCGGGCGCTCGTCGCGGCGGTCCGTGACGGCGGCGCCGTGGTCAGCACCACGGCGTTCATGGCGACGCCGGACGACGCGTCCCGGGGCGTCCGGGCCGCGACGGTGTTCGTCCTGCCGAACCGCGAGCGACTGGCGGAGCTCGTCGCGCTCGTGGACGCCGGGCAGTTGACCGTCGAGGTCACCCGACGCGTCCCGCTGGCGGAGCTCCCGGCGCTGCACGCCGAGGGCGCGGCCGGTCGGATCGCCGGAAAGGTCGTCGTCACCGTCCAGGACGACGCCTGACGACGCCTGACGACGCTCGGCGGCCGGTCAGCCGATGAAGGACGCCGCGTCGACCGCCCGCTCCCCGGTGACGGACGGGGTGAGGTCGACCACCCGGTCGTCGACACGGAAGACGTACCGGCCGAGCTGCTCGACCACCGCGGTCCCGCCGAGCCAGTCCGCGGCCTCGGCACGCTCCTCCGGCCGGAGCCAGTCGACGGGGTCGGACATCGACCGGAACCCGAGCACCGCCGCGGTGTCCTGCAGCGCCCGACGCTCGTCCGGTCCGAGCAGGTTCCGCTCGCTCCGGAAGTAGACCGAGTCCGGGTCCACCTCGTACAGCCGCCGCATCCACACCCGGTTGACCGAGGACACGAGCGCGTTGCGCGCGCCCTCGCCGGACGGGTCGCCCACGCGTTCGGCGTTGTCCCAGAACGGTGCGACGTCCGGGCCGACGCGGGCGCCGTTGAACACCCCGACCGAGGGGATCATCGGCACCCCGCACCCGAGCAGGTAGACGTCGTCGCCGACGGTGGCCCGGACGTGCTCGATCGCCTGCCGGTAGGCCTGTTCGCGGGGCAGGTCGACGTGTCGGTGTCCGCCGACGGCGCCGGCGTACATGAAGTCGAGCTTCAGGTAGCTGTAGCCGTCCGCGGTGATGCGGTCGAAGACCCCGCGGAGGTGGTCGAGCACCTCCGGGTGCGTCGTGTCGAGCGAGTGGTAGTGCGACCCCCAGTTGTGCCCGGTGACGAGCGGACGGCCGTCGTCACCGGCCACGAGCAGGTCGGGGCGCTCGGTGGCGATCGTCGAGCCGGGCAGGGCGATCAGCGGCGCGAGCCAGATGCCCGGACGGAAGGCGTGCCGCGCGATGGTCCGTGCCGTGGCCGCCATCCCGCTCGGGAAGTCCGGCCCGGCCGTCCAGTCCCCGACGACCGGCTCCCAACCGTCGTCCATCTGGAAGACGTCGACCGGGTACCCCTCGAGGTCGGCTGCCGCACGGGCGATCCGCTCTTCGGTGATGTCCTCGTAGTACGAGTACCAGCTGCTCCACACCGTGCCGGCGCGGGCGGTGCGGCGGCCGAGCCGCTCCGCGACCTGGTCGGCGTAGGCGGCGAAGACGTCCTGCTCGGTGCCGTGTGCGACGAACCACTCCGCGTCGTCGTGCTCGCTCCTCGCCCACAGGACGTTGCCGTCGGCGCCGACCCGCGGGGTGCCGAGCCCGAGCGATCCGACGAGCAGTGTGCCGCCGTCCGGGCTGGTCACCGCTCCCACTGCGCTGCCGGAGTGGGCGTGCGGGGTCTCGTTCGTGGCGTCGTCGGCGGTCAGCAGGCGTTCGGGGCTGTCCTTGATCCCGATCGTGTCGCCGTCGAGCCGCGTCCATCCGCTCGGACTCCACGAGTTCCAGCCGTGCCGGTAGAACTCGGCCGTGGGACCGAACGGGTGGAGCAGCGCGACGGGACCCGCCGGCACGATCCACCCGCCCCTGGTCCGGCGGGGTGGCCCGGAGACGTTCGCGGGGACCCGGAGGCCGTCGAACGCGAAGGTGGTCTGTACGGTGGTCTCCTCGTGGTGTCGGGTCGCTGGATCAGCGCGCCACGGCGGAGCTGATCGCCGGGGTGGCGTCGGCGGCGAACCGCTCGGGGATCGGTGCCCCGGCGCGGCGCATCGCGACGAGGACACTGCCGACGGTCGGGTCGTGGCGCGGCTCGACGAGTTCGAGGTGCGGGTCCTCGACGTGCAGGGCGGTGGCGAACTCCTGGCGGAACCGCGGCGCCCGGAAGAGCCCGCCGGAGTACGACACCGGGACGGCCTCGTCGGCGGGGAAGCCGAGCGCGCGGACGGTCGTGACGACGAGGTTCGTGAGCTCCGCCGCGGCACGGTGCAGGGCGTCGGCAGCGGCCTCGTCGCCGGCGTCGGCGGCTGCGACGACCACCTTCGCCAGGTCGGCGATCGTGCCGCGGTCCGCCCCCCACTCCTCCATGACGACGCCGATCGTGTCGAGGTCCTCGGTCACCCCGACCCGCTCGCGCAGGAGGGCGTGCAGCGGACCCCGGGGCAGCCGTCCGTCCGCCATCCGCGAGAACGCGTTGAGCCCCTGCACCGCGACCCAGTACGCGGAGCCCTCGTCACCGAAGACCTCGCTCCAGCCACCGACGCGGTGGGCGCTGCCGCCGCGCTCGCCGTAGGCCATCGAGCCGGTGCCGGCGATCACGTTCACGCCGTCCCGACCCGCCAGGGAGCCGGCCCACCCGCCGATCATGTCGTTGCCGCAGGAGTACCGGTCGTGGCCGAGTACCGCCGCGGGGAGGGCGTCGAGCACGGGGGTGTCCCGACTCGACTCCCCGTGTCCGGGGATCCCGAAGTACGCGGAGGTGATGTCCGCCGGGGTGATGCCGGCCGCCGCCGTCACCGCGTCGACGCCGGCTCGGACGTTGTCGCCGACGAGACCGGTACCCGCGTCGAACCAGTAGCAGGTCGGCTGCCGTGACTCGGCGAGCGTGGTGCCCTCGCCGTCGGTGAGCAGGAACGCGGTCTTGGTGCCGCCGCCGTCCATGCCGAGGAAGACGGTCATGGTCGGGCGGCTCCCTCGCGGTGGTCGTGGATGGTCACGCCCTGGACGACGCGGTTGACCGTGCCGCCCGGGAACGGGTTGTCCGGCGTGCACCCGTGCGCGACCGACGTGGCGAGGGCCAGGAGCTGCGCGAAGCCGACGAGGGCGACGCTCCGGAGTGCGTCGTCGAGGCCCGCCAGGTCGTCGAGCGGGAAGGAGCGCTCGTCGTCCGCGTCGCCGCCGACGGACACGACCCGGACGGCCCCGTCCGCACGGAGTTCACGGAGGATGTCCGCGTCGTACCGCGCCGTGTACGGGTCGGCCGAGCCGTACACGACCACCAGGGTGTGGGCACCCGCGACGGCCTTCGGACCGTGCCGGAACCCGAGCGGGGTGTCGAAGAACGACACGACCCCGCCGGCGGTGAGCTCGAGCAGCTTCAGCGCCGACTCGCGTGCCAGGCCCTGCAGCGCACCGCTGCCCAGGTAGACCACGCGTTCGGTGCCCTCCGCGAGCGAGGCGATCCGTGCCTCCAGGCCGGCGATCGTCCGGGCCGCGGCGACCAGCGCGCCGGTACCGGCCACGAGCTCCGGCCGGAAGGCCAGGAGCACGGCCAGCAGCATCGTCGAGAAGCTGGACGTCATCGCGAAGCCGGTGTCGTTCGTCTCCGACGGCATCTCGAGGACGAACGACCCTTCCTTCCCCCGGTGCTCACGGGCGAGGGCGCCGGCGGGGTCGCACGTGACGACCAGGTGGTGCGTGCCGGGCGCGACGTCGTCGACGACGCGGGTCGCGGCGACGCTCTCCGGGCTGTTGCCCGAGCGGGCGAAGGAGACCAGGAGCACCCGGCCCGGGGCACCGAGCGACCCGTGCGGGTCGGCGACCACGTCGGTCGTGGCGATCGACTCGACGCGACGGCCGAGGTGGCGGCGCAGGTCGACGCTCGCGATGTCCCCGACGAACGCCGAGGTGCCGGCCCCGGTGAGCACGATGCGCAGCTCCGGGTCGGCGAGCAGCGGCTGCAGGAAGGCGTCCAGCTCGGCGCGGCGGTCGTCGAGCGAGGCCACGAGGCGCTGCCAGCTGTCGGGCTGCTGCAGGATCTCGCGGTGGGTCGCGGTCTCGTCGGCGCGGACGGGGGCGGGGGCGGGGGCGGAGGTGGTCACAGGGACTCCTTGCTGGTGGTGGCGGGGACCGCGTCGGCGACGCGTGAGCGCGGGGCGACGGCGGCGGAGTAGGGGCGCAGGACGTCACGGACCCGGTCGAGCACGATGTCCTCGGCACGGTTCGGCAGCAGGCCCTCGCGGACGCGCTCGTACTGCACGGGCAGGTACTGGCTCAGCAGCGGGAGCGGGATGCCGACCTCGTCGAGGCTGCCCAGGAGCGCCTCCGTCGCGGCGGTGACCTCCGAGTCCGGCCAGTAGTAGCGCATCCGGTCGCTGTAGCTGTACGTGCGGGCGATGCGCTGCTCGTGCTCGTCGCCCTCGTAGTAGCGCTCCCAGCGACCGGGCTCGGCGAGCATCCGGCGCTCGACGACACCGCGCAGGTCGGTGGCGGAGCCCTCCGGTACGAGTTCCGACTCCAGGGCGTCGAGGGCGAACAGGCCCTCGCGGAGGCCGAAGGTCAGACCCGGGCCGACCTTGAGCACCGCCCAGTGGTCGTCGACCAGCGCACGGAGCGCCTCGGGCGTCTGGTAGTCGGTCGAGTGCGCCTCGTACACCAGCCCGGGCGTCGCCTCGATGACCTCCTGCAGGGCGGCCGTGGCCTCCGGGACGTAGTCGATGACCTGCAGGTGGTCGAACTCCACCGCCGGCTGCACGACGAGGGCGACGACGCGCGGCCACACGTCGGCGAGCCCGGCACGCTCGAACGCGGCACGGTGCACGTCGAGCGTGCCGACCGCCGCGGTCGCCGGGGTCGGCTCGAGGTCGTGGAGCGTCTCCTTCGCCCCGCCGGGGGTCGGGACCTCGGTGCCGATGACGTAGACGATGCCGTCGCGGTCGATCCCGGCGTCCGTCGCGGCGGACTCCGCGGCGGCGAGCAGCACCGCGGCCCGCTCGGCGACGACGGCGTCGGTCAGCGGAGCGGTCTCGCCCTGCAGCGGCATGCTGCAGTCGAGGTGGATCTTCGTGTAGCCGGCGGCGACGTACGCGCGGACGAGGTCGACGGCGAGCGGCATGGCCTCGGCAGCAGGGCGGTCCTGCCACGTGTTCGGGCCGAGGTGGTCGCCGCCGAGGATCAACCGCTCGGCCGGGAATCCTTCGGCGTCGGCGAGGTCGAGCACCGCCCTGCGGAAGTCCGCGGGCGTCATGCCGGTGTAGCCGCCGAACTGGTCGACCTGGTTCGAGGTCGCCTCGACGAGCAGGGGTGCGTCGTCCTCGAGCGCCTGGCGCATCGAGGCCCGCAGCACGTAGGGGTTCGCCGAGCAGACCGAGGTGATGCCCTCACCGGATCCGGCACGGTGACGAGCGACGAGCGCAGTGATGGGGTTCACGGGGTTCTCCTGGTGCGTGCGCCGCGATCGGCGGCGCTGCCGACGCGGCACCGTCCGGCGCCGCGTCCGGTCTCAGTGTCGGCAACGACCGATCACTTCCGCTGCCGTAACGATCACTCCGGTCATTCGCAGTGATCGTTCTGCCGCATGATGGGTCCATGGACAACGACACCCCGGACGTCGGCCGCAAGCGGCGGGACCGGATGCGGGACATCCTCGAGCGGGTGCGCGAGCAGGGGTCGACGACCACGGACGAGCTCATCCGCGCGTGCGGCGTCTCCGCCGCCACCGTCCGGCGCGACCTCAGCGAGCTCGAGGCGCGCGGGCTCGTCCAGCGCAGCTACGGTCGGGTCGAGGCCGTCGGTGTGCTCCCCGAGCTGCCCGTCGTGATGCGGGCGTCCGAGGCGGACGCCGCCAAGCGCGCGGTCGGGCGGCTGGCCGCGCGGCTCCTGCCGTCGGGACGCCAGGCCGTCGCCGTGAGCGGGGGGACCACGACGATGGAGGTCGTCCGGGCGCTCGGCGACCGGAACGGCCTGACCGTCATCACGAACGCCGTCACCATCGCGCTGGAGGTCTCGCGCAGCCCCCGGGTCAAGACGATCCTGACCGGCGGGACCCTCCGCGCCACCTCGCTCGAGGCGGTCGGCCCCCTGGCCGAGGCGGCGTTCTCGGCCTTCAAGGTGACGACGGCGTTCCTCGGCACGGACGGCATCAGCGCCGCGGGCGGCGTCACGACCCACGACGACACCGAGGCGCGGACGAACGGCGTGATGGTGACGCACGCCGACCGGGTGGTCGTCGTGTGCGACGGGTCGAAGGTCGGCCGGCAGACGATGGCGCGGATGGCCGACATCGGCGACGTGTCCGTCCTGGTGACCGACGAGCACGCCCCGCGGGAGGCGCTCGAGCAGATCGCGGCGGCCGGGGTCGAGGTCCTCATCGCCTGAGCGCTGCATGCCGAACGCTCACTCCTGGTGTGCGTTTCCAGCCGCCTCGTGGTGATCGTGTGGCGTGCCCCCTACGGTGAAGCCGTCCGGGGAGCCCAGTCGGTCGCGGTCCGCAGCCGCCCGACACCACGGCGCCAGAGATCCGCTCGAGGCGGGGCACCCGGAGATCAGGACGAGCCATGCTCCCCTCCTCGCGGTCCGCCGTCGCACCCGCTGTCGGGCACGCTCCCCGCATCGTGTTCGTCGGCGCCGGCAGCGTCGTCTTCACCCGACAGCTGCTCGCCGACCTGCTCCGCTACGACGACCTCCCCCAGCTGGACCTCCGGCTGTTCGACGTCGACGAGCGCCGCCTCGCCGTCGCCGAGGCCACCGCGCACCAGGTGAGCGAGCGCCTCGGGCGTCCGGTCACCGTCACCGCGACGACCGACCGCCGCCGTGCCCTGGCCGACGCCGACTTCGTCGTCGACATGGTGCAGATCGGCGGGATCGCCGCGACCCGCACGGACCTCGAGATCCCGGAGCGGTACGGCCTGCACCAGACGATCGGTGACACCACGGGTGTCGGCGGCGTGTTCCGGGCGCTCCGGACCTTCCCGTTCCTCACCGAGCTGACCGCGGACATGCGCGAGGTCGCCCCGGGCGCGGTCCTGCTCAACTACACGAACCCGATGGCGATGAACATCTGGTGGGCGAACACCGTCGCGCCGGACATCACCGCGCTCGGGCTCTGCCACAGCGTCTACTGGACCGCGCACGACCTCGCCGAGCTCGTCGGCCTCGACGTCGAGCAGACCCGGTTCCGCGCGGCGGGCGTCAACCACCAGTCGTGGCTGCTCGAGTGGACGCACGAGGGCGAGGACCTCTACCCCCGGCTCCGCGAGCGCATCCGGCAGGACCCCGAACTCGAACGCCGGGTCCGGGTGGAGATGTACAAGCGGATCGGCTTCTACCCGACGGAGACGAGCGAGCACTCGTCGGAGTACCTGTCGTGGTTCCTCCGGTCTCCCGAGCAGGTCGACCGCTTCCGCCTGCGTCCGCTCGAGTACGTCGGCATCTCCGAGGACAACGTCGCGGAGTTCGAGGCGGCCGAGCGTGACCTGGCGGCCGGTCGACCCGTGCAGCTCGAGGAGGGCGCGTCGGAGTACGCCCCGCAGGTCGTCCACTCCCTGGTGACCGGCACCGAGCGCGAGATCCACGCGAACGTGCCGAACACCGGACTGATCGACAACCTCCCGGCGGGCTGCGTCGTCGAGGTCCCGACCACGGTCGGCGCCGGCGGCATCGCCCCGATCCCGATGGGGGCGCTCCCCGTGCAGGCCGCGGCGCTGAACCGCTCGTACGTCTCCGTGAACGAGCTCACGGTGCACGCCGCACGGACGGGTGACCCCGTCGCGATCCGGCAGGCCGTGCTCATGGACCCGAACGCGTCCTCGACGCTCACGCCGGAGCAGATCTGGGAGCTGTGCGACGAGCTGGTGGTCGCGCACGGCGACCTGCTGCCCGAGCCGCTCCGGGTGACGGTCCCCGCACGCGGCATCTGACCCGGCCGATCGCCGACGACGCACCACTGACGACGAAGGAGTCCGCAGTGACACGCACCAGGACACGCACCAGCAGCACCACCCGCACGGCGCTCGCCGTCGCGATCGCGGTCGCCGCCACGGTCCTCACCGGCTGTGCCCCGCAGGGCGCAACCGTCCTCGACACCGCGGCGCCCGTCCGCCTCACCATGTGGTCGGGCCAGAGCGACGAGGCGGCCAAGCTCCTGCAGGGGCTCGTCGACGAGTACGAGGACGAGCACCCGAACGTGACGATCGACATGTCCTCCGGGGCGTCGTCGACCGACGAACTGCTGCAGAAGCTCGCGGCGTCGTTCGCCGGGAACGACTCCCCGGACATCTCGTACACCTTCGGGTCGTGGGCGAGCCAGCTCGAGCGCTCCGGACGGACGCTCGACCTGCGCGCCGAGGCCGAGGACCCGGACACCCGCTGGGACGAGTTCTCCCCGGCGGCCCGCGGGACCGCACAGCCGACCGGCAAGAAGGTGATCGGCTTCCCCGCGGTCGTCGACAACATCTCGCTCTTCTACAACAAGACGGTGTTCGACGCCGCGGGCGAGCCCTACCCGACCGCGGACTGGGACTGGTCCGACTTCCGGCGGGCCGCCAAGGCGTTGACGGACCGGGACAGCCAGACCTTCGGGTACGGCTACTCGGTGTCCGGCAGCGAGGAGACCACCTGGCAGATGTGGCCCCACCTCTGGCAGAACGGCGGCTCGATCCTGTCCGAGGACGGCGAGCACGCCGCCTTCGACTCGGAGGCCGGCGTCGACGCGCTGACGTTCATGCGGTCGATGGCCGTCACGGACCGGAGCGTCTACCTCGACCAGACGGACACGAAGTCCGCGCAGCTGTTCGAGAGCGACCGCATCGGCATGATCACCTCCGGCCCGTGGGAGCTCTCGGCCCTGAAGACCGCGGGCACCTCGTACGGCGTCGTGCGGCTCCCGGGGACGGACGGCGACCACCAGACGGTGTCCGGGCCAGACCTCTGGACCCTGTTCGACAACCACGACGTGAACCGGTCGTACTGGGCGAAGGACTTCACGAAGTGGCTGACCTCGCCCGAACAGGACGAGCGGTTCAACGTCGCGGTCGGCAACCTGCCGCTGCGGTCGAGCGAGGCCGACAGCCCGGCCTTCCGCGAGCAGGTCGCCGCCCTGCCCGGGCTCGACGTCATCCAGGCGAACTCCGCCGAGGCGAAGCAGGTCCGCCCGACCCTGCCCGGCTACAACGGCCTGTCCGAGGCGTTCGGTGACGCGGTGTCCCGCGTGCTCCAGGGCGAGGGCGAACCGGCCGAGGCACTCCGGCAGGCGACCGTCGCCGCCGACAAGGCACTCCGTCAGGGCTAGGAGGCCCCCGTGACCACTCCCGCACTCCGCACCCGTCCGACCACCGACACCGAGCCGCCGCGACCCGAGCGCCGACGTCGGCCCGCCGCCGCCCGCGAGGGCCTCGCTGGCTGGGGCTTCGTCGCCCCGGCCCTGGCGGTCGTGCTCGGCCTCACGATCTTCCCCGGCGTCTGGGCGCTCGTGCTGTCGTTCCAGCGCTGGGACGGCTTCAGCCCGCCGTCCTTCGCCGGCATCGAGAACTACCAGGACCTGGCGACCGACGCGAGCGCGCTCGCGGCTGCCGTGCACACCCTGCTCTACACGGTGCTCTTCGTCCCCGCGTCCCTGCTGCTCGGACTCGCCCTGGCCGTCGCCCTGAACCGGCGCATCCGGTTCATCGGGCTGTACCGCACGGCGATCTTCGTGCCGTTCGTGGCGTCCGCCGCCGCGACCGGCATCCTGACCACCTACCTGTTCAGCCCGCAGTTCGGCATCGTGAACAACGTCCTGCGCGTGCTGCACGTCCCACCGCAGGGGTGGCTGGAGGACCGCTCCGAGGCGATGGTCGTCATCGTCATCATGTCCCTGTGGGGGCAGGCGGCCTTCACGACCGTGATCTACCTCGCAGCGCTGCAGGACGTCCCGGGCGACGTGCTCGAGGCGGCGCGCATCGACGGTGCGAACAACTGGCAGACGTTCTGGCGCGTGGTGTGGCCGCAGCTGGCACCGGTCACCGCGTTCGTCGGGATCTACCAGACCCTGCAGGCCGTGCAGCTCTTCGACCTCGTCTACGCGACCACCCGTGGTGGACCCCTCGACGCGACGCAGACGATCGTCTACTACCTGTGGAAGACGGCCTTCCAGAACCTGCAGTTCGGTTACGGGTCGGCCATCGCCTACGGCATGTTCTTCGTCACCCTCACCGCGACCGTGATCGTCACGGTCGTGCAGCGCCGAGCCGGAAGGAAGGCGTCCCGATGACCGTCGAGACCCGCGTACTCGAGACCCCGAACCGGCCGGCCGCCGTCGCGGCTCCCGCCGCGCGCACGGCGCCCCGCCGCCGACGTCGGTTGCCGTTCAGTCCGTGGCACCTCCTGCTGGCTCCGGTGGCGCTCCTGTTCCTGCTGCCGTTCGTCGAGATGTTCCTCACCTCGCTCGAGCCGGCGTCGGAGATCAACAAGTTCCCGCCGTCGTTCCTGCCGACGCAGTTCACCTTCTCGGGCTACTCGCGTCTGTTCGCGGAGTCGGACATCCTGCACTGGCTCCTCAACACGGTCATCGTGTCGGCGTCGGCGATCGTCTCGCACCTCGTGCTGTGCTCGCTGGCCGGCTACGGGTTCGCGCGGCTGCGGTTCCCGGGACGGACGTTCGGCTTCCTGGCGATCCTCGCGACGATCATGATCCCGTCGCAGCTGCTCATGATCCCGACCTACGTGATGTTCGCCCGGCTGCACCTCGTGGACAGCCTCGGTGCGGCGATCGTGCCGTGGCTCGCGTCGGCGTTCGGCATCTTCCTCATGCGGCAGTTCTTCCTGTCGCTGCCCGCCGAACTCGAGGAGGCCGGCCAGATCGACGGCTGCACCCGCCTGCAGGTGTTCTTCCGGATCGTCCTGCCGCTCGCCCGACCGGCGCTCGCGACGCTCGCGATCTTCACCCTGCTCGGGTCCTGGAACGACCTGGTCTGGCCGCTCGTCGCGATCAACGACGCGGACTCGTTCACGCTGCAGCTCGGTCTGACCAACTTCCAGGGGGCACGGCGGACCGACTGGTCGCTGCTGATGGCCGGCAACGTGGTCGCGACGCTGCCGCTCATCCTGCTGTTCCTGGTGGCGCAGAAGCAGTTCGTCGCGACGATGGCGTCGGCCGGCCTGAAGGGCTGAAGCGGGTCGCAGCAGACGGGAGGCACGGTGCCCACGGGCCCCGTGCCTCCCGTCGTGCGTGCGGTCGGCCTGGAGGCGAGGGGCGGTCCCGCACCGTGCCTCCCGTCCGGGCGCTCACCGGGCACGACGGAGCGCCCCTCGGATCCCGAGGGGCGCTGTCGTCCGGTGGCCGTCCCGGCCACCGCTCACTTCAGGCCGGAGGACGCGAGCCCGTCGATCACCCGCCGCTGCAGCACGATGAACAGGACCAGGACGGGCGCCATCGCCATCAGGCTCGCCGCCATGAGCAGCGGGTAGTCGATGGTGCGGTCGCTGGAGAGCGTCGCGAGCCCGGCGGCGAGCGGCATGTCCTCGGCGCGGGTGGAGACCACCAGCGGCCAGAGCAGCTCGTTCCACGACCAGAGCACCGTCGTGATCGCGAGCACGCTGATCGACGGACGTGCGAGCGGCAGCATGATCCGCCAGAAGGTCTGGAACGGGTTCGCGCCGTCCATGCGCGCGGCCTCCTCGAGCTCGGCGGGCATGTTGAGGAACGCCGTCCGCATCAGGAACGTGCCGAAGGCACTGAACAGACCGGGCGCGACGATGCCGGCCAGGGTGTCCAGCCACCCGAGGCCCTGCACGATCTGGTACTGCGAGATGAGGTAGACCTGTGACGGCACCAGCAGGATCGACAGCACGATGCCGAGGATGATCGCGCGTCCGCGGAACCGCATGCGGGCGAACGCGTAGCCCGCCAGGGTGCACAGCACGATCTGCGCCAGGGTGCGGATCAGGGTCACCCAGATCGAGGTCGCCAGCTGGTCGAGGAAGGGGAGCCGCTCGAAGACCCGGGCGAAGTTGTTCCACTGCAGCTCGCCCGGCCAGAAGGTCGGCGTCGGCGAGGTGACCTGCGCGTTCGTGGACAGCGCCATCACGATCTGCCACAGGAACGGGAAGGCCATGACGAACCCGCCGATGCCGAGCACCACGTGGATCCACCAGTGGCTGCCGCCGCGGCGACCGGGACGTGCGGCGGTCGTCGCGCGGGTGCGGCCCGCCGCCTTCGTGGCTGCCGCGACCCTGCTGCCGCGTGCGTCGATGATGCCGGTCATGACTGGACCCACTTCCGCTGGACCCGGAACTGCACGACGGTGATGATGCCGATGAGCACGAAGATCACCATCGCGATCGCAGCCGCGAATCCCTTGTCGTTGTCGATGAACCCGGCGTTGTAGAAGTAGAAGACGAGGGACATCGTCTGCGGGATGACCGGGTTGGTGGAGCCGAGGATGGCGTAGAGCAGGTCGAACAGCTGGAAGCTCGAGATCGTGGTGACCACGAGCACGAAGAAGATGCTCGGCGTCAGCAGCGGCACGGTGAGCGAGCGGAACTGGCGCCAGCGGCTCGCGCCGTCGAGCTCGGCGGCCTCGTACAGCTCGGGCGGGATGTCCTTCAGCCCGGCGCCGAGGATGATCATCGAGAAGCCGAGCGAGGACCACAGGCCGACGAGGGACACGGCGACGAGCGCGAAGCCCGGGGTGGAGATCCAGTACGGGCCGTCGATGCCGAAGCGTCCGAGGAACCAGTTCACGATGCCGAAGTCGCCGTTGAACATGATCCGCCACACCAGGGCGATCGCGGCGGGCATCGCCACGTAGGGCAGGAAGAAGAGCACCCGGTAGAACTGGGCGAACCGCAGGCCCGGGGTGTTGAGGAGACTCGCGAGCCAGACCGCGATCGGGATGCCGAGCAGGACGATCACCGTGTAGACGATCGTGTTGACGAGCGACTGGTACAGCTGCGGGTCGGACAGCAGGCGGGCGTAGTTCGCGAGCCCGGTGAAGGTGGCGCCGCCGAAGACGCCCCAGCTCGTGAAGGAGTACCAGAAGGTCTGCAGGATCGGCCAGATGAAGAACGTGCCGACGCCGATCAGCAGCGGGAGCACGAACAGCCACGGCCAGATGCCGTCGGTGCGGTGGGCGCGGGTCGGGCGTGGCCGTTCGTCGCGGTGGGTTCGGGGTGGCGGTGACGGCCGGGTCGCCGTCGTCTGCCGGGTGTTCGTGGTCATCGGATCGCTCCTGGGCCGAGGTGGGCGGATCGAGGGGTGCGGATGCGGGTGCGGGTGCGCGGGTGCGGGTGCGCGGGTGCGGTTGCGCGGGGCCGGACGCGGGTGCTTGCGGACCGTGCTCGTGCTGATCGGTCGGGGTGCCGGACAGCGCCGGTCGGCCGGGGTGGACCCGACCGACCGGCGCTCGTCGCTCACTCCTTCGCGAGTGCGGCGTCCATCTCCTTCGCGAGCTCGGCCGTCACCTGGTCGACGGGTCGCGACCCGTCGAAGGCGCTCGGGAGCAGGTTCGTCTCGAGGGTGTTCCACGCAGCGATGTTCTTGGACACCGGGAGCGGCTTCGCGTAGTCGACCGCGTCGAGGAACACCTGCAGGTCCGCATCGGGCATCGTCTTCGTGAAGGCGTCCTGCGTGCCCTCGTAGGCCGGGATGACCGCACCCATGTCGCCCTGCTGCTGTTGGGCCGGCTTGCTCGCCAGGTACGCCTGCAGTGCCTGGGCGGCCGCCTTGTTCTTCGACCCCTCGGCCACGACGTTCGAGACACCGTGGATCACGGTCGCCTGCTCCTTGCCCTTCGGCAGCGGGTAGACGACGACGTCCTTCTCCAGGTCGGTGCCGATGAGCGCCGACCGGAACCAGCTGCCGCCCTGGTACATCGCGAGCTTGCCGGAGGTGAACCACTGGTCCGCCGTGGTGTCGGTCAGCTGCTTGATCGACGGCGAGGCGCCGGAGCCGATCAGGTCGGTCCAGAACCGGATGCCCTCCTGGGCGGCCTTCGTGTCGTACTCCGACTTCCCGTCGTCGATCACGGACCCGCCGGCCTGGAAGATCGTGTCGTAGTAGGTGGTCTGGCCGTCCATGCCGCCGGCGGCGCCGTACGCGCCGTCGCCCTGCAGCTTCTGCGACAGTTCGGCGGCGGTGTCCTGGAAGTCCTGCCAGGTCCAGTCCTTCGACGGCAGCGGCACGCCGGCCTTCTCGAACAGCGCCTTGTTCACCCAGACGCCGATGGTGTCGAAGTCCTTCGGCACGCCGTACTGCGTCCCGTCGTAGGTGTACAGGTCGTCGAGCGCCTTCGAGTACTTCGACGGGTCGATCGCACCCGACTCCACTGCGCCGGTGATCGGCGCGAGCTTGCCGTTGGCCGCGTAGAGCTGGAAGTTCGGGCCGTTCATCCAGAACAGGTCGGGCAGCGTGTTGCTGGAACCCTGCGTCTGCAGCTTCGTGAAGTAGTTGGCGAAGGGCGTCACGTCCACGTTGACCGTGATGTCCGGGTACTCCTCGTTGAAGCCCTTGATGTTCGCCTTGATCGCGTCGACCTGGTTCTGGTCCCAGACGGCGTAGGTCAGGTCGGCCTTCGTGTCCTTCGCGACCGTGCCCGTCCCGGAGTCGGAACCGGCGGACGATGCGCTGCTGCACCCCGCCAGGAGGGCGACGGCGCTGACCACGGCAGCAAGACCGAGCAGGGCGCGGCCGCGGCCGCCGCCGTGGCGGGGAGAGGGGAGGGTCATCGGGTGTTCCTTCCGGAGGGGTCGTCGTGGCCGGCTGCGGCCGTGAAGTGACGGATGGTGGCTTCGGGGAGGGGCGGCACGTCGAGCGGGACGGAGCCGTTCCGCAGGGAACGCGTCGCGAGCGCTCCCGCGGCGACCGCGGCGCGCGCTGCGATCGGGGACAGGGTCGTCGGCTCACCGAGGGCGACGGAGCGGAGGAACTCGGTCATGGTGAGCAGGTCGGCGTCGGCGTGGCCGTCCTCGACGCCGTCGATCGGGTACTCGACGTCACCGGCGACGTCCCAGTTGCGGCGGTGGTTCCACACCTTGACGACCCCGCCGCCGGTGTCCCCGACGTTCTCGAGGCGGCCGTGGGTGCCGATGACGGTGTAGTTCCGCCAGTAGTCGGGCGTGAAGTGGCACTGCTCGTAGCTCGCCTGCACGCCGTTCTCGAGCGTCATCATCACCATCGAGACGTCCTCGACGTCGACGACGGGATTGAGGCCGGTCTGCTCAGCGGGCGGCCAGTTGTCGAACGAGAACCAGTCGGTCATGAGCTCGTCGCTGCGGTCGCGCCGGTCGGTGACGTCGCCGTACACCGAGAGCGACCCCATCCCGACGACCCGGCTGGTGTACGCGCCGGCGAGGGCGTGCACGACGTCGAGGTCGTGGCTCGCCTTCTGCAGCAGGAGCGAGTTCACGCGGCTGCGGTCGGCGTGCCAGTCCTTGAAGTAGTAGTCGCCGCCGTTGCCGACGAAGTGGCGGACCCAGACGGCCTTCACCTCGCCGATCTCCCCACGGGCGATGACCTCGCGCATGAGGCGGACGACGGCTGCGTGCCGGAAGTTGTGGCCGACGTACAGGGGCGTACCGGTCTCGGCGGCAGCGTTCAGGACGGCGTCGGCGTCCTCGATGGTGATCGCCAGGGGCTTCTCGAGGTAGACGGCGATGCCGGCGCGGAGCAGGTCGATCGCGATCTCGGCGTGGGTCCAGTCCGGGGTGGTGACGATCGCCGCGTCGACGAGGTTCGGCGCACCGCCCGTGCCGATCAGTGCCCGGTGGCCGGTCACCACCGCGGCCTCCGGCCAGTGTGCGGCGGCCCGTTCGCGTCCCGCGGCCGTGGTGTCGGCCGCGACGGTGATGCGGGCGTCCACCCCGTCGGCGTCGAGGCCTGCGGCGGACACGTGGTCGGCGATGGCCGATCGCTGGCCGATGCCGACGACGGCGACCCGGAGCAGGCGTGTGCTCGTGGTGGTCATCTCGCTCCTTTGCGTGATTGTGACGGCAATGATGCCAAATCGATCATGAATGCACAATAAGCACGCACGGGTCGATCACGGAAGCGTGCATCCGAGGTTGTTACACGCCGGCAACGTCGGGACGGCGCCGCTCGCGGCACGGCGATGGTCGGCTGCGGCTGCGGCTGCGGCTGCGGCCGCGGGATCGCCGGGGCGACCCCCGCGGGTCAGCTCGCGACGACGAGTTCCACGCCGGCGGACGCCAGGTCGGCGGCGAACGGGACGGGCACGGCCTGGTCCGTGACGAGCACGTCGATGCGCTCGAGCGGGCAGATGCGCGCGAAGGTGGCGCGCTCGATCTTCGTCGAGTCGGCGACGACCACGACCCGGCGGCCGACAGACGCGAAGTGCCGGCTGACCTCGGCCTCGCCCTCGTGCATCGTCGTCGCGCCGTACTGGCTCGTCAGCCCGTCGACGCCGAGCACGACGACGTCGAGTGCGAAGCCGTCGAGCGTGTCCCGCACGGTCGGACCGATGAGCTCGTACGACTGCCGCCGGGCCACACCGCCGGTCACGACGATCTTGACGTTGGCGCGGACGGACAGCTCGTAGCCGATGTTCAGCGCGTTCGTGACGATCGTGATGCCGCACTCGCCGTCGGCGCGGATGAAGCGCTCGCTCTTGCCGAGCTCCCGCGCCACCTCGGTCGTCGTCGTCCCGCCGTTCAGGCCGACCGTGTCACCCGGCGAGACGAGCGCGGCGGTCGCCCGGGCGATGGCGGTCTTCGCCTCGGCCTGTCGGGCGATCTTGTACTGCAGGGGCAGTTCGTACCCGGCTCCCAGCGCCGCTGCGCCACCGTGCGTGCGGGTGACGAGCCGCTGGTCGGCCAGGGTCGTGAGGTCGCGTCGTGCGGTCGCAGCGGAGATGCCCAGCGCCTCACCGATCTCGGCGATGGAGACGTTCCCGCGGTCGCTCACCAGCTCGAGGAGCGCGTTGAGCCTCTGCTGCGGGGTCATGGCGTCATCCTACGGGCGGCGTCGTTCGGCGATGTGAGCGGAATTGCTGCGCGTTGTTTGCACTGATCATGATCGATCGGCAGGCTGACGACGTCCGATCAGTGCTGGTCGGCGCGATCGGAGGGCCCGCGATGACCACTGACGGCGCAGCGCTCGGCATCGACGTCGGGGGCACGAGCATCAAGGCGCGCCTGGTCGCCGGCGACGGACGGGTGCTCGATGAGCAGCGTGTCCCGACCCCGCGAGACGACCCACGGGCGAGTGCGTTGGCCGAGGTCGTCGCGTCGCTGGGGCAGCGGGCACGGACGGACGCTCGGCAGCACGGGAGCGACCTCGGAGCGATCGGGCTGGTCGTCCCGGGGGTCGTCGACGAGGACGCGGGCCGTTCGGTGCTCTCCGTGAACCTCGGGTGGCGGGACGTGCCGGTCCGGGCCCGGGTCACCGAGGCCCTGGGGGTCGCAGGGCTCGACACCGTGCCGCTCGCCTTCGGCCACGACGTCCGGGCCGGAGCGCTCGCCGAGGTCCACGCCGCCGGTCCCACGACGCTCGGCCGTGGCACGGTCGCCTTCGTCCCCGTCGGCACCGGTCTGGCGAGCGCCCTGGTGGTCGACGGCCGGGTGGTCCCGGGCGGCGGCTGGGCGGGGGAGATCGGCCAGGTCCGGATCCGGGACGGTGCCCACGCGGGCCTCCGGGTCGAGGAGATCGCCTCGGCCGGGGCCGTCGCGCGTCGCAGTGGTGCTCCGAGTGCCCACGACGCGATGCTCCGTGTCCTCGACGGCGACCCGGTGGCCCGACGGGCGTGGGACGACTGCGTCGAGGTGCTCGCCGACTCCCTGGCGTGGCTGACCGCCGTGGCCGGCTGCCACACCCTGATCGTCGGCGGCGGCCTCGCGCAGTCCGGACCGCTGCTCTTCGACCCGTTGCGTTCCGCGGTGGCGGACCGACTCACCGGGGTCAGGGTCCCCGAGCTGGTGGGTGCGCAGCACGGCGACGCGGCCGGTGCCATCGGCGCGGTGCTGCTCGCGCGCCAGCAGCTGGTCGGCTCGGCTCGGCTCGGCTCGGTGCGTGCTGGTTGGCTCCCGGACGTCACGGTGACCGCGTGACCGCCCTCGTCCGCGCCCCGCGGATCGTCACCGCCGAGGTCGACCTACCGAACGCCTGGCTCGCGGTCGACGACGGCCGGGTCACCGCACTCGGCACCGGCACGGCGCCCGCGCACGATCGCGTGGTCGAGGCGCCGGGCACCGTCCTGCCGGCCTTCGTCGACCTGCACGCGCACGGCGCACTCGGCCACGACTTCGCATCGTGCTCGGTCACCGAGGCCCGGGCCGCCGCCGCCCACCACGCCGCACGGGGGACCGGACGCCTGGTGGCGTCGATCGCGACGGGCACGGTCCCGGACACGGTCGCCGCCCTGCACCGCCTCCGCCCGCTCGTCGACGACGGCACGCTCGCCGGACTGCACCTCGAGGGGCCCTGGCTCGCTCCGGCCCGCCGGGGTGCGCACGCTGCCGGACTGCTCCACCCGCCGGCCCCGGACGAGGTCGACCTGTTCGTGGACGCCGGCGGTGCAGCGCTCCGGATCGTCACGCTCGCGCCCGAGCTCCCGGGCGCGCTCGACGCCGTCCGGAGGCTGGTCGCATCGGGCGTCGTCGTCGCGGTCGGCCACACCGATGCCGACGCCGACCAGGTGCGCGCCGCAGTGGACGCCGGCGCGACCCTGGTCACGCACCTGTTCAACGGCATGCCGCAGCTGCACCACCGTGCGCCCGGGCCGGTCGGCGTCGCGCTGACCGACGAGCGACTCACGGTGGAGTGCATCGTGGACGGTCACCACCTCGACCCGGTGACCGTCGACCTGGTGCGAGAGTCCGTCGGTGAACGGCTCGTGCTCGTGTCGGACGCCATGGCGGCGACCGGGTGCGCCGACGGCCGCTACCGGATCGCCGGCTCGGAGGTCGTGGTCTCCGACGGGGTCGCCCGGCTCGCCGACGGCTCCTCGTTGGCCGGGAGCACGATCACGGTCGCCGACGCCGTGGCCCGGTTCGTCGACGGTCGTCCGGACCGACTGCCGTCGGCCGTGCGCGCATCCTCCGTGCGTGCGGCGTCGGTGCTCGGGCTGCGTCCGCCGCTCAGCATCGGTGCGGCCGCCGACCTCGTGGTCCTCTGCCGGGACGGCCGGGTCGAGCCGCTGCGGCTCGGTCCGACCGGCTGACCCGCTCAGCGGCTGGCCGACCAGCTGACCACAGCGGCCTGCTCCGGCCGTGCGGGGTGCCGGAGTCGGTCACGGCCGAACGACAGGCACGGCCAGCAACCGGTACCCCGTTCGACGGACCCCCTGTCCGGACGAGCCGATCCCCGCACGCCGCGGGTCGTTGCTCGCGGACGGACCCGGCGGTCAGCGGGGCGAGGGTCGGAACCAGCGGATCAGCTCGCGGAGCGCCGGCAGGGAGCTGATCTGCGTACCGTCGGTGGCGTCGAGGTCGTCGAAGGTGCTCCGGTACCCGGGAGCCTGCTCGACGTCGGTGTCCTCGGCGGGGAAGCCCATCGTCCACTCCGGGAACTGCCGCTCCTCGATGAGCTCCTCGGTGAGCACCGTGACCTTGGTGTGTCGGTCGTCGTGCTTGATCGTGTCCATCTTCGAGCGCACGGCCTGGTCCGGCCCCTCGAGCAGCTGCAGGAAGTAGCCGTTCCGGAAGAGCAGCACCCCGGTGACGTCGTTCTCGGCGTTGGCACGGCGGCTCTGGGCGAGCAGGGCGGCGAGGTCGTCGTCGCCGAGGGGACGGGTGGCGACGCTCGAGTAGATCAGGGACAGCATCGGGGCTCCTTGTCGGGGTCGTGCCGGGCCCGTCAGTCAACTCCGCCGCACCCGTGCGTCCGCAGACCACCGGGGGACGACCGGACAGTGCGCCGTCGCACGGGCGTCCGGTCTGCCACGCTGGACCCGTGGACACCGTCATCGTCATCGGAGAAGCCCTGGTCGACGTGGTCGACCGCCCCGAGGGTCGCGTCGAACACCCGGGTGGCAGCCCGATGAACGTCGCCGTCGGCCTCGCCCGGCTCGGCCGGTCGGCGCGACTCGTCTGCGCACTCGGCGACGACGACCGCGGCGCCTCGATCCGGGCGCACGTCGGCGCGAGCGACGTCGAGGTCGACGCGACCGCGATCGACCGGACCTCGACGGCCGTCGCGACCATCGGCGAGGACGGCGGCGCGTCCTACGAGTTCGACCTCGACTGGCGGCTCGACCCGGTGCACGTGCCCGCTGCGACGCCGCTCGTCCACGTCGGCTCCATCGGCGCCGTGCTCGAACCCGGGGCACGCGCCGTGCTCGAGGCCCTGCGCGTCCGTCCGACCGACGCACTCGTCTCGGTCGACCCGAACGTCCGGCCGTCGATCACGCCGGACCGGGACGCCGTGCTCGCGACCCTCGAGCCGCTGTTCGCCGAGGCCGACGTGGTCAAGCTCAGCGACGAGGACGCCGCGTGGCTCTGGCCGGACCGCAGCGTCGACCAGGTGCTCGACGGCCTGCTCGCCTACGGCACGGCCCTCGCCGCGGTGACGCTCGGCGGAGCGGGGTGTGCGATGGCGTCCACTCGGGCGCGTATCACCGTGCCGGCGCCGCGCGTCGAGGTCGCGGACACGATCGGTGCGGGGGACTCGTTCATGGCGGGGCTGCTCGCGAGTGTGCTGGCACGGGGGAGCGCCCCGACCGCGCTCGACGCCGACGAGCTCGGTCGCCTGGCGTCGCTCGCCCTGGCCTGTGCCGCGATCACGGTGTCCCGCCCGGGCGCCGACCCACCGACCCGCGCCGAGCTCCCGACCGGGGTCGTGTCGGACGTCGACTGACGGCGGACGGGAGGCGCGGGGCTGCTGGCGTGACGCCGGTGACGGTCAGGAGATTCCGGCCAGCGCCAGCCAGTCGCCGAAGGCGTCCTTCGGGATGACGCTCAGGGTGCCGTCCGTCTCGATCACGACCGCGGCCACCGTGCTCACGTCGCCGACCCTCGAGCTGAGGTCGCGAGCAGCGCGCTCGCCAGCGCCCCCTCCGCCCACGACACTCCGCCCACGACACTCCGTCCCGGCGCTCGGCAGCGGCGCCGCCACCCACCGTGCACCGCGGTCGGCTGCCCCGCTGTCAGACCGTGACGGGGAGCTCATCAGCCCGTCCCTGCTCGCCGACGTCGGCGTGCCCGGCTACGTGTTCGCCGTGCTGCTGCTCCTGCTCGCCCGGCCGCTCGCGGTCGAGGTCGCACTCGTCCGCAGCGGACTGGACCGGTGGGAGCGAGCGACGGCTGCGTGGTTCCGTCCGAAGGGGTTCGCGAGCGTGCTCTACGGGCTGCTCGTGCTCGGGAGCACGGTGCCCGACGCCGATCGGCTCTTCGACGTCATCGTGGTCGCGGTCGTGCTCTCGATCGTCGCGCACTCGTCGACCGACGTCCCCATCGCGGACGCCTTCGCGCGCCGGGCGGAGCGCGAAGAGGAGTCCCGACGGGTCGGCCGCTGAGACGTCGTGCGCTCAGGCGTGGGCCGCGAGGAACGCGTCGGTCTCAGCGGCCGTCGGTGCCGTCGCCGGCCCCTGCCGCGTCACCGCGAGGGCGGCTGCGGCGTTCGCGCGCCGGACCGACTCGTGCAGGGACGCTCCGCGGGCCAGGGCTGCGACGAACACCCCGCCGTGGGCGTCGCCCGCGCCGTTCGAGTCCACCGCGTCGACGGGGAAGCCGGGCACCAGGACAGGGGCGCGTCCGGACTCGGCGACCCAGCAGCCCGCTGCGCCGTCGCGGACCAGCGCGGTGCCGCGGGCGGACGCGGCGATCGCGGCGACCGCCTCGGGGAGTCCCGCGGCGGTCGGTGCCATGAGCCGCGCCTCCCGGCCGTTGGCGCTGACCACGTCCGCACGGGCGATGACGGGGCCGAGCACCGCCGGGGGCAGCGTGTCGACCAGGGGCGACGGGTCGAGCACGACGCGCACCGTGTCCGGCACCGTCGTCAGCCAGTCGGCGATCGCCGGACCGTTGACGGCGTGGGCGAGGCCGTAGCCGGAGACGAAGACCGTGTCGTCGGACCGGAGCACGATCCGGTCGAGGTCCTCGCGACCGAGGCGGCCCTCGGCACCGACGCTCGTCACGAAGGTCCGTTCGGTCGTCGCGTCGACGAGTGCCACGCAGTACCCGCTGTCGACGTCGTCGAGTCCCGGCTGCAGGACCTCGACGTCCGAGTCGACGAGCGCGGCTCGGACGACGTCGCCGAACGGCCCGGTGCCGTACTGCCCGGCGAACACCACCGGGAGCCCGTCCCGGACCGCGGCCACCATCGTGTTGAGCCCGCCGCCCGCGGTGATCTCGGATGCCGAAGCGATGACGTCGCCGCCGGGCTCCGGGATCGCGTCCACGCGCATGACGATGTCGACGACGACGTTGCCGACGGAGACGAGGCGGCTCACGCGCGCTCCTCGGGTGCGTGCAGCTGGCCGCGGGGACCGCCGGTGAGCAGGTAGACCAGGGCGGCGACGACGAACGTCACGACCCAGCCGAGGCCGTTCGCGCCGATCCAGCTGTCGGAGAGCGCTCCGACGAACACCGGGTCCGCGTCGCCGACCTGCACCGAGGTGAAGAGGAAGCCGACGACGATCGCGACGACCCAGGCCGAGAGGGCACCCCAGGCGACACCGCCGCGGTACCAGTAGCGGCCGCCGGCGCGCAGGTCGAGCAGCGCGGCCGGGTCGTACCAGCGTCGCTTCGCCATGTCGGCGATGAAGACCCCGAGCCAGGCCGTGATCGGCACCGCGAGCACGGAGATGAAGGTGATGAAGGGCGCGTAGAAGCCGTCGGCCACGAGCATGAAGTACATCGCGCCGAGGGTCGTGACGACCACGTCGACGGCGACCGCCCACACCCGGGGCACCTTGACGCCGAGGGTCAGCGTGGTGAGGCTCGCCGAGTACACCGACAGGTGGTTCGACAGCAGCAGGCCGCCGAACGCGGCGACCAGGTACGGGATCGCCATCCAGCTCGGCAGCAGGTCGCGGATCGCCGCCACCGGGTCACCGGCCTGCGCGAGCGTGGGGTCGCCGGCGGAGACGAGGGCACCGAGACCGACCAGGACCACGAGCGGGATGCCCGCGCCGGCGGCGCTCGCGCTGATCAGTGCGCCCGCCTTCACCGACGTGCGCGTGTACCGGGCGATGTCCGCGCCGGCGGTCGCCCAGCCGATGCCGGTGCCCGCGGCGATGGTGCCGATGCCGATGACCATCGCGGCTACCGGACCCGCCGGCTGCGACCCGACGACGTCCCAGTCGACGCGGAGCACCAGGAAGACGGCGACGAACACGTTGAGCGCGCCGAACACCCACGTCGCCCACTTCTGCACGGCGACGATGAACGCGTGACCGAGCCCGGAGATGAGCACGGTGGCGATCACGAACACCAGGATGGCGACGATCGTCAGCACCGGGTTCGCCTTCGCGTCGCCGTCGGTGCCGAAGAGGATCGTGAAGAGCGACAGCAGCACGAAGGCCGCGGTCGTGGTGTTCACGGTCTCCCAACCCAGGCGGGACAGCAGCGACACCGCGGTCGGCCCGATGTTGCCGCGGACGCCGAACACCGCGCGGCTCAGGGTCAGTCCGGGGGCGCCGCCGCGTCGTCCGGCGATGGAGATCACGCCGACGACCGCGAACGAGCCTGCGGCGCCGATGAGCGCGACGACGAGCGCCTGCCAGATCGTCAGGCCCTGGAACGCCACGAGGGTCGCGCCGAGCGGGAGCCCGAGGATCGAGATGTTCGCGGCGAACCAGACCCAGAACAGTGCGCCGGGTGCGCCGTTCCGCTCGTCGTGGGGCACGGGCTCGATGCCGCGCTGTTCGACGCTCGTCAGCGTGCCGCTGGAGAGCGTGCCGCCGGAGCGTGTGGTGGTGTCCTGGGCCATGGGGATCCTCTTACGTCATCGGAAGGGTGCTGCGGGGGAGGGGTGACCGGACGGCGGCGGAGGGGGGACCGCCGCCGTCCGGGGTCGGGTCAGGCCCGGTGACGGAGCGTGAGCAGTCCGTCGACCAGCGGGCCGAGGTCGAGGTGGTTGACGGTCGTCACGGTGGCGACCGCGTCGGCGGGCCATGCGTCCGGACCGTGCACGGCGCCGAGCACCGCACCGGCCATCGCGGCGATCGTGTCGGTGTCGCCGCCGATCGACGCGGCGGTGCAGAGCGTCTCCCAGGGATCGAGGTCGAGCGCGACGAGCGCGAGCGCAGCGACGACGGACTCCTGGCTGGCCACGCTCGTGCCGATCACCTGCGCGACGGCGTCGATCCGGCCGTCGGTGGGGACGGTGGGCAGGAAGCCGCGCGCCCAGGTGGTCTTCGCCGCGATGTCGCCACCGGCGACCCAGTGGCCGCGCGCCGCACCGATCGTGGCGGCGGCGACCGCGGCGTCGAGTGCCTCGGTCCGCGTGGCACCGTCGATGCCGGCGCTCACCGCGGCGGCGACCGCGCTCGCCCCGGCGATGCCGATCCCGGTGTCGTGGGTGACGCGTGACGCGTCCTGCACGGCGTCGACCAGGCGGACGAGGTCACCGGAGGGCACGGCGATCCCGACCGGGGCGATCCGCATCGCGGCACCGTTCGTCGTGCCCGTCGAGCCGGCCTCGGACGCCGGCACCCCGTCGAGGATCCGCTGCACGGCGGTCTTCGTGCTCGGTCCGAGCAGGTCGAGCGACCCCTTGGCCTCCATCGCGCGTTCCCACGCGATGAGTGCCTCGGCGAAGCGGGTGGGGTCGATGTGTCCGTCGCCCTCGAGGAGCAGCTCGGCGACCATGACCGCCTGCTCGGTGTCGTCGGTGATCGTGCCCGCGGGCATGCCGGCGGCGATCCGCTGGTGCGGTCCGGCGTCGGCGAACCCGGTGATCCTCCCGTGGTCGGCGCGGATCTGCGCGAGGGACATCGATTGCGTGGGCATGCCGAGGGCGTCGCCGATCGCGAGTCCGGTCAGAGCGGCGAGGGCGTGGGGCTGGTCGTTCACGGTGTCCTGTCGGGTCGTCATCGTGTCGTCCCGAAGCGCATGTGCAGGCGGAACCGGTCTGGGTCGAGGAGGCTGTCGACGCGCTCGACGAACGCGCCCTGGGCGGTGCGCGAGTCACGTCGGCTCCGGAGGAACGGGGTCCCCTCGGCGCGGTCGAGCAGGCGGGCGTCCTCGGCGTCGAGGGGCACGACGTCGACCCACTGCTCGGCGCTCGCCGGCACGAGTCCCGCCTCGGCGATGGTCGCGGTGAGCGAGTCGTCGACCAGGCCGGCGGTCGGTGCGGTGGCCAGGCGGCCGATGGCGGGCAGGACGCTCCGCTCGAGGGACACCGGGCGTCCGCCCACGACGGTGCGTAGGCGGTCGACCACGACGAACGTCGCGTCCGCCGCGTCCACCTCGGCCTGGAGGTGCGGGTCGTCCACGCGGTCGAGCCGCAGGACGCGTGTGGTCACCTCGGTGCCCGAGGCGGCGATCGATCGCGCCCAGCCGCCGCGCGGGTCCAGGGCGGCGCCGTCGAAGGTCACGACCGACCCGACGCCCCCGTGGGTCGAGATGTACTCGTCGTCGGCCAGATCGGCGAGGGCGGCGCGGACGGTGCCGCGGCTCACCGCGAAGCGGGCGGCGAGGTCGTGCTCGCCGGGCAGGCGCTCACCGGCGCGGTACCGACCCGTCGCGATCGCGTCGCGGAGGGCGTCGGCGACGAGGCGTCGCTTCGATGAGACGGGCATGGACAGCAGTGTACATGTACAAATCCTGTCCAGTACCACTCGTCCCCGCACGACGGACGGGAGGCACGGTGCCAGCCGGCACCGTGCCTCCCGTCCGTCTCGTCCTGCGTGCCGTCCCCGCTACACCAGCGCCGTGAAGGACGCGTCGCGCACGAGCAGCGTCGTCGCGTCGCCCTCGACGGCCTGGTCCGGGTCGCTCGACAGGCCGAGCGACCACGAACCGCCGCCCGGCTTCTCCGGCAGCGTGAACTCGACCGTGGTGTCCGACGCGTTGAGCAGCGCCGCGACGGTGTCGTCCCCACGCTGCAGCACGAGAATCACCGCGCGGTTGCCGCCGTCTGCCCAGTCGCCGTCCTCGAAGCCCTGCGCGTCGGCGCGGAGCACCTGCACCGTGGACTCCGAGTCGCCGGGGGCCGTACGGTACCACTCCGGGCGGAGCGCCTCGTGCTCCTTGCGGAACGCGATCGCCGCGGTGGTGAAGGCGAGCAGGTCACGGTCGGCGGCGTGCCAGTCGAACCACGAGATCTCGTCGTCCTGGCAGTACGCGTTGTTGTTGCCGCCCTGCGAGCGGGCGATCTCGTCGCCGCCCAGGATCATCGGGACACCCGCCGAGAGCAGCAGCGTGCCGAGGAAGTTCCGGCGCTGGCGGTCGCGGTAGTCGTTCACGGCGCCGTCGTCGGTCGGGCCCTCGATGCCGCCGTTGAACGAGGTGTTGTTGCTCTCGCCGTCGTTGTTGTCCTCGCCGTTGGCCTCGTTGTGCTTCTCGGCGTACATCGTCAGGTCGGCCAGGGTGAAGCCGTCGTGCGCGGTGACGAAGTTCACCGAGCAGAGCGGGGAACGACGGGAGCCTTCGTACACGTCGGGGGAGCCGAGGGCGCGCTGGACGGCGTCGCCGAGCGTGCCCTCGTCACCGCGCCAGAACGCGCGGAGGTCGTCGCGGTACTTGCCGTTCCACTCCGACCAGTCGGCCGGGAAGCCACCGACCTGGTACCCGGCGGTGTCCCACGGCTCGGCGATCATCTTCACCTCGCGGAGCACCGGGTCCTGGTGGATGATGTCGAGGAACGCGGAGTGCTTCTCGGCCTCGCCGTCCTGGCGGGTCAGCGTCGTCGCCAGGTCGAAGCGGAAGCCGTCGACGTGCATCTCCTCGACCCAGTAGCGCAGCGAGTCGGTGATGAGCCCGAGCGCCGACGGGTGCGACACGTTGAGCGAGTTGCCCGTGCCGGTCGTGTCGAAGTAGTTGCCCTCGTCGCCCTCGACCAGGCGGTAGTACGAGGCGTTGTCGATGCCCTTGAAGGACAGCGTCGGGCCCATGTGGTTGCCCTCGGCGGTGTGGTTGTAGACGACGTCCATGATGACCTCGAGCCCCGCGGCGTGCAGGGCCTTGACCATCTCCTTGAACTCGGTGACCTGCTGGCCGGCGGTGCCCGAGGACGAGTACTCGTCGTGCGGGGCGAAGAAGCCGATGCTGTTGTAGCCCCAGTAGTTCCGGAGGCCCTTGTCGGCCAGGGTCGAGTCCTGCACGAACTGGTGCGTCGGCAGCAGCTCGACCGACGTGACGCCGAGGTCGGTCAGGTGCTTGATCGCCGCCGGGTGCGCCAGGCCCGCGTAGGTGCCGCGGATCTCCTCGGGCACGTCGGGGTGCTGCTTCGTGAAGCCCTTGACGTGCACCTCGTAGACGACGGTGTCGCGGTACGGGATGTGGAGCAGCGTGTCCCCGTCCCAGTCGAACTCGCGGTCGGCGACGACGGACTTCGGCATGGCGCTCGCCGAGTCGGTCTCGTCGATCTGCTCGGGGTTGTCCATGTCGTGCCCGAACAGCGCCTGGCCCCACTCGTACGAGCCGTCGATCGCGGTGGCGTAGGGGTCGAGGAGGAGCTTCGCCGGGTTGTGGCGGAGGCCGTTCGCCGGGTCCCACGCGCCGTGCACGCGGAAGCCGTAGCGGGTGCCGACGGTCACGTCCGGCACGACGTCGTGGAACGTGTACCCGGTGCGGTTGCGGAGCTCGGTGCGGTGCTCGGTGCCGTCCTCGTCGAAGCGGCAGAACTCCACGCGCTCGGCGGTGCTGGAGAAGAGGGCGACGTTGGCGCCGCCCTCGACGAGGGTGACACCGAGGGGCGTGCGGGAGGAAGAGGTCATGACGCCACTTGTAGTGGTCGGCGGCTGTGTCCTCGGGCCGGGTGCGTACCCCGGCGACGGGACGACGGACGGGAGGCGCGGTGCCGGCTGGCACCGCGCCTCCCGTCCGTCGTCCGGTCACGTCGTCACGTGACCGTCGCGATCACCCGCCGGCGGTCAGACCGAGGCGGTCGCCTCGTCGCGGTGCGGGAGCTTCCAGCCCGGGCGCACGAAGTGGCAGGTGTACCCGGCGGGGTACTTCTCGAGGTAGTCCTGGTGCTCCTCCTCGGCCTCCCAGAAGTCGCCGGCGGGCTCGACCTCGGTGACGACCTTGCCCGGCCAGATGCCGGATGCGTCGACGTCCGCGATGGTGTCGAGCGCGACCTGGCGCTGCTCGTCGTCCTGGTAGAAGATCGCCGAGCGGTAGCTGCGGCCGACGTCGTTGCCCTGCCGGTCCTTGGTGGACGGGTCGTGGATCTGGAAGAAGAACTCGAGCAGGTCACGGTACGAGATCTGTGACGGGTCGAAGACGATCTCGACGGCCTCGGCGTGGTCGCCGTGGTTCCGGTACGTGGCGTTCGGGGTGTCGCCGCCGGAGTACCCGACGCGCGTGCTGATGACACCCGGACGGCGACGGAGGAGCTGCTGCGCTCCCCAGAAGCAGCCGCCGGCGAGGATGGCGGTCTCGGTCGTGGTCATGGTGGCCTCCTGGGGTCGTCGTACCGCTGGCTGCGGCACCGTCGGGTGCAACCACCGCGTGGGTGCAGGTGTTCCCGCGGGTCCATGGTGCCGTGTCGACCCGCGTGGCGGCTGTCCGACGGCCCGCGCGGAGCGCCCGTTGTCCACCGACCGCCGCCACGCCGGAGGCCCTCGCCGGTGTCGTCCCGGTGCTCTACCATTCGAACACACGTTCGAATCGGGAGGTCGAGATGATGTTGACGCACGAGGTCGCCACGGTGTGGTGGGAGCGCGGCGTGCCGGACCGGATGGTGTGGCGTGACCGGCGTTGGCGGGTGAGCGACACCCCGACGCGGCTGACGGCGACGGCCGAGTTCCTGCCGTCGGCGATGACCCACGCGCCCGAGCGCACGGTCGGCTGGCGCTTCCAGGTCAGTGCCGAGGGTGACGCGGTCGTGGTCGACATCGTGCCCGAGGGGGACGGCTGGGTGGTCGCCCGCACCTGGCGCTGACCGCGGGACCGGTCGTGCGCCGACGCGGCCCGGGTCAGTGGGTGAGGGCGTGTGCGAGCCCACGGACGAGCACCGCGCGGGTACGGTCGGTGGGGGAGCCGTCCGGATCGCTCCAGGCCGCGCGCCCGAGTCCGTCGACCAGGGCGAGCACGGCGTCCGCGGCCACCGCGGTCGGCTCGGCGAGTTCGATGCCGTGTCGTGCGGTCCAGCGGGTGATGCCGGCCGTGACGCCGTCGTGCCAGAGGGTCCGCTCGGCGGCGACGAGCGTGTCGTCCCCGTCGAGGGCGGTGCGGCTGACGGCCTCGAGCAGTCGGAAGCGCTCCGGCTCCCGGCGGACCAGGTCCAGGTACGCGGCCACCCCGGCGTCGAGCGCCTCGACCAGCTCGTCGTGCTGGTCCGCGGCGGCGAGCACGCGGGGCAGGACGTCCCGCGCCTGTCGCTCGAGGAGCGCGACGACGAGGTTCCGCCGGGCGCCGAAGACGTAGTGCACGACACCGTGTGCGACGCCGGCGCGCTCGGCGACCGCCCGCGTGGTGAGGCCCGGCAGGCCGTGGTCGCGCACGACGAGGGCGGCGGCGTCGAGGAGCTCGTCGCGCCGTTCCCCTCTGCTGCGGTACGCCCGCGTCTGCTGGTCCTGCGTCTGCTGGTCCTGCGTCATCACAGGAAGCGTACGGGTCGCCTGCAGCGAGCAGCGGGAAGCTGATCTGGCCGAGCGGCCGAATGTGCCACCGCCAGCAGAGGAGTCCCGATGTCGATCACCGTCCGCCCCGCGTCCCGGTCCGAGGTGCCCGCAGCAGCGGCCGTGCTGGCCGAGGCCTTCGCCGCCGATCCCGTCCTCGCCGAGATCCGCCCGTCACGGTCGGGCGAGGACCGCACCGCCGTGCTCGGCGCGCTCTTCACGGCACTCGTCCGCTCGGTCCCCGAGCGTGCCCGCGCGCTCGACGTCGCGGTCGACGGCGATCGTGTGGTCGGTGCAGCGTTCTGGCAGGCGCCACGACCGCACGTGGGTGGCACGGTCGCGTTCCTCCGGCAGGTCCCCGAGCTCCTCCGGGTCCTCGGGGTCGGTGGTGCGTTCCGCGCGCTGCGGCACCTGCGCCGGATGGACCGTGCACGACCGGACGCGCCGCACTGGTACCTCGCCGAGATCGGCGTCGCCGCCGCGGCCCGGGGTCAGGGGGTCGGCGGGCTCCTGCTCGAGCACGCGCTGCGGCGGGTCGACGGACTCGGTGCGGACGCGTACCTCGAGTCCTCGACGCCGCAGAACCGACGGCTCTACCGTCGCCACGGCTTCGGTGACGGGGCACCGATCACCGGCTTCCGTGCGGCGGCGCCCGTCTCGATGTGGCGACCGGCGGTCGCCTGAACCGTGCGACGACGAACGGGAGGCGCGGTACCAGCCGGTACCGCGCCTCCCGTCCGTCAGGTGGTGACGCGTCGGTCAGGCGACCGCGATCTCGTTCGGGACGCCCGGCAGCTCGTCGCTCGAGGCGACGACCTCCCCGGTCGTGAGGTCCACCGCGTGGATCTTCCGCTCCGCAGGGTCGGTGACGTAGGCGACGTTGCCGGCGACCTTGAGGGCCGGGTGGGCGTCCTGCCACTCGGCCGGGCCCTCCCAGGCGTCGATGACGTCGACCGTGTCGGTCGGCTCGCCGGTCGCGACGTCGAAGCTGTGCAGCGCGCCGTCGGAGCCGAGGATCACGGCCTCGTCAGCGGGGCCGCGCGCGATGTCGCGGAAGGTGAACCCGACGCCCTCGGGCATGTCGGTCACGCGGTACTCGCCCGCCGCGGCGTCGATGAGCGCGACCTGGTCGAGCAGGTAGCCCTCGCTGTCCGGGTCGTCGTTGTAGTCGCCGACCGCGATCGAGCTCGACTCGGTCGTGAAGAGGTTGCCGGTACGGCCGTACTCGGTCGGGGCGTCGATCTTCGTGAAGGCGCCGTCCTGGTAGACCAGCGCTCCGTCGGTGCAGCCGAAGACCGCGACCTCGTCCTCGACCGCTCCCTCGCCGTGGACGCTCGGGCACTCCTCGGAACGCGCGATCTCCTGGCCGTCCTCGTCGAGCGCGCGGACGCCGGAGCGGGATTCCTCGGAGCCGATCGTGGAGAGGAGCGTCCCGTCCTCGAGGACGATGGCGACGCCGTGGTGGGCGGCCTCGGACTCCGTCGTCTCGACGTCGGGGAGCGTGTCGCCGTCGAGGTCGTCGTGGTCGAACACCGTCACGTCGCCGCTGCCGTCGGCGAAGAGCGCGGTCTTCTCGCCGTGCACGACCGCGTGCCCGCCGGTGTCGGCCGGGAAGACCGCGTCGGTCAGGGCGGGGTCGGCCGCGGTGTCGAGGACCCGGAAGCCCTCGGGGACGGTGACGAGCACGTGGCGGCCGTCGCCGGCCGGGTTCACGCGGGTGAAGCCGTCGATGCCGTCGTCGGCGACGACCCGCAGGTCCTGGTCGAGGGTGAGCAGGCCGCCGTCGTAGGTGAGGACGATGCGGTCCCCGTCGGTCGAGGCGGCCGTCGCGGTGCGGCCGCCCTCGGCCTCCGCGTCGGCGGGCGAGGTCGAGCAGCCGGTGAGGACGAGGGCTGCGGCGCCGAGCAGGGCTGCGGGCGCGAGCGTGGTGCGCAGGGATGTCATGTCGTTCACTGTACTGATTCTCATTCTCATCTAGAAATCGACAGGCCGTCGACGATCGCGTCCGTGTTCGAGCGCATCATGCCGAGGTAGGTCGACGCTGCTCCGTCCTCGGTCAGTGACTCGGTGGCGAGCGAGCGGATCTCGACGTGCACGTCGACCTCGTCGGCCAGCACTTCGGCCAGGCGCGCGGGCTGCGACAGGTCGGCGAAGATCGTCGGGACCCCGGCCTCGTCGATCGCTGCAGCGAGGTCCCGCAGGTCGGCGGCGCTCGGCGACGCCAGGGTCGTGCCGCTGGGGATCACGGCGCCGACCACGCGGAAGCCGTATCGGTCGGCGAGGTACCCGAACACGTGGTGGTTCGTCACGAGGGCCCGGCGCTCGTCCGGGATGCCCGCGAACGCCTCGGACATCTCGGTGTCGAGCGTGGTCAGCTCGTCGAGGTAGGCGGCGGTCCCGCTCGGCTCGACGCCGGCCTCACGCAGGGCTCCGTCGAGCGCCTCGACGACGTCCACCATGCGAGCCGGGTCTGTCCACAGGTGCGGATCCGGGCCGCTGTCGTCCTCGGTCGTCCACTCGAGCGCGTCGACGTGGTCGCCGGCGGTGAACACCGGGACCCCGTCGGACGCGGCTGCCTCGACGTGCCGCGCGACGCCCTCCTCGAGCCCGAGGCCGTTCTCGACGACGAGGTCGGCGGTCCGGAGTCGGGCGGCTTCCTGCGCGGACACCTCGAACGAGTGCGGGTCCGCGCCCGGGGGCATGAGGACCATCACGTCGGCGGCGTCCCCGACCACCTCGGAGACGACGTCGCCGAGGATGTTCGTCGTCACCGCGACGACCGGGCGGTCCGATCCCGCGGACGAGCACCCCGCCGTGGTCGTCACGAGTCCCGCGGCGAGGGCCAGTGCAGCCCCGACCCGGAACCGGCGCGTCACAGCCCGACCTCGGCGAACGCGACGGGGGCTGCGGTCAGGTCGATCGACCGCGCGACGCGGGCACCGTCCGCGAAGTCGATCTCGTGCACCTGCGGCCCGGAGGCGTCGGCGACGTAGGCGCGCTGGGCGTCGAGCTGCAGGAGCGGCTGCTCGTCGGGGTCGAGCAGCGGCTCGGTCGTGGCGATCGCGCCCGTCGACGCCGTGAGCACCACGACCCGGCTCTGGTCGTCGATGCCGACGACGTGCTCGTCCTCGTCGTCGACGGCGCTCACGGCGCGCAGGGGACGCTCGGTCTCGACCAGCCGCCAATTGCCCTCGCGGCTGTCGAGCAGCCAGGCGCCGCGATCGCCGGCGAGCCCCGCGACCGTCGGCCTGCCTGCACGGGCGGAGAACGCCGTCGGACGGTCGGCGCCGTCGGGCAGCGCGACGGCGGTGACCCCGCCGTCCTCACCGACGACGACCGCACCGTCCGCGCACCCGACCACTGCTCCCGCACGCGTGACGATGCCGCCGGCCGGGTCCGTGCACGCGGCCTCGGCGCCGGTCGGCTGCCCGTCGGTCGGCTCGCCGTCGGCATCGAGCACCCGCACGCCGTCGGCGGTACCGGCGACCAGCTGCTCGCCGAACGGCAGCAGCACGGTCGCATCGACCCGGACGGTCTCCTGGACGACGCCCTGACCGAGTGCCGCCCGGTCGAGGACGACGCCCTCGCCGCGCTCCGGCCACGTGATCGTCGTCATCGTCTCCGAGGAGTGCACCTCGACGGGGCCGCCACCGTCGATCGTGCCGACGACCCGGGGTTCGGCCGCGTAGTAGTGCGTGTGGTCGCCGTGGTCGACCGTCCACGCCCCGCCGTCGATGATCGTCGTGCGGTCCCCGGTGCTGGTGACGAGGAAGCGTCCGTCGGTCGTCGAGTGGTCCGGTGCCTCGACGTCGTCGAGTTCGGTGGTCTCGTCGGCGATCAGGTCGTGGACGGTGGTGGATCCGTCCGCGGACACGGCCAGGAGGCGCACCTGCGGCTCCTGGGCCTCGCTCGCCCCCTCGACGTAGCCGTGCGGCTTCGCGGTGGCGGTGGTCTCGTCGGCTGCCGGCCCGGCGGTGTCCTCGGTCGAGCAGGCGGTCAGGCCGAGCGCGAGCCCGGCGGCGACCACCGCGGTGGTGATGCGTCGCGATGGTGCGCGACGGGTCGTGGGCTGGTTCATGCTCCCTCTCGTGGTGCTGGTCGTGCTGGTGTGCGTGGTGCTGGTGCCGGTGCTGGAGCGGGCGTCCGGGCCGGGCTCGTGCGTCGTCGCCGGAGCGAGGTGAGGGCGGCGAGCCCGCGCGAGACGGCGACCCCGGCGACAGCGACGGCCGCGATGCTCGCGCCGGCGGCGGTCCCGGCGTGCCAGGAGACGAGCAGGCCGGTGGTGACGGCCGCGCTGCCGATCAGGGCGGCGAGGAGCATGGTCGAGCCGACCTGGCGGGTCCACGCCCGGGCCGCGGCTGCCGGTGCGAGCAGGAGCCCGACGACCAGGAGCGTCCCGACGGCCCGGTAGGACGCGACGACCGCGAGGGTGACGAGCCCGACGAGCACGACCTCGGCCAGGCGCGGGCGGAGCCCGAGCGTCGCGGCTTTCCGGGTGTCGAACGCGGCGGCGGTGAAGGGCCGGTGGAAGACCGCGGCGAGCACGAGTGCCACGACGACGGCGATGCCGAGCCCGCCCAGGTCGGTGCGGGTCACGGCGAGGACGTCCCCGAACAGGATCGCGGTCACGTCGGTGGCGAAGGACCGGGAGGACGACACGATGATGACGCCGAGGGCGAGCATGCCGACGAACAGCAGTCCGATCGAGGTGTCGTACGACAACCGGGCGCGCCGACGGAGTGCGCCGACGCCGAGCACCATCACGCCGGCGCTCACCGCGGCGCCGAGCACGGCGGGGACCCCGGTGAGCGTGGCGACCGCGACGCCCGGGAGCATGCCGTGCGCCAGGGCCTCCCCGAGGAACGCCATCCCGCGCACGAGCACCCAGGTGCCGACGACCGCGCAGAGCACCGCCGTCAGGGCGCCGCCGACGAGGGCGCGCAGCATGAAGTCGACGGAGAACGGGTCGGTCAGCCAGGTCACGCTGGGAGACGCTACATGAAAATGACTATCGATACTGATAGCGTGCTCAGGTGCCTACAGCCCTCGACACCAGCGCCCTCCGGGCCTCCGGTCTCGTCGTCCGCCGTGGTGACCGCACCGTGCTCGACGGGTTCGACGCGACCTTCCCCGCCGGGGTCGTGACGGCGCTGACCGGACCGAACGGATCCGGCAAGTCGACCCTGCTCGACGCGCTCGCCGGGGTGGTGACCGTGCACGGCGGAGTGGTGACGGGCCTCCCGGCCGGCGGTGTCGCGTACGTGACGCAGGCCGTCCCGCCGACCGCGCTCCCGCTCACCGTCCGGTCGACGGTCGCGATGGGGCGCTGGCGGGGCCGGCCGTGGTGGCGTCCGCTCGGACGCACCGACCGGGCCGTCGTGGACGAGCAGCTGGCGCGCATGCGGATCGCGGAGCTCGCGGATCGGCCGCTCGACCAGCTGTCCGGTGGCCAGCGCCAGCGGACCTTCGTCGCGCTCGGGCTCGCGCAGCAGGCCCCCGTGCTGCTGGTCGACGAGCCGACGGCGGGGGTGGACGCGGCTTCCGCTGCCCTCGTGACGACGGCGCTCGCCGACGAGGCGGCTGCGGGCGTCGTCGTGGTCCACGCGGCGCACGACCCGCTCGCGATCACCGCGGCGGACCGCGTCGTGGCACTCGGCTGACGGGCTCGGGGGCGGCGGGCGTCAGGCGATCCGATCGAGGGCCGCGCGCGCTGCGGCCACGACAGCCGGGTCCGTGACGGTGTGCCCGGAGCCGTCGTCCCCGCTGCCCATCGGCACACCCCCGTGTCCGGCGCCGCCGACCGACCGCTTCGCGGAGAGGTGCACCGCGGCGACCCCGGCCGCGACCAGTGCCGGGACGTCGGCGGGGGTGACCCCGGCGCCGGCCATCACCTGGACCGGCCCGGCGGCGTCGACCATGCGCGCGATCGTCGCCGCACCCGCAGGGGCACTCGCGGCGCCGCCGGAGGTCAGCACCCGCGTGACACCGAGGTCGGCGAGCCGCGCCACCGTCTCGACCGGGTCGGCCGCGTGGTCGACCGCTCGGTGCAGGGTGACCTCGGCGTGCGCGGAGACCGAGCGGGCTGCGTCCACGAAGCGGCGCAGGGCGTCCTCGTCGAGGGACCGGTCCGGACGCAGGGCACCGACCACGACACCCGCAGCCCCGGAGCGCAGGACCGTGCGGACCTCGCGTTCCAGCAGCGCGAGCTCGTCGGCGTCGTAGGTGAAACCCCCGGGGCGGCAGCGCACCAGGGCGTGCGCGGGGATCCCGGTCTCGTGCGTCGCCTCGACGAGTGCCTGCGACGGGGTGAGTCCGCCGAGTTCGAGACCGGTGCAGAGCTCGACGCGGTCGGCCCCGGCGTCACGGGCGACGATCGCCCCGGCGGGCGAGGTCACGGCGATCTCGAGTGCGACCGTCGATGACGGGGGTGGGTTCACGGGGTTGCTCCGAGTGGCTCGTCCGATGGCGGCACGATGCGCGCGGACAGGTCCGGCGGCGTCGCGAACTCCCGATCGTAGGGGAACAGTGGTCGCTCGATCCGGTGGTGCCCGAGGCGGAGCAGGTCCTGGTCGACGCCACCCGGGGTGAGTGCGAGCATCCAGTCGGCCGCCATGTCGAACAGCTCCGGTTCGAGGTAGCCGATCTTCACGACGACGACGTCAGCCTCCCGCGGGGCGAGGTCCAGGTCGATGAAGTCGTGCTCGTGGTGGTACGGCTTGCGGAGCGTCGTCAGGACCGCGAAGACGCTGCCGACCTGCAGCACGACCTCGGTCTCGGCATCCCGGTCGCCGTGTCGGACCGCGTGCACCCGGCCGGTCATCGTGAGCGGCCCCGCGTGCACGTCGTCGACCTCGGCGCCCGCCGTCACCGTGACGGTCGCGCCGACCCCGGCGGCAACGGCCTCGGCGACCGCAGCCGGACCGGGGACGCTCGCGTAGAGCAACGTCGGGCCGTCCGGGGCGGCGAACGCCGGGTGCGCGAGCACCTGCGTCAGCCCCCACGTCATGTCGCCCGACCCACCGGCGGTCGGGTTGTCGCCCGAGTCGGAGACGAAGAACGGGCGCGCGGCCCCGGGCGCCAGCGCCGCGGTGATGCACTCGTCGAACGTCCCCGTCGGTGCCACGAAGGCGAAGTCCTCGCGGGCGTCCCAGAACGCGCGGGCGAGCCGTTCCGCCCCGGCGGCGACGGCGTCGGTGTCCCATCCGGTGACGACCGTGACCGCATGGTCGCGGGGCTGGTCCGCCCACGCGTACCCGACCCAGAGTGACGCGTCGAGGACCCCGTCGGCGGCCTCGACCTCGGCGACCTGCGCGTACAACGACGCCGCCGGTTCGACCCGGGTGGAGGTCTGCTCGCCCGGCAGCAGCACGGGGATCGGCACCCAGGCCTTCACGGGTCGCCGGTGTCCGACGGGACGCGTCGTGAGCACGTCCACCAGGTTCCGCACCGCGCGCTCCCGGGTCGCGTCGACGTCCTCGTGCGGGGCCGTGCGGTAGCAGGTGACCAGGTCGAGCTGGTGCGCGAGCTCCCGCGTGACGTTGCCGTGCAGGTCCATCGATGCGGAGATGATCGTGTCGGGGCCGACGACCGCGCGGATGCGTCCGAGCAGGTCCGTCTCGGCGTCGTCCAGGCCCTCGACCACCATCGCGCCGTGGATGTCGTACCAGAGACCGTCGACCGGCCCGATCTCCGTCAGCCGGGCGACGATCTCGTCGGCGAGCTCCTCGTAGGCCGATCGGGCGACGACCCCGCCGGGCAGCGCGTGCCCGGTGAGTGCTCCGCGGAACTCGGCAGCGTGCTCGTACGCCGCCAGGAACGGGTGCCGCGCGACGACCTCGTCCCCGCGATCAGGGTGGAAGGCCGGAGCGAGGGTCCGGGTCGGTGTGAAGGTCGAGGTCTCGATCGCGAGTCCGGCGATGGCGATCACCGGGCGGCGGACTCCGTCGGTTCCGTGGGCGGACACGTGCTCACCCTACGACGCCGGCGCCCGGGCGTGGTGTCGGTGGAAGTGCGGACTGGTGCGGCCCCCGGACGGGGGTCAGGATGACTCCCAGTTGCACCCTGCAACGCAGCAGGGTCCCTGACCGAGGAGTCCACATGAAGCACACCCTCGCAGCGGCGTTCGCCGCCGTGGCCGTCGTCGCCGGCGGCGTGTTCGCCGCCGCCCCCGCCTCCGCGCTGCCCGCCGGCGCCGAGGTCGTCGGCGGCGAGAAGGCGCCCTCCACCACCTGGGCCGTCCAGCTCGAGGCCTCCGGCGGCACCATCCCGTCCGGCTACGTCAGCAACTGCACCGGCGAGCAGATCAACGCATCGTGGATCGTCACCGCCCGCCACTGCATCGACGGCATCGGCGCGATGAACGTCTACCACTCGAACTCCACCACGAACCGCGGCACCGCCGTCGCCGTCGACCGCGTCAGCGCCGCGCCGGCCGGGGACATCGCCCTCGTGCACCTGCGCAGCACCTACACGCTGTCGACCTACGCGCCCCTCGACCTGACCGCGGCGGCGAAGTCGAGCGGCACGGGTGTCATCCAGGGCTACGGCCTCCGCGCGAACGCGCAGCAGTCGGACGGGCTCTACCAGGCGACCGTCTCGCTCACGAGTGCGTCGCGTGACGCCTACAGCGGCAAGGCGCAGCACGTCACCGGTGTGACCGGTGCGTCGAACCACGGCGACTCGGGCGGCCCGCTCCTGGTCAACGGCAAGGTCGTCGCGGTGTGCTCGACCGGTGACAGCGCCGACCCGGGTGCGAACACGACGGCCGGGTCGAACTACGCGCTGCTGTCGCAGTCGTCGTCGTGGATCCGCTCGACGGCAGGCGTCTGACCGTCGCGACCCACTGACGGACGGGAGGCGCGGTGCCAGCCGGCACCGTGCCTCCCGTCCGTCACGTGGTGGCGTCAGACGCCGTGCGCCTCCTCGGCGACCGGCTGCCACTCGCGCCACGTCGCGAGCCGCGACTCGTAGTCCCGCTCGGCGATGCCGAGGGGCGCCTTCCCGAAGAAGACGCGCAGCGGCGGCTGCTCCGCGTCGACGACCTTCAGGATGGCGGACCGCGTGGCCTCCGGCTTGCCCGGGTCCGCCGCCGAGGGGCGCTTCGACGCGGCCTCGCGGACGTCGGCGTAGGCGTCGAGCTCCTCGCTGTGCTTCGAGGACGGGCCCGACCAGTCGGTCGAGAAGCCGCCGGGCTCGACGAGCGTGACGTGGACGCCGAAGCCGGCGACCTCCTGCGACAGCGACTGCGACAGGCCCTCGAGCGCCCACTTCGACGCGTGGTAGGCGCCGACCGTCGGGAACGCGCTGATCCCACCGATGCTCGACACCTGCACGATGTGCCCCGAGCCCTGCTCGCGCATGATCGGCAGCGCCGCCTGCGTGACCCACAGCGCGCCGAAGAAGTTCGTCTCGAGCTGCGCGCGGACCTCGTCCTCGGTGAGCTCCTCGACCATGCCGAAGTGACCGTAGCCCGCGTTGTTCACGACCACGTCGAGCCGACCGAAGTGCTCCGCGGCCTGCTGGACGGCGGCGACCGCGGCAGCGCGGTCGGTGACGTCGAGCCGGATCGGCAGGAAGGTGTCCGGGTACTGCTCCACGAGGGGCTGCACGTCGTCGGTGTTCCGCGCCGTGCCCGCGACGGAGTCGCCGCGCTCCAGGGCGGCCTCCGTCCACTCGCGGCCGAAGCCCTTCGATGCTCCGGTGATGAACCAGGTCTTCGCCATGTGGTGCCTCCAGTTGCTGTTCGGGTGACCGCGAGCAGGCAACGCCCGTCGCCCGGACGCGACCTGGGTGCCCGGGTGACAGCACCCGCTGGACCGGCCCGGAGTCGCCGACGAGCAGCATGGCCCCATGAGCCAGTACGAGAAGCGCGACCCGAACTCCCTCTACCCGAAGCCCCCGTTCCCGGAGCAGGAGCAGTCGCTGCCCGGCGCCGCGTGGAAGATGGACCCGGAGCCCGACCACGGTGAGCAGAGCTACGTCGGCAAGGAGCGCCTGACCGGCTTCCGTGGCATCGTCACCGGCGCCGACTCCGGCATCGGGCGTGCGACCGCGATCGCGCTCTCCCGCGAGGGCGCCGACCTCGTCCTCTCCTACCTGCCCGACGAGCAGGAGGACGCCGAGCAGGTCCGTGACCTCCTGGAGTCCGAGGGGCGCAAAGCCGTCCTCGTCCCGGGCGACATCTCCGACGAGCAGTACTGCAAGGACCTCGTCCAGAAGGCCGTCGACGAGCTCGGTGGCCTCGACACGCTCGTCATGGTCGCCGGTCGCATGGACAGCAACGACGACATCCTGTCGCTCACCACCGAGCACTTCGACTCGACGTTCAAGACGAACATCTACTCGCTGTTCTGGCTGACGCAGGCGGCCGTGCCGCACCTCGAGCCCGGGTCGACGATCGTCACGACCGGCTCGATCCAGGCAGCCACCCCGTCGCCCGACAAGATCGACTACGCGATCTCGAAGAGCGCGGTCAAGACCTTCACCGAGGCCGTCGCCCAGCAGCTCGCCCCGAAGGGTATCCGCGTGAACTCGGTCGCACCGGGTCCCGTGTGGACGCCGCTGCAGCCGGGCTCGGACGATGCGCAGACCGTGGCGCACTTCGGTGAGCAATCGCCGTTCGGGCGCCCCGGCCAGCCCGCCGAGCTCGGTGCCGCGTACGTGCACCTGGTCAGCCCGGAGTCGAGCTACCAGTCCGGCTCGACCGTCACGATCGCGGGCGGGACCCCCGCGTTCTAGACGCTCCCACCAGACGGACGGGAGGCGCGTGGCGGATCCGCCACGCGCCTCTCGTCCGTCCATCAGCCGTTCCCGCGTCAGCCCTGCGGCGGTGCGTACAGCTGCAGGTCGTTGCCCTCGCTGTCCCGGAAGGGGACGATCTTCCCCCACGGGTGCTCGCTGACGTCACCCGCGAACTCGACGCCCTTCGACCGCAGGTCGGCGACCTCGTCCTCGATGCTGCCGTCCGGTTGGAACGAGACGACTGCGCCGCCCCCGCTCGACGGGCTCGCCGACTCCCGGCCGTTCAGGCCGATGCGCAACCCGTTCGCGTCGATCTCGCTCCAGTCGTCGTCCTCGCTCGCGACCGTCAGGCCGAGCGTGTCCCGGTAGAAGGCGACCGCGCGCTGCATGTCGCTGACCGGTACCCACACTGCTGCCACTCCGCTTGCCATGGTGTTCCTCTCCGTCGTGCCGTCTCGTACGGGGCCGACGGTAGGTCGGGTGCCCGTGTGCGGACACAGGCGGAGTGGTGTCCCAGTGCGCCGGTGGCAGTGTGGGCGGTGACGACGGGAGCAGGGCATGGCCGGTGTGACGCACGTGGTGCTGGTGCAGTGGGACGCAGGACAGGACGGGATCGGCGAGCACGCCGCACGGGCGGACGACCTGTGCCGCGAGCACCTGTCCCGGATCGACGGGGTGGAGTCCGTGCACTCGGGGCCGAGCATCAGCACCGAGGGCAAGGAGGACGGCTTCGACTGGATGCTCACCGTGCGCTCCCGCGACCGCGAGGCGCTCGCCGGCTACCTGCCGCACCCGGAGCACCGCCCGGTCGCCGACCACATCGGCGCGGGCAGCAGCAACGTCGTCGTGTTCGACGTCGAGGACTGAGCGTGCGCTCTGATCGTCCTGCGCGAGTCGCCTCTGTCGACTAGCATGGACGGACGACGGGCCGTTGATCGGGACGTCGCCAGCCGAAGGCCCCGTCAGCGGGGCCTTCGTTCTTCCCGGACTCGTACGGCGCCGTCTCAGTGCGGCCAGGTCTCCCGGTGGACGACCGCCGGCGCGATCGCCTCCCACTGCCGTGCGAGCGTCCTGCGGGCTGCCGGATGTGGATCGTCGACACGTTCCCGCCGGTAGTGCACGTACATGGCCAGGTCCACGACCTGCAACCCGTCGGCGAAGCGAGAGCACGCGAAGTTGATCGGGGTGGAGATGTTCCGGAGCCTGGACGACTGCGGCCCTGGCGTGCCGAACTCCTGGTAGCCAGCGAACGCACGCTGGTGTTCTGCCTGCGTCGCGATCTCGTCGGCGACGACGATGGCCTGCTCGCCGGCACCGAGCGCGGCTGTGTAGCGGTCGACCTGCTCGAGGACGTGCCCGAACGCGACCGCGTGGGGAGTCCTCGGGTGCCGGTCCCTCGTGTGCAACCTCGCGACGTCGACTCCGCAGAGGACGTACCGGACACCTCCGTCGCGGGCGGCGCGGAGCACAGCCAACGAGATGCCCGCGGCCTCGCGGTGCCTGCCGCGCAGCACCCGCCACGAGCCGGTCCCGCCCATCAGCTCGTGGCCGTGGAACTCGATCGCCGGATCGGTTCCGTGTTCGTCGGAGCCTGACACGGAGGACGCTTCCCCGGGCAGGCCTGTGGATGCAGCACGTGGACGGGAGCGACTCCGGCTGTGTGGTCTCTGATCTGGACGGCCCATGCGTGGCGGGCACGAGCGGCTCTCCCTGGGACGATGGGCTGATGAGCACCGATCCCGAGCGCCGCCGCAGGAGGGCCGACGTCGTCGGCCTCCTCGAGCCGAACCCCCACCCGCTGGCGACCGTCACGATCGGCATCGGCGCAGTGGTCGTCCTGACGGTGATCGGCTTCTTCCTCGGCTCGGTGGACATCGGCCTCGCGAAGGCGTTCAACACGCTGCACACGGGTGCGGTCGGCGCCTTCACGACGGCGGTCTACCACGTCATCAGTCCGGTCCCGGCGATCGCGATCACGTTCGTCGTCGCGGGCATCATCTGGTGGCGGGCCAGGGACGTCCGGCCGGCGCTCGGGTTCGGGATGACGATCGCGATCACCTGGCTGCCCTCGGCGGTCGTCAAGGAGATCGTGCACCGGGCCCGCCCCGACGTGGCGCTCCTGCCGCACCCGTTCCCCGTCCAGCCCGACCCCGGGTACCCGAGCGGCCACACGGTCTACATCACCGCGTTCGTGATCGCGCTCGTGTGGGTCGTCCGTGAGACGCGGTGGCACCAGGTCGCCCGGATCGCCGGTGTCGTGGCGATCGTGGTGGTCTTCCTGTCGGTGTCGATCGACGCGGTGCACTACCCGACCGATGCCGCGGCGTCGATCCTGTGGGCACTGGCGGTGGCACCGGCGGCCCGGGTGGTGTGGGTGGACTGGGCGATGCCGCGCATCCCGTTCCTCCGCCCCCGGGAGGGCGCCGCGGTGCCATTCGTTCGCCGCCACTGACCGCGGCGACGGCCGACGAGCCCCGCTGCGCCGCAGGGTACGGGACGACTACGCCCGGCTGCGCCGCGCCGCCACGAGGGCGACGACGGCGACCACCGCGGCAGCGAGCATGACGACGGCGAGCGGTGCCGCCGTGCCCTCGCCCCCGATGCTGACGAGCGGTGACACGAGTGCTGCGAGCCCGAACTGCAGTGCCCCGAGCACGGCCGACGCACTGCCGGCGACCCCGGGCACCGCGCCGAGCGCCAGCGCCGTGGCGTTCCCGAGCACGAGGCCGAGCGACCCGACCGCGGCGAACAGCGGCACCGCGAGCCAGAGGACCGGCGCCCCGGTCGCGACGAGCAGCGCGAACGCCACGGTCGACGCCACCACGAGGGTGATGCCGAGCGTCAGGACGCCCTCGACCGACCGGGTCGCGGTGAGCTTCGCCGACAGGATGCTCACGCCCATCAGCGCGAGCGCGTTCAGGCCGAAGGCGAGCCCGTAGCCGACGGTGTCGAGCCCGAGCATGCCCTGGTACAGGAACGGCGACGCCGAGATGTACGCCATCATCACCGCGAACGCGAAGCCGAAGACCGCCGTGTAGCCGACGAACGTCCGCGATCGCAGGGCCCGCAGCGGCGAACCGGACGCCACGCGCTCGGCCCGCAGGGCGTCGCGGCGCGACCGCAGGTGCGTCTCCCGCACGACGGCGAGCACGGCGACGAGCATCAGCACCGACAGGCCGAGCACGATCGACAGCAGTCCGCGCCACCCGATCGGTCCGGTGAGCAGCCCGCCGAGCAGCGGCGCCACCACGGGGGCGACCCCGCCGACGATCATCATGAGCGAGAACGCCCGCGCCGCCGGCTTGCCGGTCGCGAGGTCGGAGATCACGGCGCGGCCGATCACCATGCCGGCCGCGCCTCCGAGGCCCTGCAGCAGGCGGGCGACGACGAGCACGCCGACGTTCGGCGCGAGCACGGCAGCGGCGCTCGCGAGCACGCAGAGTGCGGCTCCGGCGACGAGCGGGGGCACGCGGCCGAACCGGTCCGACAGCGGCCCGAAGACGAGCTGTCCCGCGGTCACGCCGACCAGGAACGCCGTCAGGGTGAGCTGCACGGTCGTCGCCGAGGCGGACAGCTCCGTGGTCATCCGGGGGAACGCCGGCAGGTACAGGTCGGTCGCGAAGGGCGCGACCGCGCTGAGCAGGCCGAGCACGAGCAGCAGCGGTGTCGTGATGCCCGTGGGGCGGGTGGAGGGCGTCGCCGTGGAGGCGCGGATGGATCCGGTGTCCGTCGTCATGGTTATGACATCATAACTCATTGTGGAGGAGCGGTACAGTGACGGCATGGCACCAGCGGTCTCCGACGACGCCCTCGCCGAGTTCGCCGACGTCGTGCTGCGCATCGGCCGCGAGGTCGACCCGCACGGCCCGCACGCGCTCGACATCGTGCCGCTCACGGGGACCGAGGCGCTCGTGATGCGCTGGGTGCACCGGAACCCGGGCGACTCGCCGAGCGCCGTCGCCGAGGCCACCGCCCTGCAGCGCAGCAACTGCAGCGTCGCGCTCCGCTCCCTCGTCGCGAAGGGCATGGTCGAGCGCCGCACGGACCCGGAGGACGCCCGGACCGTGCAGCTGCACCCCACCCCGCTCGCCCACGACAGCATCGCCCGGCTGCACGCGCACTGGGCGGGTCGGCTCCGCGCCGCCCTCGGCGGCGACGAGCACGGACTCGACGCGGCTGCCACCCTGCTCGCGCGCATCGACGACGGCCTGCGCCGCGGCTGACGACGGCCTGGAGGCGCGTGGCGGGGCCGCCACGCGCCTCCAGACCGTCCCGTGGTGCGCCCCGTGGTGCGTCCCGACGGATCCCGTGTGCCGTCCGGACGGGCTTGGTACCCTGGTGGGACACAACAGCAAGCAGTGTGTATCTACCGGCCGTCGACCCCACCGACGGACAGCGGCGGCACCCGACGGGCCCGCTGCCCGACCAGGCCGGGCCCCAGAAGGCACACCCCCTCATGCTCCAACCCCGACGCTCCGACGCGTCCCTCGTCTCCCTCGCCGGTCGGTGGTACTTCCCGATCGCGTTCGTCGCCCGGCTCCCCTTCGCGATGATGGTCGTCGGTGTCCTGACCCTCGTGGTCGCGTCCCGTGACTCCGTCGCCCTCGGCGGCATCAACTCCGCGTTCGTCGGCATCGGCTCGGCGGTCTTCGGGCCGCTCGTCGGTGCGGCCGCGGACCGCTTCGGCCAGCGTGCCGTCCTCGTGCCGGTCGGCCTCGCGAACGCCGTGCTCCTCGGGGTCCTGCCGCTCGTCGTCGCGAGCACCGCACCCGACCTCGCCGTCCTCGCCATGTCGTTCCTCATCGGAGCGACCGCGCCCCAGGTCGCGCCGATGTCCCGCACGCGACTCGTCGCGATCATCCGGCAGCGCATGTCCGGGGCCCGACGCGACAAGGTGTTCAGCGGCACGATGGCGTACGAGTCGGCCGCGGACGAGACCGTCTTCATCGTCGGACCGTTCCTGGTCGGCCTGCTCGCGAGCACGATCGCACCGTGGGTCGCCGTCGCGGGAGCCTCGGCGCTGACCTTCGTCTTCGTCACCGCCTTCGCCCTGCACCCGACCGGTGCCCTCGTCGTCGGTGGCCCGGCCCAGGAGACGCGCGCTCCGGCCCGGCAGCTGCTGCGCCCCCGGCTCCTCGTGGTCGTCGTCGGGATCCTCGGGATCGGGCTCTTCTTCGGAGCCACGCTGACCTCGCTGACGGCGTTCATGGAACAGCAGGGCGAGGCGTCCCGGGCGGGCCTGCTCTACGGCGTGATGGGGATCGGCTCCGCGGCGCTCGCGCTCGGGTCGGCTGCGTTCCCGCAGCGGTTCGGCGTCGCCTGGCGCTGGCTCGTGTTCGGCGTCGTGCTGCTCGGTGGCGCGATCGCCTTCAGCCGGGTGGACTCCGTCGGCGCGGTCGTCCTCGTGCTCGGCGTGATGGGCATCGGCATCGGTCCGACCCTCGTGGCGCAGTACAGCCTGGGCTCGGACCGGTCACCCGTCGGACGCTCGGCGACCACGATGACGATCCTCGGCTCGGCGGTCATCGTCGGGCAGTCGATCGCGTCGGCCGTCGTCGGCGAGGTCGCGGAGCGGGCCGGCACCGGTGCCGCGATGGCGTTCCCCGCGTACGCCGCGGCGCTGGTCGTCGCCGCCGCCGTGGTGGACCTGCTGCTCGCACGGCGGGAGCGCACGCCGGTCGCTGCGACCGCCTGACCCACCCTGCGCCCGGCCGGCGCGGCCCGACCGCTGCGGCTCGGTGCAGGCTGGACCACATGCGCATCCTCGTCCTCGGCGGCACCGCCTGGCTCGGCCGGACCGTCGTGCAGCACGCCCTCGACGCCGGTCACGACGTCGCCTGCGTCGCGCGCGGCTCCGACGTCCCCGCGGGCGCTCGGCTCGTGCAGGCCGACCGCGACCACGACGATGCCCTGGCCGTGGTGTCCCGTGAGCACTGGGACGCGGTCATCGACGTCTCGCGCGCCCCGGAGCACGTCCGCCGGGCCGTCCGGGACCTCGAGCCCGTCGCCGACCGGTACGTCTTCGTGTCGACCGTCAGCGTCTACGCCTCCCAGGCCGAGCGCGGTGCCGACGAACACGCCGCCGTGCTCGACCCGTCCGACGACCCCGCCGAGTACGGCGCCGCCAAGGTGGCGTGCGAGCGCGCGGTCGTCGACGCTTTCGGAGCCGAGCGGACGTCGATCGCCCGGGCCGGACTCGTCGGAGGACCGGGCGACCACACCGGACGTTCTGGCTACTGGCCGTGGCGGTTCGCTCGTGCAGCCGCGATCGGTCGCGCAGTCGTGATCCCCGCGCGGACGGACCGGTCCACCTCGGTGATCGACGTCCGTGACCTCGCGGACTGGCTCGTCGGAGCGGCCGAGGGTGGCCGAGCGGGCGTCCACGACGTCGCCGGCGAGGTCCTCACGTTGCGCCAGCACCTCGACGCAGCACGCGCGGCCGCCGCCGCGGACGTCCCGGTCGTGCCGCTGGCGGACGAGGTGCTCCTCGAGCGCGGCGTGGCCCCGTGGGCGGGTGCGAGGTCCCTGCCACTGTGGATCCCCGACGACGACCACCAAGGGATGAACGACCGCCCGGCCCACCGGGCGCGATCGGCCGGTCTGATGCGCAGACCGCTCGCCGAGACGCTGGCGGACGTGCTCGCATGGGAGCAGCTCCAGCCGGTCCACCCGCACGGCGCAGGACTCTCGGACGACGACGTGGACGAGATCTTGGGGGATGAGTAGAGGAAGTAGAGGAAGTAGAGGAAGTAGAGGAAGTGCCCCCGACCGCGGTCGGGGGCACTTCCTCTACAGCGTCGACTCGGTGCGCAGCGTCAGCCGAAGAATCCTGATCGGCGGCAGAAGAGCGTTTGCTGATCTCGGCGGCTCAGAAGGCGATGTACTTCCCGTTGTCGTAGAGCAGGAAGGACTGCGCGCTGTCCGGAACGAGGTAAGCGGTGTACCCGGTGAACTTCGATCCGGGGTAGAGGGTCGGTCCGTCGCTCATGGAGGGCATCCCATCACCGAACATGATGTACTCGCCGTCGTACCGGTTGCCCTCGGGGGTCGCGAGGGAGAGATCGACCGACGCAAGTGAGGGCTCGACGCCATCCGGGTCGATCCCCGTCATCGTCAGTTCCGCGACGACGTACTTGAACCCAGCCGGCGCTTCGTCGTTGAACATGTTGTACTGCGCGACGGCTGCATTTGCGTTGGCATCCACGATGCGCGCCGTCAAGCTGTACTTCTCGCCGCCGAGCAGCCCTTTGGCGGTGTAGGGCTGCGGCGCAGGGTTCTCGACGGTGCCAGCCGCAGCCGGAGCTGCCTCGGACGCCGTCTCAGACTCGTCGGCGGCGGCTGGCGCGTTCGGCGGGGTCTCCTGCTCCGACGGCTCGGTGGGCTTGGCCGTCTCAGCAGCCTCGACCACGCTGGAAGCCGTCGATGCGGAATCGGAGCTGTCATCCCCTCCGCCGGCCACTGCCAGGCCGGTCAGCAGGGCGACCCCGCCGAGGACGAGGCCGGTGATGGCCATCTTCTTCGCCTGCCGCTTGACCAGCGCCATGATCGCCAAGACGACGGCTGCGATGGCGAGCAAGAGGCCGAGCACGGGCACGAGGCCCGTGAGGAAGGCCAGGATGCCGACGACGAGCGCTGCGATGGACAGTCCGGTCGGCTGGGTCCCCGAGCCGGGGGCTTGCACCGTGGGAGGAGCCATCTGCGCCACCGATCCGTGCATCTGCGCGTTTGGCTGATCCGGCTGGAAGGGCGGCGGGGTCTCTGCCCAGTCGCGTCCGTCCCAGTAACGTGGTTCGTTGTCGGCGTGCGGTGCTGGGTACCAGCCGGGGGGTGTGTCCTGGGGCAAGGCTCGTTCTCTCGGGTCGTGGCGCAGGCCGCTCGGGGTGCGTTGCGCGATGGTCGGAGCGCTCGCTGCCCAACAAACCTTGCGGTCGGCTGGGCAGAACGTCGCTGATCGAAGCTCGAACCGGAACCGGTTGGTCTGGGTTGGGTCTCCGACGAGTGCTCCTCGGAGAAGCTAGACGAATTCGAAGGATCTTCGCTACTCGACGGTGCGCCCTAGAACGGGGGGGGGTGAGCCCGACTCTTCGATGGCGAGGTCGGCAGAGGTGCCAAGAGCGGGCCAAGCTAGCGCGGGGTGAGTCAGTCCTCGGTGTCGTCGACCAGCAGGTCCTCGTGCCGGTAGTCGTTCGACCGCAGCCCGGCACGCGCGATCATGTGCGTCGACACCGGCACCAGGAAGAGCTGGAACACGAGCACGGGCAGCACGACCCAGAACGCCGTCCAGGTCCACACCGCCACGACGATCGCGGCCAGGGCGAGTGCCAACCCGAGCACCTGCGGCTTCGCCATCGAGTGCAGTCGGACGAGCGGGTCCCGGAAGCGCACGATGCCGACGGCGGCACCGAGGGACAGCGCCGCGGCGACCAGCATCAGGCCGAGGGCGATCCAGGCGCGCACACCGGCGCCGTCGACGAAGGACTCCAGGATCTCGATCACTTCGACTCCTCCTCCACGGCGTGCTCCGGCGTGGTCACGTCCGTGCCCTCGTCGGACGGGTCCGACGACGGCGTGACGATGCGCGCGACGGCGATGGTCGCGAACACGCTCGTCGCCGCGATGACGACCAGCACCGGCACCGCGGTCAGGTCGCGCCGGACCACCATCGCGGCGGCGATCACGACGAGCGCGGTGGTGAGCACCATGTCGGACCCGATCATCCGGTCGAGGATCGTCGGTCCGCGGACGATCCGCCCGACGGCCAGCGCGAGCGTGGCGCCGAGCAGCACGAGGACGAGGGCGATCCCGACGGCCATGACGACGACCGCGGCGCTCACCAGGTCACCTCCGGCAGCGGCTCGGCGAGTTCGGAGACGTCCTGCTTCGACCCGATGGCGCGGATGACGAGCTCCTCGATTCGTGCGACGGTCCGCCGCTCCTGGTCGACCTGCTCAGGGCGCTCGGTGTCGAGCACGTGGATGAGCAGGCGTCGGCGGGGCAGGTCGACGTCGGCGACGTACGACCCGGGCACGAGGGAGATCGCCAGGGTGGCGAGCGTGAAGGTCATCTCCGACGTGGTGTGCAGCTGCACGAGCACGATCGAGCTCCGGCGGACACCGCGTGGCCGGACGGCCGCCCAGGCCACCCGGAACGAGGCGACGACGACGTGCCCGGCCCAGACCACCAGGAACCACAGCGCGCGCGGCAGCGAGAACCGCTTCGACAGGGGGACCGGCGGCAGCGGCAGCAGCTGCGTGACGAGGAGCGCGACGACCAGGCCGCACAGCAGCGTCAGGACGCTCCACGACCCCCACAGCAGCGCCCAGAGCACGGTCAGTCCGGCCACGAGCGGCACGTCGTACCGCCAGGCGACGGCGATCCGTCGGGCGTTGGTGATGCGGCGAGTGTCACTCATCGGTACCTCCGTCCGAGCTGCCCAGGACCGCCTGCACGTACCGGGCGGGTGACTCCAGCGACTCCGCCGCGCGGGTCGCGTAGCCGTAGAGCGGCCCGGCGACGACGGTCAGGGCGACCGACCCGAGGACCGCCACCGTCGTGACGGCGACGAGCATCCGCGGCAGCGGCGTGTGGACCGACGGCTCGACGGCCGCGGTCTGGCCGGTGGCCGGACTGGAGGCACTGCTCGCGTGCGCCGCGTCGGTGACGGTGGTCGAGCCTCCCGGGTGGTACGCCTCGCCCGTCTCCTCGGAGACGGTCAGCGGCGCGGGTTCCGGCGACCGCAGGTGGGCGTGCGGCTCGGCCGTGCTGGCGTGCGGGGCCGCCGCCTCGGCGGCGGGCTTCGGCCGCCAGAAGGCCGCGTCCCAGACGCGCATCAGCGCGTACAGGGTCAGGAGGCTCGTGACCACCCCGGCACCGACCGTCACCCAGGCCATCGGGGACCCGTCCTCGGCCGCGGCGCGGAACAGGCCGAGCTTGCCGATGAAGCCGGAGAACGGCGGGATGCCGCCGAGGTTGAACGCCGGCACCAGGTAGAGCGCCGCGAGGAGCGGGGCGGCCTTGAGCAGTCCGCCGAGCGACCGGGTCGACGTCGTCCCGCCGACGCGTTCCATCACCCCCGACACCAGGAACAGGGTGGTCTGCACGACGATGTGGTGCACCGTGTAGAACACGGCCGCGGCGGTGCCGACGACGGAGCCGAGCCCGACGCCCATCACCATGAAGCCGATGTGGCTGATGAGCGTGAAGGACAGCAGGCGCTTCACGTCGGTCTGGGACACGGCCCCCAGCACGCCGACGATCATCGTGAGCACGGCGACGACGAGCAGCACCGTGTTGAGCTGGGGTCGCGGGAAGATGATCGTCTCGAGGCGGATGATCGCGTAGATGCCGACCTTGGTGAGCAGACCGGCGAACACCGCGGTGACCGGCGCCGGTGCGGTGGGGTAGGAGTCGGGCAGCCAGAAGGCGAGCGGGAACACCGCGGCCTTGATGCCGAAGGCGATGAGCAGCATCGTGTGGAGCAGGAGCTGCACGTGCTCGGGGAGCCCGGCGACGCGCTCCGAGATCTGCGCGATGTTCACCGTGCCGGTCGCGCCGTAGACCAGGCCGATCGAGGCGAGGAAGAGCGCCGAGGCGATCAGGCTCGTGATGATGTACGTCGTGCCGGCCCGGACGCGCTGCTCGCTGCCACCCAGGGTGATGAGCACGTAGCTGGCCACCAGGAGCATCTCGAAGGCGACGTAGAGGTTGAACAGGTCACCCGCGAGGAACGCGTCGAGCACGCCGGCCGCGAGCACGAGGTACGTCGGGTAGTAGATCGTGACGGGAGCGTCCTCGTCGTCGGCCGCCAGCCCCTGACCGATCGAGAACAGCAGGACGAGCAGGAGCACGCTCGCGCTCACGGTGAGGAGCAGCGCGCTCAACCGGTCGACCACGAGCGAGATGCCGTACGGCGCCTGCCACCCGCCGACCTGCACGACGATGGTGCCGTGCTGGTCGACGAGCACCATGAGCGTGGCGGCGACGACCACGGCGACGGCGAGCACCGCGACCGTGATGGCGCGCTGGAGCTTCTGATGCCGCAACAACCCGAGCGCGACGGCGGCGCCGAGCAGCGGGACGAGGACGAGCAGGGGGACGAGCCAGGTCATCGCGTGGCCTCCTCGTTCTGGGCTGCTTCGGGGTCGGTGTCGATCTCGGGGTCGTCGTCGGCGGGGTCGTCCTCGCGGTCCCGGCCGATGGCGGCGTCGGCCTCGTCGACCTCGACCTCGTCGGCGCGGGACAGCTTCCAGGAGCGGTGGATGAGTGCGAGCAGGAACGCGCTCACCGCGAAGGTGATGACGATGGCGGTCAGGGCGAACGCCTGGGGGAGCGGGTCGGTGATGCCCTCGGACGAGCCGCCGATCGGGGGGTTGCCCGCCGCGCCGGACATGATGAGCAGCAGCAGGTTGAGCGAGTTGCCGAGCAGCAGGAAGCCGAGCAGCATCCGGGTCAGCGACCGCTCGAGCAGCAGGTACACGCCGCACGAGAACAGCACCGCCATCGCGATGACGAGGACCAGGGTGATGGTCATACGGCACTCCCCTCCGGGGTCGTGGCGGCGGTGTTGTCGTCGACGTCGCCCTCCGTGGTGTCGGTGATGCGGGCGCGGGAGTCCTCGAGGCGCTGCCGGTCGACCTCGGCCCCGAGGCTCCGGAGCACGTCGAGCACGAGTCCGACGACCACCAGGTAGACGCCGATGTCGAAGAACGTCGCGGTGACGAACTCGACGTGGCCGAGCACGGGGACGTCTGCCTCGATGAAGGACGAGTACAGCGCTTCCTTCCCGAAGAACAGCGGGACGATCGCGGTCGTGGCCGCGGTCGCGACACCGAGTCCGAGCAGGCGTCCGGCCCGCACGGGAGCGGCGGCGCCGAGCTCCGCGGGGCCGCCGGCGAGGTACCGGCCGGCCAGTGCGATGCCCGCGACGAGCCCACCGGCGAACCCGCCGCCCGCGGCGTTGTGCCCGGCGAAGAGCAGGTAGAGCGACAGCACGACGAGCCCGTGGAAGAGGAGGCGGACGACCACGTCGAGCAGCGCCGAGCGGCCGGTCGGGATCGCGGCGCTCGTCGGCAGCCACGCGCGGGGCTCGCCGTCCGGACGGTGCTTGTCGCTGGTGACGCTCGACGGCAGGTCCCGCAGTCGCGGCAGGGTGTCCTCCCGCGAGTCGAGGAAGATGAGGCTCGCGACACCCGTCGCCGCTGCGACGACGACGGTCAGCTCGCCGAGCGTGTCCCAGCCGCGCAGGTCGACCAGGGCGACGTTCACGACGTTGAGGCCGTGCCCGAAGGACTTCGTGAGGGCCGGGATGTCGGGCCAGATCGGGGTGCTGTTCCGCGCCGAGGCGGCGACGACGACCACGATCGCCATCGTGACGCCGGCGAGTGCGGCGAACAGCGCCCGGGCGATCCGGAAGCGCGACGGGTTGGCCGTGGCGATCCGCGGGGGGAGCCGGCGGAGCACCAGCACGAACGCGATGAGCGTGACGGTCTCGACGACGAGCTGGGTGAGCGCGAGGTCGACCGCGCCGTGCAGGACGAAGAGCACGGACATCCCGTACCCGGTGACCCCGACGAGCACCGCGGCGGCGAACCGGGTCTTCGCCGTCAGCACCGCGATCGCGGCGACGGCCATCACGGCGACCACCGGCACCTGGCCCCACGAGTCGGCGAACCGCACGCGGAAGGCCCACGGGCCGCCGAGCACCAGGTTCGCCAGCGCACCGGCGACGAACACCGACAGGATGACGGTCAGGTAGTAGGGGAGCGAACCACGCTGCACCCCGGCGGTGAGTCCGGTCGCCAGGCGGTCGAGCCCGCGCATGGTCTTCCGGTAGGTGTCCGCCGCGCTCGGCGACCCGGAGAGCCGGTGCTGCAGGGCCTCGACCCATCGTCGCGCGAGGAAGAGGGCGACACCGCCGACGAGGGTGATCGCGGAGAGGCCGAGTGCGGGCTCGAGTCCGTGCCAGAGCGCCAGGTGCGGGACCTCGCCCTCGGGCAGCGCCGCGGCGGTCGCAGCGGGCTCGACGCCGTGTGCGACGACGGGCGTGAGCACACCCAGTGCCAGGCCGGCGACCGCGAGGACGGACGGGACGACGCCGAGTCCGTGCAGGCCGTGTGCCTCGGTGTCGGCCACGCCGGACTTCCGCGCGAAGGTGCCCCAGAGGAAGCGGAGCGAGTAGGCCACGGTGAGGAGCGAGCCGAGCGTGACCCCGACGAGCGCGATCCACGCCCAGGCGGCCTGCGGACCGTGGAGTTCCTCGACGAGACCGGTCAGGACGGCCTCCTTCGCGACGAACCCGACCGTCGGCGGGATGCCCGCCATCGAGGCGAGGGCGAGGACGGCCACGACGGCGAGCCACGGCATCTTCCGTCCGAGCCCGCTGAGCTTCCGCAGGTCACGGGTTCCGGTCACGTGGTCGACCGCGCCGACGACGAGGAACAGCGTCGACTTGAACGTGGCGTGGGCGACGAGCAGGGCGACGCCGCCCAGGGCGACGGCCGGTGCGCCCCACCCCGCCGCGAGGACGAGGAACCCGAGCTGCGCGACCGTGCCGTAGGCGAGCAGCAGCTTGACGTCGGTCTGCCGCAGCGCCCGGTAGCCACCGATCAGCATGCCGAGCACGCCGAGCACGGTGATCGTCTCGCGCCAGCCGGTCAGCAGCGCGAAGGCCGGGGCCAGGCGCGCGACCAGGTAGATGCCGGCCTTGACCATCGCGGCGGCGTGCAGGTAGGCGCTGACCGGGGTCGGCGCGGCCATCGCTGCCGGCAGCCAGAAGTGGAACGGGACGATCGCGGACTTCGTCAGCGCGCCGAGGAGCACGAGGACGACCACGACCGGCACGAGTGGCCCGGGACGGTCGACGAGCTCGGGCGCCTGCGCGATGATGCCGGACAGGCTCGTGGTGCCCGCGGTGACCGACAGGGCGACGAGTCCGGCGAGCATCGCCAGCCCGCCGGCGGTCGTCACGACGAGGGCCTGCATCGCGGCGGCACGGCTCGCGCGCTTGTCGGCGTCCTGCCCGATGAGCAGGTACGAGAAGACCGTCGTGGCCTCCCACAGCACGAAGAGCACGATCACGTCGTCGGCGACGACCAGGCCGTACATCGACCCGGCGAACGCGGTCAGGACGGACGCGAACCGGCCGAGCCCGGGCTCGTCCCGCCCGAAGTACGACGCGCAGTAGACGAGCACGAGCGCCCCGACGGCCGAGACGACCAGGGCGAGCACCCACGACAGGGCGTCCATCCGCAGGGACAGCGCCAGGTCGAGCTCCGGGATCCACTGCCACCGACTCGTGACCCCACCGTGCAGGGCGGCGTCGGTCTGTGCGACGGTCAGCACCGCGGCGGAGGCGGGCGCGAGGGCGGCGACGTAGAAGACGCGGCGCCCCATCAGCGGGGTCAGGGCGGGGACGATCAGGGCGACGATCGCGAACGCGACGAGGACGGAGACCATCGGGCACCTCCTCGGGGTCGGGCTGCAGTCCGGCTCACTGGGTCCTCACAGCCTACGGAATGAGGGATGACAGGTTCCTGAGCGCCCGGACAGGCGCGCTCGTCGGTGCGGACGGCTCCACTCTGCTCCGTGCCCGGCCTCAGCGCCCGTGCGCCCGTGCCGGGATCTGCGTCGCGAGCTTGCCGCCGGACACGTCGACGAGCGTCCCCGTGATGTAGGCGGACGCGTCGCTCGCGAGGAAGACCAGCAGGTCGGCGACGTCGTCCGGGGTCTCCCACCGCCGGAGCGAGAGCGTGTCGAGCAGTCGGTCCTGGTCGGCCTGCGGCATCGCGGCGAAGCCGTTCATCGCGGTCGGCACCATGCCCGGGGCGTACGCGTTCACGGTGATGCCCCACGGGCCGAGCTCCGATGCGAGCACCCGCGTGAAGGAGACCACCGCGGCCTTCGACGCCGCGTAGGCCGCACTGCCCACGCTCGGCACGATCGCCGCGAACGATGCCGCGTTGACGATCCTGCCGCGTCCGGCTGCCTGCATCACCGGCGCGATCGCCTGGCTGACCAGGAAGGTCCCGCCGAGGTTGACGTCCATGCAGCGCCGCCACTCGTCCCACCCGAGCTCGGCGACGGTCCCGGTGACGTTGATGCCCGCGTTGTTGACGAGCACGTCGACGGTGCCGTGTCGACGCACCACCTCGTCGACGGCGGCGCGGACGGAGCCCGGATCGGCGACGTTGCACACGACCTGCTCCACGTCCGGCGTCGCCGTCGCGGTGTCGTCGTCGAAGGCGAGGTCGAACGCGACGACGCGGCACCCCTCGGCGGCGAACCGAGCGGCGAGGGTCCGGCCGATCCCCCTGCCGGCTCCGGTGACGACCACCACGCGGTCGGTCAGGTCGAGGTGCATGCACGGCTCCCGTTGTCGGCGCTGACGAGGACCGACGGGCGCCGGTGCCTCCAATGGTCATACTATTCGAGCATGACGGCGAAGGTGCTCTGGATCACGGGTGGCGGCAGCGGGATGGGGGCGGCGAGCGCGATCGCCGCGGGCCGCGACGGATGGACGATCGTGCTCAGCGGTCGTCGGCGGGAGCGACTCGAACGGGTCGCGGACGAGGTCCGGGCGACCGGCGGAACGGTGGACGTGCTGCCGCTCGACGTGACGGATGCCGGAGCCGTGTCGGCCGCTCGCGACACCGTGCTCGAGCGGTACGGGCGCATCGACGGCCTGGTGCTGGCCGCGGGGCTGAACACGCCGGCGCGACGCTGGGCCGACCAGTCGCTCGCCGACGTCAGAGCCGTCCTCGACACGAACACGACCGCGGTGGTGACGGTCGTCGACGCGGCGCTGCCGGCGCTCCGGGAGTCGGGCGGCGTGGTCGTGGTGGTGTCGTCCTACGCGGGCTGGTCCTTCCAACCCGGCGCCGGTGTCGCGTACTCGGCGAGCAAGACGGCGCTCGGATCGATCGTCCGGACGCTCAACCAGCAGGAGGCCGAGCACGGCGTGCGTGCCACCCACCTGTGCCCGGGCGACGTCGCCACGGACTTCCTCGACCAGCGGCCGGAGGTCCCCGACGCGGCGGCCCGTGCACGGATGCTGCAGCCCGAGGACGTCGGCCGGACCGTCGTCTTCGTGCTCGGGCAGCCGGAGCACGTGCGGATCGACGAGCTGGTCCTGTCGCCCGTCGCGCAGCGGTGACGAGCGCCTTCGACCGGGTGCTCGACGGGATCGGCGCCGCCGTCGTCACCGGTGCCTTCGCCCCGGGCAGCCGCCGGAGCACGGACGACCTGGTCGCGTGGTCCGGCGCGAGCCGCAGCATCGTGCGCGAGGCGGTCCGGGTCCTCGTCGCCCTCGGCATGCTCCGTGCGCGGCCCCGGGTCGGTGTGGTCGTCGCGCACCCCGCCGACTGGGACGTCCTCGATCCGCGGGTCGTCCGCTGGCGCCTCCAGGGACCGGACGCCGCGCGGGTGTCCGCCGAGCTCCGCGAGCTGCGGACCGCCGTGGAGCCGGCAGCGGCCGCCGCGGCGGCCCGACGAGCTCCCCTCGACGAGTGCGCGGCCGGCCGGGAGGCGCTGCTCGCCACCGCGGACGAGCTCGCGTCCGCCGCGGCCGAGGACCGCCGCCTCGACTTCACCGTCGCGGACATCCGGCTGCACGCCCTCGTGCTGGACCTGTCCGGCAACGCGCTGTACCGACGACTGCACCGGGTGGGCGGGGAGACGCTCCGTGAGCGCGGCAGCATCCGTCCGGACCGGCACGACGTCGGACTCCACCGCACGCTCGCGCAGGCGGTCGCCGGCGGTCGACCGGACGAGGCCGCCGACGTGATGCGCGAGATCGAGCGACGGACCGAGCGCCGACCGGGCCCCGACCTGGGATGATCGAGGTCGACGCGCCCGCGTCGACGGAGGTGACCGGTGGACGCAGCGCAGGAGATGGTGCTCCAGCTCGTCGGCACGCCGTGGGCCTTCCTCGTCGTCGGGCTCGTGCTCGCCGTCGGCAGCGTCGCGGTCTTCCTGCCGAGCCAGGCGCTGGTCGTGGCGATCGGCACCCTGCTCGTCGGGGGTGACGGCGGCCTCCTGCCGGTGCTCGTCCTGGTGGTCGCGGCGACGGTCGGCATGGTGCTCGGCGACGTCGCACTCTGGCACCTCGCGCGGACCGTCGACCTCGGCTCGCGGTCGTGGTTCAGCCGCCCGAAGGTCCGGAAGGCGCGCGAGTCGATCGACGCCCGCTACCGGAAGGCCCCCGGACGCATCGCCGTCCTCGGTCGGTTCATCCCGATGGGCCGGCTCACCACGAACCTGGTCGGTGCCGACAGCGGGCTCGACCTCCGACGCTTCCTGGTCACCTGCCTCGTCGCCGACGTCGTCTGGGCCGCCTACTGCGTGGGCATCGCCGCCGCCACCGGGAGCTGGAGCCGCGACCAGCCCTTCCTCGTCACGACGCTCGCGGTCGTCGCCTCGATCCTGCTCGGCCTCGCGATCTCGGCGGTCGAGAAGGCCGTGCGGCGTCGCGCCGAGGGCGCTGCGGTCGCCTGACGTCGTAGCGTGGGGTCACCGTCCGAAGGAGGACCCCCGTGCCGAGCCTCACCGACCTCGTCCCCGATCCCGACGCGGTCGAGCGCATCGCGACGGGTAGCACGTGGGCCGAGGGGCCGTGCTGGATCCCGTCGAGTCGCACGCTGCGGTGGTCGGACATCCCGGGCGACCGGATCCTCCAGTGGCACCAGGAGTCCGGCGAGACGACGGTGTACGCATCGGGTGTCGAGTACACGAACGGCCGGACCCTCGACCGTGACGGTTCCGTCGTGCAGTGCTCGCACGGCCGGCGACGCGTCGAGCGCGACCGGGACGGTACGGTCACCGCGGTCGTCGACGGCTGGCGGGACGCGCGGTTGAACTCGCCGAACGACGTCGTCGTCGCGCGGGACGGCTCGATCTGGTTCACCGATCCGGCGTACGGCATCACGCAGCCACGCGAGGGGCATCCGGGGGAGCGGGAGTACGGCGACCACTGGGTGTTCCGGTGCGGGCCGCACGGAGCGGACCTGCGTCCCGTGGTGCTCGACGTCGACGAGCCGAACGGCCTCGCCTTCTCGCCCGACGGACGGACGCTGTACGTGGCGAGTTCGTCGGCGCAGGACCCGGTCGTCCGCGCGTACGACGTCGACGGGACACGGGTGAAGAACGGCCGCGTGTTCGTCCGGCTCGACGAGGGCGAGGGCGTCCCGGACGGCATCCGCGTCGACGCCGACGGCAACGTGTGGTCCTCGACGCACCGGGGTGTGACGGTGTTCGCGCCCGACGGCACCCGCACCGGCGACGTCCCCGTGCCGGAGGTCGTCTCGAACCTCTGCTTCGGCGGTGACGACGGCACGACCCTGTTCGTCACCGCGACGACCTCGCTGTACCGCATCGCGACCACGACCCGGGACGCCGCTGCCGTATCCTGAGCCGGCCATGCAGTGCGACTACTTCGACCGGGGGGTGTGCCGGTCGTGCACGCTCATGGGCCAGCCCTACGGCGACCAGGTGCTCGACAAGGAGATCCGCACACGCGAACTCCTGCACGACGCCGTCGAGGCCGCGGGTGGTGCCGGCGCCGTGGAGTGGCTGCCCGCGATCACCAGCCCGGAGTCCGGCTACCGGAACAAGGCGAAGATGGTGGTCGGCGGCACCGTGCAGCGTCCCACGGTGGGGATCCTCGACCACCGGCAGCGCGGCGTCGACCTGCGGCACTGCGGCATCTGCACGCCGGGCATCCAGCGGGCGCTCCCGGTCCTGGCGGACTTCATCGCCGACGCCGGGTTGATCCCGTACGACGTCGCGGCCCGTCGGGGCGAGCTGAAGTTCGTGCTCGTGACCGAGTCCCCGGACGGCGAGCTCATGGTGCGCTTCGTGCTGCGATCCGAGGGACAACTGCCCCGGCTGCGGGAGCACCTCGACCACCTGCGACGGGTGCTGCCCGAGGCGGGCGTGGTCACCGCGAACCTGCTGCCGGAGCACAAGGCGGTGACGGAGGGCGAGCGCGAGGTCGTGCTGACCGAGCAGGAGACGCTGCCCATGCGCTTCGACCGCGTCACGATGCACCTCCGGCCGCAGAGCTTCTTCCAGACGAACACGAGCGTCGCGACCCAGCTGTACGACCAGGCCGCGGCGTGGATCGACGAGGTCGCACCGGCCTCGATGTGGGACCTGTACTGCGGGGTCGGCGGCTTCGCCCTGCACGCCGCGCGCCCCGGTCGTGCCGTGACGGGGATCGAGACCAGTCGCGAGGCCATCCGGTCCGCGAAGCAGTCCGCGCGGGAGGCCGGGCTGACCGACCTCCGCTTCGCCGCCGACGACGCGACCGAGCACGCCCTCCGTGCGCGGCCGGACGCGCTGCCCGAGCTGGTCGTCGTGAACCCGCCCCGCCGGGGCATCGGCGAGACGCTCGCGACCTGGCTCGAGGAGTCCGACGTCGACCACGTCGTGTACTCGAGCTGCAACCCGGTCACCCTCGCGAAGGACCTCGCGCGCATGCCGTCGCTCCGCTTGCGGCGGGCGCGCGTACTGGACATGTTCCCGCAGACCGGTCACCTGGAGGCCGTGACGCTGCTGTCCAGGCGCTGACCAGGACGCGACCAGGCGGCGGTCGGGAGGCTCGCGGCCAGGCCGCCACGGGCCTCCCGGCCGCAGCATTGCCAGGAAACTGCCAAGGTGACGTACCCGGGTACAGACCGATCTGCGCGCCCATGGTGATCGGGGCACTCAGGAAAGCCGGTGGGGGACATACCACTCACGGGTAGAACCCATTGTCTCGGTTTGATAACAGTCACGGATTTCCTATGGTTGCCGACCAGCGCCACCGGCACGAGACCACTGCCCCCGGCGGCGCACCCCACGACACGACCGCGATCGGTCGGGGCGGGCAGTGGCGACCGGGTCCGCTCAGGCGGGCCTCGGGTCCGTGGTCCCGGTGGAGCGATCAACCATGAAGAAGCTTTCCCGTACCCGCACCATCGTCGGTGGCCTGGCGTTCGCCGGCATCGCCGCGACCGGTGTCGGCCTCGCGGCAGCGCCCGCGAACGCAGCGTCCGGCTCGACCTGGGACGCCCTCGCGCAGTGCGAGTCCGGCGGCAACTGGGCCATCAACACCGGCAACGGCTACTACGGTGGCCTGCAGTTCAACCTCGGCACCTGGCAGGCGCACGGCGGCACCGGCAACCCGGCCTCCGCGAGCCGCGAGGCCCAGATCGCCGTCGCGGAGCGCGTCCTCGCGTCGCAGGGTTGGGGCGCATGGCCGGCCTGCTCCGCGAAGCTCGGTCTGAGCGGGACGACCGGTGCCGCACCGCAGGCCGCGGCCCCGGCCGCACCGCAGCAGCAGGCCGCGCCGAAGGCGACCACGCCGTCCGCGCCGAAGGCGACCACGCAGGCGGCTCCGAAGGCGACCACGCCGGCCGCCCCGAAGGCTGCCGTGTCGAGCAAGCCGGCAGCCGTGCCGACCAGCGGCAAGACGTACACGATCCAGTCGGGCGACACGCTCGACCAGATCGCGACGAAGCTGAACATCGACGGCGGCTACATGAAGCTCTGGGCCGCGAACACGTCGACCATCGACGACGCGAACCTGATCTACGCCGGCCAGGAGCTCCAGCTCCCCGCCTGATCGACCTCCCGATCCGACGGGACCCCCGTGGCACACGTGCCACGGGGGTCTCGTGTCGCGTGCCTCGTGTCTCCTGTCCCCTGGAGCGCGTCTAGCGCGGTCGGGTGTCGAGCCAGCGCTGCAGGTCGTCCGATCGCAGTGCTGCGGAGATCGCCGAACGGTCGTGCTCGTCGAGCCGGACGAAGGACTGCCCGTCCGCGGTGGTGCCACCGCCCGCGGTCGGCATCGTGAACGTCACGAGGTCGTCCGGCCGGACCCCGCGCAGCGACCACCCGAGGCGGGCGATCGTCGCGGCGTCGAGGCCGGGGTCGACCGCGAGGTGCTCACTGGTCGCGGTGACGAACTCCTGCAGTCGGCCCGGATTCGTCAGGGTGCCGCGGGAGACGACCTGGTCGAACACCCCGCGCAGGAACGCCTGCTGGTTCCGCACGCGGGTGTGGTCGGCGTCGGCGAAGGCGTACCGCTCCCGCACGAACGCCAGGGCCTGTTCGCCGTCGAGCCGGTTCGCGCCGCGGGTGAAGTGGTGGCCACGTGCGGTGAAGTCCTGCGGGGACTGCACCGTCACCCCGCCCAGCGCGTCCGTCATGCCCGCGAACCCGGCGAGGTCGATCTCGGCGACGTGGTCGATCCGCACGTCGAGCAGCTGCTCCACCGTCTGCACCGTGAGCGGGACACCGCCCCACGAGTACGCGGCGTTGATCTTCGCCCGGCCGTGGCCCGGGATGTCGACCCACGAGTCGCGCATGATCGACATGAGGTAGACGTGCCGGCGGTCGGCCGGGACGTGGGCGAGCATCAGCGTGTCCGACCGTCCCCCCGCAGCGTGGTCGCCGTCGGGGTCGAGGCCGGAGCGGGAGTCCGACCCGATGAGCAGGATGTTCTCGGCCCCGCTCGACGGCGCAGGTCGGTCGCCGACGGGGAACGGTTCGGGGATCGCCTCGGTGTGGGTGTCGAAGCTCCGGGCCAGGCCGCCGAGGAAGGCCGCCGCGACGACCGCGAGCACGGTGGCGACACCGGCCAGGGCGCCGAGCGTGGCGAGCAGCGCGACGAGCACCGGGCGCTTCCTGCGGGCCGACACCCGAGAGTGCTTCGCCGCTGCTCGCGCTTCGGCCGCTGCTGCCTTCGCGGCGGCCCGCGCTCCGGCTGCTGCTGCTTCCGCCGCAGCTCGTGCGGCACGTCGCTCGGACATCGGGACTCCTGCGGATCGGGTCGGCCCTGCGCCGACCCGAGGAGTCTACTGCATGTGGTATTTCAATGTCACGATCGCCGAAGGACGTCGGTGAGGCGCTGTCGGAGCTCGACGTCCTCGGGCAGGACCTCACGCTCGATGTGCTGCGCGGTCTCCCACGCGCGACGACCCTCGTCGGTGACGGTCACCACGCGTCGCCGACGGTCCTCCGGGTGCGACGTCCGCTCGACCAGGCCGTCCCGCTCGGCGCGCTCGAGCGTCCGCGACATGGTCTGCGGCTGGACGCGCGCGGTCCTGGCGAGGGTGTCGGCGCCCGTCGGGCCGGTCCGGAGCAGGATGTCGATCGCGACGAGGGCTGCGTGCGTCAAGCCGACCGCCCGGAGTCGTTCGTCCCACTCGCGTTCGACGGCACGCGCGGCGGCGGAGAGCAGGCGTCCGAGGGGCCACTGCTCCGCGGGTTCGTGCATGGTGGGGAGTCTACGGGCGCGACGCCGAGGCGAGCCGCTCGCGGCAGGATAGTCAGCATGCTGACGATCGGTGTACGCTCGCCGACGTGCCCCGGTCCCTCCGCGTCGTCCTGCCCGCCCTCGTCATCCTCGCCTGGCTCGTCGTGGCCGGGATCGGCGGTCCCGTCTTCGGGAAGATCTCCGAGGTCGCCACGAACGACCAGACGTCCTTCCTGCCGGCGTCGGCGGACGCGACGCGGGTGCAGGAGCGCGCCGCGGAGTTCCGACAGGCGTCCGGGGCGCCGGCGATCGTCGTGCTCGAGCGCGACGGTGGTCTGACGCGCGACGACCTCGCGGCGGCCGACCGGATCGCCGAGGACCTCGGTGCACGGGACGACGTCCAGGGCACGAGCCCGGTGATCCCGAGCGAGGACGGCGACGCGGCCGAGATCGTCGCGACGCTGACCGAGGGTGCGGACACCGGGGACGCGGTCACGGCGATCCGGACCACGGTGGACGACGCGCTGCCCGCCGGCGTCGCGGGGTACGTCACCGGACCGGCGGGCTTCACGGCCGACCTGACCGCGGCGTTCGCGGGCATCGACGGCCTGCTGCTCGGGGTGGCGCTGGCCGCGGTGTTCGTCATCCTGGTCGTGGTCTACCGTTCGCCGCTGCTGCCGTTCCTGGTGCTCGGCACGGCGACGTTCGCACTGTGTGCCTCGATCCTCGTCGTGTACGCGCTGGCGAAGGCCGGCGTGGTGACCGTCAACGGGCAGGTGCAGGGCATCCTGTCGATCCTGGTGATCGGGGCCGCGACCGACTACGCGCTCCTCTACACGGCGCGCTACCGCGAGGCGCTCCGCGAGCACCGCACCGGCTGGGAGGCCACGCGCGCTGCACTCCGCGGGGCGTTCGAGCCGATCGTCGCCTCGGGTGGCACCGTCATCGTCGGCGTGCTCTGCCTGCTCCTGTCCGACCTGAACTCGAACAAGGCGCTCGGCCCGGTCGCGGCGATCGGGATCGCGTTCAGCCTGCTCGCCGCCCTCACCCTGCTCCCCGCCCTGCTGCTGGCGTTCCGACGAGCGGCGTTCTGGCCGCTGCGACCGACGTTCGGCTCCGGCGGTCGCCCGACGACCGGTCCGGACGCGACCGGACTGTGGGCACGGGTCGGACGGCTCGTCGCGCGACGGTCCCGGACGGTGTGGATCGTCTGCACGGTGGCGCTCCTGGCGATGGGCAGCGGACTGGTCGGGCTCCGGGCCGACGGCGTGCCGCAGAGCGACCTGGTGATCGGTGCGTCCCAGGCCCGGGACGGTCAGCGCGTGCTCGCCGACCACTTCCCCGGCGGGTCCGGCAGCCCGGCGCAGGTGATCGGCGCCGAGCGGGACCTGGACGCCCTCGTCGACGCCGTCCGCTCGGTCCGCGGGGTCGACGGCGTGGTGGCGGCATCGACCGACTCGCCGTCGGGCACGGTCCCCGTCGGAGCGGGAGCCGCCGACGGGAGCGCCGCGGGCACGGCGGAGCCGACCGTGTCGCGCGGGGACGTCCTGCTCGAGGCAACCCTCGCCGACCCCGCCGACTCCGCCGCCGCCGAGCGGACCGTCCGGGACCTGCGGGTCGCCGTCGAGCGGGTCGACCCCGACGCGGTCGTCGGCGGGGTCACCGCCACCGCCGTCGACACGAACGACACCGGGATCCGGGACCGGACGGTGATCATCCCCGTGGTGCTGGCCGTGATCCTGCTGATCCTCGTGCTGCTGCTGCGCAGCGTGGTGGCCCCGCTCGTGCTCATCGGCAGCGTCGTCGTGTCCTTCGCGGCCGCGCTCGGTGTCGGCGCGCTGGTGTTCGACCACGTCCTCCGGTTCCCCGGGGCCGACCCGTCCGTACCGCTGTACGCGTTCGTGTTCCTCGTGGCGCTCGGGGTCGACTACAACATCTTCCTCATGACCCGTGTGCGCGAGGAGTCGTTACGGCACGGGCCACGGGAAGGGGTGCTCCGCGGGCTCGCCGCCACCGGTGGCGTGATCACCTCGGCGGGCATCGTCCTTGCGGCGACCTTTGCGGCGCTCGGCGTGATCCCGATCCTGTTCCTGGCGCAGATCGCCTTCGTGGTGGCGTTCGGCGTGCTGCTCGACACCGTGGTGGTCCGTTCCCTGCTCGTGCCGGCGCTCGTGATCGACCTGGGGCGTCGCGCATGGTGGCCGTCGCGCCTCTCGCGCGCAGCCCGTCACATGTGACACGCTGGTGGCATGCCAGTCCCCTCCACGCAGCCGGCCGCCGAGCGCAAGCTGCTCCGTGACACCGTGCAGGACAAGATCCGCGACGCGATCATGGACGGCACGCTCGAGCCGGGCGAACGGCTGAACGACGACGACCTCATCGCGTGGCTCGGCGTCTCCCGGACCCCGATCCGCGAGGCACTGGCGGAACTCGCCCGAGCCGGACTGATCGAGATGGCGCCGAACCGCTACACGCGCGTCGCCGCTCCGACCAAGGACGAACTGCTCGACGCGTACCGAACGCTCGGCGTCATCTACGGCGGGGTCGTCCGGCTGGCCGTCCCGCGGTTCTCGGACGCCGAGCGCAAGCGGGTCCTCGGCGTGATCGACGACGTCCTGGCGCGCCTCGACGCCGATCGGCAGGCCGAGGTCGCACGAGAGGGTGCGGACATCTACTCGCTGTGGGCCGACGCCTGCGGCAACGCCTCGCTCGCCCAGCTGTGCCGCTCGACCACGGACGGCCTCGCGTTCCGGCTCCGGGTCCCCGAGCTCGCCGAGCTCGTCCCCACCGACGTGGTGCGCCCCGAGCTCGTGAAGCTCCGCGACGCGGTGGCCGCGGGCGAGCCCATCGCCGCCGAGCTCGCGATGGAGGCGATCCACCTCCTGCCGACGCGCGACTGAGCGGATCCCGCGGGCCGGGCTGGTCCCGCACGTACAGCGTCGACCAGGAACCCCCAGGGATCTCCCTGTCCGATCCGCGCTGTGCCGTTATGGTTTCCGGGTGAGCATCGAACCCGAGCAGACGACGCGCCGTGCCCGCCGCGGCCACGTGCCGCCGCGCCACGGGCGCCAGAAGCGCGGAGGCGGGGTGGTCCTGCCGGCGATAGCCGGTGTGCTCGCCATGGGTCTCGCGCTGACCGGCGGCTACGTCGCGTTCGCGTACACGAGCCTGAACAACGGCGTGACGAAGATCGATGCGATCAGCCCGCGGTCGAAGGACGACGCTGACGACGTGGACGGTCAGGCGCAGAACATCCTGCTCGTCGGTGACGACCACCGCCCGGACAACGCTACGCCGGAGGAGATGGCGGAGCTGAGCACCGAGTCCGACGGTGGTGCGACGAACACCGACACGATGATCGTCCTGCACATCAACGCCGACGGGACCCAGGCGACGATGATCTCGTTCCCGCGTGACTCCTACGTCTCGATCCCCGGCGTCGGCAAGGGCAAGCTCAACAGCGCGTTCTACTACGGCACGCTCAACGGCGGTGGCGACACCGGCGGCGCGAAGCTGCTCATCCAGACGATCCAGGACCTCAGCGGTCTGACGATCGACCACTACGTCCGGGTGTCGCTGCTGGGCTTCTACCAGGTGGTCAAGGAGCTCGGGCCGGTCGAGGTCTGCCTGAACAACCCGGTGAAGGACCCCTACTCCGGCGTCGACCTGCCGGCGGGCACCTCGGAGCTGGACGCCAAGCAGGCACTGTCCTTCGTCCGCCAGCGGCACGGGCTGCCGAACGGCGACCTCGACCGCAACGTGCGTCAGCAGTACTTCCTGTCGCAGGAGGCGCGCAAGGTGCTCTCCGCCGGCACCCTGCTCAACCCGATCAAGATGAACAACATCCTCAGCGCCGTCGGCGGCTCCATTCAGACGGACACCGACCTGGTCTCCCTCGCGACGCAGATGCGGAACCTGCGGCCCGGCAACATCCAGTCGGCGACGATCCCGACGCTCGGCACCCCGACCATCTCGACGAGGTCGGGCCCGCTCTCCATCGTCGAGGTCGACACCGTCGGACTCCCCACCTTCGTGCAGGGCCTGGTGGGCGAGCCGGAGGAGTACACGAAGGCGACGGCCGCCGAGCCCGCAGCGACGACCGTGACCGTGCTCAACGGCAGCGGGGTCTCGGGCGCCGCCGCGACCGCCACCGCGAACCTGACCGCGCGCGGGTTCCAGGTCGGGACGCCCGGTTCGTCCGACACGACGCAGAAGACCCAGGTGCAGTACCCCGCCGGACAGGAGGCGCAGGCCAAGGCCGTCGCGGCGGTGGTGCCCGGAGCGGTCGCGGTGCGGTCCGCCTCGGTCACCGGCGTCACGCTCGTCCTCGGGTCCGACGGTGTCACCGTCACCGCACCGGCCACGCCCGGCGACGCCGCCCCGGCCCCGGCCGAGGAGTCGCCCTCGGCCGAGGCGTCGCAGCCGACGGAGCCGGAGCCCGCGCCGAGTTCGACGGACGTGAAGAACTACGGCCAGGAAGGCGTCTGCATCAACTGACAGACGGCCGACAGTGGGCTGCCGATCCCTCGACAGCCGGGCGTCGGAGTTGCCGATCGTCAGGACCGGCATGTGGAATGTCACGGTGCACGATGACCTGCTCCACCGCCGCGATGAGGAACGACAGCTGCTGCTCGACGTCGCCGCGGGGGACCGTGTGGCGTTCACCAGACTCCACGACCGGTTCCGCCCGCTGGTCGAACACTGGGTCCGGCACCACGTCGTCGACCGGTGGCAGTCGGAGGAGGTCGTGCAGGACGTCCTCCTCGAGCTCTGGCGCATCGCCGACCGCTACGACCCCCGCCACCCACCGGTGTCCTGGATCCGGATGATCGCGCAGCGGCGGGCGATCGACCGTGTCCGGAAGGCCGAGGCGGACCGGCAGCGGGACGCCCGCGTCGGAGCCCGGTACGCCGACGCCGTCGACCACGCATCCGTCGAGCGGGCCGAGGGCGTGCTCGAGCGCGAGTCGCTGCGGCGGGCGGTCGCGGCCCTGCCCGCGCGGCAACGTGAGGCGGTCGTGCTCCGGCACCTCGCGGAGCTGAGCGGCCCCGAGCTCGCCGAGCGCCTCGGCGTCCCCGTCGGTACGGCGAAGACCCGGGCGCGGGACGGCGTCCTGGCGTTGCGCCGGATCCTGGGGCGGTCGGGGGTCGCCGGTCGGTAGGTTCGACCGGTGAGCCACGTCGCACGTCCGATCACCCTGATGACCTACAACGTGAAGAACCCGGACCCGCGGCACGACTGGCCGGCGCGACTGCCGCTGGTGCTCGACGTCATCCGTCGGCACGACCCGGACGTCCTGTGCGTGCAGGAGGCGTTCGACCACCAGATGGACGCGCTGCGCGAGGGGCTGCCGGACCACGACGCGGTGGGCCAGGGCCGCGAGGGCGGAACCGCGGGGGAGCACGCCGCGGTCTTCTTCCGCCGTGATCGGCTCCGTCCCGTCGACGTCGGGACGTTCTGGTTCTCGGACACCCCGGATGAACCGGTGTCGAACACCTGGGGGAGCCTGTACCCGCGCGTCGCCAACCACGCCCGGTTCCTCGACGCCGAGGGCGCAGCCTTCACGCTGCTCACCGCGCACTTCGACCACGAGGAGAACGAGCACGGGGACGAAGTCCGTCGCCGCAGTGCGGCCCTGGTCGTCGAGCGGCTCGCACCGGTCGGGGGTCCGGTCGTGTTCGCGGGCGACTGCAACGAGCCGTGGGGTGCGGGTCCGGCGACCCGGGTCTTCGCCGACGCCGGCTACCGGGACGCCTGGAGCGATGCCGGGGACCCGGCCGACCGTACGGCGTCCTTCAACGGCTGGCAGGAGCCAGTGGACTCGGGCGAGCGGATCGACTGGGTGCTGACCCGCGGCCAGGTCACGGCCGAGCGCGTGGTGATGGACCACGACGGCCCCGAGACCTGGGCGGCGAGCGACCACTTCCCGGTCGTGGCGACCCTTCGCGTGGGCTGATCGGCCGGGATCGTGCCCGGGCACCCGCTGCGAGCGGGTCGCGTCAGCAGGAGCGTCGTGCGTGGACCGGCATCGGGGAGCCGATGACCGTGACCTCGGTGTCGTTCGTCAGCGCCGAGACGCCGTTCGTGCCCTGCTCGTCGTCCGCGCCCTGCTCGTCCTTCGTGCCCTGATCGTCGGCCTGGCCGTCGGCCTGGTCGTCCGCCTGCGACGAGCCGTCGCCGTACTCGGCACGCGGGCCGTCCGGCGTCGCGCCGTCCTCGTCCGGTACCCAGCCGGCCTCGAGCAGCAGCTGCCACGCCTGCGAGTCCCCGGACCCGAACGAGACCTTGTCGGCACGAGGGGCCGCGTCGAGTTCGTCGGACACGTCGTCGCCGACCTGCACGCCGTCCGGCCCGGTGAGCTCGACGCGGTCGCCGGCGCGGCTCCGGACCGAGTCCCGCAGGACACGGATCTCGACCGCGTTGCCCACCGAGGACGGGGTGTCGAGCGCCGCGACGCGGACCGCGCCGCCCCAGGTGTAGGTGGTCCCCGCCGGGAAGCACGCACCGCCGTCGCCGACCGCGGTCTGCGTGCGCGACGGGGTGCCGAGCAGGCGGTTGAGCAGCGAGACGGTCGACCTGGCATCGCGCATCGGGACGTCCGCGACGATGGCGTCGCCGTGACGGAGGACCAGGGACTCGGCATCGAGCTCGACGGTGTCGACCCGGCGGAGTTCGCGGTCGGTGACCCGCACCAGCGGCTGCGCCGAGCTGGTGACGTCGCTGCGGTCCTCGGCAGCCGCGGCCGGTGCCGCACCCCCGGGAGCCGTGACGTCGGACCCGACCGTGCCGGCCGCGAAGGCGAGCGCAGCAGCGCCGAGCGCGAGCAGGGTACGGGGAGTCACCAGTCGACCGTACGACGAGCACCCGGACAGGACGACAGGTGTTACCGAATCGCAGCCCGCTCGTCACGTGTTCGTGATCTTGGGGATGTGTCACGAAGAGCCCCACGGGGGACACCTCGCTGGACGGACGAGCGTGTCTGGGTGCGTACCGTCCAGGCCATGACGGAGCAGCAGAACGACCAGACGGGGCCCGGACACTCGGGGCTGGACCAGTACTCGATGCAGGACCCCACCGCGATGTACGCGGACAAGAAGCCGGACGAGCAGTACCTGCAGGGCGCCGGCACCGACGAGGAGATGGCGAAGAACGTCCCCGCTGACCACGGCGAGGACACCTACCGCGGCTCGGGCCGCCTGGAGGGTCGCAAGGCGCTCGTCACCGGCGGTGACTCGGGCATCGGCGCGGCGGTCGCCATCGCCTACGCCCGCGAGGGTGCCGACGTCGCCATCGTGTACCTGCCCGAGGAGCAGGAGGACGCCGACCGCATCGTCGGGCTCATCGAGGCGGCCGGTCGGAAGGCCGTCGCCATCCCCGGTGACATCAAGGACCTGGCGTTCTGCGAGGAGCTCGTCCAGACGGCCGTCGACGGCCTCGGCGGACTCGACATCCTGGTCAACAACGCCGGCAAGCAGCAGAACGTGGACGACATCACGAAGATTTCGGACGAGGAGTTCGACGAGACCTTCAAGACGAACGCCTACGCGACGTTCCGCATCACCAAGGCGGCTGTCCCGCACCTGCAGCCGGGCTCGACGATCATCAACACCACGTCGATCCAGGCCTACGCGCCGTCGCCGCACCTCGTGCACTACGCCGCCACGAAGGCGACCGTGAACAACATGGCGAAGGGCCTCGCCGCGCAGCTCGCGCCGAAGGGCATCCGCGTCAACGCCGTCGCTCCCGGGCCGATCTGGACCCCGCTGCAGCCGGCCGGTGGCCAGCCGCCGGAGGCGCTGCCCTCTGCGGGCGAGCAGACCTACCTCGGCCGCTGGGGCCAGCCCGCCGAGCTCGCGCCGGCGTTCGTCTTCCTGGCGAGCGGCGAGTCGTCCTACGTGGTCGGCGAGACGCTCCACGTCGACGGCGGCATGCCGACGCCGTAGACGCGAGGGGTCACGGACGGGCGCGCCCCGCTCGGCGGCAACGCGGAGCGTTGTGCGGGGCGCGCCCACCGAGCCTGCGAGGGCGGACGGTGCCGGCTGGCACCGCGCCTCCCGTCTGCAGTCGGGTGCGTCGCCACCTGTCAGCAGGCGACGGACCGCGCCATCCGCTCAAGCAGCTCCCGTGCCGACATCGCGGCGGTCAGCTCGACCTCGACCGGGTTGATCCCGATCGCGCGTTCGAACGCCCGGCGACGGGCCTGGTCGGCGATCGGGACCTCGGGCCGCTGCGGCAGGCGCGCGATCGCCCGCGCCGCCGCATCGAAGGCGCCGACGGGGGAGCCGAGCTGCTCCCACATCGTCCGGACGTCGTGTGCGACCTGTTCGTCGTCGCCGCCGAACTCGAAACCGGCCGATGCCATGGTGGCGAGTCCCTGTGCGACGGGGTCCTGCGGGTCCATCCCGGCATGGTCCCACGGAACGCCCGGGCCGCGCTGGGGTCGGACACTTGTCCCCCGACATGCCGACACCCGGACCGGGGATGTCGTGTCCCCCGACACTGCGGTTGGATCAGGGGTGCGGACAGGACGTCCGCCGCACGACGGAGGGCACGATGCTCGAACACACCAGCGCGGACACGCAGGCGGCAGCCGCCGCGGCCGCCACCCTGCACCTGCGGATCACCATCGTCGGCGCGACCGTCGACCTCCTCCGTGACGTCCCGTTCCACGAGGCCCACGTCGGCATGGTCGCCGACCGGATGGGCATCACGACCGAGGAACTCCGTCAGCACTTCCCGTCCTGGGACGGCCTCGTGCTCGCCGCGGTCGACCGGTGGAACGGCGCTCGTCTCGAGGAGGTCGCGCACGAGGTCGGCGACGGCCCCACGGTCGACCTGCTGCGCGCGATCGTCGCCTCGAACGCCGAGGACCCCGCGCTCATGCGGCTGCTCGTCGCGCTCCTCTCCGTCGCGGGCAACCCCGAGCACCCGATGTCCACCTACCTGCGGTCGCGCTACCAGCTGTTCTTCTCGCAGATCCGGCGCGGGCTCGAGCACGACATCGCCGTCGGCCGTGCGCCGCACACGATGGAACCGCGACGCGGCGCTGAGCAGCTCATCGCACTCTACGAGGGGCTCCAGCTGCAGGCGATGCTGCGCCCGGACCTCGACCTCGTGCCGGCGTTCGACCGGGCCGTCGCGCGCCTCGAGCGCGGGTGGATGGAACGCTACGAGCCGCAGGCCGCGCAGCGGTTCTCGCAGTGGAGCGACGGCGGCAGCTGGGAGATCTGACGCCTGGCCGCCAGGCGCGTCCGCCGAGTCGGCCCGGAGCAGCCCCGGCGTAGTCGTGGAGGCTCCGACGGAAGGAACCGACATGGCAGCACCGAACCCGATCCAGGTCCAGAAGTACCTCAGCGGCATCGACTACCCGGCCTCGAAGGACGACATCGTGGCGACCGCCGAGAAGGAGGACGCCCCCGGTGACGTCCTCGAGGCGCTCAAGGGCATCCCGGACGGCGACTACGACGCGCCCACCGCGGTGACGAAGGCCGTCTCCGACAAGGGCTGATCGCGCGCTCGCGCGGCGACCGAGCCCGCGAGAGTCCCGCGAAAGCGACAGTGCACGTCCGACGATCGGTCGTGCACTGTCGCTTTCGCGGAACGGACCGGCGTGAATGGACCGGCCGGAGCACACGCGGCGAGCGCACGGCCGACGTCCCAGCGGGCTCAGCGCGGGCGGTGTCCCCGCGGGACCGAGCCGTTGCCCGGGTCGTACCCGGTGTCCCGCAGCACGGGGATCGCGGTCGTGTCGTTGTGGACCGAGTGCACCGTGACCCGGCGTGCACGCCGCAGGGCCCGCCGCGCGCCCGGGGTCGCCACGAGGCCGCCGAGCACCAGGCCCGCTCCGATGCCGAGCGCAACCGAGACGGCCGCCACGAAGTCGAGCGCGGCACCGGAGGACCCGGACATGAAGTTGAGCAGCGCGTTCGACACCGCGACACCGGGCAGCAGCGCACCGCAGAACGCCGGCACCGCGATCGCCGCGACCGCCGTGCGCATCCGCGCTGCCGCAATGGTGGACAGCACGCCGAGCAGCACCGAGGCGATGAATGTCGCCCCGAGCAGCGGCATCCCGAGGTGCCGGAGCTCCCAGAGGAACGCTCCAGCGGCGACCGAGAACACCACCGCCACCGGGATCACCCGGGCGCTGGCCTGTTGCACGAAGCAGTTCGCCGCAGCCGACACGACCGTGAGCGACAGGGACGCCCAGAGCGGCAGTGGCTGCAGGACGATGCCGGAGGGGTCGACCTCGATCCGGAGCCACTGCAGCACCGCGATGCCCGCCGGCACCCCGACGACGATCGCGGCGATCACGAGCACGATGTAGAACGCCCGTGCCACGGCCATCGCCCGGAAGCCGGAGATCGCGTCCTGCGCCCAGGTGACGAGCGACACGTGCGGCAGCAGCAGGACGACGAGCGCGGCGACCATCGTGGCCGCACCGGTCGCCGTGAGCACGTCGGCCCAGATCGCCAGCGTGCCGATCGCCGAGGCGACCGCAGCCTGGGCCCCCGAGACGAAGAACTGCGGGAACCCCCGACCGGTCAGCCAGCGACCGGACAGGATGATCCCGAGCATGAGCACGAAGGCGCCGACGCCGGCCCGCCAGCCTCCACCGGCCTGCATCGCGATCGAGGTACCGAGCACCGAGAGTCCGACGTCGGCGAGCCACGACGGCCACCGGCTCGGCAGGCGCAGCACCGCCACGAGGGCGTTCACCGCGCTCGTCATGTCGCGTTCGCCGTGCACCAGGTCGTCGACGATCTGGTTCGCCCGCGCGAGCCGATCGAGGTCGGAGCCGTCCGACTGCACGGTCCGAACCTTGACGAGCGGCGGGTGGTCGGAGGGGGCGTACTGGATCGTCACCGAGCTGCCGGAGAAGTCGAGGTCGAGCGGCGCCAGGTTCCACTTCGTGGACACCGCGACGACGGCGGTCTCGACGCTGCGGGTGTCCGCGCCCGAGGCGAGCATGACCTCTGCCAGGTCGAGGCAGAAGTCGACGATCTGCACGGGCGAGTACTGCTCACGCGGGCGGGTGTCGGGGGTGACGTCCTCGTAGATCGTGCCGCGCAGCCGGGCTCGGGCGTCCCGGATGTCGTGCTGTGCGAGGTTGCGGACGCGCGGCCGGGGTGGACGCCCGGGCCGCGGGACGCCGGGGAGGAACTGCTCGGCCATCCGTCAATGGTGCCAGCCGTGCACGCCCGAGTCCGGACGTCGGCTGGACGCGACCGACCGACGGACGGACGGGAGGCGCGGTGCCAGCTGGCACCGCGCCTCCCGTCCGTCAGGTGGTGACGTCCCGTGGGACGTGACGACTACTGCTCGAAGGTCGCCTTGAGCTCGATGTCGACACCGGTGAGCGCCTTGGAGACCGGGCAGGTCGCTTTGGCCTCGTCGGCGGCCTTGAGGAAGGCGGCCTCGTCGATGCCGGAGACCTCGCCGTTGACGGTGAGGGTGATGCCGGTGAGCTTGAAGCCGCCCGCGCTGTCCGGGCCGAGCGAGACGTCGGCCTTGACGTCGAGCGCCTCGACGGTGCCGCCGGCCTCGCCGAGGATGGCCGAGAACTGCATCGCGTAGCAGGCCGAGTGGGCCGCGGCGATGAGCTCCTCGGGGCTGGTGGTGCCACCGGCCTCGTCCGCGGCGCGCTTCGGGAAGGAGACGTCGTAGGTGCCGACCTTCGAGCTCGACAGCTCGACCTGGCCGGAACCGTCGTTGAGGCCGCCGTGCCAGGCGGTGCGTGCGGTGCGCGTGGGCATACCCGCTCCTTTCGTTGGGGGAGGCCCTGTTCAGGACCGTCGCCAGTCAACCGGAGAACGACCGTTCTCGCAACCGGCTCTCGGTGAGTACGCAGGGAGGGTGGCCGCTCCGCGCTCGACCGGCACGAGAACGGTTCGAGTGGTGTGAGCGACGCTTGTCGCGCTGAACGACAGGCGTAGTCTGAGCGGGTCGAAGGAGGACCCCCATGCACGCCGTCGTGTTCGAGCAGTACCAGACGTTCCCCGTCCTGACCGAGGTCGAGAAGCCCGAACCGGGACCGGGGGAGGTGCTCCTCAGGGTCGCCGGCGCCGGGGCGTGTCACTCCGACGTCGCGGTCTACCGCGAGTTCCGGGAAGGACAGCCGGGTGCACAGGCGCCGGGCTTCGTGCTCGGTCACGAGAACTCGGGATGGGTGGAGTCCGTCGGCGACGGCGTGACCGGCTTCACGGAGGGCGACGCGTACCTCGTCTACGGACCGGTCGGCTGCGGGCACTGCTCGTACTGCTCGAAGGGCCAGGACACCTACTGCGAGAACGCTGCGACCAACCCCTACGCCGCCATCGGCCTCGGTCGGGACGGGGGCATGGCCGAGTACGTGTCCGTGCCGGCCCGGAACCTCGTGGCGCTCGGGGACGCCGACCCGATCGCTGCCGCACCGCTGAGCGACGCAGGCCTCACGCCGTACCACGCGATCAAGGCCGCGCTGCCGAACCTGGCGGGTGGCGGGCGGTACGCGCTCGTGGTCGGACTCGGTGGCCTCGGGCAGATCGCCGTGCAGATCCTCACGGCCCTGACCGGTGCGACCGTGATCGCGACCGACACGAAGCAGTACGCGATGGACCGCGCTGCGGCTCGTGGAGCGGTGACCGTCCCGGCCGGCCCAGACCAGGCGGCTGCGATCCGCGAGCTCACCGGCGGTCGGGGCGTCGACGCGGCGTTCGACTTCGTCGGGGCGACGCCGACGATCGCGACCGCGAAGGCCTCGATGGCGATCGGCGGGCGACTCACGGTCGTCGGGATCGCCGGCGGCACGGTCGAGTGGAACTTCTTCTCGACGCCGTACGAGTCGACGATCACGAACACGTACTGGGGCACGATCGAGGACCTGCACGAGGTCGTCGCGATGTACCGCGCCGGGCAGATCGAGCCCGACGTCGAGCGGTTCGCACTGTCCGACGCGCTCGAGGCCTACCGGAAGCTCGAGGCCGGGGAGCTGTCCGGCCGCGCGGTGGTCGTGCCGACGCTCTGAGTGTCAGCGCGGGCGGGGGCGCCTGCTCAGACGGTGGGGCCCGCGGAGCGCAGGGCGTCGGCCTGCTCCGGGGACGTGCGTGCCGCGTAGCCGATGCGGCTCTCGCGCACGTGCCACGCCATCCGCTCGGCCGCGGCCTCGACGTCCCCGGCATCGATCGCCGCGAGGATGCGCCGGTGGTCGGGCCACAGCCGCTTGCCCCGCGACGAGGTGTCGAGCGCGTAGAGCCACTCGATCTTCCGCGAGAGCTGGCGGAGCAGGGTCGCGAGCGTCGAGCTGCCGGAGAGCTCGGCGACGAGCAGGTGGAAGCGCTCGTTGAGGTCGACGAGCAGGTCGAGTTCGTCCCGCTCGACGGCCGCGTCCCCCTCGTCGAGGACGACGCCGAGCTCGCGGCGCACGCGCCACCAGTCCTCGGGCGGGGCGTCGGCCGCGAAGAGCGTCCGGGCCCGGGTCGCGGCCCGCCGGGCGGTGGCGGTCTCGAGCGACTCGCGGACCGCGAACAGGTCGTCGGCCTCGTCGAAGGGGATGTCGGCGATCCGCGAGCCCACGTTCGGTCGCGAGACGACGAAGCCCTCGCCCTCGAGCCCCCGGAGTGCCTCGCGGACCGGCACCCGGGAGACCCCGTGGCGCTCCGCGAGGAACGCCTCGGTCACCCGGGTGCCCGGTTGCAGGGCGCCGGTGACGATGTCGTGGCGGATGGCGTCGATGACGCTCGTCCCGTTCAGCACGGTGCCGATCGTGCCACACCGCGTCGGTCGGCGGCCCGGGGACGCGTCACGCAGCCGCCCCGGCCAGCGCCTTGCCCCCGAGGATGCCGCATCGCGTCGAGCAGGTCCGTCACGCAGCCGCCTCGGCGAGGCTCCGACCCGGGATCGCGTCGAGCAGGTCCTTCGTGTACTGCTCCTGCGGGTCGTCGAACACCGCCGCGACGCTGCCCCGCTCGACGACCTCGCCCCGGCGCATCACCACGACGTCGTCGGCGATCCGTCGGACCACCCCGAGGTCGTGCGTGATGAACAGGTAGCTCAGCCCGAGTCGGTCCTGCAGTTCCTCGAGCAGCGCCAGGATCTGCTCCTGCACGAGCACGTCGAGCGCCGAGACCGCCTCGTCGAGGATGATGAGCTCCGGTTCGAGCGCCAGCGCCCGGGCGATCGCGACGCGCTGCCGCTGCCCGCCGGACAGCTCGTTCGGCCGGAGCTGCGCGACCTCGCGGGGGAGCGCGACCTGGTCGAGCAGCGTCGCGACCCGCTCGGTGCGCGACGCCCGGTCGCCGATGCCGAACACCCGCAGGGGCTCGTCGATGATCCGCTCGATGGTGGAGGTCGGATCGAGTGACCCGTACGGGTCCTGGAACACCGGCTGCACCCGTCGACGGATCTCCCGCCGCTCGGCACCACGCGCGGTCCCGATCGAATTGCCGTCCACCAGCGCGGTGCCGGACGTCGGTGTCTCGAGCCCGAGCACGATCCGCGCCACGGTCGTCTTGCCCGAGCCGGACTCACCGACCACCGCGGTGGTCGTGCCCCGCCGGACGGCGAAGGACACCCCATCGGCGGCCTTCAGCGTCCCCGCGCCCCGGCCGCGGAGCTTGTACTCCTTCACCAGGTCGGACACGACGAGGATCGGCTCGCCGGCGCTGACCGGCTCCGGTGCCACCCCGGACAGGGCGGGGGCCGCGGCGATGAGGCGCTTCGTGTACTCGTGCTGCGGGTCGCGGAGGATCGCCTCCGGAGCGCCCTGCTCGACGATGTCGCCGTCGAGCATCACGACGACGCGGTCGGTCCGGTCGGCCGCGACCCCGAGGTCGTGCGTCACGAACAGCAGCGTCGTGCCGTGCTGGTCGACCAGGGTCTGCAGGTGGTCGAGGATCTGGCGCTGCACCGTCACGTCGAGGGCGCTGGTCGGCTCGTCGGCGATGAGCAGCTCGGGCTGTCGGGCGAGCGCGACGGCGATCAGGATGCGCTGCCGCATGCCGCCGGAGAACTCGTGCGGGAACTGGTCGGCCCGTCGGGAGGCCTCGGGGATGCCGGCTTCGGTCATGAGTTCCACGACCCGCTGCCGGATCGCCGCACGTCCTCGGAGCCCGCCGGCCCGCAGCGCGTCGGCGATCTGTGCACCGACCCGCATCGACGGGTTGAGGTTCGTCGACGGGTCCTGCGGCACGAGGCCGATCCGCCCGCCCCGGACGCGTCGCATGAGCGCCTCGTCGGCGTGGGCGATGTCGTCGTCGCCCAGTCGGATCCCGCCGCCGGTGATGTGCCCGGCACCCGGCAGCAGCCGCAGCAGCGCCGCGATGAGCGTCGACTTGCCCGAGCCGGACTGGCCGACGATCGCGACGCGCTCGCCGCGGCGGACGTCGAGGTCGACGCCGTGCAGCACCTCGCGGTCGCCGAACGCGACCCGCAGGTCACGCACGGAGAGCAGGGTGTCGGCTCCGGTGTCGGCCGGAAGGCGCGGTGCGGCCCCGGTGGTCGTCGTCACGTTCTCAGCGTCCTGCGGCATAGCCCTGTGCTCCTCGCGGGTTGGCGGCGGCGCCCAGGACGCCGGTGTCGGGGTCGCGCGTCACGCACGACAGGCGGCCGAGCGACCAGTCGCCGGCCCGGGTGACGACGTGGCCGAGCTCCTCGAGCCCGGTGATGACCTCGTCGCACAGACGGTCCTCGACGACGAGGCCGCCAGGGGTCCAGGTGCGGGGCCAGAACGACCCCGGGAACGACGTCGTGTGCAGCGCGGGGGCGTCGATCGCCTGCTGCGGGGTCCACCCGCCGACGATCGTGCGGAGCAGGAACAGCAGCTGCCACTGGTCCTGCTGGTCGCCGCCCGGGCTGCCCATCGCCACGACGGGCTCGCCGTCCCGGAGCACGAGCGTCGGCGTGAGGGTCGTGCGGGGCCGGGCGCCGGGGGTCAGCGTGGACGCCGTGCCCTCCTCGAGCCAGGTCATCTGCATGCGGGTGCCGAGGCAGAACCCCAGCTCGGGGATCGTCGGCGAGGACTGCAGCCACCCGCCGGACGGCGTCGCGCTGACGATGTTGCCCCAGCGGTCGACGACGTCGATGTGGCACGTGTCGCCGCGGGTCTCGCCGGTCGCCATCACGATCGGCTCGCCACGGTCCTCGTGCACGGCGTCGTCCTCGGCGGGGACGGCCACGGCGTCGGGCGTCGGTGCGTCCCCGCGGGCGCCCGGCACGGTCGGCTCGCCGATGCCGGCGATCGGCTCGCCGCCCGGCGTGTAGGTCACGCGGAGTGGCGGCAGCGCACCGGCCGGCACCGAGACCGTACCCGGGCGGAGCTCGTGCGAGGCGCGGTCGCCGATCAGGGCGCGACGTTCGTCTGAGTACGCGTCGGACAGGAGCTCGGCCATCGGGACGTCGCCGTCGCCGTAGTACGCCTCGCGGTCCGCCAGCGCGAGCTTCTGCGCCTCGGCGATCGTGTGCGCGCCGAGCACGGTGGACGGGTCGAGCCGCTCGTCGTCGAGCGGGTCGAGCAGGCGGAGGGTCTGCAGGAGCGCCGGACCCTGGCCCCACGGTCCGGTCTTCGCGATCGTGTGCCCGCGGAACTCGGCGGTCGTCGCGGGCTCGGTCGACGCGCGGAACGCAGCCAGGTCGCTCGCCCGGATGACGCCGGCGTGGTCGGTCCCGGACGCGTGCCGGTGCGGGGCGCGGACGAAGGCGTCGATCGCCTGCGCGACGGAGCCCTCGGCCCACTCGGTGCGGGCGGCCGCGATGCGCGCGACGCGCGCGGCTGCGGTGTCGTCACCCGCGGTGTCGTCTCCCGTCGTGGCACCGGACCCGGCCTGCACGAGCCGTTCCAGGACCGCGGCGTAGGCCTCGTTGCGCACCATCGTCCCGGGGACCGGCACCGAGCCTCCCGGCAGCCACCGGTCGGCGGAGGACGGCCAGTGGTCGCGGAACAGGTCCTGCACGGTCGCGATCGTGGCGACCACCCGCGGTGCGACGGGGTGGCCGTCGCGGGCGTACCCGATCGCGGGGGCGAGCACGTCGGCGAGCTCCCACGTGCCGTGCTCGGCGAGGAGCAGCAGCCACGCGTCGACGGCGCCGGGCACGGCGGCCGCCAGGGCGCCCGCTCCCGGGACGAGGTCGAGGCCCTCGGAGCGGAAGTGCTCCGGCGTCGCGCCCGCCGGGGCCGGCCCCTGGCCCATCAGGACGGTCGGGGCCTTGTCGGAGGCCGTGGCGAAGACGGCGGTCACGTCACCCCCGGGTCCGTTCAGGTGCGGTTCGACGACGTGCAGCACGAAGGCGCCGGCGACGGCGCCGTCGAAGGCGTTGCCGCCGCGCTCCAGGACCGACTGCGCCGTCGCGGTCGCGATCCAGTGCGTCGACGCGGCCATGCCGAAGGTGCCCTGCAGGTCCGGCCGGGTGGTCTCCGCCGGAGGGGTGGTGAAGGCGGGGTTGGTGCTCATGGTCACTTCCGGTCGGAGGCGGTGGGGTCGAGGGCGTCGCGGAGGGCGTCCCCGAACAGGTTGAAGCCGAGGCAGATCACGGCGATCGCGACACCCGGCACGACCGCTGCCCACGGCGCCTGGCCGAGGTACTGCTGCGCGTCCGAGAGCATGATGCCGAGGCTCGGGGTGGGCGGCTGGATGCCGAGGCCGAGGAAGGACAGCAGTGCCTCGCCGATGACCGCGACCGGCATGATCACCGTGGCCTGCACGATGATCGCCGAGACACAGTTCGGCAGGACGTGCTGCGCGATGATCCGGGCGCCGCCGGCGTCCAGCGTCTTCGCGCTCGTCACGAAGTCGGCGCTCGTGATCCGCAGGGTCTCACCACGCACGATCCGGATCATCGCCGGCACGTGCGAGATGCCGATCGCGATGACGGCGTTCGTCAGGCTCGGACCGCTGATCGCCGCGAGCCCCACCGCGATGATGAGGAACGGGAACGCCAGGGCGACGTCGGTGAGCCGGCTGATGATCGCGTCGAGCCAGCGCCAGTAGCCGGCGAGGAGCCCGAGCGGGGTGCCGACGACGACCGCGAGCAGCACCGACAGCACGCCCACGACGAGCGAGACCTGGATGCCGTAGAGCGTCCGGGACAGGATGTCGCGGCCGAGGTCGTCGGTGCCGAACCCGAAGCCGACGGTGAAGGGCACCTGGAACGGCAGGTCGAAGTGCGTCGCGGTGGGGTCGTGCGGTGCGACGAGCGGTGCGGCGACCCCGGCGAGCACGACGACGGCGAGCATGATGCCGCCCGTCATGCCGAGCCGGTTCGTCCGGACCTGCTTCCAGATGCGACCGCGGCTCGAGCCCAGGTCGAAGGGAGCGGTGATCGTGGTCATGCGGCGCCTCCGACGCGGATCTTCGGGTTGATGACCGAGTACAGGACGTCCACGGCGAAGTTGATGAGCACGTAGCCCAGGGTGATCACGAGCACGACCGCCTGGATCACCGGGTAGTCGCGGGTGAACACGGCGTCGAGCGTGAGCTTGCCGAAGCCGGGCAGGGCGAAGATGCGCTCCGTGACGACCGCGCCCGAGATCAGCCCGCCGAGCTGCAGGCCGACGATCGTGACGACGACGATCATCGAGTTGCGCAGGCCGTAGCGGAAGAGCACCCGCGGGCGGCTCAGGCCCTTCGCCCGGGCGGTCCGGACGAAGTCGGTCTTCATCGTCTCGATCATCGACGCGCGGGTCTGCCGCATGATCACCGCAGCGAGCGACGTGCCCAGGATGAGCGCCGGCAGGGTCAGGTGGTGCAGCGCGCCGATCGGGTCGCTCGTCACCGGGACGTAGCCCGAGGCCGGGAACCAGCCGAGGCCCGCGGCCAGCCAGACGATCGCCAGGATGCCGAGCCAGAAGTTCGGCACGCTCAGCCCGACCAGGGCCGCGGCGTTCGCCATCCACTCCGGCCACTGCCCGCGGTAGCGCTCGGCCAGGGTACCGAGGGCGACCCCCACGACGACGGCGACGACGATCGCGTAGAGCGCGAGCCAGAGCGTGACGGGGAGCGTGGCGCCGAGGAGCTCCGTGACCGGGGTGCCGGTGCGGGTGGACTGGCCGAGGTCGCCCTGCAGCGCGTTCACGACGAAGCGCCAGTACTGCACGACGAGGGAGTCGTCGAGCCCGAGGTCGGCGCGCACGGCGGCGAGCCGTTCGGGGCTGGCCTCCTCGCCCGCCAGGGCCAGGGCCGGGTCGCCCGGCAGCTGCCGGACGCCGAAGAACACCACGATCGAGGCGAGGACGAGCGTGAGCGCCGCCTGCCAGAGTCGGGTCAGGACGTACCGGGTCACTTGCTGCCGCCTTCCACGAACGCCGCCTGGCTGAGTCGGACCACGCCGTCGGCGTAGGTGGAGACCCCGGCGACGTCCGTGCTGACGCCGGTGATGCTGCGGGTCCGGTAGAGGTAGATGATCGGGTCGTCCTGCTGGACCTTCGTCACGAGCTGCCCGTACAGGTCGGCGCGCTCCTGCTGGTCGGTGGCCTGCGACGCTCGTGCGATCAGGTCGTCGACCTCGGGGTCGCTGTAGCCGGGGTAGTTGTTGCCGCCGCCGGTGCCGAGGAACGAGCCGATGTTGCCGTGCGGGTCGACCCGGCCGGACCAGCCGAGCTGCAGCGCCTGGAAGTCACCACGGGTCTGGTCGTCGAGCAGGGTCGTGTACTCGACCGGGGTGATCGTGATCGCGAAGCCACCCGCGCGGGCCTGGGCCTGCAGCGCCTGGGCGAACCGGACGGTGTCGGGGGTGTTCGTCACCTCCATCTCGATCGGGAACGGCTGCTGCACGCCGGCCTGCTCCAGGAGCTCCTTCGCGCGTTCGGGGTCGTACTCCGGGCAGGCCTTGCTCGCGTCGGTCGCGTAGGCGCTGGTGTCCGGGATCGGGGAGCACGCGACGTCCGCCCAGCCGCGGAACACGCTCTGCACGAGCTCGGCGCGGTTGATCGACATCGACAGGGCCTGCCGGACCTTCCGCTGCGTGGCGAGCGGGGTGTCGAGCGGCTTCGGGTCGGTGCCGACGCCGTCCTGGTTCGCCAGGTTGATCGTGATGCCCTGGTACCCGAGCGACCCGGTGCGCAGGATGCTCAGGTCCTTGCGCTCCATCAGCTCGTCGACGTCCTGGGTGGAGATCGTGTCGGCGACCTGGACGTCCCCGGACTTCAGGTTCTGCGCGCGGATGCTCGCGTCGGTGATGATCCGGTAGGTGATCCGGTCGAAGTGCGCGCTCGCCGGGTCGTGGTACATCGGGTCGCGCTCGACGGTGATCGAGGTCTGCGGGACGCGCTCGACGAACTTGTACGGGCCGATGCACACCGGGGCGTCGCCGAACCCGTCGCCCTCCTGCGCCAGTGCGGTCGGCGACATCACCATGCCGGCGCGGTCGGCCAGCGCCGCGGTGATCGGGGCGAAGGGGGTCGCGTAGCGGATCCGCACGGTGTGGTCGTCGACGGCGTCGATGGCCGTCACCGGGCCCATCTCGCTCTTCCGGCTCGAGTCGTCCTTCGTCAGGTTCCGCTCGAGCGTCGTCACGACGGCGTCCGCGTCGAACGGGGTCCCGTCGGCGAAGCGGTACCCGGTGTGGACCGGGAACGTGACCGTCTTCCCGCCGTCGGACACCGTCGGCAGCTCGGTCGCGAGCATCGGGACGACCGTGCCCTCGGCGTCGATGTCGTAGAGCTTCTGGCACATCGTCTCCATGACGTACCGGGTGTAGAGCGACGACGACGTGGTCGGGTCGAGGCGGTCCGGTTCGGCGGAGAGGGCCATCACGAGGTCGCCGCCCTCGCGGATCTGCTGGTCACCGATCGCGACGGTGGTGACGGTACCGGCGGTCGCGCCACCGGCCTTCGAGCGTTGGACCGGCACGCAGGCGGTGAGCGCGAGCGAGGCGGCCAGGGCGACGGCGGGCACGGCGAGGAGTGTCCGGCGGCGTCGAGCGGGGGTCTGGGACATCGAGTTCCTGGAGCTGCTGGTGTGCGTGGCGACTCTTGTGGAGTCACGCTCAGGAGTGCGGTGATTGCATACAATCACAGGTGCTGGCGCTGCTTTGTACACATCGTGTTTCGATCATGTGAAACCTGCCGGAGCACCGGCCGGCCCTAGGCTGGTGGGATGCAGAGCCACGGTGCCGAGGCGGTGCTGGCCGCCCTCGCCCGCACGCCGGGTGACGTCGCAGGAGCCCGACGCGTCGCCCGACGGTTCGCCGACCTCGACGAGGGGGAGCGCTCGGCGCTGCTCTGGAGCGATGACGCCGGTGCACGGTTGGTCGCCGTCGTCCTCCTGGTGCAGGCGATGCGCGCGCACCCCGATCCGGAGCTGACCGACGAGTACCTCGCCGCGGCGAAGGCCGAGCGGTTCGAGGACACGGTGCTGGTGGACGTCGCGGCCGAGGAGCTCGTCGGCGCCCCGCTCGTCGGCGGCTCGACGGGGCCGCTGTTCGCGCTCGCGAAGTCCGACGTCGCGATGGTCCGCCGGATCGCCGTCGTCGCGACGCTCGCGTTCGCCAAGCACGGTGACGCCGAGGTCCCGCTCGCGATCGCCGGGCGGCTCGTCCGGGAGCGCAGCGAGACCGTGCAGTCCGCGCTCGGGTGGGTGCTCCGCGAGACGGGGAAGCGGGCGTCCGAGCCGGCGCTCGTGGCGTTCCTCGAGCGGAACGGCCGCTTCCTGACCCCGGCAGCCCGGGTGACGGCGACCGAGCACCTGCCGCCGGCCGAGCGGGACCGCCTGCGCGCGTAGCTCTGCTTCGCCCCCGGTACCCGGCGAGCCGGAATGTCAGCGGGTGAAGACGTCGTCGAGCGTCCAGGTCGGCAGGCCGCGCTGCTCGAGCAGGGCGTGCAGTCGGGGGAGTGCCCCGATCGTCCCCGGGAAGTTCGCGTGTCCGATGACGATGTGCGCCGGCTGGAACCACTGCTCCGCGAAGCCGACGACCTGGTCCGAGGAGATGTCGCCCGAGTCGGCCAGTGAGCCGTACCAGAGCGTGGGCGTGGTGTAGCCGACGGCCGCGGCTGCGCGGTCGACCCGGGCGTCGTGGTACCCGAACGGCGGGCGGAAGTACGGGCGGGCGTCGACGCCGAACGTCCGCTCGAGGAACTCGTGGTTCCGCATCAGCTCGTCCTGGATCGCCTGGTCGCCGAGCTTCGTCAGTGCCGGGTGGTCCCACGTGTGGTTGCCGAGCTGCACCTGCCCGGAGTCGACGAGCGGGCGCAGCAGGTCGGCGTGCTCGGTCCACGACGGCCGGACCCCGTTCACGAAGAACGTCAGGCGCGTGCCGGTCTCGGCGGCGAAGCGGGCGTAGGCCTCGACGACCTCGGACGAGGCTCCGTCGTCCACGGTCCACGCGATGCCCGGCGTCCCCGCCGGCAGTCCGGTCACGGTCGCGTGCGGCACGGGCACCTTCGTCAGCGCGGGTCGCGGCGGCGTCGGTGTCGGTGTCGGTGTCGGTGTCGGCGTCGGGCTGGGTGTCGGAGTCGACGTCGCGGTCGGGGTCGCGGAGCCCTGGGGTGCGGCGGCGCCCGGTGTGCAGGCCGCGAGGAGCCCGGCTGCCAGGGATCCGGTCGCGCCGGCGAGGAGCGCCCTGCGCGTGGTGCTGTGGTCCATCGTTCCCAGCTTCGCGACTGCGGAGGCGCCGGCGCATCGGCGGCCGGACGGACCTCCGGCTGGCCGATCGGCCACCGGGACCGGACGGGAGGCCCGCCCCTCCGCCACCTGCACCGCGCGACGCGGACGGGGCTGGGAAGGCCCCACGGGGCGGGCGCGTAGCGAGGGGTCACGTGAGCCGCGCCTCCCGGCCGGCCCAGAAGCGACCACGAGAGGAACGCGACGTGCGCGCACTGACCTGGCAGGGCACCGAGAAGGTGTCCGTCGAGACCGTCCCCGACCCGACCATCCAGGAGCCGACCGACGCGATCGTGCGGATCACCTCGACGGCGATCTGCGGCTCCGACCTGCACCTGTACCGGGTGCTCGGTCCGTACATCGACAAGGGCGACGTCCTCGGCCACGAGCCGATGGGCATCGTCGAGGAGGTCGGCTCCGCCGTCACGAACCTCAAGGTCGGCGACCGGGTCGTCGTGCCGTTCAACATCTCCTGCGGGCACTGCTGGATGTGCCAGCACGGCTTCCAGTCGCAGTGCGAGACGACCCAGGTCAAGGAGTACGGCACCGGTGCCTCGCTCTTCGGCTACACGAAGATGTACGGCCAGGTCCCCGGCGGCCAGGCCGAGTACCTGCGCGTGCCGCACGCCGACTACGGCCCCATCAAGGTCCCCGAAACCGGCGCCGACGACCAGTGGCTGTTCATGAGCGACATCATCCCGACCGCGTGGCAGGCCGTGCAGTACGCCGACGTCCCCGAGGGCGGCACGCTCGCGGTGCTCGGCCTCGGCCCGGTCGGCCAGTTCGCCGCGCGCATCGGCAAGCACCTCGGCTACCGGGTGCTCGCCGTCGACCCGGAGCAGGTGCGCCGCGACCTCGGCGCGAAGCACGGCATCGAGGTGTTCGACCTGTCCGACGACATCGTGTCGCAGCTGGTCGACCTGACCGACGGTCGGGGCCCGGACGGCGTCGTCGACGCGGTCGGCATGGAGGCACACGGCAACCCCGTCGCCGGGTTCGCCCAGCGCGCGGCCGGACTGCTGCCGGACAAGCTCGCGCAGAAGGCGATCGAGACCGCGGGGGTCGACCGCCTGGCGGCGGTGCACACGGCGATCGACCTCGTCCGTCGCGGCGGCACGGTGTCGCTGTCCGGTGTCTACGGGGGCATGGCCGACCCGATGCCGATGATGACCCTGTTCGACAAGCAGATCACGATCCGCGAGGGGCAGTGCAACGTCCGCCGCTGGGTCGACGACCTGATGCCGCTCGTGTCCGACCCCTCGGACCCGCTCGGCACGCTCGACCTGACCACGCACCGGGTGTCGCTCGAGGACGCCCCGCACATGTACTCGGTCTTCCAGAAGAAGGAGGACGGCTGCATCAAGGTCGTGCTCGACCCGTCGATGGCCGCAGCCTGATGGCCGGCCCGTCGCTCCGCCCGGGCGGCTGCTCGGGACGGTCGCGCTGATGCGGGTCGTCGTGGTCGGGGCCACCGGCAACGTCGGCACCGCGGTGCTGCGGCGGCTCGCGGCGGCACGGCTCACCGGCGACGGCCGCGCGGGCGACGAGGACGGCCTGCAGGTCGTCGGCGTCGCCCGCCGGGTGCCGGACGCGCGCGTGGCGCCGTACGACGTGGCCGTGTGGCACGCGGTCGACGTCGGCGGCGCGAGCGCGGTCGACGAGTTGACCGCGGTCTTCACCGGCGCCGATGCCGTGGTGCACCTGGCTTGGGCGCTCCAGCCGACGCACGACATCCCGGCGCAGCACCGGACCAACGTCACGGGCACGGCGAACGTGCTCGCGGCGGTCGCCCGTGCCGGCGTCGGGCAGGTCGTCGTGTCCTCGTCCGTCGGGGCGTACCGCGGCGTCGACGTCGAGGGCAAGCGGACCCCGGTCGACGAGTCCTTCCCCACGACCGGCATCCCGACGGCGACGTACTCCATCCACAAGGCCGAGAACGAGCGGGCGTTGGACGCCTTCGAGCGGGACCACCTCGACGTCGTCGTGACCCGGCTCCGGCCCGGACTGGTGTTCCAGCGCGGGGTCGCGGCCGAGCTCCGGGGGCTGTTCCTCGGGCACCTCGTCCCGATGTCGATCGTGCGCGCGGCCCGGTTCGCGGTCCTGCCCCTGCCGCTGCCGTTCGTGTTCCAGGCCGTGCACGCCGACGACCTCGCCGACGCGTTCTGGCGGGCGATCGACCGACGGGCCGCCGGAGCCTTCAACATCGCCGCGTCGCCGGTGCTCACGCCGCCGCGGATGGCCCGGGCGGCCGGGATGCTCGGGGCGGTGCGGGTGCCGCTGCGACTGCTGCGCGGGACCGTCACGCTGACCTGGCGGCTCCGGCTACAGCCGACCGACGCCGGGTGGCTCGACATCGCCGCCGGGGTGCCGGTCATGCGGACCGACCGGGCTCGACGTGAGCTCGGGTGGGAGCCGCGGCACACGGCCGAGGACGCGCTGCGCGAGCTCGTGGGCGGGTTCGCAGACGGAGCGAACATCGAGGCGTCGGGGCCGCTGCGGGGCTGAGCGGCGCTGAGCCCGGTGAGCGGGCGGGAGCGCCTGCCGGGGAGCGCGCGCGAGCGCCTGGCGGGATCGGGCGTACCTGGCCGGATCGGGCGTACCTGACGGAACCGTTCGACCAGGTACGCCCGGAAACCCCTGCCATCGCACCTGTTCTGGGAAGGACCGGGCGCGCTACGCTCCAGCCCAGGGCGCGAGCGTGCCCGGCAGGGAAGGGGCTGGCATGGCGATCGACGACTTCGGAGTGCCCGCCGGGGAGACCCACAATCCGCTGATCCCGCCCGCCTACGACCTGGTCTGGACCCTCGTGGCCGTCGGTGGCATCGTCACGCTCCTCGGGATCGTCGCGGTGGTCGTCCTCACCGTGTACCGGTCCCGGCGGATGGTCGCGCGTGGGCAGAACCCCCTGACCGTCGCGGAGGACCTGGCGCACCGAGCGATGCACGCTCCGGTGCTCGGCCCGACATCGACGCGTGAGCAGCGGCTCGCCGAGCTCGACGACCTCCATCGTCGCAGGGTCATCACCGACGACGAGCACCGGACCGCCAGGGCCGAGGCGCTCCGCGCGTAGCCTGGGACGGTGCTGCCGACGGACCTGCTGGGCGACTGGGTGCTGCGCCGGACGGTCGACGACCGGCGCGCCGGCGCATCCGGCACGGTCACCGGGACGACGACCCTGACGCTGGTGGCCCTGGACGAGGTGCGCTGGGACGAGTCCGGCACGATGCACTTCGGCGGCCGCGTCACCCCCGTGTCCCGCACGCTGTCGGTCCGGCGGGTGGACAAGCGGTGGACCGTGCACTTCGCCGACGGCCGGGTCTTCCACCCCTGGGTCTGGGGCACAGCGGTCGAGCACCCCTGCGCGCCCGACGACTACACGGGCGTGCTCGACGGGGCCGCCGAGCGCTGGACCGTCCGGTGGGAGGCCCACGGCCCGGCGAAGGACTACCGACTCGACAGCGTGCTCGAGCGTCGGACCGCCACGGCAGACTGAGCGCATGGCACGCACCCCGACCGGCACCACCGCTCCGCGCATCTCCGCGGTCGCCCCGCGCGACCTCGAGGACTGGGCGCCGGCGCCGGGCGACGTCCTGACCGGCGACCGGATCGAGGGCAAGCGCATCGCCGTGTTCGACGTGGCCGGCGAGCGACTGCCCGACCTGGAGCTCGAGGAGTGCGTGGTCGACGTGCTCCGCGCCGACGGCACCGACCTGCGCGGGCTCCGCGTCCGCGACTCGGTGGTCGAGACGCTCGACGCCCCGGTGCTCCGCGCGTCGAGCAGCGCCTGGCGCGAGGTCCGGGTCGCGGGCGGCCGGGTCGGCTCCGCCGAGCTGTACGACGCGACGCTGAACGCTGTCGAGTTCGTCGGGATGAAGCTCGGGTTCGTGAACCTCCGCGGCTCGACGCTCACCGACGTGGTGTTCCGGGACTGCGTCGTCGACGAGCTCGACGTCGCCGACACCCGGCTGCTGCGCGTGGCGTTCCCCGGCACCCGGATCCGGTCCGTCGAGGGCACGAACACGCGCGTCGAGCACGTCGACCTGCGCGAGGCCGACCTCGACCGGGTGGAGCGGCTCGAGGGGCTCCGCGGCGCGACCATCGGCAGCGAGCAGCTGTACGTGCTCGCGCCGATGCTCGCCGCGCAGGCGGGCTACCGCGTCGACTGAGCCCGCTGGTCGGCGGGCGTCAGACGGCCGGCACCGCAGCGAGCGCGGATGCGATGTCCGCCTGGACCAGGTCGCCGTGCACCGCTGCTCCGGCTTGGGTCCCCGCCGCCGCCGAGGCGATGACCGTGGCCATCGGCGACGTCACGTTGCCCGCAGCCCACACGCCGGGCACGGACGTCCGACCGACGGCGTCGACGGTCAGCGCACTCCCCACACGGAACCCGTTGAGCAGGACGTCCTCGGCGATCACACCGAGGTCCGCGAGGAAGTCCGCGCGCGCCTCCGCCGTGCTCGCCGCGGCCAACGCGTCCAGCGCGACGGCCTCGCCGGACCGCAGCTCGACACCGCGCAGGACGCCGTCCTCCGACAGCACCCGCACCACCGGTTCGGTCACGACCCCGATGTCGCGGGCGGCGAGACCGTCGAGGTCGGTGTCGTCGAGCAGGGCGGGGTCCGCCACGAACGCGGTCACCCGGTCGCTCAACGCACGGAACATCTGCGCGTGGTGCGCTCCGAACGGGGTCGTCACCAGGACGCCGATGCGCTGGTCGCGGACCTCCCACCCGTGGCAGAACGGGCAGTGCACGACGCCGCGCCCCCACTGCTCGGCGAGTCCCGGCACGTCGGGCAGGACGTCGACGGCGCCGGAGGCGACGACCAGCCTGCGGGACGTGACGACACGGCCGGAGTCGAGCGTGACCGAGAAGCCGACCGGGTCGGTCCCGTCGCCGTCGGTGGCGGACGCGGCCACGACCCTCCCGGCCGTCACCTCGACGCCGTACGCGGCCACCTCGTCGCGTCCGATGCGGGTCAGCTCGGTGGGTGCGACGCCCTCGCGGCCGAGGTAGTTGTGCGCGCCCGTGGCGACGGCGTTGCGGGGCTCGCCCGCGTCGACGACCAGGACGGAGCGCCGCGAGCGTCCGAGGATGAGTGCGGCGGACAGGCCGGCGGCAGAGCCGCCGATGACGATGACGTCGGAGTGATCGGACATGGGGGCATCCTGCGGTGCCGCGTGCAGCCACAGCAACGATCGTTGCTGGTCTGGCAAGATCACGGCATGGACGGTCTGGAGGCACGACCCACCCCGCCGACGACGGCACAGGTGGTCGACGCGGTCGGCCCTCGGCTGCGGTGGCTGCGCGAACGACGTGCCGTCACCCTGGCGGCGCTCGCCGCCGAGACCGGCATCTCGGTGTCGACCCTGTCCCGGCTGGAGTCCGGGCAGCGGCGCCCCACCCTCGAGCTGCTCCTGCCCCTCGCGCGGGCGTACCAGGTGCCGCTCGACGACCTCGTCGGGGCGCCGCAGACCGGCGATCCGCGCGTGCACCTCAAGCCGGAGCAGCGCGGTGGCCGCGTGGTGATCCCGTTGACGAGGCGGACCGGTGGCGTCCGGTCGTTCAAGCAGCTCATCCCGCCGATGCCGGCGGACGGCGACCGCAGCCTGAAGACGCACGAGGGGTACGAGTGGCTCTACGTGCTGTCGGGGCGGCTCCGACTGCTGCTCGGCGAGCGCGACTTCGACCTCGGACCGGGCGAGGTCGTCGAGTTCGACACGCACACGCCGCACTGGGTGGGCAACACCTCGGACGAGGTCACCGAGGTGCTGTGCCTGTACGGACCGCAGGGGGAGCGGGCACACGTGCGGTCGCGACCGGAGCCGCGACAGGGCGACTGACCTCGGGGCGGCGAGCGCCTCCGGCCGGTGTGGACGTGCGGGCTGCGCCGAGCGCCACGCGCGAACGTCGAGCCCAGCGACGGGCCGGGTTCGCTCGCCGTCCGTTGACCCGGAACGTGTGGAACGCGCGCCGGGTCCGTCGCACGACGGAAGCCGCCCCGGACAGCGGTCTCGCCGAGACCTCGACGGTGAGCGACCGGGTGGCGAGCACGTGCCACGCGGGGTCGAGCTGCATCGACAGGTCGACGTCGTCGTGCACCTCGGGGTCGTCCCGGTGCGCGCGCCCACGGACCGACGTCCACGTGGACCGGTGCAGCGCCATCGCCGAGCCGAACAGCGGCGGCCGGCCGAGCGCCGACCACATCAGCGCGAAGAACGGGCGCATGTAGAGCCCGTTCCAGACCTGCCGGAGGACGGCCCCACCATCCGCCGGACGGCCAGGGCCGGTGACGGCGACGACGCCGGGGGTGTCGAGCAGGCGGACAGCCTCGGCGATCCACCCCGGCGGCGGGACCGAGTCGGCGTCGAGCCGGGCGATGACGTCGCCGGACGCGTGGTCGTAGCCGCGCGCCGAGGCCCGTGCGATGCCCCGGACCGGTTCGTGCAGGACCGTCGCACCGGCGGCGAGGGCGACCTCGACGCTGTGGTCGGTGCTGCCGTTGTCGACGACGACGACCTCGTGCGCGGGGTGGGTCTGGGCCGCCAGTGCCCGCAGGCAGCGGGCGAGGTGCTCGGCGTCGTCGAGCACGGGGACGACGACGGAGACCTGCGGCACGTCCACGATCCTGCCGGAGGTGCGCTGGGTGGACGGTCGGGCACCCGTCTGTGCGTGCCCTCAGCGCCGGGCGGCATGCGGTCCCGGCCCGGGGCGTTGACTGGTGGCATGCAGCTGACGAAGTACAACCACGCCACGGTCGTCCTCGAGCAGGACGGCACCACCCTCGTGCTCGACCCCGGTGCGTTCACGCCCGAGGCAGCCGACCTCGTCCGCTCCGCCACCGCCGTGCTCGTCACGCACGAGCACTTCGACCACCTCGACGTCGACGCGGTGCGCGCCGGACTGGACGCGAACCCGGAGCTCGTCGTCCGCGGGCCCCGTCCGGTCGTCGACCAGCTCGGCGACCACGACGGCCGGGTCGTCGCCGTCGGGGCGGGCGACACCTTCTCGGTCGGTGCGTTCGACGTGCGTGTGTTCGGCGAGCAGCACGCCGTGATCCACCGCGACGTCCCGGTGATCCCGAACGTCGGGTACCTGGTCGACGGCACCGTGTTCCACCCGGGCGACGCCTACCTCGTCCCCGGTGTGCCGGTGCCGACCCTGCTCCTGCCGACGAGCGGTCCGTGGACGCACACGGCCGAGGCGGTCGACTACGTGCGCGAGGTGCAGCCGGAGCGCGTCGTGCAGATCCACGAGGCGATGCTCAGCGAGCTCGGGCAGCAGTCCACCGCGCGGTTCCTCGGACCGGACGTGCTCGGGACGGTGCCGGTCACGATCCTGGCGTCGGGCGAGTCGATCACGGTCTGAGTCGTCGCTCGCGGTCGGGGGAGCAGGCTGGACGGATGCTCGACGCTCCCTCGACCGCGGTCCTCTTCGATATCGACGGCACCCTCGCCGACTCCAACTACGCGCACGTCGACGCCTGGTGGCGCGCCTTCCGGGCCGCCGGGGAGTCCGTCGACGCGTGGCGCATCCACCGGGCGATCGGCATGGACTCCGGACGGCTGCTCGCGGAGCTGCTGCCCGACGCGTCCGACGAGGTCCGGGACGAGGCGAAGCAGTTCCACACCGCGTTCTACTCGGAGCACATGCCGCAGCTCCGGCTCCTACCCGGGGCGCGGGAGCTGCTCGAGGCGGTCGCCGACGCCGGACACGCGGTCGTGCTCGCCACGAGCGCGCCCGAGTCGGAGCTGTCGGTGCTGCGCGACCTGCTCGACGCGTCCGCCTGGGTGACCGCGGAGACGAGCTCCGAGGACGTCGAACAGGCCAAGCCCGCCCCGGGGATCATCCAGGTGGCGCTCGACAAGGTCGGGGTCGCGGCGGACCGTGCGGTGATGGTGGGCGACGCGATGTGGGACGTCGAGTCGTCCGGGAAGGTCGGACTGCCCTGCGTCGGCGTGATGACGGGTGGGATCGGCGGCGACGAGCTGCGGGGCGCCGGTGCCGCCGCCGTGTACGACGACGCGGCCGCCGTGCTCGCCGCGTTCCAGGCGGGCGAGGGGCCCATCGCCGCACTGGCCTGAGCGAGGACCGGCCCGCGCGAGCCCGCCGCGCGTGCGGCCGGCGGGCCTCGAGTCTCGGTCCCAGCGACGTTCCTCGCGCCGGATCGCGCGAGATGTGTCGCTGAGCGCGAGTCTCGGGCAGGTCACGCCGCGCGTGCGAGGATGGACGATCGTGATCACGATCGAGCGCGTTGCCTGGGACGACCCCCGCGGAGTGGCCCTCCGCGCCACCATGGACGACGAGATGCACGAGCGCTACGGCGACGGGCACGCGGACGAGGACCCGGCCGTCACCGCCGAGCGGAACCGCGTGCTGGCGGTCGACCCGGCCACCGTCATCACCTCGCTCCTCGCGATCGACGAGGACGGCACCGCCCTCGGGCACATCGCGGTCCGGCACCTCGGCGACGAGGTCGAGCTGAAGCGCCTCATCGTCCTCGCCGCCGCCCGCGGCAAGGGCGCCGCCACCGCCCTGCTCGCCGAGGGTGAGCAGGTCGCACGCGAGCAGGGGGCGTCCCGCGTGATCCTGCAGACCGGCGACAAGCAACCCGAGGCCGTCGCGCTCTACCGCAAGACCGGGTGGGAGCAGATCGACGTGTACGAGCCGTACGCCGCGACCATGCCGTGGTCGTTCTGCTTCGCGAAGGCGCTGTAACCCGTCCTCACGTTGCACTCTCAGCAGCAGAGTGCAATTCTTGCTCGGTGAGCACCACCGAACGCACCCGAGCGCTGCGCCGACGCATGATCGTCGAGGCGCGCCGGGCGACGATCGAGCACGGCCTGCACGGCTTCACGATCGAGCAGCTCTGCGACACGGTCGGCGTCTCGCGGCGCACGTTCTTCAACCACTTCGCGTCGAAGGACGACGCCGTGCTCGGCATCGAGCAGGGCCGCACCGAGGAGGTCCTGCGCGCCTACGCCGCGGGCGCCCTCGTGCCGGACGACCTCGACCCGCTCGGGTCCGTCGTCGCCCTGGCGATCGAGCAGATGCACGTCGCCGGGCTCGACCGCGCCGACGAGGCCCTCGTCCGCCGGGTGTTCGAGCGCGAACCCGTGATGGTGGCGAAGTTCCTCGCCGCCGCCGACGTCCAGCTGACCGCGGTCGGTCGTGCCGTCCGCGAGCGCTTCGACTGGACCGACCCCGACGACCGGCGCGCACAGCTCGTCACCGAGGCCGCCGCCGGTCTGCTCAAGGTCACGGCAGGCGAGTACTTCGACGACGGTTTCGACGAGGCGACCGGACCGTCGTTCGACGCGCTGCTCACCGACAACCTCCGCCAGCTCAGGGCGGCCATCACCACCACCGGACAGGACCCCACCGCATGAGCGCCACCGCGCAGGGCACGAAGCGTGCCCGACCCGGATCCGACGGACCGCTGCTCCTGACGCAGCGCCGCATCTGGATCATCTTCTCCGCCCTGATCGCCGGCATGCTCCTGTCGAGCCTCGACCAGACGATCGTCTCGACGGCGATGCCCACGATCGTGGGTGAACTCGGCGGCGTCGCGCACCAGGCGTGGATCACGACCGGGTACCTCCTGGCGTCGACGATCGTGATGCCGATCTACGGCAAGTTCGGCGACGTCATCGGCCGCCGGACCCTGTTCCTCGTGGCGATCGCGCTCTTCACACTCGCGTCGCTCGGGTGCGCGCTGTCGACCGACTTCTGGCAGTTCGTGGTCTTCCGTGCGCTGCAGGGTCTCGGCGGGGGCGGACTCATGATCCTGTCGCAGGCGATCATCGCCGACATCGTCCCGGCGTCCGAGCGTGGCAAGTACCTCGGCCCGCTCGGTGCGATCTTCGGTCTGTCGGCGGTCGGCGGCCCGCTGCTCGGCGGGTTCTTCGTCGACCACCTGACGTGGAACTGGGCGTTCTGGATCAACATCCCGGTCGGCATCGCGGCGTTCGCGGTGGCCTGGTTCGCGCTCACCCTGCCGAGCAAGCAGGCGACGAAGCGCATCGACGTGCTCGGTGTCGCGCTGCTCTCCGCCACGACCGCCTGCCTGGTGTTCTTCACCGAGTTCGGCGGCAACCGCAACCACGGCTGGGGCGCCCTCGAGACCTGGGCGTGGGGTGCCGGCTTCCTGGTCGCCGCAGCGCTCTTCGTGTTCGTCGAGTCCCGTGCGCAGGACCCGATCATCCCGCTGACGTTCTTCCGCAACCGCACGTTCGTCCTCGCGACGGGCATCGGCTTCGTGCTGGGCATCGGCATGTTCGCCGCGATCGCCTTCGTCCCGACGTTCCTGCAGATGTCGTCGGGAACCTCTGCCGCGGTCTCCGGGCTGCTGATGCTGCCGATGATGGCCGGCCTGATGGGGACCTCGATCGCGTCGGGCATCGCGATCACCAAGACGGGGAAGTACCGGATGTTCCCGGTCGTCGGCACGATCGTCGTCGGCCTGGCGATGCTCGGCATGACCACGCTCGCCGCGAGCACCCCGATCTGGTTGATCTGCGTCTACCTGTTCGTCTTCGGCGCCGGGCTCGGCCTGATCATGCAGGTGGTCGTCCTCGTCGCGCAGAACGCCGTGCCCCCGCAGGAGGTCGGCACCGCCACCTCGACGAACAACTACTTCCGCGAGGTCGGGGCGTCCCTCGGTGTCGCCGTCTTCGGGGCGCTCTTCACCTCGCGCCTGACGGACTCGCTGACCGGGGTCTTCACGGACGCGGGAGTCCCGGCGTCGCAGGCGGCGTCGAGCAGCGCCAGCATCGACCCGAACGCGCTCGCGAAGCTCCCGGAGGCCCTGCAGGACGGGATCGTGAACGCGTACGCCGACTCCCTCGCGCCGGTGTTCTGGTACCTGCTGCCGTTCATCGCCGCGGCGCTGGTGCTCGCGCTCTTCCTGCCGCAGATGAAGCTCGCCGACGTGGCCGGCATGGTCGCTCGCGGCGAGGCCGTCGGGGGCGCCGAGGCCGACGAGCTCGAGCGTGCGCAGCGGGCCGGCACGGGCGGGTCCGCCGCCGCGCCGTCGCGCGACGAGACGCCGGCGCACGGGCGGGACGCCTCCGTCTGACGCGGGGCTCCGCCGAGCGGGACGCCGGCGTCGGCGCGAGACGCCACCGCTCGGCCGAGACGCCTCCGGAACCGGCAGCGTCTCGGCGGTCCCGGTGCGTCTCGCCGGTCCCGGTGCGTCTCGCCGGTTCCAGGGCGTCTCACCGGGTCCGTGCCGTGACGGACGGGAGGCGCGGTGCCGGACCCGTGCCGCGCCTCCCGTCCGGTGGGTGGTGCGGGTCCGGCCGGCGGTGCGGGGAGCAAGCCGCCCGCGCCCGTCAGCCCCCGGTGCTCGCCCGCGGGACCAGGCGGGCCGGCAGGTCGACGGGCTCCGCCGCCGTACCGTCGACCGTCGCGAGCAGGCGCAGGGCGGCGGTGCGGCCGAGCTCGGCTCCCGGCAGCGCGACGCTCGTCAGGGCCGGCGCGGTGACCGACGACGAGGGCAGGTCGTCGAAGCCCGCGACCGCCAGGTCCTCGGGCACCCGGAGTCCCATCGTGCCCGCGACCCGGAGCACGCCGTAGGCGAGGGTGTCCGCGGCCGCCACGACCGCCGTCACGCCGTCCTCGTGCCAGGCCTCGACCACGTGCTCGGTCGCCAGCGCGGCGGCGTCGACGGTCAGGTCCGCGCGGGCGCCGACCTCCGACACGGTGATCCCGGCGGCGGCGCACGCCTCGTCGAACATGCGGTGACGGATGCCGAAGGTCGCGACCCGTGCGGTGCCGTCGAGGTACGCGACGTGTCGGTGCCCGCGGTCGCGCAGGTGGGCGACGAGCGCGTCGATCCCCGGCGCGAGGTCGTAGTCGACCGCGGTCGTGCCCGCGGCGGCGTCCGGCGCGTCGAGCAGCACCACCGGGACGCTCGCGTCCATGGGCTCGCCGGCCGCCGGAGCGTCGACCAGGATCCCTGCCGGCCGCAGCCGCTCGAAGCGCCGGAGGTCGGCCGCCGTGGGCTGTGCACCGCGCTCGGTGACCGAGAGCACGAGCTGGTACCGGTCTCCCAGGGTGTCCCGCACGCCGCGGATCACCTCGGCGAAGAACGGGTTCGACAGGTCCGGTGCGATGAGCACGACCAGGTCACCGGTGCCGCGGGCGAGGGAGCTGGCCGCGTGGTCGACGACGTACCCGAGGGTCTCGACGGCGTCGCGCACCCGGTCCGCGATCGGCTGGGAGACCCGACCACGGTCCTTCCCGTTCACCACGAGGGAGACCGTCGCGATGCTCGTCCCCGCGCGTTCGGCCACCATCGCCGCGGTCACGCGACGACCGTGAGGGGCGGGGGAGGGCACCCGACGAGCCTACCGACCGGGCCGGGCGCACGGACGGGCGAGGATCGCTCGGAGTTGACGTCAAGCGTTTGACGTGTTCGAATGTCAAACGCTTGACGCGCCGAGCTGGAGTTGGTTCCTCCACAGCGCGGACCCCACCGCGTCGAGCACACACGTCCGTCCGGCAGCGCCGGACACGGCGGGCCAGGACGGTCCGCCGACGCAGATCCCCGACGAAGTGGAGCCCCACGGTGCCCGATGCGACGACGCAGAAGATCATCCTCGACTGCGACCCCGGCCACGACGACGCCGTCGCCCTCCTGCTGGCGCACGGCAACCCGACGATCGAGCTCCTCGCCGTCACGACCGTCGTCGGCAACCAGACCCTGCCGAAGGTCACCCGCAACGCCCTCGCCGTCGCGCGCATCGCCGGCATCACGGGTGTGCCCTTCGCCGCCGGCGCCGACCGCCCGCTGCTGCGCGAGATCGAGGTCGCGCCCGAGATCCACGGTGAGAGCGGCCTGGACGGGCCGACGCTCCCCGAACCGTCGTTCGGCCTCGACGAGCGGCACGCCGTCGACCTCATCATCGACACGGTGATGGCGCACGAACCCGGCACCGTCACGATCGTGCCCACCGCCGGCCTGACCAACATCGCCCTCGCCGTCCGCAAGGAGCCGCGCATCGTCGACCGCGTCAAGCAGGTCGTGCTGATGGGCGGCGGCGTGCACGTCGGCAACTGGAGCCCGGTCGCCGAGTTCAACATCGTCATCGACCCCGAGGCCGCCGACATCGTGTTCCGCGCCGGCTGGGACGTCGTGATGGTCGGCCTCGACCTCACCCACCAGGCGCTCGCCACCCCCGAGGTCGCCGCGCGCATCGCCGCCGTCGGCACCGGTCCCGCCGCGTTCGTCGGCGAGCTGCTCGAGTTCTTCGGCAAGGCCTACGAGGACGCCCAGGGCTTCGACGCACCGCCCGTGCACGACCCCTGCGCAGTCGCGTACGTCATCGACCCGACGATCGTCCGCGCCGTGAAGATGCCGATCGCGATCGAGACGACGGGCACCCACACGCTCGGCATGACCGTCGCCGACCTCCGCGGCCCCGCGCCGGAGGACTGCCGGACGTCCGCCGCGATGGAGCTCGACCACGCGCGGTTCTGGGACCTGGTCGTCGACGCGCTCGAGCGCATCGGCGAGACGCCCGACACCGGGTGGACGCCCCGCGCCGCCGCCGAGACGGACACCGACACCGACACCGAGACCGACGTGGCCGTCGTCACGCAGGAGCGCTGAGCACCGTGACCACCACCTCGACGACGAAGTCGACCGCCGCCCTCACCGCCGCACTGCTCGCCGCGTGCGTCGCGTTCCAGCTGAACGCGAGCATGCTCAGCCCGGCGCTCGCGACCATGGCGGACGAGCTCCGCACCGACGACGCGACCATCGGGCTGTCGCAGACGCTGTTCTTCACGATCGCGGCCCTGTTCTCGCTGTTCCTGCCGCGCCTGTCCGACATCGTGGGCCGCAAGCGCGTGCTGCTCGGGATGCTGCTCGTGATGCTCGTCGGCAGCGTCGTCGCCGCCCTCGCGGTGAACGTGCCGATGCTGTTCGTCGGCCGGATGATCCAGGGCGTGACCGGGCCGGTCGTGCCCATCGGCCTGCTCGTCCTGCGCAACGAGATCGCCGACCCGAAGCGCTACGGCGCCGCCCTCGGCCTGCTCACCGCGGTGAACGGCGGCATCGCCGGGGTCGACGCCCTGGCCGGCGGCTGGATCGCGACGCACTTCGGGTTCCGCGGCATCTTCTGGGTGATCGTCGTCGTCACGGCCGTCGCCGCACTCATGGTCGCCCGCTGGGGTGTCGAGTCCCACCCTTCGGCCGGCACGCGGATGGACTGGTGGGGCGTGCTCCCGCTGGTCGTCAGCGTCGGTGCGCTGCTCACCGCGTTCAACGAGGCCGGCAAGCTGGACGCTGCCGACTGGACGCTCGTCTTCGGCGGGATCGTCCTCGCCGTGGTCGCCTTCGGCGTGTTCTGGGCGATCGAGTCGCGGGTCCGCGAGCCGCTCGTCGAGACCCGGTACCTGCAGCGCCGCGGGACCTGGGCGCTGCTCGTCACGACGCTGCTCACCATGACGGGCGTGTTCGCGGTCGTGAACGGGTTGGTCACGAGCCTCGCCCAGAACGACGAGGTCGGCTTCGGCATGGAACCGGACGTCGCATCGCTGGCGTTCCTCGTGCCGTACGCGCTGGTCGGGTGGGTCGTCGGACCGTTCTCCGGCCGTCTCGCGCCGACCCTCGGCTACCGCGCCGTGCTCCGCGTCGGCCTGGTCGGCAGCATCGTCGCGACGCTCGTCATGGCGTTCGTCGGCGTCCACTCGCTGCCCGTGCTCGTCGCCGCCACGGTGCTCATCGGCATCACCTACGCGGGCATCGCGAACATCGTCCTCAACGGGCTCGGCATCGTGCTCTCGCCGGAGTCCAACCCGGGGTTCCTGCCGGGCCTCAACGCCGGTGCGTTCAACCTCGGTGCGGGCATCAGCTTCGCCGTGCTGCCGGCGCTGCAGACGGCCCTCGGCACCGGCGGGTCCGCGGGCACCGCCGGCTACTCCGGTGGCATGCTGCTCGGTGCCGTGATCACCGTCGCGGCCCTCGCCACGTCCTTCCTCATCCCGCGCCCGGCCTCGGCCGAGACAGGAGCCACCGCATGAGCGGCATCGTCGTCGTGGGCAGCCTCAACGCGGACCTGGTGGTCCGCACGGAGCGCTTCCCGAAGCCCGGGGAGACCCTGCAGGGGTCGGACCTCGCGATCCTGCCCGGTGGCAAGTCCGCCAACCAGGCGGTCGCGGCCGGGAGGCTCGGGGGCACCGTCCGCATGATCGGTGCGGTCGGCGACGACGGGAACGGCACGCTCCTGCGCGAGTCCGTCGCATCGGCCCACGTCGACACGACGCACGTCGCGGTCCGGCGGGGCGTCGCCACCGGGACGGCCGTCATCACGGTCGACGCCGCGGGCGAGAACACCATCGTGATCTCCGGCGGTGCGAACGCCACGCTCACGCCGGAGGACCTGCCCGACTCGGCCTTCGACGGCGCCGGTGTGCTCGGGCTCTGCCTCGAGGTCTCGATCGACGTCGTGCTCGCCGCCGCGCGGGCCGGCCGTGCCGCGGGGGCCACGGTGCTCACCAACCTGTCGCCGTTCGGGGCCGTGCCGCAGGAGCTCCTCGACCTGACCGACGTGCTGCTGGTGAACGAGCACGAGGCCGCCGGGCTCGGGGACCACGGCGTCGCGCGCTCGATCGTGACCCGGGGTGGTGCCGGCTGCACGGTGCACGACGGGGACGCGGATCCGGTCGACGTCGACGCCGTGCGGGTCGAGCCCGTCGACACCACGGGCTGCGGGGACGCGTTCATGGGTGCGGTGGCGCTCCGACTCGACGCCGGCGACTCGCTGCTCGAGGCCGCGCGCTTCGCCGTCGTGGTCGGTGCGTACGCCGCGACGAAGCCGGGCGCACAGGCGTCCTACCCGACCACCGCGGAACTGGAGTCCTTCCTGCGGGCGTAGCCCGAGCCTCCCGGCCGCTAGCGTTGGGGGCATGCGCGTCGGAGTCCTCGACATCGGGTCCAACACCGGCCACCTGCTGGTGGTGGACGCCCACGGCGGGGCCGCGCCGCTGCCGGCCTCGTCGTTCAAGCAGCCGCTGCGGCTCGCCGAGCACCTCGACGACTCGGGCGCCGTGACGCCCGCGGGTGTCGACGCCCTCACGACCTTCGTAGCGGACGCCGTCCGCGTCGCCGAGGAACGCGGGTGCGAGGACATGCTCGGCTTCGCGACCTCGGCCGTCCGCGACGCGGTGAACTCCGACGCGGTGCTCGACCACGTCGAGGAGCGCACCGGCGTCGAGCTCGCGGTGCTGTCCGGCGAGGACGAGGCACGCCTGACGTTCCTGGCCGTGCGGCGGTGGTTCGGGTGGTCCGCCGGACGCCTCGCCGTGTTCGACATCGGCGGTGGCTCGCTCGAGATCGCCGGCGGCGCGGACGAGGCACCGGACGTCGCATGGTCGATGCCGATCGGTGCCGCTCGACTCGCGCGCCAGTACTTCGCCGCGGGGACGCCCTCCCAGGACGACGTCCGCCGCATCCGCCACGAGATCCGCGTCGCCATCGCGCGCGACGCCGGCCTGCTGCTCCGTGCGGGCAGGCCGGACCGTGCCGTGGCGACCTCGAAGACGTTCCGCTCCATCGCCCGCATCTGCGGCGCCGCGCCCTCGGCTGCGGGACCGCTCGTGCCGCGGTCGCTCGACGGCGCGGTGCTCCGCGAGCGGCTGCCGTCGCTGCTGACGATGTCGCTCGGGCAGCTGGCGGAGCTGCCCGGCGTCTCGCCGAGCCGGGCGCACCAGGTCGTGCCGGGAGCGCTCGTCGCCGAGGCGTGCCTGGACATCTTCGACCTGCCGGCGCTCGAGATCTGCCCGTGGGCCCTGCGCGAGGGGGTCATCCTCGAGCGGCTCGACCAGCTCTCGGTGCTCGGCTGAACGTGGCCCGGCACGCCGCCGATGCGCCTCCGGAGGCGCCGACGTCGTTCGCGCTCGGTCCGACCTGGGTGCGCGTCGGGCTGTGGGTCACGCGCGGCGCCGTCGTGGTCATGGTGCTCGTCATCGTGCTGGCCGCGGTCGACCGCCCCGGCTGGGAGCGCTTCGGGTTCGATCAGGACGGATCCCCACGGGCGGCGCTCCCGAACGCCGCACTGCTCTGCGCACTCGTCCTCGGGATCGGGTGGCAGTGGTTCGCGGGACTCGCCGCGCCGTCGTCCACGGTCCGACGGGACGGCGACGACCTGCGTGCTCTGACCGTCCTCGGGACACGTCGCGTGCGGCTGACGGGGGCGTTCGTCGTCCGGTTCCGTGTCTGGAGCGGTGTCGGCACCACGCACGGCCTGTTCGTGCTCGATCGGCGGTGCCGGGCGCTGGTCGTCCTCAGCCCCTTCGGTCCTGCCGACACAGGCCGCACGCGAGCGCTGGTCCCCGCCGCGGAGGACTCGCTGTGGAGGGCAGCCGGCGAGCACCTCCTCGGGCTCGTCTGGCTCCTCGCCACGGTGGTCGTCGTGTTCGTGCTCGGCGGGGTGCTCGCCGCGGTCCTCTCGGCCCCGGGCTCAGACCTGGGCTGAGCGTCGGGAACGCGGCGGGGCGAGGAGCCAGGGGCGGATGAGCTTCGTCACGAACGGCAGCACCCAGAAGGTCATGATCGGCGTCAGCACGAGCGTCGTCATCAGCACGCGGGGCAGCACGGCGAGGTGCCCGAACGCCGGGACGAGCCAGCCGACCAGGTAGGTGAACGCCAGGTTCACCGGGAAGAACCCGAGCCAGATGCTCACCGCCTGCTTCCACCGCGGCGGGGCGCTCGATGCAGGGGCGTCCTGCGGGGCGTCGAACCAGCCCTCGATGCCGGTGCGCTTCTCGACGCGGGACTCCACCACGAGGTCGCGCCCCTGGTCGAGCCAGCGGAGCCGGTCGTCGGAGTTCTCCCACGTGGCGAGCTGCTCGTGGTCGGCGAACCGGTAGAGCATGTGCCATTCCCGACTGGTGGCGTGGGAGCGGACCCATCCGGAGCCGAGGAAGCCGGGGTAGCGGTTCGCCAGGTTGACGCCGGACTGCACCCAGGCGGTGGCGTCGGGGATGCGGTCGGGTTCGACCAGGCGGGTGATGGACACGGTGACGGGCGGGCCTGCGGTCACGGATGACGACTGCAGACTCCCTGGCTCTTGTGGAGTCATACGGACAGTCTCGCGCAGTCCTGTTTCCGACTCGTGACGGTGGAGGGTGTGCGGGACAGTAGGTTCGGCACATGAGCGACGTCAGCGGTGCAGCACAGGACACCGAGCGCGGTCGGCACGAGACCCCGACCGAGCGGTGGGACCGGAACTGGTCGGACATCCAGCAGGAGCTCCGCATCGTGCAGACCGGGACACAGATCCTGGCCGGCTTCCTGCTGACGCTACCGTTCCAGCAGCGCTTCACGATGCTCAGCACCAGCGAGGAGGTCGTCTACCTCGTGCTCGTGGCGCTCGCCGTGGTGATCACGGTGGTCGCGCTCTCCGCCGTGTCAGCGCACCGCCTGGTGTTCCGGCAGCGCCAGAAGCACGACCTGGTCCGGGCGGGCAACGCGCTGCTCATCGCGGCGCTCGCGGCGAGCGCGCTGCTGTTCTCGGGCACGGTGCTGTTCGTGTTCGACGTCATGATCGGGGACGTCGGGGGGATCGTCGGCGGGGTGGTCGTGTTCCTCGGGACCGCAGCGCTCTGGGTGTCGATCCCGCTCGCGCTCCGCCGAACGAGACGCGACGGCTAGCTCGCCTGCTTCTTCGCGGTCGACTTCGTCGCGGGGGTCTTCTTCGCAGGGGTGTTCTTCGTAGAGGTCTTCTTCGCGGTCGACTTCGCCGCGGCGGTCTTCGCCGCCGGCGCCTTCTTCGACGGCGCCTTCTTCGTCCCCGCCGTCGCGTCCCCGTCACCGTCCGCACCAGCGGAACCGGACGACGAGCGCGATCCGGACGACGAGCGCGAGCCGGACGACGAACGCGACCCCGAGCCTCCAGACCGGGACGAGGACCGGGACGACGACCGCGACGATCCCGACGAGCCGGACCGCTTCTTGTCCACCGAGGCCCGGAGGGCCGCCATCAAGTCGATGACGTCCCCGCCCTCGTCGGCATCCTCGTCCTCGGAGCGCTCACCGAACGTCTCCGAGGTGTCGACGTCGTCGCCCGCCTCGAGCTTGGCGTCGATGAGCTGCTGCAGTTCCTCCTGGTAGGAGTCCGTGTAGCGGTCGGGGTCGAAGTCGGCGGACATGCTCTCGACGAGCGACGACGACATCTTCAGCTCGTTCGCACTCACCTTCACCGACTTGTCGAGCGCAGCGAAGTCGGCTGCCCGGACCTCGTCGCCCCACAGCAGCCCCTGCAGCAGGATGACGTCGTCGTTCACCCGGAGCACGCCGAGCCGGGTCTTCTGCCGGAGCGTGAACTGCACGACGGCCAGCCGGTCGGTCTTCGCGAGCGTCTCGCGGAGCAGCACGTACGCCTTGGGGGAGCGGGAGTCCGGCTCCAGGTAGTACGACTTCTCGAACATCATCGGGTCGACCTGGTCCACGGGGACGAACTCGAGGACCTCGATCTCGTGCGACTGCTCCTCGGGGAGCTGCTTGAAGTCGTCCGCGGTCAGCACCACCGTCTTCTCGCCGTCGTCGTAGGCGCGCTGGATGTCGGCGTACTCGACCTCGTGCCCGAACTCGCACACGCGCTTGTACCGGATGCGACCCTTGTCCTCGTCGTGGACCTGGTGCAGGGAGACGTCGTGGGTCTCGGTCGCCGCGTACACCTTGATCGGCACGTTGACGAGCCCGAACGCGATGGAGCCCTTCCAGATCGACCTCATGGCCACATGATGCCCGCGGATGCGGCGAAGAGCCCTCAGTTCCGGGCGGATGGACAGCCGCACACGACGTGGGAGGGCGTATCGTGCCGCCCATGACGGGGGAACACGGCACCGAGGCCACGAACGGATCCGCTCTTGCGGACGACGACCGGATCGACGCTGCGGGGTGGTGGCAGCTCGTCGCCCTGACGGTCGGCGGGGCCGTCGCTCCGGCGGTGTTCTTCGTGCTGGAACCTCGGCCGGTCCCGTGGGTCGCGGTCGTCGTGCTCGGTCTCGCGCTGGCGGTCGTGCTCCCCGCCGCCCAGGTCTGGTCGTGGTCGCGCCGGGGCGGTCGAGCCGCGGTCGTGGCCACGCGGCGGTGGGTGGACGAGGGCCGTGTGCCCCCGGAGGTGCCGGAGACGGTCTGGCGACCCCGGGTGCGGCAGTGGGCGACGGACGCGCGTCGGCGACGGAGCAGCGGGTGGATGTTCCTCTGCCTGGTGCCGCTGTGGACGGTCATCGCGACGACGGGGAACGGCGGCGACTGGGGGGTCGTGGTCGTCTGGGCCGTGCTCGGGGTCGCCACCCTGGTGCAGGGGCGCGGGGACCGGGTCGGCGCGGAGCAGCTGCTCGCCACACCGGCGCGACCGACGGTCTGACGGCGCCGTTGCTCCTGCACAGCTCCGTCGCCGGCTCGACCTGTCCACGGGAGCGCCGGTCCTGAGCCGCCGTGCCGCCGCGACGAGCACCATGGGCCCATGAGCCAGCTCGACAAGCAGGACCCGCGTTCGCAGTACACCCGGCCGCCGTTCCCGCCGCAGACCCAGCAGGGGTCCGGGCTGGCCAGCGCGATGGACCCCGCGCCCGACCACGGCGAGACGACGTACCTCGGCACGGGGCGGATGCCCGGGTACCGGGTGCTCGTGACCGGTGCCGACTCGGGTATCGGCCGCGCGGCGGCGATCGCGATGGCGAAGGAGGGCGCGGACGTCGCCCTGAACGCCCTACCCGAGGAGCGCGAGGACCTCGAACAGGTGCGCGACGTCGTCGGCGACCTCGGGCGCAAGGCCGTGCTGCTGCCGGGCGACCTGACCGACGAGGCGTTCTGCGACACCCTCGTGCGCGACGCCGTCAGCGAGCTCGGCGGGCTCGACGCACTCGTGCTCGTCGCCGGACACCAGCAGGTGCACGAGGACGTCACCGAGCAGTCCACCGAGGACTTCGACCGCACGATGAAGGTCAACCTCTACTCGATGTTCTGGCTGGTCCGGGCGGCCGTGCCGCACATGGCGCCCGGCAGTGCGATCGTCACCACGAGCTCGGTGTCCGCGTACCAACCGCAGGACCGGATGATCGACTACGCCGCGACGAAGTCCGCCATCATCACCTACACGAACGGCCTGGCCCGGCAGCTCGCGGCGAAGGGCATCCGGGCGAACTGCGTCGTACCGGGTCCGGTGTGGACGCCGCTGCAACCGATCAGTTACCCCGGCGACGAGATCGCCGCCTACGGCCAGGACACCCCGTTCGGTCGCCCGGCGCAGCCCGTCGAGCTCGGCAGCGCCTACGTCCACCTCGCCGGTCCGGAGTCGTCGTACACGTCCGGCAGCACCCTGACCGTGGCGGGAGCGACCGGGGTCGCGCTGTGAGTCCCGTTGCGCGGCGGACCACCGTCCTCGTCGGCGACCGCCGCATCGCGATCACCAACACCGACAAGGTGCTCTACCCGGCGACGGGCACGACCAAGGGGCGGGTGATCGAGTACTACGAGCGCGTGGCGCCGTGGATGATCCCGCACGTGAAGGACCGCCCGGTGACCCGGAAGCGCTGGGCGAACGGTGTGGAGGGCACGGTCTTCTTCGAGAAGAACCTGCCCGACTCCGCGCCCGACTGGGTCCGTCACCACACGATCGCGCACAAGGAGCACGACACCGAGTACCCGATCGTCGACGACCTGCCGACGCTCGTGTGGATGGCGCAGCAGGCGGCGCTCGAGCTGCACGTCCCGCAGTGGCGCTTCGGTCCCCGCGGAGCGCAGCAGCACCCCGACCGGCTCGTGCTCGACCTCGACCCGGGCGAGGGCGTGGGGCTGCCGGAGTGCGTCGAGGTGGCGCTCGCCGCACGCGACATCCTGCACGGCATGGGCCTCGACCCGTACCCGGTGACGTCCGGCTCGAAGGGCATCCACCTGTACGCGGCACTCGACGGGCGTGCCACGACGACGCAGGTGTCCGATGTCGCGCACGAGCTCGCCCGGGCACTGGAGCAGGACCTGCGAGACCTGGTGCTGTCGTCGATGAGCCGTGCGGAGCGCCGGGGCAAGGTCTTCGTCGACTGGTCGCAGAACAACGGCAACAAGACGACGATCGCGCCCTACTCGCTGCGCGGCCGTGACCGGCCGACCGTCGCGGCACCGCGGACCTGGCGGGAGCTCGAGGAGCGCGGCCTCGCCCAGCTGGAGTTCGAGGAGGTCCTCGACCGCCTGGAGGCACACGGCGACCTCCTGCACCCGGTCGCCTCCGCCTCGTTGGCGGTGGGCAGGACCGACCACGGTCACTGGGACAGCGACCGGACCCAGCGTGCGAACGAGGCCGAGCAGCCGGCTCGCGACCGCCTCGCGGTCTACCGCGCCAAGCGCGACGCGACGAAGACGCCGGAGCCGGTGCCCGAGGGCGCGCCGACGGTCCGGCGGGACGGGACCCCGACCTTCGTGATCCAGGAGCACCACGCCACCCGTGACCACTACGACTTCCGGCTGGAACACGAGGGCGTGCTCGTCAGCTGGGCGCTCCCCAAGGGCGAGCCGACCGACCCCGGGAAGAACCACCTGGCGGTGCAGACCGAGGACCACCCGCTCGAGTACGGCTCGTTCGAGGGGACGATCCCGCAGGCCGAGTACGGCGGCGGGACCGTCACGATCTGGGACGACGGCACCTACGAGCTCGAGAAGTGGCGCGAGGGGGAGGAGGTCATCGTCACGCTGCACGGGCGGACCGGCGGCGCCCGGCGGCTCGCGCTCCTGCACACCCGCGGCCGGGGTCGGGGGCGCGGGAGCGCCGGCGACGAGAAGAACTGGCTCATCCACCGCACGAAGGACCAACCCGACCGTCTCGCCGACGACAGCGGCGGAGCGGGCGGCGGGCGGGCCTCCCGATCAGCGACCGCTGCGGAGCGTCGGCGGATCGAGCGCACCGCACCCTCGGCGACGCCGCCCGGCGAGCGGCGGGCGATGCTCGCGAGCCCGGTGCGCGGGGAGCCGCGCCTCGACCCGTCGGCCTGGGCCTTCGAGATGAAGTGGGACGGGGTCCGTGCCCTCGCCACCGTGCGCGACGGTCGGGTCACCCTGCGGAGCCGGAACGGCAACGACCTCACCGCGCAGTACCCGGAGCTGCAGGAACTCGGCGAGCGGGCCGGGGTCGACGGGGTCTTCGACGGCGAGGTCGTGGCGCTGGACGACCACGGGCGTCCGTCGTTCAGCCGGCTGCAGGACCGCATGGGGCTGACCAGGGCCCGCGACGTCGATGCCGCACGGCGACGCACGCCCGTCCGCCTGCTGCTCTTCGACGTGCTCGAGGCCGACGGACACGACCTGACCCGGCTCGGCTACGACGCACGGCGCGAAGCGCTCGTGACGGTCGTCGACCCGGGCGGGGCGATCGACGTGCCGCCGGCGGTCGAGGGCGACCTGCACCACGCCGTGGCGGAGTCGCGGGACCGGGGGCTCGAGGGCGTCGTGGCGAAGAAGCGGTCGTCGCGCTACGCCGAGGGGCGCCGCTCCGAGGCGTGGGTGAAGATCAAGCACCACGCCACGCAGGAGGTGGTCGTCGGAGGCTGGCGGCCCGGCAGCGGGCGGCGGGCCGGGGGAGTCGGGTCGTTGCTGCTGGGGATCCCCGGACCGGACGGGCTCGAGTACGTCGGCAGGGTCGGGACGGGCTTCAGCGACCGCGACCTCGACGAGATCGGCGCACTGCTCGGGAGGGCCGAGCGCAAGACCTCGCCATTCGTCGACGTGCCGCGGCCGGATGCCCGCGACGCACACTGGGTGACGCCGCGGCGCGTGGGCGAGGTCGTCTTCGCCGAGTGGACCGCCGACGGTCGGCTCCGGCAGCCGTCGTGGCGTGGGTGGCGGCAGGACAAGGACCCCGGGGACGTCGTCCGCGAGTCGTGAGCGTGCCGATTGCGATCCACCTCGTGGGAAGGCGGCCCGTGCGCCGGATCAGGGGACGCACGGACCGCCGTCGATGCACCGTGGCCGGCGATCAGGGTGGTGACCGACCACGGCGCGTCCAGGGCCCGGGACACCCACGGCCCGGGCATCCGGAACCCCCACGGTTCCGGGACCCACTGGTGTGACGAGTCGAGTCCGGGAATCGTCACGTCGATGTCCGAACTTCCTCCGCGTACCTGCTGCGGAGGTGCGCCTGACGACGAGAGGCCGTCCGGGAGCGCGGCTCCCGGACGGCCTCTCGGTTCGCGTCGGTCGGTCGGGTCGACGATCTGACCGGTCAGATGGCTCGACCTGCTCAGGCGGCCGGCGCCGGGCCGTCTGCGGGCTCCGCCGTGTCGGCGGCGGGCAGGTCCTCGTCGATCAGGTCCTCCTGCTCGGGCAGGTCGACCTCGGCGGCTGCTGCCTTGGCGTCGTCGATGGACTCCTGCGAGCGCCGGAGGAGGTCGTCGTCTGCTGCGTGATCCGTCATGCGGTCGACGCTACGCGGGCGCGCCTGTACCCGCGTCGGAGCGGGGGACGGGTCGTCCGACGACCGGCGCGGTGCCGTCGAAGTCGACGGCGGAGGTCGGGGCCGGTGTGGTCGGCATCGCCGGTGCGGCGGGCTCGTCGACCGCGTCCGCGGCGTCGAGCACGGCCCGGGTGGCGGCCGCAGCGGTCCGCAGCGCGTCGGTCAGGGGCATCGCGCGGTGCGCGGCCGTCCGGACCTCGACACCCCACGGTTCCTCGTGCCCGAGGCTCCGCAGCACGCGGACCAGGCCGGGGAGGTCCCAGGCGCCCGATCCCGGCAGGTGCCGCGCGGTGCGGGACTCCTCGGCGAGGGTCAGCCCGGACGGCGTGTGCAGCAGCCCGTCGCTGAGCTCCACCGCCGCGAGGACGCCGGGCGCGACCCCCTGCGCGATCGACGCCAGGGTCGAACCGCCGCGGAGCGTGTGCATGGCGTCGAGCAGGAGACCGGCGTTCGGGTGCCCGGTAGCGGCGACGAAGCGGGACGCCCGCTCGATCGTGGGCAGGTTCGACCAGGGCTCCGGTTCGAGGACGAGTCGGGCTCCGACCTTCTCGGCCTGCGCGGCGAGGTCGGTGAAGTCCGCCGTCATGGCCGCGGGTGTGACCGGGTGGACGCCGGTGTCGGCGCGGACGACGACCTGCCAGGCGCCGAGGGCGGCCGCGGCCTCGAGCACGACCCCGCGGTCGGCCTCGGCGTCGGTCGAGCGGCCGTCGTGGTCCCACCAGCGGTCGAGGGGTCCGAGCTGCAGCCAGACGATCCCCGCGCGGTCGAGGACCCGGCGCAGAGCCGGGAACCCGGTGGTCGCGCGCACCTCGTGGAGGTCGTCGAGCGACAGTGACAGACCGGAGAACCCGGCATCCCCGACGGCTCGGACCCGGTCGGCGATCGGCTCGTCGCCCGCCCAGGTCCAGGACGTCGCGAGCAGGTCGTGTTCCTGCACGGCGCACCTCCTCGGTCGGGACACGCACACGTCCCCGGCGCGCTCGGCGTCGAGCACGCTCGCGGTGTCCCGTGGTCTGACGTCGATGGTCCCCCGACGTCACCGACGTGTCTACGCCGGACGGCTGCGGGCGCTCCCAGCGGCGCGTTCCAGCACCGGGTGCGTGCCCATGCCGGGAGACGATCCTCCCGGGGAGCGGGGCCGCGCCGGGAGGGCCGCGCTCGTGCGTCAGACGATCCGGGTCGTCACCGCCCCGACCCCGTCGACGGCACCCGCGACGACCGCTCCGCGCTGCAGCGGCCCGACGCCGTCGGGCGTGCCGGTGAACAGCAGGTCCCCGGGCGCGAGGGTCACCCAGCGGGAGAGCTCGGCGATCGTCTCGGCGACCGACCAGATCTGGTCCGCCAGGTCGCCCGACTGCCGGACCTCGTCGTCCACCCGGAGTTCGATCGCGCCCGCGGTCGGGTCGATGCCTGCCGCCGGGACGAGGCTGCCCACCGGAGCCGAGGCGTCGAAGCCCTTCGCGAGGTCCCACGGACGGCCGAGCCGCTTCGCCTCGGCCTGCAGGTCGCGCCGGGTCAGGTCGATCCCCACGCCGTAGCCCCACACCAGGTCGAGGGCATCCGACACGGGGACGTCGGACCCGCTGCGGCCGAGCGCGACGACGAGCTCGACCTCGTGCTCGAGTCGATCGGTCCCGGGCGGGTAGGGGGTGTCGGCGCCGTCGGTGACCAGTGCGCTCGCGGGCTTCGAGAAGAAGAAGGGCGGCTCGCGGTCCGGGTCGTGCCCCATCTCGCGCGCGTGCGCCGCGTAGTTGCGGCCGACGCAGTACACGCGACGGACGGGGAACCGCCCGCCGGTCGTGGTCGGCAGCGAGGGCTGGTCCGGAGCGGGGATGACGAGGTCCTGCACGTGCCCAGCCTGGCACGTCAGCTCTCCGTGCTCGCGGTCTCGTGCTCGAGTGCTCGGCGACGGGCGCGCTCCTGGCGCTCCCGCCACTCCTGCCGGAGGTCCTCGAGCAGCTCGAGCCGCCCCTCCGGCTCGACGAGCGGGCCGTAGTGCGGGTCCGCGAGCAGGTTCCTGACAGCTCGCTCGACCCTGGCGAGTCGACGCTCGAACAGGTCGTCGGGCTCATCCGTGATCATCTCGTTCGTCCTCCTTCGCCGTGCCCCGTCTCCGGAGGCGCCGTCGTTCCGCCTTCTCGAGTTCCGTCAGGACCCATTCGTCATCGCGGGTGGCCCACGAGCGGGTCGCCAGGGCGTAGGTCATGAGCGCCGCTACGTCGTGGTCGACCGGGTCTCGTGAGAGCGCCCGCTCGACCACCCACGTCCAACGCTGCCACCAGAGGTCCCGGTGCACCGAGAACTCGGTATTCCGCCGCGTCCGCCGCCCCTCGACCACGGTCACGACGACGCTCGCTGCGGCCACCGCAGCGCCGACCAGCGCGACCAGCGCGCTCACCCATCCGACGTCCATGCGTCGAGCCTCACAGCACAGGACCGGCCACGCGGCGGGCGTGACCGGTCCTGTGGACGGTGCGGAGTGCCTCCAGGCTGTGCAGGAAGAGCGCGCAGGAAGAGCGCGCAGGAAGAGCGGACAGGAAGAGCCGAGCGTCGCGCGGGGTCAATTGCCGGGCGCTGCGCCCTCCGTCTCGCCGGCGCCCGGGTCGCCCCCGGTCCCGCCGTCGGTCGGCCCGTCCTGCGGCCAGCCCCGGAACTCCCAGCCCGACAGCGACGGGTGGTCCTCGCCCTTCGTGTAGGCGAAGGTCCGCGCGGCGTCCCGCGCCTCGGTGAGCTTCGCGAGCAGGTCAGCGTGCGCGTCGGCGTCGACCCGCGACAGGGCGTCGTGCGCCAGCGAGAAGCGGTCCATCTCGTTGAGCATGAGCATGTCGAACGGCGACGTGGTCGTGCCCTGCTCGAGGAAGCCGTGCACGTGCAGGTCGTCGTGCCCGTGCCGGCGGTACGTCAGCTGGTGCACGAGCGAGGGGTAGCCGTGGAAGGCGAACACCGTCGGGGTGCCCGGGAGGAAGACCTCGTCGTAGCGCTCGTCGCTGATCGGGTGCTCGTGCTTCCGCGGGTCGCCGAGGGACAGCAGGTCCACGACGTTGACGAAGCGCACCCCCACCTCGGGAGCGTGCTTCCGGATGATGTCCGCGGCCGCGACGGCCTCCACCGTCGGCACGTCGCCGGCACTCGCGAGGAGCACGTCCGCGCGACCGACGGCCTGCTCGGTCCCCGCCCAGTCCCAGACGCCCAGCCCGGCCGCGGCGTGTGCGACGGCGTCCTCGATCGACAGGAACACCGGCTCCGGGTGCTTGCCCGCGACGATGACCTCGATCCGGTCGGTCGTCTCGAAGGCGTGCGCGGCGACGGCGAGCAGGGTGTTCGCGTCCGCCGGCAGCTTGATCCGGACGAGGTCCTGCTGCTTCGAGGCGACGACGTCGAGGAACCCCGGGTCCTGGTGCGAGAAGCCGTTGTGGTCCTGCCGCCACACGTGCGACGACAGCAGGATCGACAGGTTCGACACGGGAGCGCGCCAGTCGATGTCGGTCGACGACTCGAGCCACTTGGCGTACTGACCGACCATCGAGTCGATGATGTGCGCGAACGCCTCGTAGGTGTTCAGCAGGCCGTGGCGGCCGCTCAGGACGTAGCCCTCGAGCAGGCCCTCGAGCAGGTGCTCGGACAGGACCTCGATCACCCGGCCGCGGGCGCCGAGGTGCTCGTCGCCGGCGGCCCGGCGCGCCCGCCACACCCGCGAGGTGACGTCGAACACGGCGTCGAGCTTGTTCGAGATCGTCTCGTCCGGGCCGAACAGGCGGAAGGACGATCCGTTGCGCGAGGTGAGTTCGGCGAGCCACGGGCCCAGCGTCGCCGTCGAGCTGGCGTCCTCTCCGACCGGCACCGCGTAGGGCTCGAGCGGTGGACGGTCGAGCGCCGTGCGGATGCGCCCGCCGTTGGCGTGCGGGGTGGCGCTCATCCGGTGGTCGCCCTGCGGGCGGATGGTCGTGAGGATGCCGGTCGGCTGGCCGTCGGCGTCGAAGAGCTCGTCCGGACGGTAGCTCCGCATCCACTCCTCGAGCTGCTCGCGGTGCCCGGCGTCCTCGCGGACCGCGGGCAGCGGGACCTGGTGGGCTCGGAACGTGCCCTCGACGCGCTCACCGTCGACCTCCTGCGGGCCGGTCCAGCCCTTCGGGGTACGGAGCACGATCATCGGCCAGCGCGGACGCAGGTCGGCTGCGCCTGCCGGCTGTCCGGTTGCGGCACGCTGCGCCTGCGCACGCGCCGCGGCCTGGATGTCGTCGATGCTCGCGAGGGCGCGGCGGAGCGCGCCGTCGAACAGCGCGTGCACTGCGAAGGGGTCGTGGTCGACCCGTGCCGAGTCGACGACGATCGGGTCGTACCCGAGGCCGCGGAAGTACGCCGTGAGGTCCTCGTCGGGGATCCGGGCGAGGATCGTCGGGTTCGCGATCTTCCAGCCGTTGAGGTTGAGGATCGGCAGCACCGCACCGTCGGACACCGGGTCGAGGAACGTGTGCGCCTGCCACGACCCGGACAGCGGTCCGGTCTCGGCCTCGCCGTCGCCGACGACACAGGCCACCACGAGGTCCGGGTTGTCGAGGGCCGCGCCGTACGCGTGCGCGAGGGAGTAGCCGAGCTCGCCGCCCTCGTGGATCGAGCCGGGCGTCTCCGGAGCGGCGTGCGACGGGATGCCGCCGGGGAAGGAGAACTGCCGGAAGAACTTCCGCAGGCCCTCGGGGTCCGGCGTGATGTCGGGGTACAGCTCGCCCCAGGTCCCCTCGAGCCAGGCGTTGGCGTTCATCGCGGGACCGCCGTGCCCGGGACCGCACACGTAGAGCAGGTCGCGGTCGGTCTCGGCGATGAGCGCGTTGCAGTGCGCGTAGACGAGGTTGAGCGCGGGCGAGGTGCCCCAGTGCCCGAGCAGGCGCGGCTTGACGTCGTCCGGGTCGATGGGGCGGGTGAGCAGCGGGTTGTCGAGCAGGTAGATCTGCCCGACGGTCAGGTAGTTCGCGGCACGCCACCAGGCGTCGATCGCCCGGATCCGGTCGGTGCTCGGGATGTGTGCGGGGGCCATGCCCTCACGCTACGGAGTGGGGGACAGGATCTCCCCAGGAACTTCGTCCAATCCGATCCGACGAGGGCGTCGAAACACTGTCACAAGCCGGGAAACACCCGGAGCGCTCACCAGCCGCAGGTAGCTGGTTCTCCACCCCTGTTCGGGGTGTGTTCGGCGCGCACTCAGGGAATCGCGCCGAGCGCGACAACGGAAGGAACCATCATGCGCAAGTCCATGAAGACCTCGATCACCCTCGCCACCACCGGCGCCCTCGTCCTGGGCGGTGCCGCGTTCGGCATCAGCACCGCGAACGCTGCGACCCCGAACGTGCACACGGTCTCGTCCTCGTCGTCGAAGATCCCGGCCCCGGTCGCGTCGGTGCCGGAGGTCAAGGGCGGCAACACCGCCGTCGCGCTCGACTCCGGCTTCACCGACGCGCTGACCTCGCTGGGGCTGACCCCGGGTGTGTCCGGCAACGCCAAGCTCGAGAACGGGTCGGTGTCGTTCCCGATCACCGCCGGTTCGGTCACGTACTGGTCGCCGGACGGCAACTACCGCCCCTACGTGCAGGGTCTGCTGGACCACGACGACTCGGGCCTGACGCTCAAGGCCGGTGACACGACGGTGACGCTGGAGAACTTCGTGGTGAACCCGGGCTCGTCCAAGCTCTACGGTGACGTCCTGGTCAACGGTCAGGTCGCCGCGTCGAACGCGTACCTGTTCTCGCTGCACGGTGGCACGCTGAAGCCGCTGCAGCTCGAGGGTGACAACGCGATCCTGACCGGCACCACCGTGCACGTGTCCTCGGACGCTGCGGGCCTGCTGAACCAGACCTTCAAGACCGACGCCGTCAAGGCCGGCCTCCTCGTCGGCACCGCCACCATCACCGCCCAGATCAAGTAAGCACCGGTCAAGCAACACCTCCGCGGGCACGACCCGCACCAGCACCACCACGAGAAGGCGCCGCCCCCGACCACGGGGACGGCGCCTTCCGCACGTTATCGGGACGACCGGCACCCGGTCTGGAGGCGCGACCCGCCTCCTCGTCGTCGGCCGCGGTCCGCGAGACGGCCGGTCAGGTGATCGCGCACCGCACGCGGTCGCGCACCGCACGTCAGGCGCGCCGCCACCACCGCCGCGGCCGTGCCGCCTGCTCCGCAGCCGCGCGATCGGCGGCAGTCCGCTCGTCCGCAGCGCGACGGGCGTCGCGCCGCTCGCGCCAGCGCCCCACCTCGGCGTCGACGTCGCGCATCGGCGTGACGACCGGCGGCCCGCCGAGCAGCTGCCGCCGGGCCTCCTTCACCCGGGCGTTGAAGTCCACGAGGACCGCGCGGACGTCGTCCTCGGTCGTGAGGGCGTCGAGGTGGTCGTCGAGCTCGACGTCCTCGGTGCGCAGTGCCAGCGCGGGCGGAGCGATGCCGCGGATGTCCTCCCGCTCGATCTTCGCCTTGATCCACCAGTCCGGGTCGTGGCGTCCGTCGTTCCCCGGCAGCGGCTTGCCATGGTACGGGTTGCCCTCGAACACCCCGCGGCGCTCGGCCTCCTCGATGCGGGCGCGCGCGTGGCGCTCGACGTCCTGCAGTCGGAGCAGACGTCGTTCCTCACGGACCTCGTCCGGGTCGAGGGAGCCGCGTTCGATCTCGCTGTCCACCAGCTGCTGGTACCGGTACCGGGCAGCTCGTCGCAGCCGGTCCATGCGTGCGTCGACGTCGTTCATCGCCCGGCCATCATGCGCCGCACCCCCGACGGTGTGCTCAGCGGGGGACGACCTCCCCGTCCGACGGAGCGGCTGAGCCGCTCGACGCGTGCCTCGGAGCGGTCCCGGCAGATGGGGTCCACGGTCGAGGGCATGGGATCGCTACCGCTCTGGCTGCTCGTCGTGGTCTTCGTGGCCGGTGCCGCGGTCATCTGGGTCGCGGGCATCCAGCTCTCGAAGACCACCGACGTCCTCGACGCCCGGCTGCACCTCGGCAGCGCGCTCGGAGGCCTCATCGTGCTCGCCGTCGCGACGAACCTGCCCGAGATCGCCATCACCGTCAGCGCCGGGCTGTCCGGGAACATCGAGGTCGCCGCGGGCAACATCCTCGGCGGCATCGCCCTGCAGACGGTCGTGATCGCGATCCTCGACGCGTTCGGCAAGCGCGGCAAAGGCGTGCGACCGCTGACACACCGCGCTGCGTCGCTGACCCTCGTGCTCGAGGCGATCGTCGTCGTGGCGGTGCTCGCCGTCGTCGTCGCGGGGAGCCAGCTGCCGCCGGACCTCGTCGTCGCTCGTCTCACGCCGGACGTGGTGCTCATCGCGACCATCTGGGTCGTCGGTCTCCTGCTCGTGCAGCGCGCCGGCAAGGGGCTGCCCTGGCACGAGGGCGGACGTGCACCGGACGCCTCGCCGCACACCGCGGGACACCGCACCCGGAAGCAGGACCCGCCCCGGATGAGCACGCGGAAGGCGGCGATCGTCTTCACGGTGTCCGCCCTGGCGACGCTCGTGGCCGGTGTGGTGCTCGAACGCGCCGGCGACGCGGCATCGGAGCAGATCGGGCTCTCCGGGGTGCTCTTCGGCGCGACGGTCCTGGCCCTCGCCACGAGCCTGCCGGAGATCTCCACCGGCATCCAGGCCGTCCGGCAGGGCGACGACGACCTGGCCGTGTCGGACATCTTCGGCGGCAACGCCTTCCTGCCGGTGCTCTTCCTCGTCGCCACGGTGCTCTCCGGCAGGGCCGTGCTCCCGCAGGCGAACGCGAGCGACGTGTACCTGACCGCGCTGGCCGCGCTGCTGACCCTCGTCTACGCCGTCGGCCTGGTGTTCCGACCGAGGCGGCGGATCATCGGCATGGGTGTCGACTCGTTCGTCGTGGTCGTGCTCTACCTGGTCGGCGTGGCCGGCCTCGTCGCGATCACCCTGGGTTGAGCGGATCGCGTGCCCGCCTGACGGGTGACGGGATGCCCCGATCCGCCCGCCTCTGCCGCCCGCTCAGGACTCGGCCGCGACCTCCTCGATCGTCAGCGCGGCCTGGATCAGTGCCAGGTGCGACAGCCCCTGAGGGATGTTGCCCATGAAGGCGCCGTCCTCGGCGCTGAGCATCTCGCTGAACAACCCGACGTCGTTCGCCTGCGCCACCATCTCGTCCATCAGTGCCCGGGCGTCGTCCACCCGGCCGGTGCAGGCCATCGCCGCCGCGAGCCAGAACGAGCACGCGACGAACGGCGATTCCTCCTGGTCCATGCCGGAGTACCGGTAGACCAGCGGGCCGCGCTGCAGCTGGGCCTCGATGGCGCGGATGGTCGACGCCATGCGGGGGCCGCGGTCGAACGACGACATCGCGTGCAGCAGGATCGACGTGTCGAGGGCGTCGGACCCCGGGTACATCACGTAGTACCCGCGTTCCTCGTCCCACCCGTGCTCGGCGACCCACTGCTCGATGAGCTCGCGGTTCTCGATCCACTTGTCGCGCGGCCCGTCGATCATGCCCTTGTCGTGCAGCTCCACCGCGGCGTCGAGGGCCTGCCAGCAGCCGATCTTGCTCGACACGTAGTGCTGCGTGTCCGTCAGCTCCCACATGCCGGAGTCCGGTTCCTCCCACCGGTGGCAGGCGTCGTTCGCGAGCCGCTCGAGCACCGCAGCGGTCTGCCGGTCGAGCACGTTCCCCGCGGCGACGTACTGGCGGAGGATCTCGAAGACGTCGCCCCAGACGCCGAGCTGCAGCTGGTCGCCGGCACGGTTGCCGATGGTCACAGGGCCGATGCCCTTCCACCCGGGGACGTCGCGTTCCTCGACGCCGTCGGTCTTCGAGCCGTCGAGCTCGTAGAAGATCGGCATGGTCTCGTCGTGCTCGGCGATGGTGCGCATCACCCAGGACACCGCGGCGTGCGTCTCCTCGCGGAGCCCGAACCGCGTGAGGGCGTGCACGGTGTAGGACAGGTCGCGCACCCAGGCGAAGCGGTAGTCCCAGTTCTTGCCGCCCGTGCGGTCCTCGGGCAGGCTCGTCGTCGGTGCCGCCGCGATCGCCCCCGTGGGCGAGTAGATGAGCAGCTTCAGCGCGAGCGCACTGCGTTGGACGGCGTCGGCCCAGGGCCCGTCGTACGAGAAGGTCTCCGACCAGGTCGACCAGTTCTCGATCGTCCGGTCGACCGCGTCGAGCGTGCGCTCCGGTTCGGGCATGAAGATGGGCTCGTTCTCGGTGCCCACGATCGTCAGGATCGACTTCGACCCCTCGTTCGTGGTGAAGCGTCCGGAGAAGCGCGGCCCGTCGTCGTGGACGGGCTCGAAGCCGTGCTGGACGATGCCGATCGTCACGCCGTCGATGCCGATCACCGTGCCGTTGGCCGTGTCGATACGACGTGGTTCCGCCGTGTTCAGCAGGGTGCCGGGGACCACCGCCCACTCCATCTCGACCGTGCCGGAGACGCCCTGCACGCACCGGCCGATCTCCGCCCACGGCAGGCGGCCGGCGACCCCGGTGACCATCGCGTCGGTGACCGTGCAGGAGCCGCTCTCGGTGGTCCACGTCGTGACGAGGACGTTCGTGCCCGGCAGGTACTCGCGCTCCACGCTCGCGTCACCGGTGGGACGGAGCGCGATGTGTCCCCCGTGCTCGGCGTCGAGGATGCTCGCGAACACCGGCGACGAGTCCATCGAGGGGATCGGCAGCCAGTCGATGCGCCCGTCGCGCGCGATGAGCGCGACCGTGCGGCCGTCACCGATCGCTCCGTAGGAACGGAGCGGGACGTAGCCGTCGGTCCGTTCCTCGTTGTCGTTCGCGTCGGGGGTGTCGCGGGTGCGCTCGGTCATACCACCAGCCTGCACGGAGGGACGTGCCGACCATCAGCAGGACGTACCCCGCTGTGGACGGGTGAGCCGTGCCTCCCGGCTGTGCAGGCGGGACCGCCCCGACGGACGCCAGCGGTACCGCGATGCGCGCGACACGCCCGGGCGACTTGTGCAGCCCGGGCGTGTCGCACTACTGTCGGTCCTCCTGCCCGACGGGCAGGGCCGCCCGCCCCGGGCACCCACGGAAGGACCGCGATGCGCGCCCAGCAACACAGCAGCCGCACCGAGCGACAGCTCGATGCGCTCGTCGTGCTGCCCGCGCTGCAGTACGCGAACCAGTCCCTCCGCGAACCCGCGTAGGCACGCCGCCGTCCTCGGACGTCCCGTGCCCACCCGGCCCGGGGCGTCCATCCCGTCGTTCCTCCACAGGTGCACCGCACCGGAGTCGGAGGCGCAGGACCCGTCCGCCCCGGACCGTCACCCCGACGGCCACCCGGCCGTCGTCGACCGTCACGACGAAGGACGAACACCGTGCAGAAGATCACCGACCGATTGCTCAGCTGGGCCTCGATGCTCGAGGAGAACACCGAGCAGCAGGCCCGCACGACGGCCCGCATGCCGTTCGTGTTCCCGCACCTCGCACTGATGCCCGACGCCCACCTGGGGCTCGGCGCCACCGTGGGTTCCGTCATCCCGACCCTCGGTGCGGTGATGCCCGCAGCCGTCGGCGTCGACATCGGCTGCGGCATGATCGCGGTCCGCACACAGTTCGGGAAGGCCGACCTGCCGAGCGACCTGCAGCCGCTGCGTGAGCAGATCGAGCGCGCCGTCCCGCTGTCGGCCGGAGCGTCGAACCGCAAGGTCGTCGCCACCGCCGAGCCGCGGATCGCCGAGCTCGAGACGATGGCCGAGGCCGCCGGCTTCGACCCCGCCGGGGCACACGGCGGCTGGCGGAACCAGCTCGGCACGCTCGGCTCGGGCAACCACTTCATCGAGGTCTCGCTCGACGAGCAGGACCGGGTCTGGCTGTTCCTGCACTCCGGCTCGCGGGGCGTCGGCAACAAGATCGCCCAGCGGCACATCGCGGTCGCGAAGCGGATGATGCAGCGCTGGTGGATCGAGCTGCCGGACCCCGACCTGGCCTACCTCGTCGAGGGCACGCCGGAGTTCGACCGGTACATCGCCGAGCTCCGCTGGGCGCAGCACTTCGCCCTGCTCAACCGCGAGGAGATGATGGACCGCGTCGTCCGGCAGCTGTCCGAGGTGCTCGGGCAGCCCGTGGACGAGCAGGAGCGGATCAACTGCCACCACAACTTCACGCAGCGCGAGACGCACTGGGGGAAGAGCGTGTGGGTGTCCCGCAAGGGGGCGATCCAGGCGACGGCGGGGCAGCCCGGCCTCATCCCGGGGTCGATGGGCACCGCGTCGTACGTGGTCGAGGGGCTCGGCAACAAGCCTTCGCTCGAGTCCTCGCCGCACGGGGCCGGACGCCTGTTCTCGCGGTCCGCTGCCCGGCGGACCTTCACGCACGAGCAGCTGCGCGAGGCGATGGCGGGGATCGAGTACCGCGACACCGACGCGTTCCTCGACGAGATCCCCGCGGCGTACAAGCCGATCGACCAGGTGATGGCGGACGCCGCCGACCTGGTCGCGATCCGGCACACGCTGCGGCAGGTCGTCAACGTCAAGGGTGACTGACCGCGGACGGGAGGCGCGTGGCCGTGTCCGCCACGCGCCTCCCGTCCGACGGCGGTCACGTCCCGTCACGCACCGGTCCCGGCGCGCACCGCGGCGGACAGCGGACCGTGCGGCGGGCAGGCTCGAGGGGATGAGCGACCAGGCGGAACGAGCGGCACGCGAGACCGGACGGCAGGCGCGGCGCGTCGCCGACAGCAGGTGGTTCGAGCTGACGGCGCGGGCCGGCTACGTCGGCAGCGGTGTCGTCCACCTGCTCATCGGCTACCTGGTCGTGCTCCTCGGCTTCGGGAACGCCTCCTCGGGCAGCGAGACCGACCAGTCCGGTGCGCTCGAGCAGCTCGCGAAGGTGCCCGGCGGTGTGGTCCTGCTCTGGGCCGTCGCCGTCGGGACCGCCGCGCTCACCCTGCGGCTCCTGCTCGAGGCCGTCGTCGGCGGCCGGTCCGACAGCGCGCGCGGGTGGGCGGCCCGGGCGAAGGACGCCGGCAAGGCGATCGTGTACGGCGTCGTGTCGTACTCCGCCGCGACGTTCGCGCTCGGCGTGGGGAAGAGCTCGAGCGGATCGAGCCGGAGCGCCGCCGCCCAGGCGCTCGCGACGCCCGGTGGGGTGTTCCTGCTGCTCGCCGCGGCGGCCGTCGCGATCGCGATCGGCATCGGACTCGTCGTCATCGGGTGCCGTCGCTCGTTCCGGAAGCACATCGTCCGACCGCCGCGGAGCCTGGACCGACCGGTCACCGTGCTCGCCGTCGTCGGGTACGTCGGCAAGGGCCTGGCGGTGGTCGTCGTCGGCGTGCTCATCGCGGTGGCGGGCTTCCGGAGCGATCCCGGCCAGGCGACCGGCCTCGACGGGGCCTTCGACGCGGTGCGACAGCTCCCCGCCGGGTCGGTGCTGCTCGTCGCGATCGGCGTCGCCTTCCTGGCCTACGGCGTCTGGAGCTTCTTCCGCGCCCGCTTCGCGCGCCTCTGATATGTTGGAAGCAGCTCGCCTCCTGCTGGGGGGATGAGAAGTCGGAGCCGGTGCACCTGGGGTATACCAGGTCCCGGCTCCAGCGCTGTCCGTGGGTCGTCCGCGCGTCAGGGCTCGACCTCGAACGTCTGGACGACGCTCGCCAGGGGTACCGGTAGGGGCCGGGCATCGGTGACCGCTCGTCCGATGGCACCGAGGACCTGGTCCGGCAACCACAGCAGCGGCTCGCAGCGTGGATCGCCGTGCTCGATCCGCAGCGACGAGGGGATCACTCGTCGTCCGCGGAGCGCCTCGACGACGCGGAGATCACGGGTGTCCAGCGCTGCTGCTCGACGCTCGAGCGTCAGGACCGAGACGCCGAGGACGGCGAGTTCCCACCCGAGGCGCTCGAGGCAGACGGCTCTGGCGCGTTCCTCCCGCCGGAGATCGGTCGGCATGCCGATGACGACGAGGTGTCGTGCGGGCAGCGCGGCGATCGCGGTCTCGACCCGATCTCGTTCGCGGTGGCCGAGGTCGTGCCAGTGCAGCTTGCCTCGCGTCGGTCGGAGCGTCCGCAGCGTCTCCCGCGTCGTCGCCGCGTCGTCGGTGTCGACGACGGACGCCCCGAGGAGGTACGCGGGACCGCTCCAGCCCGTCGACCGGATGCTCTCGTCGCCCCAGGCGTGCAGTGGACAGATCACCCGTCGAACGTGCCACTCGGGGTCCCTCGGCCGTGAATGCTCCGCATTTCGCTGGTAGGCCGTGCACGCCGCCCCCGGTAGACGGGGACGCATGCACACCGACGCCGTGACCGGGCCCGTGACCGTCTTCTGCGACGAACAGGCCGTGCTCGCGGAGAGCATCGTCTGGGATCCGACCACGGAGCGGCTCCGCTGGACGGACATCACCCTCGGGCTGCTCACCACCGCCCGCGCGGACGGCACGGTCGAGTCGAGCGTCGCGCTGCCGCCGCCCCTGGCGAGCTTCCAGCCCCGCGCCACCGGCGGGTTCGTCGCGGCACTCGGCGACACGGTGGTGCTCACCGACGAGCACGGCGTGGTCGAGCGCGAACTGGTCCGGGTGCACCACGCGACCACCGAGATGCGGTTCAACGAGGGCAAGTGCGACCCGTTCGGCCGGTTCCTCGTCGGCAGCATGGACCTCTCGGACCAGGACCCCGCGGGAGCGCTGTACTCGATCGAGCCCGACGGCACGACACGGGTGCTCCGCGGCGGCTTCGGCGTGACGAACGGCATCGAGTGGTCGCCCGACGGCAGCGTCATGTACGTCACGGACACGAGCACCTCGACGATCTACCGCGGCTCGTACGGCCCCGAGGGCGATCTCGGCGAGCTCGAGCCGTTCGTCAGCGGCGCTGCGCACGACGGACTGGTGCGCGACGACGAGGGCTGCTTCTGGACGGCGGTCTACGGGGCTGGTCGCGTGGAGCGGTGGGACGCCGAGGGCCGGCACCTCGAGACCGTCGAGGTACCGGCGCCGAACGTCACGTCGGTGGCCTTCGGTGGCCCGGACCGGTCGACGCTCTTCGTCGGTACCGCGCGGGAGAACAGCACCGAGGAACAGCTCGAGCAGTACCCGCACTCCGGCGCGGTCTTCGCGGTGCCCACACGGGTGCACGGCGCTCCGGCGTCCGCGTTCGGCGGCTGAACCGCGGGTACCGTAGGAGGTCGCCGATCCCAGGAGGCCCCGTGGACGAACAGGACGACCGGAACCCACCGCCCGCTCCCGACCCCGCCGGTGCGCTGGCGCGCGCCGAGGACGCCGACGTGCAGGTCGAGGTGGACCGGATCGCCGTCGACGGCACCTACGTCCGCGTCAGCTCGATCGGGCACCCCGGCGACCGGGCGTTCGTCCTCGTGGCGGGGCTCGGGATCGCCGCCACCTACTACGAGCGACTCGCGCCGCACCTCAACGAGAACGGCCCGGTGCACGCCCTCGACCTGCCGGGCTTCGCCGGGGTCCCGCGGTTCCGAGGCGCGGTGTCGATCGAGCGGTACGCGGACGCCGTCGAGCAGGTCATCCGTGAGCTGCGGCTCGAGGACCCGGTGCTCGTCGGCCACTCGATGGGCACACAGGTGGTCACCGAGGTGGCTGCGCGCAACCCGCACATCCGCGACCTCGTGCTCATCAGCCCGGTGGTCGACAGTCGCGCCAGGAGCATCCCGACGTCGGCGTTCCGCTTCCTGCGGTCGTCCCTCCACGAGCCCGCCGCGGTCCGCTGGCACGGGATAACCGCGTACGCGCTGTGCGGCTGGCACTGGTTCCGGAAGGTGCTGCCCCGGATGATCGCGTTCCCGATCGAGGACCGCGCCGCCGAGGTGCAGGCCCGCACGCTCATCGTCCGCGGGGAGCACGACGCCCTGGTGCCGCGCGACTGGGTCCGGTCGCTGGCGCGGGTGTTCCCGCACGCGGTGCTGCGCGAGGTCGTAGACGGTGCCCACTCGGTCATGCACGCGCAGGCGGACGCGGTCGCCCGGCTCGCCGTGGCGCTCGTCGACGGGCGGATCACCGACCGCGGGGTCGGCTCGCTGCAGCGGGTGCGCGACGACACGACGTCGTCCGACCTCGCGCGGCTCGGCCCGAAGGACGCCTGGCTGGTGGTGAAGTCGCGCTTCATCGAGCTGTTCGGCATGGCGAAGGGCGACGACGAGCAGCTGGAGCGGGCGAAGTCCGCGCACGCGGTCGCGATGGCGGACGGCGACGGGATCCCGGTCGACCCGGACGACCGTCGCGAGGTGGTCGACGACGTCGCACCCGAGGTGCGCGACCAGCACGGGAACGACCAGCACTGACGTGCGTCGCGGAGGGTGGTGGGCCCCGTCAGAACCGCGAGAGCGACAGTGTCCGCCCGGACTCCGGGCGGACACTGTCGCTCCCGCGGCACACTCACGGAGCCGACGCGAACGTCACGGGGTGATGCGCCCCGGCAGCATGTCCCGCGTCAGACCGTGCGCGTCGGCGAGCACCTTGCGTGCATCGTCGGTCTTGTCGGAGACGTTCCAGAGCAGCACGCCGCGGACCGTGTCGTCGTCGTCCAGGTAGTAGACGACGCCGGTGGTCAGGGGTTCCTGCCAGTCCTCGACGGTCTGCAGCTCGGTCGAGACCTGTCCGACGGCCTCGTAGCCCGTGTCGAACACGTTCGAGTAGAACATCGGCGTGTGGTCGTAGGTCTCGTCCGCGTCGGCGAGGTTCCGCCCGACCTGACGGCCCTGCTCCTTCGCGTTGTCGACGTGCTCGACCCGACGCGTGCCGAGGATGCGGTCCGGGTACTCGGCGACGTCGCCCGCGGCGAACACCGACTCGTCGTCGGTCACGAGCGTCGACGACACCACGATGCCGTCGCGCACGGTGAGACCGGCGTCGGCGGCGAGCTGCGTCTGCGGCTCGATGCCGAGTCCGGCGACGACCGCGTCGGCCTCCAGGACCGATCCGTCGTCGAGCGTCAGGGACACCCCGTCGTCCGACTCCGTGCCCTGCTCGACACGGCTCCCGGTACGGAGCTCGACACTGTGGTCGACGAACCGCTGCTGGAACGCGCGCGCGAGGTCGTCCGGGAACATGTGTCCGCCGAGGACCTCGTCCGGCGTGACCAGGGTCACCCGGGCGCCGTTCTGCACGATGCCCGCGGCGATCTCGGTGCCGATGTAGCTGCCGCCGACGACGGCGACGTGCGCGCCGGCGTCGGCGAGCTCGCGGAGCCGGCGGTAGTCGTCGGCGCTGCGGTAGTCGAGGACCCGCGTCGAGGGCGAGAGGCCCGGCAGGCTGCGTGGCTTCCCGCCGGTGGCGAGCAGCAGGCGCTCGTAGCCGTGGGTCTGGCCGTCGTCCGTCGTCACGGTCTTCGCCTGGCGGTCGATCGCCGTCACCCTGGTCCCGAGCACGAACGTCGCGCCGGTCTCCTCGGTGTGCAGGTCGACCTTCTCGTCCCAGCTGAACTCCGGGTCGGTCCAGAGCTTCTTCGACAGTGCCGGACGGGCGTACGGGCGGTCGGTCTCCTCGCTGATGATGCCGATCGAGCCGTCGGCGTCGATCTCGCGGATCCCGCGGGCAGCGGCGTCGGCCACCATCCCGCCTCCGACGATCAGGTAGCGGAAGTCGGTCATGGTTCTCCTAGATGGTGGCGACCGAGCCGGAGTCGACCCGGTAGTTCGACCCGTTGACGAAGCTCGCCAGGTCAGAGCAGAGGAAGGCGACGACGTTCGCGACCTCCTCGGGCTCCCCGCGGCGACCGAGCTCCATGTACGGACGCTGCTCGTCGAGGAAGCTCGAGATCGCCTCGTCGAACGAGGTCCCCTGCTCCTTCGCGCGCTCGTCCATCATCGCGTCGGTCATCGGCGTGTGGATGAAGGCCGGGCTCACGGTGTTCACCAGCAGCCCCTCGGAGGCGTACGACCGCGACAGGCCCTTCGCGAACGAGAGCACGCCGGCTTTCGCGGCGCAGTACGGCAGTTCGTCGTCGTACGGCTGCGAGGCGTCCTCGGAGACGAGGTAGACGATGCGACCCCAGCCGCCGTTCCGCAGGTCGCCGATGAACTCGCGCGTGATCCGCACCGGTCCCATCAGGTCGACGTCGATGGTGTCGAGCCAGCCCTGCTCGTCGATCTCGTGGAACATCCCCTGCGCGCCCGTGATGCCGGAGGACTGCACGAGGATGTCGATCTCGCCGACGGCGTCGCGCACCTTGTCGTGCAGCGCGGCGAGGGACTCGGCCTTCGTCACGTCCGCGGCGAAGGCGAACAGCTTGCCGTGCGGCGCCTCGAGCTGGTCGGCGCTGGTGTCGAGGCGGCCCTGGTCGAGATCGGTGACGACCACGGTCGCACCCTCCGCCAGGAGGATGCGAGCCGTGTTCCAGCCGATGCCGGAGTCGCCACCGAAGACCAGGGCGGTCCTGCCCCGGATCCCGAGGTCCACGGTCAGGAGGCGGTGGAGGCTTCGGCGGTCGCCGGGCTCGTCGCCGCCGCGAGGGGCGTGCGCGGGGCGCGGTTCTCGGCGGAGACCATCCAGGCGAGCTGCTCGAGGCGCTCGATGAAGCCGTGGAGCAGGTCCGCGGTCGTCGGGTCCTCGTCGTCGACCTCGTCGTGCACGTCGCGCATGGTGCCCGTGGCCTGGTAGAGGCGCAGGGTCACCAGGTCGATGGCGTCGTGCGTCGAGACCTCGCCCTCCGGGAACGGGTCGAGGTGGCTCGACTGCGCCACGGTGGCCGAGCGCCCGTCCGGCACGGCGTAGAGCGCGCGCATGCGCTCGGCGGTGTCGTCGGCGAACTCACGGGCGGCGTCGACGATCTCGTCGAGCTGCAGGTGGAGGTCGCGGAAGTTGGTCCCGAGGATGTTCCAGTGGGCCTGCTTGCCCTGCACGTGCAGGTCGATGAGGTCCACGAGGACCGCCTGGAGGTTGGCGGCGAGCTTGTCCGATGCGTGCATGATCGGCTCCTTTCGCGATCGGTGACCCTTCCGGTCTACGCGGTCGCGCGGTGCGCGCTCTCAGTGCACGTGCACCCGGGCGTCCCCCGTGGTGCCGACCTGCTCAGTGCTCCGGTGCGGGGTCCACCTGGTCGACGGCGTCGCGCATCCGCTCGAGGAAGGACGCGATGACGCGGGCGTCGGCGGCGGACAGGCCCTCGGCGATGGACATCATCCGCCGGTGCATGACGCCGAGGGTGGCCCGGACCTCGTCGTCGGTCTCGGTCGTCGGGGTGATCACGAGGGCGCGACGGTCGGTGGGGTGCGGGTCGCGACGGACGTGGTTCGACTTCACGAGCCGGTCGATCAGGATCGTGGTCGAGGCCGACGAGATCTTCAGGTACGCGGCCAGGTCCTTCGGCTTGACGATCCGTCCGGCGCGCTGGGCCTGCAGCAGGTAGCGGACGGCGAGCAGGTCGGTCTCGCCCATGCCCATCGAGTCACGGGTCCGCCGCCGCATCGCGGTCTCGGCCGCTCGGTAGCGGCGCAGGGCGTTCAGCACGGCGACACCGCGCTGGGTGGCGTCGTCGTCGGGGAACCAGTACCCCGACGCCTCCGTGATCTCCTGCGTCGACATGTCGTTCAGGGTAACCCGTCTGGTATCTCGACCACCTAGCGGATCCAGGTGCTGAGGACGGGTCGTGACGTCCTGATCGACGGACGGGAGGCGCGGTACCACCCGGCACCGCGCCTCCCGTCCGTCCTGTGGTCGCGTGACGCGACCGGTCGGCTCAGGCCGCGACGCGCTCGTCCGCCGCGTCGGCCAGGGCGCGGAGCGCGCCCTGCACGAGGTCGACGACCTCGGCGTCCTCGCGCGGGTGGGTCTCGGCGAACCGGACGACCGACTGCGGGATGGCGACCTTGACGTCCTCCAGGACCTTCGCGCCGGCGATGCCCGCCGACTTGCGGGCGTCGTCGTGCGCCCACACGCCGCCGTACTGACCGAAGGCCGAGCCGATGACGGCGAGCGGCTTGCCGGACAGCGGCGAGGCGCCGAACGGACGCGAGCCCCAGTCGAGCGCGTTCTTCAGCACGGCGGGCATCGTGCCGTTGTACTCGGGTGTGACGAGCAGGACGGCGTCCGCGGCGGCGACGGCGTCACGGAAGGCAACGGCGGCAGTCGGCGGGGTGTCGCCGTCGATGTCCTCGTTGTAGAAGGGCAGGTCGACGATGCCGTCGAACGTGGTGAGCGTGATCCCCTCGGGAGCGTGCTGCTCGGCTGCCTCGGCGAGCTTCCGGTTGATCGAGCCGGCGCGCAGGCTGCCGACGAGGACGAGGACGTTCGTCATGGGTCTTCCCTTCTCTCCGTGACCGTTCGGTCACGCAAATGGTGTCCGGGACGACCAATGCGGTTCCTGGACGCTGCATTCCCTCCGGACCGAGCTGGGTAGGTTGGCCGGGTGAGCACCCCTCGGACGCCCGCCAGCAGCCCGCGCACGACCGACCCGGACTGGTGGCGCCAGGCCGTCGTCTACCAGGTGTACCCGCGCAGCTTCGCGGACACCGACGCGGACGGCCTCGGCGACATCGCCGGCATCACCAGCCGCGTGCCGTACCTGGCGTCGCTCGGGGTCGACGCCGTGTGGCTCTCGCCCTTCTACCCGTCGCCGCTCGCCGACGGTGGGTACGACGTCGCGGACTACCGCGACGTCGACCCGCGCCTCGGCACGCTCGACGACGTCGACTCGTTCATCCGCACCGCGCACGAGCACGACATCCGCGTGATCGTCGACGTCGTGCCGAACCACACGTCCGACCAGCACGAGTGGTTCCGCCGGGCGCTGGCCGCCGAACCGGGTTCGCCCGAGCGTGCACGGTACGTGTTCCGCGACGGAGCCGGGGAGTCCGGCGAGCTGCCGCCGAGCGACTGGGTGTCGAACTTCGGCGGCAGTGCGTGGACGCGGGTGCCGGACGGGCAGTGGTACCTCCACCTGTTCGCACCGGAGCAGCCCGACCTCGACTGGTCGAACCCGGAGGTCCGCGCGGACTTCGAGCACACGCTGCGGTCGTGGTCCGACCGCGGGGTCGACGGCTTCCGGGTCGACGTCGCGCACGGGCTCGCGAAGGACCTGTCGACGCCCTACCGGCCCTCGAACGAGAAGGCCCTGCCGCTCGACGGCTCGGACCCGCTGTACGACCGCGACGAGGTGCACGAGATCTTCGCGACCTGGCGCTCCGTGCTCGACGAGTACGACCCTCCCCGTGCTGCGATCGCCGAGGCCTGGGCCCCCGCGCCCCGCCGCGTGCTCTACGCCCGTCCGACCGAGCTCGGGCAGGCGTTCAACTTCGACCTGCTCGAGGCGCCGTACGACGCCCGGGCCTTCCGGGAGATCATCGAGCGGAACCTCGCCATGTCGGCCGAGTCCGGGGCGTCCTCGACGTGGGTGCTGTCGAACCACGACGTCGTCCGGCACGCCACGCGCTACGGCCTGCCGGACGGCACGGACACCGACGCCTGGCTGCTCACCGACGGCACCGAGCCCGAGCTCGACCGGCAGCGCGGGGAACGGCGGGCGCGTGCGGCGACGCTGCTGGTCCTGGCGCTCCCGGGCTCGACGTACCTGTACCAGGGCGAGGAGCTCGGCCTGCACGAGGCCCCGGCGATCCCGCACGAGCTGCTGCAGGACCCGAAGTGGCTCCGCACCGGCCACGCCGTGAAGGGTCGGGACGGGTGCCGTGTCCCGATCCCGTGGACCCGGAGCGGTCCGTCGTTCGGTTTCGGGGACGTCGCGCCGCACCTGCCGCAGCCCGCTGACTTCGGGGACTCGTCGGTCGAGGCCGAGGACGGCGACCCCGACTCGACGCTGTCCCTCTACCGGCTGGCGACGACCACCAGACGACGGCTGCAGCGCGGCGAGGAGCTGGCGTGGCTCGACGCCGGTGACGAGGTCGTGGCGTTCGCCCGGCACGACGGATGGCGCTCGGTGTCGAACCTCGGGACGGCTCCGGTGCCGATGCCGTCCGGTCGGGTGCTGCTGGCGTCCGGACCGCTCGACGCGTGCGACGGCCTGCTGCCGGGCGAGACCACGGTGTGGCTCGGATGAGCAGCTGCATCCCTCCACATCCCCGCTCCGAGGGCTCGTTCTCCCCAGTCTCGGCCGACGGCCACTGACGAGGGCGCCCTGCTCGCGACGATCGGGGCATGACAGACACCTCGATCCCGACAACGGTCCATCCCGACTGCCGACGCGGCCGCCGACGTCGCCCGCGTGGCGCCCTCACCGGCGGTCTCGTGGCCCTGGCCGTCCTCGCGGCGCCCGCGCTCCTGCCGTCGAGCTCCTCGGCAGACGACCTCGCCTTCCCCTACGTCGACCGCTTCGACTCCGCGGCCGGCGGGACCCTGAGCGGTGATGCGCAGGTCGTGGACGGACGCCTCCGCCTCACGGACCAGACGACCGACCAGGCCGGCGCCTGGTCGACGGACGACACCTTCCGGTCGGACCTCGGACTCGACATCGAGTTCTCCTACGCCATGTACAACGACACGGGGGAGACGGGAGCGGACGGGCTGCTCCTCTTCCTGGCGGACGGCCGTGCACCGCAGGGCGTCGGTGCCTTCGGCGCAGCGCTCGGGTACGCCTGTCGAGCGGAGGCCACGCAGGGCGGCGGCCCGCCGTGCGACCTCCCCGGGGTACCGGGTGGCTTCGCAGCCGTCGCGGTCGACCACTACGGCAACTTCTCGCAGGACATCAACGGATCGGGTCCGGGGCAACGACCGGACTCGATCGTCGTGCGGGGCTCCGGCGACGGCACCACCGGGTACCGGTACGTCGAGGGGAGGCCGGCGCCGGGCGGGACCCTCACGCAGGGTCCGTCGACGCGGCGCGTCCGGATCAGCCTCGTGCCGGGGACGAGCGGGGAACTGTTCATGACCGTCCGACTCGAGGACCGAGGCGTGCTGCAGTCCGTCCTCGACCGCGTCCCGCTCCACGGCCAGGGGCAGGCACCGCTGCCGGACACGCTGCGACTGGGGTTCTCGGCGGCGACCGGCAGCCACGTCGACGTCCACGAGATCGACGAGGTCCGGGTCACCCAGCCCGTCGACCTCGGCGTCACGCAGGACCTCCCCGCTTCAGCGCAGCCGGGGCAGTCGTTCACGTACACCGTCACCGCGACCGACGCCGGTCCGAACGGGTCCGACCCCAGTGCACTGCACGTGGACGTCCCCGACGGTCTCCGTGACGTGACGTGGACCTGCGCCGCGACCGACGGCGCCACCTGCGGCGCGAGTGCCGGCACGGGTGACGTCGACGCTGCGCTCGGCCTGGTCCGTGGTGCGTCGGCGACCGTCACCGTGACGGGCACGGTCGCCGACGATGCCACCGGGTCGCTCGAGAGCACCGCGACCATCGAGCCGCCGGCGTCCCTGGCCGACGTCGACGAGTCCGACAACCGGTCCGTGGCGGCGACCCCCGTGGACGCGGCACCGCGACCCGTGGCCCAGCTGACGACCGACAAGGCGGTGTCCCCCTCGACGGGCATCGCACCGGGGGACGAGGTCGAGTACCTCGTCACGGCGAGGAACGGCGGGCCGGATGCCGCGCACGAGGTCGGCGTGGTCGACGACCTGCCGACGGCGATGCGGTTCGTCGGCTCGGACGACGACTGCTCCGCAGCGGGGCAGCACGTCACGTGCCGGTCGGACGGGGACCTGGCGGCCGGTGCGACCCGCTCGTTCCGCATCCGCGCCGTGCTCGATCCCGACTACACGGGTGACGGGTCGGACGTCGTGAACGTGGCGACCGCGACCTCCCCGACCGACCCGGACGGGGGAGACCCGTCGCCGGGGGTGTCGATCGGTGTCGTCGTGCCCGGCGACGGCGACGGCGGCGGTGGCGGTGATCACGACGGCGGCGACGACGGTGGCGACCATGACGACGGCGGCGACGACGGTGGCGACCACGACGGCACCGGGGTGGCGACGCCGACCTCATCTGCCACGGGCTCACCGGCCCCGGAGCCGTCGGCGGCGGGCGGTGGCCGGACGCCGGGGCGCGGGAACGGGTCGGGGGCCCTCGCCTACACCGGCGCCGAGGGGGTCGGGCTGCTCGCCGCCGTCGCGGCTGCTGCGCTCGGACTCGGCGTCGGCGGCTGGTGGGTCGCACGGCGCCGGCGCGTGACGGACGATGCCGACTGACGAACGGCGCCGGGTGACGAAGGGCACCGGGTGACGGACGACGCCGCCGTCGGTCGTGGGTGGTCCTGCCCCGACCGGCGGCGGCTCCGGTCCATCGGCCACGGGCCGCGCTGCGTCGGGCCGGACCGCCTCCGGTCCGACGTCCGGGGCGCCGGCAGTAGACTGGGACCACGATCCGCATGCCCGAAAGAGGTCCCGTGTCCGACTCCGTGGACGACGCCGGCCAGCGCGCGCGGTACTGGCCGATCCCCGTCCTCCGGGCCGTCCCAGCCGCGGTCGTGGCCCTCGTCATCACCTTCTCGTCCAACCACGCCGCCGGCTACGGCCTGCTGCTGTTCGGCGGGTTCGTGATCGTCGACGCCCTCGTGCTCGCGTGGGCCGCGCTCGGCCGGATGCCGTTCGACGAGCGCTCCCGTCCGACGACGCTGGCCCAGGCGGTCGTCTCCCTCGTGGCTGGCGTCGCCGCGCTCGCGACCAACGGCGTCGGACTCACCGCGTTCATCACGGTGGTCGTCGGCTGGGCCGTGCTGACCGGGGCCCTCGAACTCGCTCAGGGTGTCCGGGCGCGTGGACGGTCGCCGTTCGCCCGGGACTGGACGACGATCGGCGGACTCACCCTGCTGCTCGCGGTCGCCTTCCTGCTGACGCCGCCGGACTACTCGCAGCAGCTCGGCGGGGTCGAGCAGGTCACCGGCACACTGGACGCCGCCGTGGTCCTGGTCGGCCTCCTCGGCGCCTACCTCGCCATCGCGGCGGTCTTCCACGTGATCGCCGGACTCTCGCACAAGTGGGGCACCACGGCGCCTGCCGCAGCCCCGGACGGAGCACCACACGCATGAGCACCCCCAGCCGTCGCGACCGTCTGCGCCCCGCCGAGCTCCTCGTGATCTCGGCGGTCGTCGCGGTCTTCACCGGAGTCGTCGTGCTCTTCTCGACGCGGGAGCTCGAGCTCGCCCTGGTGTTCCTCGGGGTCGCGTTCATCGTGGTCGTCGTGATCCTCGCGATGCTGCAGCTCGCGGCCTCGAGCGACCAGGACGACAACGACATGCTCGGCGGTCACAAGGCGCCGAGCGAGCGCTCGGAGGGCGACGACTTCCACTGACACGGCGTCCGCGGCCGGCGCACGTCGTGCCGCGCGTCGCACGTCGTGCCGCGCGGTCTGCACATGCGGCACGCCGGGCGACACGCCCGACCGCATCGATCCGACCCCGTGCTGTCATGATCGCTGGCGTGGCCGACACCGCTCAGGTGAAGGGGGTGAGCGATGGACGTGACCGCGCAGACGGACGAGCAGATTGTCCGGGCGCTCGCAGCAGGTGACCGGGCTGCGCTGGCGCAGGTCTTCGATCGTCACGCCGCGACGATGACGCGGTACGTGTGGGCGATCGTCGACGACCGGCACGACGTCGAGGAGGTCGTGCAGGACGCGTTCCTCCTGCTCTGGCAGCGAGCGGAGACGCTCGACCTCCCGGCGGAGAGCCTGCTGCCCTGGCTCCTCGTCGTCTGCCGCAACCTCGCGCGGAACGCGGGCCGGAAGCGCTTGCGGCACCGCGCCGACGAGCTGCCCGAGATGCTCGCCGCCCCCGTCGAGCACTCCGACGCGGTCGAGACGCTGCGGTGGGTGCGGTCCGAGATCGCGGCCCTGCCCGAACTCGACCGACGGATCTGCGAGCTCTGCCTGCTCGAGGGACGCTCCTACGCCGAAGCGGCGGAGACCCTCGGCCTGACGGTCGGCGCGGTGACCCAGCGGGTCTCACGCAACCGACGACGACTCAAGAAGGTGGTGATGCACGATGGACACTGAGCCTCCCGTGGGCGACGAGCTGCAGCGCATGCTCGTCACGATGAAGCAGAGCGTGCTCGAGCGCGCCACCCCGCGTCCGAAGCGCCGTCGTGGGCACACCGGGATCGTCGTCGGCGTGGTCGCCCTGCTCGCGCTGGGAACCGCATCGGGTGCAGTGGCCCTCACCCTGTCGCACCAGGACCGCCCGGTGGCGGCACCGGTGCAGACGCAGGAACCCGCCCCGGCTCCGTCGGCGACCACCCGGACCTCCGCACCCATCACCGGTCGGCCGACCCCGCGCCCGGTGCCGACGGCGACCCCCACCGCGGCGGCGGTGGCGACGATCCCGACCTCCTGTCGTGCGACCGTGCCCGAGGAGGACTACGACCGCTTCTTCGGTGACACTCCGGTCCAGGGGTCCTCCTCGATGGGCGAGGGCATCGCGGGATCGGACAGCGTGGCGGCCACGGTCGCCGAACCCGGAGCTGACATCTACTGTGTCTGGCGGGATCCGCGGGCGGACGTGTCCGGGCTCGAGATGCTCATCGGAGCAGCACGCCCCGGTAGTGGCGACCGGCTGCGCTCGGGTTCGATGTCGTGTGTCGACCAGGACGGGGGCGTGCTCTGCCGGACGTCGAGGCGGGCTGACCCGTACCCGGTGGACACCGTCACGACCCTGTTCGTGCGCGACGGCACCTACGTGGCCATCACGCAGACCAACTTCCCGACCAACGGCCTGCTCGACGCGGTCGTCGGGGAGATCTGGGGGGACTGACGGCCGGGAGGCGCGGGGCGGATCCGCATCGCGCCTCCCGTCCGCCGGTGGGTCGGGTCCTGCGCCCTCCCGCCCTCACGGCATGCGGGCCGCGACGACGTCGCGGGCCAGCGCCCGGGTCGCGCGGTTCGGTTCCGGGGTCGACCGCATCGCCAGGCCGATGCGCAGGGGCTCGACCTCGTCCTCCAACTCCAGGACGGCACCGTCGTACCGGACACCCGGGTCGGGGACGACACCGACGCCGAGCCCGGCGGACGCGAACCGCACGACGGCGGGCATGTCGTTCATCTCCGCGACGATCCGACGACGGAGCCCGAGACGCTCGAGTGCGGCGTCGAGGATCAGGCGGTTGCCGAACCCGTGCGCGGTGTCGACGAACGGCTCGCCGGCGAGCTCGGCCAGCGACACCGACGGACGGGTCGCGAGCGGGTGGTCCGTGGCGGTGAACACGCGGAAGGGCAGCTCGCGCAACGGCTCGACCACGACCCCCGGCGGCACCGACGGCAGGCCCGTGTACGCCAGGTCGAGCCGCCCCGCGACCAGGTCCTGCACCAGGCCCGTCGTGCCCGAGGGCGAGGTCATCAGCTCGACCGCCACGAGGGGGTGCCGTCGCCGGAAGCGCCGCAGCACCCCGGTCAGGTCCACGACGTCCATGCTCGTGAAGATGCCGAGGCGCACCCGGCCGCGCAGGTAGGCGTCGTCGACCGTCGCGAGGTCCCGCATCCGCTCCAGGGAGTCGAGCACGGACCGGGCGTGGGGGAGCAGGTCCTCGCCGGCGGTGGTGAGCACGAGCCGACGGCTCGTGCGGTCGAACAGGCGCACGCCGAGCGAACGTTCGAGGGACGCGATACCCGCCGAGACGGTCGACTGCGCCGCCCAGAGCCGCTCCGCAGCGCGGGTCACGCTGCCCTCGGCTGCGACGGTCACGAACTGTTCCAGCAGGCGCGTCTCCACGCGTCGAGTATCGATCGGATCGATGTCGGTCATCAAGAGCATCCGTTGGACTCGATGATCTGCGGGGAGCACGATCGGAGCATGACCTCGACCACCGATGCCGCTCCGGCCCCGACCACCGACTCCGGTCTCGTCCCCGCCCCGCGCGGGCGTCACCCGCACTCCCGCCGGCGGCACGGGTTCGGCTTCTGGGCGGTCGCATTCGCGTTCCTGTCGGTGATGGCCTTCGCCACCGTGCCGGCGCCGCTCTACGTGATCTACCAGGCACGCGACGGGTTCCCGACCTTCACCACGACGGTCGTCTTCGCCGCCTACGGAGTGGGCGTCGTCGCCTCGCTCTTCCTGGCGGGACACCTCAGCGACGTGCACGGGCGACGTCCGCTGATCCTGGTGTCCGTCGCGCTCGAACTCGTCGCGGCCGTGCTCTTCCTGCTCTGGTCGGACGTCGCCGGGCTCGTCGTCGCGCGGTTCGTGACGGGGCTCGGTGTCGGGCTCCTCACCGCGACGGCGACCGCGCACCTCGGTGAACTGCGGGTCCGGGCGACCGGCTCGTCCGCCTCCGCACAGGGGGCGAGCGTCGCGGCCGGCGCTGTGAACCTCGGCGGCCTGTCGCTCGGTGCGCTCGTCGGCGGAGCGCTCGCCGAGTTCGTCGGGCAACCGCTCGTGGTGCCGTACGTGGTGTTCGTCGTCGCCCTGGTCGTGGCGTTCGCGGTGGTCCTCGCCGCGCCGGAGACCGTCGACCGTCCCGAGCGACCGGTGCCGTACCGGCCGCAACGGATGGCCGCTCCCGAGGGACAGGCGGGGGTGTTCTGGGCTGCCGGGACGGCTGCCTTCGCGGCCCTGGCCGTGCAGGGGCTCTTCACCTCGGTGGCGCCGACGTTCCTCGGCACCACGTTCCACGTCACCGACCGGCTCGCCGCCGGCGCCACGACCTTCGGGGTCTTCGCCGCGAGCGCGGTGTCGCAGATCGTCTTCGCGAAGCTGTCCCAGCGTCGACAGATCCGGCTCGGCCTGGTGCTGCTCGTCGGGGGGCTCGTGGTGCTCGCGGTCGCCGCGGTCCTCCTGCAGGTCGCCGGGTTCATCGGTGGCGGGGTCGTGGCCGGCGCCGGGGTCGGGCTGCTCTTCCGCGCATCGATCGCCCGCGCGGGGTCGCTCGTCGGGCCGGAGCAGCGCGGCGGGGTGCTCGCGGCGACGTTCCTCATCGCGTACGCCGGGTTGACCGTGCCCGTCGTGGCGGTCGGGGCGGCGCTCCTCGTCGTGCCGACGCTCCCGGTGCTGCTCGGGTACGTGCTCTTCGTCGTCGTGCTCGCCCTGGTCGCCGGTCTGCGCCTGGCCGCGCGCGCCGAGTAGCGCGGGCCCCCGGCCGTCCCCGGCGCCCCCCGGCCACCGCGGGTCTCCGCGCCGGGTCTGCGCGCCGAGATCGAACCACGAACGCGACGTCGAACCAACGGGACGGCCTGGTTCGATGTCGGCTCCGTGGTTCGATGCCGGACGCACGGACGTCGGCGCTGCTCGGGCCTCGGAACGGGACGACGACCCGAGCCCGCCCGGCATACTGGGGCGCATGTCCCAGCAGCGCCGACGTCCGGCCGTCACCGTCGTCGCCGCGGTCATCGCGGCCGGCCTGGTCGCCGGCGGCTTCGCCCTGACGGCGCAGCGGAACGGCGAGGACCCGGTCCTCGGCGGTGGAGCGGCCTCGGTCACCCCCAGCGCGACCGCCGCCGACGGGACGTCCCGTGACGGAACGGTGACGATCGAGCGGACGGGTCCGGACCTGCCCGGCAGCGACGTGCTCGACCGCTGCGACACCGACAGCCGTGCGGTCGTCGCTCGCTACGAGACGGCGGCCCTCGGACGGGTCGAGCTGCAGTGCGGCACGTCCGGCCAGGGCTACGAGCACATCCGCGTCCGGCACACCGCCGACTGGCAGGACGTCGTCCGCGGCCACGGCTCGCGGGACTGGGACGACGCGATGCTCACCGCCGTCCGGTCCGTGCTCGAGTCGCCGCCCGCCGGGTACCCGCAGGACGCCGGGGACGGCAAGGTCTGCTACGCCGCGCCCGTCCGCTTCGACGACGGATCGCGCCCCTCGGCGGAGCCGAACGTGCGGGTCATCGTGTCGGAGACGACGGACCGGGTGATCACGGCGTTCCCGACCGACGACGGCGGCTGCTGACCGGACCAGGCCGGACCCGACCGCGGCGCACCGGGGCCGGCACCGGCCCGGCCCCGCCGCACCGCACTCCGCCGCGCGCGGACCGTCGCTACGCGTGCACCTCGTGCTCGTGCCGCTGGTGCGACGCGGGCTCGAGCTGGAAGGTCGAGTGCTCGACCGGCACGTCGAAGTGCTCCGCGACGCACTGCTGCAGCGCGTCGAGGATCCGTGGTGCGTGGGCGGTCGAGAAGCAGTGGTCGTCCACCACGACGTGCGCCGTCAGGTTCGGCACGCCGGTCGCGACGAGCGTCGCGTGCAGGTCGTGCACGGCGATGACGTGGTCGAGCTCGAGGATGTGCGCCCGCACGTCGTCGAGGTCGAGCCCGGGCGGGGTCGACTCGAGCAGCACGTTCGCCGTCTCGCGCAGCAGCCGGACCGCGCGCGGCAGGATCAGCAGGCCGATCAGGATCGCGGCGATCGAGTCGGCGCGCTCCCACCCGGTGAGCGCGAGCACGACGGCGGCGGCGATGACCGCGACGGACCCGAGGGTGTCGTTGAGCACCTCGAGTCGCGCCGCCCGTGAGGTGAAGCCCTCGCCCGACGCACGGGCGAGCACCCCGTAGGCGACGAGGTTCCCGACGAGCCCGATCATACCGAACACCAGCAGCGGGCCGGCGTGGATCTCGGCGGGGACGAACAGTCGCTGGATCGCGGAGACGACGACGAAGACGCCGACGGCGAGCAGGATGGCGGCCTGCGCCGTGGCACCGAGCACCTCGGCGCGTTGGTACCCCCACGTCCGCTGCGCGGTGGGCGAGCGGCGCGCGAGTCGGGTGGCGACCAGGCCGATGCCGAGACCCCCGGTGTCGACGACCATGTGGCCCGCGTCGACGAGCAGTGCGAGGGAGCCGGTGACGACCGCGCCGACGACCTCGGCGAGCAGGATGCCGGCCGAGATGCAGAACGCGACGAGCAGCGCGCGCTCCGAGGCGACGGCGTGCCCGTGCGCGTGGTCGTGTCCCATGCCTCGATCGTAGGGAACGAGGCCGACACCGTGCCAGGATCGGCAGCGTGACCCGGTCGCCGTACGAGCTGACGACACCGCCGGACGTCCTCGCCCGGCTGCACCCGCGCCTGCGCACCTACTTCGGCCCCGTCCCGCCCGGACACGTCGGTCGCGGCGAGGGCGTCTTCAGCGTGGTCGGAACGCCCCGTCGCTGGCTGTGGCCGCTCCTCGCGGTGTTCGCGCGGGACGCCGTGATGTTCCCCGTGTGGGAGCGGGACGTGCCCTTCACGGTCGAGAACCGTCCGACGCGCGTCGGTCACGGCGCTGTGGACGGCCGGGAGGCGGGGAGTGTCGCCGTCCGCGCGCACCGCACCTTCCGGTTCCGGTCCGGACACCGCACGATGGTGGACGCGATCACCGCCGAGCCGCACGGGCTCGTCGACCACCTCGGTCGCCGTGGGCGCGTCAGCGCCCTGCTCAGGGCGGCGGTCGACGCGGTCGGGCCGGACGCGGGCGCCCTGCGCCTGGTCTCCACGCGCGTGACGGTGCGCGCGCTGGGACGTGCGTGGAGCCTCCCGGCCGTCGTCACCCCGCGTGTGACGCTCCTGGAACGATTCGATGACGATGCCGACGTGCAGCGCGTGTCCCTGCGCCTCTCGGCGCCCCTGGTCGGCACGCTGTACCGGTACGAGGGCTCCTTCCGCTACCGGATCGAGCCGGACACGGGACGGGCCGGACACCGGACGGACCTGACAGCACGACGGGGGAGACGATGAGCGACGAGACGACCGGCGCGCCCAGGGGCCGCGCCGTGATCGCGGGGGCGGGCGGCTTCGTCGGACAGTACCTGCAGCGCGCCTTCCGCGACGAGGGGTACGAGGTCGTGACGGTCGGCCGCACCGGGGACGCGGTGTGGGGGAACACCCTGCGCATCCGCGAGCTCGTCGACGGCGCCGCGATCGTCGTGAACATGGCGGGCAAGAGCGTGAACTGCCGGTACGGGCGGCGGAACCGGGCGGAGATCATGCGCTCCCGGGTGGACACCACGCTCGAGCTGGCCGAGGCGATCCGCACCGCCGAGCACCCGCCGCCGCTGTGGCTGAACGCCTCCACCGCGACGATCTACCGGCACGCCGACGACCGCCCGCAGGACGAGGCCACCGGCGAGCTCGGCGAGGGGTTCTCGGTCTCGGTCGCGCGGGCGTGGGAGGACGCCCTGTTCAGCGCCGACCTGCCGCAGACCCGCCGGGTCGCCCTGCGGATGGCGATCGTGTTCGGCGACGGCAGCGCGCTCGTGCCGCTGCTCGGGCTGGCACGAGCCGGTCTCGGCGGACCGCAGTTCGACGGGCCGTGGTTCCCGACGCGGGCACGGCTCCGGGCGGGGACGTACCACCACGACCGGCACACGCGCGGTCGACAGCGGTTCAGCTGGGTGCACATCGCCGACGTCCTCGGGGTGATCCGCTTCGTGCGCGACCACGAGGAGATCGAGGGCCCGGTGAACGTCTCGAGCCCGGAGCCGTCCGACAACCGGACCGTGATGGCGACCATCCGCGACGCGGTCGGCCGGCGAGTCGGCCTGCCGACGTGGCGGTGGATGCTCGAGATCGGCTCGTTCGCGATCCGGACCGAGACCGAGCTCGTGCTGAAGAGCCGGTGGGTGGTGCCGACGCGACTGCTCGAGGCCGGCTACGAGTTCCGCCACCCGGACCTGCGCAGTGCCCTCGCCGGCATCATCGCCGAGCGCCGGCAGCACCGGGGCTGACGGGCTCGGGTGCGGGCGCGGGGGCTGCGCTGGCGGCGTCCCGGGACGCGGCAGCGCCCTCCTCGCGACGAGACGCCGGCGTCTGCGCGAGACGGTCCGACATCGCCGGGACGGTCCCGGATCCGGCGGCGTCCCGCTGCGCCGGCGGCGTCTCGACGAACGCGGACGCGGGCGCCGGCGGCGTCTCGACGACGGCGGGCAGCACCCGACGCGTCCGCGACGACCACAGCACCGCGACCACGACCACCGCGCCGGCCACGACCTCGACCACGTCGGGGACCTCGCCGAACGCCGCCCACGAGGCGAGCACCCCGATCACGGGCACGAGCATCGAGAACGGTGCGACGGTGCTCGACGGGTACTTCCCCATCAGCCGCGACCAGATCCCGTAGCCGACCAGGCTCCCCGCCACGACGATGTACAGCAGGCCGAGGTCGGCCGGCAGCGCCGACGCCGTGAACGCCGTGCCGAACGCCTGCCCGACCCGCGCCGGCCCCTCGACGAGCAGCGACAGCGCGAACATCGGCACCGGCGGCACGACCGCCCACCACAGGGTCAGGTGGAGCGGGTTGACCGGGCCGGTCCGCCGCGTCGCGACGTTGCCGAGTGCCCAACCGAGGGCACCGCAGAGCACGAGCACCACCGGCAGCAGCGCCGCGGTCTGCGCCCGGTGCACCGCGATGACGCCGAGTGCGGCCACGGCGACGGACACCCCGACGACCTGGCGTGCGGTGAGCCGCTCGCGCAGCAGCACCCCGGCCAGCACGACCGTGAACGGGGCCGACGCCTGGATCACCAGCGACGCGAGGCCCGTCGGCATCCCCGCGGCCATCCCGAGGTACAGGAACGCGAACTGCAGCACGCCGAGGGTCGAACCGACGAGCACGATCCACCGGAACGGGACCTTCGGTCGCGGCACGAACAGGATCGTCGGCAGGGCGAGCAGCGTGAACCGCACGGCGGCGAGCAGGAACGGCGGCCAGTGGTCGAGGGCGATCGCGGTCGCCGGGAAGTTCAGCCCCCACGCCACGGCGACGACGAGGGCGAGGATGCGGTCGCGGAAGAGCACGGTCCGATCGTCCCGCACCGGACGCAGTAGCACCAGCGCACGGTTCGACAGGATCGTTGTAGGGTCCCTGCATGGTCGGCTTCGACATCGCCCTGCTGCCGGTCCTTCGCGAGCTCGCCGAGCGGGGGAGCGTGACCGCGGTCGCCGCCGCCACGCACCGCACGCCGAGCGCCGTGTCGCAGCAGCTCCGCACCCTGCAGCGCCAGGCGGGGGTACCGCTGGTCGAGCGGGCCGGACGCGGTGTGCGGCTCACCGCCGACGGGCGCGCGCTCGCCGGGATGGCCGCCGGGGTCGCCACGGCGCTCGCGTCGGTGGATTCGGCATGGTCCGAGCACCTGACCGGGGTGGGCGGGACGGTGGACCTGGCGGTGTTCCCCTCGGCGGCCGAGCTGCTCCTGCCGGGGCTCCTCACCCGGATGCGGGCGTACCCGGGCATCGTCCTCGAGCTCTCCGACGTCGACGTGAGCGAGGGGGAGTTCGCTCCGCTCACCGCCGACCACGACGTCGTGATCGGCCACCGCCCGGATGGCGCCCGACGTGCGGACGGCGCCGCCGTCGAGACGGTCGCCCTGCTCCGGGAACCGCTCGACGTCGCCCTGCCGCTCGACCACCCGCTCGCCGACCGGGAGCGCGTCGGCATCGGTGACGTCGTCGACGAGACCTGGATCGGTGTGCCCGAGGACTACCCGATCGACCGCGTGCTCACCGCGCTGGCGGCTGCGTCCGACACCCCGCCGTCGGTCGCGTTCCGCACGATCCACCTGCCGGTCATCGAGAACCTGGTGGCGGCCGGACACGGGATCGCGCTGGTGCCGCGGTACACGTCGGGGACGCGTGCGGCCGGGCGCTTCCGGCTCGCGACGCTCGCCGACGTGCGGGCCGGGCGACGGATCGAGGCGCTCGCCCGACCGGACCGTGCGGTCCGACCCGCGGTCCGCACCGTCCTGGAGGCACTGGTCGCCGAAGCGCACGCCGTCACCACCTGAGGTGGTGACGTGCGCGGCGGGGCCGCCCCGCGCCTCCCGTCCGCCCCGTCTCCGTCTTGCTGAGGGCTACACGTCAAGGCGGTCGACGAGCTCGTCGGCCAGCCCCGTGTAGGTGCCCGGCGTCAGGTTCGTCAGGCGAGCCTTGGCGCCGGACGAGATGTCGAGCCCGTTCACGAACGCGACGAGCTCGTCCTGACCGATGCGCTTGCCGCGCGTGAGCTCCTTGAGCATCGCGTACGGGTCCTCGATGTTCGACTGCCCGGCGGTGACCTCGGAGCGGATGACCGTCTGGATCGCCTCGCCGAGCACCTCCCAGTTGCCGTCGAGGTCCTCGGCGAGCCGGCCCTCGTTGACCGCGATCTCGCCCAGCCCGCGACGCAGGTTGTCGAGCGCGAGCAGCGAGTGCCCGAACGCGACGCCGATGTTCCGCTGCGTCGTGGAGTCGGTCAGGTCGCGCTGCAGGCGGCTCGTCACGAGGGTCTCGGACAGCGTCGAGAACAGCGCCGACGAGATCTCGAGGTTCGCCTCGGCGTTCTCGAAACGGATCGGGTTGATCTTGTGCGGCATCGTCGACGACCCCGTGGCGCCCGCCACCGGGATCTGCGTGAAGTACCCCATCGAGATGTAGGTCCACACGTCGGTCGCCAGGTTGTGCAGGATCCGGTTCGCGTGGCGAACCCGGTCGTACAGCTCGGCCTGCCAGTCGTGCGACTCGATCTGCGTCGTCAGCGGGTTCCACGTCAGGCCGAGGCCCTCGACGAACTCCTTCGACAGTGCGGGCCAGTCGGCCTCGGGGTCGGCGGCGAGGTGTGCCGAGAAGGTGCCCGTCGCGCCGGAGAACTTGCCGAGGTACTCGCCGTGCTCGATCTGGGTCAGGACGCGCTCGAGGCGGTAGACGACCACCGCGAGCTCCTTGCCCAGGGTCGTCGGCGTCGCGGGCTGGCCGTGCGTGTGCGAGAGCATCGGCACGGCGCGCAGCTGCTCCGCCATCGTGCGGAGCGTCGCCAGGACGGCGCGGTAGGCGGGCAGCCAGACCTGGTCGACGGTGTCGCGGACGGTCAGCGCGTACGACAGGTTGTTGACGTCCTCGCTGGTGCACGCGAAGTGCGTCAGCTCGGCGATGGCGTCGAGTCCGAGTGCGGACAGCCGGCGGCGGACGAAGTACTCGACGGCCTTGACGTCGTGCCGCGTCGTGGCCTCGATCTCGGCGAGCTCCGCGATCTCGTCGTGGCCGAACGTCTCGACGACCCGGCGCAGCGCGGCCTTGTCGTCGATGCTCAGCGGCGAGGTGGTGAACATCGCGTGGTCGGTCAGGAAGATGAGCCACTCGACCTCGACCACGATGCGTGCGCGGTTGAGGCCGGCCTCGGAGAGGTGCTCGCCCACCGTGTGCACGACCGGGTAGTACCGCCCGTCGAGCGGGCTGATCGGCTGCGGGGGAAGGGGGGTCATGGGGCTCCCTGACGGACTGCCGGTTCGAGTTGGCGGAAGAGCGCCCGGCAGGCCCGCTCGACGGTCGAGAGCACTCGGTCGAACTCGTGCCGGTCCGCGTAGTACGGGTCCGGTACGTCGGTCTGCTGGGGCCAGGCGTCGTCGTACCGCAGCAGGAGCGTCACCTTGGCGGCGTCGTCCATCGTCGGTGCCCACGAGCGCAGGACGCGTTCGTGGGAGCGGTCGAGTGCGACCACCAGGTCGAGGTCCGGGAACCGGTCCGGGTCGAACTGGCGGGCGCGATGCCTGCTGCCATCGTATCCGCGCGCTGCGAGCGCCGCGATCGTCCGCTCGTCCGCGGGCTCGCCGACGTGCCAGTCGCCGGTGCCGGCGGACTCGACGACGAAGCGGTCGGCCATGCCGGCGTCCGCGGCGATCTGCGCGAAGACGATGCCGGCCATGGGGGAGCGGCAGATGTTGCCGCTGCAGACGAACGAGACGCGGAACGGGGCGTCGGCGTCCGGGCTCATGTGCACATCATGGCGCACCGACGTGACGTCCGCGACGGCGGACCGGCTCACGGACGCTGGCGGTTCAGCGCCGGGCGCACGAAGAGCCCGATCAGCCACGAGAACACGGCGAGCACGAAGGCGCCGACGATGCCCCAGCCGAAGGACTCGACCTGCAGCCCGAAGCCGATCGCGTCCGAGATGCCGGCGACGATGAGCAGCAGCACCGCGTTCACGACCAGCGAGATCAGTCCGAGCGTCAAGACGTACAGCGGGAACGCGACGATCCGGATGATCGTGCCGATGACGGCGTTCACGAGCCCGAACACGAACGCCACGAGCAGGAACGTGAGCACGACGGCGGTGGTGTCCCCGTCACCGAAGGGGGTGACGGTGACACCGCTCACGATGAGCGTGGTGAGCCAGAGCGCGACGGCGTTGACGACGAGGCGGACGAGGAATCGCATGCCGCCATGATGCCCGTCGTACCCCGGACGGGTCCCGGTAGCCTGTCCGCGTGACTGACGAGCGCGTGCACATCCGGCCCGAGGTGGCCGTCCTCCCCGCGTACAAGCAGGGTCGCCAGGCCGCGCCCGACGCCTTCAAGCTGTCGAGCAACGAGAACCCGTTCCCGCCGCTGCCCGGCGTCGTCGAGGCCGTGCAGGCGCAGACCGCGTACAACCGCTACCCGGACGCCACCGCCCTGGCCGTGCGGGCCGTGCTCGCGAACCGCGCCGGGCTGACGGTGGACGAGGTCCACGTCGCGCCCGGCAGCGTCGCGATCCTGCACGAGCTGGCGAAGGCGACGAGCGGCCCCGGCGACGAGATCGTCTACGCCTGGCGCTCCTTCGAGGCGTACCCGGGAGTCGTCACCGTCGCGGGTGCCACGAGCGTGCAGGTGCCGAACCGGCCCGACGGCGGGCACGACCTCGACGCCATGGCCGACGCGGTCACCGAGCGCACCCGCATGGTGATCGTCTGCTCGCCGAACAACCCCACCGGCCCGGTCGTCACCGCGGCGGAGTTCGACGCCTTCATGGCCCGGGTGCCCGCCACCGTGCTCGTGGTGCTCGACGAGGCCTACGCCGAGTTCGTCACCGAGCCCACCGCGGTCCGCGGGACGCCGCTGCTCGAGCGCTACCCGAACCTCGTCGTCCTCCGCACGTTCTCCAAGGCGTACGGACTCGCGGGCCTCCGTGTCGGCTACGCGTTCGGTCCGGCGTACGTGCTCGACGCCGTCCGTGCCTGCGCGATCCCGCTGTCGGTCACGGCGCAGGGCCAGGCGGCCGCCCTCGCGAGCCTCGAGCGCGAGACCGAGCTGCTCGAGCGCGTCGCCGAGCTCGCCGCGAGCCGCGACCGCATCGTCGCTGCGCTGCGCGGCCAGGGCTGGGACGTGCCGGACGCACAGGGCAACTTCGTCTGGCTGGCGACCGGTGCGCTGACGGCCCACGCGGCCGAGCGCTTCGAGGCCGCCGGCATCATCGTGCGGGCCTTCGGGAACGAGGGGATCCGGGTGTCGATCGGCGAGCACGAGGCTGTGGAAACGCTCCTCGAAACGGCGGGGTCGCTTGTGGAGGACCTCCAGGCGGCCCGGTAGGCCCTGGCGTTACGCTGACCGACATGTCATTCCACGCCGCGGCCCCCGCGACGGCCACCGTCCGGATCCTCGACCCCGAGGGCCGGTTCGTGGAGACCGACGAGAACGCCGAGTACGCCGCCGTCGCGCGGGCGATCCCGGACGAGACCCTGCTGGCGATGCACCGCCGCATGGTGCTCACGCGTCGGTTCGACCACGCGGGCCACAACCTCCAGCGCACCGGTCAGCTCGGCCTCTGGGTCCCGAGCCACGGACAGGAAGCAGCGCAGGTCGGCTCGGTCTTCGCCCTCCGCGCGCAGGACCACGTCTTCCCGTCGTACCGCGAGCACGCGGTGACGATGCACCGTGGCGTCGAGCCGATGGAGATCATCGCGATGTACCGCGGCCAGACGCACGGCGGCTGGGACCCGGACGAGCGCGGCAACACGCACGTCTCGACCCTCGTGATCGGCTCGCAGACGCTGCACGCGACGGGTTACGCGCTCGGTCAGCAGCTCGACGGCGACGTCGGCACCGGCGATCCCGACCGCGACGCCTGCACCATCGTCTACTTCGGCGACGGCGCGACGAGCCAGGGCGACGTGAACGAGGCGTACGTCTTCGCCGCGTCGACGAAGGCCCCCGTCGTCTTCTTCCTGCAGAACAACCACTGGGCGATCTCGGTCCCCGTCGCCACGCAGTCCCCGACGCCGCTCGTGGACCGTCCGCGCGGCTTCGGCATCCCGAGCGTCCGCGTCGACGGCAACGACGTGCTGGCGTCCTACACGGCCTCCCTCGTGGCGACCGACCACGCCCGCTCCGGTCAGGGTCCGGCGTTCGTCGAGGCCGAGACCTACCGCATCGGCGCGCACACGAGCTCCGACGACCCGACCCGCTACCGCCTCGACGACGAGCTCGCCTCGTGGGTCGAGCGCGACCCGATCGCCCGCTCGGCCGCGTACCTGCGCAGCCGCGGCGTCACCGACGAGCAGCTCGCGCGCTTCGACGAGGAGGGCGAGGACATCGCCGCCGACGTCCGTCGCCGCACCGTCGCCCTCACCCCACCGCCCGTCGGCGTGATGTTCGACAACGTGTACCGCGAGCCGCACCCGGTCACCACCGCACAGAAGGCCTGGCTCGAGCAGTACGAGGCCGGGTACGAAGGGGGCTCCCACTGATGAGCACGACCGAGCAGCTCTTCGACTACACGCTCCGCGCCCACCCCGGCGCCGGCGAGGTCCCCAGCGAGCCCGTCCAGAACCTACCGATGGCCAAGGCGCTCAACGCCGGCCTGGCCGCCGCGATGGCCGCCGACGACAAGGTCCTGCTCATGGGCGAGGACATCGGCCGGCTCGGCGGTGTCTTCCGCATCACCGAGGGCCTGCAGGAGCGCTTCGGCGCCGAGCGCGTCCGCGACACCCCGCTCGCCGAGTCCGGGATCATCGGCACCGCGATCGGCCTCGCGCTGCGCGGCTACCGCCCGGTGGTCGAGATCCAGTTCGACGGCTTCGTCTGGCCGGGCTTCGACCAGATCACCTCGCAGCTCGCGAAGATGCAGAACCGCCTGCCGGCGCACATGTCGCTGCCCGTCGTCATCCGCATCCCCTACGGCGGTCACATCGGCGCCGTCGAGCACCACCAGGAGTCCCCGGAGGCGTACTTCGCGCACACCGCGGGACTCCGCGTGGTGAGCCCGAGCACGCCGAACGACGCGTACTGGATGATCCAGGAGGCGATCGCGTCGAAGGACCCGGTCGTGTTCCTCGAGCCGAAGTCGCGCTACTGGCCGAAGGGTGAGGTCGACCTCGTCGACGGCCACGTCCCGATGCACACCACGCGCGTCGCCCGCACCGGCACCGAGGTCACCCTCGTCGGCCACGGCGCGATGGTCGCGACCCTCATGCAGGCCGCGGACATCGCCGACGCCGAGGGCACGAGCTGCGAGGTCATCGACCTCCGCTCGCTCTCGCCGATCGACTGGGAGCCGCTGCTGGCATCGGTCCGCAAGACCGGTCGCGTCGTCATCGCACAGGAGGCCTCCGGCTTCGTCAGCGTCGGCAGCGAGATCGCCGCGACCGTCGCCGAGCAGTGCTTCTACACGATGCAGGCACCGCCGATCCGGGTCTCCGGGTTCGACGTCCCCTTCCCGGTGTCGAAGCTCGAACACCTCCACCTGCCGGACGCGGACCGTGTCCTCGAGGCCGTCGACCGCGCCCTCGCCTACTGACCGAGCCGCCCGAACGTTCGAAGGAGCCGCTGTGCCCGCCGCCGAATTCCCCCTGCCCGACGTGGGCGAAGGCCTGACCGAGGCCGAGATCGTGCAGTGGCGCGTCGCGATCGGGGACGAGGTCGCCGTCGACCAGGTCCTCGTCGAGATCGAGACCGCGAAGTCGCTCGTCGAGCTGCCGTCGCCGTTCGCCGGCACCGTCACCGGTCTGCTCGTGTCGGAGGGTGACACCGTCGAGGTCGGCAAGCCGATCATCCGGGTCGACTCGGACGTGCAGGTCGCCGCGTCCACTGACCTGCCTGGAGGCTCTGCGCCGGTCGCCGACAGCGTCCCGGCCTCGCCGGACGTCGCCGCCACCCCGCCTGCCGCAGCCGCAGCGCCGGCTCCCGCCACCGCGGCCCCCGTCGCCCCGGCTCCCGTCGCGCAGACGCCGCCGGCGCCCGCGCAGCAGACCCCGCCGGCACCGGCGGCCGCTGCGGTCCCGACCCCGACCCCGGCCCCCGCCGTGACCGAGCCCACGGCCGCGGCGCGGCCCGCGGCCGCCGCACCCGCGCAGCCGGTCGCCGACCACGCGACCGTCGTCGGGTCGGACGAGTCGTCCGGCGCCGTCCTGGTCGGCTACGGCTCCGCGACCACGTCCCCGTCGCGCCGGAAGCCCGGCGCCCGCCGGGCCGCAGCGCTCGCGGCCGAGGCGAGCCGTGCCTCCAGTGCGGACGCCGTCGCCGCAGCCGAGGCCGCCGCGGACCCGGCCGAGGACAGCATCTCGGAGGCCGTCGCCGCTCAGGGCACCCGCCCGCGCAAGGTCGTCTCGACCGGCACCGTCCTGGCGAAGCCGCCGATCCGCAAGCTCGCGAAGGACCTCGACGTCGACCTGACCGAGGTCGTGCCGACCGGCCTCGCGGGTGAGGTCACCCGCGACGACGTCATCCGGCACGCCAAGCAGGCCAGCGTCTTCCGGAACATCGAGACGCCCGAGTGGGGCGACGTGCGCCGCGAGACCATCCCGGTCAAGGGCGTGCGCAAGGCCATCGCGAAGGCGATGACCACGTCGAAGTTCACGGCGCCGCACGTGTCCCTGTTCGTCGACGTCGACGCGACCCGCACGATGGAGTTCGTCAAGCGCCTGAAGTCCTCGCCGACGTTCGCCGGCGTCAAGGTCTCGCCGCTGCTCGTCTTCGCGAAGGCCGTCATCTGGGCGGTCCGGCGGAACCGGTCGGTGAACTCGACCTGGACCGACCAGGAGATCATCGTCCACCACTTCGTGAACCTCGGCATCGCCGCGGCGACCCCGCGTGGGCTCATCGTGCCGAACATCAAGGACGCGCAGGACATGTCCCTGTTCGAGCTCGCCAAGGCGCTCGAGGACCTGACCCTGACCGCGCGCGACGGCAAGACCACGCCGCAGCAGATGGCGGACGGCACCGTGACGATCACGAACATCGGCGTGTTCGGCATGGACACCGGGACGCCGATCCTCAACCCGGGCGAGGTCGCGATCATCGCGATGGGCACGATCAAGCCCAAGCCGTGGGTCGTCGACGGCGAGGTCCGCTCGCGCATGGTGACCACCATCGGTGCCTCCTTCGACCACCGGGTCGTCGACGGCGACGTGGCGTCGCGCTTCGTGCACGACATCGCCTCGGTGCTCGAGGAGCCGGCGCTCCTGCTCGACTGAGCCTCGCTCGGGCGTGTAGGTCCGGCCCGGTGCTGCGGGATGCCGCAGTCCCCGGCCGGATCGCGCGGACGTCGCATGGTGTCCACCCGCTTGTCGGCGGTCCGGGTGATGATCGGTGCATGGCCCACCAGCTCCTGACCCCACAGCAGGAGATCCGGACGGATCGCCTGGTGCTGACACCGCTCACGCCTGCCGACATCGACGACGCGCACGCGGTCTTCTCCGATGCGCGGACGTGGGGGCACCTGCCTGCCGGGCGCCACACCGACCGTGCGACGACGGTCGACCTGGTGCAGCGGAAGATCGGTGGCCGGGCCCGGTACGGACTGGGGTCGTGGACCGTCCGCACCGTCGACGGTGCCTTCGTGGGGATCGGCGGCGTCGACATGACCGCTGCGGGGGTCTGGAACCTCGGCTACCGGCTCGACCCGGCGGCGTGGGGGCAGGGCTACGCGAGCGAGATCGCCGCTGCGGCTGTCGAGCAGGCGCACCGGTCGGTGCTCGGGGCGCCCGTCACCGGTCGCGTCCTGACGAACAACCCGGCGTCGGCCGCGGTCCTGCGGAAGGCCGGGTTGTCGCTGGTCTGGCAGGGGCAGGCGTCGGTGGCGGCGCCCGAGGGGGTCCTCGGTCAGGTGTGGACCGACCGCGAGCTGACCGACGACCAGTTCGCCTGGCTCGTCCGCAACGCCTGACGCGCGCCCGCAACCCCGTCGTGCCCGTCATCCCGCCGCGGACAACGCGTCCGCCAACGGCCCGACGTCCTGCCGGAACGACCACTGCACGGTGTTCCAGTCGTGCCCGCTCCCCGGCGCGGACCCGATCGACACCGTGGCCCCGGCCTTCCGCGCAGCAGCACCGAGCTTCCGGGCGTTCTCGCTGAACTCGCGGTCGGCCGACCCCGCCGTCAGCCAGAGCGCGTGCCCGCCGAGCCCGTTCGCCCGCATCTGCGCGATCGGCGCCGCAGCCCGCCACCGGGCGACCGAGCCGCCGAACGCCTGGTCGGCACTGTGCTGCGGTGACTGGTCGATCGGCTGCAGCTCGCTCGACACCGCCAGCGCCGCGCCGAACTCGTCCGGGTGACCGGTGACGAACTGCATCGCGCAGGTCGCGCCCTGCGAGAACCCGGCCAGCCCCCAGGCCTTCCGGTCGTTCGTCGCCGGCAGGTTCGCGGTGATCCACGCCGGGACGTCCTGCGTGACGTAGGTCGCGACGTTCCCGAGCCGCGAGTCGACGCACATCGTGTTCCGGCCCGGCGAGGAGAGCTGGTCGACGCTCACCACGATGGGTGCGCGGCCGTCGTGGGCGCGGGCGTAGGCGTCGAGCGGCTCGGCGAGGCGTCCGGCGGTGAAGAGGTCGCCCGGAGCGCCGGGCTGCCCGGAGAAGGCGAGGATGACCGGCAGCGGTCGGGGGTCGCGCACCAGCGCCGCGGGCGGGAGCCACACGACGGCCGGACGGGCGTCGAAGTGCGAGCGGGTGCCGGGGATGTCGACGGTGCGGACGATGCCGGCGTCGGGCATCGTGTCCAGGGGAGCGGCGTGCGGGTCGTACGCGGGCCACGGGTCGCTCTGCACGACGGTGCCGAGGGTCGGGTACTTCGCGAACTCCACGTTGATCCCGAGGGCGGGGACGAGGACCGCCGCCGGCACCAGGACGATCGCCAGCGTCCGACGCCAGCGCCCGCCCTGCACGATCGCGGTGACGGCGAGCGCGAGTGCAGCCCCAGCGAACGCGACCCACATCTGCGTGACCGGGCTCAACGCGACGCCGAACAGGTCGACGACGTGCGTCAGGAACCAGCACACGGCCAGCAGGACGAGCGCGGCAGCGGCGGCGACGACGGCTCGGAGCCGCACGCGACGCCAGGCCGCGGGGGAGCGCCAGGACCGGACCGCCGGCAGCAGCACGACGAGTGCGAGCACGACGAACGCCGTGTCGGCGGGGACGAGCTTCGTCGGCGCCTGGAGCTGTGTGGCGAGCAGCCACTCGGTCGGACTCACGAGCGGGCGTCGGCCCCGGCCCGCGCCGCACCGGCCCCGGAGCGCTCCGCTGCCGCCGACACGTGCGCCTGCCGGAGTGCCCACAGGTGCTTCGGCCGGAGCCCGGGCACGTACGCCCCGGCGAGGGCCCGGCCCACGCGTGGCACCTGCAGGGCCGACGGCACGACGAGCCAGAGCGGCTCGTGACGGGCACCGAACTTCTCCTTGAACCGCTGCAGCGACCGGAAGCCGTACACCGGCTCGAGCACGCGGGCGAGCAGCCGCGACCCGTGCGTGACGAGCGGACCGGCACCGGCGTGCACGGCGAGCGGCGTCCCGGACAGGCTGATCGTGCGGAGGCCGGCCTCGCGGGCGCGCAGGGCGGTCCGGGCGATCAGGAACTCCATCACGCCGGGCATCCCGTCGTCAGCTCGTCGCATCACGTCCAGGGTGTAGCCGATCAGGGCGCCGTGCTCGTGCACGGGCAGCCAGCTCGTCACCGCGTCGACGCGACCCTCCGCCGTGACCGCGAGCATCAGCCGCACCTCGGGGTCGTCGAGCTCGCGCAGTCCGCCGAGCGTGAAGCCCATCTCGGGCAGGCGTCGGTCCGCGGCCCAGCGGGAGCACACGGCCTCGACCTGGGCACGTCGGTCGGGGTCGAGCGCGTCGAGGGTGGTCCACTCGTCGCGGACGCCCTCGCGGTCGGCGCGGTTCGACGCCGTCCGCAGGTCCTGCCGCTTCTTCCCGCGCAGGTCGAACGTGTCGAGGTCGAGCACGCACTCCACCCCGACCGGCAGTGCGGTCCAGCCCTCGGCCACCAGCAGCTCGCGGACCGGCTCGTGCACGCTCGTGAACGCCGGCACCCAGCCGTTCCGCTCGCAGGACGCGGCGAAGGCGGCGAGCACCGCGGCACGGTCCTCGGCGGCGCAGGCGGGGTCGGAGACCGTGAGCGCCACGTTCCCGCGCACCCGGTACGCGACGGCGCCACGGCCGTCGGGGTCGGTCCAGGTGGCGTTGCCCTGCCACGTGCCCATGTGGCCGAGCGAGCCCGCGTCGCCGCGACGCAGCATCCCGCGGTACTCCTCGCTGCAGCCGGTGGCGGCACGGAAGCGTGCGCGCACGAGCCGTCCACGCAGCAGCACGACGGCGAGCAGCACGGCGGCGGGCACCAGCCACGCACCGAGGAGCGTCACCTGCCACTCGACGGCGTCGAGTCCGAGCCCGTGCCACTGCACGTCCCCGTCGGACAGCGGCTCGAGCAGGAAGACGTCCGACAGCACCGCCGTCAGGGTCACCAGGACGGCTGCGGCGAGCACGACACCGGCGCGTCGGCCGCGCCGCACGAGCCACGCGGACCCGAGCAGCAAGACGCCGACGGCGACGGTCGCGTGGTCGCTCATCGCGTCGGCGAACGGCGAGAGCACCCCGTCCGGGTCCGGCACGACGAGCGTCACGAGGGTCCCGGCGCCGAGCGCCGTGAGCGCGCCGACGACCAGGGTGCGCGGGTTCCGCAGGGCGGGGTGCGCCGTCCGCGGGGTCGCGGTGGACGGACGGGAGGCCCGGCGCACCACGACCGCACCGGCCGCGGTCCCGAACAGGGTCGCCAGGGAACGTGCCAGGTCCGATCCGTGGCCGGCGAACAGCACGAGGGTGAGCACGACGGTCCAGAGCACGGCGCGGACGCGGTGCCGGCGCTGCTCGGGCATCGTCGCCGACGCCGCGGCGAGCAGGGCGACGGCCACGACGGACGGGGCGAACAGCGGTTCGCCCGCCGCCGCCTCGGCGTGCGCCTCGCCCGCCGCCTGCCCGACGGCGACGGCGAGCAGGGTCACGAGCACCGCGAGCGCCGGGGCGGCGACGCCGACGACGACGGTCCGGACCGAGCCGAGCGCGCGCTCCGCGAGGACGACCGCGAGCACCACGGCGCCGAGCGCGAGCAGCGCGACAGGAGGGTGGTGCGGGAAGTCGGGTTCCGCGTGGGCGATCCGGGCGGAGACGACGAGCACGACCGCCGCGACGGCGATGGCCACGGAGACCGGTGCGCGTCGGAGGAGTGCGAGGAGGGATGCGGGTGCCACGGTGTCATCCCACCGCAGTCGGGCGTGCCGCCGCATCGGACCGCGGGGTGGATCTCGGTGGCCGATCGGCCATCCGGTGTCCTCCGGTCGTCAACTCGGGGCCGAGGCCGGAGCGGGGACGTGCTCGACGGGCAGCCGGAGGTGCAGGGCGAAGCCGTCGCCGGGCTGCGGACCGGAGTCCAGGCGCCCGCCGAGGAGCGATGCCCGTTCCCCGAGTCCGATGAGCCCGAGGCCGGACCCGGGGAGTTCGAGGCGGTCGGCGCGCGCCGGACCGTTCACGAGGTCGACGAGCACCTGGTCGCCGTGCAGCCGACCGCTGATCCGGACCACGGCGCCGGGAGCGTGCTTCCTCACGTTCGTCAGTCCCTCCTGCACGAAGCGGTACACCGCGCGTTGCACGGGCAGCGACAGGGCGTCGGGCAGGTCCACGGCGACCTCGGTCTCGAGCCCGCTCGCCGCGACGAGCCGGGGCAGGTCGGCGAGCACGGGCTGCGGCGCGATCTCGCGGTCGGTGCCGCCGGAGGCCCGGAGCACCTGGACCATCTCGCGCAGCTCCTGCAACGTCACCACGCACAGCTGCCGGATCGTGCGCGCGAACGCCCGCTCCTGCTCGTCGCGCCCGGCCATCTGCACGCCGCCGGCCTGCACGGCGATGAGGGTGACCTGGTGCGAGACGACGTCGTGCATCTCGCGTGCGAGCAGGGCGCGTTCGCGCGAGAGGGCGACCTCGGCGGCCCGGCGACGTTCCTCGGCGCGCGAGGCCCCGAGTTCGGCGATCCGGTCGACCAGGACGGCCCGGGTCCGCACGAGCAGCCCGATCGCGAGCGGGCCGAGCGCGAAGATGAGGGCGTAGACGACGGACACGACGATCTCGTCGAGCTGCTGGGGCGGACCGACGACGAAGCCGCTGAACCCGACGAACTGCACGACCGCGGCGACGAGCATCAGCCACCGCCGGTCGGTGCGCTCGCCGAGCGTGAAGAGGGCGATGCTCGCCGCGACGACGCCGGAGCCGATGAACAGGCCTGGCATGGTGAGCGCGAAGGTCAGGACGGGCAGGCGTCGACGCAGGACGAGCGCACCGGCCGCGACGAGCGACAGGGTGATCTCGGTCGTCGTGGCGCCCGCGATGTCGAGCACGGCGTCGATGACCGCGGCGGCGAGGAAGAGCGCGTCGACCAGCCACCAGGGGGCGGGGTGGGCCCGCGCACGACGGAGGCCGGCGTCGACCAGCGCGTCGAGCCTCCCGTCCGTCCGCTCCAGCAGGCGACGGAGGCGACGCAGGCGACGGAGCCGACCGGCAGCGGTCGGCTCAGCCATCGAGCAGCCCGGCCTCGGCCGCGCGCAGCGCGAGCTGGACCCGCGTGGTGACGCCGAACGCGGCGAGGAGGGCGCGGACGTCCTCCTTGACGGTGCCGGTGCTGACGCCGATGCGCTGGCCGATCTCGGGGTTGCTGGCACCCTCGGCGACGAGCCGCACCACGGTGTGCTCCCGCTCGGACAGCTCCGGTGCCGGCGTCGTCGACCGGTGGGCGAAGAGCCGGGTCCGGTCCACGCCCGGCGCCAGGACGATGCCGCCGCGGGCGAGCGCCCGGACGTACTCGGCGAGCGACTCCGGATCGGTGTCCTTGAGCAGGAAGCCCGCGGCCCCGGACTCCATCGCCCGGGCGACCACCTGGGTGTCGGTGTCGAACGTCGTCAGCATCGCGACGGCCGGGGGCTCGGGCAGCTGCCGGAGCGCGGCGAGCACCTCGAGCCCGTTCACCCGTGGCATGCGGACGTCGAGCAGGACCACGTCGGGGGCGTGCCGGCGCACGGTCTCGACCGCGTCGACGTCACCGCTCGTGGCGACGACGTCGATGTCCGCCGCCGCGCCGAGGATGAGTTCGAACCCGTACCGGACGAGCGTCTCGTCGTCCACGATCACCACCGAGGTCACGCGCGTCATCTTGTCACGGCGTTGGCTTCTCGCATCCTGATCACTACTGTGAGGACGACTGGTCATGTCCGCGCAGGACCAGCTGGGCGACGACCGCCCCCGAGTCGACGAGCACCGGAGCACGAGGACCGCATGACGAGCCGCATCACCGAGGGGGCCGAGCCGAAGCACCAGCAGCTCCGGCGCATCCTGCTCGACCTCGCGACCACCCGGCTCGCACCCGGCGCGGCGATCCCCTCGGAGCGGCAGCTCATCGCCGAGTACGGGGTGTCCCGCATCACGGTGCGCGAAGCACTCGGGCAGCTCGTCAACGAGGGCTACCTCGAGCGCGTGCGCGGCAAGGGCACCTTCGTGGCGCACCGACCCGTGCAGTCCACCCTGCACCTGGCGTCCTTCACCGAGGAGATGCGGGCGCTCGGGCACGTCCCGACGACCGTGGTCCTCGTGCGCGAGGAGCGGGTCCCGCCGGCCGACACCGTGGCGGCACTGCGGCTCGACGCCGCGGACACCGCCTACCACCTCAGGCGTCTGCGCATGGCGGACGGGGCCCCGGTGTCCGTCGACGACGCGTGGCTGTCGGCGACGGCGTTCCCGGGGCTCCTCGACCAGGACCTGTCCGGGTCGGTGTACTCGCTGGCGGCGGACACGTACGGCACACCGATCGACCGGGCGCAGCAGACGGTGGCGGCGAAGCCCGCGGCCGACGACGTCGCGACGCTGCTCGGGACGAGGACCGGGGCGCCGCTGCTCGAGTTCGACCGGGTGTCCTACGCGGCGGACCGGCCGGTCGAGCACGCCCGCTCCTGGTACCGCTCGGACCGCTACCGGGTGCAGATGGAGGTCACCGCCCGCCGCCCGGTCGCGTAGCCGAGCGGCGTCCGAGTCTCGCGCGCACCGACCCCGCCCGAGGATCGTGCCGCGAAAGCGACAGACCGCACCCAGTTGTTGGTCGAAGCCTGTCGCTTCCGCGGATCAGTGCGGGTGGTCGGGCTCGCGGAGGTCCTCGTGTTCGAACTCGGCGAGCCGGCCGCTCGTCAGACGGTGAAGAGCGTGGCGCCCTCGGGCAGCGTCGTGCCGACCGTCGACTGCTCGACCGAGTCCGGCGTGCTGCCGAGCACGACGACCGGGCACACGGGCGAGTAGCCGGCGGCCTCGATGACGCTCGGGGTGAACCGCACGACGGGGTCCCCCGCGTGCACCGGGTCGCCTTCGGTCGCGAGCAGCTCGAAGCCCTCGCCGTGGAGCTTCACGGTGTCGATGCCGACGTGCACCAGGACGTCGGTCCCCGCGGAGCCCTGCAGCGCGAACGCGTGCGGGTGCAGCTTCACGATCGAGCCGTCGACCGGCGCGACCGCCGTGACCGTCCCCTCGATGCCCGTGGGGTCGACCGCGACGCCGGCGCCGACGAGCTGCCCGGCGAACACCGGGTCCGGCACGTCGGCGAGTGCGACGACCGGGCCCGCGAACGGGGTCCGGACCGCCGTCACGACTCGTCGTCGATCGCGTCGTTGATGTCCTGCGCCAGGTTGTCGGCGACCGGGCCGACGATGACCTGCCACCCGGTGCCACCGCCGACGACGGCCTGCGCGCCCGCGGCCTGCAGGGCGGCCTTGTCCACGAGGTCGCCGTCCTCGACCTCGACGCGGAGGCGCGTGATGCAGCCCTCCACCTCGTCGATGTTGTCGGCGCCACCCAGTGCGGCGATGATGTCGGCTGCCGTGATGTCGGCCATCGTTTCCTCCTCGTTGCGGATTCCGTGCCGGGTTGACACGCATCTGGTCGCCGGTTCAGACTACGGAACTGGTCATGACCGGACAGGACCGCTCCCGGCGGTACCGCCGAGGCTACCCGGGCCGTGCACGTGACTCAACTCCCCAGTGCCCCAGCTCCACCCGATGACGAGAGGAACGCCGATGAGCACCGCTGCTGCAACGGACGTGCCGGAGAAGAAGACCCCGAAGAAGCAGTCGAGGCTCTTCGCGAACGCCCAGCGGCTCGGGCGGAGCCTGCTGCTGCCCATCGCCGTGATGCCGGCCGCGGGCATCCTGCTCCGCCTCGGGCAGTCGGACATGCTCGGCGCGATCCCCGGCTTCGAACAGGGAGCCTCGATCGTCGCCGCGGCCGGCAACGGTGTCTTCACCTGGCTCCCGCTGCTCTTCGCGGTGGGCATCGCCATCGGCTGGGCGAAGAAGTCGGACGGCACCACGGCGCTCGCCGCGGTCGTCGGGTACATGGTCATGTACCAGGTGTTCGCGGCGATGTCCCCGATCGTCCTGGCAGGGGTGAAGGACGCGAACGGTGAGCAGGCGACCATCAACTTCGGCGTCCTCGGGGGCATCGTGATGGGACTCGTCTCGGCCGTGCTGTGGCAGAAGTTCCACCGCACGAAGATGCCCGACTTCCTCGGCTTCTTCTCGGGCCGTCGCCTCGTCCCGATCCTGACCGCGGTCGCCGGCCTGGTCATCGCCGTCCTCATGTCCTTCGTGTACCGGTACTTCGACATCGCGCTGACGGCAGCCGGTCAGGCCGTCGCCGACAACGCCGTCCTCGGGGGCGGGGTCTTCGGCTTCGTCAACCGCATGCTGATCCCGATCGGGCTGCACCAGCTGCTCAACTTCTTCCCGTGGTTCCAGCTCGGCAGCTTCACCACGGGTGGCGAGACCTACCACGGCGACATCGCGCGCTTCCTCGCGGGCGACCCGACGGCCGGCATCTTCCAGACCGGGTTCTTCCCGATCATGATGTTCGCGCTGCCCGCCGGTGCGCTCGCGATCTGGCGGAACGCCAAGCCGCAGAACCGCAAGCTCGTCGGCGGCATCATGATCTCCGCGGCGCTGACCTCGTTCGTCACGGGCATCACCGAGCCGCTCGAGTACTCGTTCATGTTCGTGGCGTTCCCGCTCTACGTCATCCACGCGGTGCTCACCGGGACCTCGCTCGCGCTGGTCAACGCGCTCGGCATCCGGGACGGCTTCTCGTTCTCGGCCGGCGCGATCGACTTCGTGCTCAACCTCGGCAAGTCCGAGGGCGGGCTCTGGCTCATCCCGATCGGTCTCGGCTACGCGGTCGTCTACTACGTCCTGTTCTCGTTCGTGATCAAGAAGTGGAACCTGCGGACGCCCGGGCGCGAGGACGACACGATCGCCGACAGCACGATCGACGCGGCCACCAAGGCCTGACCGGGACGTGTCGGCCTGGAGGCGCGCTGCCAGCCGGCGGCGCGCCTCCGCGCTGTCGCATGGTTGATTTTGACAACCGTTATCAGCAAGTCGTACGCTCGCAGCATGCAGAACCGCCGCCTCCTCGCCCTGCCGCTCGTCGTCGGCGCCGCCGCGCTCGCGCTGACCGGCTGCGCCACGTCCTCCGCCTCCGGCGACGCCTCTGGTGACGGCACCGTCCGCGTCGTCGCGTCGACGAACGTCTACGGCTCGATCGCGCAGGAGATCGGTGGCAAGGACGTCGAGGTCACGAGCATCCTCGACGACCCCTCGCAGGACCCGCACTCGTTCGAGTCGAGCGCACAGACCCAGCTCGCGGTCTCGAAGGCCGACCTGCTCATCGAGAACGGCGGTGGGTACGACGACTTCATGACCACCCTGGCCAAGGCCTCGAACACGAAGGCCGACACGATCAACGTCGTGGACCTGTCCGGGCTCGACGAGGGCGGTGACGCCGAGTTCAACGAGCACGTGTTCTACGACTACCCGACGATGGTGAAGCTCGTGGCCGACCTCGAGCAGCGCCTGACGAAGCTCGACTCCGCGCACGCCGACACCTTCGAGCGCAACGCGAAGGCGCTCACCACGAAGCTCGAGGACCTCGAGTCGCAGACCGCCGCAGCCAAGGAGAAGGTCGACGGCGACAAGGTCTCGTACACCGAGCCCGTCCCCGGGTACCTGTTCGACGCGATGGGGCTCGACAACGTCACGCCGGAGGCCTTCTCGGAGGCGATCGAGGAGGGCGACGACGTCCCGCCGGCCGCGCTCAACGACACCCTGAAGCTGTTCACCGAGAAGCAGGTGAAGCTGCTCGCCTACAACGAGCAGACGTCCAGCGCGGAGACCGAGCAGGTCAAGAAGGCCGCCGACCAGGCCGGGATCCCGGTGGTCGGTGTCACGGAGACGCTCCCGAAGGGGGAGGATTACGTCTCGTGGCAGCAGGCGAACATCGACGCGATCACGGGGGCGCTCACGAAGTGACCGCGGTCCAGACCCCCTCGCGAACCGCTGCGGCCCCCGGCCGTGGCGGTTCCGCCGTGCTCGCGCTCCGTGACGCCGCACTGTCGTACGGGTCGCGGACCCTCTGGTCGCACCTCGACCTCGACCTGGCGCCGGGGGAGTTCGTCGCCGTCCTCGGGCCGAACGGCGCCGGCAAGACCTCCCTGCTGCGCACCGTGCTCGGTCAGCAGCGGCTCACGAGCGGCACGATGTCGTTCCTCGGACAGCCCGTCCGTCGCGGACACCGTCGGATCGGCTACATCCCGCAGCAGCGCCTGATGGAGTCCGGCACGCCGCTCCGCGCCAGGGACATGATCGCGCAGGGGGTCACCGGTTCGCGGTGGGGGGTCCTGCCCGCCAGCCGCGCCGAGCGGGCGCGCATCGACCGGATCCTCGACGAGGTCGGCGCGACCGCGTTCGCCGACGCCCCGGTCGCGGAGCTGTCCGGCGGCGAGCAGCAGCGGACCCGCGTCGGACAGGCCATCGCCGCCGACCCGGCCCTGCTGCTCTGCGACGAGCCGCTCATCTCGCTCGACCTCCGCCACCAGCGGGGTGTCACCGAGCTCATCGACCGGCAGCGTCGGCAGCAGGACGCCGCCGTGCTGTTCGTCACCCACGACGTGAACCCGATCCTCGACGTCGTCGACCGCGTCCTCTACATCGCCGGCGGGCGGTTCCGCATCGGCGCTCCCGACGAGGTCCTGCGCGCCGACGTGCTGAGCGACCTGTACGGCACGCCCGTCGACGTCGTCCGCACCATGGGCCGGATCGTCATCGTCGGCGCGAACGAGGCCCACGACCAGACCGGTGCGCACCACCACTGCGACCCGGACCCGCACGCCACCACCCCGGACGAAGGGCGCATCTGATGGACGTGCTGTCGACCGTCTTCTCGTTCCAGGACTACGGCGAGCTCCTCGTGCTCGTGCAGAACTCGATCTGGGCCGGCGCCGTGCTCGGCATCGTCGGCGGGCTCATCGGGCCGTTCGTCGTCGCCCGGAACATGCCGTTCGCGGTGCACGGCATCTCGGAGCTGTCGTTCGCCGGGGCCAGTGCCGCCCTGCTGTTCGGCGTGAACGTCGTCACCGGGTCGCTCGTCGGTTCGGTCGTCGCCGCGCTGCTCATCGGGCTGCTCGGGTCCCGGGCCCGCGACCGGAACTCGATCATCGCCGTCCTCATGCCGTTCGGCCTCGGACTCGGCATCCTGTGCCTCGCGCTCTACAAGGGCCGGGCGGCGAACAAGTTCGGGCTGCTCACCGGGCAGATCGTCTCGGTCGACAACCCGCAGCTGACCTCGCTGATCGTCGTCTCCGCGATCGTCGTCGTGACGCTCCTGGTGATCTGGCGCCCGCTGATGTTCTCGTCCGTCGACCCCGACGTCGCCGCCGCTGCCGGGGTCCCGGTGCGGACGCTCGCCATCGTGTTCATGCTCGCGCTCGGACTGGCCACCGCGGTGTCGGTGCAGATCGTCGGCGCGCTGCTGGTGCTCTCGCTGCTCGTCACCCCCGCCGCCGCCGCGCTCCGCCTGACCTCGCACCCCGTGGTCGTGCCCGTGCTCTCGACGGTCTTCGCGGTCGTGTCGGTCGTCGGTGGCATCCTGCTCGCACTCGGTGGGGGACTGCCGATCAGCCCCTACGTCACGACGATCTCGTTCGTGATCTGGGTGGTCTGCCGGATCGTCGGCAGCCGCAGGGACCGGCGCGGACGCGAGCGCATCGCGGACCGCGAGCAGACCGACGGGGGCGGGTCGCGCCTCCAGACCGGGAACGACGCGTCGACCGACGCGACCCGCAGGGAAGGAGTCACCGCGTGAACGCCGTGCAGAAGCCGAAGCGGAACACCTGGCAGCGCGAGGCCGTGCGCAGCGCGCTGTCCGGCACGGAGGGGTTCGTGAGCGCGCAGGCGCTCCACCAGCACCTGCGGGACGGCGGATCGACGATCGGACTGGCCACCGTGTACCGGGCGCTCGCCGACCTGGCGACCGAGGGCGACGCGGACTCGCTGCAGCAGGACGGCGAGTCGCTGTACCGGGCCTGCACGACCGACGCGCACCACCACCACCTGATCTGCCGGAACTGCGGCCGCACGGTCGAGATCGAGGCCGACCCGGTGGAACGGTGGGCCCAGGAGGTCGCGGCCGCGAACGGCTTCACCAACGCCAGCCACGTCGTCGACATCTTCGGCGAGTGCGCGATCTGCACCGCGGCCCGGACCGGCGAGTAACCTCCCGCGCATGCACGTCATCCTGGTGCCCGGGTTCTGGCTCGACGCGAGCGCGTGGGACGAGGTGACGCCCGTCCTGCAGGAGGCCGGGCACGCCGTCCAGGCGATCACGCGGACGGGTGCAACGCTCGACGAGCAGGTCGCCGGCATCGTGGCGGTCCTCAACGCCGTGGCGACGCCGGACGAGCCGGTGGCGCTCGCGGGGCACTCGGGTGCCGGGCCGATGGTGCTCATGGCGGCGGACCAGCGACCCTCGCTCGTCGCGCACCTGCTCTACGTGGACACGTTCCCCGGGCCGGACGGTGCCGTGGTGAACGACGAGCTCCCCGTGGTGGACGGTGTCGTGCCGCTGCCGTCGTGGGACGTCTGGGAGCCGGCGACCGTGCGGGGGATGACGCCGGCGCTCCGCGAGGAGTTCGAGCGCCGGGCGGTTCCGGAGCCCGCTGCCGTGCCGACCGACCCCTTCCACTACGCGGACCCCGCTCGGCACCGGATCCCGGCGACCGTGGTGTCGTGCGAGATCCCGGCGGAGGACCTGGCGGCGATGGTCGCGGAGCACCACGCGTGGACGACCGAGCTCGTCGCGGTCGAGGACCTGACGATCGTGGGGCTCGAGACGGGGCACTGGCCGATGTTCACGATGCCTCGGGAGCTCGGGGAGCTGCTGGTGCAGGCGCTCGCGCCGCGGCCCACCGACGGCCCGTAGGCGTCGGCCGGCTCGGCTGCTGCTGCGGGCTCCACCCGGGCGTCGTCCTGGTCGCACGACTCGCCGCTCGCGGCCGTCCTGGTCGCACGACTTGCCGTCCGCCGAGTCGACCGACAGCATGTCCTGCGACGGGAAGTGGCCGGACCGGGCAGGGCGGGGAACGGAAGCCGGAGCGCCGGGGCCGAGTCGCGCCTCCAGGTCAGCGTCGGTGCGGCCCACCGGGAGGCCCGGCTTGCGACACGCGCGGCCGTCCCGTAACGTGGACCCCTGGTCCGCCGCGTCCGCGTGGCAGACCCAGTTGTTCCAAGCCCTCCGACCGTCGCGTACGCCGCGGTCGCGCGGTGCTCGCAGGTCCTTCGACAGGGCCAGCGGGTCTGGGCGGCGCGCACAACCCCCTCGCTGCGGTCACCTCCGGTGACGAGCGCGTGCGCGCCAGGCAAGTGACCTTGGGAGCGGCCGTCCGGTCGCTCGGTACCTCAGGAGGAAACCATGGCAGCAGTGTGCCAGGTGACCGGAGCCACCCCCGGCTTCGGACACAACATCTCGCACTCGCACCGCCGGACGAAGCGTCGCTTCGACCCGAACGTGCAGAAGAAGACGTACTACGTGCCCTCGCTTCGTCGTAACGTCACGCTCACGCTCAGCGCGAAGGGCATCAAGGTGATCGACGCACGCGGCATCGAGTCCGTCGTCAAGGATCTCCTCGCCCGTGGGGAGAAGATCTGATGGCCAAGAAGGGTCAGGACGTCCGTCCGATCATCAAGCTCCGCTCCACCGCGGGGACCGGGTTCACCTACGTGACCAAGAAGAACCGTCGCAACAACCCGGACCGCCTCGTGCTCAAGAAGTACGACCCGGTGATCCGCAAGCACGTCGACTTCCGTGAGGAGCGCTAAGCATGGCGAAGAAGAGCAAGATCGCGAAGAACAACCAGCGCGCCGAGGTCATCGCGCGCTACGCCGAGCGTCGTCTCGAGCTGAAGAAGGCCCTCGTGGACCCGAACGGCACCGACGAGTCGCGTGAGGCCGCCCGCGTCGGCCTGCAGAAGCTCCCGCGCGACGCGTCGCCGGTCCGCTACCGCAACCGCGACGCCATCGACGGTCGCCCCCGTGGCCACCTCGGTGAGTACGGCATCAGCCGTGTCCGCTTCCGCGACATGGCCCACCGTGGCGAGCTGCCGGGCATCACGAAGAGCTCCTGGTAAGCACCAGCTCCACCGAACGCCCCGTCCCTGCAGAGGGACGGGGCGTTCGTCGTCCCGGCCCCGGCGGGGTACATCGTCGCCACATCCGTCACTCGGACCCCTCCAGACCCTCCACAACCCCGGAAATCCGGGCGAGTCGGTCGTCCGGACACCGCACGGCTGGTAGGTTCGCTGACGGTTCCGCCGGGCGTCACCGTCCCCGGGGCCACCACGTCCAGGGCACCCCGCTCCGGGCGGGCGGGCGTCCCGACGTCCCACCGACACTGCAAGAAGTCCGAGGAGGACATCCATGGCTGACAAGTCACTGAACCGCACCGAGCTCGTCGCTGCCGTCGCGCAGGAGTCCGGCCAGAGCCAGGCCACCGTCAACGGCGTCGTCGACGCGCTGTTCAGCGTCGTCTCGTCGTCGGTCGCCGACGGCACCAAGGTCACGATCCCGGGCTGGATCGCCTTCGAGAAGACCCACCGCGCCGCGCGCACCGGCCGCAACCCGCAGACGGGTGACGCCATCGAGATCGCCGCGAGCGACTCGGTCAAGGTCAGCGCCGGCTCCAAGCTCAAGGCTGCCGTCAAGTAAGACCGCTCAGCAGCACCGGAAGGGACGGCCTCGGCCGTCCCTTCCGTCGTTCCCGGGGCCGGTCCGTCCGGCTGGTCCTGCTCCGGTACGTCCTCTCCTGCACAGCCGGGAGGCACCGCGCACCGCCCACAGGTCGGCCCACCGGCGTGCCGTGGTCGGCCGGGCACCGCCTAGGCTTGTCGGGTGGACCGGATCGCACGCATCGCCGGCCCCGCCGTGCTGCTGCTCGTCGGGTTCGTCTCGCTCCTCGTCGCCCTCGTGATCGGCGGCGGGGCGGATCGTGCGCTCATCGCGGACCCGGGCGCGGTCGTGCGCTTCGGCCTGCCGATCGCCCGACTCGTCGTCGACCTCTCCGCAGCGGCCACGATCGGCGGCCTGGCGCTCACCGTCGTCGGACTCTCCCGCACCCGACCCGAGTGGAACCGTGCGATCGACGTCGCCGCGGGTGCAGCCGGGGTGTGGACCGTCGCCGCTGCGGCCACGACCTTCTTCACGTTCCTGTCCGTCGCCGGGTCGGCCCTGAGCCTCGACGAGCAGTTCGGCCAGTCGATGGGGGTGTTCCTCACCGGCACCGACCTCGGCACCGCGTGGCTGGTCTCCGTGCTCGTCGCAGCCGCCGTGACGGTCCTCTGCTTCGCGGTCCGCGGTCGGGGCATGGTCGCCCTCACCGCCGGGGTCGCGATGGTCGGGCTCGTCCCGCTCGCGCAGCAGGGGCACGCCGCCGGGACCGCGAGCCACGACTCGGCCGTCACCGCGCTCGGGTTGCACCTGGTCGGCGCCGCGCTGTGGGTCGGCGGGCTGCTGCTCGTCGTGCTCCTGCGCGGCGTGCTGCCCGGTGACCGGCTGCCGCTCGTCGTCGCCCGCTACTCGAGCATCGCGCTCGGCTGCTTCGTGCTCGTCGCCGTGTCGGGGACGGCGTCCGCGATCATCCGCGTGGGCACCCCGGCGAACCTGTTCACGCCCTACGGCGTCCTCGTGCTCGTCAAGACCGCGGCGCTCGTCGCCATCGGCGTGCTCGGTGCCGTGCAGCGTCGGCGGACGATCCGGTCGCTCACCGACGATCCAGGACGCCGTGGTCCGTTCTGGACCCTGGTGCTGGTCGAACTCGCCGTCATGGGGGTGGCGAGCGGGTTCGCCGCGGCCCTCGGGCGCACCGCGACCCCGGTCGGCGAGGTCGCCCTCAGCAAGACCACGAACCCGACGCCCGCCGAGCTGCTGACGGACGACGCGCTCCCGGGCGACCCGGGCTCATGGGGGTGGCTCACCGCCTGGAACGTCGACCTGTTCTGGCTGATGGCCGCGGTGCTCGTCGCCGCCGCGTACGCCGCCGGCGTGGTCCGACTGCGTCGTCGTGGCGTCCCGTGGCCGGTGCGCCGCACGGCCGCCGCCGCGATCGCGGTCGTGACGCTGGTCGTGGCGACGTCCGGCTCGCTGCACACCTACGACCGGTTCCTGGTGTCCGCCAACGTCGGCGCGCACGTGCTGCTCGGCCTCGTCGTCCCCGCGCTCCTGTGGGCTGCGGCGCCCGTGCAGCTGATCCGGGCCGCCGTGCACCCGCGCGACGACGGGTCGACCGGCGTCCGCGAGTGGACGGGCCTGCTCGTCGACAACGGCGTCGTCCGGTACCTCGCGCAGCCCTTCCCGTCCTTCGTGCTCCTCGCCGCGGTGTGGTGGGGCCTGTACGCCACGCAGGTGCTGCGGTGGTCGGTGAGCGACCCCGCCGGGCGCACCCTGGTCGACGTCGGGCTCCTGCTCGTCGGGCTGCTCGCCGTCCCCACGCTCCTCACACCCGTGGCCGCCGGTGCCCGGGCAGCGAGCACCGGCGCGGCGCTCGTGCGGGTCGTCGGCGCGGTCGTGGTGGCAGCGGGCGCCGTCTCCCTCGGCATCGCGATGCAGGGGCCGCTCGGGCTGCTCCAGGCGTCGTGGTTCGGCGCGATGGGCCGCGAGTGGGGGCCGACCCCGCTCGAGGACCAGGCCCGGGCCGGTGTCGTCCTCGTCGTCGCGGGGATCGCGTTGCTCGTGACGGTCGTCGTCGTGACGCTGGTCCGACTGCGTGGCAACCGTCCCGCGCCCGACCGCTCGCCGGCGGACGGGGCCGGCGGGGACACTGCGCCGGCTGATCCGGCAGCGGCAGCCGACCCGGCCGCGCTGGCGGGCCCGGCGGCTGCGGGGACGGGCGACCGGTGAGCGTCGCGCTCAGTGCCGAACAGCGGGCGGTGTTCGAGTACATCGAGCACACCCGCGACCACGTCTTCATCACCGGACGGGCGGGGACGGGGAAGTCGACGCTCCTCAACCACCTGTCGTGGAACACCGAGAAGCAGGTCGTCATCTGCGCTCCGACCGGCGTCGCCGCGCTGAACGTCGGCGGCCAGACGATCCACTCGCTCTTCCGGCTGCCGATCGGGCTCATCGCCGACGCCGAGCTCCGGCAGGGCCCGGACACCCGGAAGCTCCTCAACACGATCGACACCCTGGTCATCGACGAGGTCTCGATGGTCAACGCCGACCTGCTCGATGCGATGGACCGCTCGCTCCGCAAGGCCCGGGGACGCCAGTTCGAGGCGTTCGGCGGCGTGCAGGTCGTCATGTTCGGCGACCCGTACCAGCTCCCCCCGGTCCCCGGCGACGGCGACGAGCGCGCTTACTTCACCGACCACTACCGGTCGATGTGGTTCTTCGACGCGAAGGTCTGGCTCGAGGCCGAGCTGCACATCGTCGAGCTCGCGACCGTGCACCGGCAGCGCGACGACGCGTTCGCCGCGATGCTCACGGCGGTACGGCACGGTCGGGTCACCGCGGACATCGCCGGGCAGCTCAACACCGCCGGTGCCCGACCGGCCCCGGACGACGCCATCACGCTGGCGACCCGCAACGACACGGTGTCGCGCATCAACAAGGCGGCCCTCGACCGGCTGCCCGGGAAGGTGAAGACCGCCCGGGCCGACGTCAACGGCGACTTCGGAGGACGGAACTTCCCGGCTGACGAAGCCCTCGAGCTGAAGCCCGGCGCGCACGTGATGTTCCTGCGGAACGACCCGGACCAGCGCTGGGTGAACGGCACACTCGGTGTCGTGACGACCATCCGGGACACCGTGTGGGTCGACGTCGACGGGGAGTCCTTCGAGGTCCAGCCGTCCGTCTGGGAGAAGTTCAAGTACTCCTACGACCCGGACAAGAAGGAGCTCAAGAAGGACACCGTGGGGGAGTTCCAGCAGTTCCCCCTGCGCCTGGCCTGGGCGGTCACGATCCACAAGTCGCAGGGGTCGACGTACGACCGCGCGGTGGTCGACCTCGGCAACCGGGTGTTCAGCGCCGGGCAGACGTACGTGGCGCTCTCACGGCTGACGTCGCTCGAGGGGCTCTACCTGACCCGTCCGCTGCGCCCGCAGGACATCATCGTGGACCTCGATGTCCGCCGCTTCATGTCCGAGGCGCCGCGGGTCGTCGCGACCGAGCTCGAGGCGTCCCCCCGCCCCGACGACGCCTGACCCCGCCCCGGCCCCCGGCCCGGCCCGCCCGGCCGCCGGGCACTCCGTCGAGCGGGTCAGATCTGTCACGCTCGGACGCCGGTGCCGACGGATCGTGCACGCCCGGCGGTCGACGCGCGGCGTGTCCTGACCGCTCGGTGAGACGGCACCGGCTCCAGTTTCGGCGGGCTGAGCCGCCGGGAGCACCCCGACGCCCCGACAGCGACGACGCCCCGCCCACACGACGACGCCCCGCCCACCGGACGGTGGACGGGGCGTCGAGGACGAGCAGCGGGAGCGTCAGGCGCGCTGTGCCGCCCGGATGGCCCGCACGTTCTCGTGGTCGGCCCCGAAGGCGGTGAGGAGCAGGACCACGCCGACGATCGCGTGGAAGAGGTTGTCCGCGAAGGTCAGTGCGAAGACGTTCGCCGAGGTGCCACCGAGCGCGAAGCCGTAGACCGCCATGACGACGAGGACGATGCCGACCAGGCGGTTGCCGTTCCGCGAACCGATGGTCGTGCCGAGGCCCGTGATGAGGAGGACGACGGCGAGCAGGATCCAGAGCAGGCACATCGCGGGGTTGACGCCGAACGCGTTCCAGAGCATCCCGCCCTCACGACTGAAGAAGCCCGGGTCGCCGTCGGCGGCGAAGAAGAAGCCGAGGAAGCCCCAGAGCGCCAGGAGCGCTCCCGCCGTCAGGGCGAGGCCCCGGTTCGGCGACGCCGTGATGCTGGGTTCCTTGATGGCCACTTCGGTCTCCTCCTGGTACAGGGTGGTCGCACCGGACGTGCCGGCGACGGGAGCCGGAGCGGCTGCCCGTGCCGTACGGGCGGCGCTGGCGTCGGATCCTGAGGTGGCTGACCCCTGGTTCACAGGCGCGGACCGGCGGACCAACGGTATCGTGTCGGACCCCGACCGTCCGAATCGCCCGCGCGGCAGCAGCCGGACGAGGAGACCGATGATCGCCACACCCAGGAGGACCACGCCGGTGACCCGCACGCCCGAACGCACCGCGCCCGAGTCGCGCGGACCGTTGGTGTCGCGGCGGTTGCGGTGGGGGCTGCTGGCGGCTCTGGGGTTCGTGATCGTGCCTCTCGTCTACGCCGTCGCCGTGCTGACGCCGGTCGGGCAGCGGGTCGAGGACGCCGCGCTGGGCGGGGTCCGGGAGTCCGACCTGTTCGGGTCGGACACTGCACTGAACGTCATCTCGGTGCCGGTCATCCTGTTGCTGGTCGTCGTGATCGCCGCCGTCGCGTTCGCCCGACGCCGGCTCGCGGTGGGACTCGGAGCTGGCGTCGTGGTGCTCGCGTCGGCAGCCACCTCGACGCTCGTGAAGCGTATCGCCGAGCGCCCGGAGATCGCCCAGTCGGAGACGCCCAACTCGTACCCTTCCGGACACGCGACGATCGCACTCGCCGCGCTCTTCGCGGTGCTCCTCGTGACGCCCCGGCGCTGGCGACCGGTCGTGACGCTCGCGGGCGCCGCCTACGCGGTCTTCGTGGCGAACCAGACCGTCGTGTACGGCTGGCACCGCGTGAGCGACATCGTCGGTGCGTGCGCGATCGCCCTGTTCTGGCTCGGACTCGTCCGTGCCGTCGGTCCGCGCGTCGACCGAGGCGAGCGCGGTGACCGGGACGGCCGCCGCGGCCCGCGCCGCGTGGTGACGGCGCTGCTCCTGCTCGCGACGGGCGTCACCTTCCTGGTCGCCGTGGTCGCCGTGGTCGCGGGGCTGACCGGAGTCGCCGACCTGCACGCCGCCGTCCTGGTCGCCGGCCGGATGGCGTCGAGCGTGAGCGTGCTCGCGGTCGTCACGGTCGTCTGGCTCGCCGACGGTCTCCACCACGCGGCCCGGACGGACGCAGACGCGCTGCCGCCCCGTCGCTGAACGCGCGGAGTCCACAGCGCCGGACGGACGTGGATGCGCTGCCCTGCGTCACTGAGCGCGCGGAGTCAACAGTGCCGGACGGACGCTGAGGGGCTGCCACCGCGCCGCCGAGCGCACCTAGGCCGTCCGGCACTGGCGGGAATGCCCGGCGCTGCGGTACGTTGTACCCGGCAAGTCGATGCAAACGCATCGAAACCGCCGCACCACCAGCGGCACCACGGCCAGCACCAGGAGGCGGGCACCATGCAGTTCGGGATCTTCACCGTCAGCGACGTCACGACGGACCCCACGACCGGCACCACACCGGACGACACCCGGCGCGTCCGGGACATCCTGACGATCGCCGAGCACGCCGACCAGGCCGGCCTCGACGTCTTCGCCACCGGAGAGCACCACAACCCGCCCTTCGTCGCGTCGAGCCCGACGACGATGCTCGGCTACCTCGCGGGCCGCACGGAGCACATCACCCTGTCGACGAGCACGACCCTCGTCACGACGAACGACCCGGTGCGCATCGCCGAGGAGTACGCGATGCTCCAGGTGATCAGCGACGGTCGCATGGACCTCATGATGGGTCGCGGCAACACCGGCCCGGTCTACCCGTGGTTCGGGCAGGACATCCGCCAGGGCGTGAACCTGGCCATCGAGAACTACGCGCTCATCCGCCAGCTGTGGGAGAACGACGTCGTGAACTGGCAGGGGAAGTTCCGCACCCCGCTCCAGGGCTTCACCTCGACGCCGCGTCCGCTCGACGGTGTCCCGCCCTTCGTCTGGCACGGCTCCATCCGCACCCCCGAGATCGCCGAGCAGGCCGCGTACTACGGCGACGGCTTCCTGCACAACAACATCTTCTGGCCGATCCAGCACACCGAGCAGATGGTGGGCCTGTACCGCCAGCGCTTCGAGCACTACGGGCACGGCACCGCCGACCAGGCGATCGTCGGCCTGGGCGGACAGTTCTTCGCACGGAAGAACTCGCAGGACGCGTGGAACGAGTTCCGCCCGTACTTCGACAACGCCCCGGTCTACGGCCATGGTCCGTCGATGGAGGACTTCACCGCCCAGACCCCGCTCACCGTCGGCTCGCCGCAGCAGGTCATCGACCGCTACGCCACGATGAAGGACCACGTCGGGCACTACCAGCGCCAGATGTTCCTCATCGACCACGCCGGGCTGCCGCTCAAGACGGTGCTCGAGCAGATCGACATCCTGGCCGAGGACATCGTCCCCGAGCTCCGGAGGATCAACGAGGCGGACCGTCCGGCGCACGTGCCGTCCGACCCGCCGTCGCACGCCGACCGCGTGGCCGCCGCGCTCGCCGCGGGGACCGCGGGCAGCGACCACGTCGCTGCCGAGGACGAGTGGACCGGCGCGTCCGTCTGACCCGGTGACCCCGTGGCGGCCGGGAGGCGCGGTGCCAGCCGGCACCGCGCCTCCCGGCCGTCACCGGCCCGGTCCGTCACCGGCGCGATCCGTCACCGGCGCCGTCTCGTCCGCCGAAGCGACAGGATGCGCCCGATCATCCGCGGCGGTCTGTCGCTTTCGCGGAACTGACGCCGCGCTCCGCGGCCGGGGTCGGGGTCGGGGCCGGGGTGACCGGGCGGGCGGGGACCAGCTTCAGGCCGACCACGCAGCCGACGATCCCGGCGATGAACAGCAGGCGCAGGAACGTGACCGGTTCGGCGCCGGTCGCCATGCCCCACAGGACCGTGAGGGCCGCTCCGGTCCCGGTCCACACCGCGTAGGCCGTGCTGATCGGGATGTGCCGGAGCACGTAGCCGAACGCCACCAGGCTCACGACGATCGTGACCGCGAAGAGGGCCGTCGGACCCGGGACGGTGAAGCCGTCACTCGCGCCGAGCGCCGTCGCCCAGACGGTCTCGAGCGCCGCGCTGACGAACAGGACGAGCCACGCCACCTCAGCTCACCACCTTGAGGCCGACCACGCAGGCGACCAATCCGAGCACGAGGGCGACGCGGGTGATCGACGCGGCCTCCTGACGGCGGAGGATCGCCACGACGACCGTGAGCGACGCCCCGATGCCGACCCACACCGCGTAGGCGGTGCCGACCGGGATCGCCTTCATGGCGAACGCGAGTCCGACCATGCTGAGCACCATGCCGGCGACGAACACGATCGTCGGCACCACCTTCTTGAACCCGTTCGACGCACTCAGCGCGGTGGCCCACACCGCCTCGAGCACCCCGGACAGGACGAGCACGACCCAGGCCACGGCGACTCCTTCCCTCGTGAGGACGTGTCGAGTCGCACGACTGTGCGACTCTTGTGGGACCGACGGTAGCACGAGTCGCACGACCGTGCGAGTATGGCGTGGTGACCACCCGCGAGGACCTCGAACGGCGCCGACTCGACGTCTCCGATGCCGCGTGCCGGGTCCTGGCGCGCGACGGCCTGGGCGCCCTGAGCGTCCGCGGGGTCGCCGCCGAGGCCGGCCTCCCGCCGAGCACCGTGCGTTACGTCTTCCCGACGCAGGCCGCGATGCGCGAGCACACCATCACGCTCGTGTTCGACCGCACCCGGGAGCGCATCGGCGCGATCCCCGAGGGGCTGCCGGACGGCGAGACCGCGCGGCGGATCCTGCTCGAGCTGCTGCCGCTCGACGACGAGCGCATGGTCGAGCTCGACGTGTACCTGGCGCTCGGCAACGCGGCGCTCACCGACGCCGCGCTCCGGCCCGCCCTGGACCGGGTGGTCGCCGAGATGCGGGCGTGGTGCGACCGGATCGTCGCCCTCGTCGGGGTGCCCGAGGACCAGCGGGCCGACGAGGCGTGCCGACTCCACGCGCTCGTCGACGGTCTGGCGGTGCACGTGACGCGCCTCGCGCCGGGGGAGTCCGGCGAGTGGGCGATCGACCTGCTCGACCGGCACCTGACGGGCCTGCCGACCGCCTGAGCCGGGCAGGGGGACCGGGGCGCCGCGCGGCTCCGAGGGAGCGGGCGCGATGCTCGCCTATCCTGTCCCGGTGACGAGCGCTCCCACTCGCCCCGCCCCGACCCGCACGCTCACCGGCCCCGGCCTGGTGCTCGGTGCCGTCGTGGTGCTGCTCGGCGTGCGCGTGGTGTCGCCGACCGTGGGGACCGCCGGGCTGCCCGACGTCGTGCAGGACTTCCTGACGCTGGCGATCAGCGTCGTGGTCGAGTCGCTGCCGTTCGTCGTGCTCGGCATCGTGCTGTCCATCGTCGTCGAGGTCTGGGTGCCGGCCGGTGTGCTCGAGCGGATCCTGCCCGAGCGCCCGGTGCCGCGGCGCGCGGTGATCTCCCTCATCGGCATGCTCTTCCCGGTGTGCGAGTGCGGGAACGTGCCGCTCGCCCGCGGACTCATGATGCGCGGGTTCACCCCGGCCGAGGCCGTGACCTTCCTGGTCGCCGCGCCGATCCTCAACCCGCTCGTCATCATCAGCACGGCGCAGGCGTTCGGGTGGTCCGGGTGGATCCTCGTCGTCCGCATCGTCGGCGGTTTCGTGCTCGCGAACCTGGTCGGGTGGATCGTCGCCGCGCACCGCCGCCCGGCCGAGCTGCTCCTGCCCGCGTTCGAGGCCCGCTGCCGCGCGGCCGTCGGAGCACCGCGCTCCCGGAACCGCTGGCGCGAGAGCGCGTCGCAGTTCGGCGGCGAGACCGCGACGATGATGCCGGCGCTGTTCGTCGGTGCCGGACTGGCGGCCGCGATCCAGGTGGCCGTGCCCCGGTCGACCCTCGTCGCGGTGGGCGCGAACCCGGTGCTGTCGGTCGCCGCGATGATGCTCCTGGCGATGACGATCTCGCTCTGCTCGAACGTCGACGCCTTCTTCGCGCTGTCCTTCGCCTCGACCTTCCTGCCGGGGTCGATCACGGCGTTCCTGCTCATCGGGCCGATCATCGACGTCAAGATGATCGCCCTGCTCCGGACGACGTTCCGCGCGCGCTTCCTGGTGCTGCTCGCCGTCGTCTGCGTCCTGTTCACCGCGGCGGTCGGGTTGGTGATGAATGTCCTCGTCTGAGAAGGCTCCCGCGTACCTCGGGCTCGGGTCGGTGCTCGCGGTGGCGCTGTGCACGCTGTGGCTCGCGCTGGTCGGGCACCTCGACCTGTACATCAACCCGCGGTACGACCTGTTCACGATCGTCCTGGCCGCGGTCGCCGTGCCGGCCTCCCTGGCGGGACTCGTCGCGGTGGCACGAGGCCACGGGCACGCGCACGACGACGGTGACGGACACGGACACGGACACGGGGACGAGCACGCCCACGAGCACGAGGGCGAGCACGGGGGCGCGCACGCCCACGAGCACGAGCACGGGGGCGCGCACGCCCACATCGACGAGACTGCGTACGAGCGGGGCTCCGACGCGGCCCTGGCCGTCCGGCGCCGGGCACCGGGAGCCGCGCGCATCACCCGCGGCGTCGTCGGCGGCATCGCGGCGGCGGCCACCGTCGGGGTCACGGTCGCGATGCTCGTGCTCCCGCCGACGACGCTGTCCGCCCGGACCGCCCAGCAGCGGAGCGTGGACACCCCGACCCTGTCGAACGCCACCGGTACCCAGGACGTCGCCCTGCTCGGCAGCGAGGGCGTCGACACCTCGGAGTACGGCGTGAAGGACTGGGCGGCGCTCATCCGCCAGACCACGGACACGACCGCGCTGGTCGGCAAGCCGGTCGAGCTCTCCGGCTTCGTGGTGCCCGGGTCGGACGGGTCGTTCACCCTGACCCGCTTCGTGATCAGCTGCTGCGCGGTCGACGCCCAGCCGGTCGGCCTCGGCGTGGTCGTCGACGGTCCCGTGCCCGACGCCGACCAGTGGGTCCGCGTCACGGGGAAGCTCGCCGCGAACCCAGACCAGTCCGCCGACGCCCGGATCGTCATCCGCGCCGCGACCGTCCGCGACATCGACCAGCCGTCGGACCCGTACGAGTACTGATGCCCGCCACGCCCGCACCCACGACCGCGCCCGTCGGCCCGCACGACACCGGCCCGCTCCGCCGCCGCCCGCGCGACCGCTTCCGCCGCCGGCTGGTGGCCTCGATCACGGTGTTCGTGCTCGTCGGCGCCGTCGCAGCGGTGATCGGTTCGCAGCAGGGACCCCGCCTCCGCGACGTCACGTACGACGCCACCGGGCTCGTGTCGCGACCGGCGCAGCGCGTGATCCTGACGGCGAACCAGGCCCTGCAGCGGGTCCCCGCCGACGCCGTGACGGTCAGCCCGTCCGCCCCGCACACCGTCACGTCGAGCGGCAACACCATCGCCGTCGAGTTCGCCGGGCCGCTCGCCTACGACCGCGCCTACGAGATCACCGTCCGTGACGTCCGGGCCCCCGGGCAGCCCGCCACCTCCGAGCTCCGCACGACGATCACGACGGGCAGCACGGACGTCCTCGCCCTCGTACCCGGGGCGTCCGGCGGGAAGGACCGCATCGTCCGCCGCTCCCTCGACGCCGGCGGCGCGACGACCGTGTTCGAGGCCACCGGCATCACCGAGTACGCGCGGCTCGGCCGGTCGCTCGTCGTCGTCCGCGGCACCGACGGCCGGTCGAGTGTCGAGATCGTCCCGCTCGCCGGCGGTGTGCAGGACGACAGCACGCCGGTCGAACGGTTGACGCTGCCGAGCGCCGCCGGACGGGTCACCGCGCTGCACGTCGCCGACGACGGCGCCTCCTTCGGCTTCGAGTACGCCGACACCTCCACCGGTCAGTCACGGAACGTCGGGCTGTACGTGGTCGACATGACCGGCACCCACCTGCCGACCGCGATCGCGGCCGACGGGAAGCCGACCGCGGGGGCGGAGCCGATGACCGTCGCGCAGTGGGCGTACGTGCCCCGCACCGAGAGCGCCCTGGTCCGCACCGGGTCCGACGACCTGGTGCTCGTCGACATGAGCGGTCGCAACGACCCGGTGCGGCTCGGCAGCGCCACCTACCTGCACGGCTTCGTCGGCAGCGGCACCACGGCCGTCGTCGAGACGGGGACGGGCATCGTCCGCCTCGACCTGACCGACGGGCAGCGGACGGCACTGCCGGCGCCGGAGGGCAGCACCGACGCGCCCTACCTCGGCCGGATCGCCCCGCTCACCGGCGACACGTACGTGCGCGTGGTGGGCGACGTGCGGACCGACGGCACCCTCGCCCAGCGGATCGTGCGCGTCGACGCGAGCCGTGCCTCCCGGCTGCCCGTCACCGTGCCCGAGGACGCGAGCGTGACCGCGGTCTGCCCGTCCCCGAACGGTCAGTTCCTGGCCGTCACCACGCGGTCGGCATCGGGGGACCTGGTGAGCGTCGTGGACGCGGCCTCCGGTGCGCTCGAGGCGAGCGTGCAGGCGTCGTCCGTCGACTGGTGCGGCGCGCTGCCGTCCGGCGACGAGATCGGCTGACCGCCGAGCAGCATCGGACGTCAGCGCCGCAGCGTCTGCTTCGGGTACTCGCCGAACCGCCGCAGGTACTCGCCGGAGAACCGACCCATGTGGGTGAACCCCCACCGAGCCGCGATCTCCGCGACGGCCACCGACCCGGGCTCGGCGCGGAGCAGGTCGTCGTGCGCGCGACGCAGCCGGACCTCGCGCAGGTACTGCATCGGCGTGCGGTCGAGCGTCCGTTGGAAGGACTCCTGCAGACCGCGCACGCTCAAGCCGGCAGCGCAGGCGATGTCCGAGACCGTCAACGGCTCGTGCGCCCGCGAGTGGATCGTCTCGACGGCGGAGCGGACCCGGGCGTTCCGGTGCTCGCCCCAGCCGACGGGAGCCGGTTCGCCGTGGAACCGGTAGAGGTCGAAGAGCGAGCGGACGACGTCGCGCTGGGACTCGTGCCACGCGAGGGACCCGGCGCCCTCGTCGCGCAGCGCCCGGACCGACGAGGCCACCGACGCACGCCACCGCTCGACCGCGGCGGTCGTGGGCTGTGTGAAGCGGTCGAACGCGAGGGTCCCGTCGACCAGGAAGCGCTCCGCGGCGACGTCGAGCACGAGCTCGCGGTCCAGGTGCACGAGCCGCTGGTCCCAGTCGCGGTACTCCATGTCGAAGCGCTGCTCGATCGGGAAGAGCACGGGGACGCCCGGCTGCATCCTGATCGCGTTGCGTCCGGTGTCGACGGTCGCGGTACCGGAGTCGAGCCACTGGACGACGACCTCGCCCTCGACGGCGACGTCGCCGCGCAGCGAGCCGTGCATCTGCGACCGTCGGATGCTCATCCGCTCGTCGCCGACGGCGACGTAGCGGTACCAGAAGTCGTCGTCGACGTGTGCCGAGTGCCAGGCCTTGCCGGCGTACATGCCGGCGAGGTCGGCGATCGCGCCGTCGGTGTCACTGCCGGACACCGACACCAGGGAGCGGAGTCCCTCGTTCGTCGTGTCGTCCACCGGTCAAGCCTCTCTCCTCCGGCGGATGGAGCGGGCGCGTCGCGTGACCCGGACGATGTGCTCGCGTTCTGCGGACAGGCTGCGCGGTCGGTCCGCGGCCGGACGACGGACGGGAGGCGCGGTGCCCGCTGGCCCCGCGCCTCCCGTCCGACGGTCAGGCCGTCAGGCCGTCAGGCCAGCGTGGCCGCGTCGATCACGAAGCGGTAGCGGACGTCCGACGACAGCACCCGCTCGTACGCCTCGTTGATCTGGTCGGCGCTGATGAGCTCGGTCTCCGGCAGGATCCCGTGCTCGGCGCAGAAGTCCAGCATCTCCTGCGTCTCGGCGATGCCGCCGATCGCGGAGCCCGCCCAGCTCAGGCGGCGGGGGATCAGGGCGAACGCCGGGACCTCGAGCGGCTCTGACGGGGCGCCGACGTTGACGAGCGTGCCGTCGACCTTGAGCAGGCCGAGGTACGCCTTCATGTCGAGCTTGGCCGAGACCGTGTTGATGATGAGCTCGAACGACTGCGCGAGCTCCTCGAAGGTCGCCGGGTCCTTCGTCGCGAAGTGGGCCTTCGCGCCGTAGCGGAGCGAGTCCTCCTGCTTGCTGGTCGTCTGCGACAGGACGGTGACCTCGGCGCCGAGCGCGACCGCGATCTTCACCGCCATGTGGCCGAGGCCGCCCATGCCGACGACGGCGACCTTCGAGCCGGGGCCGACCTTCCAGTGGTGCAGCGGCGAGTACGTGGTGATGCCGGCGCAGAGCAGCGGCGCGACCTTCTCGATGTCGAGCGACTCGGGGACGCGGAGGACGAAGTCCTCGTTGACGACGACGGCCTCGGAGTACCCGCCCTGGGTGATCGAGCCGTCCGCGGGGTCGACGCCCGCGTAGGTCTGGATGTTGCCCTTCAGGCAGTACTGCTCCTGGCCCGCGACGCACTGCTCGCACTCGCCGCAGGAGTTCACCATGCAGCCGACGCCGACCCGGTCGCCGACCTGGTGCTTCGTGACGGCGGAGCCGACGGCCGAGACGTGGCCGACGATCTCGTGACCGACGACCTGCGGGTACTGGATCGGGCCCCACTCGCCGCGGACGGTGTGGATGTCCGAGTGGCAGATGCCGGCGTAGGCGATGTCGATCTCGACGTCGTTCGGGCCGAGGTCACGGCGGGTGATGGTGGTCTTGACGAGCGGCTCGGTGGCCGACGGTGCCGCGTACGCGTTGACGGTGCGCATTGGTCTCCTCGTGGGGGTGTTCTCGGGCCGGGTGCGACCCGCATCCCAGTGTGGTCCCGCGCCCTGGGGACAGGGAGGTTGCGACGGGGTACCCCTCGTGGGCACCGACGGGCGTGTCGGGGTGCGGCCGCGTCGGGGCGCGGGCGCGGCGCTCGCGGGGTCCAGCCGTGTCGGCCGCGGCGCTCGCGGGGTCCAGCCGTGTCGGCCGCGTCGGCCGCGGGGTCCAGCCGTGTCGGCCGCGTCGACCGCGGGGCTCAGCCGACGAGCCGCGCCAACCGCTGCCCGGCGATCGTCGCGAAGCGCATCGGGTCGCGCAACGCGTCGTCCGGCTCCCCGGTCGTCTGCGTCGCGAGCACCACGAGCGAGGCCGCCGCGTCGAAGTCGTCCGACCGCGCCTCGATCTCGCCCGCGACCAGCACCACCCGGGCGGCCGGCGCGTGCTCCGCCGCGAGCGCCCGGACGACCGACGGCACCTTGCCCGCCGCGCTCTGCTCGTCGAAGCGCCCCTCGCCGGTGACCACGACGTCGGCACCGTCGAGCAGTGCGGGCAGCCCGAGCACGTCCGCGACCGCTCGGGCTCCCGGTGCGAGCGTCCCACCCCAGGCGAGCAGCCCGAACCCGACTCCGCCCGCGGCACCCGCACCCGGCGTCGCGGGGTCGACCCCGGGCAGGCTCGCCGCCCACCCGCTCAGCTGTTCCTCGAACGCCGGTGCCCTGTCGGGCGTGATGCCCTTCTGCGGTCCGAACACCGCGACCGCACCGGAAGGGCCGAGCAGCGGCGACGTCACGTCGGTCAGCACCACCACACCGCCGGTGGGCAGCGGCCGGAGCCCCGAGCGGTCGACCGCGCCCGATGCGTCGACGGTCAGCCCGAGCGCCTCGAGCACCGGTCGACCGCCGTCGGTCGACGCGCTGCCCCCGATGCCCAGCACGAGGCCGGTCGCCCCGGCATCGAGCGCCGCGGCGATCGCCTCGCCGAACCCGCGGCTCGTCGCGGTCCCCGGGCGCAGGGCCCCACCCAGGAGCGGTAGCCCGCTCGTCGCCGCGAGCTCCACGACGGCCCGGCCGTCCGGCAGGTGCAGCCAGTGCGTGTCGACGGGCGTGCCGTCCGGCCCGGTCACCGTCACGGGGACGCGGAGAGCGGTCGGGTACGCCGCGGCGAACGCGTCGAGGGTGCCCTCGCCACCGTCCGCCATCGGCACGGTGACGACGTCGTCCTCCGGCCGTTCGTCGAGCCACCCGGACCGCACCGCCCGCGCGGTGTCGGCCGCGGTCGCGGTGCCCTTCAGGGAGTCCGGAGCGATGACGACGCGCACCGGTCCACCGTAGCGGGACGGCCCGCGGTCAGAGGGCGAAGCGCGGGAGCGGCTCGCCTCCGGTCGCCAGGTCGGCGAGGAGTTCCCCGAGCAACGGCGCGAACTTGAACCCGTGGCCGGAGAACCCGGTCGCGACGGTGAGCGGCCCGCGCCGGTCGATGACGAAGTCCTCGTCCGGGGTGGTGTCGTAGAGGCAGCTGATGAAGGTCGGACGGGTCGCGTCGACCCCGGGCACGTACCGCGCGACGTACGCCTGCAGCCGCTCGGCCTCCTCGGGCACCGGCCGCTTGTCGCGAGCGTCGGGGTCGACGACCGGTCCGGTGCCGTGGAACCCGACCTTGACCCCCTCGCCCGGCGTCAGCAGCCCGTACACGTCGTCGCCGTCAGCCCAGTGCACGAACGACGGCCAGGCTTCGTCCGGCAGGTGGCTGGGGAAGTGGGCGGGCTGCTCCTGAGTGACGCGGACGGCCGGGAGGACCGCCCCGCGCCCGGCGAGCACGTCACCCACCAGCGTGGGCGCCCACGACCCCGCGGCGGCCACCACGCTCGCCGTCCGCACCGCCGTGCCGTCGCCGAGCGTCACGGTGAGGTCGTCGCCGTGGTCGACGATCGCCCGGACCCGGCTGCCGAACCGGAGCTCGGCCAGGCCCGTGCGTTCCGCGAGCGTCAGGAAGAGCTCGACCGCGTCGGCCGACCGGATGCGTCCGGCCGTGGCGTGCGTCACAACGTGCCCCTCGAACGCGATGCCGGGCCAGCGTGCGGCGGCCTCGTCCGGGGTCAGGGTCTCGTGGGGGATCCCGGCGCCCCTCAGCGCCGCGGCGATCGCCTCGACAACCTCGGGCCGGCCGTGGTCGACCGCGCCCGTCCGGTCGAGCAGCGTCGTGCCCGACGACGCTTCGAGGGCGTCCCACAGCGCGAGCGCGCGGGTCGTCAGCGCGACGTACTCCGGGTCGGTGTAGCCCTGCCGGAAGATCCGGGTCGCACCGTGCGACGACCCCTCGAGGTGCCCGCGACCGTGCTGCTCGATGAGCAGGACGCGCTCGCCGCGGGCGGTCAGGGCCCAGGCAGCGGCAGCACCGACCACGCCGCCGCCGATCACCACGTGCCCGTCGAACCGGCTCGCGTCCGGCTGCCTGTCGTCCATCACGGCAGCGTAGTGCGGCGCGGTGACCGGATCCCGGTGCTGACCAGGTGCTCAGCCGACCGGGACCGTCTCGCGTCGCTTCTGCCGCCACGGCGTCGCCGGTTCGTCCTCGCCGTTCCAGACCCGGACGACGCCCCAGCCGGCGGCGATGAGCGGGACCGCGAGCAGCGCCCCGGTCACCCCGCCGAGCACGGTGCCCGCGGTCAGGCCGACCAGGATGACGAGTCCGTGCAGGCGCAGCGTCCTGCCCATCAGCACGGGCTGCAGGAAGTTGCCCTCGATCTGGTTCACGAGCACGACGATCGCGACGACGATCACCGCCTTGACCGGCCCGAGCGCGACGAGTGTCACGAGTGCCGCGAGCGTGCCGGCGATCGGGGCACCGATCATCGGGATGAACGAGGTCACGAACGCCACCACCGCCAGCGGGATCGTCAGCGGGACGCCGAGGACCGCGAGGCCGGTGCCGATCGCCACCGCGTCGAACGCGGCCACGGCGGCCGTCCCGCGCACGTACCCGCCGAGGGTCGTCACCACGCGGTCCCCGATCCGGCGGGCCCGGTCGTACTGCTCGCCGGTGAAGGGGCGGAGCAGGAACTCCCAGATCGCCGGCCCGTCCTTGAGGAAGAAGAACAGGATGACCGCGGTGAGCACGGCCCCGGTGACGACGTTCGTGACAGCGGAGATGCCCGCGATCGCGCCCGCCCCGAACCGTGCGCTGGTGACGAAGTCGACGAGGCCGGAGACCGCGTCCTCGATCTGTCCGTCGGTCACCCGGACGGGTAGCTCGTGCAGGAGGTCCTGCACCTGCTGGAGCCCGTCGACCGCCGACGCCTGCAGTGCGGGCCACTGCCCGGCGAACGCGGCGACGAGCAACCACAGCACCCCGGCGGCCGCGGCGAGGACGCCCACGAACGCGATCGTCGTGGCGAGCACCGACGGCACCCCGTGTCCGCGGAGCCAGGCGACCAGCGGGTACAGCGCCGAGGCGACGATGAGCGCGAGCAGCACCGGGATCGTGACGAGGCTCAGGGTCGTCGCGGCGGTGACGATCCCGCCGATCACCACGACGATCACGACCGTCTGCAGGCACCGCACCGCGAGCCGGCCGTACGGGTCGGTCCAGGTGCTCGGGCGGACGGAGGTGGGCGCGGCGGAACGGCGCAGGTGCATGGCGGGTCTTCCGGGTCGGAGCGAGAACAGACGGCAACGGTGTTGCTGGTCGATGTCGACCGGCGCCGCGTCTGGCTCGACGGCAGACAAACCCTCGGGACGAAGGAACGATGGAAGGACGCCGCACCCATCTACGTCACCTTCGCCGTCGCCCGCATGCTCGCCGTCAACGGCGCCACCTTCGACGGACTCGTGCGGGCAGGGCTGACTGCCGGGCAGGTGGACGACGGCGCCACCCAGTCGGACGGCGAATTCGTCGCTCCGAAATCAAAAGCAACTGATGCCGGCTCGGTGTCCGCGGTGCTCAAACAAGGACACCGAGTCAGGCCGCGGTCGAATGCGAACAGAGGGATTTGGCGGCATTCGAAATTGCGGCAGAGATCTTCTCGATTGAGCGCCGTTCACCCGTCAGTCCGAGGACGCGTCGTTTCGGCGCCAGTTAGAGACGCCTTCAAGAAAGGCCGCCTCAACGTAGTGGAAGAATCGCTCGTCCCCGATAAGTTCGATCCCGCGCGTCTCACCGAGGTCGGTCTTGCCGATATCGCTGAGCACTCGGAACTCACAACCCTTCTTCACGACAAGTCCGTGCCCATCCTCGGCGTCACGAAGGAAGGTGTAGGTGGCGCTCGCCGCAGCGTCATCCTTCTTCTTTTTCGCCACGCGGGAGGCCTGAACGAGCTTCTTCACTCCGAATTCACCACCCTTGTAGAGGCCTATGCCAACGAGAGCGGCGACGGCGAGGACACCCTTCGGGCCCCCGAAGTTTGGAGCGATGCTCGAGAACCACTGGTACTCGGCAAACTTGGCCATGGCGTCTCCTGTCGACCCGGGTGAGCAGGAGCTTACCGGTGACGATCGCTCGCCTCGCAAGGTGCCCTGGGTTGCGCGTCAGTTGCAGGTCGCTTATACGATCCTGGCGTGCCACTGGAGCGGACGGCTGGCGTGGGCAAGCAGCCGCTGTTCGTGAGGCTGGCGAGGGTCATTACTGCAGCAGGCGCGGGTGCACGGACCGCACCGACAACATCATCGCGGCCAGCACATACCTTCGCGCCGACCTCGGCGATGACGACGACACCGCTGCCCTCGGCGACGCTTGCAACAACCTGCAGGTCCTCGCTGACACCGGCTACAACTTCCGCCACAACCTGCCAGCTGAACGCTGGCGCCTCCCACATTTCAACTGGCCGACGTTCACGTTGCTCCGCCGAGCCTAGGCGGACATCTTCGTCGCCCGTCGACCCGTTTCAACCCGCGCGGCGTCGTGGGTCATGCCGACCGCCGGCTATAGGGAGGATGACTCCATCGTCAGCGTCGGATCTGCCTCTGCGACGACAACCCTCCGCGGGCGCGCCATCCAATGAGGCTTCGTGGTGCCCCCCATCAAACCGTAAGCAGCATCAACACTGCGATCAGGGAGGCTTCGCTGCTACCGCGTCCTCAAGAAAGGTTTCGCCAGCCGCGAGCACGGCATCCAAGTCTTCGAACTCGCCGTACCAGGTGTCCTGCAGCGCGTTCTGCGGTGAACTACCGTCGCGGACGACAGGGCCAGCAGCTTCAGCGACACGGATGCTTCCCATCACTGCACGACACTAAGCTGCAGAACGTGACCGTTCCTCGTTGGCGGTTTCGGGTCGATGTCGGTGGTACCAGACAGCATCGGCGCATTGGGACTGGGAAAAGCGTGCGGGCATGCGGAAGGGCGAGCGATGGCGCTCAAAGATATGCGATATGTGGGGGAGGAACTCCGTCGTGACTCATCCGGGGGATTCGTGGATACACTGGAAGTGTTCCATGCCAAGTTGTCAGAACATTTCGAGGCACTGGCGGCGTCTCGTGAGAAGCTTCAGTATGCCGCCCCGGTATTCGCGCTCGAGCACGGTCTCTCGAACATCGAGCGCGACGAAATCGCCGTTGCTGTTCGCACCGCTACCGCACACGGACTGACCGCGCGGGAGCGGACAGCCTATTGGCTGCCGTTTGTGGTGTACGCCGCCGAATCTGGGTACGCGTACGAGGGCTCTGAGTACTGGCGCACATTTGGGAAGATGACCCCGGGGTGGACCGATGATGACCATGACTGGGTGTCGATCTGGTTCCGACGCTTCGCAAAGCAGTTCGCGGGTGCTGTTCCCTCCGGCGCTTTCGCCGACGCATTCCGAATCATCTCGTGGCCCATCACCCATTCCGTCCTTCCGGTGTACCTACAGCGGCAGCTCGTAGAGCTGCTGTTCCTATGTCGGGCAGAACTGACGCCTAGACTCCTGAACGACCCCGCTGAACTTGGCGCGCATCTCGCCGTGCGATCTGTGAAGTACTCCGAACGGTTCCGTATCTTCTGCCAGAACGGCGCTCTTGTTGGGCAAGTGAGTTCCGCTCTACTCACCGACAGCGGCGGTGAGTCGCCGTACCTGCTCTCAAGCACGCTCGACCGCATCGTTCAAAGCCTCAATCAGGAGCAAGACTCGCGCGCGTGGTTGCTTTCAGCGCGGGATGCCGTCGCTGTAGCGACTCGGCGACCATCTAGCGAGCAGCTCAACGTCCGACCGACCAGGCCTACTGTGCACCCCCTACGAATGTTCCTGCGGCGCTCTCCGGACTGGCATCTGCACGTCGAGTTGCCAACACTCACGAACTTCGCCGATGCGGTGCCTGGGCTGACCGAGGTTCTCCGAACGTCTCGGGCTCGTGTGAACGGCACGGCAAAGCCGGTGCCCCCAACGCGGCTCCTGCATCACGGACAGACGCTGCGGCTCGACTCCCTGCCCATTCTTGATCAGCCCTTCATCCGACTGGACAAGGCGGACGAGGCGATGAACGATGCGCTCGCCGAGAAGTATCCGGTGAGCGCCGGGCCAAACCGCATCTTCAAGTTGCAAGGTGAGGAAATCGCGTTCGAGATTCGTAGCAGGACGCTTCGAGCCGGCGGCAAGTACATACTTCTCGAACCTGCAGGTCGCAGGCCGAACCTTCCTTGGATCGTGCCGGCGAGAAGCGGTGTACACGGCGCAGTGGCCTATCGCATGGAGGTTCCGACACGGGTGGAGGACGCAGACCGTGTCGCGCTTGAGCAGTACGGACTGCTCCTTCGTACGCACGTCCAGGTGCGCCCGGTCGGTCTGAACGCGATCGGATGGGACGGGGAGTCGGAAGCAACATGGCTCGTCGGTGAACTGGCGCTTATCGGAGTGCGGGCAGACCTCGTACCCGACGCATGCGTGATCAGCGTGGGAGCAGAGGTCGAGCGGATCTCCTGGCCAGTTGGGGAGTCTGAGATCGTCCTCCGCCTGGTGGACTTGCCGGTGGGAGTGCACCAGTTGAGCGTTCGCCTCGAGGGCACAGCAGAAGGTTCGGCACTCGAGGCCGCTATGACTGCAGTGATCATCTCGACGTCCGCTGGGCAGGACGGGCGAGGAATTCGGATGCTCGCCGCGCCCGCCAACTCGAAGCTGCAGGACCTCTGGAACGGGCTGGCGAGCATCACAATCGATGGTCCCGCAGATGTAACCGCAACGCTGACCGTCGCGTTCGTCGCGGCAGACGGGACCTCCCTGGCTAGCTATCAGCAAAATGTTGTCTTGCCCGTCGACGAAAAGCATTGGAAGAGGATCGCTCGGGCGGTGCGTGAGGACAAACGTCTCGGCTCGGCGTACGACGACGCGGAGGCCGGCATCGTCTCGATCAGTCGCCAGAGCGTCGGGTTCGCTTCCATTCGATGCGAACGTGGCTTCGAGCCCCTGCGTTGGCGGCTCCTTCGCGGACACCGTGATGCCGCAATAACCGCGCAGGTCATCGATCAAACCGATGCGGGTGGTGTCGAGGTGACGATCTACGACGCCGATGAACCCGTCGCACCGCGGCGCACCCATGAGACCACCGTTGTGGTCCCTCCGCGCGGTGCTCTCGCCGTCGCGTCTGTCGGCACGATATCGACGTCGATGGTGCTGCCTGGCGACCCGAACAGTGCGCTGCAACGCCGCCCTCCACACCCTCGATTCCCGGCACGTGAACGAAGCGTGCAGGGTCTCACGCGGCTCATCGATGCAGACCGTCGTTGGGCGGACGCGGCGCTGCCCGGTGATCTCTTCGCAGCGTACGTCCAACACCGGGTGCGAGTCGCCATCGCCTCGGAAGTCGCATGCACGATAGGCCGAGGTCGGTGGGCCTCATTGGAACGCAAAGTCGGGTATTCGGACGCCGGCGAACTCCTCGACGATTTGGCAGGAGCGGTCGGAAGCGCGCCGCTTTACCAGCAACTGACCAACACCATTTCGAAGAGCCTGTACCGTTGGGATAGTCCGGGTGCAGTGCTGGAAGGCTTTGCCAGCGCCGCGAAGCGTGCGCTGAGCCGGGCGGGCCTTGAGGGACGCCCTTCCGCCGCGCGATACCTCCTGACCCTGGCCGGGCGCCCGGCGCTGACAGCGTCCTTCGACCGTGGGGACGCGATCGCCATCCTCAATGCCCTCCTCGACAGGCCGGAGCTATTCCACGCGGCGAGATATACCGTTCTGGCGACCCGCGCAATGGCGGAACCCACGATCATCGACGACGGATTCTAATGAACATTGAAACGCTTGACCGCCCGGCCGCCGTTGCCGTCACCGCATCCGCCCTCGGCCTCCCCTTGGAGACCGCTGCAAACGCCCCCGAATTCATCGCGGCGGCGCTTCGCCGCACCGCATCGTTCACGTGCCCGGCCAGTCCCGGACGTTTGATCGACGCCGTCCTCGGAGCGCTGCAGCCGCTCCACCCGGCGCTGGAACGGCAGATCATCGCCGACGTGCTCGAAGCGCTGATCAGCGGCGGCGATCTGGTCGAACTAACCCCGAATGCAGACCGCCGCACCCGGATGCTCTACCTTGGGCCACCTACGTCCGTGGCTCGAAGACCGGGCGAGTATCTTCTCGCCGGCGTTCACCCCTCCGGCGCCGTGGTCCGCGGACCCTTCACCGTCACTGCAACCGGCACCCGGAGAATTGCAATTACAGCGAAGGGCGACGAGGTTCCGGGTTTTCGCGTAGTCGACGCGGAACGCTGGGTCTCGCGTCCCGCGGCTCAAGCCGCCCGAGACTTCGTTCGTGAGTACGCCGAGCGACTCTCATTGGCCCCTCGCGGTGGCGACAACGTCCCGTCAGAAATCCTCGATCCAACCCGCCCAATCCGCTATTACCGGGGCCGGTGGCGTCCCCCGCACCCCGGGGATACGGGCATGTTTGTCGCTCGTCGCCCTCGAACCTACGGGGCCGACCTGTGGTGTCTCGTTGACCTGCGAGCGGGAACAGTGAACCGTGTGCTCCCCCTGCCGGCCCTCGATGCAGCAGTGGCCGCCCATGACGAGGCATGGCGTTTGCAAGCCGCGATTGACGCGACGCACGGCGCCCCTCAGATCGTTCGGGTCACGGAGGCTGCTGGGACATCACGGCTGGACTTTTTTGCGCCCCTACCCGGCTTCGCTGCCCGCTATATCAACCTTATGACGGATGCCGCTCCACGAGCTCGCGGGGCGCTGCTATCCGCGTCCACCGAGACCGACATGGTGGCTACCATAATAAGCTTTTTGCAGGAGACACTTTGGATGCGGAAGGGACACGCGAATGACAAAGAATGACCCGTTGACAATCGCCGAGACAGTCGCTGAGATCCAGGAAGCACTTCGGGAATACATCGAAGCCGCGTATCACGTAGGAAACCCCAACGTCATTGCGCAGCGACGGACCCTGCTGGAGACGGAAGGTGTGCTCTATCGAAACCCGTATATTGAAAGCACGCCGCGGTACCAAGCTGGAAAGAGATTCGACGATCTCCGTCTCTCTGCGGGCGCGCGAACACTGTTTAGAGCCCTTGGGCAGGGTGCAAACGGGGTGGTTCCGCTCCTTCACGACCCGCTTTACACGCATCAGGCAGACGCGTTGGAATGGGCGGGCACGGATGGTTCGAGTCTGGCTGTCACCACCGGTACCGGTTCCGGGAAAACAGAGTCCTTCCTGTTGCCGATGCTTGCGAAATTCGCCGATGAGGCGCAGGCTCGTCCGATCTCGTTCCGGCAACCAGCCGTGCGTGCTCTGGTGCTTTACCCTATGAACGCGCTCGTTAACGACCAGCTCGGACGGCTTCGGTTGCTCCTTGGAGACCCACGTGTCACCACGCAGTTCGACGCTTGGGCTGGGAGGCCCGCCCGTTTCGCACGTTACACCAGCCGCACGCTCTACCCCGGCGTTCGTACCGTCAGCAAGGACAAGATTCGTCTGAAAGCGATCGAAGACTTCTACCTCCTCATCGAAGAGCGGGCCGCCGATAGGACTGCATCTGGTCACGAAGCTGCGGCAAAGCTGATGGAGCACCTTCAAGGTCGCGGAAAATGGCCGGCGAAGCCCGACCTCCGTGCCTGGTACGGCGAGAAGGGTTCTCACTGGCAGAATGCTGATAGTGAGTTCATCCGAGCCATTCTGCAAGATCATGACCCTGAACTGTTGACACGGCATGAGGTGCTGCAGAGCCCACCCGATGCTCTGATTACCAATTACTCGATGCTCGAGTACATGCTAATGCGTCCGTTAGAACGGCCGATATTCGACCAAACGGCCGCGTGGCTCGCGGCGAACCCAGACGAGAAGTTCCTCCTCATCGTCGACGAGGCACACCTATACCGAGGCGCCGCAGGTGCGGAGGTCGGCCTCCTGCTACGGCGCCTGCGGACGCGGCTCGGGATCGCAGCTGACCGCTTCCAGGTCATCACCACGAGTGCAAGTTTCACGTCCGCAGCGTCAGCGGTTGAATTCGCGGCCGAGTTGACGGGTAAAGCCGCGTCATCCTTCCGACCCGTTACGAGCGCCCTGCGTACCAGCGATGGAGATGCGCCAGGCACAACGAGAGACGCTGAGGTTCTCGCCGCGGTACCCCTGCAGCGGTACTACGACGCGGAACGGGACGCAGATCGTGTTGAAGCACTTCAACCGCTCCTGGCGTATCGGGGCGTTGCGGCGGCCGGGGACGACAGCGCTCTGCTGTTGCACAGTGCGCTCGAAGGATGGGGGCCGATGAGCCGGCTGATCAACGAGACTATGCGGCAGGCGCAAGCCGTCGAGGAACTGGGGAAGGTCGTGTTCCCCGACGCGGAGACGCTCATAGCGGACCAAGCCGTCACTGCTTTGGTCGCTCTCGGCAGTGCCGCGAAGCGCGCTGCGGAAGATCCGGGGCTGCTGCCTTGCCGGGTGCACGCCTTCTTCCGTGGGCTTCCGGGTCTCTGGGCCTGCGTTGATGCTGACTGCTCAGCGAGGCCAGGAGATAGTGATGGCGATAGTCCAATTGGGAAACTCTACGCGCAGCCCCGCAGCACCTGCGACTGTGGGGCTCGGGTATTCGAGTACTACACATGCCGCCACTGTGGTGTCTCCTACGCGCGCGCCTACACCAACAACGTTCTGGATCCTACGTACCTCTGGAACGAGCCCGGCATGGCATTCCAGTCAACTGGAAGCGTCGCGAACGAACTTGAGCCGCTGGACATGCTTCTGGAAACGCCTGGGATCCCCGGTGACAAGTATGAAGTTGTTGAGCTGAACCTTGTCACGGGAGCGCTGCACCCGGACGGCGAACCCGACCGTTGTCGAACGGTGTACATCACCGCGCAACGGGCCGGTGAGGTGCAGGTCGACGATGATGACGATGCAACGGTTGTGCACGCAGACGGCCGATTCACACCGTGCGGTTCGTGCGGCGGACTGTTTTTCGGCAGCACGCCCGTCCAAGATCATCAGACAAAGGGGGATCAGCCGTTCCAGGCGCTCATCAGCCGCCAGCTCGAGGTGCAGCCGCCAAGCGCTCCATCGTCGGACTTTGCACCCCTGCGTGGGCGAAAAGTCTTGGTGTTCTCTGACAGCAGGCAGGTCGCCGCGCGTCTTGCGCCAACGTTGCAGAACTACTCCATGCAGGACTCCCTGCGGCCCGTGATGATGTACGGCTGGGCTCGGCTCGCCGAGAAGCCGCTCAGCGCAAACGCCCTGACCCTTGACCGGTTGTACAGCGCTGTCCTCGTCGGCGCGAACGAACTGCGGGTTCGCCTCCGTCCGGAACTGCGGGGAGGGGAGTCTACGCCGCCGATGAACGACGTGCGTCGACGCATCGCGGACGGTGCGCTCCAGGATGACGCGGCAGCCCTGATGGAACTGCTGAACGTGCCGACCAAACCACCACAGTCCCTGCTGCAGGCAATGTACACAACAATCACCGACCCGAACCGTGGGCTTGCAGCGCTCGGATTGGCGTCGTTGCGGGAATTGCCACGCGAGACCACCGGACTCGCCCAGGCTTTGCCAAACATCGACGGTGTCGCAGAGGACACAGAGACTAAAATTGCGCTTGTTCGGTTGTGGCTGAATCACTGGTTGAGTCGCAGTGGCGTGTGGTTCACCGCGATGAACGACGATTGGTGGAACATGCCCCGAAAGGTGCAGGCCCACCGCGGAGCGTTCCAGAAGATCGAGCAGTGGCTGCCCCACACAGCGAGCCGGCGGCGGTTCAAGACCGAATGGCTGCCCGTTCTCCTGGCCCACTTCTGCGAGCCAATGGCGCCGAACCTTTACCGATTGCGTGCGACGGAAGTGACGCTCGAGACTGGTGGGCTCTGGGGGTATTGCGACCGGTGTCGGTTCACGCAGCGTGCTTTCCCGGGCCGCAGGGTGTGCGTCAGTTGTGGACAGAGCGCCGTTCGTGTGATCGACCCCGACACAGATGCAGTGTTCACCGCTCGCAAGGGGTACTACCGAGCCAGTGCCGGGCAAGCGTTGCGGTTGGAGCCCTCCGTGCCGATGAGCATCGTCGCCGCAGAGCACACCGCGCAGCTCAACAGTACGAAGCAGGACGACGCATTCTCCCGGGCGGAGCAGTACGAGTTACTGTTCCAGGACATCGAGGTCGACCTTCCTGGCGTTGGTCAGGGGCGTACCGCAATCGACGTCCTCTCCTGCACGACGACGATGGAGGTGGGAATTGACATCGGCAATCTCTCCGGGGTGGCGCTGCGGAACATGCCGCCGTCTCGGGCCAACTATCAGCAGCGCGCCGGCCGCGCCGGGCGGCGGGGCAACGCGGTTGCGACGGTACTCGCCTTTGGTAGTGCTGACAGCCATGACGATCACTTCTTCCGCGAACCCATATCGATGATCCGCGGCGTCGTGGAAGATCCGACGCTCACCCTTGACAACGAACAGATCGCCCGCAGGCACGTCACTGCGTATCTGCTGCAACGCTATAACCAGGACGTCCTCCCTGACGCCGATGCCAGCGCGCACCGCTCACTCTTTGAGGTGCTAGGAACGGTGCGGGACTTCCTCACCGAGTTCGCGCAGATGAGCCGGACCGGTCTTGAGCAGTGGCTCCGCGACCATGAGCTGGAACTCGTTCAAGCGGTCGATGAGTGGCTACCGGCGCAACTCAGCGCGGAGCACCGAGCGGAAATCCTCGACGGGCTCGTGGACGACACGCTAAAGGCGATTGACGGCGCGCTCAGCTCGGGCGCGTTGCCCATGGCGACGGACGCCGAGAATAACAACAAGCCGCTCGCTGCCAGCGGAATGGGTGACGGCCGGTCGGTAGCCGACATGAACGACGAGGAGGACGCAGAGGAGGAGTTGGGCGAGGAACCTTCCGAGCGGGGCACTCAGATGAACCTCCTGAACCGACTCATCGATAAGGGCGTGTTGCCTCGATACGCGTTCCCCACTGACGTCGTCGCGTTCCACGTTTTTGATGCTGTTCAGTCCTCGCCATTCAACGTGCAGACGCTTTACGAGCCGACGCAGGGACTTCCAGTCGCCTTGACTCAATATGCGCCCGGGAAGACAGTCTGGGTGGATAACAAGAAGTGGACGTCCGGCGCCCTGTATCCACGTCGGGATCTCTCGAAGGCGTGGGAGGACAAGCAGCTGTACCTGGAGTGTTCAGTCTGCCATTACGCCAAGCATGTCGGCCAAGCCGAAGCGGTGCGTGGGGAAGCGCAGGACTGTCCCGCCTGCGATGGTGAGGGAACTTTCGGCGCCGCGATGAACTGGATCCGGCCTCCAGGCTTCGCTCATCCGGTCGGTCAGGATCCCGAGACAAGTGATGGATCTGCGCCTCAGAAGAGTTACGCCACTCGGGCCAAACTACTGACCAATGGACCGCACGATCAAACGAAGTGGAAGCAACTCACCCCACAGCTGACCCATGTCTTCCAACGCAGCACACTGTTGGTCAGCAACACCGGTCCGCAGGGGAAGGGATACTCCTGCTGTATTGCCTGCGGTCTGATTGAACCGTCCGCGAACGCCACCGGTGCAACCGCGGCCCCGCATCCGAAGCCGTACCCCGACTCGCGGGACCAGCAATGTCCGGGCGGGTTCGGAACTCGGAACATGGTGCTCGGCACTGATTTCGAATCTGACGTGCTCCTCATTCGCCTGCGTGTTGAGAGTCCGATGACCCTTCGGCCGAACCTGCTACCGACACAAGTAGCTCTGCGGACCGTTGCAGAGGCAATCACGATCGCGGCGACCGCGCGCCTCGGGATCGATCAGTCCGAACTGCAAGCTGAGCACCGACCGGCGCTGACCGCCCGCGGCTCCGACGGGCTCGAGGCGGAAATCTATCTCTACGACACGTTGCCGGGTGGAGCTGGGTTCACGAGAGCAGTTCACGACCAGGGGATCGCGGTGTTCCAGGATGCGTTGAAACTGCTTCAGGAGTGCCCCGAGAACTGCGAGACATCCTGCTACCGGTGCTTGCGAAGCTTCAGGAACCGCTTCGAACACGCTTCGCTGGATCGGCATCTCGGTGCGACGTTGCTGCGGTGGGCGCTGGAGCGCGAGCAACCGGAACTGAGTGCCGAACGGGTGGAACTCGCGATCCGACGGCTCCTCGCTGACCTGCGAAGCCGCGGGCTGGATGACATCGAATTCATCGGCCATGGGACGGTCGACGTGCCAGGCGTTGGGACGGTGGATGCGCCCATTCTTGCCCGAGGTGCGCGCGGACCGGACCGGATCTTCTACGTACAGCGCCCGCTGACCGCCGATGGACCGCCAACGCCGCAGCTTGAGGAGGTTCGCAAGGTCGGAACATTTGCAGCCGACCCAATCGACGAGATGACGGTCAGTCGGAACCTCCCAGTAGCGTCGCAACGGATACTCACCGCCCTAGGGGTGCCCCGCGTGGTCTGAGAACATCGGGCCGCTCCGGCTGGACGCCGGGGCGGCCCCGTCATCGCTCTGATAGTTCCTCCGGCGGGGGATTTGGAACCCGAGCTCCATGCTGAATGGGGAAAGTGGTTTTGTGCTGTCGTACCTGCTCGAGAATCTCGGGCCGGGCAGCGCGTCGCAATGCCCACCGTTCGAACCACCAGTCGACCACCTGCTGGGTGCTCGTCTGCCTGCTGTCGAAGAGGTAGTCCGGCTCGGAGTCGATGCCGAGCGAGTAGTCGCGGACGTTCCGAACCAAAGGAACCCCGAACAGGATCCGCTCCCGGCCGTGCTTGAGCAGATCTTCCGAGGACCAGCCCAATGCATTCAGGCCCAGCCGCACCTTCCGCAGCCGCGGGCTGACGCCCTCACCGAACATGCTGTTCACTCTCACTAGTGAGCCGGCGTGTTCAGAGAGACGGACGAGTGCTGCGATAGTCACGTCAGAGAAGTGGGATGACCCGAACGAGCGTGAACGGCCCAGAGGGTAGTAGCCCAGCCGCTCACCCTCTCTGCCGCCCATGACTTCAGCTGGCCAGAAGAGGCGGTTGTACTGACTCGCCCCTGACCCGTACAGCGACGTCGTCCCGATGAAGGAAAGCCTTGACTCGCGGCGGATCGGGCGACCCGCGATCGCGGACGCGATCTCGCTCGCTCGGTCGTAACGTCGGGCGTACGCGCTGGCGACGAACGGTGACGCGGCGAGAGCGCCAACGAGCTTCCCAGCGGCCAGCGCGTTATACGGGGCGACTGCGCCGCAGACGGTGAGGTCAGCAATCACCGTTCCTACTCGTTCACCGCGCGCCCGACGAACGACCCGACCGACGTGCTTCCGCATCTCCCGGTCGTTGAGCGCGGCGGAGAGGCCCGCGCCCGTGGGAACGTCGCCAAGGGTGGCGCCGAGGAGACGTTGCGCATCGAGGGTGTCGGCAAGTGCCTTCGCGCGCTTCGACCGGAAGAGTGGCGTTTCCGCACGGTTCACCCAGTAATCGTCGGAGTGTGCGCTGCGATCTCGGATCAGACGGCCGCGGTGGTGCTTCGCCCGATGACGGTCAGCGTCTTCGCGCAGACGCGTGATCGCTTCAGCGTCAGGGGAGACAAGGTCGGGAGGACTGAGGACGCCCTCCCGGAGCAGGTCGGCCAGGTAGATGTCTCCGCGTTGCGCTCGAATTCGGGAAGCGACCCATTGGGCGGCGCGGTCACTGGGCTCGTTGGCCAACTGGTCGAGGACTTGTGCTGTGCTCCAACCAATCCAATTGTCCCGGCCAGCGATCTGCACAATTGGACTGGACAGCGCTGCAAGGCCTATCACGGCGTGGTGCTCGGTTGCCGCGTCGCGAATCAGCAATCCCATCGACCTTCCGGGTACCGTCTGATAGGCGTTTGACCAGGTGTGCCGGAAATACCGCCAGATGTCCTGTAGTCCGAACCCCGTGAATGAATCGACGGCTTCCGCATCAACAACCTGGACATACGGTTTGATGGGTGCCGACGTCTCGAGTCCGCGCTCGAGCGCGGCTGCGAGTTCCTCGCCGTCGCGCATGAGATTGAAAACCGACACCATCCGGCCGTTGTATTCGTGTGGGGATTCCATGCCCCGCACGAAGCGCCGAACACTGGGTTCTCGCAGCTGCGCATCGCGGCGCAAATGTTCTTGCCGCCGAACGCGCAGCTTCTCGGTTTCCCTATCACTATCGGGGTCCGGCGGGCGGACGGCGACGCCGCCGTCGGCGCGGTGCACCACCCAGCCTTGGTCGACGAGGTCAATCAGGATGTGGGCCGCCGCAGCGAGGTACGGCTTGTCGTGAACGTCGTTGATGCCTGCGGCCGCGAACTCCTCGTCGTGGTCCAGGGACGTGTCTTCATCGAACCGGACCGCTGCAAGGTTTTCGGTGACCCGGCTGAAACTCTCACGCTCCTCGGCGGACGCTTGCGTCGGAAGGTCTACAGCAACGGTCGAGGAGGAGTTCAAGAGTGCCGCAGCATTCGTCCGAAGGTGCGGCTCCACCGCGTGACAAATTCCCCAGTCGACGTCCCGTCGGCTTCGAAGTGCGCGAGCGTGCGTCCGAGGGAGAGCAGCATCAGTTCAAACGAAGTGCGTACGCCTCCTCCGGTCGAGACCTCGACCGACTGGAGCGGAGCGTACAGGGCCGCGAAAGCGGGATGGTCCACGTTCAGCGTCAGGTCCAATCTCTGGTTGGAAAGTTCGGTCCGGAGCATCGATTCTATCGGAAGCGGTTCGGCGCATATACGGTACGTCAGTGGGGATCCGACGTGGTTTCGGATAGCCGGAAGGTCTCCGTCGGCGGCGGCAGCGACAGTGCAGGCCCGCTCGGTTGCTGCCCGGAACTTCACCTCTTCGAAGGCGCGTCGCACCCGTCCATTGAGGAGCCGTGCCGTCGCTTCGACGTACGGCTCGAGCGTGTCGATGAGAGCGCGCGTTGGCCGTACGCCCTGTTTGGTGTTGGTGATGCCGAATGCGTCATCAAGGGTCGGGGGGAACTGGATCTCGCACCGCCACCAGTCGTCGTAGTTCTCCTTTCGCTTGCTGCCCGTGAACATCCACCCATCCGCGACTTCCCGCCCGGCTCGCAGGACAGAGATGCCACCGCCGCCGATGATGCCGACCCGGCGTTTTGTCGCCTGGTCCAGGCCTGCCCACGCCTCAACGGGAAGGAGGGAGAACCTAACGATGACCTCGCTAGTTCCACCTACGTCATCCGGGATGGCAAAGCGCATCGGCGGGAAGGGCGGGCTTGCGCTGACACCGTTGAGTTCCGTCTCCAGCAGCAACGGGTCGGCAGGGGGCACAGCCTTACCGTTTACAGTGATCGACGTGCCACCGCGTAACGGTTCCCGATAGAGGCGACCGAGTCGGCGGATCACAGCGCGCTGCAGCCAGCCGAGCCGCCGGTACTCCACCCGATCGCAGTTGACCCATTCGACTACCGTGCCGTGTGCATCCGAAGCTGGGGAGACCTCGATCGGCGTGAAGTTCGGCGCGACTCCTGAGACGATGGCGGCGGCGTCGAGCGTGACGGCTCGTCGTACCTCGCCCCGGCGGGCGGAGGTGACCCGCACCCTGTTGCTCTGACTCAGACTCGCGGCTGGAAGGCCCATACCAAACCGGCCAAACGATGCCCGGCTGCCGAACCGCGACGACCCGCCGAACCGGAGGCACTGGCGAAGTTCCGGCGCCGTCATCCCATGTCCGTCGTCCGTGACGGTGACGATCGGACAGACACTCGGATCGTCCCGGCGGATATCGATGTCCACGTGTCGCGCGTTGGCCTCGAGCGCGTTGTCGACCAGTTCCGCGAGAGCTGTGGACAACGACAGATAGCCTGCGTCGCGGACCGCGCGGATGAAGTTTTCTGACACGACAAGGTCGTCGGACGGGTGTTCGAACGCGCTCATTCGGTTCTCCAGAGGCAGAAGGTGACTCGTTGAGAGTAGCTGCTCCGCGTGCCTCGACGCTGCCGAGTCGCTGGCTGCCTATCGGACGGTCAACTCGAGCGTGATCCGCTTCGTTCGCCCGGGTTCCGACAGGTCAATGGCGGAACCGTCCGTGAACTGGAGACGGGCGGTCGGCCGTCCCCCGGGCGACGCATGACTCCATGCCTGCGCGGAGGGAAGCGACATGACCCTGCCCGTGCGTTGCAAGTCAACCTTCAGCAGGTACTCGCCCGCGTGAAGGGTAAAAGTTCTTCCCGCCCCAAGGTCGAACGTCTCGATGGTCGCGGAAGCGAGCACGGACAATGGGACAACTGACTTCAACGCGTTCGGGGCCAGCACTTGTACGGCCGAGACGGTCTTGCCCACGGTGCCGAGCAAGAAGGTCTCCAGCTGAGGGCCGGCCTGCGCATCTGCCATACGCCAAGTATGGCGTCCAAGAGTCGCGGTGCTCGGCAGTTCAGCAGCCGAGCGTCGCTTTGCTTCCTCGCGCACGCCAGAGTCTCAACTAGGACGAGAGGAGTCTCGCTTGCGTTGAGAAACGACAGTCGCTGCGGGAAGGAGGAGGTGGAGCGAGTGACGGGAATCGAACCCGCGCTACCAGCTTGGGAAGCTGGAGTTCTACCATTGAACTACACTCGCGCATCCCGACCAGCGGGACGCAGCAAGCCTAGCGGATTCTGCGCTGGACGCCAGCCGAGTGCGCGCCGCACGGTCCGTGGCGGCGGCGACCCGTGCCTCCCGGCCGTCGCCGTGTCTCCCCTGTGAGGTCCGTGCGCCGACGGACAGCCCCGGCGGCCGTGTGTACCGTCCAGGGGGTTCCGTCGCCCTACCCGGAGGAGGACCCGGATGGTCAGGCATCCCCTCATCGACGACGTGGTCGGCACCGCCATCGTGGTCCGGTCCGCATCGCCGGTCGTGTGGCTGACGGAGTCGCTCGCCTCGCTGCTGCGTCGTGCGTCCGAGTCCGGCCGCACGGTCGTGCTCCGCACCGGCCGGGAGGCATCCGTCACCCCCGCCCTGCGGCACGCCCTGGGCGTGCACCACGCTGCGTGGGCCGTGGACGGTCCCGACGGCAGCCTGCGGGACGGCCGCACCGGCGTCGCCGCCTCCGGCATCGAGGACTTCGTCCGCCGCGGGCCGGAACTCGTCGGTCCGCCGGCGGCCGGACACCCGGCGGCGACGGACTCGGTGCGCCAGATCAGCATCGACCTCACCCTCCGCCACCACGCCGACCGCGCCGTCGACATCGGCGCCGCGATCGAGGCCCTGTGCGAGACCGTCGGCACCTGTCCGACGCACTGGGGCACCAGCGAGCCGCTCACGGTGCCGTGGGACCGCTGGGTCGTGACGCAGTACGCCAAGCACGAGGCACCGGACGTCTCCACCTCGTACGCGCACGGCGACGGGTTCTCGGCGACGATGACCGCGCACCTGCTCGACGGCGTGGTCGTCGAGACGATGTCGGCGGTGCTGACGATCCCCGAGGACGGCGCGGACCCGGCGCTCGCGTCGAGGCTGCTGGACGCGGTGCACCGGGTCGCCGACGAGGTCGAGCCCGTCTTCGGCGTGGTGATGCAGCGCCGCGGGGACGCCGACCACCTGGTCCGCGCGGTCGCGCACGAGGAGCCCTCCCCGCTGGCCGTCGTCGTCGGTCCGGAGGCCGCGGAGTTCCTCGACCGCGACGGCGAGTGGCCGCCGGCGCGGACGACGACCTCGGGCTTCGGTGGCGGCGGGCTCGTCGTGCGGTTCGACGACGGGTGGGAGGCACTCGAGGCCTTCCTCGACCGCATCGACGAGGACCGCTTCCTGCAGCTCGTCGGCGGCGCACCCCTCGACCCGGCGCACGACGATGGCGCGCTCGACGGGCACGACCGCGGGTCGCACGCCACGGCCGGACGGAGCACGGGCGGACGGAGCACGGGCGGTCAGGGTGCCGCGTGACGTGACGCTGCTCTGCCGTGGGCCGGTGGAGACCCGGGACGTGGCTGAGGCGCTGCTGCTGCACGACGAGGCGTGGGGTGTCCGCGCCCTCGACGACGGGCCGGTGCTGCAGGTCTGCCGGGACGCCACGCACCCGGTGATCACGGTGCTCGGGGTCCGACGGGTCGACTCGTTCGACGAGGTCACCCGGATCCTGCCGGACGCTCCGGCGCTGTCCACGCCGCTGTGGTGGGTGGACACGGTGACGCCGTTCGGCGCCGAGGGTGAGCCGGGTGTGACCGCTGCGCTGGAGGCGTCGATGGAGCTCGACGCCGTCTGCATCGTCCACGGGGACTGAGCGCCCGACGCGATCGCCGGCGCTCGACGTCAGTTGCGCTGGCTGCTGCTCAGTCGCGCTTGCTCATCGCCGCGAGCCGCTCGTTGTACGCCTTGAGGTCGGCGTCGCCGTCGCGGTCGGCCTTGCGGTCGAGGCGCTTCGCGTCGCGCTTGTCCGTCCGGACCCAGTTGCGCACGACGAGCAGCGCGACGAACACCATGGGCAGCTCGGACGCACCCCACGCGATGCCGCCACCGGTGTGCTGGTCGGCGAGCAGTGCGCGGTCGTCGGTCTGGCCGAGCGCGTGGAACCAGTCGGCCGCGAAGACGGACTGCGAGGTCATCACCGCGACGCCGAAGAACGCGTGGAAGGCCAGGGTCGCCAGGAGCGCGATGATCAGGATCGGGTACTGCGGGCGCTTCGGACCCGGGTCGACGCCGACGAACACCCAGAAGAACAGGTAGCCGCTGAAGACGAAGTGCACGACCATCACGACGTGCCACTCGTGGGACTGCATCGCGTACTGGAACGCCGGCGTGAAGTAGAACACCACGAGGGAGCCGGCGAAGATGACGCCGGCGACGGCGGGCTTCGCGAGGAACTGCATCCACCGCGAGTGCGTGAACAGCATGAGCCACTCACGCGCGCCGCGGGAGCCGTCGTTCCGCACCGGCAGCGTGCGCAGCGCCAGGAGCACCGGGCCGCCGAGGACGAGCGGCAGCGGCACGAACATCATGAGCAGCATGTGCTGGAGCATGTGCGACGAGAAGTGCACCATGCCGTAGACCGCCGGCCCCGCCGAGGTGGTCCAGATGAACAGCGCGCAGCCGAGCAGCCACGCGATGGTCCGGCCGACCGGCCACGAGTCACCGCGCTGCGTGAGCTTCCGCACCGACAGCAGGTACCAGCCCGCACCGACGACGGCGATCGCCAGGTACACCCAGTCGATGTGCCACTGCGTCAGGTAGGTCTGCACGGTCTGCGCCGGCGGGTACGGGAACCCGAGCAGTCCGGACCGGGTGTCCTGCCCGGTCTCCGGCGTCTGCGGGATCGGCGGCTGCGACCGCGAGACCGCGACCGAGACGCCGATCGCCACGGCCATGAAGACGATCTCGGCCAAGGCGAACCGGACGAAGAGCTTCCGGTCGAGCGGCGCACGGAGCAGCCCGGGCACGAGCTTCCGACGCTGCGCGACCCCGGCGAGTCCGAGCAGCACGAGGATGACGGCCTTGACCGTGATGAGCCAGCCGTACGTCGTGGTGACGAGGTCGGCCGGACCGGTCAGGCGGAGCGAGGCGTTGACGATGCCGGAGAACGCGACCGCGGCGAACGCCCAACCGGCCAGCGTCGAGTACCGGGCGACGACGCGTCCGGTGGCGCCCTTCGTGCGGGTGCGGAGCAGCAGCACGGCGACGAGTCCGCCGGCCCAGACGCAGACGGCGACCAGGTGCACGGCGAGCGAGTTCACGGCGTTCGCGTGCTCGAGCGACCCGGCGGCGTGCCCGGAGAGCGCGAGGGGCAGCAGGGCGAAGAGCCCGGCGACGGTGGCGACCGCGAGCGTGGCGACGCGCGTGGCGAAGGCGGCGACGAGGGTGGCGACCAGGATCGCCACGGCGGAGACGACGAGCGACTGGCCGATCTCGACCTGGAACGCGAAGAGCAGGAAGTTCCGCGCGAACACCGGACTGGTGAGCGGGACCCCGAGGGTGTTCGCACCCGTCAGGACGATGCCGACGACGGCCGCCAGGAACCACACGGCCCCGGCCGCCGCACCCCAGCGGGCGGCGCGGTGCTGCACGCTCGACATCGCGCCGTGGTCCGCCTTCTTGGCGGGCAGCGCGAACGCGGCGACGATGAGCAGGCCGATCGTCAGTGCTGCGGTGGTGTCGTGCACCACGCGGGCGACCGGCAGGCCGTACTCGACCAGGTCGCCGGCGGAGACGAGTTGCTGCGACGCGGTGAAGGCGCCGGTCACGGTCATGCCGAGCACGGCGCACGCCACGGCGAGGGGGATCGCGATCACCAGGACCGTCGCGACGGTCGTGGATCGCGCGGAGGTGGGGGCGGGGTCGGGTGCCGTGTCCCCGGGCTGCGTGGCGGCTGACGTGACGGTCATGACCGTCCAATGGTAGGTCGCCCGCCTGACACCCCGGTCCCAGTCCCGCGGTGGTCCCGGGCCGGTCCGGCTCGGGCTCCGGTGGTCAGTCGCGGTGCTCCCAGATGCCCTCGCTGCCGACCCCGACGAACCCGACGGCCTCGTTCACGTCGAGCATCGGACGGTTCTCCTCGGCGTTGAACGTGACGATCGACGGCCGGCCCGGGAAGTCCCGCTCGACCGTCTCGATCCCGACCACCTTGAGCAGCCAGCCGAGCCGGTGCCCGCGGTGCTCGCGGAGCACCAGCGTGTCCCACTGCATCACCGCTCTCGACGGGTCGTCCGGCACCTTGAGCTGGCTGAAACCGGCCAGGGTGGTGCTCTCGACGTGCTCGACCGCGACGGTGAGCATGGTGTGCGGCCCGGTCGCGAGCTGCTCCTCGGATCCGCGGACGCGGTCGGCCGTCCAGACGTCCTCGGGCTCCTGCATGTCACCCTCGGGGGTATCGGTGCTCATCCGCGTGTGCAGCAGGGCGAGGTCGTCGAGCCACCGCTCGGGCGTCGTGCCGGTCCAGGTGTGCACCCGGTACCCGGGGCCGGCTGCCGTCGCGGCGCGGTCGTGCAGTCCGCGCACGACGGAGGGATCGGCGGGGAGCTGCAGGCGACTGATCCGGTTCACCTGTCCGAACCGCCAGCCGCGTCCGGCCAGGAAGCGCACCGCGGCCTCGTCCTCGGGGACCGCGCCGGAGCCCGTCGGGGCCTGACGGTACGCGGGGCCCGTGCCGGGCCCGACCTGCCGCGAGACCGCGTACGTCTTCCACTGCGTGCGGCCCTCGGCGCGGGCGAGCTGCTCGAGGTGGTCGGCGAGCAGCGTGCCGAGCCCCTGGCGCTGTCGGTCGGGCCGGACGCCGAGCGACAGCCAGCAGTTGGTGGTGCCCGGCGCGGTCTTCGAGTCGTACGCCCCGGCAGCGACGACCGCCCCGGTGTCGTCGCGCACGACGAACAGGCGACTCGGCGACCCGGGCTCGTGGCACATCGGCAGGTACTCGGCGGGGGTCCACGGCAGTTCGGGCAGCCCGTGCACGGCGACCTCGGCCGCGTCGGAGACGGCGAGCCAGTCCGAGAAGGCCCGGACCAGCTCCGGATCGTCGTCCATCGTCGCCGGCACGACGAGCTCCTCGACGACGAGTCCTCCGTCGACGGTCTCGGTGCGGCCGGTCTCGGTGCGGTCGGTCATCGTTCGCCCCCTGTGGTCGGCCGGTCGGACGGCCGTCGTCCGCCGCCCGGCAGGGCAGCCTCGCAGCATATCGGTGGCCGTACCCTGCCGCTAGGCTTCTGCGCGTGCTGCTCTCCGACCGCGACATCACCGCCCAGCTCGCCGAGGGGCGGATCGGCCTCGACCCGTACGACCCCTCGCTCGTCCAGCCGTCGAGCATCGACGTCCGGCTCGACAAGTACTTCCGGCTGTTCGACAACCACAAGTACCCGCACATCGACCCCGCCGAGGACCAGCCCGAGCTCACCCGTCTGGTCGAGACCGACCCGGACGAGGCCTTCGTGCTCCACCCGGGGGAGTTCGTGCTCGGCTCGACGTTCGAGGTCGTGACGCTGCCGGACGACATCGCCGCCCGGCTCGAGGGCAAGAGCTCCCTCGGTCGCCTGGGCCTCCTGACGCACTCGACGGCGGGCTTCATCGACCCGGGCTTCTCCGGCCACGTCACGCTCGAGCTGTCGAACGTCGCGACGCTGCCGATCAAGCTCTGGCCGGGCATGAAGATCGGGCAGCTCTGCTTCTTCCAGCTGTCGAGCCCGGCGGAGAAGCCGTACGGCTCCGCCGAGTACCAGTCCCGCTACCAGGGCCAGCGCGGCCCGACGCCGTCGCGGTCGGCGCTGAACTTCCACCGCGCGGACGTCTCGCAGCGCGACTGAGCACGTCCGCGTGCACGGCAGCGGGCACCCGCCGGAGCGCCGCCCATAAGCCGCAACAGCACTGATGTACCGCCGATGACCGGGATGTCACATGTTGTGTATGGTGACGGCATGTCCGAAGCACCGACCCGTGCAGCGCACCCGGTGGTGGCGTCCGAGCTCATCCGTGCCGCACGACTCCGTGCCGGTCTGACGCAGGTGCAGCTGGCCGCGCGAGCCGGGGTCACGCAGAGCGTGATCAGCACCTACGAGAACGGACGCCGCGAGCCCTCGCTCGCCGCGCTGCAGCGGCTCGTGCGCGCAGCGGGCTTCGAGGCGGCGGTGGACCTGCTCCCGGTGGACGCCCCGCCGCCGCTGCTCGACCGGGTCGCTGCGGTCCGTGACGCCCTCGTCGCCCTGGTCGAGCGCAACGGCGGGTCCGGGCCGCGGGTGGTGTGCGATCCCGACGCCGGCAAGCGCCGCGAGTGTGTCGTGCTGCTCGTCGACCTGGCACCGGGGGCCGGCATCTTCACGCTCATGCGCATCCAGGACGACGCCGAGCGGTTGCTCGAGGTGGACGTCGAGGTGCTCGACGCCGCCGGCGCCGGAGCCGACCGGTACAGCGTCTCGGTGCCGCTGTGACCAGGACCCCCGTCGTCGGTGCCGCGTCACGACGCGACCTCGAGGACCGCCTCGACGAGATCGTCCGGGCCTGCGCGGCCATCGAACGGCACGTCGCGACGGACGACGCCACCGAGCTCGTGCTCGACGCGGTGCGCATGCGGCTGGTCGAGATCGGCGCGGTCGTCGCGACCCTGCCGGCCGACCTGACCGCCGTCGAGCCGGAGATCCCGTGGGCGCGGCTCGCCGGGGTGGGGGACCGCCTGACCGGTCGTCGACGACAGGTCACCGAGTCGGTGCTGCTGTGGACGGCACGTGTGGACGTCCCGCGGCTGTGTGCCGCGGTCGAGCGGTTGCGTGCGCGCGGGGCGGGTGCCGGCGGTGCCGGGGCACCCGAGGAGCCGCCGGCACCCGCGGACTGACCACTCCCACGGTCGAACCCGGCCACGTCCCCGGGACGGACGGAGCGACGGACGGGAGGCCCGTGGCGGCCCCGCCCCGCGCCTCCCGTCCGTCGCCCTGACGGGACCGCGAGACGGGGGCGTTCCCGCGAGACGCACCGCCGTCGCCGAGACGCCCCGGGAACCGGCGGTGTCTCGCGTCTGTCGAGGCGTCTCGCCCGGACGCCGGCGTCTCGCGCCGACGCCCCCCACGCGCCCCGGGACGCGGGACGGCCCCGTCTCGCCGGAGCGAGACGGGGCCGTCGTGTGCTGTGGTGCTGCTGCGGAAGGGGATCAGCCCTTCTTGGCGAGCTCCTCGAGGGTGTCGTTGCCCTTGTAGGCCTCGACCGCGTTCTCCTTGGTGACCAGGATCGGGGTCAGCTCGACGGCCGGCACGACCTTCGTGCCGTTGTCGTTGTTCTTGTCCTCGGTGGTCTTCGGGGTCTTGCCGTCGGCCAGGTCGGAGACCAGGTCGATCGCGGCCTGCGCCTCCTCGGTGGTGTTCTTGTAGATGGTCGAGTACTGCTTGCCCTGCATGATCAGCGGGATCGAGGCGGTCTCGGAGTCCTGACCGGTGACGACCGGGTTCGGCTTGCCGGCCGCAGCGGTCGCGGTGAGGATCGCACGGGCGAGGGTGTCGTTCGGCGACAGGACGCCGTCGAGCTCGGTGTTCGTGTACGACTTCGTCAGGATGTCGGTCATGCGCGACTGGGCGTTCTGCGCGAGCCAGCCCTGGGTGTTCGTCTGCGAGAACGAGGTCTGACCCGAGACGACCTTGAGCGTGCCGTCGTCGATCTTCGGCTGGAGCACGTCCATGGCGCCGTTGAAGAAGACCTTCGCGTTGGCGTCGTCGGGCGAGCCGGAGAAGAGCTCGATGTTGTACGGGCCGCTGGACTTCTTGGCCTTGAGTCCGTCGAGCAGGGCCTGACCCTGCAGCTGGCCGACCTTGAAGTTGTTGAACGCGACGTAGTAGTCGACGTCCGCGGTGTTCAGGATGTTGCGGTCCCAGGCGATGACGACCGCGCCGGACTTCTTCGCGGCGGCGACCTGCGTGCCGAGCTGCGAACCGTCGGCGGCACCGATGATGATCGCCTTCGCGCCCTTGGTGACCATCGACTGGATCTGGCCCTGCTGGTCCGGGACCGGGTTGCCGGCGTTGGCGTACTGGATGTCGGCCTTGAAGCCGGCGTCCTCGATCGACTTCTCGAACGCGGCACCAGCGAGCACCCAGTTCTGCGAGGTCTTGGCGGGGAGCGCGACGCCGATCAGGTCGCCCTTCTTGATCTGGACGTTCGAGGCGCCGCCGGAGGAGTCCGAGCCTGCGTCCGAGTTGCCGCGGGCGGAGCAGCCGCTGAGGGCGAGACCCGCGACGAGTGCCAGGCCGATGCCGGCGATGAGCTTCTTGCGCATGAGATTGCTTTCTCTTCGTTGAGGAGTGGTGCTGTGTGGTGCAGGGATCGTGCGGGCGGCCACCGGAGCGGCCGCCCGCCACGTGTTACTGGACGTTGACCTTCTCGGGCTGGTCCTCGATGCTCCGCGGCTGCTGCGCGGCCACCGTGTTGTCCTGGGTGTCCTTCCGCTGGAACTGCTTCAACATCCCGCCGATCAGGGACGGACGCCCCTGCGACTTCGAGTAGACGTCGAAGGCGACGGCGACGAGCAGGACGAGACCGCGGATGATCTGGACGCGGTTGGACTCGAGGCCCACCAGCGACAGGCCGTTGGACAGCAGGGCCATGACGAGACCACCGATGATCGACCCGGAGATCGTCCCGATGCCACCGGCGACCGCGGCGCCACCGACGAACACGGCGGCGATCGCGTCGAGCTCCCAGCCGGTGCCGTCGGCCGGGCCCGAGGCGCCCGAGTAGCCGACGAAGACCATGCCGGCGACGGCGGCCAGGACGGACATGTTCATCATCACGAAGAAGTTGACCTTGCGGGCGCTGACACCCGACAGGACGGCGGCGTTCGCGTTGCCACCGACCGCGTAGACCTGGCGGCCGAAGATCGTGTTCTTGGTGAGGAAGCCGTAGACGATGGTCAGGACGCCGAGGATGATCGCGACGATCGGGATCGAGGTACCGGCCGGGCCGGCGGCGAACAGGTACGTCGCGACGAGGGTGACGGCGACCAGGATGCCCGTGCGGACGATCGAGACCCAGAGCGGGACGAGCTCGGCCTGCATCTTCTTGCGACGCTGACGACCGCGCATCTCGAGGAAGATCAGCACGAGGCAGGTGACGAGACCGAGGATGAGCGTGCCGTTCGAGAACCCGAAGTCCGGCCCGAAGTCGGGCAGGAAGCCGGAGCCGATCTGCGCGTAGTCGCTCGGGACGGGCTGCGAGGTCGAGTTGCCGATGATCTGGTTCGCACCGCGGAAGATGAGCTGGCCGGCCAGGGTCACGATGAAGGCCGGGACCTTCACGAACGCCACCCAGAAGCCCTGCCAGGCTCCGACCGCCGCACCCACGGCCAGGCCGAGGATGATCGCGGCCCACGCCGGGAAGTGCCACTGCGCCATCGACTGGGCGACGATGATGCCGGTGAACGCCGCGACCGAACCGACCGACAGGTCGATGTGTCCCGCGATGATCACCATGACCATCCCCAGCGCCAGGATGAGGATGTAGGAGTACTGCAGGAACACGTTGATGATGTTCGTCGGCTCGAGGATGAGCCCGTTCGTCAGGATCGAGAACAGGATCAGGATCGCGATGAGCGCGATGATCATGCCGTACTGGCCGATGCTGTTGCCCTTGCCGAAGAGCAGTTTCAGGTTCTTCATGAGATCAGTGCGCCCTTCCGCGCGGAGGTCATGCTGCGCATGAGGGTTTCGGGGTCGGCCTGGTCCGCGGGGACGTCGGCCGTGATCTGGCCCTCGAAGATCGTGTAGATCCGGTCGGAGAGGCCGAGGAGTTCGGGGAGCTCGGAGGAGATGAGGATGATCCCCTTCCCCTGCGCCGCGAGCTGCTGGATGATGCCGTAGATCTCGAACTTCGCGCCGACGTCGATGCCGCGGGTGGGCTCGTCGAGGATCAGCAGGTCCGGGTCGGTGAACATCCACTTGGACAGGACGACCTTCTGCTGGTTCCCGCCGGACAGCTTGCCGACGTTCTCCTCGACGGTCGGCACCTTGGTGCGGAGCATCTTGCGGTAGCGCTCGGCGACGTCGTACTCCTCGAGGGAGTCGACGACGCCGGCCTTCGAGATCTTCGGCAGGTCGGCGGCGACCGTGGAGCGCTTCACCGTGTCGAGCAGGTTCAGGCCGAGGGCCTTGCGGTCCTCGGAGACGTAGCCGAGGCCGTGCTGGATCGCCTGCTGCACGTTCGCGATCTTGATCTCGCGGCCGTCCTTGATGATCTGGCCGTCGATGAAGTTGCCGTACGAGCGGCCGAAGATGCTCATCGCGAGCTCCGTGCGGCCGGCGCCCATCAGGCCCGCGAAGCCGACGATCTCGCCGCGACGGACGTGGAAGTTCGATCCCTTGGCGACCAGGCGGGACGCGTCCTGCGGGTGCTGGACGGTCCAGTTCTTCACCTCGAAGAAGACCTCGCCGATCTTCGGGGTGCGGTCCGGGAAGCGGCTCTCGAGCGAGCGCCCGACCATCCCGCGGATGATGCGGTCCTCGTTGACGCCGTCGCCCTTCACGTTGAGCGTCTCGATCGCCTTGCCGTCACGGATGATCGTGATCTCGTCGGCGATCTGCTCGATCTCGTTGAGCTTGTGGCTGATGATGATGCTCGCGATGCCCTTGGACTTCAGCCCGACGATCAGGTCGAGCAGGTGCTGCGAGTCGTTCTCGTTCAGGGCCGCGGTCGGCTCGTCGAGGATGAGGAGCTTGACGTCCTTGTGCAGGGCCTTCGCGATCTCGACGAGCTGCTGCTTGCCGACACCGAGGTTCTTGATCTGCGTGTCCGGGTCCTCGTCGAGGCCGACGCGGGCGAGCAGGTCCTGCGCGCGGAGCTGGGCGCTGGTCCAGTCGATGACACCGAAGCGACCGGGCTCGTTGCCGAGGAACAGGTTCTCGGTGATCGACAGCTCGGGGATGAGCGCGAGCTCCTGGTGGATGATGACGATGCCGGCCTGCTCGGACTGCTTGATGTCCTTGAAGCGGACCTCTTCGCCCTCGTAGACGATCTCGCCGCTGTAGGTGCCGTACGGGTAGACGCCCGACAGCACCTTCATGAGGGTCGACTTGCCGGCGCCGTTCTCGCCGCAGATCGCGTGGATCTCGCCGGCGCGGACGCTCAGCGACACTTCCGAGAGCGCCTTGACACCAGGGAACTCCTTGGTGATCGACCGCATCTCGAGGATGGTCTCGGCGCTGGTGACGGACCTGGTGGCCAGGTCCGGTCCCTGTGGGGTTGACGCCACGGTGCATCTCCTTCTGCCGCTGCGGTGCGGCAGTCCTTCGGGTGGTGAGGTGCGGCACCGGGGGCGCAGGAGAACCTGCGTGGACCTCGTTGTCGCGTCCGGTGTCCTGCCGCTCGTCGTTCGGGACGAGTGCTGTGTGACGGTCATGTGACCGTTCACATCGGCGGAACGGAGGTAATTTACGCACAGCCCCGTCGCGGCTGTCAATTCGGTTCGGTCGCGTTTGTGTAACGGCCCGCGTGATCCGGCGGATTCCGCGCGCTGACGCCCCCCCGAGGTGGGGTGGTGCGTGCGCTCCGGTCGCGCAACTTGCCGTATGCGGCGGAGGTGAGCGGCACGTCGTGCGACGAGAGCAGGACGGACGGGAGGCGCGGGGCGGCGCCGCCACGCGCCTCCAGGCCGACGGGTGGTCGCATCAGCGACGGCGGGGTGCGCCCGTCGATCCGCGCACCACGAGCTGCGGCACGAGGTCGACCGGGCGGAGCGCGTGCCCCTCGGACGGCAGGAGCAGTTCCACGCAGCGGCGACCGAGCTCCGGGAAGTCGACCTCCACCGTGGTCAGCGGTGGCCAGAGGTGCTTTGCCTCGGGGATGTCGTCGTAGCCGACCACGGACAGGTCGCCCGGCACGTCGAGGCCGTAGGAGCGCGCCGCGTGCATGACCCCGAGCGCCATCGCGTCGTTCGAGCAGAAGATCGCCGTGCAGTCCCGGTACCGCAGGAGTTCGCGGCCGGCGTGGTAGCCGAAGTCCGCGGTCCAGTCCCCCAGGATCGGCGGGACGACGGGCATGTCCCGGTCGGACATCTCGCGCAGGAACCCCTGCATCCGGGCCTCGGCCTCGATCCAGTCCTGCGGCCCCGCCAGGTGCCGTACGTACTCGTGCCCGAGGTCGAGCAGGTGCGCGGTCGCCAGCCGGGCGCCCTCCATCTGGTCGATGAAGAGCGTCGAGCGCTCGTCGCCGCCGCTCGTGCGGAGCGCCACGTAGGGCGTCCGCATGCCGAGCTCCTCGATGAGGTCGAACACGCGCTGCTGCGGGGCGATGACGATGATGCCGTCGACGTCCTGGTCGAGCAGGTGCCCGAGGCCGTCGCGGACCGCCTCGTCGGTGGCGGCGGCGATGTTCGCGGTCGTGACCGAGTAGCCGCGCGTGACGGCGGCGTCCTCGATCGCCTGCATCGTCGCGGCCGGACCGTAGTGCGAGCGCTGCGCGGTGAGCACGCCGATCGTGTGCGTCCGGCTGGTGACGAGGGCGCGCGCAGCCCGGTTCGGCCGGTACTGCAGCTGCTCCATCGCGGCGAGCACGCGGTCCTTCGTCTCGGCACGGATCGCGTCCGAGTTGTTGAGCACGCGCGACACCGTCTGGTGCGAGACGCCGGCGACCCGCGCGACGTCGCGGATGCTGGGCGAGCGCGGTTGCTGTGTCCGCGGTGACGCCATCGTTGCTCTCTCCCGCCCGGGGTCGTGGCACCTCGATGTGCACGTTCACATCCCGAGCCAGATCATTATGCACGGCAGTCGGCTGCGCGCCAGCCGGAGGGTGTCCCTCGGACCGGGGCTGCGCGGCGTTGCCACACGCACCTACGATTCGGCTGTGCATCCTCAGAACGAGGCGGACCCGACCGCCCCCGCTGCCGCCGCCACGGTCCGCGGCGCCACGACGCCGCGCGACGCCCGGGCGCCGCGCCGGCCCTTGAACCACCGCACCGTGCCGCGTGCCCTGCGGGGGCGGTCCATCGTCGCGGCGATCGCCGCCGTGGCCGCGCTCGTCGGCGCGGTCCTGCTGCCGACCACCGCGACCGCCGCCTCGACCGACGGGCGCCTCGTCGGTCAGGTCTTCCTCGAGGACGAAGGCATGGCCCCGCCTGCGACGATCGACGTGGTCGACGCGAGCGGGTACGTCGTCACGTCGGTCGACCAGGCGGCGCACGGTTCGTTCGTCGCGACGGTGCCGGCGGGCACCTACTGGTTGTCGCTGCGGGATCCCTCCGACGAACAGAAGTTCGTAGCGCAGTCCTGGTACCCGGACGCCCCGACGCAGCGCGAGGCGACGAAGGTCGTCGTGGGCGCGGGGCAGACCGTCCGGCTCGGGGCCTTCACCGCGCACCACCCCGGCATCGTCGTCGGCGAGTGGAAGTACCCGGCGGGCACCTCCCACCCTGACGTCTTCGGCGTCGTCACCGCGTGGCGCCTCGACGAGCACGGCGGCCGCCCCGTCCTGGTGAGCGGCACCGACATCGACCAGCAGTCCGACGAGTCGTGGACGATCACCGGGCTCGTCGCCGGGCGGTACGTCCTGCGGTTCAGCGCACTCGACGGCAGCTGGGCGACGAGCTGGTGGGCCGGCTCGCGCTGGGCGACCGACCCCGCGGCCGCGACGCCGCTGACCGTCCGACCCGGACAGTTCGACACCGGCATGGTGATCGACCTGCAGGAGCCCGTCCGCGACGTCACCCGCATCGACGGCGGGAACCGGTACGACGTCTCGGCGGCGGTCGCCGAGCGGATCCCCGGCACCGGCGGCACGGTCTACGTCGCCAACGGCGAGAACTTCCCCGACGCGCTGACGGCCGGACCGGTCGCCGCGCACGACCACGCGCCGCTCCTGCTCGTCACCCCGACCGCGATCCCCGACGTCGTGCGCCGGGCGATCGTCGCCCGTGCTCCCGCCCGCATCGTCGTCGTCGGCGGACCGCCGTCGGTCTCCGCCGACGTGTTCACGCAGCTGCAGGGCCTCGCGCCCGACGTCCGTCGGGTGTCCGGAGCGGACCGGTACGCGGTCGCCCGGCAGCTCGCGACCGACACGTGGGGTGCCAGCGGTGCGTCGAGCATGTACCTAGCGAACGGCACCGGTTTCGCGGACGCGCTCTCCGCGGGGGCCGCGGCCGCGTACGACGACGTCCCGCTGATGATCACGCCGGGCAAGTGGACGGCCGACCCCGCCGCGGCTGCGGTCCGGCGATCGCTCGGCGTCGAGTCGGTCTGGGCCGTCGGCGGCGCGATCTCGCTGAGCGACGCAGTGGCGCACGACGTGGCCGGCGACAAGTGGTCCGGTCGCTACGAGGGCGCGACCCGCTTCGACGTGTCGGCGAACCTGTCGTGGGACGTCTTCGCACCGTTCGGCGGCTACAGCGACACGGTCTACGTCGCGGTGGGCACGAAGTTCCCGGACGCGCTGTCCGGCACGCCGCTCGCCGCGGTCTCCGGCTCGCCGCTCGTCATCGTGAAGCCCGGCTGCATCCCCGAGGACACCCTGGACTTCATCGACTCGTTCGGGGCGAACCACGTCGTGCTGCTCGGCGGACCGGCATCGCTCGACGGCAACGTCGCGGCACTCCGGTCCTGCGGCTGAGCGGATCCCGCGGTCGGCGCGGCTGAGCGGATCCCGCTCAGCCGCGCACGGGCCCGTCACCCCGTCCGGGGTGACGGGCCCGTCGTCGATCCCCGCGCCGCGAGGGATCAGAGCCAGTTGCGCTTCCGGAACACGAGCCAGAGGATCCCCGCCAGGGCGAGCATCGCCACGATCGCGACCGGGTACCCGTACTCCCAGTGCAGCTCCGGCATGTGGTCGAAGTTCATGCCGTAGACGCCCGCGATGAGCCCCGGCGCGAACAGGATCGCCGCCCACGAGGAGATCTTCTTGACCTCCTCGCCCTGACGGTGTGCGGCCCGCGCCAACTGCCGGCTCTCCTCGCCCTGCGCCAGCGACGCGCTCGTCATCCGGCGCATCGCCTCGTTCTGCTCCTGCGTGACGAGGGTCGAGTGCAGCGTCAGGGCGTTCTCGAGCAGCGCCCGGAACGAGTCCACGCGCTCGGTCACCCGCAGGGCGTGGTCGAGCACGTTGCGCAGCCGGTGCTGCACCTCGTCGTCGACGCCGTACTTCTCGGCGCCCCGGAGCAGCCCGCGCACCATCGCCGGCACCGGGGCCGTGGCGCGCTGGAACCCGAGCACCTCGCTGAGCAGCTGGTAGATGCGCTTGGAGACGCCGGGGTCGACCTGGCCGGCGAAGAGCTGGTCCTCGATCGCGTCGACCTGGTCCTGGATGACCTCGACCACCGGGGCGTAGCCGTCCACGATCTCGTCGAGCACGGCCGCCGTGACGGCCTCGGACCCCATCGCGAGGAACTCCGGGTCCGCCTCGACCCGGCAGCGCACGGCGGCGAGGTCGGGCTCCTCGGCGTGCCGGACGCTCACCACGAACTGCCGTCCGACGAACAGGTGCACCTCGCCGAACTCGACCTCGTTCGTGTCCGCGCGGTGCCGTGCGGGGCGGAGCACCAGGAAGAGCGTGTCGCCGTACCGCTCGAGCTTGGCGCGCTGGTGTCCCTTGCGGGCGTCCTCGACGGCGTTCTCGTGCAGGTCGAACTCGGCGGCGACCGCCTCGAGCTCGGCGTCGTCGGGGCGCAGCAGTCCGATCCACGCGAGCGCGCCGTCGTCCGCCGTGACCGCATGTCGATCCGCAGCCGTGTAGGGATCCGCGACGGAGCGCAGGGTCGCGGGGCCGGGGACACGTCGTCCTCTGATGTAGACGGCGTCGTCGATGCGTGCCATGTCGTGCTCCTCGTGCTCGGGAGCAGGCAGGCGCGATGCTCCTCGACGGAGCAGGGCGTGCACGGGCGCCGGCGGGACCGGGGCGCTGGCGTGCGTCAGCGAACGGGCAGGGTGACGACCGGGGCGGTCACGCGGCCCGATCGAGGATGGTCACCCGACATCGCGCCTCACCTGCCCTTCCGGTCGTCCGTGGTCGCCGGGGCGCGACCAGCGGGCCACGTTACCCGGTGACGGGACGTGCGTCGAGTGAGCGGTCGCTCAGCGGGTGACGCGCAGCCCCTGCTGCTCGAGCTCGGCGAGCTGCCAGCCGAGCCACGGGCTCCACGCGAACGGTGCGGCGGCGACCGACGCCCGCAGTTCGTCCTCGGAGACCCAGGCGACCTCGGCGACCTCGTCGTCCGCGGGGGCCGGGACGTCGTCGGTCACGGCACGGAACACCGGGCAGACCTCGTTCTCGACGATGCCCGACGCGTCGACCGCGCGGTACCGGAAGTCGGGCAGCACGAGCTCGACGTCGCGGACCGTGATGCCGAGCTCGCGGGATGCCCGGCGGGCGACGGCGTCCTCGAACGCCTCGTCCGGACCGGGGTGCCCGCAGAACGTGTTCGTCCACACCCCCGGCCACGTCTTCTTCGACAGGGCGCGCCGGGTCACGAGGACCTTGCCCTCGGCGTTGCGCACGTGGCACGAGAACGCGAGGTGGAGCGGGGTGTCCTCGGTGTGCACCGCGAACTTCTCGGCGGTGCCGATCGGAGTGCGGTCTTCGGCGAGCAGGACGACGGATTCCGGGAAAGTGTTCATCTGCCCCGATAGGTTAGGCCAATGAGCGAGGAAGCGGCCACCGTGGCGCAGATCGACCTCGCACTGGTCGACGACTGCATCGAGCGCTTCTTCGCGGTGTCGTCGGCCCGTGCGCGTCGGTTCGGCAGACCGTCCGAGGAACTCTGGCGGGTGCTCCGTCGAGCGAGCATGGGCGGCAAGCGCTTCCGTCCGCGCATGGTCCTGACCGCGTACGCCGGGCTCGGCGGCACGGACGCCCACGCCGCCGCGAACGTCGCAGCGGCGTACGAGCTGCTGCACACCGCGCTGGTCGTGCACGACGACGTCATCGACCGCGACTGGTCGCGCCGTGGGGAGCCGAACGTCGCCGGCTCCTTCCGCGACACCGGCACCACGGGTGGCCTGGCGCTGCCCACCGCCGAGCACCGCGGGGTCAGCGCAGCGGTCATCGCGGGCGACCTCGCGCTCGCCGCGACGACCCGCTTCATCGAGGCGTCCGGTGTCACCGGTGACCGTCGCGCCAGGCTGCTCGAGATCCTCGACGACGCGGTCTTCGCGAGCGCCGCCGGCGAGATGACCGACGTCGACCTCGCGCTCGGCGTGATGCCGACCGTCGACGAGGTGCTCGCCATGGAACGGGCGAAGACGAGCGTCTACTCCTTCGAGGCCCCGCTGCAGTCCGGCGCCGTGCTCGCCGGTGCGCCCGAGTCCGTGGTCGAGGCCCTCGGTGCCTTCGGCCGCGAGATCGGCATCGCGTACCAGATCGTCGACGACCTGCTCGGGGTCTACGGCGACGAGACCGTGACCGGCAAGTCGGTGCTCGGCGACCTCCGCGAGGGCAAGCGCACCATGCTCATCGCCTATGCCGCGACCACCGACTGCTGGGACGACATCGCGCCGTACCTCGGCGACCCCGACCTGACCGAGGACCGCGCGGCCGAGCTCCGTGCGACCCTGGAGACCTGCGGCGCGAAGTCCGCGGCGGAGTCCCGGATCGCCGAGCACGCCGCCCTCGCCCGCGCCGAGCTCGCGGCCCTGCCCTACGAGCTCGCCGAACGACTGGAGCACCTGGTGTCCGAACTGCTGGAGCGCGTGCGGTGACCCAGACCGCACCACCGCGTCTGCCCCTCTACGACGCGACGGCCGAGGCCGCCTCCGGGGTCGTCATCGAGCGCTACTCCACCTCGTTCGGGCTGGCGAGCCGGCTCCTCACCAAGGACACCCGCGAGCACATCCGCAACGTGTACGCCCTGGTCCGCGTGGCCGACGAGGTCGTCGACGGCCCGGCGACCGAGGCCGGGCTCGACCACGACCTGGCCCGGACGGTCCTGGACGAGCTCGAGGCCGACACCGAGCGTGCGATGCGCCTCGGCTTCTCGGTGAACCCCGTCGTGCACGCCTTCGCCCGCACGGCACGCACGACCGGTTTCGGGCCGGAGCTCACGAAGCCGTTCTTCGCGTCGATGCGCATGGACCTCGAGCAGACGGAGCACGACCAGGAGTCGTTCGACCGGTACGTGTACGGCTCCGCCGAGGTCGTCGGCCTGATGTGCCTCCGTGCCTTCGTGTACCGCGCCGGCCGACCGACCTTCGACGACGCCGTGCTCGTGGACGGGGCGCGGGCGCTCGGAGCGGCCTTCCAGAAGGTGAACTTCCTGCGGGACCTGCACGCCGACTTCGAGGTGCTCGGCCGCTCGTACTTCCCGGGCGTCGACGTCCGCACCTTCGACGAGGCCACGAAGGACCGCCTGGTCGCCGACGTCCAGGCGGACCTCGACCGCGCCGCGCGCACCGTCCCGCTGCTCCCGGTCGACGCCCGCAAGGCCGTCGGGCTCGCGCACGCGCTGTTCCAGGAGCTCAACGACCGCATCGCCGCCTGCCCGGCGGACCGTCTGGTGACGACGCGCGTGCGCGTCCCGAACCCGGTGAAGGCGCAGCTCGCCGCACGCGTGCTCGCGGGGCGCGCCCCGCTGCCGTCCCGCGCGGCCCACCACCGGTCCGGAGGCCGTGCATGACCCCGCCCCGCGCCTCCCGTCCGTCCGCACCCGCGTCGCGGCGCGCGGTGCCGGCCCGGCGTGCCGTCATCGTCGGCGGCGGCATCAGCGGACTCGCGTCCGCCGCGCTGCTCGCCCGCGACGGCTACGCCGTCACCGTGCTCGAGCAGCGCGACCAGCTCGGCGGCCGAGCCGGGTCGTGGGAACGGGACGGCTTCCGGTTCGACACCGGACCGTCGTGGTACCTCATGCCCGAGGTCTTCGACCACTTCTTCCAGCTGCTCGACACCACGGCCGAGGCCGAGATGGACCTGGTGCGGCTCGACCCGGGGTACCGCGTGTACAGCGAGGGTGACGACGAGCCCATCGACCTGCGCGCCGACCGCGAGGCGAACATCGCGCTGTTCGAGTCGGTCGAGCCCGGTGCCGGCGAGCGACTGCGGAAGTACCTCGACTCCGCCGAGGACACCTACGCGATGGCGGTCCGCCGGTTCCTCTACACGACCTTCGCGGACCTGACGAAGCTCGCCGCCCCGGACGTGCTCCGACGCCTGCCGAAGCTCGCCCGCCTCCTGCTGCAGCCGCTGTCGACGTTCGCGTCGAAGGCCGTCCGCGACCGCCGGCTCTGGCAGGTCCTCGGGTACCCGGCGGTGTTCCTCGGCACGAGCCCGTACGCCGCGCCGAGCATGTACCACCTGATGAGCCACCTCGACCTGGCGGACGGCGTGCTCTACCCGAAGGGCGGCATCACCGAGGTCATCGCGGCCGTCGAGCGGGTCGCCCGCCGCGAGGGTGCGACGATCACGACCGGTGCGTCCGTCGAGCGGATCGTGGTCGAGGACGGGCACGTGACGGGCGTCGTCCACCGCGACGCGTCCGGGACGGAGCACACCGTGCCCGCCGACCTCGTGGTGAGCGCCGCGGACCTGCACCACACCGAGCTGCACCTGCTCGACGCGGAGCACCGGACGTACCCGGAGCCGCACTGGCGGAAGCGCGACCCTGGGCCGAGCGCCGTGCTCGTCTACCTCGGCGTCGACGGCCCCGTGCCCGGGCTGCTGCACCACACGCTCGTGTTCACCGCCGACTGGGAGGCGAACTTCGGCGCCATCTTCGGCAAGGACCGGCACGTGCCGGACCCGGCGTCGATCTACGTCTGCGCGCCCTCGCTCACCGACGACACCGTCGCGCCCGAGGGGTCGAGCAACCTGTTCGTCCTGGTGCCGCTGCCCGCCGACCTGTCCATCGGCAAGGGCGGGATCGACGGCGCCGGCGACGCCGAGGTCGAGCGGATCGCCGACCGCGCGATCGACGTCATCGCCGGGCGCTCCGGGGTGCCCGACCTGCGCGACCGCATCCGCGTCCGCCGGACGATCGGCCCGCAGGACTTCGCCGACGACTACAACGCGTGGAGCGGCTCGATGCTGGGGCCCGCGCACACGCTGGCGCAGAGCGCGTTCTTCCGCGAGAAGAACGTCTCCGCCAAGGTCCAGGGGCTGTACTACGCGGGCGCGTCGACCACGCCGGGCATCGGTCTGCCGATGTGCCTGATCAGCGCCGAGGTGCTGCTCAAGCGCATCCACGGCGACACCTCGACCGAGCCGCTGCCGACGCCGCTGCCGGCGCGGTCGACCGCTCCGGCCGCGGGCTGATGCCGGGGGCGTACCTCGCCGGACTCCTCGTGTCGATCGCCGGCATCGCGGTGCTCGACGCCCGGTACCGGTTGTTCTTCTGGCGGAGCCCGCTCCGAGCGGCCGCGGTGATGGCGATCGGCCTCGTGTTCTTCCTCGTGTGGGACGTCGCGGGCGTGCACCTCGGCGTCTTCTTCATCGGGCGGAACGACCTGCTCACGGGCGTCCTGCTCGCGCCCGAGGTCCCGTTGGAGGAGGTCTTCTTCCTCGTGCTCCTGTGCTGGACGACGATGGACCTGTTCGGTGCCCTGCGTCCGGTCGTGGCCAGGCGGCTCGACCGCGCCGGATCGCCGGACCCTGCCGGGTCGTCGGACCGTGTCGACGAGGAGGCGCGCTCGTGACCGGGACGACCACGTACGCCCTGCTCGCGGTGCCGTTCCTGGCGTCCGCCGCGCTCGTCGCCGTGGCGGCCGGGGTGGTCGCGGCCCGACGCCGTGGTGCTGGGCGACGGCGTACCGGCATCGTCGGCGGTGTCGTGAGTGCCGTGGTGGTCGGCGTCGTGCTGCTCGTGATGACGGGCGTCTTCAACAACGTGATCGTGGGACTCGGCATCGTGGCGTACGACGACGCGCTGATCTCCGGCGCCCGGATCGGGCTGTTCCCCGTCGAGGACCTCGCGTACTCGATCGGCGCCGTCCTGCTGCTGCCGAGCTGCTGGGTGCTGCTCGAGCGGCCGCGCGCGCGACGCGACGGACGGGCGGTACGGTCGGAACGGCCGACCCAGCCACCCCGTCGACCGGAGGAGACCCCGTGACCGTGAGCAGTGCCTCCAGACCGTCGACGGCGCGCGCCCTGTTCGTGTCCTCCCGGCCGATCAGCTGGGTGAACACCGCGTACCCGTTCGGTGCCGCGTACCTGCTCGGCAGCGGGGTCGGCGTCGACGGCGGGGGCGGGTTCTCGCTCGTCGCGTTCCTCGTCGGGGTCGTGTACTTCCTCGTGCCGTACAACCTGGCGATGTACGGCATCAACGACGTCTTCGACTACGAGTCCGACCTGCGGAACCCACGCAAGGGCGGGGTCGAGGGCGCACTGCTCGACAAGAGCGTGCACCGCACCACGCTGTGGGCCGTCGTCGTGACGAACGTGCCGTTCCTGATCGCCCTCGTGGTGCTCGGCGCCCTGAGCGGCAACGGGCCCTGGTCGTGGCTCGTCCTCGCGATCAGCGTCTTCGCGGTGATCGCGTACTCCGCGCCGGGCCTGCGCTTCAAGGAGAAGCCGTTCCTCGACTCGTTGACGTCGTCGACGCACTTCGTGTCGCCAGCGGTGTACGGGCTGGCGCTCGCCGGACCGCACTGGACCGGGGCGCTCGTCGCCGTGTGCGTCGCGTTCTTCCTGTGGGGCGTGGCCTCGCACGCGTTCGGTGCCGTGCAGGACGTGCTGGCCGACCGTGCGGGCGGCATCGGCTCCGTCGCGACCGTGATCGGCGCCCGGGCGACCGTGCGGTTGGCCTTCGTGGCGTACCTCGTCGCGGGCGTCGCGCTGCTGTTCTCGGACTTCCCGGGGCCGATCGCGGCGATCGTCGTCGTGCCGTACGCGCTCAACGTGCTGCCGTGGTGGAACGTCACCGACGCCGGAGCCGAGGCGGCGAACGCGGGGTGGAAGCGGTTCCTCTGGATCAACTACCTGGCGGGGTTCATCGTCACCATGGCGCTCATCGCCTACGCCTGGACGCACTGACGCAGCCCCCTGCACGACACCCGTCGCGGGCCTGACAGACTGGACGCACGCGCCGCGGGAGTCGTGGGGCGCCGGTCACGAAGGAGTGCACGCATGACGGTCCGCATCATCCACGTCGGTCTCGGAGGGTGGGGCGGCAACTGGGCCCGCACCGCCATCCCGCAGGTCACCGAAGTGGAGGTGGTCGGGCTCGTCGACCCGGTCCCCGCGACACTGGACGCGGTGCGCGAGGACCTCGGACTGCCCGCCTCGGCCGCGTTCGCCTCGCTCACCGAGGCGCTCGCCGGGGTCGAGGCCGACGCCGTCGTGATCACCGCCCCGGCGGTGACGCACGTGCCGCTCGCGCTCGAGGCCCTCGACGCCGGCAAGCACGTCCTGGTCGAGAAGCCGTTCGCGAACTCCACCGACGAGGCGCTCACCGCGGTCCGCCGGGCCGAGGAACTCGGGCTCGTGCTGCAGGTCAGCCAGAACTACCGTTGGTACCCGGCACCGCGGGCGGTGCAGGACCTGCTCGCGGCGGGGGAGCTCGGCGAGCTCTCGGCGATCAGCATCGACTTCCGCCAGTGGGACAACGACCAGCCCGTCGAGACCTACCCGCACTACCGGTTCCCGCACCCGATGATCAACGACATGGCGATCCACCACTTCGACCTGCTCCGGATGATCACCGGGAAGGAGGCCGTCCGCGTCTACGCCCGCGCGTCGTACCCGTCCTACAGCAAGTACCAGGACGAGGCCGTGACGTCGATGATCATCGAGCTCGAGGACGGCCTCGTGGTGAGCTACCGCGGCAGCTGGCTCTCGCGCGCGCCCCGCACCGCGTGGGCGGGGGAGTGGAGCATCCAGGGCGAGGACGGCGAGATCTGGTTCACGAGCCGCGACGGATCGCCGAGCGAGGTCGCCGGGGACCGCGTGACGCTCCGGACGGACCAGGACGCCGAGGCCGAGCCCGTCGAGCTGCCGACGCTCGAGCACACCGACCGGCAGGGCGGGCTGCAGGCCTTCGCGCGCTCGGTCGAGGGCGGTCCGGCGCCGGAGACGAGCGGCCGCGACAACCTGCGGAGCCTCGCGCTCATGGAGGCCGCGGGGCGCTCGGCAGCGTCGGGTCGCCCCGAGGACGTGGTCCTGCCCGAGTAGGCGCTCGCGGCTTTCCCCGGCGCTGGCTCGGCGCTCCCGCGCGGCGAGCTCGGGCGAACCGGGCGTACCGGGTGGAACCGGGCGTACCGGGTGGAACCGGGCGTGCCGGGTGGAACCGGGCGTTCCTGGTCGTCACGAACGACCAGGTACGCCCGTTCCCACCAGTCATCGCAACCGTTCTGGGAAGGAACGGGCGCGCGGACAGGCACACCGCGGCGGACGGGAGGCGCGCGGCGGGGCCGCCCCGCGCCTCCCGTCCGTCAGCCGGTCGCGTTCACCACCGCGGCAGCGACAGCCTGCCGCCGACGGTTCGGCGCGCACTGTCGCTCTCGCGGACAGGTCCACGCGCCGGGCCTGTCGACCGCTCCGCGGCGCAGGCGGCGGGCAGCCCCGCGTCGACGACGAACAGGCGGTCGCCCGTCTCGACCAGGTAGGTGTTGGTGTGTGTGATCTCGAGGCGGTCGCGCCCCTCGGCGACGTCCCGGAAGAGCATGGCCTGCAGCGTGGACCGCGGTCACCCGGTGCGGTGCCGGGCGGTGTCAGGAGGACCCGAGGGCGCGCCGGGCGAAGCCCGCGAGGAACGGCAGGGCCCGTCCGCGGAGCGATGCGGCCTGTCGGAGCAGGCCGCGGACGCGGAGCACTCCGGCGAGGACCACCTCGCCCTGCGCGCCGCCCTCGTCGGCCCACCTCGCACGGGAGACGGCATCACCGGGCAACTCGTCAGCCGACACCCGGACCGCGACCGTGTGCAGCGTCGTCGTCGCCGTCCACACGCGGCGGAGACCCCCACGGACGACCTTCAGCCCGTCGACCACGTACACATCGGCACCGGACGACAGGACCAGCCGGTAGTGCATGTGCCGCTCCGGCCCGGCGACCGCGAGGATGTCCGCGAAGCCGTGCACCACCGCGAGCGGCGTGGCCGTCAGCCCGGTCACGGAGCCTCGCAGCACCGTCGCCCGGAATCCGTCGCGCTCGGGATCGACCGCGTCGACGCGCACGAGCAGGTCGTCCAGGTCGAGCACGGTCGACCTGGCGCCGACGGTGCTCGCCGCCGTCCGGACGATCGCCGCACCGGCCGTCACCCCGCGTGGTCGGATCGTCCACGGCGTACCGGCGACGGAACCGACCCGCCCCGCCATGCGTTCGCGGAACGTGGTCACTCGCACGCAGCACCGCCCTCGTGGTGGCGCGTCGTGGTGACGGGTGCACCCGCTGCGCCCCGCACGAAGTCGACGAGGTCCGCGCGTGCAGCGTCGCCGACCGGCCAGGACTCGATGTCGAGACCGTGCCGGGCCCCTGCGCACCGCACCGTCCGGACCTGCGCGCCGTCGCGGGGTGCGACGTCCTCGGCCCACCGTCGGACAGCCGGGACGTCGACGTAGCGGTCCTCGTCGTCCCCGCCGACCTCCACGAGGGCCGGCATCCCGGCGGGCAGCGGCTCGTTCGCTGCGACGGCCGCCTGCGCGACGAGCCGCCCGGCGAAGACCGGGTCGAGGAACGGCGAGGCAGGACGCGGCGGTCCGGCGACCGGCGCGGACAGGTCGTGCGTCAGGGCGCGGAGCCGGGACACGCCGTCCCCGCCTGCGAACGGCAGCGGCGCGACGGCGGGGGACTCCAGCGCGAGCCCGGCGACCGGTCGTCCGAACGCCGCCCGGATCGCCGGCTCCTGCACGGAGCGGGTCGCCAGCAGCCCGCCGAAGGACCACCCCGCGAGCACGAACGGCCGGTCCGGGTCCTGCTCGGTGGCGTGCGCGACCCGGGCGGCCAGCGCTCCGAGATCGTCGAACGACCACCGGTCGATCGCACCCGCGTCCGTCGCGCCGTGGGACGGCAGGTCGAAGGACACCACGCGGACGCCCGCCGCGCGGAGGTCCTCGAACAGTGCTGCGTGGTTGTCGAGCCGGTCGGCGTGCCCGTGCAGGAACAGGACGTCGGCGACCGGTTCGCCCACCGGGTCGACGACGCCGACCCGGACCCGGTGCGCGCCGCCGCCCAGGTCGGGCACCTGGAGCGTCCCGGTGCGGAGGTGCGCGACCGGGCCGTGGGCGGGGCGGAGGTGCAGCGGTTCCGCCGGCAGGTCATCGTGCGCCGCGGCGCTGAGCACCTGGTCCGTGCGGAGGGCGTCGCGGACGGAGGGCACGACGCCGGCGGTCACGGTGAGGGCCGCAGCGAGCGCGAGCGCCCAGCCGGTCGTGTGGCGTGCGGTCGTGCGGCGGGTGGTCATGCGACGCCTCCGCTCCGGACCGTCGGACCGAGCAGCTCCTCGAGGTCCCGGGTGACGAGCCGCTCGGCGATCCGCTCAGCGATGGACGCGATCGTGAGCGACGGGTTGGCGCCGGTCGAGGTCGGGCAGAGCGCACCGTCGACGACGTAGAGCCCGGGGTGCGTACCGCCGTCGGCGTGGAGGACCCGTCCGTCGGCGTCGCACACCCCGTGGTCCACGTCGTCCGCCATCGCCGCCCCGCCGAGCGGGTGCACGGTGATCGGGGTGGTCGCGGGCGTTCCGCGCTGCAGGAGCGCTCGCCGAGGGTTGCCGACGAAGCGGGCGGACGCGCCCTCGGACAGGACCCGGAGGTCGTCGAGCTGCCGCGCGTAGACGTCCTGCGCCCCGGCGTCCGGCCAGACGATGCGAGGCTGCCCTCGTCCGTCGAGCACGATGCGCCCCTCCGCCGAGTCGGACCCCATCGCGAGCCAGACCTGCGAGTGCTCGAGTGCACCGCATCCCGGCGGGCAACCGCCCGGGCGCAGGTCGCACCACACCCGGCTGTCAGCGCTGAGCGCGAAGCGCAGGCCGAGGACGCGCCGCAGCGCCTCGGCCACCGGGTAGGGCAGCGCGCCGTCCTGCACGAGGTGACCCGATCCGCCGCTCCGGAGGTCGAGTGCGCTCGTGATGGTCGGGCCGATCGCGACCTCGGGCACGGCCTGGTCGCGGGCCCCGGTACCGGTGCGGCGAACGGTCGCGTTGTACGACACCGAGAGGGCGTCGGCGTTGCCGGAGAACCGTTCCCCGAGCCGTGCGCTCGTCCGCAGGCCTTCGGCGGCGCTCCGCAGCAGGATCCCCGTCGTCCCGATCGCGCCGGCGCCGAGCACCACCACGTCGGCGTGCAGCACGAACGGGGTCGGGCGTCGGCCGCCGGACCGGTGGTACCGCAGGCCGTGCAGGGTCCACCGTCGGCCCGCGGTCCCGGCGGTGACGTGCGTCACCTCGGCGCGGATGACGAGCCGGGCCCCGGCGGAGCGGGCCGTCGGCAGGTAGGTCGTCCAGAGGGTCGTCTTGGCGCCGACGGTGCACCCGGTGACGCAGTTGCCGCAGCGCGTGCACTCCGGCTGGGGGACGCCGGCGCTCGTCTCCCCGGGACCGCCGTGCAACCGGACGGCCAGCGGGAGCCGGACCGGTCGACGGCCGTGCACCGCCCCGAGGTGGTCGAGCGAGTGCGCCTTCGGTGTCGGGCGGTCCTCGTGCTCCGGGCGGAGGACCCGTCGGACCCGTTCGGCGTACGGCTGCAGCGCGGCCGCGTCGATGCCGGCCGGCCAGTGGTCGTCGAACACCTCGGGTCGAGCCTCGAGCAGCACGTTCGCGTAGATGAGCGAACCGCCACCGAGCCCGTTCGCGGTGAGCCGGTCGACGTCGGCGCCGAGACGCAGGTCGAACAGGCCGAGCGGGTTGCGACGGCTCCGGACCGCGCGGCGGACGGCGGCGAAGTCGGTCGGGAAGTCCGCGGGGAGCCACTCGTCGCCGCGTTCGACGATGACGACCCCGCCGGTGTCGGCACCGCTGGACGCCTGCGCGATCCGGGTCGCGGCGACGGATGCGCCGAAGCCGGAGCCGACCACGGCGACCGCGCACTCCTCGGGCAGGTCGTCGGTCGCGAGGGGGTGGTACACGGTCACGGTCGGCGCTCCTGGTCGTCGGTGCGGGCGTCGTGCAGCATCTGGTCGGCCGCGCGTTCGGACACCGCGAAGATCGTCATGAGGGGGAAGAGAGCGGGGATGGACGGGAAGACCGAGGCGTCGACGACGCGGAGACCCGCCGTGCCACGCACGCGGAAGTCGCTGTCGAGCACGGCGTGCGGGTCACCGTCGCGGCCCATCCGCGCGGTGCAGCTCGCGTGGTGGCCCCAGGCGTCGGCGCGGATGGCGGCGTCGAGGTCGTCGCCGCGCTTCGCCGCCCCGGGGAAGACCTCCCGGTCCGTCGTGGCATCCCCGAACCGCAGTCGGTGCGCGGTGGCCGTGATCCGGCGTGCCCGCTCGATGCCCTCGCGGACGGCACGCAGGTCCTGCCGTACCCCGGGGGAGTCCCCGCCGTCGTCGAAGTACCGGAAGTTGATCGCCGGTGGCTCGGTCGGGTCGGCGCTCCGGAGCCGGACGGTGCCGTCCATGCTCTGCTGGTAGCCCCGGATGACGGCCCAGCTGAAGTGGTCCCCACCCCGGAGGCCGTCCTCGGCGAAGCCCGGTCGGTAGCCGGTGAAGCCCGACGGCGCGCCGAACACGAAGAGTTCGGGGTGCGGGCTGCCGTCCGGGACGCGTTGCTTGATCCCGACCAGGATCCCGTTCGACCGGTAGAGCGCGTTCGGGTCCCCCGAGCGCCAGTCCCGCAGCCCGGGGTCGCCGGGTCGGCCGTACGTCTTCCCCTCGAGGACGGAGAACGGCCGGTCGTACTCCGTGACGACGGTCATCTCGTAGCGGTCCTGCAGGTTGCCGCCCACGCCGGGGGCGTCCACGACGACGTCCACGCCGTGTTGCCGGAGGTGCGCTGCCGGCCCGACGCCGGAGAGCATCAGCAGCTGCGGCGTGTTGAAGGCGCCGGTCGCGACGACCACCTCGCGTCTCGCCGTCACGTGGACGCGTGCGCGGTCCCGTACGGTGGGGTCGAGCCTGCGACGCAGCGGACTGGCGCCGTACTGGTAGGGCGCGACGACGGCCTCGACCCCGGTGGCGCGCGGCGTCTCGCCGGAGGTGTCGAAGGTGATCCGCTCGACGAGTGCGTCCGTCTGGACCGCGAGTCGCCCCTCGAGCCTCGGGGCCGCCTCGAGCAGTCGCTCCCGGGTGCCGTAGCGACGACCGTCCCGCGTCGACTGCGGGACGAGGAAGGTCCCCTCGCGGTACGCCTCGATGCCGCGCGGGTCGTTCGGGTCGAGCAGGGTCCCGCCGACCGCGCCGTGCTCCACGTCGACGTCCGACGCCGGCGGGGCGAGGTGCCCGGTCTCGACGAGCGCCGCGGTCACGATGCGGGCGAGGGTCGAGTCCTCGGTCAGGATCGCGGCCGGCGAGGTCTCGATCGGCAGCCACTCCCGCACGCGGTCCTGGTACCGCTGCATGACGGACGCGTTCCAGCTCGGATCGCCGGTGGCGCGGCCGATCCGGTCCCAGTCGTCGGACTCGGGCGCGAGCATGAGCAGGGCGTGGTGCGCCGTGCACCCGCCCAGGGTCGAGGCGCGCGGGTACAGGACACCGTCGCGCTCGCGGACGAAGGCCGACCCGTGCGCGTCGGTGTCGGTGTAGTGCCGGACCCAGAAGTCCCAGCTCATCTGCGGGTCGCTCGAGGCGAAGAGGTGGAAGGCGGGGACCGAGTAGACGTCCGGGTCGGTCGCTGCTGGACCCGCCTCGAGGACGAGGACGCTGTGCCCGGCCTCGGCGAGCCGGACCGCCAGCGGGACACCGCCGGCACCCGCGCCGACCACGACGTAGTCGTACTCGGTCGTGTCGGTCAGTGCATCGGTCCGGACGGTCGGCCGTCGGGGTCCGTCGTGCGGGTCGTCACCCGGACCGGGCCGACCGGTGAGGACGGCCCCCGTCGCCGCCGCGGCGGCCGTGACGCCCAGTCCGGCCGCCAGGAACCGGCGCCGGGAGGTCCGGCCCGTCGTCGTGGTCTGCTCCGTCATCGTCGGCTGCCCCGTCTTCGTCGACCGCCCGTTCATCGTCGGACGCCCCGGCCGGAGGCGAGCGTCAGGACGACGACCGCGCCCGTGGCACACCAGACGACGGCGGTCCCCCAGGTCGGTACGCCGAGGAGCGCCGCCCACAGCGGCGGGACCACCAGGACGCCGAGCCACGACGACGCACGTCCGCACCGGACCAGCGTGACCACTGCCAGCGCGAGCAGCCCACCGAGCCCCACGGACGTCGCCGCTGCCGTCCCCGACACGGTCGCCGCCGCGACCTCCGCCAGCTGCAGCACGGTGAGGAGGAGCACCGTGACGACCCCCGACCGGGTCGCGCGGAGCGCCACCACGGCAGCGCAGACGGCGAGGGTGGCGGTCGCCAGCAGGAGGGACGGCCAGGCCGACGACGACGGCGCCAGGGCGACCGCGACCGCCGGCACGGCTCCGGTGAGGACCTGGAGGACGAGCACCACGGTCACGGTCCGGCGGGTGGTGCTCCAGACGGTCGAGACCGGCCGGGAGCGGCCGACGACCGCGGCTGCGGTGGCAGCGGCCGCGACCGCGCCGGTGAGGACGGCGACGTCCGCGGTGTCGACCGCCGCGCCGGTGTGGGTGAACGGGTGCACGACGAGGGCCACGGCGACGGGCACGACGATCGTGGTCCCGACGACCACCGACCGCGAGGGGCCGACGTGGCGCACCCACCATGCCCCGGCGAGCCCCGCCACGAGGACTGCCCAGGGCACGGTGCCGAACACGTGGGCGACGACGCCCCAGACGACAGCGAGTGCTTGCACGACCACGAGGTGCACGGGCGACCGGAACCAGAGGGCGATCGCGGCCTCGACCACCAGGACCACGAGCAGCACCGCGACGAGCGCGCCGCCGTACCCGGCGAGGTCGACGAGACCGGCCACGGCCAGGCCCGCCGTCAGCCCGGCCCACCCCGCCCACGCGTGTGCCGTGTTCGTCGACCCGACCGCAGCCGAGCGGCGGCCGCTCGCGAGGAAGACCGCCGTCAGCGCGACCAGCGCGGTCGGGAGCACCCACCCGTCGAGCACCGGCAGGACCTCGGCGACGGCGAGCACCACTCCGACAGCGAGCACGAGCGTGCCGGCGGTCAGGACCGCGGTGCGCCGGCGCTCAGCGGTCGATGTGCGGAAGACGGGGAATCCGTCGTCGGGGCGGTGGTCGATGTCAGCGGGAGAGGCGAGCACCAGTGAAGTATGAGATACCGGAGATCAATCGATCCTGAGTGGGCGGCAGTGGACCGTGGACCGCGGCTCCTCGGTGCGGTGCCGGGCACCGACTGGTAGGCACGAAGCATGGCCAAGGACAGCATCCCCGAGCTCGAGCTCGCGAACGTGCGCACGCGCGAGCGCCTGACCGACAGCGTCAGCGAGATCAGGCGGCGCTCCGACGTCCCCGCCCGCACGCGGCTCGCGGTGGCGAAGGCCAGGCAGCGGTGGCACCGCGACCCGACCCCGCTCATCGCGATGGGCATCACCGCGGCGACGGGGATCGCGGCGATCGTCCTCGGCGCACGCATCGGACGGACCGACGCCGGCCACCTCGACAAGCCGGCCGCCTCGACGGCGTTCACCGCGCTCCTGCCGTTCGGCGCGCGTGGCGAGCCCGACGCCGACCAGGCGCGCGGTGGTCGCAAGGGGCGGAAGGCCCGTCGCAAGGCGGCCGAGGAGTCGCTCGAGCGCGACCCCGTGCACAAGAACCGCGTCAAGCAGCGCGCGGGGATTGCGGCCGTGCAGCGCCGCGCGACGGCGAACCGGAAGCAGGCCGCGAAGCGGTCGAAGGCGACGGCGAAGGCCCTCGCGAAGGCGAAGGGCTAGACCATGGCGCGCAAGGACAAGAGCCTCGAGCGGGACATGCAGCACAAGCCGGAGCCGGACGACCCCCGCAAGCCGGACAGCCCGACCGACCTCACGAAGCCGTCGTTCACGTACACGCTGAAGAAGACCCTGCGGGAGTTCACCAGCGACCAGTGCACCGACCTCGCCGCGAGCCTGACGTACTACACGGTGCTCGCACTCTTCCCGGGTCTGCTGGCGATCGTCTCGATCCTCGGCCTGGTGTCGAACCCGCGGGACACGATCGACACCCTGCTCGACGTCGTCACGAACGTCGGTGGTGGACAGGTGGCCGACCTCCTCCGCGACCCGGTCGAGGGACTCGTGCGCTCGCCCGCGGCGCCGATCACGTTCATCGTCGGTGTGCTCGGCGCGCTGTGGTCCGCCTCGGGCTTCGTCGGGGCGTTCGGCCGGGCGATGAACCGCATCTACAACGTCCGCGAGGGCCGGCCGATCTGGAAGCTCCGACCGACCATGCTCGGCGTCACGGTCTTCACCGTCGTGATGCTGGTGATCGGACTCCTCGTGCTCGTCTCCGGGCCGCTCGCCCGGGCCTTCGGCGACCTCGTCGGCCTCGGCGACGTCACGGCCACCGTGCTGCTCATCGTGCAGTGGCCGATCCTGCTCGCGATCATGATCGTCATCGTCGCGGTGCTGTACTACTGGGCGCCGAACGTCCGCCAGCCGAAGTTCCGGTGGGTGAGCGGCGGCTCGCTCGTCGCCATCACCATCTGGATCGTGGCGAGCGTCGGGTTCGGGTTCTACGTCGGGAACTTCTCGAACTACAACGCCACGTACGGCTCCCTCGGTGGCGTCATCGTGTTCCTGCTGTGGATCTGGATCACGAACAACGCGCTGCTGTTCGGCGCCGAGTTCGACGCGGAGATCGAACGCGGGCGCGAGCTGCAGGCGGGCATCCGGGCCGAGGAGGACATCCAGCTCCCCGAGCGCGACACCCGGCAGATCGACAAGCAGGAGGAGCAGCGCGCCAAGGACGTGCTCGAGGGCATCAGGATCCGCGAGAGCGCGGGGCGCACGAAGGACTGAGCGGGCGGCCGGCCGGTCCTGCACAGCCCGCCCGGCGGGCCCCGTCGTTCACAGCCTGGAGGCACGGCACCGGCCCGTCACGCCCCCTCCGTATGGTGGACGCATGACCGACACCGCACCTGCCGCAGACCGTCCGACCGCCCTCGTCACCGGGGCCACCCGCGGGATCGGCCGCGCGATCGCGCTCGAGCTCGGACGCACCCACCACGTCCTGGTCGGCGGACGCTCCGCCGACGCGGTCGGCGCGCTCGTGGACGAGCTGCCGAGCGCGGCACCGTTCGTCGGTGACCTCGGCGCCGGCGACGTGCCGGAGCTGCCGGCGTCGCTCGACGTCCTCGTGCACAGCGCCGGGGTCGAGCAGGGCACCCGCGTCGCGGACACCCCGCGCGAGGTCTGGGAGACCGTGTTCGCCACGAACGTCTTCGCGGTCGCCGAGCTCACGCGTCGGGCGCTCCCCGCGCTCCGGGCAGCGCGGGGCATCGTCGTGCCGATCAACAGCGGGTCCGGGCTCACCGCCGGCCCGGGCGGTGGGGTCTACGCGGCGTCGAAGTTCGCACTCCGGGCCTTCGCCGACGCCCTGCGCGAAGAGGAACGGGGCAACGGCATCCGGGTGTCGAGCGTGCACCCGGGCCGGACGGACTCCGACATGCAGCGGGCGCTGACCGAGAAGCTCGGCGAGGACTACGACACCGCCTACTACCTGGCGCCGGAGGACGTCGCCGCGGCCGTCCGGACCGTGGTCGACCTGCCGGAGCGGGGCACGATCGAGTCGCTCGCGATCCGTCCGACCCGGAAGCGCTGACCCCGTCACCCGAGCTCGATCCTCGTCGTCAGCGCCATGCGGTCGAGGAACCGCTCGTCGTGGCTGACGACGACGAGGGCACCGCGGAACGCCCGGAGCGCGTCCACGAGCTGGTCGACGCTCGTCAGGTCGAGGTCGTTCGTCGGCTCGTCGAGCACCAGCAGCTGCGGCGGTGGGTCCGCGAGCACCAGGGTCGCCAATGCCACCCGGAAGCGCTCACCGCCCGACAGTGACGCGACCGGGCGGTCGACGGTGTCCCCGCGGACCAGGAGCCGAGCGAGCTGGTTGCGGAGCTCGGCGTCGGGAACGTGGGGAGCTGCCCGGCGCAGGTTCGCGAGCACCGTCGCGCCGTCGTCGAGCGCGTCACGTCGCTGCGGCAGGTACCCGATCCGGTCGGCGTGCGGAACCGCTGAGGTCTCGGGCAGCGGATGCGCGCGCGCCTCGGGCGCCCCCACGAGCTGTTCGAGCAACGTGGTCTTGCCGACGCCGTTCGCGCCGGTGACCGCGATGCGCTCGGGACCCTGCACGACCACCGACCGGCCGCGCACGGTGACGGTCGCGATGCGCCTCGACGCGGGGACCTGCGGATCGGGCAGCGTGACGTGCAGCGACTCGTCGTCACGGAGGCGCAGCTCGGCCTCCTGCACCGCCGCCCGCGCCTGCGCTTCGGCCGACCCGTGGGCGACCCGCAGCCGACCGGCGGTCTCCTGCGCCTTCTTCCGTTGCTCGTTCGCCAGGATCCTCGCCATCGAGCGGCCGGCCTGCTCGCCCGCCCTCGCCCGGCGCGCGATCGTCGTCTCGGCCTCGATGCGCTGCCGTCTCTCTGCGCGGTGCCGTTGCTCGGCGACCCGGACCTCGCGGGCGACCGCCTCCTGCTGCACGGCGAGGTGTTCCTCGTACGCACTGAACGTCCCGCCGAACACCGTGGCCGATCCCGACCGCAGCTCGACGGTCTCGTCGACGTGTTCGAGGAGCTCACGGTCGTGGCTGACGAGCACGAGCGTCCCCGTCCACCGGTCGACGAGGTCGAAGAGCGCCGCCCGGGCGCCGCGGTCGAGGTTGTTCGTGGGTTCGTCGAGGAACACGATCGGGGCCCGGCGCATCCGGATGCCCGCCACGGCGGTGAGCACGGCCTGCCCGCCGGAGAGCGTCGTCACGGGGCGGTCGAGGTCGTCGCCGTCCAGCCCCGGCACGGATACCAGCGCGGCGGCGGCGCGTTCCTCGACGTCCCAGTCGTCGCCGACCGCGTCGAGCCGCTCCTCGCTCGCGTCACCGGCGAGGACGGCCCGCAGCGCGGCGACCGTCCTCCCGACGCCGAGCAGGTCCGCCACGGTGTCTCCGGGGCGGGCGTGCAGCCGCTGGGGCAGGTGGTCCACCGGGCCGGAGGTGCGGATCGACCCGGTCGTGGGGTGGAGCTGCCCCGTGGCGAGCCGGACGAGCGTGGACTTGCCTGCCCCGTTCCTCCCGACCAGACCGGTGCGGCCACGTCCGAAGCCGGTGGTGAGGTGGTCGAGCGCGACGGAGCCGTCGGGCCAGGTGAAGGTGAGGTCGTCGAGGACGACGGACGGTGTTGCGGGCATGGGTGTGCCTCCCGGATCGTGAGCTGGGCGCACGACACCGGACCCGCGGCGACCGGAGGGGTCAGCGACGCGGCAGCGCCCGACGGGGCGCGACGATCACGGTGTCAGCGCGAGGACTGCGCGGTACCGGTGATCGACTGCACGGCTGCTCGTTCCGTCGGGGGACCCCCGTGTCCGCCACCCGTGCTGCCGGTCGGTCTCCCGCCCCGGCGGCCCCGCGTGACGACGAGGTGTCACCCACCGTAGGGCTGACGCCGCCGGAGGACAAGAGGTGACAGGCTTGGGGCATGCCGGAGAACCTGCTGCCGAACCCGACCGCGAACCCCGCGACCCTGCTGCCGGAGGAGCCCGAGGTGACCGCCGCCCTCGCCGCCGACGCCCCCGTGTCGAGCGTCGTCCTGTCGCACCCGTCCTCGAGCCTGGCGTGGGCGCTCCTCGCCGACGAGGCCTGGGAGCGGGGTGCGACCCTGGAGTCCTACGCCTACGCCCGTGTCGGGTACCACCGGGGCCTGGACGCCCTGCGGAGGGCGGGGTGGCGCGGTGCCGGGCCGGTGCCGTGGTCGCACGAGCCGAACCGTGGCGTGCTCCGGGCGCTGTTCGCCCTGCGTCGCGCGGCGTCGGCGATCGAGGAGCCGGGCGAGCCCGAGCGCCTGACGGAGTTCCTCGACGCGTCGGACCCCGAGGCACTGCGCGCCCTCGCCGCCGGCGAGTAGCTCGGGGCGGGGGCCGCGCAGCGTGCCCCACGCACCCCGCACAACCGGAAGAACCTCGCGCCACGGAGTTCCGTGGTGCGGGGTGCCTTCGGTTGTGCGCGAGCAAACCGCGCTACGAGCTGCCCGCCGCCCTTCACCCCTCGGCTGGAGGTGTCGAGGTCCCCCGATCTCGACGAAGGGCGACCAGGAGGGGACGCTCGATGTGCCTGTCAGGACGAATTGGTCGGGGCGGGGTCGTGCGGACGGCGCGGTACAGCGACCACGGCATTGCGTCTGCAGAGCGCCACGTGACCAGAAGCACGACGCCGATCATCGAAATTGCGAACGTGACGAGCCCCAGCACCAGAGCGAAGACGAGATGCATGGTGGCGGACAGTGCCAGTGTCATCAGACGCACGTTCCGACGTCTCGCGGCCAATACAGAGAACGCGAGCACGTACTCCGTCACAATGACGCCCCAAGTAGCGGACTGAAGAAGCGGAGCATGGGAGAACGCGGACCCGAGAACGGAGCGGATCTCCGGGCGAGCTCCGAAATTCGGCTGCTGTAGCCAGAACCAGAGTGCGCTGCCGTCAGCCCATATCGGGTGTGTCTGCTTCACGACGGCCGCTTCCAGGTAGACGTACGCCAGCTGCACCTTGAGCGTGACGAGCAGGATTTGACTCGGGACGTGACGAAGGGCTGGAGTTGCTGAACTGCGCGGCGGCCACCCGAATGGCCGCCAGTCAGTCACGCACACCAGTGCGAGCACGGCGGTGACGCTCGCGGTCAGGTAATCGCCGCCTTCGATGCCGACTGTGTTGGACGCAAGAGTGAACGCGGCGTAAGCATGTAGCGGTGCGGCCAGCCCGGGTACAGCGCCGATGAGCGTGGGGACGCACAGCAGGACGAGCAGCCAGCGGACGACCTCCGCATCAGCCGACTCATCGAGGCAGAACGCTCCGAGAGCTGCGAGCCCCGTGCAGTTCGATGGCCTCAGCCCCGGCGTGGAGGGATCGTGCAACAGGACCGATGTGTCGTTTGCCGCGAGGACGAGAGCGGTCGAGAGTGCCAGCACGGACCGCGCGACGGTGAGCTGCAACCCGTGGGGTGACCTTGCCCAGTAGCGGAGGATCGCCGCGCCGAGCCCTCCTGCGGCGTCGCTCAGCTTCCGGTGCATCATACGTGCAGCCTTGTGATGGACCCGGGCGGCGGAGTGCGGAAATCCGCGAAGGCAAGAGGGACAGGTGGCTGTCGGATCAGCAAGAGTTCGCCGCAGAGAGCTTTCGATGAGCTGTGCATCGACACTTCCGGAACTCGCGAGGTTCGAGCTGCTTCGACGCAAGTGGCGGGCTGCCGCACGTTGTGGCATGGAGACCAGGGGGCGTTGTTCGGCAGACTCTCCAGCAAGTACGAGAGATCTTGGTCGAAGTTACGTGAACGCCTCGACAACCCGAAGGCATTCTCTTGCGCGGACGTCACATTGCCCTCGTCGACGGTCCATCGGTCCCTTTGCAAGTGAGCGACTCGTACGATGTCCTCCCGCGCGTCCCTCGTGAAGAAGCCCCAGCCCTGGCGGAAGACCTGCGCAACGGTGCGAGTGGCGATGCCGTTCCCGGAAGGGTCGCTGACAGTCTGCGGCGCTTTGTTCCCGAGGAACGAGAGCAGGCCGAGAAGGATGCATCCGGCGCAGCTGACGGCGGCGACCACGAAGGTCGGGGCGAGTTGGCGGACTCGCATCCCTTATGCGAAGAGGGCAGCGAGGCGAGCGGCAACTTCCGTCTCGCGGAGATGAGGATAGTGCTCCGCAACTTTCGACGGGTCCGCAGTCGGAAGGCCTTCGGTCGAGGTTGTCGTCATGCGCGAGTTCCACACTCCGTTGTTGGTCCAGAGGCCGTTCTGGTTGACTACGATGTTCACGTTTCCAGCGACGTTGAAGTTCACTCCGGCTATCACGGTCCCGACGGCGATCGCCAGGACGAGTGCCGCGGCGCAGACTGTCGGACCGCAGACGCGTGCAGAGTCATCTCGAGCCCCGGCCTCGATTGCTTCCGGGTAATTCGATCGGAGGGAAGAGGAGAAGGCGTCTCGGAGACCGGAGAAACCGTCGAGGACTTCGTACGGGTCGCCCGATTGCACCTTGTCGAGAGCCTCAGCAGTCTCGTAGGAGGTGTTGTGGAGGACATCGTCGACGATGTGATCGGTGAACCGCTCGTAGTTCTTCCGGTCAACGGCCGTCAAGCTGTCGGGCAGGCGCACCTCGGTATCGATCTCGTGCGCCAGCTCGCCCTGACCGAAGATGAGACCGCGCACGATCTGCTCGTCCGTGTACATCCGCGGCTGGGAAGCTGCGGCCGTGGACAAGCCCGCTGCGGCGATGGTGGCGCCGAGCGCGACCGTTGCGATGATTCTCTTCATGATGTCGTCCTGTATCAGTTGGTGAAGGGACTCGTCCGGCGTCTCGAGAGGCCGCCGCAGAGGTCGTCCTGAATGGTCAACACTCGTCGCAGCGGCGTGCCGCTCGGCTTGCGAAGACCGAGCCCGCAACGACCAACGCCAGACCCGCCGCCATCCCGATGAGGACGGCGGGGTCCGCGACAGCTCTCGTCGCAAACGCGTTCAACAAGCCACCGCCCACGAAGCAGAGCCCTGCGCCATCGAGCCACAGCCTGGCCGCACGATGGCCAGCTCGCCATGCCGCGTCCGACTTCATGACCGACTTGATGCGTATGCCGGCTGCGCCGTTGGGGCCGAGCGTGCCACGGGCGGCAAGTTCGCCCACGACTCCGATGACGACGCCGCTGAACACGAGGGCAAGACCAGACACCTGCATGTGATCAGTGAAACGTGATGTACCAGGAGAGTCAAGGGGGCGGTGGCAGATGTGTCTGAAGTCGAATGCCGCGGGAGCCTGCAACTGACCGAGCGCCGCGAGAATCTGCCACCAGGGCGCAGCCGTAGACGTCCCGCGACCTCGCGAGGGACATCGACTCCCTGGTGCAAACCCGAGCCGACCGCTCCCGTCAGCTCCTCCTGCTGGCGGGGCGCTCGCCACCGAACCACGCAACCGACATCGAACCCGGCCCAGGAGCTGGTTCGATGTCGGTTCCGTGATTCGACCCGAGCGGGCGGCCGACGCGAGCGCCGCCCGCCCCGCCCGCCCTCGCTACCCCAGCACCACGCTCCACGAGAACGCCTGCGGCCACAGCTGGTGCTCCGGCAGCACGTCGAGCCCGCACGCCCGCGACCCCAGCCCGTGCTGCGCCGCGTCGAGGTACAGGTACGCGTGCTCCGGCGTCGGCAGCTCGTACGGGTGCATCGCGCGCCCGAGCTCCTGAGCGGTCCACGGCGAGAGCGTGAAGCCCGCGCGGTGCGCCCCCACGGTCGACACCGTGAAGGAACCCACCGACAGGGCGCGCAGGGCGGGTCGGTGCCCGGTCTCCTGCGGCATCGAGTAGTCCACCGTCAGCGAGCGCACCGGTGCGCTGAACCGCCCGACCCGAGCTGCGCGCGACGAGTCCGCGTAGGACTCCGCCGGCCCGGTCCCGAACCACGAGGCATCACCGTCGAGCACCGACGCCGGCAGGTCGAACCGCACGCCGATCCGCGGCCAGGTCACGTCCCACGCCCCGAACGGCACCGCGTCGGTCTGCAGCAGCAGCCCGTCGTCGGTCAGCGTCCAGCGGTGCGTGACGTCGACGCCCCACCCGCTGTTCGCCGCCGCCACCCGGACCCGCTGCTCCAGCCCGTGCCCGGTCCGGGTCACGGACACGAGTCGGTGCGTCAGCCGGTCGAGCCCACGCTCGCGCCAGCGGACCGCGGACGCCGGGGCGTGCGGGTCGCCGACGCCCTTCGTGAGCACCGGGTCGGCCGTCTCGTAGCCGCCCTGCGAGGCGAGGCTGTCGTTGTCCGTCGGCGCACGCCACAGCTCCAGGCGCGGCCCAGCCACCTCGAGCCCCTTCCAGGACACCAGGTCGCCGCGCGCGGTGAAGGTCCCCTCGCCGAGACGGTCGCCGTCCCAGCCCTGCCGGGAGGCCCGTGGCACGTCCGCCGCGCGGCTCGCCACGAGCCGCTGCGTGCGTGCGACGACGTGGCCGGTGTCCGCCCACGCCGTCGGCCCCGCCAGTTCCGCCATCACGTCGAACCACAGCTCGTCGCCGGGCGCCAGGGAGTCGGTGTCCGCAGCGGCCGCGAGGACCTCGTCGGGCACCGGGAAGGTCGCTGACCGCCGGGCCGCGACGACCCCGGGGGTGAAGCGACCGCTCGCCTCCTCGACGCCGTTCCGCGACAGCGTCCACCGGAACCGCAGCCCCGCGGTCGAGGCCGAGTGGTACCGGTTCTCGACGAGCACGGTGGTGTCCGACACCGAGAAGCGGATCGGGGCGACGACGGCTGCGAACTCCGCCAGGCCGGGCGTCGGGGTGTCGTCGGGCAGGACGAGGCCGTCCATCACGAAGTTGCCGTCGTGCACGACCTCGCCGAAGTCACCGCCGTAGGCGTAGTAGTCCTCGCCCGTCGCGGTCTTCGCGAGCAGCCCGTGGTCCCGCCACTCCCACACGAACCCGCCGTGCAGGCGCGGGTACCGGTCGACCAGGTCCTCGTACTCCTGGATCTGCCCGGGCCCGTTGCCCATCGCGTGGACGTACTCGCAGTGCAGGAACGGCTTCGACCGCTGCCGCGCGGCCTCGGCCGGACCGCACCCGAGCAGCGGGGTCTCCGGGCCGCCGCCGATCGACTCGGTCTCCTGCAGCGTCGGGTACATCCGCGAGTACACGTCGGTGTAGGCGCCGGTGTAGTCGCCCTCGTAGTGCACGGGGCGCTCGGCGTCGCGGTCGTGCACCCACTGCGACATCGCCGCCAGGTTCCGACCGGTGCCGGACTCGTTGCCGAGCGACCACATCACGATCGACGCGTGGTTCTTGTCCCGCTCGACGGTCCGCGCGATGCGGTCGAGGTAGGCGTCGCGCCAGGCCGGGTCGTCCGAGGGGTTCCCGACCCAGTCGGTGAACAGGAATCCGTGCGTCTCGAGGTCGCACTCCAGGACCACCCAGAACCCGAGCTCGTCGGCAAGGTCGAGCACACGCGGGTGCGGCGGGTAGTGCGAGGTGCGGATCGCGTTGACGTTGTTCCGCTTCATGAGCGCCATGTCCGCGCGGGCGTGCTCCTCGTCGAAGACGCGGCCCCGCACGGGGTGGGTCTCGTGCCGGTTCACCCCGTGGAACACGACGCGCTCGCCGTTCACCAGGAAGCGGTCGCCCTCGATCGACACCGTGCGGAAGCCGAGGCGCAGCGAGACGGTCTCGCCGCCCGCACGGCCGCCGGCGTCGGTTCCGGTCGACACGGTCGCGTCGTACAGCTTCGGGACCTCGGCGCTCCACGGCTCGACGCCCTCGAGCGCGATCGGTGCGACCTCGTCTGCCGAGGCCCACGTGACGTCGACGCCGAGGTCCGGCACCCGGAAGCGCACCGGGAACGCGGCGTCGAGCGTCGGGAACGTGATCGTCCCCGTACCGGTCTCGGGTCGTCCGGACGCCGCCGTGCCCGCGGTCGCGGCCTCACCGAGCGTCGAGGTCCAGCCGGCGCGGACGAACACGTCGTCGATCGGCGCGGTCGGTCGCGCGAGCAGCGTGACGCTCCGGAAGATGCCGGGCAGCCACCACTGGTCCTGGTCCTCGAGGTACGAGGCCGCCGACCACTGGTGCACCCGGACGAGCAGTTCGTTGGTGCCGGGGCGCAGCAGGTCGGTCACGTCGAACTCGGTGGCGAGCCGCGAGCCGGTCGACCACCCGACCAGGGATCCGTTCAGCCACACCCGGAAGTGCGACTCGACACCGTCGAAGCGCAGCAGCACGCGGGCCGCGCCGTCGAAGGACGAGGGGAGCGAGAACGTGCGTCGGTGGTCGCCGGTCGGGTTCTCCTCCGGCGGGTGCGGCGGGTCGATCGGGAACGGGTACTGCAGGTTCGTGTAGCTGGGCGCACCGTGCCCGTGCAGGACCCAGTGCGACGGCACGGGGAGGCTGCCCCACTCCGCCTCCACCCCGGGGAGCGGGACGTCCGCGACCGGCGACCACCGGAAGTCCCACTCCCCGTCGAGCGACAGGGCGGGCGCGTCCGTGTGGAGCCAGGCCCTCGGCGCGAGCCGGGTGGCCGAGCCCGGCGCGGTCGAGGCGAGTGCCGCGAGCGCATCGCGCCCGTCGGGCTCGGGCGTGGACGAGGTGGAGGGGGAGTGAGCAGCGATGGTCAACCCTTGACCGATCCTTCCGTGAGGCCCCCGCGCCAGAAGCGCTGCAGGACGATGATCGCGATCACCAGCGGGATCACCGAGACGAGCACGCCGCCGGTGGTGAGCTGGTAGAACTCTGGCAGACGATCGACCTGTGCCCGCCAGTTGTTGAGTCCCAGTGTGATCGGGTAGAGCTTCTGGTCCGCCAGCATGATGAGCGGCAGGAAGAAGTTGTTCCAGATGCCGACGACCTGGAACAGGAACACGGTCACGAGTGCCGGGGTCATCTGCCGGAGCACGATCGTGTGGAAGATCCGCAGCTCGCCCGCGCCGTCGATGCGTGCCTGCTCGAGCAGTGCCGTGTCGACCGAGGCCGCCGCGTACACCCGGCACAGGAACAGCCCGAACGGCGAGACCAGGCTCGGGATGAGCACGCTCCAGTACGTGTCGGTCAGGCCCATCGTCGAGAAGAGCAGGAACAGCGGCAGCGCGGTCGCGGTCCCCGGCACGAGCACGCCGCCGAGGATCGTGCCGAACACGAGCTGCCGCCCGCGGAACTCGTACTTCGCGAGCGCGTACCCGCCGGCGGCGGCGAAGTAGGTCGCGAGGACCGCGCCGACGCCCGAGTACAGGATGCTGTTCGCGATCCATCGGACGAAGATGCCGCCGTCGTACGAGAACACCTGCTGGATGTTGCTGAACAGCGCGAACTCGCCGCCGAACCAGAACCCGTTCGTCGCGAACAGGGCACCGGTGGTCTTCGTCGCCGCGATGACGACCCAGTACAGCGGCACGAGGAAGTAGACCGCGACGATGACCAGGATGGCGGTCACGACGATCTGCGAGCGCGGGGAGCGGTCGAGCTTCCGGCGCTGGTGCGCCGTGATCGACGTGGTGTCGACGGGCTCGGCGGCCCGCTTGGTCACCGGCGCCTCGATGGCTTCACTGGTCATGCTTCCGCCCCCTTCGTTCCGTTCTGCTGGCTGCTGCCGGTCTGGAGGCGCGGTGCGGCTCCGTTGGTCGTGCTGCGGTTCGCGACGCCGGTGGCGGGTCGCGACCCGGTGGCGGACGTGCCGCGCGTCTGGAGCGCACGCCGCGCCTCCAGGCCGTCGCGCTTGGCCCGCCTCTTCTGGTCGCGCTCGTTCTTCGGCGCGCGGTTCGTCAGCGCGAGGAACGCGAACGACAGGATGAACGCGGCCAGCGCGATGATCACGGCCTGCGCGCTCGCGACGCCGTACTCGTTGAACGCGAAGGCGTTCGTGTACGCGGCGTAGTTCGGCGTGTACTCGGTGTCGATGGCGGGCGCGACCGTCGACAGGATCTGCGGCTCGGCGAAGAGCTGCAGCGTGCCGATGATCGAGAAGACCGTCGTGAGCACCAGGGCCGGCGCGATGAGCGGGATCTGGATCCGCCACGCGACCTGGAAGGCGTTCGCGCCGTCCATCTTCGCGGCCTCGTAGACCTCGCCCGGGATCGACTTGAGCTGCGCCACGATGATGAGCATGTTGTAGCCCGTGTAGGTCCACGTGACGATGTTCGCGATCGACCACAGCACGCTGTTCGCGCCGAGGAAGTCCGGCTGCAGCCCCATCGACTGCAGCAGCGACACGATGGGGGACAGGCCGGGCACGTAGAGGAACGACCACAGGATCGTCGCGATGACGCCGGGGACGCCGTACGGCATGAAGTAGACCGCGCGGAAGAAGGCGGGCCAGCGGGCGCTCGCCGACTCGAGCAGCAGCGCGAGGATCGTGCAGAGGACGATCATCACCGGCACCTGCACGATGCCGAACAGGAGCATGCGCCAGATCGAGCCGACGAAGCCGGCGTCGTTCAGGGCGGTGACGTAGTTGTCGAAGCCGGCGAAGCGGCCGGTGACACCGTCCTCGCCGAACAGGCCCTCGCGGTCGACGGTCGTGAAGCTCTGGAAGAGCGCACTGATGATCGGGATGATGAACGTCAGGACGAACAGGGCGAGGAACGGGGCGAGGAGGATCCACGGGGCGCGCTTCTGGGCGCTCGTGGCCTTCGTGCTCGTGCGGAAGCCGGATCCGGGCTGGGTGGCGGTCATCGTGCGGTCCTGACGCTGAGGCCCTTGTCCTTGAAGGACTGGACGATCTCCTGCTGGGCGAGCTCGACGGCGTCGGTGAGCTTCAGCCCACCGGTGAGCTTGCGGCGGAACTGGTTCTGCAGGCTGGTGAAGGCCGACTGGGTCACGGGTGACCACGACCACTCCAGGTTCTGCTCCTTGGCCGAGGGGGCGAAGACCTCCTCGTTGTAGTCCTGCCCGGAGAACCACTCGGACGGCTGCTGCCGCGCAGCGCCGATGTAGTCCTTGGCCGGCGACCACCCGATGCCGCAGTACTTGATCATCGCGTCGACGCCCTCCTTCGAGGTGGTCATCCACGTGATGAACTCGAGCGCCTCCTTCGGGTGCTTCGCGTTCGCCAGCACGGCGGCGGTCGAACCGCCGATCGAGCTCGAGCCGTAGCCGGTGTCGCCCCACGTCTGCATCGGCGCGACCTTCCACTTGCCCTCGCCGCCCTGCACGGACTGGATGAGGGCGTCACCCCAGCTCGCGCTCGTGACGGCGGCGATCTTGCCGCTCGCTGCGGCCGCGTACCAGCCGGGGGAGTACGCCCCGGCGCTGGTGTCGACGAGCTCGTCGTCGATCACCCCGTCGAAGAACTCGGCGACCATCATGGTCTTGTCGTCGGTCATGTCGACGACCCACGCGTCGCCGTCCGTCCGGAACCAACGCGCGCCGGCCTGCTGCGCGTACGCGGCGAAGGGCGAGGCGTCGGCGACGGGGAACACCTCGAGGTAGTTCCCGGTGCCCGTCCCGCGCACCTTGTCGGCCAGGTCGCGCCACTCGTCCCACGTCGTCGGGGGCTGGCCGCCGGCCTGCTCGAGGATCGCGGTCTGGTAGTAGAAGCCCATCGGGCCGGTGTCCTGCGGGATGCCGTAGACGCCGTCGACGAACTCGACCTGCGACCACGCTGCCTCGTCGTACTTCGACTGCACGTCCTTCGCGCCGTACCGGGCGAGGTCGACCAGGCCGTTCGCGAGCATGAACTCCGGGATCTGCCGGAACTCGACCTGCCCGATGTCCGGACCGCCGCCGGCCGCGAGCGCGGAGTACATCTTCTGGTACCCGCCCGAGTTGCCGCCGGGGATCCAGTTCGCGGTGACCTGGATGCGGGGGTTCTTCGCGTTCCAGACGTCGCAGACCTTCTGCAGGTCCTTCAGCCACGCCCAGTAGGTGATCTGGACCGTCTCGCCACCGGCGGCCGCGGGGACCAGCGGAGCCTTGTTGACGTTCGTGGACCCCGGCACGGCGCACCCGGCGAGCAACCCCGCCGCAGCTGTTCCGAGTCCGAGTCCGAGCAGGTTCCGTCGCGACAGGACGGTTCTCGATGGGATGGGTGTCATCACGGCTCCGGTTCGTCGTTGAGCGGGGTCGGAGCCAGCAAAGCACGAAACCGAGTGATGCTGTGCATTCACGAAGTCTTCACGGCGGGTCGTGACCGGATCGTGGCCGGGCTCCGGAGCGACGGCTGGCTGCGTGTTCGCTCCGACCTCCGAACGCGGTCAGTGCCGAGCGCGCACCGTGGCCAGCACGCAGAACACCGAAGCCGCAGGCGGCCCGACAGCGTCGTCGGCGGCACTGACGCACGAGGGGCAGACGATGACCGATCGCGGGAACAGCACGCACGGACCCGAGCTCGACGACCAGCTCGCGCACGAGGCGCAGAGCATCGTCCAGGGGCACGGCAGCAACGCGCACGTCGAGGAGTTCCGGCAGGCCGAACCGGTCCCCGACGACACCGACGACGCCGAGACGGTCACCGCCTCCGGCTACGACGGCGAGGGTGAGGGTTCCCTGCTGGACGACGGGTCCGCCGTCGACGAGGGCTCCGATGCCGTCTTCACGACCGAGACCGACGAGGAGGGCGAGCGCTGATGGCCCAGACCACCCGGGAGACCAGTGCCCTGCAGCCCGAGGTCGCGCAGGCGCTCCAGACGCCGGGCACCTGGACGTGGGCGTACGTCGACGCGTCCGGCAACCGCGAGGACCCCCGGCGCATCGCCGCGCTCCAGCGCCGGACCGTGTCCGACGCGCTCTCCGGGCAGGGGTGCTCCGAGCGTGCCGCGCAGATCATCGAGGAGGAGCTCGTCGAGCAGCCGGGTGTCCCCGCCCCGGTCGCCCGCTACGTGCTCGTCCGCGACGACGAACTCGTGCTGAGCGAGGTCCTGCCCGGGCACCTGCACGGACAGGAGTCGATCGGCACCGGCGCCGTCCCCGACCTGCTGCCCCTGCTCGCGCACCGGCCGTTCGACCTGCCGTTCCTGGTCGTCACCGTCGGACGCGAGGGCGGCGGGTTCCGCAGCTACCGGCTCGGGCACGCGCCCACCGGCGCCGCCGAGGACGAACAGCGCGTGCAGGGCCGCACCGACACCCTGCACAAGGCGAAGTCCGGCGCCGGGTGGAAGCAGCCGCACTGGCACCAGCACGCCGAGGAGATCTGGAAGCAGACCGCCGGTGAGGTCGCCGCTGCGATCGAGGAGACCGTCCGCGCGACCTCGCCCCGCCTGATCGTGCTCGCCGGGGACGTCCGCGCCCGCGAGCTCCTGCGCGGGGAGCTCTCCACGTCGACCCGTGCACTGGTGACCGAGGTCGCCGTCGACCCGCGTGCCGACGACGCGTCCGAGAAGGCGCTCGTGCAGCACGTGGACCTCGCGCTCGCCCGGGTCCTGGCATCGCGGCGGCACGACGTGCAGGACCTCCTCCGCACGCACGAGGGTCGTGGGGACAACGAGAGCGTCAGCGGACTCGGGTCCGTCGTGTCCGCGCTGCAGCAGGCGCGGGCCGCGGTCGTCGCGCTCGACGCCGGTGCCCTCGGCAACCGGACGCTGTACGCGCTCGACGCCGCGCCGTGGGTCGCCACCGCCCCCGAGCAGGCGGCCGGTGCGACGGTGCTCGGGCAGGTGCCGGCGGTGTGCGCGCTCGTGCGGGCGATCGTCCTGACCGACGCCGAACTCGTGCTCGTGAACGCCGCGTCGCTGCCGAGCGGTGCCCCCGCGTCCGCGCTCCTGCGCTGGCCCGTCGGCCCCGCGGTCCCCGCCTGACCCTTCCGCGGGACGCAACGTCGGCGACTCCTCGCAGCGGTACAGCTCTACGAGGAGTCGCCGACGTTGCGTCTTGCGGTCCAGCCCTGCGCCCTCGCTTCCGAGGCTCGCCGGGCGTCAGTCGTGGGAGACGTCGGCGCGCGGGACGACCGGCAGCGCGAGCAAGGGCAGCGCGGCCACGATCGCGAACGACGCCGCGAAGCCGAGCACCCCGACGAGCGCGCCGACTCCGGGGCCGACGGCGCTCGCCGCGAGGAACTGCCCCGTGTTCTGCGCACCGAGCGCCCGCCCGGACCACGACGGCCCCGCTGCCTCGGCCACCGACGTGTAGGCGAGCCCGTTGTCCGCCACGGTCACGCTCGTGGCGACGACGAGGAACACCGCTGCGGGTGCCCAGTGCGACACGTCGACGAGCGCGAGTACCCCCATCACCGCGGCCGCCGCCACGGCGACGATCCGGAGCGGCCCCACCCGGGATCCCGCGCGGTCGCTCCACGCGCCGACGAGGATCCGGCCCACGGCCCCGACGAACTGCGAGGCCCCGACCAGCAGTCCCGCCGCCGGTGTCGACCAGCCGAGCCCCACGAGCCAGACCAGGCCGTACGTCGAGAGCGTGAACTGCGGCACGACGAGCAGCACCGACACCAGGTGGACCCGCCACAGGAAGCCCGACGCCCGGTACGGGTTCGCGGAGGTGCCCGGGGTCGACGTCGTCGCCGCCCCACGCACCGGTCGCGGCGGATCGACGATGCCGATCGCGCAGAGGACGGTGAGCACCGCGCACAGCACGAACGGCAGCACGAGGGCCGTCCGGACACCGTGCGTCTCGGTGAGCAGCGGCACCGTCACGGCGGCGAGCGTCACCCCGAGCGGTTGCGACATCTGCCGGATGCCCATGGCGAGGCCGCGCCGCTCCTTCGGGAACCACCCGACGACGACCCGTCCACTCGCCGCGTTCGTCGACGCGCTCGTCATCCCGGCGGCCAGGAACGCGAGCCCGAGCAGCAGCGGGTCACCGGCCATGACCCACGCGGCCACGACGGTGAGCGTGGTCAGCGCGAGTCCGCCGGCGATGACGACGCGCTCACCGACACGGTCGGTCACCGCGCCCCACGCGATCAGGGTGAGGACGAGGCCGATCGTCGGCGCGGCGGCGAACAAGCCCGCCGACGCGAAGGGCATCCCCTGCGCCAACAGGTGGGGGATGAGCAGCGCCGGTGCGGAGACCACGAGGGTCCCGGCGGCCTGTGCGGCGACGCCGAGCGCGAGCATCGTCCACGCCCTCCCAGGGACGACGGCCGGAGCTGCGGTGGAGGTCTGCGCGGGCACGGCGTTCCGATCGGGAGTGGTTGGTGTACCAGGACGGTATACCAACACCCGTCGATCTGCACTACGCTGGTCCGCCGTGACCGAGACGACCGAGACCGCCGCGCCCGTGTCGCAGACGAGCCAGCTCTACGACAACCTCCGCGCGGCGATCCTCACCCTCGACATCGCCCCAGGCGAGCGCATCTCCGAGCGCGGGCTCGAGGGGCGCTTCCACGCGTCGCGAACCCCCGTGCGCGCAGCGTTGTCGCGGCTCGAGCGCGAGGGGCTCATCCTCCACGAGGGGCGGACGTGGACGGTCACGCCGATCGACCTCGACGAGATCGCCTCCCTCGCGGAGCTCCGCGGCGTGCTCGAACCCGCCGCGGCGCGTCTCGCCGTCGAGCGTGCCTCGGCCGAGCAGCTCGACGAGGTCCGTGCGCACCTCGACCAGCTGCGCAGCACGCCCGACCGTGAGGCCGGGATCCGCATGGGCTCGACCTTCCACCTGGACCTGGCGGCGCTCGGCGGCAACCGCTTCGTCACCGACGCCATCGCCGACGCGCTCACCCGGCTCGAACGGACACGGTGGATCGAGGTCCGCACCGCCGAGGCCCGCGAAGCCGCGTGGGAGGAGCACAGCGCCATCCTCGACGCCGTGCGCTCCGGCGAGGCCGACCGGGCCGCGGAACTGCTCGCAGCACACGTCGCCGGGACGAACGACCGCCTGCTCGCGTTCATCGCACAGGAGCGGCGGCGCCTGCGCGGGGCGGGCATGGCGATCGTCGGGAGTCCGGAGCTGCTCGGCGACGCCGAGCCGACCGCGACCCAGTCGCACTGACGAGGCCGCACCGACCCGGCCGCACCGGCCGGACCGACGAGGCGGACTCGACCGGTGCCTCCCGGCCGGTCAGGCCCTGGTCGTGGGTTCCTCGGATCCGTCGATGTCCTGGGTGGCCCATGCCGCCCCGTGCTCGGTGTGGTCGAGGAGCGCGTCACGCACCTCGGCCTCGTCGGTGGTGAGTCGGATGGCGTGCTTGCTGCCGGACCGCGTCTGCTGGGACATCGAGAGTTCCTCCTGTGTGTGTGGGCACCGTCGTGGTGCGCTTCCTCACGGGACGTTCTGAGGTCGCAACAGTCTGCGCCCGCCTGTCCGGCGAACGCAAGGGTCTCCGCTGGCCTGTGGAGAAGTCGCAGGCACCCTCGTGCCTAGGATGGTCCGGCCGCGCTCCGGTACCGCGGCCGGGTGGACGTCGGACGGGAGGCACGGCATGGGCGCGCAGCGCACCGCACCTCCCACGGTCTACGACGTCGCGTCCGAGGCCGGCGTCTCCATCGCCACCGTCTCCCGCGTGCTCCGCACGCCGGACGCGGTCCGCGAGGGCACCCGCGACCGGGTGCAGGCGGCGATCCGGACCCTCGGCTACGTGCCGTCCGGCAATGCCAGGGCCCTGGCCGGCAAGCGGACCGGCGTGGTCGGTCTGCTGCTGCCCGGGTTCGACGTCGTGCCGGACGAGCGACCCGACCTCGTGACCGACGGCGGCGTCCGCGTGGTCGACGACCGCCGGCACGTCACCCAGCCGTTCTCGTCGAACCTGTACTTCGACGAGGTCCTGCGCGGCGCGGAGACCGAGGCGTGGCAGCGGGGGCTCGCGCTCATGGTGGCGGCCGGACGAGGGTCCTCGCGCGACGTCATCGTGAACGACGTCGCCGGTCGCGTCGACGGCCTCGCGGTGCTCGCGCAGACGGTGCCCGACGACCTGCTCGAGCACGTCGCCCGACGCATCCCGGTCGTGGTGCTCGCGGACGACCGGCGCTCGCACGGCTTCGACTCGGTGAGCGTGGACAACGCCGCGGGCATGCGGACGCTCGCCTCGCACGTGATCGGTCGACTCGGGATCCGGTCGCTGGCCTACCTGGCGGGGCCGATCGACTCGCCGGACGACATGGAACGGTCGACGGGCTTCCGGCAGGCGCTCGCCGACCACGACCTGGCGGTGTCGGACGTGCGGGTCGTGCACGGCGACTTCGGGAGGGCCCGCGCTCGCGAGCTCGCATCGGTGCTGTTCGACGGCGGGGACGTGCCCCGCGGGGTGATCTGCTCGAACGACCAGTCCGCGCTGGGCGTGCTCGACGCGGCGGGAGCGCGGGGACTGCGGGTCCCCGAGGACGTCGTGGTCACCGGGTTCGACGGCATCGACGCCGGGCGCTTCTCGGCGCCGCCCCTGACGACGGTGCACCAGCCGATGGGGGAGCTCGGACGCGCTGCCGTCCGGGCGATCGTCGACCGGTTCGAGCGGCGCGAGGGGCCTCCACGGGCCGTGCGACTGCCGGTCGAGGTGCTGCTGCGCGAGAGCTGCCCGCCGGCGCTGTAGGTGGGTGACCAGCTGCCGGGTGCCGGTCGCTGGCCCGTCCCTGGTTCAGGTCGCGCGACATGCTGCCGGTCGCCGCTGCGGTCGCACGACTCGCCGTCCGTGCGGCGATCGGGCGGCGTGTCGTGCGACCGGAACACTCGCGGGCGGCGTCGGGCCGTGCCGCCCCGGCACGCAATCCGAGTGTTGCACGAGGTGATGTAAGCGCATACATTAGGCGCAGCACCCACTCGACACGGAGGTCGACCGAGCAATGACGCTTCCCCCACAGCGCATGGCACAGCGCACGCGCGGGCACCGCGACCCGCGCCCGGACGGACGGCGCAAGCCTCCGGCACCGGCACCGGCACCGGCACCGGCACTGGCGACGCCACCGCGCACTCCCGCCCGACGCCGCGGCCGCATCGCCGCCGCCATCGCCGGACTCGCGGTCGTGGCCCTCGTGGCCACCGGCTGCAGCATCCAGGTCCGCTCGCAGCCGGACCCGAGCATCGGCAAGGACACGATGCTCATCAACGCGGACCGCGGCAACCCGCTGTTCGACCGCAACTTCAACCCGTACATCTCGAACGCCCGCACCGCGAGCAAGTGGATGTACGAGCCCCTCATCGAGATCAACCCCCTCGACGGCAAGGGCACCCCGTGGCTCGCGAGCTCGTGGAGCCAGCCGGACCCGAAGACCATCGACATGACGATCCGGAAGGGCGTCGAGTGGTCCGACGGAACGAAGTTCACCCGCGAGGACGTCCTCTTCACGTTCGACCTGCTCAAGAAGTTCCCCGCGATGGACATCAAGGGCGCCTGGCAGCACATCGACCGCATCGAGCGGGACGGTGACCACGTCCTCTTCCACCTGAAGAGCGACGACGTGCCGAGCCTCAACATCATCGGCGCGACGTACATCCTCCCCGAGCACCACTACGGGAAGGTCGAGGACCCCACCACCTGGCGTGACCCGGACCCCGTCGGTACCGGCCCGTTCGTGCTCGGCAACTACTCCGACCAGCAGTACTCGATGGACAAGAACCCGCGGTACTGGCAGGCGGACAAGATCGCGATCCAGCACCTGATCCTGCCCGCGACGAACACGCAGCTCGACACCGTCACGCGCGGCTACGACTGGGCGTACTCGTTCATCTCCGACGTCAAGGGCACCTGGGGTGCGGCGTCCCCGGACAACACGTGGTGGTTCCCGGCCGGCGGTGTGATCGGCCTCATCCCCAACCTGACGAAGGCGCCGTACAGCGACGTCAACGTCCGCAAGGGCATCTCGTACGCGCTGGACCGCGACGACATCGCCGAGACCGCCTCCGAGGGCAACCTCAGCGCCGCGGGGCAGACCGGCCTGATCCTGCCGAACCAGGAGCAGTACCTCGACCCGTCGATCCCGGACGAGGGCATGATCGCGCAGGACACCGACCGGGCCCTGGCCGAGTTCGCGAAGTCCGGCTACATCCGGCAGGGCGGCAAGCTCGTCAAGGACGGCAAGCAGCTCGAGATCAAGCTCATGACCGCGAACGGCTACTCGGACTGGCTCCGCGCCGCGCAGCAGGTCCAGCGCGACCTCGGGAAGATCGGCATCAAGGTCGACATCCAGGCGCCGCAGCCCGCCGGCTACCAGCAGAACATCAACAACGGGCAGTTCGACATGGCGATGGGCGGCATGGGGAACGGCGACGTGTTCCAGGCCTACAACTCGCTGCTGTCGAGCGACTTCTACCAGCCGGTCGGCAAGTCGACGGTGAACAACTTCGAGCGCTACCGGAACGCCGACACGCAGCGGCTCCTCGACGCGTACAAGGCCACGACGGACAGGGCCGAGCAGCAGCGGATCCTGAACCAGCTGCAGGCGATCGTGTACGACGACCTGCCCGTGATCGGCATGTACTACGGCGGACTCTGGGGCCTGTTCAACACCGGCAAGTTCGTCGGGTGGCCGAGCGCCCAGGACCCGTACATGGCACCGCAGAACTACGACTCGGCACCGCTGCTCATCTTCACGAAGCTCCGACTCCGTGACAGCGCAGCGGGCAAGCAGATCCTCGAAGAGCAGAAGACGCAGACGAAGGAGGCAGGCAAGTGAAGTACATCCTCCAGAAACTCGTCCTCTTCGTCCTGACCCTCTGGGCTGCGGTCACGCTGAACTTCGTGCTCCCGCGACTCATGCCGGGCAGCCCGTCCGACGCGGCGCTCGCGAAGCTCAGCCAGAACGGCCCCGTCACGGACGCCACGAAGAAGGCCATCGAGGCCCAGCTCGGCGTCCCCAGCGGCAACCTCTGGGACCAGTACGTCAGCTACCTGCACCAGGTCGTGACGCTCGACTTCGGCACGAGCTACACGTTCTACCCGCAGCCCGTCGGTGACCTGGTCGGCCGCGCCCTGCCGTACACGCTCGTGCTCGTCGGCACGGTCACGATCCTGGCGTTCGTGATCGGCACCCTGATCGGCGTCGCGGCGGCGTGGAAGCGCGGCACCTGGCTCGACTCGCTCCCGACCCTGTCCGGCTCGTTCATGTCGACGTTCCCGTACTTCTGGACGGCGCTCCTGCTGCTGTTCTTCCTCGGCTACGTCCTGCACTGGTTCCCGACCACGGGCGCCTCGTCGGCGACGAGCGTCCCGGGCTGGAACGGCACGTACATCGCCGACGTCCTGCGGCACGCGATCCTGCCCGCCGTGACGATCCTGGTGACGAGCCTCGGCGGCTGGATCATCGGCATGCGCAACGCGATGATCAACACCCTCGGCGACGACTACGTCACCTTCGCCGAGGCGAACGGCCTCCGCGGCCGTACGGTCGCAGTCCGGTACGCCGCGCGGAACGCGATCCTGCCGAACCTGACCGGCTTCGGCCTGGCCCTCGGTGGCGTGGTCGGCGGCTCGGTGCTGGTCGAGCAGGTGTTCGGCTACCCGGGCATCGGCTACCTGCTGTTCAACGCCGTGATCGGGCAGGACTACCCGCTCATGCAGGCCCTCTTCCTGATGATCACCGTGTCGGTGCTCATCGCCAACTTCATCGTGGACGTCCTCTACGGCGTCCTGGACCCGAGGACGCGCCGATGACGAACAACGCAACCGTCGCAGTACGGACCCAGCAGCAAGACCCGGGCCAGCAGCAAGGCCAACAAGCCCCGAGCAAGCTGCAGGCCGCTGCCCGCCAGTTCGGCGTCGTCTGGAGCAACACCAAGGCCCGCGTCGGCATCTGCATCCTCGCCTTCTTCGTCCTCGTGGCGATCGCCGCACCGCTCCTCGCCCCCTACGGCGCGAGCCAGAACGGCTTCGCGCGCAACGCCGACGCCACCTGGGCGCACTGGATGGGCACCACCGCCGCCGGCGAGGACGTCCTCTCCCAACTGATCCACGGCGCCCGGGTCTCCGTGCTCGTCGGCGCGGTCGCGGGCTTCCTGTCCACGCTCGTCGCCGTCGCGATCGGCCTGAGCTGGGGGTACATCCGCGGCTGGGTCGCCGAGGTCATCGGGTTCATCGTGAACCTGTTCCTCGTCATCCCCGGTCTGCCGCTCATGATCGTCATCGCGGCCTACCTGCAGAACGGCGGCATCACGGTCATCATCGCCGTGATCGTCGTCACCGGTTGGGCCTGGGGCGCCCGTGTCCTCCGCAGCCAGACGCAGTCCCTCCGCAGCCGCGACTTCGTCACCGCCGCGCAGTTCTCCGGCGACGGCGCGACCCGCATCGTCTTCCGCGAGATCCTGCCGAACATGACGAGCCTGATCGTCGGCAGCTTCTTCGGTGCGGCGACGAGCGCGATCCTCGCCGAGGCGGGCCTCGAGTTCCTCGGCCTCGGTGACTCGTCGATCGTCAGCTGGGGCACGATCCTCTACTGGGCGCAGAACTCGAACGCGCTGCTCACCGGCCAGTGGATCCTGCTGTTCGCGCCGGGTCTCTGCATCGCCCTGCTGGCGATGAGCCTCACCCTGATCAACTTCGGCGTCGACGCCGTGTCCAACCCGCGGCTGCGCGAGGGCGCGCGCCGGAAGAAGGAGGCAGCAGCATGAGCGGCCAGACACCCGACGTGACCAGCGACGGCCTGGAGGCTCGTGGCGGCGCCGCCACGCGCCTCCAGGCCGACGCCACGCGCGCCACGCAGGACGTCCTGCTCGACGTCCGCGACCTGTCGGTCGTCTACGAGTCGGCCGGCCAGACGGCCGTCCAGGCCGTCGACCACGTGTCGTTCAGCCTGCGCAAGGGCGAGTTCGTCGGCCTGGTGGGGGAGTCCGGCTCCGGGAAGTCGACCCTCGGCTACGCGCTCACCCGCCTGCAGAAGCCGCCGGCGCGGACCAACGGCGGCAGCATCGTCTTCGGCGGGAGCGACATCCGCGACCTCGACGACGAAGCCCTCCGCCAGCAGCGTCAGGGCGGCTTCGCGATGGTGCTGCAGTCCGGCATGAACGCGCTCAACCCGGTGCGGACCGTGCGCAACCACTTCGTCGACGTCTTCCGGGCCCACGGTCACGTGCCGCGCGAGCGCTGGGACGCCCGGATGCGCGAGCTGATCGGCAAGGTGAAGCTGCCCGAGACGATGCTCGCGCGCTACCCCGGCGAGCTCTCCGGCGGCATGCGGCAGCGCGTCTCGATCGCCCTCGCGCTCTCGCTCGAACCGCAGCTCATGGTGTTCGACGAGCCGACCACGGCCCTCGACGTCCTCGTGCAGCACGCCGTGATGGACACGATCATCGAGTTGCAGCGCTCCGAGGGGTTCACGGCGATCCTCATCAGCCACGACCTCGGCATCGTGCTCGAGGCCACCGAACGCGTGCTCGTCATGCACGAGGGGCGGATCGTCGAGGACGGTCGGTCGCTCGAGGTCCTCCGCGACCCGCAGGACGACTACACGAAGATGCTGCTGTCGCACTACGCCGACCCCCGCGCTTCGGTCGTGTCGCTGCCGGGCTTCCCCGACCGGTCGCTCCGCGATCCCTCGACGACCCGCCAGGAGACGACCTCGTCGTTCAGCACCGTCGGCTCCCGCGAACGCAGCGCCGCCCGCAACCCGATCGTCGTCGACCACCTCGTCAAGACGTACCCGGCGCCGCGCCGCGGCGAGCAGCCCGTGCAGGCCGTCCGCGACGTCTCGTTCACGCTCGAGCCCGGGCAGTCGCTCGCCCTCGTCGGCCAGTCCGGTTCGGGCAAGTCGACCATCGCGAAGATGCTCACCGGCGTCGAGCAGCCGACCAGCGGTACGGTCCGCTTCGGCGACACCGACGTGGCTCGTCTGGGAAGACGGGGCCTGAAGGACCTGCGCTCCGAGGTGCAGATGGTGTTCCAGGACCCGTACGCCGCGCTCAACCCGCTGCACACCGTCGAGTACATCCTGTCCCGGCCCATCGCGAACTACACCGGACTCCGCGGGCGCGATGCCCGTCGGCGGGTGCTCGAGATCCTCGAGACCGTGGGCCTGACGCCCGTCGAGCAGTTCGCGCAGAAGCTCCCGCACCAGCTGTCCGGCGGGCAGCGGCAGCGCGTGGTCATCGCCCGGGCGCTCGCGAGCGACCCGCAGGTGATCATCGCCGACGAGCCCGTCTCGATGCTCGACGTCACGCTGCGGGCCGGCGTGCTCGCGCTGCTCGAGGACCTGCGGGAGCAGTGGGGCGTCTCGCTCCTCTACATCACGCACGACCTACTGAGCGCCCGACTCATCACCGACGACATCATGGTGCTGCACGACGGCGCCGTGGTCGAGCGGGGCCGGACGGCCGAGGTGCTGCAGCACCCGCAGGACGACTACACGGTCGCGCTGCTGGACGCGGTGCCGAACCCGCGGAGGACGCTGCTGGCATGAGCACCCTCCACGAGTTCCCCGTCGTCGCGCCCTTCGGCCACCTGCCCACGCCCGAGGGGGTCGACGTCGTCGGCATCGACCTGCCCGTCGGTCGGCTCACCGCCTACCGCGTGGTCCCGGACGGACCGTCGAAGGGTGTGGTGCTCGTCGTTCCCGGGTACACCGGGTCGAAGGAGGACTGGCGCACCTTCATGCCCCTGCTGCGCGAGGCCGGCTGGACCGCGGTCGCGATCAGCCGCCGCGGCCAGGCCGACTCCGCCGTACCCGGCAGCCCGTCCGACTACTCCCTCGAGGAGGAGGCGGCCGACGTCGTCCGGGTCGCGGCCCTGCTCGACGACGGGGCGCCCGTGCACCTGATCGGGCACTCGCTCGGCGGGGTGATCGCCCGAGCGGCCGCCATCGCCTCGCCGGGGTCGTTCCGCAGCGTCGTGCAGTTCTGCTCCGGCCCGTACGGCTGGCCCTACCGCAAGGTCACCGAGCTCACGATCCTGCACGACACCGGCGGGAACCTCCGGCAGCTGTTCGACTCGACGAACCCGCTCTGGGCCGGACGTCCCGACGACGAGCTGCCCGACGACGTCCGCATGGTCCGCGACCGCTTCGACGCCACGAGCCCGCTGAGTGTCGTCGCCGGCGGGCACATCCTCGAGGACCACACCGACTCGTCCGCCGAGCTCCGCGCGACCGGACTCCCGGTCCTCGTGGCGCACGGCGAGTGGGACGGTGCCTGGCCGATCCCGTGGCAGCGGCAGATGGCCGAGGACACCGGCGCCCGCTACGACGTGATCCCCACGAGCTACCACGGCCCCCACGTCGAGAACCCCGGCGCGACCATCGCCCTGTTCGACGACTTCCTGTCGGCGCACTGACGCCGGCGCACTGAAAGGACCCATCATCACCACGCTGCAGTTCCCCGACGGCTTCCTCTGGGGTGCCGCCACCGCCGCCCACCAGATCGAGGGCAACAACGTCAACAGCAATTGGTGGGTGCACGAGCACGAACCCGACACCACCATCGTCGAGCCCTCCGGCGACGCCGCGGACAGCTACCACCGCTACCGCGAGGACATCCGCATCGCCGCCGACCTCGGCCTGAACTCCTACCGGTTCAGCATCGAGTGGGCGCGCATCGAGCCCGAGCGCGGGTACGTCTCCCGCGCCGAGGTCGACCACTACCGCCGGATGGTCGAGGCGTGCCACGAGGCCGGCATCGAGCCGATCGTCACGCTCATGCACTTCACCGTCCCGCGCTGGTTCGAGCGCGACGGCTTATGGCGCGCGGACGACGCGGCCGACCTGTTCGCCCGCTACACCGAGGCTGCCCTCCCGGTCGTGCAGGACGGCGTCCGCTACGTCTGCACGATCAACGAGCCGAACATCGCCGCGATGCTCGCCGGGGGCGAGGACGCCGCGAACCTCGTCGCGTACGGCCTGCCGAACCCCGACCTGCACGTGGCGGACCAGCTGCTCGCGTCGCACCGGCGCTCCCGCGAGGTCCTGTCACAGGTCCCCGGCATCCAGTCCGGCTGGACCATCGCCACGCAGGCGTTCCGCGCGAACGGCGAGCCCGGTTCCGAGGAGATGCTCCGCGAGTACGGGTACCCGCGCGACGACTGGTACCTCGAGCAGGCGGCGGGCGACGACTTCCTCGGCGTGCAGGCCTACACCCGCACGTTCATCGGGCCCTCCGGTCCGCTACCCGTGTCGGAGACGAGCGAGACGACCCTGACCGGGTGGGAGTTCTACCCCGAGGCCTCGGCCGACGGACTCCGCAGCGCGTGGGAACTCTCCGGTCACGTCCCGCTGATGATCACCGAGAACGGCATCGCCACCGCCGATGACTCCCGCCGGGTCGCCTACACGCAGGGTGCGCTCGAGGGGATCCACCGCTGCATCGAGGACGGCATCGAGGTCCTGGGCTACCAGCACTGGTCGCTCCTCGACAACTACGAGTGGGCGTCCGGCTACCGGCCCACGTTCGGACTCGTCGCGTGGGACCGCGAGACCTTCGCGCGGACGCCGAAGGACTCGGCGCGCTGGTACGGCAGGATCGCGCAGGCGAACGCACTCGAGACGCGTCGCGACTGACGTGTGGTGACTGATGCGTGGTGACTGACGCGTGGTGACCGTCGCGACCCCGTGACGGTCTGGAGGCGCGGTGCCAGCTGGTACCGCGCCTCCCGTCCGCCGTGGGTCACGCGATCAGCGGGTCGCCTCGTCGCTGGAGGGGTCGTCGGCCGAGTACGCCTCACCGACGGCGTGCGCGTCGAACCAGGCGAGCAGCACCTCTTCCGCCTTGCGGGAGCCGCGCTCGCGGGCGAGGTCGAGCGCCGTGCGGCCCTCGGCGTCGAGCACCGTGACGTCCGCCCCACGCTCGATCAGTGCCTCGGTGGTGCCGCGTCGGTCGAACCAGGCGGCGGCGTGCAGCGGGGCGAAGCCCCAGCGCGGATCGACCTCGTCGATGCCGGTCGGGTCCGCGCCGAACCCGTCGAGTTCGAGCGAGAGCCCCCCGACGTCCCCGTGACCCGCGGCGCGCACCGCGGGCGCCGCCCACTCGAGCCAACCGTCCGGCACCGGGCCGTGCCAGCCGTGGGCGGGGCGCTCCTGCAGCTCGGACCACGCCGACTCGGCGACGGGACGGACCTCGATCACGACGTCACGGAAGTGCACCGCGAGCTCGCCGGTGGGGGAGAGCAGGAGCCGGAGTTCCCAGACGTCCGCGTCGACGTGCGCGATCTCGCCGCGGGAGACCTGCACGTCGCCGGCCGTGACGGCGAGCGGTGCGGTGTCCTCGGGCTCGAGCACGGCGCGGTGGAAGGTGAGCGTCACGCGGGCGTGGTTCCAGCGGCGCCACAGGCCGTCCGGGGTGTCGAGGACCTCGTCGGTCCGCACCACGACGACCATCCGGGCCGTGTGCGTGGGTGCCTCGTCGATGCCCGCCGCGTCGCCGTCGGGGGTCGCGGTGACCTGCCAGTCGGCGATGCGTGCCTCGTTCCAGGTCACGGACGCGAGGGCGGCGACGGACGGCGGTGCGTCGGTGACCAGGCGGGCGAGGTGCTCGGCGTAGCCCTCGACGTCCTCGAGGGAGACGTACCCGACTCCGGGCCATCCCACTCGACTCCATCGCACGGGGTCGAGCCTACCGACGAGTCAATCGACGACGCGGTCGCGTTCGCGGCGCGGGACGAGCGCGTCCTCGGCCAACACCACACCGCGGTGCGCGTCGTGCGGATCAGGGCGTCGCACGTCCTCCAGAGGAGGGCCCGACTCCTGCGCTGCTCGGGCCGACCACTGTCCGCACAGCGCGACCGCGAGCCAGAGCACCGTGGACGCGGCCGACATCGTCGCGAACCCGGAGTAGCAGAAGCCCAGGAAGACTCCGACCACGACGGCGAGACGAGCACCGACGGGCGCGGACCTGTCGAACGAGGGACGGAGGAGGACGAGCACGAAGACAACCACCGGGATCAGCCCCAGGTCGAATGCCAGGATCGCGAAGGAGTTCTCGAGGCTCGTGCGGAGGACGGCTCCCTTGAGCTGCCACGCTGCGCCCCAGCCGCCGCCGATGAACGTGTGGTCCCAGATGTGCTCGACGATGTACCGCGCGGCCGCTCCCCGTGCTGAGGCGGAGCTGCCGTCGTCGCCGGTCACTCGTTCGACCAGACCGCTGAGCAGTGACGTCCGCACGGCCACGAGCACCGCTGCACAACCACTGATGACGATCGTCAGGACCGCGACGAAGGAACGTGTCGAGCGCACGACGACCCAGAGCGTCCCGGCGAGAGCAACCGCGGTCGGCGCTCGTGACGCCGTGAGGACGACCGTGCTCAGGAGCACCAGCGCGACGACCAGTCGGATCGGGGCGCGACGGACGAATGAGGCCAGCGGGATGGCGACAGCAGCGGCGAACCCGAGGTCGAGCGGACTGTCCAGCGTCCCCCGAGGGCGGAACTGGCCGGTTCCGACGGCCCCGCGACCACCGACCGGTCCCCACGGCAGGTCAGATCGGAGAACGACCTGGATGACGACCACCGCAGCCACGACGAGCATCACCCCGATGACGACCACGGCCAGTCGGCGCAGGGTCCCGGGGACGGCCCGTTCGCTCGTGCGCGCGACGAAGCAGAACAGCATCGGTGCCAGGACGGCGTTGGTCAGCCCGAGGAGCGACGTCGGCCCGCTCCCGACGACGGCCTGCACCACGAGCAGGAACGCGACCACCACCAGGCCTGCGTACCAACCGCGGCGCGGTGGCACCTCGGCGGCCACGCTGCTCCACTGACTACGGAGGCCGAACACGCAGTGCACGATGACCAGGATCGTTGCTGGATGGAGTGCGGCGTTCCCTTCCCAGGCGCCGACGAGGAGTCCTCCGGCCGTGGACGGGACGAGGAGGCGGAGTGCGATGACGGCGGAGAGGGTCACCACCGGCCGCGACTGCTGCGTCGTGACGACGACGAGGCAGAACACGACCCAGATTGCCAAACGGAGCAGCTCCACGGTCAACTCCTGATCAGGTTCCGTCGGACGAGCCGGATGGTCTCGGTGGCGAGGTACCGTGCGTCAGTGGGACGGACGGCGTAGAAGTCACGCGTCCGAGCGCCGGTGAGGCGAGCCGCCCCACGCACGCTGCCGTTGCTCGAGAGCAGATTGCCGATGAGCGCCGCCGTCGCCGCCCCGACGGCACCGAGGATCGGGACGAGCGTCACGAGGCAGACGATGTTCGCGATGCACCCGACCGTGATGCTCATACTGCGCAGCTCGGGTCCCCCGCGGGCGGTCAGGGTGCTCCCGGCGATCGAGCCCGGTACACCGATCACGACGGCCACGATCGACACGGCCATCACCGGGACCGATGCGGCGAACGCGCCGCCGAACACGAACGGGACCCAGAGCGGTGCACTGATCCCGAGGGGCACCGCGATCGTGACGGCGAGCACGAACGCAGACCGAGCGACCCGGGGCACCCGCACATCGTCTGCTTCCTGCGCATCACTGGAGAGCATCACCTCACGAACCGCGTTGGTGACGATCGAGGGGACTTCTGCCACGTTGACCGCCACAGCGTAGAGCCCGAGCTGCTCGGCGTCCGCGAGCGGGAGCACCAGGAGCTGATCGAGACGGATGAGCAGCACCCCGGCCGCAGAGCCGAGCCAGCTGCGGAGCGAGAAGCTCAGCATCGGGATCGCCTGCACCACCGTCGCGCTGCCGCTGGGTGGGGTCGCGCGCGGCATGAACAGGTACACGAGGCCGCCGACGATCGGGGAGATCGCGACGAGGGCGACGGCGGCGGGGAGATCGAGACGATCGACTGCAGCCAGCACCAGTGTGCCGGAGATCTTGACGCTGGCTGCGATGATCCGTTCGGCAGTCACGAAGCCCCAGGCATGACGACCGGCCGCACGACCACGAAGGAGCGCGACGAAGAGTGCGGGGGTGGTGGCAGCCGTGGCGACGGTCACGAGGGCGGTCAGGTCGACGGTATCGCTCCCCACGATGACCGGCGCTGCGACCCCTACGGCAGCCAGTGCCGCGATCCCGCCGACGGTGAGCAGCAGCCAGGCGAGCCACCACCCGGATCGTGCCACGCGACGGCCGGAGGCGATCGTCTGGGTGACGGCGTCGGGGATGCCGAACGTGCCGATCGACAGCGCGAGGAGGAACGGTGCCGTCACGGCAGCGAGTTCTCCTCGACCGTCGACACCGAGCGAGTGTGCCAGGAACGGAGCCATGACGAAGGTCGCGGCCGGCGGGAAGACGTTGCCCACGACCAGGACGAGGGTGCTCGCCGTGATCGGTCGGCGGGCGCTCACGGGCTGGTCTCGGCGCGCACGATCTGCAGCAGGTCGGGCGTCAGGGTCGCCGCGATCTGTTGGTCGTTGCCCCCATCCGTCCCGTTGCTCCGTGACAGCGCCGACCGCTGTCCGCCGACGATCGTCCGCCAGACCCGAGGGGTGGCGTCGACCTGCGCGACACGCACGCCGTGCGCGATCGCCCGAGCCGTCAGCCAGACGTCGTCGGCGTGCGGCGCGGTCTCCCGGAAACCGGCGCCGTCGGCCCGCAGAGCGTCGAGGAGCGCAGGCGGGTAGAGGACCCCGGAGACGCCGGTCAGGAACGACGCATGCGACGGGGTGGTGCTCCGACACGGCGGCCAGGTCATGTACGGAGCCAGCGTCGAGTCTGTTGTGAGGACGATCTGGTGAGCGCGGTGACAGTGGACGGTGTCCGGTGCCGCGGTGTGGGCATCCAGCAACACTCGAAGCCACGCGCGGCCGTACCGGACGTCGTCATCCGCCGTGACGAGTGGGAGCGTGTGGTGCTCCTCCGACTGCACGTACGGCCACCACTTGCCGTGCGGACCGACCGGCTCCCCGACTCGCAGCTCGAGACCACGGGCGATGAGCCGACGAAGCGGACGGGAGCGCAGCGCGCGCATGCGATCGGCCTCGTCGTCGACCCAGAGGACGAGGCGCTGAGGCCGCACGCTTCCGCTCACGATGGACTCGATCGCCAGCGACACCGAGCGGAGACGTCGGCCGTGCGAGGTGAGCGAGACGACGACGGGTGCGGAGCCGGTCACTGGACGCGTCCTGACGAGGTAGATCGCGGCACGGCAGAGCTGTGGCACGGAGACCAGCGCGGCGATCGCCGCGCGGCGGATGAAGGATGCACGAGGAGCGAGCGTCATGCCACGCTCCGGAGGATGCGCCAGACGTCGGCCCGGAAGCGCGTGGCGTTCTCGGCAGATCGGTCAGCTGCGAGACGGCACCGTCGCCGCCGGACGGTGCCGTCCTGCTGGTCTTCCTCGGCGAGAGCGGCAGCGAGTCGTCCTGCGGCCCGGAGATCGAGGGCCAGCCCAGCGCGGTCGAGCTCCTGCGCGAAGAGGACCTGGTGGTCGTCCACGTGCTCGTCGAACGCGACCTGCCGGCCGAGGACGAGGGGCCAGGCTTCCGCCGCGAGCGCGCCGAAGACGGTGCCGGGGCTGCACTGGCTGACGACCACGTCGGCCCACGCGAGGGAGGTCTGCATGCTCGGCGCGTCGAGGTAGTCAGCGGCGGCACGGACGTTCGGGAGGCCGCAGGTCCAGGCGCCGACACCGTACTGGACGACCCACTCGTCGTGCGGTCGGGTCAGGAGTACCTGTTGTGCGGCGTCGAGGAGGCGTTGGAACGGCTGCTCGTGCGTACCCACGGTGAGGAGTACTCTCATCGGCTGGCCCCCACCCGTTCGCGTCGCGGGAACCCCGCGAGCTGACCGTCCCACTGGGCGATGAAGCAGTCCGTCACCGGACGGACCAACTTCGCGGTGAGCGTCGGGTTGTCGATCCGGTCGACGCACTCGATGAAGACGGTGCGCGTCCGGAAGAACACCTTCCCGAGCCAGAAGAAGGGCACCGCTGCGGCCGCTCCGCTGCTGACGATCATCTCCGGTCGTTCTCGGTACAGCGTCCGCGCGGCGATCGCGAGGTTCCGGACGAGCGCCGTGATGCTCCGGTTCGTCGGCCAGTGCAGGCCGTAGGTCCGGTGCCCGGCGATCTTGGCGATCGCGTCGGGCTTCAGGAAGGTCGCGATGGCGACGTCTGTGCCGTCCGGCGCGGGGAGGAGTGCGAGCAGCTGGTCGAGATGACCGCCACTGCTGCAGACGAAGAGGATGTTGGTCATGCCGGAGACTCCAGGAGGTCGTGTGCGCGTCGCTCCCACCGGGTGACCGCGTGGTTCAGCGTCACCGGTTCGATGTAGGCGTCGCAGTCGTCGAGTGCTGGCCGTGGCGTGTGCAGTCGTGCGCGCAGACGGGCTTGCAGGTCTGCTGCGGATCCGTTCTCGAAGAGTTCGAGGAGGTCGTTCCGGACCCCGAGGAGCGACTGCATCTCCGACGGTCCGATGGTGCTCGCCGCGAGCACCGGCGTCCCGACAGCGAGCGCTTCGAGGAGGACGATCCCCCAGGCTTCGCTCCGAGCGCTGTGGACGAGCACGTCGGCTGCGGCGATGAAGGAGTACGGCTCGGCGTGAGCGCCTTCGACAGACACTCGGAGGAGACCTCTCGGATCGCGGTACCGAGCGAGCTCGTCGGAGAGCGGGCCTGCACCGACGACGCGCCAGTGCACTGGCACGCCGAGGCCTTCGAGGGCTGCGAGCGTGACGTCCAGCCCTTTCCGGCGGATGAGGCTGCCCACCGAGACGACGGTGAAGGCGTCGTCGCGTTCGCACGGGGACGCCGCCGCGGCCGATCGGATCGCAACAGGGTCGACCGTGCTCGGGATGACGGCAGGGCGGTGGTCGAGACCGTAGACGTCGGTCATGGCGTCGGCGACGGTGTGCGTGTTGGCGGACAGGAGCGGTCGAGCGCGGAAGACGGATCCGATCAGGCGCTGCTTGAGCCGGCCGAAGCGGATGTACTCGGCGTGATCGGTCGGGTCGAGGTCCTCGCAGTAGTTGAAGACGTGGTGGGCGACGGATCGGGATCGGTCGATCATGGCGCACGCGAGGATCGACGACCAGAGCTTCACGATGACGAGCGATCGCGGTAGTGCCCGGAGGACTGCGTGCAACCGACGTGCGACGTCGACGGTCGCCGCATGGCTCTCGACACCGAGGACGAGCACGGCGACGTTCGGGCGCAGTAGCGGAACGAGGCCACCCCCACCCGAATGGAGGATCACGGTGACACGATGGCCGTTCTCGGCGAGTCGGTTGGCGACGTTGACCGTCTGGCGTTCGGCGCCGCCGAAGCGAAGGTGCGGTTGCACGAAGATGTAGGAAGACATGCGGCCCTTCGTTGTCATCTAGGATGTTATATATTAACTCTACGCGAGAGGAATTCAATGCGCAATCGGGCATCGCTCCGCATCCCCCGGCCCTGGGTGTTCGCCGTCGTGTCACGCCTTGCGGGGGGTGACGTTGCGGCCCGGCGGTTGGGCGTCGCGGTCGGGACCGGTTGCCGGATCTACTCCTGCCGCGTCGCATCCGAGTACTCGATGGTCTCCATCGGCAACGACACGACGATCTCCGTCGACGTGCTCTTCGTCACCCACGACGGCACCGGCTGGCTGTACCGGGACGAGCGGGGCCGTCGGTACCGGTACGCTCCGGTCAGCGTGGGAGATCGATGCTTCATCGGGGCCCGGGCCACGCTGATGCCAGGTGTCCGGATCGGTTCCGACTCCGTGGTCGCCGCGGGAGCGGTCGTCACTGAGTCGGTGCCGGACGGTTCGATCGTCGGGGGCGTGCCCGCGAGGGTGATCGGTCGGACGCGCGACCTCCTTGCGAAGATCGAGACCTGGCCGGCTGAGGACGACAAGTGCGGGCGAACCGCTGCGGAGCGGATCGCATCCATCGCTGAGGGGCACCGGCCGCTCCGGCGATGAGTCGACGCCGACTACCGCCGGCTCGGACCGATGACCCGCGCGGGGTTGCCCACTGCGACACCACCCTCGGGGACGTCGCACAACACGATCGCACCGGCCCCGATCCGCGCTCCTGCGCCGATCTCGACATCGCCGAGGATCTGCGCTCCTGCGCCGACATCGACGCCCGGTCCGAGGCGTGGCACCTTCGGAGTCGACTCACCGGAACGACGAACGCCGATCGTGACGTTGTGTCGGAGGGTGCTCCCTGGACCGATCTCTGCCGCGTGGTGGAGCACGACTCCGCGGTGGTGCGGCAGTGCCAGCCCAGGACCGATCCGGGTGCCGAGCGGGATCTCGGCTCCGAGCAGCGTCGTCGACACCGATCGGTACACCGCGCGGATCGGAGCAGTGAGGAAGCGGAGTGCCGAGGGTAGCGCCTGTGTAGCCCCCGCGACGCGGAACAGCCAGAGCAGTGTCCGTGCCGAGCGGCCAGCGTTCGCCGCTCGGTCGTCCCGCAGTTCGGACTGCAGGGTACGGAGCGACTCGATGTACCTCATGTTGCCTCCGTCAGGGCGTTCTGTGGTGAAGGCAGCACTGGTCGGGAGGGTCGTCCTGCTCCCGACCAGTGCTGCGCGACATCAGCGTGCAGTGATCGTGTTGCCCTGGCCGAGGTCCTGGACAGCGGTTTCGCCCGAGTACTGCACGGTGTTGTCCGAGCCGGGCACCGTGATGCTCTTCGCACTGTCGACGTGGATGGTGGCACCGCTCGCTTCGATCAGGAGATCCTCGACCGCGCCGAGCGTGATCGTCGATCCGTCCTTTGCGGCGCCCAGGACGGAAACGTGGGTGCAGTCACCGAGGTCGAGTGGCTTCTCGGCGGTGAAGTGTGCCGCGTCGATCGTCGCGAGACCGTCGACGCACGTGTTGTACACCGTCTCGTTGGCGGCGCTCGTCCTCGTCGGGGAGGGGGAAGCGGCCTTGTCCGGGTCTGCGCTGTTGCTGCACCCAGCAAGCGAGACGATCGATGTGATGGCAAGCGCGACAGTGAGGGCGGTCATGCGGTTCATGGGTGTTCTCCTTCTCTGAGATCGGGTCAGGGAGTCCGCGGTGTGCGGCTCCGACGTCCCTGTTCGGGGGCGCCGTGGGAATCGGTATCGGCTGCGTAGTACGTGTCGTACGATCCGCGGTCCTTGGTGGGGACCATCGTCATGACGATTCCGAGCGTCTTGCTGCCGATGCTCCGGAGTGCATCGAGCGCTGCGGCGAGTTGCTTCTGGGAGACTCGACGGACGGATGAGATCACCACTGCGCCGCTGGTCAGACGGCTGAGGACGGCCGCATCGGTGACCGGGAGGAGCGGAGGCGCGTCGAAGATCGCGAAGTCGAACTCGGTGGTCAGCTGGTCGATCAACGCGAGCATTGCATCGCTCCCGAGGAGTTCGCTCGGGTTGGGTGGGATCTGACCCGCCGGGAGGACGGAGAGGTTGCCGTGTCCCCAGGGGATCGTCACGTCATCGAGCTCGGTCCTCCCGATGAGGAGGTCGGAGAGTCCGGCTGCTCCCTCGATGCCCATGAGCTGGGCGATGCGGGGGCGCCGGAGGTCGGCGTCGACGAGGACGACGCTCGCGCCGCTCTCGGCCATGGTGATCGCGAGGTTTGCTGCTGTGGTCGACTTCCCCTCCGAAGGCAGCGCCGAGGTGATGGTGAAGCTCCGCCGCTGCGCATCGGCCTCGACGAACTGGATGTTCGTCCGCAAGGAGCGGAAGGACTCCGCTCGCGGGCTGCGCGGGTCAGAGTGGACCACGAGCGGACTGGTTGTCGCCGTTGCGTCGAAGCCGATCGTGCCCAGCACCGGTACCGAGGTCACCCGGGCGATGTCGTCTCGGGTCCGGACCTTGGAGTCGAGTGTCTGCCGCACGAGAGCTCCTCCGACCCCGAGTGCGAGCCCGAAGGCGAGCCCGAGCGTGACGTACTGGACGAGGTCTGGTGAACTCGGCTCCTCGGGAGCGAGCGGCGGCTGCACGGTCTCGATCCGGACGAGTGAGGCGCCGCCGTCGGTCGGCTTCTCGAGGTTCTCGGTCACCACGCGGGAGAAACTGGAGATGACGGCGGCGGTGATTCGGGCTGCCTCTTCGGGGTCCTCGTCAGTCACGGAGATGTTCAGCAGCACACTGTCGACGGTGGTGGTGGACACCACCTTCCGGGCGAGTTCGGTCGCGGTAGTGTCCAGTCGGAGCTCATCGATCACGGGCTGGAGCACGCTCGCACTCCGGATGACCTGCACGTAGGAGTTCACCTTCTGCTGCGCCGCGTTGTTCCCCTGTGCCAGGTCGCTCACATCAGGAGCTCCTGGTTGGACCGAGACGTAGACCTGGCCGGTCGAACGGTACTGCGGCGTGCTCACGGCGGCAGTGAGCGCGCCGACACCGCCACCGAGGAGCGTCGCCACGAGGAGCACGACGAGTGATCGGCGGATCGTTTGGAGGAAGTCGGAGAGCGTCATCATGCTCCAGGTCGAAGTCGGGTTGTCTCTTTAGTATATCAGATACTATGACAAGGGCGGCGACTCGAGGAGTCGCCGCCCTTGTGGTGGAGTGCTGAGGTCAGCTGGAGGGGGTGAGGCGGATACCGGTGATGCTGGTCGGGTCCCCGTCGGCGGGCTGCTGCACGAGGGTCAGGTCGTACGTGATCCCGGGCGCGAACGAACGCCGGATCTCCCAGTGGCCGCTCTCATCGACCTTCGTCTGGAAGATGGTGTTGTTGTTCCAGGCCGGAGCGATGGCCGTGACCGTCGCTCCGCGGGTTCCGGTGCCGGTGAAGCGCACGTCCGTGCCGGGCTCGAACGTCGACTCCTTCGCGGGCGTGGTCAGCGAGAACGGAAGGTCGACGCCCGTGGGAGCGAGCGTGAACGTGTTCGACAGCGACCGGGAGTCATCCGGTCGGATCTGCGTCGCGGTCAGCTCGTAGGTCGCAGTGGGTCCGTAGGAGCGGATGATGTTCCAGTTCCCGTTGGCGTCGGCCGTGGCCCGACCGTAGACGGTGTCGTTCCACTGGAAGCGGAGTTCGATCTTCGCGTAGGGGGTGGCGGTGCCGGTGACCCGGGTCTGTTCCCCTGGCGTGTAGTGGTGGTCCGCCGGCCCCGCGATCACGACCTCCTTGTTGGTGAGGTCCTCGGGCGCGAGGGTGAATCTGGTAGACGCGGAGGTGGTGCCGTCGACGCGGGTCTGCGTCGCCGTCAGCTCGTACGTGGAAGCTGGGCCGAAGGCGCGGTTGATCGACCAGTCGCCGTTCTTGTCGGCCTTCGCGGTGCCGTAGACGGTGTCGTTCCACTGGAAGCGGAGCTCGATCTTCGCGTAGGGGGTCGCGGTGCCCTTGACCGTGGTCTCGTGGTTCGGCTTGTAGGTGTGGCTGGACGGCTCGGTGATGTCGACCGCCTGAGGCGTCTGAGCGCCGTTGGGCGTGACCGTGATCGAGTCGGAGGTACTCAGGTTTCCCTTCGAACGCTGCTGAGCGGTGAGGGTCTTCGCGGAGTCCGAGGGTGCGAGTTCGATCTCCGCCGAGAACGTGCCGTCCTCGACCCTCGTGGTGACCGGCTCGGCACCGCCGGTGACCGTGACCGTGGCTCCGTCCTGGCCGGTGCCCGTGACCGAGACGACACCGGGGGTGACGGTGCCGGTCGGGCCGCTGATCTCGACGGCGTCGCCGAAGTCAGCAACGGCGGTGGTGGTCTGTGTGCCGTCGATGCCGGTCTGCTCGACGGTCAGGGTGTGCTGGCCCGGGCCGATCGGGTCGATCGGGAGCGACCACTTGCCGTCGGCGACCGATGCAGTCCCGAGGGTCTTCGCGCCGTCCTTCACGGTGATCGTCGCGCCCTCGGCGCCCTCGCCGGAGACCACGGCCTTCTGCGTCACGTCCGCGTCGAACCCGACCTGGGCGGTGGGCTGCTTCACGGTGGACTTGCCGGGGTTGATCGTGACCTCGGCGGAGGTGACGTTGTACCCCTTCGAGACGCCCTGCACGACGAGCTTGTACTCGCGGTCCTCGAGGCCCTGGATGACCGTGGCGTACCCGTTGGTGCCCGCGACGAGTTCCTTGAGCGGCTGGTCCGGCTTGCCGGCTTCGAAGATCTTGAGCTTCGTGCCCGCCTGCGCCTGGCCGCGGACGGCGAGGGCCTCGTCCGGGTCGAGGGTGTCCTCGTTCGAGGGGCTCGAGATCGACACGCCAGCGCCGTAGTCGAGCTGCACGTCGCTCATCGATGCGACCTCACCGCGGATGTGCTGCTCGACGCGCACGTCGTACGGGCCGCCGATGTTCGGCGGGTTGATCGCCAGGGAGTACTTGCCCTCGGCGTCGGTCATGGTGGTCTGGATCGGCCGGTCGCCGTGGAATGCCACGATCGAGGTGTTCGGCGACGCGGTACCGGTGATGTGCGCGACCTCGTCGACATCGGCGCTGAATTCGCCGGTCGCGGTCAGGTCGGACACGGCCAGGTCGACCTCGACCTCGGACTCGGCGACGCTCTCGTCGCCGGAGAACGCCTCGAGGTGCACCGTCGTCTTCCCCAGCGCCAGCCCGTCCAGGTCACGCGACCACGTGCCGTCCTCCTTCACGGGAACGGTCTTCGTCCTCGTCGTACCGTCCGCAGCCGTCCACGACACCACGACGTAGTCCGTGCCCTCCGGCGCGACACCATCGACCAGCTTCGCCGTCCCCGCCTCCAAACTCACGTCGGCGACGTCGGCGGAAACCCCAGCGAGATCAGCCGGCAGCCCGACGAAGTCCGCAGCAGATGGCTTGGTCGTCGACATGATGGCGTTGTAAGTAATGGCGTTGAGGGTGTCGAAACTGGAGGTCAGCCAGACACCCCATTTGTCGCCGTTGAAGTTGTGACGTACGCGCAGGCGTCCGTCAACCAGGCCCCAGAGACCCCCGTCGGAGTTGCACGCGACGCCTTCCCTCGCGGAGTTGACCAGGTAGCCTTTACCCCAACCGGTGCCGCCTTGGGCGGTGAGGCACTCGTCCGGCGTAGGGAACAACCGGTACCAGTCCGTGCCGTCAGACGTCTCTGCGTACTCGCTCCGGATCACGGACGCCGACGCTTCGGCTTCCTCCGGTGTGGCGTACTTGGTGAAGAGTTCTCCGTCGCTGAGGGCGTAGTAGCGGCCGTTGCGGATGTCGGTGACGAGCTTGAACGACGCTCCTGCAGTCCCGGGCGTGTGATTGGGTACCGAGGATGCGGTGGCAGCTGGTGCGATGCTCAGCCCCGCGGCGAGGGTGGCTGCGGCGACGCCGGTCGCGGCCGCAGCTCGAAGGAATGACTTCATGTGAATGAGGTGTCTTTCGGGATCGGGCCGCTGGGATCAGCGGCGTCTCACACAAGGAGTAATAAATATCACATGCACACGCTGTAAGCATGCCGAGTGTGATGACTACGAAGACTTGCGCCACCCCGACGCAACTTCGCCCCTGCCCACTTGACTCCCGACGGACCCTGAGTAAACTTGAGTGCAGCGGACGCAACTCCGCGTAGGCTTCAGCAAGACAGCACCCCAACCGAAGGAGCACCAACACATGGGACGTGCAGTAGGCATCGACCTCGGCACCACGAACTCGGTCGTCAGCGTTCTCGAGGGTGGCGAGCCCACCGTCATCGCGAACGCCGAGGGTCTCCGCACCACGCCGTCGATCGTCGCGTTCACGAAGGACGGCGAGGTCCTGGTCGGCGAGACCGCGAAGCGCCAGGCCGTCACGAACGTCGACCGCACCATCGCGAGCGTCAAGCGCCACATCGGTACCGACTGGAAGGTCGACATCGACGGCAAGAGCTACACGCCGCAGGAGATCTCCGCCCGTACCCTCGGCAAGCTCAAGCGCGACGCCGAGCAGTACCTCGGCGAGGACGTCACCGACGCGGTCATCACCGTCCCGGCGTACTTCAACGACGCCGAGCGCCAGGCCACGAAGGACGCCGGTGAGATCGCCGGCCTCAACGTCCTCCGCATCATCAACGAGCCGACCGCGGCCGCGCTGGCGTACGGCCTCGACAAGGGCAAGGAGGACGAGCTCATCCTGGTCTTCGACCTCGGTGGCGGCACGTTCGACGTCTCCCTGCTCGAGGTGGGCAAGGACGACGACTTCTCCACGATCCAGGTCCGCGCGACCTCGGGCGACAACCGCCTCGGCGGCGACGACTGGGACCAGCGCATCGTCGACCACCTCGTCAAGAAGTTCAAGGACGAGCACGGCGTCGACCTGTCCACGGACAAGATCGCGAAGCAGCGCCTGAAGGAGGCCGCCGAGCAGGCGAAGAAGGAGCTCTCGTCGCAGATGTCGGCGAACATCCAGCTCCCGTACCTGACGCTGACGGCCGAGGGCCCGCTGAACCTCGACGAGACCATCTCGCGCGCCCAGTTCGAGCAGATGACCTCGGACCTGCTCGACCGCACGAAGAAGCCGTTCAACGACGTCATCAAGGAGGCGGGTGTCAGCGTCAACGACATCGCGCACGTGGTGCTCGTCGGTGGTTCGACCCGCATGCCCGCCGTGGCCGAGGTCGTCAAGAGCCTGACCGGTGGCAAGCAGCCGAACCAGGGCGTCAACCCGGACGAGGTCGTCGCCGTCGGTGCCGCGCTGCAGGCCGGTGTCCTGAAGGGCGAGCGCAAGGACGTCCTGCTCATCGACGTCACCCCGCTGTCCCTCGGCATCGAGACCAAGGGTGGCCTGATGACGAAGCTCATCGACCGCAACACCGCGATCCCGACCAAGCGCAGCGAGACCTTCACCACGGCCGACGACAACCAGCCGTCGGTCGCGATCCAGGTCTTCCAGGGCGAGCGCGAGTTCACCCGCGACAACAAGCCGCTCGGTACCTTCGAGCTGACCGGCATCGCCCCCGCTCCCCGTGGTGTCCCGCAGGTCGAGGTCACGTTCGACATCGACGCGAACGGCATCGTGCACGTGTCCGCGAAGGACAAGGGCACCGGCAAGGAGCAGTCGATGGTCATCTCCGGCGGCTCGTCGCTGCCGAAGGAGGACATCGAGCGCATGGTCCGCGAGGCCGAGGAGCACGCCGCCGAGGACAAGGCCCGCCGCGAGGCCAACGAGCGTCGCAACCAGGCCGAGCAGCTCGTCTACTCGATCGAGAAGCTCATCAAGGAGAACGACGAGAAGCTCCCCGCGGACGTCAAGTCCGAGGTGCAGGCGGACGTCGACGGGCTCAAGTCGGCCCTCGCGGGTGACGACGACGAGGCCGTGAAGACCGCCTTCGACAAGCTCAACGAGTCGCAGGGCAAGCTCGGTCAGGCCATCTACAGCCAGCAGGATGCGGGCGCCGCTGCCGGTGGCGAGCAGCCGGCCGGCGACCAGGCGACGCAGGACGACGAGGACATCGTCGACGCCGAGGTCGTGGACGACGAGGACGACAAGGACAAGAAGTAACGATGGCGGACCCCAAGGACAACGTGCCGAACGAGGACGAGCCCCAGGTCGAGGGCGACGCCACCAACGCACAGGAGCCCGAGGACCTCATCGAGGCGGAGGGGCCGGACGTGGAACTCCCCACGGACGGCCCCGCCGCCGGCCCGAGCGCTGACCAGGCGGTGGCCGACGACGCCAGCGACCTCTCCCCGGAGGACCAGGCCCTGCTCGACGACGCCGCCCGCGGGATCGAAGAGGACAAGCTGAGCCAGGCCGACCGCGACCTCGTCGCCGACATGCGCGCCGACATGCTCCGTGCGCAGGCCGAGCTGGTGAACTTCCGGAAGCGCGTCGAGCGCGACCGCGAGGCGAACCGCGACGCCGTCATCGCCGAGGTCGTGCGGGCCCTGCTGCCCGCGCTCGACGACCTCAGCCGCGCCGAGGCCCACGGCGACCTCGCCGAGGGCCCCATGCAGGTCATCGCGCAGAAGATCCGAGGTGGCTTCGGCAAGTTCAAGCTGGAGCAGATCGGTGAGAAGGGCGAGCCCTTCGACCCGAACGTGCACGAGGCGATCGTGCAGCTCCCGACGCCGGGCGCGACCGGCCAGACCGTGGCGGACGTCGTCGAGCCGGGCTACAAGCTCGGCGAGCGCGTCATCCGTGCGGCCAAGGTCGCCGTCGCGGTCCCCGCCTGAGGCACGGGAAGGAGGTAGGGATTCATGGCCAGTCAGGACTGGTTCGACAAGGACTTCTACAAGGTCCTCGGCGTCGACAAGACGGCGAGCGACGCTGAGCTGAAGAAGACCTACCGGAAGCTCGCGCGGCAGTTCCACCCGGACTCCAACCCGGGTGACGCCGCCGCCGAGGCCCGCTTCAAGGAGATCAGCGAGGCGTACTCGGTGCTCTCCGACAAGGAGCAGCGCGCCGAGTACGACCAGGTCCGCGCCATGGGGTCGGGCGCCCGTTTCACCGCGGGCGGCCCGGGCCAGGGCGGCGGGTTCGAGGACGTCTTCGGTGGGATGTTCGGCCAGCAGGGCGGACAGCGCGTCCGCTTCGGCCAGGGCGGACGCGGCGGCGGTGCCGGCGGCTTCGAGGACATCCTCGGCGGGATGTTCGGTGGCGGCCAGGGCTTCGGCCAGTCGTCCGGCGGCTTCCGCGGGTTCGGTGGGCCGACGAAGGGACGCGACGTCACGGCGTCGACGACCCTCGACTTCACCACCGCGATCGCCGGTGACACGGTCAAGCTGTCGCAGGGGAACGGCCGTCCGGTGAACGTCCGCATCCCCGCGGGTGTCGCCGACGGGCAGAAGATCCGCCTGCGCGGCCGGGGCGAGCCGAGCCCGGACGGCGGCGAGGCCGGTGACCTGGTGGTCACCGTCAGCGTCCGCAAGCACCCGGTGTTCGAGCGCGACGGGCAGCACCTCCGCGTGGACGTCCCCGTGACGTTCGCCGAGGCAGCGCTCGGCGCGACGATACAGGTCCCCACCCTCGGCGGCGAGCCCGTCAAGCTCAAGGTCGCACCGGGCACCCCGTCCGGTCGCGTCCTGCGCGTCAAGGGCCGCGGCGTCACGACGAAGAACGGCACGGGCGACCTGCTCGCGACCGTCCAGGTCGCGGTGCCGTCGCACCTGTCGGACAAGCAGCGCGAGGCCGTCGAGGCGCTCCGCGCCGCCCTGCCGGACGAGGACCCGCGCGAGGACCTGCTCGCCAAGGCGCGCGGGTAGGCGGTACCAGCAACAGCACGAGAACCGGTCTGGAGGCCCGGTGCGGCTCCGTCAGGAAGCCGCACCGGGCCTCCAGACTGTTTCCAGGACCACCCGACGACGGAAGGGACGTGACGTGACCGACATGGACGAGGAGTCGCCCGTCTTCGCGATCGCGGTGGCGGCCGAACTCGCGGAGATGCACCCGCAGACGCTGCGGCAGTACGACCGGCTCGGCCTGGTCGTGCCCGGGCGGACCCGCGGCGGTTCCCGCCGCTACTCGATGCGTGACGTCGCGCAGCTGCGCGAGATCGCGCGGCTCGGCAGCGAGGGGGTCTCGCTCGAGGGCATCCGTCGCGTGCTGGAGCTCGAGAACGAGAACCGGGCGCTCCGCGACCGCGTGCGGGAGCTCGAGCGTGCGCTGGCTGACCAGTTGATCAGTCGACCGGGCGCGCGGGTGTTCGCGGCGACGACCACGGGTGCCGCGGTGCCGCTGCGAGCCGGGGTGCGGCCGCAGCGCAACACCGCCGTTGTGCTGTACCGACCAGCCAGAAGGACGACTGACGGCTGACGGAGCCCTTCGTAGCGTGACGAACGACCCGATCGGGTCACCAGTCACGATCTCAGGAGGTACTCCGTGCGTTCCCGTCCATCCGTCGTCACGATCGCCGTCGGCACCGCACTCACCGCCGTCCTCGCCTCGAGCGGCGTCAGCGGTCCGGCGTTCGCGGCGACTGACAGCAGCCCGTCGACCGGGGCGTCGACCGCGCCGTCGACCGAGGCCTCGACGAAGGCGATCTCGATCCGCACCAGCCCGCCCACCGACGTCTCCGTGTCGGTCGGCGCCGAGGGCTTCACCGTCCGGGCGACACCGCACTGCGACCTGGCGCCCGAGTGCAAGAGCTCCATCCGCGTCCTCAGCGCCGGGTTCAGCACCACCGTCGACACCCGGAACGGCGCGCTCGTCCCGTGGCCGACGGGTTGGGCCGAGGGGGAGACGCGCACCGACGGGCTCGTCTTCAGCGCTGCCTGCGACGGCTCCCGCTGCTACACCGAGACGTCCCCCGGGGTCTCGCTCGGGTCGATCACGCGTCCGGTGACGCCGCGGGCGCTCTCCGCCGAGGTCACCGCGCGGGACGACGCTGCCCGGACGGCCCGCGTCGAGGGGACCGCGACCCCGGGAGCGTCGATCCGCGTCGACGGGGCAGAGGTCGCACGGGTCGACTCGTCCGGCCGGTGGAGCCACGAGCTGCGGGACCTCGCGGTCGGCGACAACGTCCGCACCTACCAGCAGTACGTCGACGGCTCGTTCCGGGACGAACGACGGGTGACCGTCCGGATCGAGGAGACCCGACCCGTGTTCACGGGCACGGTGTCGTTCGACGACGACGTCACGCAGCGCGCGCTGGTCGCCGGTGCGGGCGTCCCCGGCGCACGCGTGGTGCTCGTCGACGGCACGTCTACGGTCGGCGAGACGACCGTCGGGGCGGACGGCCGGTGGTCGTTGCGGATCGACGCTCCCGACCGTGGCGGGGTCCGTCGCCTGACCGCGACCCACACGGCTGCGGGACAGGGGCCGGAGACCGTCGGCATCGACGTCGACTACGGCCAGGCCGTCCGCATCACCTCGCCGGGGAACGGATTCGTCATCCCACCGGCGTTCCCGGCGGTCAGGATCAGCGGGACCGCGGCGCCGGGGGCCGTCGTGCGGCTCTCCGAACGGGGTGTGAGCGGGAGCGACCTCGGCTCCGCGACGGCCGGTGCGGACGGTCGGTGGGCGATCCGGACACCGGCGCTGCCGCAGCGTGACCACGTACTGCAGGCCACGGCGACGTCGCGTGGTGCGAACTCGACGTCGGCCACCCTCGAACTCCTCGGCGGCTGATACGTAACACGCGGTATTCCGACTCCGTAGGTTGGTCAGGGTCCCGCACGGGGCCCTGACCGACAGGAGAACACGATGCACGAACGACCACCGATCGCTGCGGCCCTCGTCGCGGGGCTCGTCGCCCTCGCCGCCCTCGCAGGACCAGTGCCGGCTGCGTCGGCGGCTGACCAGGACGGCACCGGGGCCGAGGCCGGGACCGTCCGCGACCTCGCGACCGACCCGGAGCAGTCGCGGCAGTTGGCCTACCCGCACCTCCCCACCGGCGTCCGGGTCGAGGCGAAGCAGTCGGGTCTGGTCGTGACCGCCAACCCGGTCTGCACCGGACTCGTCTGGGGGTGCAAGTCGATCATCCACTCGAGCGGGCGCGTGTTCGACCTGGTCGACACGACGAACGGGTACACGGTGCCGTGGCCGTCCGACTGGCGCGAAGGGGAGTCGCGCGACGCCGGCGCGGTCTACTCGGCCGCGAAGGACTGGGTCTCCTGGTGGTGGAACTCCCGGCAACCGGCCGCACTCGGATCGGTGACGCGGCCGTACAGCGCACGATCGTTGACGGCGACGGTCGTGAGCAAGGACGACGCCGCTCGGACCGCCCGCGTGACGGGGACGGCGACGCCGAAGGCCTCGATCCGCATCGGTGGGTCCGAGGTCACGACGGCCGACCAGTCCGGCAACTGGTCGTACACCGTGACCGGACTCTCCGTCGGCGCGAACAGCCGGACGTTCCAGCAGTACATCGACGGCTCGTACAAGGACCAGAAGGCGTTGTCGGTGACGATCGTCGACCCCGTGCAGCCCGACCAGATCACCGGCGACCGCGGGTCGGCGACCCTGGAGCGCGGGAAGGCGACCACCGTGTACAGCACGTACACCCCGAAGCGAGCGTTCACGACCCCGTCGGGTCGTGTCGAGTTCACCGCTCCGACGGGGACGACCTTCGCGCCTGGTCAGGACAGCCAGCGCGGGGAGTACCGGTCGGGCTCCTCGTGGCGCTCCTTCGGCGGCGACAGCCTCGTGAACGGGTCGCGCTCGAGTGACGGTCGGACCTACACCTTCGACCTCGGGCAGCGGAACTGGGACGTCGCGCAGGACCAGGAGTTCCGGTTCGGGCTGCGGGTCGAGACGCCGGTCGACGTGACGACGACCACGAGCAGCATGACGGGGCACCTCTCCGGGTCGTTCACCGGCGGCACGTTCGACACCACCGCCACGACGGACACGACCGTGGCCGACCAGCCCCTGACCGCTCGGGTCGCCGAGGTCGACACCGCCCGGCGGACGGCGACGGTGGAGGGCACCGCTCCCGGCGTCACGACCGGCATCACGATCACGTGGGAGCGCAACAGCCAGGAGACGACGCAGCGCGTAGAGCCGAGCGACGGGACGTGGACGGTCGACGTCGACGGACTGCGAGCCGGGACCAACACGGTGCAGGTGGAGGCCTTCGCCGGACAACAGTCGCTCGCCCGGACCTCCGTCGACGTGCAGGTCGACGCGCCGACATTCGACGCGTCGGTGACGTTCGCCGACGACGTGACCGAGCGGGCGACCGTGTCCGGGCACGGAGTCGCCGGTGCGCGGGTCGTGCTCCGGGACGGGTCGACGGAGGTCGGGTCGACGACCGTGGGGCAGGACGGGACGTGGACCGTGCGGCCGGCAGCGCCGGACCGCGGTGGGGTCTGGTCGCTGACGGCGACGCAGACCGCGAGCGGGCAGCCGCCGCAGTCGATCGGCGTCGAGGTCGACTACGGGGCGGCCGTCAGGATCACCTCGCCGGGTGACGGGTTCGTCGTCTCGCCGGTGTTCCCGAGCGTCCGGATCAGCGGGGTCGCCGTCCCCGGTGCGGTCGTCCGGCTCGCAGAGCGGGGTGTGCCCGGCAGCGACCTGGGATCGGTCACCGCGGGCGCGGACGGTCAGTGGGCGGTGTCGACACCTCCGCTGCCGGTCCGCGACCAGGTGATCGAGGCGATCGCCACCGGGCGTGGCGCGAACACCACGACGGCGACGGTGTCGCTCTCCGGCAGCTGACCGGAGGTCGAGGCGGACGAGCCCGCGGTGCCCGAGCGGCCCGCGGGCTCGTCTGCGTCCGAGGACGCGTGCCCGAGCACACAGCCCCCGACGGCGGCACGGTGACAGCGGCAGAGTGACGACGGCGCAGTGGCCGGTCGCGTGGCCGACGGGCTCGCGCCGCGCGACGTCAGGGTGCGGGCGGTTCGTTCCGCTCCGCGGCGCGCGCCGTCATGCTCCCGCACCGGGGCACGGTGGGCAGCTCGAGCTCCGGGTCGACCGGTCTGCAGCGACCCGGTCGCCCGGCACGGATCCGGTCGATCACCGTGCGCAGGCAGGCGCCGCACACCTCAGCGGTCCTTCCGGTCCGGGTCCGGCAGCAGGTGGATCCGGCAGGACGCCCGCTCCGCCAGTCGCCCGTCGCGGCTGTCCACCGCGATGCGCAGCGCCACGAGGCCGTTGCGGATGTGCTCCCACGGCAGTGCAGCACGGACGTCGTCGTGGCGCAGTCGGTAGGTCAGGCCGTCGAGCGCGCCGCTCAGCGTCGCGGCGAGCAACGGGTTGTCGCACTCCGCGATGAACGACCGGTAGACCGGCGTCACGGCGTCGGCGCCCCACTCCCAGCGGGTCTCCGCCATGCAGTCGAGCAGGAGCCCGAGCCGGCGGAAGAGCAGGGCGCGTCGGCGATCGTCGAACTCGGGGATCGTCGTGCGCACGAGTCCGCCGAAGAGCAGCCCGAGCGCCTGCAGGGTCGGCACGAGGTCCTCGCGTCGGGGGACGGTCACCCTCGTGTACCGGTTGGCACGGAACTCGACCAGCCCGAGGTGCCCGAGGTCGGACAGCGCCTCGCGCACCGGCGTGCGGGAACAGCGCAGTCGGCCGGCCAGCTCGTCGTCGTCGAGCAGGGTGCCCGGGGCGAGCACCCCGCCCATGATCTCGGCGCGGAGTCGCTCCCTGGCCTGGTCTCGGAGCCGGGGCCGCACCCCGGCGTCTGGCGAAGCGAACATCGGCCCCTCTCGCACCGTCGTCCCACCCCGTCCGGGCGGTGCATCTGACTGTAGGGCCATGGGATACCAGAGCAGACCGGTGATATACCGACGTTGTCCGGTCGCGACGCCCCGTGAGGGTGGTGTGGGTAGCCTTGGCCGGTGCCGTTCGACTTCGCAGACCACTTCCGGCGCCGTTCCGACGGCGACCAGCCGGACATCGTCGCGATCGACGGCACGGACCGCTTCATGCTCGACGAGGCGCCGTTCCTGCACGGTGACGCGCTCCGGCAGCCGGGCGAGGTCGCCGTGGTCGACGACCGGTACGGCGTGCTGACGCTCGGACTCCTGGCTCTGCACGGCTCGAGCGACATCCGCGTCGTGCAGGACTCCCTGGTGGGGGAGCGTGCCCTCACCGCCAACGCCGGCACCTTCGGGCGTCGGGGCTTCCACCACCCGGCGACGCTCGAGGACGCCTTCCGCGACGTCCGGCTCGTGCTCCTCCGGCTGCCGAAGTCGAACGACCGGCTCGACGAGGTCGCGCGCGCGATCGCCCGGTGGGCGGCTCCCGACGTCGTCGTGGTCTGCGGCGGCCGCGTCAAGCACATGACCCTGTCGCAGAACGACGTCCTGCGCCGGTACTTCGGCGAGGTCACGGCGTCACGCGGACGCGCGAAGTCCCGACTCCTCATCGCACAGGACCCCCTGCACGCGGCCGCCGCGCGCGCGGACGTGACCGCGCCCTGGCCGCGCACGGTGCACAACGACGAGCTCGGCATCACGATCGCGGCGCACGGCGGCGTGTTCGCCGGGGCGTCGCTCGACCTCGGCACCCGGGTGCTCCTCGACGTGGTCGACGACGCGGTCCCGTCCGCGCGCCAGGCGGTCGACCTCGGGTGCGGCAACGGCACGATCGCGACCGTGCTCGCGCGCCGTCGGCCGTCGATCCGGGTGGTGGCGACCGACGTCTCGAGCGTCGCCGTCGCGTCGACCCGCGTGACCGCGGACCGCAACGGCGTCGGCGACCGGGTGGTCACCGCGCGGACCGATGCGGGGGACGAGCTCGACAGCGGCTCGGCGAAGCTCGTGCTCTGCAACCCGCCGTTCCACGACGGCACCAGCGTCAGCACCGACGCGGCGGCGGCGATGTTCCGGAACGCGGCCCGCATCCTGCAGCAGGACGGCGAGCTCTGGTGCGTCTGGAACGGCCACCTGCGCTACCGCGCCGACCTCGAGCGGACCGTCGGTCCGACGCGGCAGGTGGTGCGGACGTCCCGCTTCACCGTGACCGCGTCCCGCGTCACGTCCTGAGACCGGCCACGGACGGACGGGAGGCCCGTGGCTGCGCAGCCACGGGCCTCCCGTCCGTCAGGTGGTCACGTCAGGACGCGACCCGGGCCGGTCAGGCCGGCACGTAGTCGAACGTGTCCGGGTCCGGTCCGGTGCGGTGGCCCTTGTCGAGCGAGGTGATCGCGGTCATGTCCTCGTCGGAGAGCTCGAAGTCGAAGATCGCGAAGTTCTCCTCGACACGCGAGCGGGTGACCGACTTCGGGAAGACGATGTCACCGCGCTGGATGTGCCAGCGGAGGACGACCTGCGCCGGGGTCTTGCCGGTGTTCCCGGCGATCCGCGTGATGGTCTCGTCGTCGAGCACGAGGCCCTGTGCGATCGGCGACCATGCCTCGGTCGCGATGCCGTGCTCGCGGTCGTACGCGCGGAGCTCCTCCTGCACGAGGTACGGGTGCACCTCGATCTGGTTCACGGCCGGGGTGATCGTCGTCTCGGCGGCGAGGCGGTTGAGGTGGTGCGCCTGGAAGTTGCTCACGCCGATCGAGCGGGCCGTGCCGCCGCGGTAGAGCTCCTCCATCGCCTTCCACGTCGGGACGAAGTCCGAGACGGTGGGCAGCGGCCAGTGGATGAGGAACAGGTCGGTGTAGCCGCCGAGCAGGTCGGCCGACTTCTTGCCGTTCTCGAGTGCGGCCTCGGGGTCGTGGAACCCGTTGTTGAGCTTCGAGGTGACGAAGATCTCCTCGCGTGGGATGCCGGACGCCTCGATGGCCTCGCCGACCTCCTTCTCGTTGCCGTACATCTCGGCGGTGTCGATGTGGCGGTAGCCGACCTCGAGCGCGGTGAGGGTGGCCTCCTTCGTGTCCGAAGGGTCGATCTGGAAGACGCCGAAGCCGAGCTGCGGGATGGTCTTGCCGTCGTTCAGGGTGATGTTCGGAACGGTCATGCCGCCATGCAACCAAACGGGTCCCAGGAGGCATTCCGGCAACGCTCAGCCGGGCGGGTCGACCGGTGCGGAGTGCGCGAACCGGACCGGGGTCCGCTCGCTCGATCCGGTTTGCAAGCGGGCGGACAGGTGGGGCCGCAGCCGGTACAAGCGGGAGAATGTACGTAGAACACAGAACATCACCGGTCGGGGTGGTCTTCGTGACCGCACTCTGCCTGGTCGCCGCACTCGTCGGAACGCCGTCCGACCGGGCCGCTGCCGCGACCGACGAGCCGGGCCCGGCCGGAGGGGGAGTCGCGCCGTTCCGCGGGGCGATGCCCGAAGCGACCGGGGCGAACGCCGCGCCCGTCGTCCGTGCCTCGGAGGACTTCGAGCACGGCATGTCCACCACGCCGGTGATGCTCGACCAGTACGTGGGGCGCACCGGGCAGCGCTACACGGCGGACCCGCGGTGGATCGACGCGCAGCAGTGCAACGGCGTCCTGACCAGCCAGACGAGCCGCGACCTCGCCGCCTGCGCTGCGAACCCGCAGCTCCGGACGCTCGCGACCGTCCTCGGCACCGTGACCGGGACGGACCCGAGGTCGAACCACGCCGTCAGCGCCTGGACCCTGGACCGGCGGATGCCCGCGGACGCCGTGCAGGTGCAGCCGACCGCTGCGACGCCGCTCGGCCAGACCGGTCGCTTCGTCTCGTTCGGGGTCGCGGCGGCCGCGGCGTCCTGTGACGTCGCGCACCCGAAGCTCGCGTTCTCGCTCGTGGACCGCGGCGAGGAGCGCCCCGTCTCGGGGCCGATCGACCCGTGCACGGACCGACGCGCGCAGACGTACACCGTCGGCGGCGAGCAGATCAGGGCGGGCTCGTTCGTCTCACCCGGCGGTCTGCTCTTCGACGGCGACACCGTGCAGTGGCGGCTCCGGAACCAGCAGACGGCGTTCGACGGCAACGACGGCGCGATCGACGGGGTGTCGGTCCTCGACACGACACCGCGCCTGGCGAACGCCTTCGCCGGGACGCCGGTCGTCGGAGACACCGCCCGCATGACCGCCAGGGTCGTGAACACGTCGGAGCTCGGGTCGAAGCCCGGCTGGTCGTACGCGGAGCGCCTCCCCGCGGGCCTGCGCATCGCGCGGACCCCGCGGCTCGAGAGCACCTGCACCGGTGGAGCGGTGACCGCCGAGCCTGGCGGTGACCTGCTGAGCGTGCACGGGGACCTGGCCACGGACGCGGTCGACTGTGCCGTGTCCTTCGACGTGACCGCGGACCGCGCGGGGACCTACACGCTCGCTGCGGGCGACGTCGAGGCCCACCGCGGGATCGACCTGCCGGACCCGGCGAGCGTGACGTTCCTGCCCGAGCAGAACGCCCTGGAAGCCACCGAGGAACCGGTGCTGACGGGCGACGACGCGGTCGCCGACCTGGGCGAGGAGATCGCGTTCGCCACGACGGTGCGCAACGCCGGGAACGCCCCGGTGCACGACCTCGGTGTGGTCGGGACCGCGGGCACGAGCACCTGTGCCGCGACCGACCTCGCGCCGGGAGCGTCCACGCTCTGCACCTCGCCGAGTCGACCCGTCGTGCAGGCCGACCTCGACCGGGGACGGATCGACGATGCCGTCCGCGCCACCGCCACCGCGCGCTCCGGTGCCCCGGTCGATGCCACCACGTCGGCGAGCGCCCCGACCCCCGCGGCCGCACCCTCGGTGGCCGGGGTGCTCACCGCGCACCGGGACGACCACGAGCCGAACCCGGGCGACGAGGTGACGCTGGAACTCCGGGTCGCGAACACCGGGAACGTCACGCTGCACGACATCGCCGCCGCCGTCGACGACCGGGAGGAGTTCACGGTGTCGTGCCCTGCGGCCCCGCTCGCACCGAGCGCGGACGAGGACTGCCGTGTCTCGGGGGCTGCACGGCTCACCCAGCAGGACATCGACGGCGGCTCACTCGGCTTCGCCGCTCCCGTCGCCGGCCGTGCCCCGGACGGCGCCGAGGTCCGGACGGACACGTCGACCGACGTCCCGCTCCCGCGGCGCAACGCCGTCACCGCGACGGCGACCGCGTCGATCGTGCCCGGCGCGGGGTCCGTCCCCGTCGCGGGCGACGAGGTGCGCCTCGGGCTCGTCCTCCGCAACACCGGGAACACCACCCTGCACGACCTCACCGCGCTCGCCGAAGGCCGTCCGGACCTCGACGTCGACTGCCCGACCGGGGACCTCGCGCCAGGGGCTGTCGTGACCTGCACGGTCGGGTCGCACCACCTGTCCCAGGCCGAGGTCGACGCCGGGCGGCTCGACGTCGCCTTCACGGCGCGGGGCATCGGCCCCGACGGGCAGAGCGCCGAGGCCCACCCGGTGACGGGCGTGGACGTCGAACGGCTGCCGGTGCTCGGCGCGACGCTCACGGCGCACCTGGCGACCGTCGATTCCGGTGGCTCCGGTGGGTCCGGTGGCTCCGGTGGCTCGGATGGATCCGGAGGGTCCGGTGCTGCCGGTACCGACGACCGGCTGCCGCGTCCCGGCGACCACGTCGAGGTCGCCGTCGAGCTCCGGAACGCGGGCAACGTCACGCTGCGCGACCTGAGGGCCGAGCTCGTCGAGTCGGCCGACGCGCCGGTGACGTGTCCCACTGCGACGCTGGCACCGGGTGGGACGGTCTCCTGCACGGTCCCGGACCACGTGCTGACGCAGGACGATGTCGAACGCGGGGTCGTGCCGTTCGTGCTCGCCGCGTCGGCGACCGACCCGACCGGGTCCGCCGTCGACGCGCGTGACGACGTCCGGGTCGGCCTCCGTGCCGGGAACGTCCTCGACCTGCGCACGACCGTGGTCGAACGCGCTCGCGACGGCGAGGCGCGTCCGGTCACCGGAGCAGTCCACGAGGGCGACCGGATCGCGGTCCGCGGGACGGTGCGACACACCGGCAACCTCGTCGTGCACGGGCTCCGGGGTGTGGACGCGGACGTGCTCGACTGCGCGGACCGGACGCTCCAGCCGGGCGGTGCGACGACCTGCGACGGGGCGTTCCACACCGTGACGGCAGCGGACGTCCGCGCCGGGGTGGTCCGGTTCACCACCGAGGTCGCGGGGCGGGTGAGCCGCGCGGACGGCGAGTCCGAGCACGTCGGGGGCGGCTCGGACACCACGCAGACGGGGACCGTCACGGCGCACCACCGGACCGGCTCGTCGACCCCGGCGGACGACGCGTGGCCGGTGGCGGTCGCGTCCCCCGTCCGACACGACGAGGTCCGGGTCGAGGCCCCTGCGGCCGCCGGGGCGGCGGGCACCCCGGCGGCGCTGGCCTTCACCGGCACCACGGCCGTCGCCGGCGGACTCGTCGGAGCGCTCGGCCTGGTGCTGCTCGGGACGGCCCTCGTCGTCATGCGACGTCGGACGGACCGGACGGGACCGCCTGCGCAGGGTGCCGCCGGGGACCGCGGCGCGGGCCACGGCGAGGAGTAGTCGGGGAACGGACCCGGGTCGGGAGCGACCCGGGTCCGCGCTCGGCTCAGGCCGGCGCCCGCTTCAGGCCAGCGCGGCCGCGATGTACGCCAGCAGTGCGGAGCCGTAGGTCTCCGCAGCGTCGGCGCCGGTGAACTCCCGCCACTCGCCGTCGATCGTCGCGGTCACGGTGAAGCCCGCCGCGAGCGAGACGAACGCCGGCCCGAGCAGCTCGCGCAGCTGGTCCTCGCGCGGGAGCCACAGGGCCTCGGTCGCGGACACCGAGTCGAGCGCCCACTCGGTCGTGCCGTTGAACCCGAGCACGGTGCCGGATGGGTAGTCGTGCCGCTCGACGGTCATCTCGGAGACCGTGTAGACGTCGTCGTCGACGCCCGGCTTGTCGATGACGAAGCGGTCCCCGGTCGCGGGGTGCCAGCGGAGCCCGGCGTCGCGGAGGGCCTTGGCGGTGTCGACGGTGATCACGGCACCACCCTGCCACGTGCCGCCGCCGAGCGCGGTTCCGCCGCCGGGCGGAGGCGCACGGCAAGGTCCGCGTACTAGCATCGCCGAGCACCCCGCGTACGGCGAGCGATCGTCCGCGCGCGCGGACGCGACGATGCCGAGCAACCGGTGCCGCGCCTCCAGGCCGTCCACGGCCACGGGCACGACCGCGAGCCGGCGTCCGGACGCCGGTCCCCGCCGACGCCCGCGCCGCTCGTCCGCACCGAACCCGTCCGCCCAGCAAAGGACCCGCATGACCCTCGAGCGCGAGGAACTCCGCGACGACTGGACCGTGGCGATCGCGGGCGACGAGCCGCCGGTCGGCGCGCCGGAAGGCATCGTGGGACGCACCATGAGGGCGACCGTCCCCGGGCAGGTGCACACCGACCTCGAGCGCGAGGGGATCGTCGCCGACCCGCGGTACGACCGCAACGAGGCCGCTGCCGCCTGGGTCGGCCGCGCGGACTGGTCGTACCGCCGCACCGTCGACGTCGCCCCGCGGGGCTTCGAGCGCGTCGACCTGGTGTGCGAGGGGCTCGACACGGTCGCCGAGCTCAGCCTGGACGGCGTCGTCGTCGGCACCACGCGGAACATGCACCGCCGCTACCGCTTCGACCTCAACGACGTGCCCGGTGTGACGGGCGAGCGTGAGCTCGAGCTGCTGTTCGAGTCGCCGTACCGCGAGGCCGGTCGGGTCGCCGCCCGCGCCGGGTCGATGCCCGGACCGTACGACGAGCCGTTCCCCTACGTGCGCAAGATGGCGTCGAACTTCGGCTGGGACTGGGGACTGACGGCGGTCACGAGCGGGCCGTGGCGGCCGGTCGCGATCGAGCGCTGGTCCACCGCACGGCTCGCCGAGGTCCGACCGCTCGTCGACGTCGAGGCCGGCGAGGGCGTGCTCGACGCACACATCACCGTCGAGCGCTCGGGCATGAACGACCTCGACCAGGACGGCGAGGACGACGACCTCGTGCTCGTCGTGACCGTCAGCGGGCCGACCGTCGACGGTGGGACGACCCGGCAGCGCTCCCGTGCGCAGCTGACCCCGCAGAGCGACGAGACCGTCGTCACGGTGCGGGTGCCGGACGTCCGCCGCTGGTGGCCGCGCGGGTACGGGGAGCAGGTGCAGTACGACGTCACGGTCGAGCTGCAGACGGTCGACGGCGAGGTCCTCGACCGCCGCACGAGCCGCACCGGTTTCCGGTCGACCCGCATCGACACCGCCGAGGACGAGATCGGCAAGCCCTTCACGGTCGTGGTGAACGGCACCGTGGTCGACGTCCGGGGCGTCAACTGGATCCCGGACGACGTCATCGTGTCCCGTGTGGACCGCGCCCGCATCGAGGACCGGCTGCGCGCCGCTGCCGACCTGCACGTGAACCTCGTGCGCGTCTGGGGCGGCGGCGTGTACGAGTCGCACGACTTCTACGACGTGTGCGACGAACTCGGCCTGCTCGTCTGGCAGGACTTCCCGTTCGCCTGCTCCGCCTACCCCGAGGTCGAGCCGATCCGCAGCGAGGTCATCGCCGAGGCCCGGGACAACGTCGCCCGCCTCGCCGGACACCCGTCGCTCGTCGTGTGGAACGGCAACAACGAGAACATCTGGCTGCACGACGCCGACGGCTGGGCCGAGGAACTCGGTGATCGCGGCTGGGGCCTCGACTACTACCTCGACCTGCTGCCGACGATCGTGGACGCGGTCGACCCGTCGCGCTTCTACACGGTCGCCTCGCCGTGGTCGGGGTCGGAGAGCCTGCCGGCGAACCACGTCGACCACGAGACGCACCACTCGTGGGACGTCTGGAACCGGCTGTCCGACGACCACTACCGCGACTCCGTGCCGCGGTTCGTCTCCGAGTTCGGCTGGCAGGCCCCGCCCGCGTGGCGCACGCTGCGCGACGCGGTCGCCGACGAGCCGATGCGCGTCGACTCGCCCGGTGTCGTCCACCACCAGAAGGCCGACGACGGCATGGGGAAGCTCGCGCGCGGCATCGCGCCGCGCTTCGGCACCGTGGACCCGGCGGACCTCGACCGCTGGCACTACCTGACGCAGCTGCAGCAGACCCGTGCGATCGCGACCGGCGTCGAGCACTGGCGCACGCACTGGCCGCGCTGCACCGGGGTCGTGATCTGGCAGCTCAACGACCTGTGGCCGGTGTCCTCGTGGTCCGCGATCGACTCCGCGGGGCGGCTGAAGCCGCTCGCGCACGAGCTACGCCGCCTGTACGACGACGTGCTGCTGACGATCCGCCCGGTCGCCGCCCGCACGTCGGCCGCCGGTCCCACGGACGGCGAGGACCGGCCGGGAGGCACGGATCACCCCGACCGGTCGACCCACGACGGCGAGACGGCCGAGCTCGCGGACACGCTCTCGCTCGGTGTCTCACCGGGCGCTTTCGGCAACGCGCCGATCGAGGTCGCCGTCCGGTCGTCGCGCTCCGGTCTGGACAGCGTCGTCCGGGTACGGCGGATCGCGCTGTCGGGGGCGATCCTCGCCGAGGTCACGCTGCCCGTGCAGCTGTCGGCCTCCGGGGTCGCCGTCGTGGCGCTGCCGGAGTCGGTGGGCGTCGTCGACGACCCGACGAACGAGCTGGTCGTCGCGGACATGGACTGGCACCGTGCGGTGTGGACCCCGTCGCCTGACCGCGAGATGCGCTGGCAGCCGGCGCGGTACCGGACCTCGGTGACGCCGGCACCCGACGGGGACGGCCACGACCTGGTCGTCGAGGCGGACTCGCTCGTGCGCGACCTGCTGTTCCAGCCGGACCGCCTCGCGCCGACCGGCACGGTGGACCGCGGCTTCATGACCCTGCTGCCCGGGGAGCGCGTCGGATTCCGCTTGCGTGGCCTGGCGGCCGCGCAGCTCGGTGCACTCGACGAGTCTCCGGTCACCTGGACGTTGGACCGGGTGCTCGCAGGTGATATCCGAAACTGATATGCTTGTCGGGTGACGTACTACGTCATCCGCGTGCCTCCTCTGGCCGCGGCCGTCGAACGAGGGGCCCGCCGGTGTCGATCGCAGTCCGTCGTCCTGCAACGAGTTCGCAGTCCGGTGCCGGGCCGGCGGCCGATCGTGGCCAGCTGCACCGCGCGGTCGGTGGCTGGTTCGGCGACTACTCGCGAGCCGTCGCCGTCGTCGACCTGCTGCTGTTGGTCGTGACGTTCTGGATCGCCCACGGCATCCGCTTCCCCGGCGAACGACTCCTCGTGCCGTCCGCGCCCGGCTGGCTCGAGACCGCCACCGGCCCCGCGGTCGTCCTGCTCTGGGCCGCCCTGCTCGCGGGGTTCCGCACTCGGGAACCCCGGATCGTGGGTGTCGGCGGCGAGGAGTACCGCCGTGTCCTGCTCGCGAGCCTGACCACGTGCGCGGTCGTCGCCGTCGTCGCCTACGCCGTCCAGCTCGACCTCGCGCGAGGCTACGTCGCGATCGCCTTCCCGCTCGGCACGTTCCTGCTCGCGGTGGGGCGCCGGAACGCTCGCACCGTCCTCGCGCGGCGTCGGGCCCGCGGCGAGCTGCTGCAGGACGTCCTCGTCGTCGGTGACCCGGCGGACGTCCGCTACGTCGGACGTCGCGTCGCGGCCACACCGGCCGCGGGCTACCGAGTGGCTGCCGTCGCCGTCGACGCACCGGACGCTGAGTCCTCGCTGGTCCTCGGTCCGGACGAGGTCCCCGTCGCCGGTCGCGTCGACGACGTGCTCGACGTCGCCACCGCGCTGGACGTCAGCGCGGTGATCGTCGCCGGTGCGATCCCCGGCGGGCACGAGCGGCTGCGGCGTCTCGGGTGGCAGCTCGAGGAACGGGGCATCGAACTCGTCGTCTCCTCGCCGTTGGCGGACATCGCCGCGGACCGGGTGCACGAACGCCCCGTCGACGGACTGCCGCTGATGCACGTGGAGACCCCGGACTACCGCTGCCGCCCGGGCAAGCGGGCGCTCGACGTGCTCGGTGCGGTGATCGGTCTCACGGTGCTCGCACCGGTGTTCGTGGCCGTCGCGCTCGCGATCCGCCTCGATGACGGCGGTCCGGTCCTGTTCCGACAGGAGCGCATCGGTCGGGGTGGTCAGCCGTTCCGCATCTGCAAGTTCCGGACCATGTGCACCGACGCCGAAGACCGCGTCGCGGAGCTCGCCGCGCTCGACGAGGGTTCCGGCCCACTGTTCAAGGTGCGACAGGACCCTCGGGTCACCCGGGTCGGCGCGTTCCTCCGGCGGACCTCGCTCGACGAACTCCCGCAGCTGTGGAACGTGCTCACCGGCACGATGAGCCTGGTCGGCCCCCGTCCCGCGTTGCCCTGCGAGGTCGCGGTCTACGAGGACTTCGCCGATCGTCGACTCCTCGTCACCCCGGGCATGACCGGGCTCTGGCAGGTCAGCGGGCGGTCCGACCTCGACTGGGCCGAGGGAGTCCGACTCGACCTGCACTACGTCGAGAACTGGTCCTTCCTGCACGACATCGTGATCCTGGCGCGGACGGTCCCGTCCGTCCTGCGCTCGCGCGGCGCCTACTGAGTGCCGTGCCTCCTGACTCCGGCCGTGCCTTGACCCTCGGTCGGAACGGCGCACCCCCGGAACGCAGCGGCTTCCGGGGGTGCTGCCTGTGCGTCCGGTGTCCGTCCAGCCCCCGACCTGTGCTTCGTCGTCTGGTCGGGTTACGATTGCGGGACGACGGACTTCCGCCGTGCGGGTCGACGGAGACACGCAACACGGCGACCTGTTCCAGAACAAGGAGACATGATGCTCGGAAACCTCGGTGGCGTCCACCTGCTGATCATCCTCGGGATCATCATCCTGCTGTTCGGTGCGACCAAGCTGCCCGCGCTCGCCAAGGGCCTGGGCCAGTCGATCAACATCTTCAAGAAGGAGATGGGCGACGACAAGAAGCCGGCGAAGGACGGTACGGTGCAGGACGCCGCGCAGCCCGGGGCGGCCCAGTACTCGGCTCCGCAGAGCGACACCGCCGGCCCCGTCGTGAACCCGGGCCCCTCGGTCCAGCCGAACGCGCACACCGACCCCCGCAGCTAGGGCGATCCCAGCTCGCCGGACCTCCCGCACTTCGGGAACACGACCAGGACACCCAGCCCCGTCCTGTCGGCGGAAGCCCCCGCGACCAGCAGGTCGCGGGGGCTTCCCACGTCTCCGGGTGCCGTCGTCCGAGTCCGGGTCCTCGGCGGAGATCGATCAGGTGACGGCCGGTCGAGGGGCGGGGAGGACCTCGGGCGTTCCGCCACGAGCGGCGTTGGCGTCGACGTCGCCGCTGCCGCCGCGGTCGTCCAAGGATCGCGCGCAGCGTCGGGCGAGTGCCTCGAGGGGGCCGCGTCTGCCGGCTCGGTCGAGCAGGATCGCCGCGACCGCGGCCGCCACGATCAGGACGAGGTACGGGAACCACCCGTCGAGCGCCGGCAGCGGGTCCGGACGTCCGGCGACCACCCATGCACCGATTGCGAGGACGTGTCCGCAGTACAGCGTCAGGGCGCACCGACCGATCGATGAGAGCGGCCGCAGGCGCAGCGGTGCGACCGCCGTGAGGAGCAAAGCCGCGGCGAGGACGGCGACCGCGACCCCGATCGCCCCGAGGAGCTCGAACGTCGAGCCACCGTGCGGGGAGACGTCGAGCAGTCGCGCCCAGTTCACCTCGGGGAGCGGCTGCTGCTCGGGGACGAGCATCGTCGTGGATGACCCCGTCGGGATCGTGACAGACCCGGACCCGGGTCCGGTGCTCGACCCGGACAGGTCGGGGATCGGGATCATCGTGCCGACCGGACCGGAGATGCCGAAGGCGTGCGCGACGACGCTCCCGCCGCCGTAACCGAGGATCGCTGCGCCGATCCCCGAGCCGAGCGCGCCCCACAGGACCCTCCGGCGTTCGAGGCCGAGCCGCGCCAGGAGCACGCCGGCGAGGACGACGCCGAACCACGACACCGCCGGGTAGCCCGAGAACAGCGGGTCGGCGAGTCCGACACCGCTCAGCGAGGCGACCGACTGGCCGACGAGGGCGACCGGGGGACCGGCGACGAGGGCGAGGACCGCGGCCAGGACCACCCAGCGCAGTCGGAGCCGCAGGAACGGCAGCGCCGCGACGAACAGCACGGCGTAGGTGGGCAGGATGACGAGGATGCCGCCCGGGACCAGGGTCAGGAGCGCCCCGATCGCGAGGAGCAGGGCAGCTCGGGCCAGGACGTGCCGACGGTCGCGGATCCGTCCGCGCTCGGTCGGGCCGGTGGTCGCGAGGACGAGGGACACACCGGCGCAGAGCGCGAACAGCACGGACGACCGCCCGTGGACCATCGCACCCCACGTCGAGGGGTCGCCGAGGTCGACGGGGTCGTGGAGTGGGGCGAGGTGGGCGGCGAACATCCCCAGGACTGCGAGGCCGCGTGCGGCGTCGAGGCCGTCGAGTCGGGGGCGTCGTGGTGGGCGGTCACCGGTGGCGGCGGGTGTGGCGGCGGCGCTGGCGGCTCTGGGCCGCGTCGTGAAATGTTGCATGTCCCGATCCTGGCGACCAGGTGTTTCGTCAGCGTGTGCGTCTCCCCGATCGCGGCCGTGCAGGGTCCGGGCGCATGCTGAGCTCTTCCTGGTGTGACCGGTGCGGGACGGGCGGCGGCCGTGAGCCCTGGCCGTGCGCGGGTCGGCGGCCGAGCGGGCACGATGAGGTCATGGACCCGCACCGCCCGACGGCACCACTGCGCGGTGATCGTCGTGTCGTCCTCGTGGTCGCGATCCTGGCGTCCTTCGTCGTCGGGCTCGACTCGAGCGTGGTCACCGTCGCGCTCCCGGCGATCCGGCACGAACTCGGCGGCGGGCTGGTCGTGCAGCAGTGGGTCGTCGACGCCTACCTCGTGACCCTCGGGTCGCTCATCCTCGTCGCCGGATCGCTCTCGGACGTGTTCGGGCGGGTGCGGATCGTCACGTGGGGGCTGGTCGTGTTCGGGGTGGCCTCGGTCGCGTGCGCGGTCGCACCGTCGGGCGGGGTGCTCGTCGTGGCGCGCGCGGTGCAGGGGATCGGCGGGGCGCTCGTCACCCCGAGCTCACTCGCACTCATCGTCGCCGCGTACCGCGGTGCTGCGCAGGCGAGGGTGATCGGCACGTGGACGGCCTGGTCGAGTGCCGCGGTCATCGTCGGCCCGGTGGTCGGCGGCCTCGTGGTGGACGGCATCGGCTGGCGCTGGATCTTCGTGCTGACCACGGTGCCGATCGCGGTGACGATCCCGCTGGTGCTCCAGATCACAGGTGACGTGCCTCCGGTGCGGCGACCGCGGATCGACATCGTCGGTGCCGTCCTGGCGGTCGTCGGTGTGGGCGGCGTGGTGCTCGGGCTCATCGAGCAGGAGCGGCTCGGGTGGGGCGCTCCCGTGGTGGTGGTCGCGCTCGTCGCCGGCGCGGTCGCGCTCGTGGCGTTCGTGCCGTGGGAGCGACGGGTCGCCCGGGCCGGGGGCGCGCCGCTCGTGCCGCTCGAGCTCTTCCGGGCGCGGAACTTCGCGGTCGGGAACCTCGCGACCCTGTCGATCTACGGCGCGCTCGGGATGGTCGGCTTCGTCGTGACGCTCTTCCTGCAGGAGGTCTGGTCGTTCCCCGCCTGGCTCGCCGGCGTCGCGAGCCTGCCGCCGACGATCCTGCTCCTCGCGCTGTCCACCACGGTCGGCGCGCTCGCCGGGCGCCACGGCCCGCGGTGGTTCATGGCCGCGGGGCCGGCGATCGCCGCGGTCGGTGCGCTCGTGATGCTCGGCGCCGGTGACGAATCGACGGGCTACTGGTGGACGGTGCTGCCCGGGCTGGTGCTCGTCGGCGTGGGCATCGCGACGATGGTGACCCCGCTGACGAGTGCCGTGCTCGGTTCGGTGCCGGAGCGCGAGGCCGGAGTGGGATCGGCGGTCAACAACGCCGTCGCGCGGGTCGCCGGACTGGTCGTCGTGGCGCTCGCCGGGGTCGTGCTCGGTGGCGACGGCGTGAGCACGGCCGGGTTCCACCGGGCGATGGTCGTCATGGCAGTCCTGCTCCTCGCGGGTGCGCTCGTCAGCGCCATGGGGATCCGGAACGGATCAGCCGTCGGTGCCGTCGGGCTCCGGAACAAACCACCCCGTCCGTGAGTTGAGTCGAGTAGACTCAAGTACGAGACGCGCGCGCAGGACGCGACGTGCGAGCAGTACGACACCACACGACCACCGCAACGGAAAGGACGGACCGCATGGCGAACCTCCAGGGCGCCCCCGACTCGCAGGAGCGGCAGAAGACCGCCCTCGAGCAGTACGGCGTCGACCTCACCGCGATCGCCCGGAGCGGCAAGCTCGACCCGGTCATCGGGCGTGACGCCGAGATCCGCCGCGTCTCGCAGGTGCTGACCCGACGCACCAAGAACAACCCGGTGCTCATCGGCGAGCCCGGCGTCGGCAAGACCGCCGTCGTCGAGGGGCTCGCGCAGCGCATCGTCGCCGGCGACGTCGCCGACTCGCTCAAGGACAAGCGACTCGTGTCGCTCGACATCTCCGCCCTCATCGCCGGCGCGAAGTACCGCGGCGAGTTCGAGGAGCGCCTCAAGGCGGTGCTCAAGGAGATCAACGACTCCGACGGCCAGGTCATCACCTTCATCGACGAGCTGCACACCCTGATGGGCGCCGGCGGCGGCGAGGGCTCGGTCGCCGCGTCGAACATGCTCAAGCCGATGCTGGCGCGCGGTGAGCTCCGGCTCATCGGCGCGACCACGCTCGACGAGTACCGCCAGTACATCGAGAAGGACGCCGCCCTCGAACGACGCTTCCAGCAGGTCTACGTGGGGGAGCCGAGCGTCGAGGACGCCGTGGCGATCCTCCGAGGGCTCAAGGAGCGCTACGAGGCGCACCACAAGGTGACGATCAACGACTCCGCCCTCGTCGCCGCAGCGAGCCTGTCGAACCGGTACATCTCCGGCCGCCAGCTGCCCGACAAGGCGATCGACCTGATCGACGAGGCCGCGTCGCGCCTGCGCATGGAGATCGACTCGTCCCCGGTCGAGATCGACGAGCTGAAGCGCTCCGTCGACCGGCTGCGCGTCGAGGAGTTCGCGCTCAAGCAGGAGAAGGACGACGCCTCGAAGGCCCGGCTCGAGACCCTGCGCGCCGAGCTCGCCGGACGCCAGGAACGCCTCGACGAACTCCAGCGGCGCTGGCAGGCCGAGCGCGCCACCCTGAACCGCATCGGTGAGCTGAAGCAGCAGCTCGACGACCTGAACATGCGTAGTCAGCGGGCGCAGCGCGAGGCCGACTACGAGACGGTCTCGCGGCTCGAGTACGGCGAGAAGCCCCGCATCGAGGCCGAGCTCGCCGCCGCCGAGCAGGCCGAGAGTGCTGAGCGCATGGTGAACGACAGCGTCACCGACGAGGACATCGCCGCCGTGATCGCGCAGTGGACGGGCATCCCGGTGGGTCGCCTGCTGCAGGGTGAGACCGAGAAGCTCCTGCACCTCGAGACGGAGCTCGGCCGCCGGATCATCGGGCAGCGCAGCGCCGTCGGCACCGTGTCCGAGGCCGTCCGTCGCACCCGCGCGGGCATCTCCGACCCGGACCGACCCACCGGCTCGTTCCTGTTCCTCGGTCCCACCGGGGTCGGCAAGACCGAGCTGGCCAAGGCGCTCGCCGAGTTCCTGTTCGACGACGAGAAGGCCCTCGTCCGCATCGACATGAGCGAGTACGGCGAGAAGCACTCGGTCGCGCGGCTCATCGGCGCCCCGCCCGGGTACGTCGGGTACGAGGCCGGCGGGCAGCTCACCGAGACCGTCCGGCGTCGGCCGTACTCGGTGGTGCTGCTCGACGAGATCGAGAAGGCGCACCCCGAGGTCTTCGACGTGCTGCTCCAGGTGCTCGACGACGGGCGCCTGACCGACGGGCAGGGGCGAACGGTCGACTTCCGGAACACCATCGTGATCCTGACGTCGAACCTCGGCTCGCAGTTCCTGACCGACGCGTCGCTCAGCGCCACCCAGCGCGAGGAGGCCGTCCGTGAGCTCGTCCAGCAGTCGTTCCGCCCCGAGTTCGTCAACCGTCTCGACGACATCGTCGTGTTCCAGGCGCTGACGCACGAGGACCTCGGCCAGATCGTCTCGCTGTACGTCGACCGGCTCGCGCGCCGACTGTCCGACCGGCGGCTCGAGTTGGCGGTCACACCGCAGGCCCGCGGGTGGCTCGCCGAGCGCGGGTACGACCCGGTGTACGGCGCGCGGCCGCTCCGCCGGCTCATGCAGCGGCAGATCGACGACCAGCTGGCGCGGGCCATCCTGGCCGGCAACGTCCGCGACGGCGACACGGTCCGTGTGGACGTCGCGGACGACGGCGAGGCGCTCGTCGTCGAGCCCTTCGAGCTGGCCGAGATCGTCGAGGAGTAGGCGGACGGTCGGTTCCGGTCGCGACGGGACCGACCGCTCCGCGGTGACGGCCTGGAGGCCCGGTGCCGGTCCACGAGACCGGCACCGGGCCTCCAGGCCGTCGCGTGCCGTCCGTGGTCGCCGACCCGGTTACGCCGCGGAAACAGGCGGACCGACAGGCTCGCCACATGGACACACTCTCGATCGACACCGTTCCCCTCTTCGTCGTCCCCGGCCCGGAGAGCCGCGCCTTCGTCGTCCACCTGGACGAGCGACGCGGCACCGTGCACGTCGACCCAGCCGATGCATAGAAATGTCATGTGTCATGTACTCATGCGCGTACTGGTGGTGGATGACGAGACAGCCCTGGCCGACCTGATCGCCCGTGGCCTCACGCGTCAGGACATGGCCGTCGACGTGGCGTACCGCGGTGACCACGCCGACGAGTTGCTCGCCGTGAACGACTACGACGTCGTCGTGCTCGACCGTGACCTCCCCGGCATGCACGGGGACGAGGTCGCCCGACGGCAGACCGCCCGGTCCGGCTGCACGCGGATCCTCATGCTGACCGCCGCGACGGCGCTCACGGACCGCGTCCACGGGCTCGAGCTCGGCGCCGACGACTACCTGCCGAAGCCGTTCGAGTTCCCCGAGCTCGTCGCCCGGGTCCGCGCGCTCGGTCGACGCAGCACCGCCGCCGTCGCGCCGGTGCTCGAGCGGGACGGCCTGCTCCTCGACTCGAACCGCCGCATCGCCACACGCGACGGTCGGCCGCTCGACCTCACCACGAAGGAGCTCGGGGTGCTCGAGGTCCTGCTCCGCGCGGACGGACGGATCGTCTCCGCCGAAGAGCTCCTCGAGAAGGTCTGGGACATGAACATCGACCCGTTCACCGCCGCCGTCCGGGTGACGATGTCGAAGCTCCGCAAGAAGCTCGGTGCCCCGGACCCGATCCGGACCGTCCCGGGCAAGGGCTACGCGCTGTGACCCGACTCTGGTCCATCCGGGCGCGGACGACCCTGACGTTCGCGGTCGCCTCGATGGTCCTGACCGCGGCCGTCGTGCTCCTGGTGACGTGGGCCTCGACGGTGACGCTCACCGGGACGATCGACGGCGGCGCGGCCGAACGGACGCCCTCGTTGCGGAGCACCACCGAGGGCGACGACGGCGAGTGGTGGTCTGGCTCCGAGCTCCGACCGGGGCACGGCTCCGAGACCCCGGCAGGGGGTGCTCGGGACGTCCGTGGTGCCGAGGCGGTGATGGTGGTCGCGGAGGCGAACCGCACCCAGTGGCAGTGGGCCGCCGTCGGGGTGCTCGCCGCCGGACTGCTGGCGGGCGGGACCGGATGGGTCGTCAGCCGCCGGGTCCTCCGACCGATCGATCGGATCACCGACACCGCACGCCGGCTGTCCGCGTCGACCCTGCACGAGCGCATCGGACTCGACGGCCCCGACGACGAGCTCCGACGGCTCGCAGGGACGATCGACGACCTGCTCGACCGCCTCGAGGCGGCGTTCGAGAGCCAGCGGCGCTTCGTCGCACAGGCATCGCACGAGCTGCGGACCCCGCTGGCCGTGCAGCGCGCCGCCCTGCAGGTCGGCCTGGCTGAGGGCTCTGGTCCGGACGACGTCGTCGCGGTCCGCGAGGAACTGCTCGAGCAGAACCGGCGGACCGAGCACCTGGTCGAGAGCCTGCTGGCGCTCGCCGAGGCGGATCGCGGGCTCGACGGCCGCGTCGACGACCTCGACCTCGCCGAGCTCGCGGGACAGGTGGTCGCCGGGCAGCGGGACCACGCCCGGACCGCGGGGGTGGCCCTGACGGTCGAACCGGCCCCGTCCGCCGTGGTGTCGGCCGAGCCGGTGCTCGTCCGGCAGCTGGTGACGAACCTCGTCGACAACGCCGTCGAGTACAACGAGCCCGGCGGGTTCGTCCGCGTGTCGGTCTGCCCGGACGGCCTCTGCGTCGAGAACTCGGGGCCGGTGGTGTCGGCGGACGAGGTCGCCGTGCTCGTGGAGCCGTTCCGCCGCGGGGCGCAGGGCGCTGCGACCGGGCGCCACAGCGGTCTCGGGCTGTCCATCGTCGCGGCGATCGTCCGCGCCCACGGGTGGTCCCTGGCCGTCGAGCCCCGACCGGACGGCGGCCTCCGGGTGCGGGTCGCGACGGGCTGAGCCGGGATCGGCGGTGGTCCTGGCGAGGTCTTCGCAGCCGGCTACCGGTGTTTCGTCGATGTCACTCCGCCGCACGTCGTGCCGAAACACCGCTCCGGGTGCACTGGTCACATGACCACCACGACGAAGCAGACCATCGGACGGCTCTCGGCCGTCCTCGCCACCGTGCTCCTGGCAGGGTGCGCGCTCACCGCGTGTTCCTCGGGGCCCGACGCTCCCGACGCAGCGGGCGGAACGACCTCGGCCGAGGGCAGCCAGCGCGAGAAGCTCCTGGCGAACGCGAAGTGCCTGCGCGACAAGGGGTTCGACGTCTCGGACGAGCAGTTCACCTCCGGGAACTTCTCGATCCCGGAGGGCGCCGATCCCGACGAGTACCTGAAGGCCGACGAGGAGTGCAGCGCGAAGAACCGGAGTGCGGGTGATGCACAGGGCCCGGCGACGCCGTTCGGGTTCGGCCCCGCGGTGGCGGCCTGCCTGCGCGACTCGGGCTTCGCCGACTACCCCGACGACCCGGGGGCGCAGGGCGAGTACGTGCCGCACGACGGCGACGGCTTCGATGCGGCGCTCGACAAGTGCGTCACAGAGCACGGCGACGGTGCCGGAGTGCAGGCTCCCCGCGGCTGACCGGTGCGTGCAGCGGCGGAACCACTGTGTTTCGCCGCTGCAACCTCGGCCGACCGCCTGCTGAAACGTCGCTCCTCGTTCCATGGGTCCATGACCGAAACGACCTTCCGCCCGCGCGCCGTCCTGACCGCCGTCGCACTGCTCGCCGCACTCCCGCTCGCCCTGTCCGCCTGCTCCTCCGCCGACCCCGGTGCGGACTCCACCTCCGCCGCCCAGGGAGTCGGTGCGAAGTGGGGCGACTGCATGCGCTCCGCAGGGTTCGACGTCCCCGACCCCGCTGACGAGGAACTCGCGTCGGGGGTCGTCCGCACGCCGCCGGGCGCCGACGAGCAGGCGTTCGGCGAAGCCGCCCGCACGTGTCAGCAGGACCTCGGGCTCAAGAGCGCCGACGACGCGCAGCGACAGACCTGGGAGCGCCAGTACAGCCAGGTCGCGTCGTGCATCCGTGAGCACGGCTACGCCGACTTCCCCGAGCAGGAGCCCGGGGTGCTCAGTACCGGCGAGTACGCCCGCGCCTCAGAGCCGGCGTTCGAGAAGACCTTCCAGGACTGCCTCGCCGAGTTCGCTCCGGACACGAAGCAGCAGAACCCGGGCTGAGCGCTCCCCGCCCGACACGGCGCCAATCTGCACGCCGACCACGACCCTTGACCACGACGCCCCTGCCGACCCGGCGGGGGCGTCGTCGTGTTTCGCCGGTGCAACCCGTCCTGACCACCTGGGGAAACAGCCCGTCTCATTCCATGGACCCATGACCCACACGCCCGTCCGCAGCCGCGTCACGCTCGGCACCGTCGCCCTGTTCATCGCCCTCCCGCTCACCCTCTCCGCCTGCAGTACGCCCGACGCGGGGACCGCCCCCACCACGGCGGCGAAGGGCATCGGGACACAGTGGGGCGACTGCATGCGCGCGGCCGGCTTCGACGTCGAGGATCCGGACGACGACGCCGTGACCTCCGGGGTTGCGACCGCTCCGCAGGGCGTCGACCAGCACGCGTTCGCCGAGCAGGCGGGCACGTGCTCCCGTTCGCTCGGGGTCACCGGTGCCGACGACGCGACCGAGCAGAAGTTCCGGCGCGAGTACCAGCAGGTCGCGTCGTGCATCCGCGAGCGCGGCTACCCGGACTTCCCCGAGCAGGACGGCGGCTTCACGACCGAGGGGTACCCCCGGTCGGAGGAGCCGGAGTTCGACGGGGTCGTGACCGACTGCATGGCGGAGTACTCGCCGGACAGCCGGACCGCCGGGCGCTGACCCGCCGGGCGCTGACCCACCGGGCATGCACCCGCCCGGCACTGCCGCGCGGCACCACCCCACCTCACCCCACCTCACACACCGACCCCAGGAAGGTCCTGATGACCCCCACCTCCCACTCCCGACCCGGCCGCAGCCGTCGGCGCGTCGTCGTCGCCTCCGTCTGCCTGGTCGCCGTCCTCGGCGCCGGTGGCGCGTCCTGGGCGCTGCTCAGCGGCCAGCCGACCGCAGCCTCCGCCGCCGACGAGGACACCGCCACGGAGCACCGCTCCACGTCGCCGGTCACCCGCGGCGACCTGACCGAGTCGAACGTCTTCGCGGGCACGCTCGGCTACGGCGCCCCGGTCGGCGTACCGGCCGCGGCATCGGGCACCATCACGTGGCTCCCGGACCCGGGCCAGGTCATCCACCGCGACGAGCCGCTCTACGCGGTCGACGAGGAGCCCGTCCGGGCGATGTACGGCACCGTCCCGCTGTGGCGCACGCTCGAGTACGGCGACCGCGGTCAGGACGTCGCGCAGCTCAACCGGAACCTCGCGGCGCTCGGGTACGGCGTCGTCGAGGACGACCGGTTCGGCAAGCGCACGCTCGCGGGGGTCCGGCAGTGGCAGAAGGACCGCCACCGCACGGTCACCGGCACGATCGGCGCCGACGACATCGCCTTCGTCGACGGCGACGTCCGCGTGGCGAAGGTCGACGGGACGCTCGGCCAGACCGTCGGGAGTGGCGGCGGTGGTGACGCCGGTGGAGATGCCGGCGGCGGATCGGCCGGGGGCTCCGGCGGCAACGTCATCAGCGTCACGAGCACCAGCCGCGTGGTCGACACCACCGTCGGGCAGCAGGACGCGGACCGGCTCACGGTCGGGGCCGAGGTCTCGGTCCGGATCAACGGCGGCGGCGATGCCCTGCCCGGCAAGGTCGTCGCGACCGAGCCCGTGGAGGACGACAACGGCGGCGCACCGAAGGTCCGGGCGACCGTGTCGATCGAGGCGGGGGACCGGCAGCTGCCAGCGGCCGCGACGGCGCAGGTGATCGTCGCCGGTCGCAGCGAGCAGGACGTGCTGTCGGTGCCGGTCGCGGCGCTCGTGGCGCACGGATCGGACGGCTACGCGGTCGACGTGGTGCGACACGGCGACACGAAGCGTGTCCCGGTCGAGGCCGGCTTCGTGGCGAACGGTCGGGTCGCCGTCACCGGGGACGTCCGCGAGGGCGACCAGGTGGTGGTGCCCTCGTGACCGCCCCCGTCCTCGTGCTCGACGACCTCGTCAAGACCTACGGCGAGGTCGGGGCGCTCCGCGGGGTGTCGTTGTCCGTCGACGCGGGTGAACTCGTGGCCGTGGTCGGGCCGTCCGGCTCCGGCAAGTCGACGATGCTCAACATCATCGGGACGCTCGACCGGCCGACCTCCGGCAGCCTGACGATCGCCGGCAACGACGTGCAGACGATGGCGGACGACGCGCTGTCCGAGCTCCGCGCCGACCACATCGGCTTCGTGTTCCAGCACTTCCACCTGCAGGCAGGGGCGACCGCGACCGAGAACGTCGCCGACGGCCTGCTCTACGCGGGCGTCGGCCGGCACGAGCGCCGACGACGCGCGGTGGTCGCCCTCGAACGCGTCGGGCTCGGGCACCGGGTCGACCACCGGCCGAACCAGCTGTCCGGCGGTGAGAAGCAGCGGGTCGCCATCGCGCGGGCGATCGTCGGCGACCCGACGATCCTGCTCGCCGACGAGCCGACCGGTGCGCTCGACACGGCCTCCGGCGCGGCGATCCTCGACCTGCTCCGGGAACTGAACGTCGGCGGGACGACGGTGCTCGTCATCACCCACGACCTCGAGCTCGCAGCGGCCCTGCCCCGCCAGGTCCGGATGCGCGACGGACTGGTGCAGCAGGACTCCCGCGGCGACGGGGTCGACGCCCGCGAGCTCGCACGGACGATCCGCACGGCGGGTACGGGGCTCGTCGGCGCCTTCGGGTCGACCGGGCAGGAGGGAGCCCGGTGAGCCGCCGGAACGCCGTCCGCCCCGGCGACCTGCTCCGACTCGGGCTCTTCGGCCTGCGCACCCGCCCCACCCGCGTGGTGCTCTCCGCGCTCGGCATCGCGATCGGCATCGCGGCGATGATCGCAGTGGTCGGGATCTCCTCGTCGAGCAAGGCGAAGCTCGACCAGGTCCTCGACGCCCTCGGCACGAACGTGCTCACGGCGACCAAGGCGCAGGGCTTCGGCGAGACGCCACCGTTGCCGGAGACCGCGGTCGCGTCCGCCGAGCGGCAGGACGACGTGCTCACGGCCGCCGGCGTCGGCACCGTCCCGCGCCGGGCGCCCTACCGGAACGCGCTCGTGTCCCCGCTCGAGACCAAGGGCATCGGCACGATGACCGCGTGGGGCGACGTCCCCGCGGTGCTCGGTGGGACGGTGGTGTCCGGTCGGTGGCTGGACACCCGCGCCGACGCCGTCCCCCAGGTCGTCCTCGGCAGCCAGGCGGCCGCGTCGCTCGGCATCGACCGGGTCGCGGCGGACACCCGCGTCTGGATGAACGGATCGTGGGTGCAGGTCGTCGGGATCCTCGGGCCGATGGCACTCGCGCCCGACCTGGACAACCAGGTCTTCGTGCCGGGTGGGCTCGCGGCCGAGCTCGGCTTCGACGGCCACCCGACGGCGGTCTACACGCGGGTCGACCCAGAGCGTGTCGGTCAGGCCCGCGACGTCCTGGCCCGGGCCATCCGTCCGGACAGCCCCGCTGACGTCGGGGTGACGAACCCGTCCGACGCGCTCGCCGCGAAGAACGCCACGGACGACTCGTTCACCGGGCTCCTCGTCGGCATCGGCGGCGTGGCACTGCTGGTCGGCGGCATCGGCGTCGCGAACACCATGGTGATCACCGTCCTCGAACGACGGGCCGAGGTGGGTGTCCGCCGTGCGCTCGGTGCCCGGCGCCGCAACATCCGCGACCAGTTCCTGGTGGAGTCGCTGCTGCTGTCGTTCCTCGGCGGTGTCGCCGGGGTGGTGATCGGCGTGGGGGTGACCGCCGCCTTCGCGGCCGCGAACGGCGCTCCGCTCGCGGTGCCGCTCTGGGCTGTCGCCGGCGGCCTCGGCGCGACCGTCGTGATCGGTGGGGTCTCCGGGATCTACCCGGCGGCACGCGCGGCACGCATCCCACCGACCTCCGCACTCGCCGCCGTCTGAGCCGAGCGGTTCCGGACCGCCGCCGCTCGACCAGCGGCGGTCGATCCACCAGACGCACCGACGGGAGGCCCGGTGCCGGTCCCTGGAACCGGCACCGGGCCTCCCGGCCTAGCGTCCAGGGCATGCCAGAGCTGCCGATCCTGCGTCGCCTCACCGATTCCATCGAGCGCGCGAGCGTCCTCGACAAGGCCGTCGACGTCGACACGCGCGTCGTCCGTGCCGTCGCGAAGCCCCGCGCCCTGCGGCAGCTGCTGCACGGCGTACCGTTCGGCCACCCGCTGCACCCGCTCATGGTCCAGGTGCCGCTCGGCGCGTGGATCTCCGCCGCCGTCCTCGACACCATCGGCGGGAAGGGCAACGCCCGGGCCGCGAAGACCCTGACCGGGGTCGGTCTGGTGTCGGCGACGGCTGCGTCCACCGCCGGGTACGTCGACTGGGCCGAGCTCTCGCTCGAGCAGCGTCGCACCGGGTGGGTGCACCAGGCCGTCAACTGGGTCGGCATCACGTTCTTCGGGCTGTCGTGGTGGCAGCGCCGGAAGGGCAACACGGCCGCGGGCAAGGCCCTCGGCTTCGTCGGGCTCACCGTCGTGAGCGTCGGCGGGTACCTCGGTGGGCACCTGTCGTACCGGCAGCGCGCGGGCGTCGGATCGAGCGACCGCGTGCCGTTCGACGACTGAGATCGTCCCGCTCGTCCTTCGTTCGTGTTGGTTTCACGACAGAACAGTTGCGTTCGTGTGACTTTCGGACGTACAGTTCCTGGAACCAACGGGAACGAAGGAGTCCGGGCATGTACGCAACGGAGCGGCAGGACGCCATCGCCGCCGCGCTGCAGTCGGCCGGGCGGGTGTCCGTCGCCGACCTCGCCGAGCACTTCGACGTCACCACCGAGACCGTCCGCCGCGACCTCGACGCCCTCGAGGCCGCCGGAGTCCTGCGCCGCGTGCACGGGGGAGCCGTCCCCGCGGGCCGGTCGAGCGTCGTCGAGCTGAGCGTCGCCGAGCGGGAGGGCCAGCACGGCACCGCGAAGACCGCGATCGCCCGCGCCGCGATGCACCTGGTGCCCGCGACCTTCACCGGCTCGATCGCCCTCGACGCCGGCACCACCTGCGCCGCCGTCGCCGCCGAACTCGTCCGCTGGGAGCCGGCGACCCCCGGTGCGACCCTGACCGTCGTCACGAACTCGGTGCCGATCGCCGCCACCCTGCAGCACAGCGAGCACGTCGAGCTGCACCTGCTCGGCGGCCGGGTGCGCGGGGTCACGAGCGCCGCGGTCGGCACGGCCACCGTGCAGCAGATCGGCGCCCTCCGCCCCGACATCGCCTTCGTCGGCACGAACGGCCTGTCCGCGGGCTTCGGCCTGAGCACGCCCGACGAGTACGAGGCCGCCGTGAAGGGCGCCTACGTGCTCGCAGCCCGCCGCAGCGTGGTGCTCGCCGACGCCGCCAAGCACGGGGTCGAGGCGCTCATGCGCTTCGCCCGACTCGACGAGGTCGACACCCTCGTCACCGACCAGGAGCCGCCGGCCGACCTCGCCGGTGCGCTCACCGACGCCGACGTGGAGGTCGTGGTCGCATGAACAGCACCCGCATCGTCACCGTGACGCCCAACCCGTCCCTCGACCGCACGATCGAGCTCGGCGGCGAACTCCAGCGCGGCGCCGTGCAGCGGGCCGTCCGTACGACGGCGGAGCCCGGCGGCAAGGGCGTCAACGTCTCGCGGGTCGTCGTCGCGAGCGGTGGGGACACCCTCGCGGTGCTGCCCGGCGACGAGCTCGACCCCGTCCTGCTCGGCCTGGCGACCCGGGGCATCCCGACCGCCGCGCTGCCGATCGGGGCCCCGCTGCGCTCGAACGTCACCGTCACCGAGCCCACCGGCACGACGACGAAGCTCAACGAGCCCGGCCCCTCGCTCGCCGGGCGCCTGGATGACCTCGCCGCGCTCGTCGCCGACGCCGCCGGCCCGACCCCGACCGGCCCGGCCGCGCGCTGGGTGGTGTTCGCGGGGTCCCTGCCGCCCGGGCTGCCCGACGACGCGCTCGCCGTGCTCGTCCGTGCGGTGCGCGAGCGGCACGGCGACACCGTCCGGATCGCGGTCGACTCGTCGGGCGTCCCGTTCACGGCGCTGCTGCAGTCCGGCGAACGGATCGACCTGGTCAAGCCGAACGCCGAGGAGCTCGCCGAGGTCGTCGGCGGCGACCCCGAGGTGTACGAGCAGGACCTCGAGGCGGCCGTCGCCGCCGCCCACCGGCTGCGCGACAAGCACGTCGACACCGTCCTGCTGACCCTGGGCAGCGCGGGCGCCGTGCTCGTCTCCGGCGAGGGCAGCCACGCTGCCGCCGCACCGCGGATCACCGCCCGCTCGACCGTCGGCGCCGGCGACTCGTCCCTGGCGGGCTACCTGCTCGCCGAGGTCGCCGGTGCCTCCGCAGCCGAGCGTCTCGCCCAGGCCGTCGCCACCGGAGCCGCCGCCGCCGCGCTGCCCGGCAGCGACGTCCCCGCCCTCGACCACACCGACCCCGGCAGCGTGACCGTCCGGACCCTGCACACGACGCAGGTCCCGGCACCGATCGCCTGACCGTCCCCGCACAACCCCGCAGCACCACCCCTCGAACCCGCACTGCCCGCGCCACGGCGCCACTGCAAAGGAGCAACCCCATGTCCGCAGACACGACGCAGCGCCTCATCAGCGCCGAGCTCGTCGGCCTCGACGAGGACCTCGGCGCCACGTCGTCCGACGTCATCCGCGTGCTCGCCGACCGCGTCGCCGCGACCGGCCGCGCGGCCGACGGCGCCACCCTGGCCGAGGACGCCATCACGCGCGAGGCGAGCGTCGGCACCGGCGTGCCCGGCGGCATCGCGATCCCGCACGCCCGGTCGGCCTCGGTGTCGAGCCCGACGCTGGCGTTCTCGCGGCTCGCCCGGAAGGTGCCGTTCGGTGCGCCGGACGGCGACGCCGACGTCGTCTTCATGATCGCCGTGCCGGAGGGCGCCGACAAGGACCACCTCACCGTCCTGTCGACCCTGGCTCGCGCCCTCATCCGCGACGACTTCACCGCAGCCCTGCGCGCCGCCTCGACGCCGCAGGAGATCGTCGACCTGGTGCAGCGCGAGGTGGGCGGCGAGGTCGCCGCAGCCGGTGTGGGGAACGCGAGCAGTGCCTCCCGGCCGAGCACGACGGCCGGCGCGACCGGTGCTGCCGCCGCGACCGCCGCCGGAGCCGGTGCCGCCACCGGTAGCGCCGGTGCCCGCAAGGTCATCGTCGGCGTCACCGCCTGCCCGACCGGCATCGCACACACCTACATGGCCGCCGACGCCCTCGTCGCCGCCGCCGAGCGCGCCGGTGCCGAGATGCACGTCGAGACGCAGGGCTCCTCGCAGGTCGAGCCGCTCGACCCCGCCCTGATCGCCCGGGCCGACGCCGTCGTGTTCGCGGTCGACGTGGACGTCCGCGACCGCGGTCGGTTCGCCGGCAAGCCGCTGGTCTCCGGCCCGGTCAAGCGCGGCGTCGACGAGCCCGACGCGATGATCGCCGAGGCGATCCGCGCCGCCGACGACCCGCACGCCGCGCGCGTGCAGGGCGGTGCCGCGACCGCGTCCGAGTCGAACAAGGCCGACGAGCACTTCGGCCAGGCACTCAAGCGCTGGCTCCTCACCGGCGTCAGCTACATGATCCCGTTCGTCGCGGGCGGCGGTCTCCTCATCGCCCTCGGCTTCCTGCTCTCCGGCTACGCCATCGCGCTCCCGCACGGCGACTCCGGGCAGAACAACGCCGTCTACACGCTGACGAACTACACGCTGCTCAACCTGCCGCCGGAGGGCTTGGGTTACTACCTCGGCGCGGCCGCGTTCCAGATCGGCGGGGTGTCCCTCGGGTTCCTCGTCGCAGCCCTCGCCGGGTACATCGCCTACGCGATCGCCGACCGTCCGGGCATCGCACCGGGCTTCGTCGCCGGTTCGATCGCCGTCTTCATGAACGCCGGCTTCCTCGGCGGGCTCGTCGGTGGTCTCATCGCCGGTGCCGCCGCGTACTGGATCGGCCGCATCCCGACCTGGCGCTGGCTCCGCGGCCTCATGCCGGTCGTGATCATCCCGCTCTTCGCGTCGATCATCGCCTCGGGCCTCATGCTCCTCGTGCTCGGCGGTCCGATCGCCTGGCTCATGACGCAGCTCACCAACTGGCTGAACTCGCTCAACGGTGCCTCGGCGATCCTGCTCGGTGTCATCCTCGGCCTGATGATGGCGTTCGACCTCGGCGGCCCGGTCAACAAGGTCGCGTACTCGTTCGCCGTCGCCGGGCTCGGTGCCGGCACCGCGACGAACGTCGTGCCGTTCGAGATCATGGCCGCCGTGATGGCCGCGGGCATGGTCCCGCCGCTCGCCCTGGCCCTCGCGTCGACCGTCCTCTACCGCAAGGGCTTCACGAAGCCGGAGCGCGAGAACGGCAAGGCCGCGTGGCTCCTCGGTGCGTCGTTCATCTCCGAGGGTGCGATCCCGTTCGCCGCTGCCGACCCGCTGCGGGTCATCCCGGCATCGATGATCGGTGCCGCGGTCACGGGCGCGATCTCGATGGCGGCCGGTGTGACCTCGCGTGCGCCGCACGGCGGCATCTTCGTGTTCTTCGCGATCGGCAACATCGCGATGTTCGTCATCGCGATCGTGGCCGGGACGGTCGTCTCCGCGCTGGTCCTGGTCGCCCTGAAGAAGTGGGTGCGGAAGTCGCCCGCCGCCGAGTCCGTCGCCGCCGAGCAGGCAGCGGTGGCCGGCGAGACGGTCGGCCAGCGCGCGCCGGCCGCCGTGTAGCGGTCGTCACCACCTGACGGACGGGAGGCCCGTGGCGGATCCGCCACGGGCCTCCCGTCCGTCGTCGTGCCGCTCTGCGCGAGACGCCGGACTCCCGCCGAGACGCCGCGGGATCCGAGGGTGTCTCGACAGGAGAGGAGCGTCTCGGTCCGACGCCGGCGTCTCGGGGCAGCACCAGGGAGGCCGGACGGGGGCGGAGACGGTGCCGGGCGGCGGAGACGTGGTGGAGGAACGACCGCCCGACACCGCCGGCTCACCCGCCGACCACGAGGGTGCGCTGCTGCTGCGGGGCCGGCTGCCGACGCCGGTCGCCGTTGCCGCGAGCAACCGTCTCGCGCATGCACTGGTCGGAGTGCTCCGTGCCGGTGAGCAGGCAGGCATCCCGCCCGACCAGCTCAGCGACGCCGTGCTGCCGCTGCTCGCGCTGCACCGGGGTGCTCGCGACGACTGGCTGCGGCGGCTCGCCGATCGAGACGGACGCGATCGCCGGGACCTGGAGCACGAGGGCGCCGACGAGCCCGGCGATCAGGACGAGACGGCTGGTGGTGGATCGGTTCACGGTGGTACATCCCTTCGTTCGGACCTGTGGGACATGGTGGTCCCGTCCGGGGGCCGTGTCGGTCCGTCGAAGGTCTGAGCGGATGGCCGGGAGGACCACTCACCCCCGTCAGTCGTCGACCCAGCCGGAGCGGTGTGCGAGCACGGCGACCTGCACGCGGCTGCGGAGCCCGTACACCCGGAGCGTCCGGGCCACATGGGTCTTCACGGTCGCCTCGCTGATGAACAGCGCCCGGCTGATCTCCGCGTTCGACAGGCCGCGCGCGACCAGCAGGGCGACCTCGCGCTCCCGGTCGGAGAGGAGCTCGAAGGGCGGCGACGACGCCGGCCGGAACACGCCGCGCAGCCGGGCGCGCTCCAGGAGCAGGTTCGTCGCGTGCGGGGAGGCGAAGGCTGCACCCTCCGCGACAGCGTGCACGGCCCGCGCCAGTTCGGCCGGTTCGGTCTCCTTGGGCAGGAACCCGCTGGCTCCCGCGTCGGAGCCCGCGAGCACGTTGTCGTCTGTCTCGAACGACGTCAGCAGGAGCACCCGGCTGTCCGTCGTGGCGGTGATCTGCCGCGTCGCCGCGATGCCGTCGGTGCCCGGCATCCGGATGTCCATGAGGACCACCTGGGGCCGGAGGCGGGTGACGCGCTCGATCGCGGTGTCACCGTCCGCGGCGTCGCCGACGAGACGGAGGCCGGGCTGGGCGCCCACGAGCATGGCGGTGGCGGTGCGGAGGAGGGCCTGGTCCTCGACGAGGAACACGGTGACGTCAGCCACGCCGGCCTCCCTCCGTGGTCGCCGTGAAGCACACACGCCAGGTGCCGTCCGCCCCCGGCCCGGACGCGAACGTCCCGCCGTGCTCCTCGGCCAGTGCGCGCAGGCTGATCGTGCCGACACCGCCGTCGGGTGACCCGGTCCGGGCAGGATCGACGCCGTCGTTCACGACCTCGATGCGGCACCGGCCGCCGGGGTGCCCGTCGCGCTCGGGATGTCCGTCGCGCTCGGGGTGCCCGCTGGGGTCGTCGCGGGCGCCGTCCTCGAACGCGATGGTCACCTCCACCCGGTCCGGCTCGGCGTGCCGGATCGCGTTCGCGAGGCACTCGCGCAACACGCGGACGGCGATGCCGAGGAGCTCGCCGCTCGCGGGGGCGCCCTGGACGGAGGCGCGGATCGGGAGCCCGGCCCGCCGTGCGGCGGACAGGACGTCGTCGATGCTGGCGACGACCGACCCGGCCTCGCCCGCCACGTCGTCGTCGACGAGGTCCCTCACCAGGGCACGGATCTCGGCCAGACCCTGGCGGTTCACCCGGGCGATCTGCGCGACTGCGTCGAGCGCTGCGCGGTGGTCGTCCCGCCGCACGGCGACGGTCGCGACGTCGGCGAGCCGGGCGGAGAGGCACGCCGTGTTCGTCAGGGTGTCGTGGACGCTGCGTCCGACATTGACCCGGTGCTCGGCCGCGGTCCGCTCGAGCTCGGCCACGCGAGTGCGCTCGCGTTCGGCGCGCACCTGTCGTTCGAGTCGGTCCGCCCGGTCGACCGCGTCGCGGTCCCGCCGGAACCGCAGCCCGAGCCACACGGCGAGCAGGGCGACGACGGCGCAGAGGGCGAGTCCCGCGGGCGACCGATCGGCGAGCGGGACGGACAGGCCGAGGGCCGCCAGGGTCAGGGCGAGCGCGAGCAGCGCCTGCCGCCGACCGCGGAGGTCTGCGAGTGAGAACAGGGCGATCCCCGTCGTGAAGGGTTCAGCGGCGATGTCGGCGCGTCGGGTCATCCCCTCGAGCACGATCGCGACGGCGAGCACCAGCCACGGTGCGCGCCGGCGGGCGAGGGCGAAGGTGGTGACGGCCCCGGCGGGGAGCGCCCACTCCCATCCGGAGTACGCGAACACCGGTCGCCCGTCGGGTCCCCACCCCCAGCAGACGGCGGCGACGGCGACGAACGTCACGGCGGCGACGGCGAGGTCCTGGCCTCGGGGTGTCGGAGGTCTGCGGGGAGGGTCGGACTCCGCTCGGGCGTCCTCGACGGCAGGAAGGAGTGACCGTTCAACACTGACTGTCATACGGTATTTTGTACTCCTGATTGCGGAGAGGCTCCGCCGGTCACCGGGTGCACCGCGATCTGTCAGGACGCTCAGGGAGACTCGGGGGATGACGACCGCCCTCACGCTGCCGCCGACGATGTCCCTGCCCGCGGGTGCGACCGCCACCGCCGCGGGCTCCCGACCGGAGGGCACGGAGGACCTCGGGGGCCTGTCGGGCTTCGTGCTGCAGCTCATCGACGCACTGGGGGAGTGGGGCGTCGCCCTGATGCTCTTCGTCGAGACGGTGTTCCCGCCGATCCCGTCCGAGGTCATCCTGCCGCTCGCGGGCTTCCTGGCCGGTGCCGGGCAGATGAACCTCGTGCTCGTGCTGGTGCTGGCGACGCTCGGGTCGTACCTCGGCGCGCTCGTGCTCTACTGGCTCGGTGCCGTCATCGGGTTCGAGCGGACCGTGCGACTGCTGGGGCGACTGCCGCTCGTCGACGAGGACGACTTCCGCAAGGCGGCCGACTGGTTCCACCGGCACGGCAGGAGCGCGGTCTTCTTCGGCCGCTTCGTGCCGATCGTGCGCAGCCTGATCTCGCTGCCCGCCGGCGCGGACCGGATGCACCTGGTGCCGTTCTCCGTCTTCACGATCATCGCCAGCGGCATCTGGAACAGCGCGCTCGTGCTGCTCGGTGCGGCGTTCGGCACGCAGTACGACAAGGTCGAGCAGTACACCGAGTGGATCGACCGGGTGCTCTACGTCGCGATCGCGGTCGTGGTCGTCACGTTCGTGGTCCGGCGCATCCGCCGGGTCCGCGCCGAGCGGGCGGAGCAGCGCGCGGTGGCGCAGGACGCGCAGGACGCGCAGGACACGGGGTCGACCGGTGCCGTCCGCGGACGCCGTCGTGCGACGTCCGCGGACGACTGACGGGTCACTTCTTCGTGAGGGCCGACTCCTTGTGGGCGGCCTTGTTGCCGGACTTCTCCGACTCGACGATCCAGTACGGGTCGTCGTCCGTCGGCTTGAAGTCCTGACCGTCGAACGTGAAGTCCTTCGTCTTCTTCTCGACGAGCTTGCCGGTGGTCTTGCCCTGCGAGGTGTTCCAGTGCACCTCGTCGCCCTTCGACAGCGCCACGATGTCCTCCTTGCGTAGTCAGTACGGTTGCGTGACCCCGGACGCTACCCGCGCGGATGCGCGGATCCACGGGCATCTGTCCCCCATCACGATGTCGTAACGCCCCTGCGGGATCGAGGTGGGACGCGTACCGTTGACGGTGAGTCAGTTCGCCGGCGTGTGCCGCGGTCCCCGATGGCTCCAGACGGAACGACGTGCACCATGACCCTGGTCGACAGCGCACGAGCCGACACGGTCCTCGCGGGCCGGTACCGGCTCGTCCGGCTCATCGGTACCGGTGGCATGGGCTCCGTGTACGAAGCCCGCGACGAGCACACCTACCGGCTGGTCGCCGTGAAGCTCTTCGCGACGCCGGATTCGATGACGACCGCCGACCGCGTCCGCCAGGAGCGCGAGATCCGCCTGCTCAGCATGCTCTCGCACCCGGGGCTCGTGCCGCTCTACGACGCCGGGACCCACGAGTTCGAGGACGGCCCGCACCGCTTCATCGTGATGGAGCTCATCGCCGACACGACGCTGCTCCGGCGGCTCGCGGGCGGGCCGCTGCACAACTACGAGGTCGCCGACCTCGGCGCGCAGCTCGCCGACGCCCTCGCGTACGTGCACTCGCGCGGCATCGTGCACCGCGACGTCAAGCCGGCGAACATCCTCATCAACGACGAGGGTGCGTCCGGCTTCGCCCGCTCGGTCAAGCTCACCGACTTCGGCGTCGCGCACTTCGTCGACGGCTCGCGCCTGACGAACGACGGCACGATCATCGGCACCGCGGCCTACCTGAGCCCCGAGCAGGTCGCGGGTGAGCCGATCGGCTTCGCCACCGACGTCTACTCGCTCGGCCTGGTGCTGCTCGAGTCGCTGACCGGCAAGCAGGAGTACTCCGGCACCCTCATCGAAGCGGCCCTCGCGCGGCTCCGGAACGACCCCCAGGTCCCCGCGGAGGTCGGCGCCGAGTGGAAGGACCTGCTCGCCAAGATGACGCACCGCGACCCGGCGAAGCGCCCGACCGCGGTCGCGGTCGCGAACGCGCTGCGCGGTGGGTCGACGCAGATCACCGGTCCGGTGCCGCTCGGGCCGGAGCGCACGAAGCACAAGCGCGACCACAAGCTGCACCGTGCGGCGCACAAGCACGCCAGGCGCGGGACCTTCACGGCCGTTCGGCGGTGGCGGCGTCGGAACGTGCTCGTCGGCTCGTTCGCGACGTTCGGCGTGCTCGCGGCCTGCGCCGCCGCCTACGTCGCGGGCACCCTGCACTGAGGTCGTCCGTCCACGGGGGCGGCTCCGTCCACCGGTGCGCGCGACGCCGTCGCGGGACGGTGGTCCCTGGCAGGATGGGGGCATGACCGACCAGCGATGGATCAAGATCTGCGGACTCTCGACGCCGGAGACCGTGGACGCCGCCGTGGACGCCGGTGCCGACGCGGTCGGGTTCGTCTTCGCCGCCGGCAGCCCCCGGACCGTCACTGCCGACCTCGCCAAGGAGCTCGTCGAGCGGGTGCCCGAGGGCATCGACGCCGTCGGGGTCTTCCGTGACCAGCAGATCGACGAGGTGGTCGGCATCGCCTCCGAGGTCGGGCTCACCACCCTGCAGCTGCACGGCCGCGAGTCGGTCAGCGACTTCGCCCGCGCCCGTGACGCCGGGTTCTTCACCATCCGGGCCGTCGCCGCCGACGACTACCTGCGCGAGACCGCCGAGCAGCGCGCCGAGTTCGACCACGACCTGCTGCTGCTCGACGCCGCGGTTCCCGGCAGCGGCACCCTGGTCGACCCGGCGACGCTCGCCGGTCGGGTGGACGAAGCCTGGATCCTCGCCGGCGGTCTGACGCCCGCCAACGTCGTCGCCGCCGTGCAGGCGCTCGACCCGGACGGGGTCGACGTCTCCAGCGGGGTCGAGTCGGAGCGTGGCGTCAAGGACGCCGCGAAGATCCGCTCCTTCGTCGAGGCGGTCCGCAGCATCCCCTGACGGACGTGCCGTGACGGGCGCGGCGTCACCACATGACGGACGGGAGGCCCGTGGCGGATCCGCCACGGGCCTCCCGTCCGTCGTGTGGGCGCGTCAGCGCAGGGTCGGGATCAGCTCCGTCAGGAACGCGTCCGTGTCCTCCCAGCCCTCCACCGCGTGGCAGGGGACGCCGAGCGCCTTCACCGGGTAGTCGTTGCCCTCGGGGTCGAGGCGGTCGCCGACGAACAGCATGTCGTCGAGCGCGATGCCGGTCAGCTCGGCGAGCCGGCGCATGCCGTACGCCTTGTCGATGCCCTTCCGGGTGATGTCGACGCTGGTCGAGCCGCCGGAGCGGACCTCGAGGTCCGGGAGCTCCGCCTGGACGAGCCGGCGCAGGTGGTCCTTCTTCTCACCGGTCGGATCCCATCGCTTCTTGACGTCCACCGGGGCGGACTGGCCGAGCGCCGAGAACGTGATCTGCGACCCGCGGTCCTCGAGGATCTCGCCCCAGGTCTCCGACTCCCAGTAGCCGGCCGCCTTCGCCTGCGTCTCGACCGCCGCGAGGGCGCGGGCCTTCTCGTCGTCGGTCAGGTCCTCGGCGTACTGCAGGACCCAGTCCGACCCCGACCAGCGGTAGTACGCCGTGCCGCAGGTCGGCAGCAGGTGCAGGTCGTCGAGGACGAGGCCCTCGCGCTCGCGGAGCGGGAGCACGAGCTGCTGCTCGAACTGCTGGAAGTTGCCGCCCGAGATGACCGCGACGGGCACGGTGGCGAGCAGGGACGCGAACGTCTCGAGCATGCGCGGGTCGAGCGGGGACTTCGACGGCGCGAGGGTGTCGTCGAGGTCGAAGGCGACGAGGCGGGGCGTGGTCATGCCCCCGATTCTGTCAGCTGGGACCTGCGTCAGGCGCGGTGGGCGGCGGGGACGCGGTCGCGGGCGTACGTGATGTCGGTCCAGCCGTGCGGTGCGGGGTTGCCGTCCTCGTCGAGGTTCACGAACACGACCTCGTCGATGGTCAGGATGCTCCGGTGCGTGAAGAGGTTGCGGGCCTCGGCGCGCATCGTGAGCGAGGTCCGGCCGAAGCGGGTCGCGACGAGGCCGATCTCGACGATGTCACCCTGGCGCGCGGAGGACACGAAGACGATCTCGGACATGTACTTCGTGACGACCTTGCCGTTGCCGAGCTGGATGATCGCGTACACGGCTGCCTCTTCGTCGATCCAACGGAGCAGGCTGCCGCCGAACAGCGTGCCGTTCGCGTTGAGGTCCTCCGGACGGACCCACTTGCGCGTGTAGAAGTTCATCTCGGGCGTCGGGACGTCGAGGTGCTGCTGGCCGGGCTGGTGCTGCTGGTCTGGGTGCTGCTGGTCTGGCTGGTGCTGCTGGTGCTGATCCATGTCCGTACATGCTACGACGGCCGGACCCGTGGGGGTCCGGCCGTCGTGTGCTCCCGCGGCTGTCGGCTACTCCTTGACGAGGACGACCTCGTCGAGGGGCAGGCGGGTGCGCGGGGCGACCTCGCGCTCGGCGGCCTTCTCGTCGAGCTGCGACGGGTCCGCGACGGTGCCGATCGCGGTCACCGTGTACGGCAGGAAGCGCTCGGGCAGGTCGAACGCAGCGCGCAGGCCCTCGGCGTCGATGCCGGCCATCTGGTGCACGTGGAGGCCCTCGGCGTGCGCCTGGACGGTCAGCGCGGTGAGGGACTGGCCGAGGTCGTACTGCGCGAACGGGCGCGCCTCGCCGTCCTCGGTCGTGGTCTCGAGGATCCCGACGACGAGGGCGCTGGCACGGAAGGCCCAGGCGGCGTTGAAGCCGAGCAGGTTGTCGTTGATCTTCGCGAAGGTGTCGGTCCCACGACGGCCGGCGATGAAGCGGCGCGGCTGGTGGTTCATCGCGGATGAGGCCCAGCGAGCGGCCTCGAGGACGGCGTCCAGCTGGGCGTCGGTCATCGTCGCGGCGTCGTCGTAGGAGCGCGGGCTCCAGCGCTCCTCGAGCAGCGGCACGAGCGGCTGGCTGGAGTCGGTCGAACGGGTGAGCGTGTCGGGCGTCGAGGTCATGGTGGCTGCAACGGTAGTCGATGCGTACGCATTTCCCGGCTGAGTGACGTCACATGTGAGCGTGCTGCTCGGCCGCCCAGTTGCTCGGTTGCACGGCTGCTCGGCTGCTCGACTGCACGTGTTGCCGTGCTGGTCGCCGTGCGTGGCTCCGGGCTGCGAGGATGGTCGTGATGGGTGGCGTGTTGACCGGGTTCGCGATCATCGGCGCGATCATCGCCGCCGGGTACGTGGTCGGTCGCGTGCGCCTGCTCGGCCCGCACGCGCAGTTCGTGATGAGCCGGCTCGCGTTCTTCGTGCTCATGCCGTGCCTGCTCTTCCACACCATCGCCACGGCGCACATCGAGACGCTGCTGTCCCCGATGCTCTGGGTGTCGCTCATCAGCGCCGTCACGGTCGCACTCGTCGCCGTCGTGCTGTTCCGCCTGGTGCTCCGACGGTCGGTCGCGACGACCACGGTCGGCGCGCTGGCGTCCGGGTACGTCAACGCGAACAACATCGGCCTGCCGGTCGCGGTCTACGTCCTCGGCCAGGCCACCGCGGTCGTGCCGGTCATCCTGCTGCAGCTCGTGGTCCTCGCCCCGCTCGCGCTGACGGTGCTCGACGCGGCGACGGCCGGGGGTGGTGGATGGCGGTCCCGCGTCGCCGGGCCCTTCCGGAACCCGATCATCATCGCCTCGCTCGCGGGGCTCGTGTGCTCCGCGCTGCGGCTCGAGATCCCGGCGCCCGTGCTCGAACCGTTCTCGCTCGTCGGTGCCGCGGCGGTGCCGGTCGTGCTGCTGTCATTCGGCATGAGCCTGCACGGGGCGACACCACTGCGCGACCGGGCCACGCGGCCGGACGTGCTCGTCGCGTCGGCACTGAAGCTGCTCGTGATGCCGGCCGTGGCGTTCGTCGTCGCGCGCTTCGTCTTCGGCCTCGACGACCAGGACGTCTTCGTCCTCACCACCCTCGGGGCGCTGCCGGCGGCGCAGAACGTGTTCAACTACGCGCAGCGCTACCAGGCGGCCGTCCCGGTCGCGCGCGACGTCGTGCTCGTCTCGACGATCGGCGCCGTGCCGGTCCTGGTCGTCATCGCCGCACTCCTGCACCCGTAGCGCCACCCGCCGGACCCCGCCAGGGTGCCGAGTGGGCCAGATCTGTCACGCTCGACGGCTCCGGGCGACCGATCGCGCCCGGACGATGACCGACGCGCGGCATGTCGTGCCCGCTCGGGGCGGCGGCGTCAGAAGATCATCGGGCGGTCGTCGTCGAGCGAGGTCTCCAGGTCGAGGTCGACCGACACGGGGACGTGGTCGCTCGGGGCATCGCCCTTCCGCTCATCGCGGTGGATCGTCGCGCCGACGGTGACGTCCGCGAACGCCTGCGAGCCGAGGACGAAGTCGATGCGCATGCCCTCGTTGCGGGGGAAGCGGAGCGACTTGTAGTCCCAGTACGTGTAGCCCTCGGGCACCAGCGGGCGGACGACGTCCTGCAGTCCGCGTGCCTCGAACTCCCGGAACGCCGCGCGCTCCGGCTCGCTGACGTGCGTGGCCCCCTCGAACACCCGGACGTCCCACACGTCCTGGTCGAGCGGTGCGACGTTCCAGTCACCCATCAGCGCGAGCGGGGTGTCCGGCTCGGCGTCGAGCCACTCGGTCGTGCGGTCGGCCAGCTGCGCGAGCCAGTCGAGCTTGTACGTGTAGTGCGGATCGCCGAGCTCGCGGCCGTTCGGGACGTAGAGGCTCCAGAGCCGGACACCGTCGACCGTGACGCCCATCGCGCGCGCCTCGACCGGCAGGTCCGGACCCTCGTGCCCCTTGAGGAACCCGGGCTGGCCGGGGAAGTCGCGGGTGACGTCCTCCATCGGCAGGCGACTGGCGAAGGCGACGCCGTTCCACTGGTTCAGTCCGTGCGCCTCGACCTGGTAGCCGGCCGCCTCGAACGCCTCGACCGGGAACTGCTCGGGCTTGCACTTGATCTCCTGCATGCCGAGGACGTCGACGTCCTCGCGCACCAGCCAGTCCACGATCCGGCCCACTCGGGTGCGGACGGAGTTCACGTTCCAGGTCGCCACGCGCATGGGATCGAACCTACCGGTGGCGGCTGGCACGCTGCTCGCGCGCCGGCGCCGGCGCCGGCGCCGCGCCCAGCCGAGCCGAGCCCCCCGCCGTGCCGAGTATGCGACATCGCACGCGTCGATCGACGCGTGCGATGTCGGAAACGCCGTGCGATGTCGAGGGTGCTGTGCGACGCGGAACGTGCGCCGCCTGCGGCCCGCCGCTGTCGCGTGCGCCGCCTGCGGCCCGCCGCTGTCGCGTGCGCCGCCCGCCGCCCGCCGCTGTCGCGTGCGCTCCGGACTAGAAGCGGACGCCCCGTGCCGCCATGAACGGCGCCGGGTCGGTCGTCGCGCCGTTGATGTGGACCTCGTAGTGCAGGTGGCAGCCGGTCGAGTTGCCCGTCGAGCCGACCAGGGCGATGAGCTGCCCGGCCGAGACCCGCTGGCCCTTGGTGACGCGGAAGCCGCCGTTCACGATGTGCCCGTACGCCGTCGCGACACCGCCGCCGTGGTTGATCCGGACGTAGTTGCCGTACCCGCCGTACCAGCCGACGTAGTCGACGGTCCCCGCCGAGGCCGCGACGATCGCCGTCGAGCAGCCGCTCGTCAGGTCGAGGCCGTCGTGCTTCGTGACCCGACCGGTGATCGGGTGCACGCGGTACCCGTACGGGCTGATGACGTAACCGCCGCCGGGGCGCACCCAGCCGGTGCCGGAGCCGGAACCGACCCCGCCGCCACCGCCGCCGCCCGCTGCCGGAGCAGGCGCACCGCCACCACCACCGCTGCCCGCAGCTGCGGCGGCCGCGGCCTGGCGCTGGAGCTCGCGCTGCCGTGCCGCCTCGGCCTCCTGCCGGGCCTTCTCCTCCTCCGCCTTGCGGACCTTCTCACCCTCGGCGAACTCGGCCTCGGTGCGGACGCGGCCCGAGGTCAGCGTCGCGAGCTGGGCGTCGAGCCGCGCCTTGTTCTCCTGCTGCTCGTCGTACGCGGCCTGGACCTTGTCGGCAGCGGCCTGTGCGGCCTGCATCGTCCGCTCGGCCTCGGCAGCGCGCTCCTCGAGCGCCTTCGATGCGCGGTCGGCCTGCGCGGTGAGCGACCGGGCGACCGAGGCGTCGGCGCTCGCCGCGGCCTCGACCCGTTCGGCCTGTTCGGACAGCTTGCTCAGCGCACCGAGGTCGTACAGCAGGTCGCGCGCGCCCTCGCCCTCGGCCAGCACCGACGCCGTGACGTCCGCACCGCCGTGTCGCGCCATCTGCGCTGCGAACTGCCCTGCCTGCGACGCGCTCTGCTCGGCGATCTGCGCGTGCTCGTCGGCCTCGGCGCGGAGCTTCTGCTCGGTCTCCGCCGCGTCCTGCGCCTTGCCCTGTGCCGCGAAGAACTCGTCACCGAGGCGCTTCGCCTCGGCCTCGGCAGCCGCGACCTGGTCCGAGAGCCCGTCGATGATGCCGCGGATCTGGGTGATCTGCTCCTGCTTCGCGGACTCCTGGCCCCGAGCCGCGAGCACCTCGTCCCACGACGGGTACTTCGCGGCGCTCGCGCTCGGCGCGTCGACGAGCACCGTCGCGAGCAGGCCGGCAAGGGCCAGCCCGGTGGCGGCGATGCGGAGTCGGAGGGCGGGACGCGGGACGCGGTGGCTGGTGGAGCGAGTCACGGGGTCGAGCCTATACATCCGTACAGCCGACGCGACACGCCGCCGCGCCGCCTGTGGAGAACTCCCGACGGCATCGCGTCCCCCGCGACCGCACCGCAGGACGCCGGCGAAGCGCTGCCGCGCCGCCGGGATCGCGCGAACCGCGACCGCACCGCAGGACTCCGGCGAACCGCGACCGCACCGCAGGACTCCGGCGAACCGCGACCGCCCCTCAGAAGCCCCGCTCGCGGCGGATCGCGTCCGCGCTGCCCACGACGTCGCGCCGCAGGACGGACGCGCCGACGGTGCCCGCGTAGTCGTAGACGTCGAAACCCGTGCAGTGCGTGATGCTCGCCGGGGCACCCAGGGAGTCCTCGACCGCGGTGGTCCACACGTCGTTCGCGCCGATGACCACGAAGGTCGGCTCCGCGTCGCGGTAGGCACCGAGGTCGACGAGCCACGGGTAGGTCTGGAAGTCGTCCCGGACCTGCAGGAGCTCGACGTCGTCCGAGGCGTACGCCGCGAGGGGCCGGACCGTCCAGAACTGCCCGACGCCGGTGACCTGCCGCCCGTCCGCCCAGCGGTCCAGGCACGCCGACGGCGCGTACCGGGCCGCCGCGACCGCTCCGACCGTGCTCGGCGCCACCGCCACGCCCCCGGCCAGGACGACCGCTGCCGCGACCGCCACGGCGAGCTGCACGCCGCGCCGCGGTCGGTGCACCCGGGTCCGGCGGACGGCGGAGCGCACGAGCTCCGCGACGGCGACGAGCGCCAGGAGGGGCGCGGTCACGATCGGCTCCAGGTACCGCGGCGTCTGCGACCCGGCGACGACCACCCCGACGGACACCGCCACGACCGTCACCAGCGGCAGCACCGTCGCGACGAGCACGGTCCGGGCGGTGCGGACGCGCCAGGCCCACACCGTGCCGCCGACCGCGAGCACCACTCCGGCGAAGAGCAGCAGCAGCTCGGCGTCGCCGCGGGCCGACCCCGCGCGGTCGTCGGTCAGGGCCGCGAAGAACGCCAGTGTCCGACCGGCCTGCTCCGGGTGCACGTACGTCGACGGGTCGAGCGACACGAACGGCGCGAGCGGGATCCGGAGCAGGTACCCGACGACCGACCCCGCGACGAGCACGCCCGACATCCACGCCGTCGGTCGCCAGGGGACGCGGCGGGCGACCGAGAGCAGCACGAGGGTCACGACGACCGGCCCTGCCGACCACGGCACGTACAGCGGGTTCGATGCCGTGGTGCACGCCGCGACGAGCCCCGTGACGAGGAGCACGGTCACCGAGGCCCGCCCGGTCCGCACCGCACGGAGCACGAGGACCGCCGTCCCGAGCATCGCGAGCAGTGCGCCGTAGTAGTAGGTCGTCGTCAGCAGCAGGGAACCGAGCTCCAGCGACGTCGCCGTCGCGGTGTACTCCGTCAGCACGATCGCGGTCACGAACCCGAGCGCCAGCACGGACACCGTGATCCGTGCCGACCGGCGTGCGGCGGGCATGAGCTCGTTCGCCGCCGCCCGCACCAGCGCGTACACGGCGAGCAGGACGAGCACGCCGTTGAGCGCCAGGGCCTGCTGCGGCGTCGCCGTGACGAGGGAGCAGAGCAGGTAGACGGGCAGCTCCGGGAAGAAGAACAGTGCCGGCGACATCGCCCACTCGAACGGCTGCCCGAGACGGAGCGAGCGCTCGACGAGCGGCAGCAGGACGGAGTCGCCGTCGTACCAGAGCAGGGCGACGCGGTCGGTCGCCATGACGTGGCCGAGGGCGATGACGGACAGGGCGAGCGCGACGGCGGCGCCCAGTGCCTCCCGGCCGACGGCTGCCCACCGGCGGCGCGACGGCGGACCGGGGGAGGCGATCGCGACCGGCTCCGGTGCCGCGGCGCGGCCGGAGGGGCCGGGCGCGACGGGGGACATGAGCGGAGCGTACCGAGCGAGCCGTGACGCCGCCTGGCGATGGCGTTCCGGGGCCGAGCGACTACCCTTGTGGGCTGTGACCGACACGCGCGACCAGCTGATCCAGCACATCTCCGCAGACGCGGTGTTCCACGGCGACTTCACGCTCACCAGCGGCAAGCAGGCGTCGTACTACATCGACCTGCGCAAGGTGAGCCTCGACCACCGGGTCGCTCCGCTGATCGGGCAGGTCATGACGGACCTGCTGCAGCAGGTGCCCGACGTCGACGCTGTGGGAGGCCTCACGATGGGCGCCGACCCGATCGCCAGCGCCGTGCTGCACCAGGCCGCGGCGCGTGGGCTCGCCTACGACGCGTTCGTCGTGCGCAAGGAGCCCAAGGACCACGGCCGGGGCCGTCAGGTCGAGGGACCAGACGTCCGCGGCAAGCGCGTCGTCGTGCTCGAGGACACCTCCACCACGGGCGGTTCGCCGCTCAAGGCCGCCGAGGCGCTCGAGCGCGAGGGTGCGATCATCGCCGCCGTGGCCGTCGTCGTCGACCGTGACACCGGCGCGAAGGAGCGCATCGAGGCCGCCGGGTACCCCTACTTCGCGGCGATCGGGCTGGCCGACCTGGGGCTGAGCGCGTGACCGAGGGGCGTCCGGACGACGCGCGCGACCCCGACGGTACGTCCGGCCCGGCAGACGGGGCGGACGACCGGGAGGCCCGTCGCGCGCCCGCCACGGACGCTCCGTTCCGCGGTCTCCGCAGTGCCGCTGACATCTTCGGTGCGCCGCGTGCGGCCGACGAGTGGCCGTCGCGCCGCGAACGGCGCGAGGCCGAGCGGGCCGCGCGCGAGACCGGCGCACCGCTGCCCGAGCCGTTCGAGCCGACGACCGGCGCCCTGGCGCAGCCGGTGGACGCGGGCCGGCCCGAGCCGGCGACCGGCGCCCTGTCGCAGCCGGTGGATGCGGCCCGGCCCGAGCCGGACGAGGACGCCGGAGCGACGCAGGCGATCCGGATGGACGACGAGCTCCGCGAGCCGTCGGAGAACCCGCAGGCGACGGTCGAGCACGAACGCGCGACGCTGGGCGAGCGGATCCCGCCGGCGGCGCCGGTGCCACCGGCGAGCACGGTCGCGCACCCGTCGGCGATCTCGCTGCCGTCAGCGGTGCAGCACCGTGACGAGCGCGCCGCCGGGAACCGGGCCGTCGACGAGGAACGTCGGCGCGCGGACCCGTTCGGGCAGGGACGCAGCGACGTCGACTGGCTCGGCCGCGCCACCGGCTCGCAGCCTCCGGCTCCCGTGCCGACCCCGACCGGGCCCGTCGCGCAGCCCCTCGGCGTGGGGAACGTCCTGCCGCCGACCCCGGCCGCGCCGACGAACGAGCCACCGAGCTTCACCGAGCTGCTGCGCCTGCAGGGAGCGGAGGACTCCGCATCGACCGGGTCCACCGAGCGCCCGTTCGACTGGGCGATCCGGGACGACGAGACCGGTGAGGTGCCGACGACGCTGACCACCGACCGCTTCGACACGACGGCGTTCGGCGCCGGGTCGTGGTCGCTCGCGGACGAGGCGGACGACGACGTCGTGTCGGGCGAGGTCGACACGCCGGCCGGCGGCCTGCCGAGCGGACTGCTCGCGGCGCCGGTGCCCACGTCCGAGCCGGTGCCGGCTCCGGGTACGGCCCCCGCTCCCGCTGGTGGTGCGGCTGCGATCGAGGCCTCAGAAGAAGACGATGACGTCGACGTCGCCCGGACGACTGCGCTGCCGACCGTGGCGGACGAGCGGCGCGACGACGACGTCGACGGTCGCGACGACGATGACGCCGCCCGCACGACGGCGCTGCCCACCGCGCGCGACGACGTCCGACACGACGAGCAGGGCGACGCCGGTCCGGGCCTGCCGACGCCGATCGCCGCGACCGCCACCCCCTGGTGGGCGGAACCCGACGCCACCGTGCCGCCGACGGCAGCCCCGCCGCTGGTCGAACCGGCTTCGTCGGACACCGCTGCGGCCTACCCGGCGCACCTGCCACCCTCGGTCGGCCAGGACCTCCGCGGGCTGACCGGCGCCGCCGACGATCGGGCCGCCGACGACCAGCGCCACGACCGGCGCGGTGACGGCAGCGACGACCGAGACGACGACCGCGACGACCGGCCGGTCGAGCGCCTGCCTGCCGCGGCTCCGGACGACCTCGACCAGGCCGAGTGGGACGGCCGCGAGACGAGCGACACGAGCGCCATCAAGGACCTGTTCGGCACCGAGGCCGTCGGGCAGCTCGGCGACACCGGCTACGACCCCGAGGACTCGGGCACGCGCATGTTGCCCGCGGTCGCGGCCCCCGCCGGTGCCGCCGCTGCTGCCCGGACCCCGGGTCGTGCCGTGCCGACCGGGGCTGCGCCCGCGGGTGCTCGGTCCGCCGGTGACCGCGGCGGCCGGGACAACTTCATCAACGAGGGCTTCGGCCGCCTCGCCGGCGAGGGCAAGCGCGGCAAACAGCTGCTCGTCGTCGGCGCCGTGGTGCTCATCGTGGTGCTGCTCGTGGCGGTCTTCGGACTCACCCGCTGGATCCTCGGGAACTCGATCAGCGAGGAGAGCGCTCCCGCCGCCACGGCGACGTCCGCTGCCCCGTCGAGTGCCCCGTCCGCCGAGCCCTCGGCGGAGCAGTCCACCGAAGCCGCGGCGGCTCCCGCCCAGCCCCTGCAGTTCGCGACGACCCAGGCAGCACCGGGTGAGCACGCGTGGACCGAGCTCGCGGGTGGCGAGTGCCTGTCGCCCTACACCGACGCGTGGGCCCAGACCTACACCGTGGTCGCGTGCTCGACCGCGCACGCGGCACAGCTGACCGCCCGGATCCAGGTCGAGGCGGGGGCGTGGCCCGGGCCGGAGGACCTCGCGGCGCAGGCGTCCCAGGTGTGCCAGACCTCGCAGGCGATCGACACGTCGGCGGCGGCGACGTACGGCGACGTGCAGGTGCAGGGGTCGTACGCGCCGGACCAGGAGACCTGGGACCGCGGCAACACCTTCATCTCGTGCTTCGCGACGCGGTCCTCCGGCCAGCCGCTGACGGGCTCGCTCGCCCCGGACGGCGACTGACCCGCCCGGGGCGACGAGTGGTCAGGACGCGGCGGGGACCTTCGCGGACGCGTCGTCCAGGGAGCGGAGCTCCTCGGCGCTGAGCTCCAGGTCCGCGGACGCCAGCAGCGCCGGCAGCTGCTCGGTGTTCCGCGCGCTCGCGATCGGCGCGACGACGTCCGGCTGGGCCTGCAGCCACGCCAGCGCGACCGAGGCGATCTCCGTTTCGTGCGCCTGCGCGATCGTGTCGAGGGCGTCGACGACCGCCAGGCCCTCGTCGGAGAAGTAGCCAGACACCTGCCCCTCACGGTCCTTGCCGGCGAAGTCGTCCTTCGTCCGGTACTTGCCGGTCAGGAACCCGGCGGCCAGCGCGAAGTAGGGGACGACCCCCAGCCCCTCGGACGCCGCGAGCGGGGCGATCTCCGACTCGTAGGGCTCACGGGTGACCAGGTTGTAGTGCGGCTGGATCGCGACCGGCAGCGCCAGCCCGTTCTCCTTCGCGATGCGGATCCACTCCTCGGCACGCGACCGGGAGTAGTTCGAGATCGCGGTGTACCGGACGAGGCCCTCCTGCACGAGCTGGTCGAACGCGCGCACGGTCTCATCGAGCGGGGTGTCCTGGTCGTCGAAGTGCGCGTAGTACAGGTCGATCCGGTCGGTCCCGAGGCGCTCGAGGCTCGCACGCGCGGCCGCAGCGACGTTCGATGCCGACAGCCCCTTGTACTGCGGGTGCTGCGAGACCTTCGTCGCGATCACGACGTCGTCGCGCTTCCCGGACGCGCGGAGCCACGAGCCGATGACCCGCTCGGACTCGCCGCCCTCGTTGCCCGGAGCCCATGCCGAGTAGACGTCCGCCGTGTCGACGAAGTCGCCGCCGGCCGAGGTGTACGCGTCGAGCACCCGGTGCGAGGTCTGCTCGTCGGCGGTCCAGCCGAAGACGTTGCCGCCGAGGGCGAGGGGGAACACGTGCAGGTCACTGGTTCCGATGCGGGGCATGGGATTCCTTCCGGTTCGGTACGGGTCGCGTCCACGCTATGCCCCAGCTCCGTCCACGTGACCAGCGGGTTCCCGGTGTTGCATGAGGGCATGACCACCCTCGCCGACGACCTCACCGACCCCCGTTCGTCCGTCCGCCTCCGGGCCGTGATGGCCGCCGGCACCGAGGCGCGGGTGGAGGACCTCGAGGTGCTCGTCGAACGCTGCGCCGTCGAGCCCGACCTGCAGGTGCGCGAGGCCCTGACCTGGGCACTGGTCCGGCTGCCCGCGGAGACCGTCGTGCCCCGGCTGCTCGACGAGCTGCACCGCCCCGAGGCGCGGGCACGGTCGCAGGCGCTCCACACGCTGTCGAAGATCCGTGACGGGTCCGTGTACCCCGAGGTCGCCGAGCGGCTCGGCGACGACGACCCCGGCGTCCGTCGGACGGCCTGGCGCGCGGCCGTCCTGCTCGCTCCGGCCGACGAGGGACCCGCCCTCGCTCGTCGACTCGCCCGCGAGCTCGGCCAGGGCGACCGGGAGACCCGACTCGCGCTGAGCCGGGCGCTCGTCACGCTCGGCGAGGACGTCGTCGCCCCCGTCCTGGCGGACGTCGCGGACCGCCGTGGCGAGGCCGTCCGCGAGCACGTCGCCGAGACCGAGCGCCTGCTCGCCGATCCCGACGCCGGGTCGGCCCTCGCGCTCGAGCGCGCACGACGCGAGATGGCGCTCGGACGCGGCAAGCGCGCCTCGGGGTGACCGGGTGACGGACGGGAGGCCCGTGGCCGCGCCGCCACGAGCCTCCCGTCCGTCACGTGGTCGGTCCGCGCCGGTCCCGCCGTTCCGGGGCGGGCCGCGGAAGACCCGGATTCGGGTCGACGAACAGGACCGATCCGCTTGCGCACGCCGATCGGAGCGCGCCAAGGTGGGTGTCGAAGGGGAGTAGCTCCCAGCGCGTGCATCGACACACTGGCCATCACGACGATCGGCCCGGTGCACCACCTGCCGGTCCGACCCGGCGGGCGAGCGAGACCTTCGGCCGTTCTGCCGTGCCGAAGCGCTCCCCACCCCTGCGCGATCGGTGCGGCCCGACCAAGGGACCACCCCGTGATCGACACCGCATCCGTCCGCGCCGCAGAGTCCGGCGCACCGACCGCCCGCATGGGCCGCAGCGCCTGGGGGCGCATCGCGATCTGCGTCGTGATCGCCCTGCCCGCCGTGGTCTTCCGACTGACGGGCTTCGCCCCGAACCCCGTCGTCGACCTGCTCGTCTTCGGCGGCGCGGTCGTCGCCGCCTCGTTCCTGCTCGCCTGGGCCGCCGAGGCCGCCCAGAAGGACATCTCCGGCGCGCTCGCGATCGCGATCCTCGCCCTCATCGCCGTGCTGCCCGAGTACGCGGTCGACCTGTACTACGCGTTCCGCTCCGGGTACGACCCGTCGTACGAGCAGTTCGCCGCCGCCAACATGACCGGGTCGAACCGGCTGCTGCTCGGGTTCGGCTGGCCGCTCGTCGTGGTGATCTCGCTGCTCGTCGCCCGCCGGTACGTCCGTGCCGGGACCCTGCCGAGGTCGGCCACGAGGGTGCTGCAGCTCGAGCAGTCCTCGCGGCTCGACATCGGGTTCCTGGCGCTGCTGGCGGTCGTCGCGTTCCTCATCCCGCTGATGGGCTCGATCCCGCTGTGGTTCGGTTTCGTGCTGCTCGCCGCGTTCGTGGCGTACCTGTGGCGTGCCTCGCAGGCGCCGGACGACGGCGACGACGAGGAGATGGTCGGCATGGCGGGGAACATCGCGTCGATGCCGCAGCGTGCGCGCCGGTGGACGATCGTGGCCCTGTTCGTCGTGGCCGCCGCCGTCATCCTGTCGTCCGCGGAGCCGTTCGCCGAGGCCCTCGTCGCATCGGGCAGTGCCCTCGGCATCGACAGCTACTTCCTGGTGCAGTGGCTCGCGCCGCTCGCCACCGAGGCGCCCGAGTTCATCGTCGCCGCGCTCTTCGCGCTGCGGGGCATGGGCGGCGCGGCGATCGGGACGCTCATCGCGTCGAAGGTCAACCAGTGGTCGCTGCTCGTGGGCTCGCTGCCGATCGCGCACGTGCTCGGTGGCGGGACCTCGGGCGGACTGCCGCTCGACGGCCGGCAGGTCGAGGAGTTCGTCCTCACCGCCTCGCAGACCGTGCTCGGCGTGGCCATCATCATCGCGCTGCGCTTCCACCGGTGGTCGGCGATCGCCCTCGTGGCGCTGTTCGCGGTGCAGTTCGTGGTGACGGACACCAGCGGGCGGTGGGTGTTGAGCGGGGTGCACGTGGTCGCTGCGCTCGTGGTGCTCTGGATCAACCGGAGGGACATCGTGCCGACCCTGCGCGCGCCGTTCCGGCGGGCGGTGGTGGCCGGCGCGTAGCGGCCGCGGGGCGGCGACGGGGCGGCGTCGGGGCGGCCTGCGCCGCACGGCCGGGCCACCGGCTCGCCGCTTCCGGTCGCACGACGTGCCGTCGGCGGGCGTTCCGGTCGCACGACGTGCCGTCGGCGGCGGAGGTGAGCGGCACGTCCTGCGACCAGGTCGTCGGGTCTGGAGGCGCGGGGCGGGCTCGCACCGGGCCTCCCGTCCGGTGGGTGCGCCGTCGGCGCTACCGGCTCGCCGGTTCCGGTCGCACGACGTGCCGTCGGCGGCGGAGGTGAGCGGCATGTCGTGCGACCAGAACAGCGCTGGCGCGACCGCCGGCGGGCTGCGTGGGCGACCGCCGGCGGGCGCCGCAGGCGGCCGTCAGTCGGCGTGGGGGGCGAGCCAGATGGCCGAGGCGGCGGCGGCGGGGAGGTCGACGAGGGACTCCTCGCCGTCGGGGGACCGGCGCGCGACCGCGATCACGCCCGCGTAGTCCCGCACGCGCTCGACCCGCAGGTGCGTCCCGAGTGCGACCCCGAGCTCGTCGAAGTACCGGAGCAGGGCCGGGTCGTCGTCGGACACCCGGTCGACGATCCCGCACGCGCCGGGCTCGATCGACCCGAGCAGCGTCCCCGGGGACGACGGCACGGTGCCGTCCGCCGCGGGGATCGGGTCGCCGTGCGGGTCGTGCGTCGGGTGCCCCAGGTCGGCGTCCACCCGGTCGAGGAACGTCTCCGACACCGCGTGCTCGAGGGCCTCGGCCTCGGTGTGGACCTCGTCCCACGAGTAGCCGAGCCGTTGCACCAGGTAGGTCTCGATGAGCCGGTGCCGTCGGACCATCGCCACGGCGACCTGCTGCCCGAGCGGGGTGAGCACGACCCCGTAGTAGGGCGTGTGCTCGATGAGGCCGTCGCGGTCGAGCTTCCGGAGGTTGCCCGACACCGTCGAGGCCGAGACCCCGAGCGCCGCCGCGATGTCCCGCGTCGCGAGCCCCTCACCGCCTCGCTCGCCGGCCTTCCACACGAGCTTCACGTAGTCCTCTGCCATGGTGGAGAGGGAGGGCAGGCGCATGCGTCAATGGTACGGACGACGGGCGACCACGACGGCACCCGTCCGGCGTCGCCGCTGGCCGGTGCCCGCGTCGCTCCTGCTCGGTCTCGCGCCGCTCGTCGCCTTCGCGGCCGTCAGCGCCTGGCGCTCGCGGCCGAGCGACGACTACGGCACGCTCGGGCAGACGGTCGAGAGCGTCGTGCGGGCGCTCGTGCTGCCCGAGGGCATCGCGGTGCTCGTGCTCTGCGCCTACGTCACCGCCCTGGGCTGGTGGCCGATCGCGACCGTCGACCGTCGACGGACCACGCTCCGCTGGACCCTCACCGCGCCCGCCCTGATCGCCGTGGTCTGCCTCGCCCGGCTGCCGCTCGTCGAGTGGGACGCGCAGCCGGTCGGGTACTTCGTGCTGCTCGCGGTCGGGGTGCTCCTCGTCGGGGTGTTCGAGGAGCTGCTCACCCGAGGCGTCCTGCTCGTCGGGCTCCGGCGGCGGCTGCCCGAGTTCGGTGTGTGGATCGGGTCCTGCGTGCTGTTCGGGCTGCTGCACTTCCTCAACGTCCTCGCGGGCGCCGGGGTCGGCGTGACCGTCGTGCAGGTCGTGTTCGCGGCGTCGTTCGGCTCGACGCTGTACCTGGCGCGGCGGCTGACCGGGAACCTGCTCGCGCCCGTGCTGCTGCACGCGTTCTGGGACTTCGGGTCGATCGCGGTGTCGGCGACCGTGCCGACCGGGGACCTGGTGCGGATGGTGCCCGCCGGGGTCATCGGGCTGTTCGCCTTCGCGGTGCTCGCCCTCGGGCTGGCCGCCGGCGGCGTGGTCGCGTGGCGGGACGACCGGGGCCGTCGCCTCGGGCGCCGGTGGCGGACGGTACCGCCCATGGGGGCGCTCGCGGTGCAGGTGGACGAGCCGCGCCTCCCGTCCGCCGTCTGACGCGCACCGCCTGCGGGGCGGCGGCCGAGCGGATCATCCCGCGGGAGCGACAGGACGCCGCGAACGGTTGCGCGCATCCTGTCGCTTTCGCAGAGGACTCAGCGCGGAGGACTCAACGCGGGACCCAGCGCGGCGGACTCAGCGGGAGAGCGTGATCGCACCCGACCACCCGCCCGGCGCTGCGAATGCGCACAGCCTCGGGCCCGGTTCACCCCCGGGTGGGGGATCGTTCGCCGTCCGGCAACCACCCGTCCCTAGGTTCACCCTGTTTCCACACCGGTACAACAGGAAGGGGCGTCGCCCGCGGGCGACCACCACCACATGCGCAGATCCGCCCTCCGCGGAGTGACCGTCGCCGCCGTCGCGACCGCACTCGTCGTCGGGTCGCCGCTCGCCGCCCAGGCCGCGACGTACCCGAGCGACTCCACCAAGCCCGACCTCGTGTCGCTGCTGAACGGCTACGACCAGTACTGGACCTCCAGCGGGAAGAACGACCTGCACGGCACGGTGAACGACCCGGCGACCCTGGCGACGAACGACCAGCTGACGTCGTGGATCAACCAGCACGCCACGAAGGCGCAGCAGTTCACGGCCCTGCAGGACGCCGAGTACAACAACGCGTCGAACACCGCCTACGACCAGTCGTTCACGGTGTCGCAGGGCCTCGGCGACGTGCTGAGCAAGTTGTTCGTGCAGGGACGCAACAACGGCGACCTCCCGCTCGTGAACGCCCTCATCAACTCCTCGAACGGCACCAGCGGCGCCTACGTCGGCACCGGTGACGCGAAGGCGCACTACAGCTACCCGCGGCCCTACCTGCCGTCGGACCCCCAGGCGACGCTGCCCGCCGGCGACGACACCGCGAGCTGCAACCCGGCGACCGTGAACGCCTCGTCCCTCGCCGCGAACCGCACCGGCAAGGCATGGGCGGACGCGAAGGGCAACCTCACGATCACGCGCGTGCCGGCCACGACCGACACCACGCACGAGTTCTCGCCGAACGACGTCGTGCTCGACGCCGGCTACGGCCAGAAGGGCATCTGCACCGGCGGCTCGTACCCCTCCGGGCACACCACCACGGCGTACCAGGCGGGCATCACCCTCGCCACGCTCGTGCCCGAGCTCGCGCCGGAGATCCTCGCCCGCACGTCCGAGGCCGGCAACGACCGCATCGTCCTCGGCGTGCACTACCCGCTCGACATCATGGGCGGACGCATCGACGGCGAGGCCGCCCTGGCCGCCCGCTGGTCCGACACGCAGTACCGCACCGAGGTCCTCGAGCCGGCCCGTGCCGAGCTGACGAAGTACCTCGAGGCCCAGTGCGGCGGGACGCTGGCGGAGTGCATCGCCGCGGAGAAGCCGTACACCGACGACCCCTACGGCGGCCAGGCGATGCCCGGCGGCACCGCGCAGGTCGTCACCGACCGTGCCTCGGCCGTGCAGGTCTACCGCGAGCGCATGACCTACGGCTTCGCGAAGACCGGCACCGCGGGTCTCGCCCCGTCGGTCCCGACCGGTGCGTCGAACCTGCTGCTCTCGACCTTCCCGACCCTGACCGACGCGCAGCGCACGCAGGTGCTCGCGCAGACCGAGATCGCCTCGGGCTTCCCGCTCGACCAGTCCGGCACCGCGAACGGCTCGTGGGAGCGTCTCGACCTGGCGGCCGCGACGAGCGCGACCGTCGCCGTGGGCGCGGACGGCACCGCGACGGTCGTCTCGACCGGTGGCGAGGCGCGCGTCGTCTCCGGCGTGCTGACCGCCCCCGAGGGCACCTCCGTGCAGGCCGGCAAGATGATCGCCCTCGCCGGCACCGAGCTCCCCGCCGGCTCCACCCTGCAGGTCGTCCTGCGGTCCGACCCGGTCGAGGTCGGCACGCTCACGGTCGACGCCGACGGCACCGCGACGGGCTCGGTGACGATCCCCGCGGACACCACGGTGGGCGCGCACACGCTCGACCTGGTCGACGCGTCCGGCGACTCGGTGCTCGTGACGCCGCTCGCGATCACCGTGACCGCGGCGCCGAGCGCGGGTGGCTCGACCGGTGGGACGGGTACGGGGACCGGCAGCGCCGGCACCACCGGCACGGTCCCCGCCGGCGTGCACCTGCCGGTCGTCAGCGGCTGACACCCGCCCACCGCCGGACGGGAGGCACGTGGCCGGCCCGACCCGCTCCTCCCGTCCGCATCCGCCGGACGGGAGGCACGTGGTCGGCTCACCCCGCTCCTCCCGTCCGCATCCGCCGGACGGGAGGCACGTGGCCGGCCCGACCCGCTCCTCCCGTCCGCATCCGCCGGACGGGAGGTGCGTGGTCGGCTCGCCCCGCTCCTCCCGTCCGCCGTCCCGCTTCCCCTCGCACCACCGGAGATCCCCGTGCCGCACCGCAAGACCTGGACCACCCTCGGCGTCGCCGCCGTCGTGGTCGCCGCCGCCGCGATCGCGGTGCCCGCGCTGACCGGCGCCACCGGCGGCGAGGCCCTCTCGGCGCCGTCCCACCGATCCACGGCGACCGCGAGCGCGGCACCGTCCGTGCCCACCGTCGACGCAGCGGCGCTCGCCGCACTGCCCGAGGCCCGCTACTCGGCGGTGGTGAGCGGCCTGCTGCCCGTCGAGCGGACCGTGTCGTCCGCCGAGGTCTTCCGACTCCGCGCCGACGCCCCGCTGTTCGGGACCGACCGGCAGCACCCCGTCGCGCGCTTCGCGGCCACGGACTTCCTCGGCCAGCCGACCACGGTGGTCGGTCTGCGGCACGAGGGGGCGTGGGAGCTCGTCCTCACGCCGGCGCGGCAGGCGCTGCCCTCGACGGCAGGCGGGCACGCCGCCGCGCAGACCGCCGCGTGGGTGCCCGCGGCGTCGCTCGAGCAGCAGGCGACACCGACCTCGCACGTGGTGATCTCGACGGCGGACCAGACCGTGTCGATCGTGTCGTCGACCGGACAGGTGTCCCGGAGCTTCCCCGCCGGGGTCGGCACGCCGGACACCCCGACGCCGACCGGGGTGACGGGCTACCTGGAGCAGCGGTACGTCGACCCCTCGCAGGGGACGGGCGACCACCCGATCCAGCTGACCTCGCTGCACTCGAGCGCGGACGACGAGCCGTACGGCGGGTCGGACGGCGGGCTCATCGGGCTGCACTGGAACGCGGCGGCCTCGGGGGCGGTGTCGCACGGGTGCGTCCGGCTGTCCGCAGACGGGGTCGCCGCGATCGACGCGCTGCCGCTCGGGACGCTCGTGACGGTGGAGTAGCGGCCGCGCCGGCCGCGCCGGCGCCGGTGTGCCTCGATTCTTCCGCGAGAGCGACAGGCCGCCGCGAACGGTTGCGCGCGTTCTGTCGCTTTCGCGGACCACTCGAGCCGTGAGCTGTGAGCCGTGAGCCTTGAGCCGTGCGCCGCGTCCTGGTGCGCACCGCGGGCCGCCGGTCGGGGGCGCCGGGTACGCTCGGGCCGGTGACCGACGGGACCGGACCGCTGCCCCGCACCGTGCTGTCCGGGGCCGGTGCGACCGTGCGCCGACTGGTCCACATCTCGCGGCCGGTCCTGTGGATCAACACGATCGGCTCGGGGATCGTCGCCGTCTGGCTCACCGGCGCGCTGTTCGACCTCCGGGCGCTGCCGGTCCTGATCTGGTTGACGCTGCCGTTCAACCTGCTCATCTACGGCGTGAACGACGTCTTCGACCAGGACACCGACGCGACGAACCCGCGCAAGGGCTCCATCGAGGGCGCACGGATCCGGCAGTCCGAGGTCCGGCTCATCCTCTGGGCCGTGGCGGTGACCAACGTGCCGTTCCTCGTCGCCTTCCTGGTCACGCTGCCGCCGGTCGCGACCGCCGCGATCCTGCTCTACGCCGTGGTCTTCGTCGGCTACTCGGCGCCGCCGCTGCGGTTCAAGGCCCGGCCGTGGCTCGACTCACTGAGCAACGCCGCCTACGCGTTGCCGCTGGTCATCGTGCCGTTCGCGCTCGGCGACGAGCCGGTGTGGGCGGCCGCGGTCGGCCTGATGGCCTGGAGCGTCGCCAAGCACGCCTTCGACGCCGTCCAGGACATCGTCGAGGACCGCGACGCGGGCATCACCACGACCGCGGTCCGGCTCGGGCCCCGGGGCACCGCCCTGTGGAGCGGGGCGTGGTGGATCGTCTCGACGGTGCTGTTCGCCCTGGTCAGCCTGCCGGTCGCCGCCGTCAACGTGCTCATCGCCGGTGTCCTCGTCGTGCGCCTGCTGCGCGACCCGACACCGGAGACCGGACACCGCCTGTACCCGCTGTCCGTCGCCTTCCCGTACATCGCGGGGTCCTTCGCCGGGGTGCTGCTCCTGGTGTCCATCGTCCTCGGAGGTGGCCGGTGAGCCGCATCGTCGTCGTCGGGGGTGGCATCGGTGGTCTCGCCGCCGCCGCTCTGCTCGCCACCGCGGGGCACCGGGTGACCCTGCTCGAGGCATCGGACCGGCTCGGCGGCAAGAGCCGTCGCATCCAGCTCGGCGAGGACCGGATCGACACCGGGCCGTCGCTCGTCACCTTCCCCGCGGTCTGGGACGAGCTGCTGCGGCGGCTCGGGGACGGCCCGGGCGGCACCGGTCGTCCGCTCGAGGACGGGCACCTCGACCTGGTGCGGATGCCCGAGGTGGGGCGGTACTTCCACCGGGGCGAGGAGACCGCGCTGCCGGTCGCCCCCGACCACCCCTGGTACCCGGCCTGGCGACGGTTCGCCGACCTGCACGCGCCGCTCGCCGACGACGTCACCCGGCTGCTGCTCGCCGACCCGCTCGACCGGGCTGCCCTGCCGGCCGTCCGACGACTGCTGTCGGTCTACGGCTCGCGGCTCACCACGCGCGCGTACCTCGACGGGCTGCCCTGGCTACCGGACGGGCTGCGCGAGGTCATCGCGATCCACACCCTGAACGCGGGGGTGTCCCCGGCGCGCACCCCGGCGCTCTACGCGAGCATGCCCGCGATCATGGCGGAGACCGGTGCCTGGGTGCCGGAGGGCGGCGTGTACGAGGTCGTGCTCGCCCTGCAGCGACTGGCCGAGGCGGCTGGCGTCGACGTCCGCACCGGCGAGGCCGCCACCCACATCGACCGCGGCGGCGTCACCACCGAGGGCGGACGCCGCGTTGCGGATCTGGTCGTCAGCGCCCTCGACGCCGACCGGCTGGCCGCGCTGACCGGTCCGTCACCGGTGCCGTCGCTGCCCCGGTCACTGGCCGCGCCAGTCTCCGGAACGCTGTCCCGCTCCCGCTCCCGCTCGCGCTCTCGGTCCCGCGCCCTGTCCTGCAGCGCCGTCGCGCTGTACGGCGTGCTGCGCGAGGAACTGCCGGCAGGCCTGGCGACGCACAGCGTCGTGCTGCCGACGAAGCCGGACGCACTGCACCGGAGCCTCGAGGCGGGCGACGAGCCGGCGGACACCATGGTGTTCGTCAACCACTACCGCGCCGGCGAGCTCTCCCCGAATCCGCACGGCACCGTGGGGGTGCTGCTCACTGCACCCGCGGACGGCGCGCACTACACGGTCGATCACCCCTTCGTGCGGCGCGAGGTCGACCGGGTCTCGGCGGCGCTCGGCCTCGACCGGCCGGTCACGGACCTGGTCGAGGACCACGTGGTCCTCGACCCCGCCTACTACGGCACCGGCGGTGAACCACACGGGGCGCTCTACGGGACCGCGCGACCGCCGTGGCAGAGCGGCCCGTTCCACCGGCCGACCTACAACGACCGGTGGCGGCCCTGGCTCTGGCGGGTCGGCGCGTCGGTGCACCCCGGCGGTGGGATCCCGGCGGTCCTGGGCGGGGCGATGATCGCCACGCAGCGACTGCTCCGGTCGAACCCGGCCTGAGCGCACTGCCGGTCCGGGCGCTCCGCGCGAGGCCCCGGCCTGGACGCTCCGCGCGGTTCCGGCCCGGGCGCTCCGCTACATCTCGACCTCGATCGGCTCGGCGCGGACGAGCTCGTGCACGCCCGCGATGACCTCGCTCGGGCGGAACGGGTAGCGGTCGATCTCCGCCTGGTCGCTGATGCCGGTCATCACGAGGACGGTGTGGAGCCCGGCCTCGATGCCGGCCTGCACGTCGGTGTCCATCCGGTCGCCGATCATGCCGGTGTTCTCGGAGTGCGCCCCGATCCGGTTCATCGCCGAGCGGAACATCATCGGGTTCGGCTTGCCGACGACGTACGGCTGCTTGCCGGTGGCCTTCTCGATCATCGCGGCGATCGCCCCGGTCGCCGGCAGGACCCCCTCTGCCGACGGCCCGGTCGCGTCCGGGTTCGTCACGATGAACCGTGCACCGTCACGGATGAGCCGGACCGCCTTCGTGATCGCCTCGAACGAGTAGTTGCGGGTCTCACCGACGACGACGTAGTCCGGCGCGGTCTCCGTCATGATGAACCCGGCCTCGTGCAGCGCCGTCGTCATGCCGGCCTCACCGATCACGAACGCCGAGCCGCCGGGCATCTGCGAGCGGCAGAAGTCCGCCGTGGCGAGGGCCGACGTCCAGATGCGTTCCTCGGGCACCTCGAGCCCCGACCACCGCAGCCGGGCGCTGAGGTCACGGGGCGTGAAGATCGAGTTGTTCGTCAGGACGAGGAACTCGGTCCCCTCGTCCAACCACTGCTGGATGAGCTCCGGAGCCCCCGGCAGTGCCTGGTTCTCGTGGACGAGCACGCCGTCCATGTCGGTCAGCCAGCACTCGACTTCGTCGCGGGTCGCCATGGCCTCAGCGTACTGGGACCCCCGCGCGCCGGACCTGCGTGGTCACCCGGCTGTGGAGAACTGGCCGACCGGACACCGAGCGGAGTTCGGCTTTGGGCTACGATTTTCGGGACACGTACCGGATCAAGGAGGCCTCCCCGTGCTCGTCGACCCCGGCAACCCGACCGCCCAGCCGCGAACCACCGCCGAGACCGGTGCCGCCGAGACCGGTGCCCCCGAAGCCGCACCCCGGCGGCGCCGCGGACGCCCGAACGTCCTGAGCCGCGAGCAGGTGGTCGACGCCGCCACCGCCATCGCGAACGAGGAGGGCCTCGACCGCCTGTCCTTCCGCGCACTCGGCGCCCGACTCGGCGTCGCTCCGATGACCGTGCACCGGACGATCGGCGGCCTCGACGACCTGCACGCCGAGCTCGTCCGCCGCACCGTCGACGAGTTCACCGCGACCTTCGTCTGGCCGGACGACTGGCGCTCCGTCGTGCACGTCTTCGCCTGCACCTTCCGCGACCTCATGCGCACCCACCCCCTGGTGCTCGAGTCCCACAGCCAGCGTGCCCCGCTCGCCTCCACCGAGTCGGACGCCGTCGTGGCGAAGGTCGTCGGCGCCCTGCAGCAGGCAGGACTGCCGGAGCGCGAGGCCATGTACGCGTTCTTCGTCGTCTACGACTTCGTCGTCGGGCACGCCGGCGTGCAGGTCGGCCGCGGCGACTCCGACGCGGGCCGACCGGAGCGGCACCGGGTCGTCGGCGAGATCCTCGGCGAGCACTCCTACGACGACCGCTTCACGCTCGGCCTCGAGATCATCACCGCCGGCATCGAGGCCCGCGTCGCCGCGCACGGCACCCGCGGCGGAGACGTCGCCGCGCACGGCACCACCACGCCGTGAGCACGGTCGACCCGCAGCAGGCCCGCCGCGAGCGCGAGGCCCGGTACCGCGGATCGACCACCGCCCTGACGATGACCGTCGTCGGCGCCGTCCTCGTCGTCGCCGCGGGCGCCGTCGGCGGACTCGCGCTCTCCGGGTTCGTCCTGCGGGTCCGGACGGCGATGGTGAACAGCGTCTTCTCCGACAGCCCCGAGCCGGACCCTCACCTGTGGGCGGCTCCCGTGGCCGTCGTCGCCACCCTGGTCGCCGTCGGCCTCCAGACGAGGTGGAACCACCGCTGGTCCGGACGGACCACCGACCTGGTCGGACCGGGACCGCTGCCGCTCTGGCTCGTCGGCGCCACCGCATGCACCTGGTGGGCGACCACCACGCAGTGGCCGACGCCCGACCGCATCGGCGTGGCCGTCGACCCGACGTTCGGTCACGACGAGACCTGGCGCGCCGCGACGTGGATCTGGTACGCGTCCGAGTGGTGGCTCCCCGGCCTGTCCACCGTCGTGACGGTCCTCGCGCTCGTCGCCGGCGGCACGACCCGGATCGGCCGCGGTGCTCGCCGCGCCCGGCTCACGGAGGTGCTGGCCGACGGCCGTCGCACCACGGGTGAGGTCACCGCAGTCAGCGGCGGCACCACGCCCGACGCGTCCCGGACCCTGCTGCGGTGGACCTTCTCGTTCGTGGACCTGCACGGCGTCCGGCGCTGGGTCGAACGCACCGAGGGCTTCACGCACGGCACGGCACCAGTGCTCGGTGAGACGGTGACGGTGCTCTACGACCCGGACCGCCCCGGCGACCGGAAGCGCATCTTCACGACGACCGGCAGGGGCGACGAGCCCGAGGACTTCCTGCGCCCCGGCACGACCTGACGCCGGTCGCCGGCCTGGAGGCACGGGGCCGGCACCCTACGCTGGTCCTGTGACGGGACGGACGGGTGTCGACGCGCGGGTCGCGCGGGCGCTCGCCGTGTTCGCCACCGGTGACCGTCGCGCCGCCTGGGAGTCGCTGACGACGATGGCCCGACAGGACCCCTCCGAGCCCGCCTGGCGTCGGGCCCTCGTGCAGACCTACCGTGTCGCCGGCCACCCGGACCAGGCCGCGCGGTGGGGCGCCGCCGAACCAGCGCTCCTCGACGACCGGGAACGGCGGCTGCTCCGCCGCGCCGCGGCCCGTGCACGGTCGGCGGCGGAGCTCCGGTCGTACCTCGCGCTGCCGGTCCTGCCGCCGGAGCTCGACGCACTGCTCCCGCCGCGCGCCGAGCAGCGCCGGCACCGACTGGGTCCGCTCGCCGACGGGTTCGAGAAGGGGGCGCTGGTCGTGTCGTCCCTGCTCGCCGGGCCCGCGATCGCGATCGGCATCGTCGTGACGCTCGTGCGGGCGTTCCTCGGCGACCCGTCCGCACACGACGTGGCACAGGTGACGGCCGCAGGCGTGCTCGTCTCGGTCGCGGGGGTCGGGGCACTCCTGCTCGTCGCCTCGGTGCTCCGTGCACGCTGGGTCCGGGCGGCGCTGCTGCTCGTCGCCGTGGTGGCAGCGGTGGTCCTGCTCGCGGCCGCCGACCCGACCTCGTCGGCACCGTTCGACGGGGCGGCCCTACCCTGGGCACCGTGACCGCACAGCCCGAACCGACGCACGAGGCCACCACCAACGGCGTCGGGCCGCACCCCGAGCCGTGGCCGGACGACCCGCGGCTCGACCCGGAACTGCTCGCGACGGGGGACACCCGGAACGTCGTCGACCGCTTCCGGTACTGGTCGATGGACGCGATCGTCGCCGAGCTCGACACCCGTCGGCACACCTTCGACGTCGCGATCGAGAACTGGCAGCACGACCTGAACATCGGGTCGATCGTGCGGAGCGCGAACGCGTTCCTCGCCGGCACCGTGCACATCATCGGGCGGCGTCGGTGGAACAAGCGCGGGGCGATGGTCACCGACCGCTACCAGCACGTGCGGTACCACCCCGACGTCGCCGCGTTCCTGGCCGCGATGCACGACGAGGCCAGGCCGGTCGTCGCGATCGACAACACCCCGGGCGCCGAGCGCATCGAGACCGCGGCGATCCCGGAGCGCTGCGTGTTCCTGTTCGGGCAGGAGGGGCCGGGGCTCACCGACGAGGCAGTGGCCGGCGCCGACGCCCACCTCGAGATCACGCAGTTCGGCTCGACGCGGAGCATCAACGCCTCGGCCGCGGCGGCGATCGTCATGCACGCCTGGGTCGTCCAGCACGCGGAGCTGCCCACCGACTGACGCGCTCGTCGATCGGCGGCGTGCGTCAGTGGGCGGCGGTCGTGCGGCGGGCGACGAGGCGGGGTTCGACCAGGGTCTCCTGTGCGGGGGCGTCCGGATCGGCGATGCGGGCGAGCAGGCGCTCCCCGGCGCCGCGGCCGATCTCCACGCTGCGGTCGTCGATGCTCGTCAGCCCGACGTAGGACGACGCCGCGAGCGGGGTGTCGTCGTAGCCCATCACCGACACGTCCTCGGGGACCCGCAGCCCCCGGGCGGCGAGCCCGGACATCGCGCCGAGCGCCATCACGTCGTTCGCCGCGAACACCGCCGTCACGTCGGGGTGGGCGTCGAGCAGGTGCCCGACCGCCTCGGCGCCGGCCTCCTCGGTGGGTTCCACGGGCATGACGTGGGTGACGAGCGAGGCGGGCGCCGGGGCGGTGGTGACCCGTGCCTCCAGGCCGGTGAGCCGCTCGGCGGACGCTGCCGAGCGTCCGCCGACGAAGCCGATGCGCGTGTGCCCGAGGGCGAGCAGGTGCTCGGCCGCCATCCGGCCTCCGGCGCGGTCGTCGTTCGCGACGGTGTCCGCGCGGGGGAGGACCGCGCGGCCGCCGGCGACCACGACCGGCATGCTCGCCGGGATCGCGAGGTCGGTGTCGGGCTCGCCGGCGATGACGATGCCCTCGACGCGCATCGACAGGAAGCCCTCGACCGGTGACGCGTCGAGTCCGGTGTTGAGGAAGCGGTCGGCGACGACGAGCCGGTGTCCCTGGTCCTGCAGGGCCTCGCGCAGGCCGGTGAGCAGGTCGACGAACCACTGGTTGCGGAAGTCGTCGAGCACGACGCCGATCGTGCGGCTGCGGGTGCCGGCGAGCGAGACGGCGGCGGTGCTCGGCCGGTAGTCGAGTTCCTGGATGGCGCGGAGGACGGCCTCGCGGCGCTGGTCGCTGACCTTGGGGGAGCGCTGGAGCACGAGCGAGACGAGGGACTTCGAGACCCCTGCGCGTGCCGCGACGTCGTAGATGGTCGCCGGTTTGCCGTCTGCGGTGGCGGACCTGCCGTCTCCCATGATCTCCCTCGACCGGTAGTGGTGTCCCTCGATCGTAGCCGCCCCGCCGCTCGCGGTTGTCAGGACATGGCGGGGCACCGGGCGGGCGGCGCGTTCGTCGATGGAGCAGACAACGTCGAGCAGAACGGCACCACTCGACGTTTCCTGCTCCATTACTGGCGGTGCGAGTCCTGCACAGGGGAGCTCGAGCGTCCTGCTGCCCACAGGATCGGTGTGCAGCTCGGCTCGACGGTTGCGACGCACGGACCCTTGGACCATGCGCCCACGACCACTGCCGAAGAGCCTGTCCGCTCGGAGCTTCGACGTTCACGCCGCAGATCGTGAAGGCGTGGTGCACCGCGAGCGGCTCCGCCGGTCCGACCTGGTCCGCCCCACGCGCTCGATCCGCTGGCATCAGCAGCGTCCGCCGACCGGTGTCGATCGCATCAGGGCCTTCCGACCCGTGCTCGGGCCGGGGCAGTTCATCAGTCACCTCTCCGCGGCGGTCCTCTGGGGCCTGCCCCTGCCACGCGATCGCCCCGGCGACGACCCGGTCCACGTGACGAGCATCCGACCGTCCGCTCAGATGCGCCGCGAGGGCGTGGTCGGGCACCGGACCACGGAGGGCGCAGCCATGGTCCTGACACGCTGGGGGATGCGGACGAGCGCGCCGGCCGCCGCCTGGGTGGAGTGCGGGGCACTGCTCGACCTCGACGACCTCGTCGTCCTGGGCGATGCGGTGCTGTCGAGCCGAGCGTGTGCGACGACCGTCGAGGAACTCGCGGCCGCGCTGGCAGTCCGGGGGCGCTGCCCTGGCGCGCGCAGACTCCGGGCGGCGCTCGGACTGGTCCGCAGGGGGAGCGGATCTCCCCAGGAGACGCGGGCGCGGTTGGGCATCGTCCGCGCCGGCATCGCCGAGCCCGAGCTGCAGGTCGAGATCCGCGACGAAGCGGGTCGGTTCGTCGGTCGCGCGGACTTCGCCTACCGACGCGAGCGCATCGTCATCGAGTACGAGGGAGACCACCACCGCACGGACCCAGCGCAGTGGGAGTCCGACCTGCGGCGCTACCGCGCCTTCGCGCGTCTCGGCTGGGCGGTACTGCGATGGAGCCGGAGTGACGTGACGACGCACCGGGCGGCAGCGCTCGAGGAGCTGGCAGGGTTGCTACGACGCCGGGCGTAGCTTCCGCCGCATGGCGACGCTGCTGCTGACGGGTGCTGCTGGTCGGATCGGTACCGCGCTGCGGCCGAGACTCCGTGAAGCCGGACACGAACTGGTGCTGTTCGACGAACGCGAACCCGCGGACCCCGTCGCAGCGGGCGAGCGACTCGTCATCGGCTCCGTGGCCGATCTCCGTACGCTCGACGATGCCCTGGCCGGCGTGGACACCGTGGTGCACCTCGCGGGCATCCCGACCGAGGACGACTGGGACGAACTCGTCGCGGTGAACCTGACCGGTACGAAGAACGTGCTGGAGCGTGCGGCCGCCGCCGGAGTGTTGCGTGTGCTGCAGGCGAGCTCGATCCATGCCGTCGGCCGTGTGACGGAACCGGAGCAGGCGCCAGCGAGCATCCCGGGGGATCTCCTGCCCCGCCCCGACACGTACTACGGCGTGACGAAGGCCGCGATGGAGATGCTCGGGAGCCTGTTCGTCGACCGCTTCGGCATGTCGATCGTGTCCGCCCGGATCGGAGCGTTCGGCGAGCGGCCGACGAGCCGTCGGGCGCTGCTGATGTGGACGTCCGGTGACGACCTCGCACGCCTGGTCGGGGCGACGCTGGGGCTGCGCGAGCCCGGACACCACGTCGTCTGGGCGCTCTCGCACAACCAGGGCAGCCCCGCCGATCTGCGTGCCGGGGAGGCCATCGGCTTCGTGCCGGTCGACGATGCCGCCATCGTGCTCGACGATGGTGAACGCTCGGCGCTGCCCGACGAGGACATGCGCTTCCTCGGCGGTGCGCTCGCCGACGTGCCGCTCGGCCGTCGGTCTACCTGACGCGCCTGTACTCAGGACCAGGGCGCATCGATGGAGCAGAAGACGTCGGGTACGTGACCGTGACCCGACGTCTTCTGCTCCATGAACGCATCACGCCGGCGCGGCGCCGCTCCGCGCCGGGCGCCGCGCCGCGCCGCGCCGCGCCGCGCCGCGCTACCCGATCAGGCTCGGCCGCAGGTCGCGCAGCGTCCGCGAGCGGGTCTGCCGCGCCGTGACGACGTAGGACACGAGCAGCGCGCCGAGCAGCCAGCACGCGAGCACCCCCGCGTCCGACCACACCGCCGCGAAGGACCCGCCGTACATCGTCTGACGGATCGCGTCGACCGAGTACGTCATCGGCAGCGCGAAGTGCAGCGCCGCCAACGGCCCCGGCAGCGTCTGCCACGGGAAGGTCCCACCAGCGGTGACGAGCTGCACGAGCATGAGCACCAGGCCGAGGAACTGCCCGACCGACCCGAGCAGCACGTTCAGCGCCATGATGATCGCCGCGAAGGTCGCCGACGCGAGCACCATGATCGCCACCGTCGGCCCGGCGTGCACCACGTCGAGGTCGAGCGCGAACCGGACGATCAGGAACAGCGCCGCCATCTGCACGAGCCCGAGCAGCGCCGGCGTCAGCCATCCGCCGAGCACCACGCGCAGCGGCTTCTTCACGGCGGTGATCGCCCGCTTCGAGATCGGCTTGAGGATGAGGAACAGCGCGTACATGCCGATCCAGGCGGCGAGCGAGATGAAGAACGGCGCGAGGCCGGCGCCGTAGTTCGACGCCGCGGCCACGTTGTCGTCGCCGACCTGCACCGGGTCCGAGATGACGGACGCCTGCGCGGACCGCTGCGACGCCGTGGATGCCGGGATCTTCGTGCGGCCCTGGTCGAGCTTCGCCGCGAGCTCCTTCGAGCCGTCCTCGAGCGACTGCAGCCCGGTGGACAGCGAAGCGGCGCCCGACGCCGCCGAGGCCGAGCCGTCGGCGAGCGAGGCGGCGCCGGAGGACAGCGTCGGTGCCGCGGCGGCGAGCTTCGACGTGCCCGCGGCGACCTGCGACGAGCCCGACGCCAGCTGCGACGCACCGCTCGACGCCGACGCGATGCCGTCCGCCAGCTGCGGGGACGCCGCCGCGAGCGCCGACGTGCCGGCAGCGACCTGCGCCGACCCGTCGCGGAGCTGGTCGACGGCGGACTTCGTCGACGCGTAGGTCTGCTTGGCCGAGGCGCCGGCACCGTTCACGTCGCCGACGGCCTTGGTGATGGCGTCCTGCTGCGCCTGCGTCAGCGTGGCGCCCTCGGGCAGGTTCGCCGTGATCTGGGCGAGCACCGCGGTCGCGTCGATCGGCTGGACCGCGTCGACGTCGGCGCTGACCGAGTCGACCTTGTCCGCGAGCGCAGCGTTGCCCGCCGCGACCCGCTGCGCGCCGTCGTTCAGCTGCGCGGTCTGCGACGGCAGCGACGCGGTCTGCTGCTGGGCCGACTGCAGTCCGGACGCCAGGGTCGCGGCGCCCGACGCGACCTGCTGCGCACCGCTGTTCAGCTGCGCGGTCTGCGACGGCAGCGCGGCGGTGCCGGACGCGAGCTGCGCGGCACCGTCCGACAACTGCTGCGTGCCGGTCGCGAGCGAGGAGGCACCGTCCGCCGCCGTGGTCGCTCCCGACGCCAGCTGCCCGGCTCCGTCGACGGCGTCGCCCAGGCTGTCCCGCACGTCGGCGAGCCCGACGAGCAGCGTCTTCGCGGCCTGCTTGCCGACCCGCTCGGCGACGGCCGTGCGCATGGTCTTGCCCGCCTGCTCCGCGATGGTCGACGCCAGGTACGAGTTCGTGTCCGCGGTCGTCATGACGAGTTCGGCCCGCTGCGGGTCGTCACCCTGCGCCGACACCAGGTGCTCGGAGAAGTCGTGCGGGATCGTCACGACGAAGTCGTAGGTGCCGTTGCGCACGCCGGAGCGTGCGTCGGCCGCCGTCGTCTCGGTCCACTTGAAGTCGCCGCCGTCGATGGCCTCCTTCGCGACGTCCTTGCCGTAGTCGACCCGGTCGCCGTCGAGCGTCGCGCCGGCGTCCTGGTCGACGATCGCGGCCGGGATCTGGTCGAGCTTCGCGTACGGGTCGCGGTTCGCCCACAGGTACGCGCCGCCGTAGAGCAGCGGCACCACCATGAGGGCGACGAACGCCAGCCGGGCGAGCGGCGTGGCGGTGAGACGCGCCAGTTCGGCGCGGATGAGCGAGGGGATGGTCACGCGGGTGCCTCCGTCGGGACGGTTGCGGGAGAGTCGGGGTCGGACTGGAGGCTCTGGTCGCCTCCGTCGGTCCGGGTCGCGTCGTCGGGACCCTCGGTGTGGATCGTGTCGAGCAGCTGCTCGACGGTGTCGGCGGCGGCCTTCGAGGTCACGAGCACGACGGTGACGCCCCGACGGGCGACGTCGCGAACCACCGCGAACCAGTCGGCCACGGCGCCCCCGTGCCGCTCGGGCGCGGTGAGCACGATGCCCGTGACCCCGTCCCGCAGCAGTGTGAGCTCCACGAGCAGCCGCACCCGCACGCCCGTCGGGACCCGCTGCACGGCCGTGTCGGCGTACTCCGACATGCCGAGCTCGTCGAGCACGGTGTCCACGTGCTCGCGCGAGGGCCGCTGCCCGGCGAACGCGAGCTCCTCGCGCACGATCTTCCGGAGCGTCATGACGGGGAACGGCTCGGCGACCCCGGGGGTGTCCACGAGCGCGAATGCCGCCCGGACGGCAGCGGCGTCCTCGTGCCCGTCGAGCAGCACCCGGCCGGAGTCGGGCCGCATCCGCCCGCCGGCGACGAGCGACGCGAGCACGGGCGCCTGCTCGGTCTCGACGGCGACGACTCCCGGACGCCCGGGAGCCGCGACGGCGGAGACGACGGGCAGCGCGGCACCGGGCTCGTCGCCGATGCCGACGTGGTCGAGTTCGAGCGTCATGCGCGGGTCTCCTGCTCGGTCTGCGGTGCGGGTACGGGGGAGGCGGCCGGTTCGGACAGCAGGGCCGTGCGCCAGTCGATGCCTGCGGTGCCGAGCGCGGAGAGCACCACGGTGCGCCGCCCGGCCTCGTCGCTCGTGCCGGTCCGGGTGGCCTCGTCGAGGACGGCGATGCACGCCGCCTCGACGAGCCGTGCCAGCGACTCGGCGTCGACGTCGTCACGCATGGAGCCGTCCTCGATGCCGAGCGCGCAGGCCTGCCGGACCTGGGCGCGCAGCGGGGCGAAGACCTCGGCCACCGCCTCGGCGAAGGGGCTGCGGACGGCCACGCGGGCCATCGGGCGGACGTGCGACACCTCGGACCACAGCGCGACCGCGAGGGCGGCGAGCCGTGCGGCCGGCGGGAGCGCCACGAGCGCGGACGAGTCGGGCATCGCGGCGGCGATCCGTGCGGCACCGGCGGTCACGACCTCGCGCACCAGGTCGTCGCGGGAGGGGAAGTGTCCGTAGACCGCACGGCGCGAGAGTCCGGCGGCGGTCGCGATGGTCTCGAGCCCGGCGTCCGGGTCCTGCTGCAGGACGCGCTTCGCCGCCTCGATCAGGGCAGCGCGGTTCTCGGCGGCGTCCCGTCGGGGAGCGCGCCCGGGCTGGTCGGCGGTGGTCCCGCCCCTGGTCGTACTGGTCACGACGTCAAGAGTAATAACGTGCACACCACTGTGCAAGTTAGTAGGGCACGTACCCCCGAACGAGGGCCAGTCCCCCAAAGTGCGGACTGTTCCACCTGTGAACGAACGCATAACTTCACAGGAATTCCCACCACGGACAGAGCCCGAGGAGTGCGCCCTGTGACACGTGCAACACCGAACCGTGCAGTACCCGAGCAACCACCCATCACCGAGCGTCGCACGCGGTCACGCGTCGCGCGCCTGGTGACCGCCGGCATCGCCGCCGTCGCCCTGTCCTGCGGCGGTCTCGCCGTCGGCGGAGCTGCGAACGCCGCGCCGACCGGTCTCTCCGCCGCCGACCTCAAGCTCGCCGCGCCCCTCCGCGACGCCAAGCCCCAGAAGACGGTCGCCGCGTTCGTGCGCACGACCGGCCAGGGTGCGCTGGAGGTCGACGCGCAGGCGAAGGGCGGCGACCTGACGAAGTCGAAGACCCCGTCGTCCGCCGCGAAGGAGCGCGTCCGGGCGATCACCTCGACCGTCGACGCCGTCCGGTCCGCTGTGAAGCGCTCGGACGCGACGGCCACCGAGCTGTACTCGACCGAGTACACGGTCCCCGGCGTCGCGGTCGTCGCCGACGTCGATGCGCTGCGTGACGTCGCGAGCCGCTCGGACGTCGAGAGCATCATCCCGCTCACCCCGAAGAAGATCGTCGACCCGACCCCGGGCGACGCGTCCAAGGCCCCGAGCGGCGTCGACCCCGACCTGGTGCAGCCGGGCGCGGACGGCGTCAGCCCGAAGAACGCGGCCAGCGACATCTACACGCGCTCGCTCGACGCGTGGCAGCAGACCGGGCGCACGGGCAAGGGCGTCAACATCGCCGTCCTCGACACCGGCCTCGACTACACCCAGGCCGACTTCGGCGGCCCGGGCACCACGGCGGCGTACCAGCAGGCCCTCGCGAGCACGAACGCGCCGGACCCGAGCTGGTACGACGGGAAGAAGTTCCTCGGCGGCTACGACTTCGCCGGTCCCACCTACAACGCGGACTCCTCGAGCGCGGGCTACGACCCGACCCCGAAGCCGGACGCGAACCCGATCGACGGCAAGGGCGGCGACCACGGCACGCACGTCTCCGGCACCGCCGCGGGCTACGGCCTGACCGCGGACAAGAAGACGTTCCGCGGCGACTACACGAAGCTCACGAACCAGTCCGTCCAGGACATGTGGATCGGTCCGGGCACCGCGCCCGAGGCCGGCCTCTACGCCCTCAAGGTCTTCGGTGACGACGGCGGATCGACCGACCTGACCGGTGCCGCGCTCGACTGGGTCGGCCAGGCGCTGACCGAGGGCAAGGACATCAACGTCCTCAACCTGTCGCTCGGCTCCGACTACGGCGCACCGGACGACCCCGACAACGCGAAGATCGACGCGCTCACCGCCCGCGGCGTCCTGCCCGTCATCGCCTCGGGCAACGCCGACGACTTCACCGACATCGGTGGCTCGCCGGGCAACGCCGAGGGCGCCCTGACCGTCGCCGCGAGCGCCACCGGCCAGTCGCTGTTCGACGCCGTCGAGGCCACCGCGCCGTCCGACGTCGCCGGCACCTACCGCGCGCAGTACTCGCAGAACTACCAGGGCAGCCTGCCGGTCGAGGGCGACGTCGTCGTGCCGACCACGAACATCGACGGCTGCCAGGCGTTCAGCGCCGACGAGGCCGCGAAGCTCAAGGGCAAGGTCGCCTGGCTGAAGTGGACCGACGGGGCGCTCGAGTGCGGCTCCGGCGTGCGTTTCAACAACGTCCAGGCTGCCGGCGGCGTCGGCGTCCTGCTCGCCGGGACGGTGACCAGCTTCGACTCCGGCATCGCGGGGAACGCGACCATCCCGGGTGCCGAGCTGACCTCGGACAGCGTGACGAGCCTCCAGGCCGCCGCGCAGGCCGGGACCCTGCACGTGCAGTTCGCACAGGAGCTCAAGGGCTACCAGCTGGCAACCGACCAGGCGAACGTGAACACGCTCGCGTCCTTCACCAGCCGTGGCGTGCACGGGTCGTTCGACGACATCGTCAAGCCGGACGTCGCCGGCCCCGGGGTCAACGTGATCTCCGCGGCCAACGGCACCGGCAACGGCCGCATGTCGATGAGCGGCACCTCGATGGCGACCCCGCACGTGGCCGGCATCGTCGCACTGACCTTCCAGTCGCACCCGTCGTGGACGGCACCGCAGGTGAAGGCCGCCGTGATGAACACCGCGACGCACGACGTCAAGCAGGGTGACCGGAACGCCACGCTGCTCCGCCAGGGCACCGGCCGCGTCGATGCGCTGCAGGCGGTCACCGCCGGCACCACGGTGCGCAGCGTCGAGAACGACCAGCTCGTCACCGCCTCGTACGGTGTCGTCGAGGTCAGCGGCAAGACCAGCGAGTCCCGCACCCTGCAGATCCAGAACACCGACGGCCGCCCGCACACGTACGACGTGGCGTACCAGGCCCAGGTGGACCAGCCGGGTGTCGCGTTCTCGCTGAGTACGAAGCGGGTCACCGCTCCGGCGCACGGCACCGCGACCGTCAAGCTGACGTTCACGATCGCCGACCCGACGCAGCTGCGTCGCGTCATCGACCCCACGCAGGAGTCGGTGCAGTCCGGCTACCAGCGTGAGTTCGTCGCCGCCGAGTCCGGCGTCGTGTCCTTCACGCCCACCGACAAGTCGCTCAACCCGATGCGCCTCGGCGCGTACGTCGCGCCGAAGCCGGTCAGCGCCGTGCACGGCAAGGACATCGCGTTCTCGGGCTCGACCACGACCGCGGAGCTCGCGCTCACCGGCCGCTCGGTCGACCAGGGCGACGCCGTCACCGGGTACCACTCGGTCGTCGCACCGTTCGTGCTGGGCGGGACCGACCCGCAGGAGCCCCTGCCCGCCGGTTCGGCGCAGCAGTCCCTGCAGGCCGCGGACATCCGGGCCTACGGCGCGAACGTCGACACGGCGTCGGGCACGCTCGCCTTCGGCGTCCAGACCGCCGGTGCCGACGCGAACCCCGGCGCGGTGACCAACGTCGAGGTCCTCATCGACACGAACCGCGACGGCACGCCGGACTACCTGGTGTACGACGCCAAGTCGGCCACGGTCGACGCGACGTTCGCCACCACGGTGGACCTGGCGACGGGCAAGACGGTCGACTCGCAGCCGCTCAACGGCGGCACCGCGGGGCAGGACGTCAACACGTTCGACAGCGCCGTCAAGGTGCTGACGGTGTCGGCATCCGCGATCGGTGCGACCGGTGCGTTCGACTACTCGGTCCTGACCGAGTCGGCGTACGCCCCGGCCCTGGCCACCAGCGGCTCCTACGTCGTCGACGAGACCGACTCGGCCACGTTCGACCCGTCGAAGCCGGCGCTCGCCTTCGCGCAGGGCGGCACCTCCGGTGTCCTCTTCGCGGACAAGGGCTCGCTGCAGGTCACGCGCCAGGCGGACGCCACGAACGCCCGGGTCCTGCTGCTCCACCTCGGTAACGCGGTGGGCGACCAGGCGGACGTGCTGCAGGCGGCGCAGACCGCGCCGACGCTCACCCTGCGTGAGGGCAGCGCCGTCACGATCTCGGGCACCCCGAAGGTCGGCAAGACGCTCAAGGCGAACCCGGGCTCGTGGGACGGCAAGAAGGTGTCGTACTCGTACCAGTGGCTCCGTGACGGTGTCGCGGTCACGGGAGCGACCGGTCAGCGCTACGCGCTCGGCACGGCGGACGCGGGCCACCGCTTCTCCGTGACGGTGACGGCGAAGGCGACGGGCTACCAGGACGGGACGGCGACCTCGGGCCAGACCGCGAAGGTGGAACCCCGCAAGAAGTGATCGACACGGACGCCCCGCCACCGACCGGTGGCGGGGCGTTCGTCGTCTCCGGCTGTCACAGGGCGCGATGCAGAGTGCGGCGATCGGACATGTAGTTAGGCGAACTAGGCAATCGGTGCGAGAGTTGTCGCATGCGATCCCACACCTCCCTGATGCAGCTCCGGGCCAACCCGATGGAGTGGCGGCGCCGTGGGCTGACCCCGCCCGACGCACTCCAGGCCATGGTCGAGGAACGACTCGCGCAGCCGGGTCACGCCCAGCCGGTCGGCGACCCGTCGTACCAGGACTTCTTCCGCGCCTGATCGCGGAACGTCACCACCTGACGGACGGGAGGCGCGGTGCCAGCTGGCACCGCGCCTCCCGTCCGTCGGGTGGTCCGGGCTCCTGTTGTGGTGCGTTCTCCACAGGCGGGTGGCGTGCAGGTGGACAGTCGATAGACTCGGGTGGACCATCGGCCCAGCCCGCCGGTGCGGTCCTCCGCCAACGTGAGGAGAACCTCCATGCCCGCAGCAGTCATCATCGGTGCCCAGTGGGGTGACGAGGGCAAGGGGAAGGCAACCGACCTCCTCGGCTCGCGCATCGACTACGTCGTGAAGTTCAACGGCGGCAACAACGCCGGCCACACCGTCGTCGTCGGCGGCGAGAAGTACGCGCTCCACCTGCTGCCGTCCGGCATCCTGACGCCCGGTGTGACCCCGATCATCGGCAACGGCGTCGTCGTCGACCTCGAGGTCCTGTTCCAGGAGCTCGACGCGCTCCGCGCCCGCGGTGTCGACGTCTCGAAGCTCCTGGTGTCCGCGAACGCGCACGTCATCACGCACTATCACCGCACCATCGACAAGGTGACCGAGCGGTTCCTCGGCAAGCGCCAGATCGGCACCACCGGTCGCGGCATCGGCCCGACCTACGCCGACAAGATCAACCGCGTCGGCATCCGCATCCAGGACATCTTCGACGAGAACATCCTGCGGCAGAAGGTCGAGGCTGCCCTCGACCAGAAGAACCACCTGCTCGTCAAGGTCTTCAACCGCCGCGCGATCGACGCGGACGAGGTCGTCGAGTCGCTGCTGTCCTTCGCCGAGCGCCTGCGCCCGATGGTCGCCGACACCGCGCTCGAGATCCACCGGGCGCTCGAGCGGGGCGACACGGTCCTGTTCGAGGCCGGCCAGGCCACGATGCTCGACGTCGACCACGGCACCTACCCGTTCGTGACCTCGTCGTCGGCGACCGCCGGCGGTGCCGCGACTGGCTCGGGGATTGGCCCGGGCAAGCTCGAGCGCATCATCGGCATCGTCAAGGCGTACACGACGCGCGTCGGCGCCGGCCCGTTCCCGACCGAGCTGTTCGACGAGTCGGGGGAGTTCCTCCGCGCCAACGGCTTCGAGTTCGGCACCACGACCGGTCGTCCGCGTCGCTGTGGCTGGTACGACGCCCCGATCGCCCGCTACACGGCGCGCATCAACGGCGTGACCGACTTCGTGCTGACGAAGCTCGACGTGCTGACCGGCCTCGAGACCATCCCGGTCTGCGTGGCGTACGAGGTCGACGGCGAGCGCGTGGACGAGGTCCCCGTGAACCAGTCGGACTTCCACCACGCGAAGCCGATCTACGAGGAGTTCCCGGGCTGGACCGAGGACATCACGGGCGCCCGCTCGTTCGAGGACCTGCCGAAGACCGCGCAGGACTACGTGCTGTCGATCGAGGCGATGTCCGGCGCGCGGATCTCGGCGATCGGTGTCGGCCCGGGCCGTGACGCGATCGTGGTCCGCCACGACCTGCTCGGCGCGGCGTCCTGAGCATGCGGATCCTGTTCGTCTGCAGCGGCAACATCTGCCGCTCGCCCCTCGGCGCCCAGGTGCTCGAGGCCCGGCTCGGCCCGGACGCCCCGGCGTTCACGGTCGAGTCGGCCGGCACCATCGCCGACGACGGTGCCCTGATGGACGAGACGGCTGCGGCGCAGTCGGCCCGTCTCGGCGGTGACCCGACGACGCACCGGTCGCGCTACCTGACCGAGCAGATCGCGGCGTCGGCCGACCTCGTGCTCACCGCGGAGCGCTCGCACCGCGCGGCCGTGGTGTCGCTCGCGCCGCGGGCGGCGAAGCGGGCGTTCACAATCAAGCAGTTCGCGCGGGTGCTCAACGGGCTCGAACCGGGCGACCTGGCCGGCATCGCGACCGCGCAGGACCTGGTCGACCGGGTCGCCCGGCTCCGGGGGACCGTGCCGCCGCCCGCCGACCCGGCGGACGACGACGTGGACGACCCCTACCGTCGGTCGGAGGAGACCCACGTGCGGGTCGCCGACGAGATCGACGCGGCGCTGGCCCCGATCACTGACGCCCTGCGCGCGCTGCGCTGACGGTGTTGCACGTCGAAGCCCCCGCCGTCGTGGCGGGGGCTTCGTCGTCTCAGCTCACGCCTCCGGCAGGCGGTACGTCCCGACGGTGATGGTGTGAGCGCCCTGACCGGCCAGCTGCCGCACGACGGCGTCGGTGCGGGCACGGTTCGGCACGGCGTGCTTGCGTGCCAGATCGGTGATCAGGCCACGCATCTCGTTGTCGTTCGTCACGACGGCCGTCGTCGCCGAACGCCCGGTCGGTGTCGTGCTCGTGCTGCGGTCCTCGGGGTTCACGTACGCGGCGGCGTCCCCCGAGTAGAACACGCACGAGTCCACCCACTGCGGCCCGTTGCCGTCCTCGTCCGCCAGGAAGCGCTGCAGACGCCGGGCCTGCTGCCGGACCTGACGCGTCGGGGCGTTCCCACCGGACTGCACGCGGACCTGCCACCAGTGCTCGACGTCGTCGGCGGAGTCGAGCACGCGCCGGCTGCGCACCTGGATCGCGAACGACCCGGTCAGCGACGACTCGTCGAGCAGGTTGCGGAAGGCGTGGTGCACGGCGCTCGGCTTGCGGCCGTCGAACACGATGCCGTTCCAACGCTTGTTCTCGATGACCAGCACGTGCCCGGACTCGAACACGAGCACGTGGTCGAGCTGGGCGGCGTAGCTGCGGTCGCGATCCCGCTCGCCCTGGGCCACCGGCACGAACACGACGTTCGTCAGCAGGGCACCGTTGATCCCGGCGGCCTTGCAGACCTCGAGGATCGTGCGCTGCGAGGCCTCCTCCCACCGCATGCCTGTCCGAGCGAGGGCGCGACCGGCCTCTGCCTCGGCGAGGGCCTGCTGGCGCGCGGCCTCGGCACCGGCGAGCTGGCGGCCGTGTTCGGCCTCGGCAGCGGCGGTCCGCTCGCGGTGTTCCCGCTCGAGGGTGCCGGTGCGGTGGTCGAGTCTGACCTCGGCGTCGGACAGGGCGGCACGGTTGGAGGACTGGGTCCGCCGCAGGACGATCACCAGGACGACCACGACGATCGCGAGCCCCCCGGCGACCACCCACGGCACGAGGTCGCTGGTCATGGATTCACCTCATCACAGCCCGGCGCGCGAGAGGCCTCCGGCTGCGGCGAGTCCGGCAGGACGCCGTGCAGCTCTGCGGGTCAGCGCGGCCAGGTCGCGACGACCGCCACCGCGTTGAACAGCACGTGCGCCACGATCGCACCGCCGATGCGGTTGGTCATGGCGACCAGGGTGCCGGTCAGCAGCCCGAGCACGAACGTCGTCAGGAACACCTGCACCCCGCCGAGCGACGTCGTCGCCGAGCCGAGGAACAGGTGGGACAGCGCGAACAGGAACGCCGTCACCAGGACGGCGAGCCAGCGCGTGCGGGGCGTGAGCTCCACGGCGAGCAGGCGCTGGAACAGCCCGCGGAAGAAGAGTTCCTCGAGCACGGGGCTGACGAGCACGATGCCGACCGCCGACACGAGCAGCAGCCCGATGTCCGGGGTGCCGAGCGACGGCGCGGGCTGCAGACCGCTCGTCCCGGTGAACGACAGCGCGAGCACGGCGTCGAACACCCGCGTCAGGATCACGATCCCGAGCGCGAACACGAGGTCGCCGAGGTCGACCCGAAAGCGTCCGAACAGGTCGCGGCCCGTCCGCCGCACGACCCAGACGATGCCGAACACGAGCGGCACCCAGACCGCGACGTCGCCGAGCAGGACCTGGAGCACCGGCCCGGGGACCGCACCGCGCAGCGTCAGGGTGCTCACGATCCGGGCGAGCACGACAGCCACGACGAGGGCGATGAGCAGGGCGACGAGGTCACGTTGCCGGGCGGTCGAGGGCTGGTTCGTGGCCACTTCCGGCTCGGAGGTCATGCGCCGAGCGTAGAGGACCCCGGCGGCCGGATCGAGAAAACAGCCGAGCGAGTCTCATCCGTGTGGCACTATTTGAATGCCGTCTGCTGGGACAACCCTCGCGGAACCTGTGCTGGGACCACAGGAACGGCGAGGATCGGGGAAGGACGGCCGCGTGGAACTGCGCGACTACATCACAGTGCTCCGTAAGGGGTGGGTGCTCATCGTGGTGCTCGCCCTGGTGGGGGTGGCTGCCGCAGCCGGCTTCTCCCTGCTGAAGAAGCCGGTGTACTCCGCCTCGGCACAGGTGTTCGTGTCGACGGAGACGTCAGGAAGTGCGAGTGACCTGGCGCAGGGCAACACCTTCACGCAGCAGCGCGTGCTGACGTACTCGAACCTGGTGCAGACGCCGATCGTGCTCCTGCCGGTGATCTCGTCGCTCGGGCTCGACATGAACGCCGACCAGCTCGCGACGATGGTCTCCGCGACGGCCCCGACGAGCACGACCCTGATCTCGATCACCGTGAACGACACGAACCCCGTCCGCGCGACCGAGATCGCGAACGCGACATCGCAGAGCCTGACGAACGTGGTCGAGAAGATCGAGGCGACCGACGCAGACGGCACGAGCACGGTCAAGCTCACCCGGGTGAAGCAGGCCGACGTGCCGCTGAAGCCGGTCAGCCCGAACGTCCCGGTGAACATCGCTCTCGGTCTGCTCGTCGGTCTGGCCCTCGGTGTCGGCATCGCGGTGCTGCGCGAGACGCTCGACAACCGCGTCCGCACGGAGCAGGACGTCGAGAAGATCAGTGCGAAGCCCGTCGTCGGCGGTATCGCCTACGACAGCAAGGCGTCCGAGCGCCCGCTCATCGTGCAGGCCGATCCGCGCAGCCCGCGCGCCGAGTCCTTCCGGACGCTCCGCACGAACCTGCAGTTCCTCGACCTCGGCACCGGCTCGCGCACGTTCGTCATGACGTCGTCGATGCAGTCCGAGGGCAAGAGCACGACGGTCGCGAACCTGGCCATCGCGCTCGACAGCGCCGGCTTCAAGGTCATCCTGATCGACGCCGACCTCCGCCGACCGCGCGTCGGCGAGTACATGGAGGTCGACGGCTCCGCCGGTCTGACCGACGTGCTCATCGGTCGCGCCAGCCTGGAGGACGTCGCGCAGCCCTGGGGCCGCGGCAACATGGTCGTCCTGCCCGCCGGGCAGATCCCGCCGAACCCGTCGGAGCTCCTCGGCTCGAAGGCCATGCAGGACCTGATCGGCACGCTCGAGCAGCAGTTCGACTACGTGCTCTTCGACGCGCCGCCGCTGCTGCCGGTCACCGACGCCGCGATCCTGTCGAAGAAGGCGTCCGGTGCCATCCTGGCCGTCGCGTCCGGCAAGACCCTCAAGGGCCAACTCGCCGCCGCCGTCGCCTCGCTCGAGAACGTCGGGGCTCCGATCGCCGGTTTCGTCATCACGATGATGCCGCTCAAGGGCCCGGGTGCGTACGGCTACGGCCGCTACGGGTACGGATACGGGTACGGCCTGGACGAAGCAGAGCCCACGCAACCGCCCGCACGCTCTTCCGGCAAGAGCCGCGGCAAGCTCGGCGTCGTCCGCCGAGCCGACCGTTGACGGCGGCCGCGCGATGAGTCCGAGCCGGGGGGCCCGAAGCCTCGGGAGAGGGCTGCCGCGCACCACGCTGGTCGGTGTCGCCGTCGTCGTCGTCGCGCTCGTCGTCATCGACGTCGTCCTCGTTGCCCTGGCGCTCGCCCGTACCGCACCGGAGGCGGTGGGACAGCCTCGGCCCGTCCCCACCTTCGGAGCGACCGCGACGGCCCCCGCGACGCCGCGGCAGTCTCCGTCCGCGACGGCGACCGGTGGTCCGGCAGCAGACGGCGCGGGTTCCGCCAGGCACCTGCTGTCCGCCATCGACGGTCTGGAGGCATGGCGCGCCTCCAGTGCGACCTGTGCCGATCCCGAGGTGGTGCTGGAGCACACGACCGATGGTGGCAAGAAGTGGCAGGCGGTCGAGCTCGACACTGACGTGCGCACGATCGCGGCGCTGCGCGCCACGTCGTCCGGGGTGAGCGTGCTGGTCGGGACCGGCGACGCGTGCGCGACCGAGGTGCGAACGTCCACCGACGACGGCGGGACCTGGACCGACGGCGCGGCCGGCGCGGCCGGCGCGGGGATCACCGAACAGGGGCTCGCGCTGGGCAGTGATGTCGTCGACCCGCCGTGCGCGGACCCTGCGGACGTCTTCCGTGGGGACAGCACGACGCTCGTCGCCTGCGACGACCAGCTCGACTGGCGCTCGGGGACGGGTTCCTGGGTGGACGTGCCGATCGACGGTGTGCGAGCGATCGCCGTCGACGGTGCCGAGTACACGCTGGCCCGCGTCGGGACCGCGAGTTGCGACGGCGTGCAGATCGAGACCATGCGCGCCTCTGGCGTGACGGCGGCGACGACGACCACACCCATCGGATGCAACCCGGTGCCGACCGAGCGTCCGATCGCACTCGACCGGGCGGGGCAGTCCGTGTGGATGTGGTCCGACGGCGGCGTGGCCATCTCGAAGAACGGCGGGGCGACATGGTGACGGAGCGTCACCGATGACCGCCGAAGCCGTCCGGCAGCCGATCTCGACCGGCAGCACCCAGGAATGGAGCCGCACGTACTCGCGACGGGTGCTGCTGACTGACCTGCTCGCGCTCAGCTGGGTCGTGTTCGGGGTGCAGATCGCCTGGCTCGGTCTCGACTCGAACCTCGCGACGAACACCGCGGACCTGCGGCTGAGCTACACCGGGATCTCCCTCGTGGTGATCATCGTGTGGATGGCTGCCTTGGCGCTGTACGACACCAGGGGGAACCGCGTGATCGGCGTCGGGAGTACCGAGTACCGTCTCGTCGCCGACTCGAGCGTCCGCGTGTTCGGGCTGCTCGCGATCGCCGCGTTCCTGCTCCACGTCGACCTGGCGCGCGGCTACGTCCTCATCGCCTTCCCCATCGGCATCCTCGTGCTGCTGCTCTCGCGCTGGATGTGGCGCCAGTGGCTCGTCGCCGAGCGCAAGCACGGCGGCTACTCGGCGAAGGTGCTGCTCGTCGGTTCGACGCCGAGCGTGCTCCACATCGCGCGGGAGCTCGCGCGGACGCCGGAAGCGGGGTACCGCGTCGTGGGCGCCGCCGTCGCTGACGGCAGTCGCGGGCTGCTGCCGGGATCGACGATCGAGAGCCACGGTGGAATCGACGAGGTTCCCGCAGCCTTGGCGACGACCGGCGCGGACACCGTCGTCATCACCAGTTCCGACGACCTACCGCCCGAGCGCGTCCGGCAACTCAGCTGGTCGCTCGAACCCGGGCGCCAGCACCTGGTCGTTGCGCCGAGCCTGACCGACATCGGTGGTCCGCGCATCCACACCCGTCCGGTACAGGGACTTCCGCTCATCCACGTCGAGACGCCGACGTACTCGGGGCGGAAGCTGTACACGAAGCGGGCGTTCGACCTGGTCGGGTCGGCGGCGCTCATCATCGTCCTGTCACCGGTCCTGCTCGTGCTCGCACTGCTCGTAAAACTGACGTCGCCCGGCCCGGTGTTCTTCCTGCAGGAGCGCGTGGGTCTGAACGGGTCGACGTTCCACATGATCAAGTTCCGCTCGATGGTCGTCGACGCCGAGCAGCGGCTGCAGGAGCTGAGCGCGCTCGACCGCGCTGAGGGCAACGCGGTGCTGTTCAAGATGAAGAACGACCCTCGCGTCACGCGGGTCGGAGCGTTCATGCGGCGGTACAGCTTGGATGAACTCACGCAGCTCTTCAACGTGTTCGTCGGCACGATGTCGCTGGTCGGCCCACGGCCGCCGCTCTTCCGTGAGGTCGAGCGCTACGACCAGCACGTGCACCGGAGGTTCTTGGTGAAGCCGGGGATGACGGGGCTCTGGCAGGTCAGCGGGCGATCGAACCTCTCGTGGGAAGACTCGGTGCGGCTCGACTTGTACTACGTCGAGAACTGGTCGATGGTCGGAGATACTCTAATTTTGTGGAGAACGTTGCGAGCTGTTGCCGCAAGCGAGGGAGCATTTTGAAACGCACGAGCCCGCGAGTCGTTGTTATCGGGACGCGCGGCTATCCCAGCTACTATGGCGGATTTGAGACAGCGGTTCGTCACATTGCTCCTCACCTTGCGGATGAGGGCTGGGAAGTCGTCGTTTACAGCCGGAAAGATTTGCGCTCCGAGACGTCGGAATTCGATGGGCGAGTCCTAACGCCCGTAACGCGCGGCGTAGAGTCGAAGGCCCTCAGTACGCTTTCATACGGGCTCTCCAGCACGATTCACGCGCTTGTGCGGGGTGCGGATGTGGCGCTAGTCATGAACGTAGCTAACGGGTTTTGGCTCCCGCTTCTTCGGCTGCGCGGGATCCCTGTCGTTATGAACGTCGACGGCATCGAATGGGAGCGCGCTAAGTGGGGTCGCGTTGCAAAGATAGTCTTCCGCGTGGGTGCGCGCCTTTCGGCATTGTTCGCCAACACGCTGATAGTAGATGCGGCAGCGATTGGTCGCTACTGGAGTGCGCGTTTCCGACGGGAGAGCGTGTTCATTCCTTACGGAGCAGACGAAGCCCCGATCGCCGCTGTGCCGCTCGGCCTCACGAGTCGAACATATGTCCTGCTTGTTGCTCGCTTCGTGCCCGAAAATACCGTTGCTGAATTCTTCGCTGCAGTTCCGGCCATCTCAGAGCAACACGACGTCGTCATAGTCGGGTCCACTGGGTATGGAGGCAGGTTCGACGAGGAGGCGCAGGCGCTCGCTAGCGCACACTCGCGCGTGCGCTGGTTGGGACACGTCTCTGACGATCGCCTGCTTCATGGACTCTGGCAGCATGCCGGCGTGTACTTCCATGGGCATAGTGTGGGCGGAACGAATCCCGCGCTCGTCCAAGCGATGATGCTGGGTGCTCCGATCGTCGCGAGAGACACCGTCTACAACCGAGAAGTTCTGGGAGACGATGCCACCTTCGCGGAGCCGGACTCGAACTCGATCGCAAACAACGTGATTGCGCTGATGAACGACCCCGACCGTCAAACCACGGAGAGCGAAGCGTCGATGGCACGAGCCAAGGAGCGCTACACGTGGCGGAAGGTCAATGATGCTTATAATAAAGTGCTAAGTGGCGAGCTGAGAGGCCGCAGCCGGTGACGATCAAACGGCTGATTATCGACCAGGGTTCTCTGTCCGAGGCCGGATCAGACCGGGGACTCGGTCGGTACGCCTCTGCGCTGCACGACGCAGCGAAGGCACTACCTGAGGTTCAGACTCTCGAGTACTCGGGTAGTTCGTTGAGCGGGAAGCCTCGGCATAGCGCCTTGCGCCTTCTAGATCCCACGCGAACCGCCTGGTTACACGCAACCACGCCGCTCCACCTCCCGCTTGTGAAGGACCGCCCCTGGATCTGCTCAATCCAGGACGTTATTCCACTTGATGTTCGTGCTTATCAAAAGCTCGGCTTGAGAACCAGGGCACTATTTCTGAACTCGCGTCGCGCGGAGCGTGTAGTCGTAAACTCGACCTACACGGCAGACCGAGTCAGAGCGCAATTGGGGATACTCGCGAAGCGACTCCGGGTTCTCCCGCTTCCTGTGGCCGACGTCTTCTTCGAGGCAGCGCTCGACGAGCACGCGTCCAATCCATCGACGGTGATCGTTATGGTTGACCACAGAACTCATGATCCCAGGAAACGCTTCCACTGGGTGCACCAGTTTGCGGAAGTGGCGAAGCGATTAGGGCTCCGGGTGGTGGTCGTGGGCAGGGCGGATCGAACGCTGCTTCCGGACGGGGTTGAATACATTGAAAGCCCCTCGGATGAAAAGCTCGCCGAGCTCTACTCGGGTGCGCTCGCAACCTTTTATCCGTCGAGTTACGAGGGACAGGGCCTACCGCCCCTGGAAGCTATGGCCGCGGGTTGTCCGGTCATTGCTTTCGCGAATAGTTCTGTGACCGAGATGGTCGCCGTCGAGGAGTTTCTTTTGCTTGATCCGCTCCCATGGGTGTCTCAACGTTTCGATGAACCGATGCCGCGAACCACAATTTCGGAGATCGAGGCTAAGCTGCGGTCTTGGGCACGTAGCGCAGAGACTGTGCGAGCCGTCCGCGTACTGGCACGCGAACGCGCCGAGTCATTCCGGCGCGCGCAGTTCGTGGAGGCCCTCGGTCGGATCTACGGAGAGGACGACGGTGTTCCCACTGATCAATGACTTCATCTCCACGCGGGGAGTGAGCGGCTCTAGTCGTGGCGCAGAGCTAATCCGATGCGCTTTAGCGGGGTCGCAACCTGAGGTGGTTGGCAGCGTGACGCCTCCGAAAAAGCCGAAAACCCGGCTGGGTCGTCTCCTTCAGATGCTGACCTGGGACTTCATCACGGCACCGCGAGAGGCCGCGCGCCTTGGCGCTGACTTGATCGTCCACGCTACGAACACCGGGCGTGGAAGTCGCGGCGTCAAGAGCGTCATTGTGATGCACGACACAATGGTGTTGGACCATCCGTCGCTTTTCAATAAGTGGTTTGTGCTGTATGCACGAATGACGTTCGGCGTGTCCGCAAAAGCTGCCGACCTAATCGTTACTCCCTCGCGGCACAGTGCGTCGCGCATTGCGGCTCGATGGCCCCATACAGCCGGGCGTATTCGAGTCATTCCGTGGCCGGCACCCCAACCGGGGGACGTTTCTGCCTCGGTTGCAGAACGACGAAGGAAGCCGACGGTGCTTGTCGTAGCGTCGATGGATCAGCACAAGCGGCTGGGACTTGCGGTCGAAGTTGTCGCGCGACTCCGGAAGGACCGTGCCGGTGATATCGAACTTCACATGGTGGTGCGCGCAGGAAACGATGAGGACGTCGTCCTTGACAAGATCGAGCTACATGATCCGGAAGGTAGTTGGGTGGTTCTCCATCGGCAGCTCAGCGAAGCAGACTTGTTGCAGCTTTATGCCACGTCAAGCGTCACACTCGTTCCATCTTTAGACGAAGGCTTCTGCCTCCCGGCCATTGAAAGCATCGCCCGGGGTACGCCGGTGGTCCACGCCGGTCGAGGCGCTCTGACCGAGGTGATTCCGATGTATCCCGCCGCATCCGAGGGACAAAGCGATTCCGAAGTGCTCTACCAGCGACTCTCGGCGGTATTCGAGGGAACAGTCGCGCGGCGTCAGCAAGAGGATTTCCAGGAAGATTCCGTGCAGTTCGCAACCGATACTTTCCGTTCGCGATGGCTCGAGGTCATTAACGAATTGTCGGGGCGATCTTGCACGTAGTCGTCCTCCATGGTAGTAATGACCTTTACGGGGCGAGCAGAGTACTGGTCTCCGAAGTGGAAGCACTTACAGAGCTCGGGCACTCAGTTACGGTCGTCACTCCCGTCGACGGACCACTGTCCAACGAGCTGTATAAAATTGGCGCTAATGTTCACGTAGAACCGAAGCTAGCCGTAATTCGAGCGAGCAGGCTCCGGGACGTGCTGAGGTGGCCTCGCTTACCTGGCCCCGCGGTGTCCGCCGACGTGGTTGTACTTTGGACCCTAGCTCTCGGGGCATACATACCGCTGCTTCGGGTTAAGAGGCGGCCGCACTGGATATCCGTGCACGAGCTCCGCCCCAATCGGCTCGCTGGCTTGCTCGTGCGCCTTCTGCTCCGGCCAGGGAAAGCGCCCATAGAGATCGTCAGTCGATCCGTGGGTGAGTGGCTTGTGTCCCTCGGCGTCGAACAGCTTCGCCTGGCACCAGCGTTTCCAGTGGCGCCTTCGATGGTTCTGCGCGAGCAACGACACGGCGGTCAATTCGTCGTCGCTGTTGTTGGTCGCTTCAACGGACGAAAAGGGCACCTGGACGTACTTCATGCCTTTCAAATAGCTTCAAAGGGATCCAAAAATTGGCAGCTGATCCTGGCAGGCAGCCCCTATGGAGATGATGACTCCGCGGTTCAGGAAGTGATCAAGCACTCTGCGACGGACGACCGGGTACGGATCGTCGGTGAGGTACGTGGCGCTGCCGCACTCCGCCCTGTCCCGGACGTATACGCCTGCTTTGGGGATCGAGAGGAGGCCTTCGGTCTGGTGCCGTTGGAAGCTTGGTCCGTCGGCGCGCGAAGCGCGGCTTTCGCAGAGGGTGGGGCAACCGAGGTCTTGCCCGTAGTGGACGGCATTCTTGTAGCGCGCGGGTCAAACGTCGTCGGCGACATTGCGCAGGCTCTCGAAGAGATGGAGGCGGAGCGCTCGACTTGGCTTCCACCGACGGAGGCGGCAGTCCACCTCGTTTTCGGACGAGAGTCCCGCCGTCGGGCCGTCGAAAAGATCCTTCGAGCTACGCGCCCACAGGAAGGCAGCACTGATGCGACGTCGGCAAGATAACGAATCAACGCATATGACTCAAGGCGCCGTCGTGGTTTTCGGAGGCCCTCCGTACCAGCAGTCGGCGAATCAGACATCGATGCAGATGCTGGAGGCAATCAGCGGGGCGCGGAGAGTTTTGTACGTTGCACGCGGTAACCCGCGGCCGCTGCGCACTCGCAGGTTTAGGGATTTCCTCTCGTCGAACAAGCGCGAATCCTTCGCTCGCCCAGGCCTTCATCTCGTCAACGCTCGACTGGCCGTCCTCAATCTACCTACTTGGTCGGATTGGATTCCGCTCGTCGCTCCCGAAGTGGTGAGGCGTATTCAGTTGATGATGATCCGAATGTTGCTGCAAAGAGCAGTCAAACGGTTGAATTTCCGGGAGCCCAAGCTGGTGACCTACTGGTGGATGTTCCCAGAGATTGTGCGTATGGCGTGCTGGAGGTACCGCACCTTTGACGTGATTGACCGGCACTGGGGGTACGAGTACCTTGGCCACCGATTGCGCCAAGCGAACTGGCGTCTCGCGGTAGCTACGGCCCAGGTCAGTGATCGGATTGTGGCGGTCTCTGAGGGACTAGCGTCGGAGCTGCAGCCTCACATCAAGACGAGCGTGGAGGTGCTGCCAAACGGGGTCGACATTGATCGCGTTAGGCGGGTCCTTCGTAATGCCGTTGCGCGAACGCAGGTTTCCGAGAGGCGGAAGACCGCTGCCTACGTCGGGGGATGGAACAGCCGCATCGATTTGCTGCTCGTTACGCGGGTCGTACGGAGTCTGCCGGATTGGAGTTTCTTGATAATCGGCGTCGACGAGGTTCCCGAGTTAGCCGGTATGCCCAATGTGCGGATTGTTGGCGACCTGGCCTACGATGAGGTAATCAACGAATTATCGACAGCACGAGTCGGGCTTGTGCCTTTTCACGTCGACGCTTATACGAAAGCGAGTAGTTTTTTGAAGGTGTTCGACTACTTGGCAGCGGGTATGAGCGTATTGTCGACGCGGCTGCCGACGGTGGAGGCCATTGCAGCGCGCTTTCCTCAGTATATCCGCGTAGAATCCGGGGCCAATTGGGTTGAGCAACTTCAGGAGATGGGTGCCACGGAGGAGCTCGCGCCCATCGATCTTGCCCTACTGCCGTCGATCGATCAGCGGGCGCAAGCGCTCCTAGCGCCGCCGATGGATTAGAGCTCACCTTGACTGGCTACGACGCGAATCCGTTATTTGTGACATTGTGTGTCCTGCTGCTCGGCTACGCTGCAGTGCTCGTGCTACAGCGTGATAGTCGCATAGGCGTCCTGCTAGTGATCTCGATGTTCCTGACGCGCTACACGGTTGACGTGTTTGGCTTCAGTGTGCGCCTCGAGATGTTTGCGGCGACGCTTGCTGGCGTCGGTCTTTTCTTGCGTCAAGATGCAAGACACCGGTTGTCAAGCGCAGCGGTCGTTTCGATTGCAGCAGTGGCGCTTTGGTTGGTGAGCGGCTCGTTCGCATCTGTGGTGTCCTCTCCGGAACTGAATAAGTCGCTGGGCGTTTTGATTTGGTGCGCCCTGAGCTTCATTGGTGCCATTTGGGTGAGCACTCACCGCGGGGAGTGGCATCGGATGCTTTCGGTCGGGGTATGGTGCGCTTTTACCGCGTCAGCGCTTGCAGTCGTCGCCTGGACGCTGGCGACACTCGGCGTCTCGACGCTAGGCGTGCAAGACGATCCGACGTACGGTGGTTGGGCCGCTTACGTGGCTTCGATCGAAGCAAACGTTCTCGCCGGCCTGTTATGTCTCTGGGCAATCATCGCGGCCTGGAACCCGGGTGATTGGATCAGAAGACTGCCGCGGCTGCTAACGGTCCTTCTGGCGCCTGTGGCGATCCTCACAACGCATACTCGCGCGGCATTGGTCGCTTTGCTACTCGGGCTCTTCCTCGTCTTCCTTTTTCGTAAATCGTCGCGGCCCCTAGTGGTAGGGGCTGGCCTGCTGGGCGTAGCGGCGACTGTCGGACTAGCAGTGCGGTCGCCTGACGCGGGGTTCTCGAAGTTCTCGTCGCTACTGGACACATCAAGCGGTACAGGTGGGCTTCGGAGGCAGATCAATCAAATCGCGCTCAACGAATGGCTCGCGTCCGACGCGCGGGTGCAGGGTTTGGGTTGGAACTCCTTCGGTCAACGTCACCTAGATCCGACGCAACCTTTCAAAAACCTGCCTTCGTATATTGGGAATCTGCCTCTCCAGGTCCTGTACGACGGCGGGTTGTTGGCCGCGGCATCGGTCTGCGTGGCCCTTGTCGCGGTACTGTCCATTCAATTGCGTGCGCGGAATCTCGGACTAGTCGTCGCCCTTGCGCTGCCATATTTTCTGTTTTCCATTGCGACCAGCGTTCTCTGGCTGTTCGAGACGTGGTTTTGGATTGGGATTGCCTGGGGAGCTACATCGTGGTTGGTACCGAAGCGGGGGCCTAGTAGGCCACTAGAAGGCGCGCTGAAGCGTGCATAGGATCGTTCGCGACGGCACTGTTCTCTTCGCCGCCGAAGCGCTTGCCCGGATAGCCGCCTTCTCTGTGACTTTCGTCATATCCCGCAGTCTCGGCCTCGACAGCCTCGCAATCCTCACGGTCGCGCAATCAGTGCTTGCCTATGCGACTGTCGCTGGTGATGCAGGCCTCGGCACCGCTGCTGTCACACGATTGGCGAGTGGGGAGAAAGCGTCGGGAATCATCCGTGGTACCGCCCGTATCCAAGTGTCCCTTAGCTTGGTGTCGACGGCGGTGGTGATACCGATCGTTGCCGCAGCGAGCAGCTGGCAACTTGCCTTCGTCCTGTCACTCACGCCGGTCGCTATCGCATTCTCGACAAGCTACGTACTTCTAGCTCGCGCCGATGCACGCTCAGTTGCACTCAGCCGGATACTCGGCAACGCATCGACGGCAGCTTTTGGTGTCGCTTCTTCCCTTCTTGAGGCGCCGCTGTGGGCGGTGGCGCTTGCGTACCCATTGGGAGCAATAGTCTCCACGCTTTATGTCAATAGGTGCACGGGCGTGTCGTGGGGCGCCCTGGTAGGCGTTCCATCATGGAAATTCGTGCGCAACGACTTTCGCCACGTGTCAGGCCTCCTGCTTCATACCCTCATCGTTCATTTCTATTCCTCCATATTGGTGATTCTGGCGTCGATCGTGAACGATGGCAGTCAGCTTGTCGAGATCGCATTGGCGTCCAGGCTGCTGCTTCTGTTCAGCATTCCTGCGCAAGTATTGGAATCTGTTCTCCTGCCTCGGTACGCCGCGGCAGTGGATAGTTTGACTGCCATGAAAATCCTCAGGGACGGGGCGTTGGTATTTATCGGCGGCGCCGCCCTTGGGGTCATCATCATCTTCACCGCTCCTGTCTACGTGCCGTTGCTCTTTGGGTCAGCAGCATCAGCCGCTGTGCCGGTGGTGCAGGTGATGCTTTTGCAAATTCCGGTCTCTCTGTTGACGTCTGTGCTCACTGTCGCCTTGTTCGCACGTCGCGATACGCTTCGTCTCAGCTTTGCGTACGGTATAGCAGCGGTCGTCCAGCTGTCGGTGGCGCTCCTGCTCGCTTCGCGAGACGCGAGCGTTTCATCTGCGATTGTTCTGAGTGAAGCTGTTTTTGCGGTTGGCACGTTGTTTGCTGTTTTCACCTGGCGTGAGCCGAAAGGGGATGCTCGATGAGCGGGATGCGTCGGATACTGCGTGATGTGTGGTTCAACGTTGTGGTGACTCACCCAATCTGGCCTCAGAGATCCCGAGCCTGGTTGCTCAAGGTAGGAGGGGTCAAAGCCCGTGGAGCAGGCATCCTGAGCGGCACACGCGTCATAGGAGGCTCTCGCGTTGTCATTGGTCCTGGTTCGTTCGTTAACACAGGTTGCACTTTCGATGCTGGTGCAATGATTGAACTTGGCGAAAATGTGTCCGTGGGCCCGGGTGCGACCTTTCTCACATCGACACATCAGGTGGGCGGGCGCGATGCCCGCGCCGGGTCTGTTGTCCTTGCGCCAATTCGCGTCGGCTCAGGAGCTTGGATTGGAGCAAGAGTCGTTGTGCTGCCGGGCGTCACCATAGGACCGGGAGCGGTCATTGCAGCAGGTTCGGTGGTAACAGAGGATTGTGTAGGGCACTCGCTCCATGCTGGGGTCCCGGCGCGTTTCAAGAAATTCTTGAGTTGAGTGCGTTCGATCGCGGCAATTGCTTACTCGCGCCGGGAATCGGCTCTGCTCACTCCGATTCTGGTTACTTCGGTCTCCTTGCGTGCGGCGGGATCGTTCTACCGGGCCATTGAATTCCCAGCTCAGCTGGGGACGGAAGCTCTTGGCTCGTCGGGTAACAAAAGATTCGGGCGAGGACCGGAACGCAGCCAAGCTGCGTCACCCTCTGCCTGCCTGAGTCAAGTTTGGTGCTCCCTCATCGGATCGACTTGAGGGGCCGTAGGATTGTCCTCATGTCCGACCAGCCCGAGTCGCGACGCGCTGCTGTACGCCGGGGGAACAGGGCCCGGACCGTGCTGTGGATCGTGCTCGCCGTCGTCCTTCTGCTGATCCTCGCCGTTGCATGGGTGGGGGTCCGCGGTGCGCTCGCGAAGGGCCACCTCGAACGCGCGGTATCCGAAGTGACGAGTCTGCGGTCGCAGCTGGGCGACGGTGACACGAAGGCGGCGCATGCAACCGCGGCCCACCTGGAGGGCGAAGCCTCGGCGGCGCGGGAGCTCACCGGCGATCCTGTCTGGGGCGCGGCGCAGTACGTGCCGTTCTTCGGATCCAACCTCCGCGCGGTGCGTGAGGTCTCGGTCGTCGTGGACGACGTGGCGTCCGGAGCTGTCAGCCCGGTGGCGCGCGTCATCGGCGGTCTGAGCACTGATTCGCTCGCGCCGAAGGGCGGCAAGGTCAACCTCGAACCGCTGGTGAAGGCGCAGCCGGCCGTTGCGCAGGCCGCGGACACGGTGGCGAAGGCGGATCGCGATGCGAACGCCATCAACACCAGCGACACGCTGTCGCCGGTCACGTCTGCGGTCAATCAACTGCGGAACGCGCTGCGCTCGGCGTCCGGGCAGCTGGACACCGCGAACCGTGTGGTGCAGCTCGCCCCGGCGATGCTGGGTGATGGCGGCGAGCGCAATTACGTCCTGCTCTTCCAGAACAACGCCGAGCTGCGCGCGGGCGGGGGCATCCCGGGAGCCGTAGCGCTCCTCAAGGTGCAGGACGGCGCGATCTCGCTCGGTGACCAGGCGGCCGGCTCGTCGTTCGGACCGTACGAGAAGTCCGTCCTGCCGCTCGACCCAGGGACTCGAACGCTGTACGGCGAGATCACCGGGCGGTACATGCAAGATGTGACGCTGACGCCACGGTTTGACGTCTCGGCGCAGCTCACTCGAGAGATGTGGAAGCAGAAGTTCGGGCAGCAGGTCGACGGAGTGCTCGCGATCGATCCGGTGACGCTGAGTTACATCCTGCGGGCGACCGGGCCGGTACAGCTCCCGACCGGTGACACGCTCACGTCGGACAACGCGGTGCAGCTGCTACTCAGCGATGTGTACGCGAAGTACCCCGACCCGAGCGTGCAGGACCTCTTCTTTGCGTCGGCCGCCAGCGCGGTCTTCGACAAGGTGGCGACCGGGTCGTTCGACGCAAAGCAGTTCGTCAGCGCGCTGACGCAGGGAGCGCAGGAAGGTCGCCTTCGGCTGTGGAGCGCGACGAAGGCCGAGCAGTCGCAGCTCGAGGGCACACCGCTTGCGGGCGACCTGCCGGTCGCGACGACGTCGCTCCGACAGTTCGGTGTCTACCTCAACGACGGCACGGCCTCGAAGATGGACTACTACCTCGAGAAGACGGTGTCCGTCGGTGCCTCGGTCTGCCGCGCAGACGGCCGACCCACATCCGCGGTCGAGGTGACGATCAAGAACACCGCTCCTGCCGACGCTGCGACGAGCCTGCCCGAGTACGTCACCGGCGGAGGAGACTTCGGAACCGAACCGGGAAAGATCAAGACCCTCGTGGCGGTCTACGCACCCGAGGGTGCGATCTACCTCGGGTCGACGCAGGACGGCAAGCAGGTCCCCGTACAGACGGTCATGGACGGCGATCACCCGGTCGTGCAACTCCAGACACTGCTCGCCCCAGGGGAGTCGACGACGTTCCGGGTCGCCTTCCTCGGTGAGCAGAAGGACGCGAAGGCGGCCGTCGACGTGCTGTCGACGCCAGGCGTGCGGCAGAGCAAGGTCCTGCCGTTGCGGTTCGACTGCGCGAACCCGACGCCCGCCGACTGAGAGCAGCGCGGACCATAGGGCGAGTTCGCCCCGCGGCCGCGATCCTCGAGGCGTGTTGATCCGCATTGCGCAACGCCAGGATGCCCCAGATCGGGGGTGGCGGGTGTTCCTGAGGACACCGCTCATGCGGGCGAGCATGAGTGGACGGCGCTCGGAGGCCGTCCCGCTGAGAACCCGAAATGCTCCATGATCTGGGGTTTTCGACTGGTCTACGACTGCGAGGTGGTGATGGTCACCGGCGATCCGCGTCCGTCGCGCGAAGTCATCAACGTGACGCTTGTGAAAACTTTCGCCTGAGGTGGCAACATCCTGAGGATTCCCGCTAGATTGAGGGAACTTCGCCATAGCGACCGCTTGCTCCTTCGCGGCACGTTCCAGGGGGGAGTGCCAACGGGCTCTGGGTGTCAGGGTCTGCAGGATCAGATCTTTAGGGGAAACACTTCATGAAGAAGCTCATCGCCGCTGCCCTCATCGCGGGCGCAGCCTTCGTCGCGATCCCGACCGCGGCCAACGCCGCGACCGGGTACGCCCCGGAGTCGGCCGGCTCGGTCTCGGGCAACTACGTTGCCGGTGGCACCGCTGTCGTCAACTTCAACAACAACGTCTTCGCCGCGGGCGAGACCGTCAACGTGCAGGTCACCGGTGCCGGTGCCGTCACGCTCGGCGCGCTCCCGACCACGACGGTCTCGAAGACCTACACGGCGAACGCCGATGGTGGCCTCACGATCCGTGTCACCTTCCCGGCCGGCGGCTCGGGTAGCTACAACCTCACCGCGACCGGCGCCACCTCGACCACCGTGGGCACGGCGTTCTTCACCATCGCCCCGGCTGCTGGTGGCACCAGCACCACGGTCGGCTCGACCGGCGGCTCCGGCACGCCCGGCCAGCTCGCCTTCACCGGTGGCACCATCTCGACGCTCGGCCTCTGGGCTGCCGGCGGCGCCATCGTCCTCGGTGGTGGCCTCCTGGTCGTCCGCAAGTCGGTCCGTCGTCAGCGCGACGCCGCCTGAGAGCAGCTCGACTGAACCGAACGGAACCCCCGGCACCTCGGTGCCGGGGGTTCCGTGGTGTCTGCGCCCGAAGGCACACCCCGCGACCCCGGCCCGGGCCCGGAGTCGGAGCGGATCCCTGAGGCGGCTGCAGGGGCCGCCGACCAGGGGTCAGGTGACGAGGAGGGCGATCGCGACGATCGCCACGACCGCGAGCGGTGCCACGATCCACAACCACCACGGAAACATCGAGGGCGGCCGGTAGCGGCGGCGTTCGGGTCGAGCCATGCGCTGACCGTACGGCCACGTTCTCCAGGAGCGGGGCGAGCGGGAAGCGAAGGCTCTCAGGCCTGCCGCACCCGCCCCAACACCACGACCCCCACCAGCACCCCCAGCACCGCCCCCGACGTGTTCGCCAGCACGTCGTCCACCGACGCGAACCGCGCCGGCAGGAACAGCGCCTGCACCGTCTCGATCGCGCAGCTCGCCAGGAACCCGCCGAGCATGCCGACCCACCACGCCTGCGCCCCGAACAGCAGCAGCACGAAGAAGCCGAACGGCACGAAGAAGACCACGTTCGCCGTGAACTCGACCGCGTCGTACCCGAGCCACCCCGGCGCCCCGAGCCGATGACCGGCCGCGATCGCCCGCACCAACCACGGGTGGATCCCGCCGTCGACGGGGGAGCCCGCGGTTGCCACGAGCACCACCACGAGCGCGTAGACGGCCGCGAGCGTCCACGCCACCCGACGAGTCCGTCCCGACGCGTGGGCGGCCCGGTGGCGCGCGTGCCAGGCCGCGTCGGCGAGCGACCCGATCGCGACCCCGACGAGTCCCGCGAGCGCGACGGACCGGAACCGCCCACCCGGCGTCGACGACTGCGCCGCCAGGACCCCGGCAGCCAGCAGCACGACGACCGCACTCACCAGGGCGCGTCGACGCACCCCGTCCGGCCGGGAGGCCCTGCTCGCCCCCGCCAGCAGCACCGGCAGCAGGGCGGTCACCAGGGTCACCCCGATCGCCGCCACGAACCCGTCACCGAGCGTCAGGGTGCCGTGCCCGAGCGCGCGCAGCGCGCCCACGACGTGGAGCAAGGCGGACCGCACGCGGTCGGCGAGACCGGGCACCAGCAGGACCGCGCCCACGAGCACGACCGCAGCGAGCGTCCCGCTGCGCACGATCGTGGTCCTCGTCGCGGTGTCCATCGGGATCGACGGTAGTGGGCCGCGCCTCCCGGCCGGACGAGACGCGAGGGTGACTCGAGAAGGTGACCGAATCAGTTCATCCACGAAACGAGTACCCCGATCGCCCTCCTGTACCCCGTTCTCGTGTCCCCCAGGCCCGGAAATCCGGGGCTCTCCCCCGACGCGCATGCACGGATCCCGTGAAAGGGCGGGCATCGCTGGCGTGACCGGGGGACGTTCTCGTACGGTTGTCACGTCAGCAGATGTACCCCGGATCGCGAAGGAGAGCGACATGAGCACCACGGTCACCACCGACAACCGCGAGGTCACCCTCGACACCGAGACGGTCGACGTCATCGCGATCCTCGAGGCCGAGGCAGAGCACTCCGGCCGCGCCGCCCGCGCCAAGACCACCTGGACGCAGGAGGACGACGGCGAGTGGATCGCCAACTACGGCGGCTACTTCGGCGGCAGCGTCGACAAGCGCGACGGCCGCTACGTCGCCTCCGACACCTTCGGGCTCGTGGTCGGCGACTTCGCCACCCTCGAAGAGGCCCAGGCCAAGCTCGCGGACCAGCTCCACGTGATGCTGCCGTCCGTCATCCGTCCGGTCGCGTAGTGCCCGACGACCATCCGGCGCCGACCGCGGTCGGCGCCACCAGCCAGACCAGCACCGCCAGCACGATCAGCTCGACCCGAACGATCAGCACGACCCGAACCACCAGCACCGTCCAGCACCACAGCAGCACGAGGAGCACCACCATGAGTACCAGCGTCGCCAACAGCCACCAGGCCGAGGTGACCGTGGACACGGCGACCATCGAGGTCATCACCGGCATCGCTGCCGGCGTCGTGTCCCCCGACGCACCGGCCCGGGCGCACGTCGTCTGGTCCGAGGCCGACACGGGGCTCTGGGCGGCGAACTACGGCGGCTACTACGGCGGCGTGATCGACCAGCAGGGCGCACACTTCTTCGTCTCCGACACCTTCGGCCAGTACGTCGGCGACTTCCGCTCGCTGCACGAGGCACAGGACCGCCTGGCCGAGCGCCTGCACGACCTGCTGCCGGACGTGCGCCGCACACTCTGACCGCACCACGATCCGACCGGGAGGCCCGGATCACCTCCGCCACACGGCGGACGTGATCCGGGCCTCCCGTCGTCGTGCACCCCACCCGGGCACCGTCCGGTGCGCTCGGCGGCGTACCCCCAGTTCGAGGAGGGTCCCCCACACTGGGGACCACTGTTGCCCCCCTCGTTCCTCAGAGTCCTGTCAGGATCGGCACGACGCCAGTGACCGTCCCTCATGCACGGACCGTCACGTCACTTCGGCGTCAGCATCGTCTCGACCCGAAAGTGACTCATGCTGCCTGTGCACCAGGGCACCCGTGTGCCCGGACGCGTCCACGCGCGACCACGACCCGGTATCCGCACCGTCGCCATGCTCGGCGTCGCCCTGCTCGGCGCCGTCGGCGTGACGCAGGCCGTCGTCGCCGACCCGGCCGCCGCCGCGACAGCGCTGTCGTGCGACCAGAACACCCTGTACGCCATCAACACCGCGCAGAACCAGCTCGCCGCGATCGACGCGACCACCGGTGCCGTGACGAACGTCGTCCGCATGGACCCGGCCGACAACGCCCTCGCGGTCGCCCGCAACGGTGTCGCCGCCTACGCCGCGGTGAACAACGGCAACACGATCACCTCGTACGACGCGGTCAACGGCGTCCGGAACCCCGACGTCACCAACGCGGACCCGGGCGGCAACCACCAGCTGCTCCGCGGCGCGATCAACCCCGCGACGGGGATCTACTACTACGCGAGCGGCGCCAACCCCGCCTACCTCGGCGCCTACGACACGAAGACCGGCACGAAGATCGGCCAGGTCGGCACGATCGGCAACCTGCTGACGGGCAAGAACGGCGACATGGCGTTCAGCACCCGAGGTCTGCTCTTCGTGGTGACCGGCAACCAGATCCGCCGCGTGGACGGGGACACGGTCCCGACCACGGCGGGCACCACGGCGCTCACGACGACGCTCGTCGCGACGCTGCCGATCGACGCGAGCACCGCGGGGAGCCCGGGCATCGGCTTCTCGGCCGACGGGTTCCTCTTCGCTTCGGTCGGGTCGAGCGTCTACAAGATCGACCCGGGTTCCGGCAAGCAGGTCGGTGACCCGGTGACCATCGCCGGTGGCTACACGCCGAGCGACCTCGCCACGTGCAACTACGCCAACACGCTCTCCGCGCAGTCGAGCGTCGACCACCGCTGGGCGTCGGGTGACCAGTTCGCCCTCGAGGTCACCGGCGGCGGCGTCAGCACCGGCAACACGGCGACCACGGCGGACTCCACCGACGGCGTGCAGTCGCAGAAGGCCGGCGCGGTCCTGACCACGCCGAAGAACCGGTACACGGCGACGCAGAAGGCAGCCGGCACGACCGACCTCGCGAACTACGCGACGACCTGGCGTGCCGAGAACATCAACTCCGGTGCGGTGATCGCCCAGGGCGACGGCAACACGGCCGCCTTCGACTTCCCCGCGGCCACGAGCGCCGACGGCACCGACGTCGTCGTCACCTTCGCCAACACCGTGAAGGCCACGCACGTCGCCACCACCGCCGACACCGCGACCACCACCTCGGGCACCGCCGTGACGAAGAGTGCCGCCGACGGCGTGCTCGCGAACGACACCGGCACCGGCCTGAGCGTCGTGTCGAACACGCAGCCCGCCCACGGATCGGCGACGGTCCGTCCCGACGGCTCGTACACCTACACACCTGCCGCGGGCTTCTCCGGCACCGACTCCTTCACCTACACGGCGAAGGACTCCTCCGGGCAGACCGCGACGAGCACCGTCACCGTGACGGTCACGCCGAAGGGCGCCGACGACGCCTTCTCGGTGCGCGCCGGCGGGACCGCGTCCGCGGACGCAGCCAACGGCCTCCTGGCCAACGACGGCGGCAGCGACCTGACCATCACGAGCCACACCGACCCGACGCACGGCACCCTCGAGCTCGGGACGGACGGCTCCTACCGGTACACCCCGGCACCCGGCTTCTCGGGCACCGACTCCTTCACCTACACCGCGACCGACGGCAACGGCGCCACCACGACCGCGACCGTCACCGTGACCGTCACGCCCGCGGCGACCGCTGACTCCATCACCGTGACCGCCGGCGGGCCGACCACGGTCGGCGCTCCCGGCCTGCTCGGCAACGACCAGGGCACCGACCTGACCGTCACCGGATCGACCCAGCCCGCGCACGGCACGGTCACCGTCGGGTCGGACGGCTCGTACACGTACACCCCGGCCGACGGCTACTCGGGCAACGACTCGTTCGACTACACCGTCACCGACGGCAACGGGAAGTCCGACACCGTCACCGTGACCGTCCTCGTGCGGCCCGCCGCGAACGACGACACCCTGACCACGCGCGCCGGTGACACGCTCACCACCACCACGCCGCAGGACGGCCTGCTCGGCAACGACCGTGGCACCGGCCTGACGGTCACCGGCAACACGCAGCCGGCGCACGGTGCGCTCACGCTGAACCCCGACGGGACCTACTCGTACGTCCCCGCCACCGGGTTCTCCGGCACGGACACCTTCCAGTACACGGTCACCGATGCCGCCGGCACCGTCGCGACCGCCACGGTCACCGTCGTCGTGCCGCCGACCGCTAAGGACGACACCGCGTCGACCGCCGCGAACACCCCGGTCACCGTCGACGTGCAGCGCAACGACCTCGGCACCGGGCTCAGCACCCAGATCGCGACGCAGCCCGCACACGGCACCGCAGCGGTCGACGACCAGGGCCGCATCGAGTACCGCCCGGCCACCGACTGGTCCGGCACCGACACCCTGACCTACCAGGTCGTCGACAAGGCCGGGCGCAGCTCGACCCAGGCGACGGTCACGATCACCGTCGCACCGATCGCCCGTCCCGACGACGCGTCGACGACCGCCGGCACCCCGGTCACCGTCCCGGCGTCGACCCTGCTCGGCAACGACTCCGGCGCCGGCCTGACCGTCACCGGTGTGAGCCGGGCGACCGACGGCACCGTCGTGCTCGACGCGGACGGCAACGCCGTCTACACCCCGGCCGACGGCTTCTCGGGCACCGGCACCTTCTGGTACGACGTGCGTGACGCCTCCGGTGGGACCGCGTCCTCGTGGGTCGTCGTCATCGTCGGACCGCAGGCGACCGCCGACACCGCGACCGTCCCGGCGTCCACGACGCTGACCGCCGGCGCGGCGAAGGGCGTGCTGGCGAACGACCAGGGCACCGGCCTCACCGCGACGCTCGACGAGGAGCCGCTGCACGGCACGGTCGACCTGGCCGCCGACGGCTCGTACACCTACACGCCGACCGCCGACTGGTCGGGCTCGGACCGCTTCACCTACACGGCGACGGACTCGTCGGGTCAGAAGAGCACCGGACTCGTGACGATCACGGTCACGCCCCGCACCGAGGACGACCGGATCCGCACCGCGGCCGACCAGCCCGTCACGGTGACCTCGGGTGACCTGACCGGCAACGACCACGGCTCCGGGCTCACCGTCACGTCGGTCGGACAGCCGAGCGCCGGCACCGTCGTCCTGAACGCCGACGGCACGATCACGTACACCCCGGCTCCGGGCACCTCGGGCACGGCGACGTTCCCGTACGGAGTCACCGGCGCGAACGGCAACACGGCCGAGGGCACCGTCACGGTGACGATCACGCCCGTGGTCGTCGCGAACGACGCCGACGCCACCGCCGACGGCACCCTCGTCGTGCCCGCCGACAAGGGCGTGCTCGCCGGGGCGACCGGCACCGACCTCGCGGTCACCGACAACACCGACCCGAGCCACGGCACGGTCGAGGTCGGCAAGGACGGCTCGTACACGTACACGCCCGAGCCGGGGTACTCCGGCACCGACACCTTCGACGTGACGATCACCGACGGCTCCGGGAACACCACGACCGGCACCGTCACGATCACCGTCGCGCCGAAGGCCGTCGACGACGCCGTGACCACCACGGCGGACACCCCGGTCGACGTCCCCGTCCTGCGGAACGACAAGGGCACCGCGCTCCGCGTCACCGGGGTCGGCACCGCCGCGAACGGGACCGTCCGCACCACCGACACCGGCGTGACCTACACGCCCGCAGCGGGCTGGTCCGGCACCGACACCTTCACCTACACGGTGACGGACGGCACCGGCTCCACCGCCACGGCGACGGTCACGGTCACGGTCACCCCGACCGCAGCCGACGACGTCCTGCAGACGCCCGCGAACACCTCGCTCGCGATCTCGCCGGAGACGCTCACCGGCAACGACACGGGCTCCAGCCTGACCGTCACGGCCGCCACCGAACCGCGCCACGGCACCGTCACGAAGGCGGCCGACGGCACGCTCGTCTACACGCCCACCACGGGCTGGTCGGGCACCGACACCTTCACGTACACGGTCACCGACGCCTCCGGGCAGACCGCGACCGCCACCGTGACGGTCCTGGTCGGCGCGGTCGCGACCCCCGACCAGGGCACCACGACGACGAACGGCACGCTGACCGTCCCCGCCGACCGCGGCGTGCTCGCCGACGACTCCGGTGCCGGACTCACGGCGACGCTCGACCGGAAGCCGAAGCACGGCACGGTCGACCTGGCGAAGGACGGCTCGTACGTCTACACGCCGGCGGAGGACTTCTCCGGCACCGACACCTTCACCTACACGGCGACCGACGCCGAGGGGCAGACGTCCACCGGCCTCGTCACGATCACGGTCACCCCGACCGCGGGCGCCGACGCGGCACGCACCACCGCGGGCACGCCGGTGACCGTGCGCGGTCCGGGCGTGCTCGGCAACGACCACGGCTGGGCACTCCGCGTCGCCTCGGTCGGCCGCGCGCAGCACGGCACCGTGACGATCGCCGCCGACGGCACGTTCGTCTACACGCCCGAGGCCGGGTTCTCCGGCGTGGACACCGTCACCTACGAGGTGGTCGACGCCGAGGGCCAGCACGCCGAAGCCCTCGTCACCATCACGGTCGGGATCGCCGCCATCGACGACAGCGCCAGCACGGTCACCGGCACCGCGATCGCCCGCGACGCCCAGCACGGCCTGCTCGGCAACGACCGGGGGACCGGCCTGACCGCCGCCCTCGACCGGAAGCCCGCGCACGGCACCGTCACGGTCCGCCCCGACGGTTCGTACGTCTACACGCCCACGACCGGGTTCACCGGCACCGACCGGTTCACCTACACGGTGACCGACGCGTCCGGCCAGACGACGACGGCGACCGCGGTCATGACGGTCGTCGCAGCCGCCACCGCCACGGACGACTCCGCGGTCGGTGCGGTCGACCACCCGGTGACCATCCGTCCGATCGACAACGACCACGCCAGCGGCGGAGCGCACTTCGTGCCGTCGACGCTGCACCTGGTCGACCCCGCCAGCGGTGCGCCGACCGACCGGGTCGTCGTGCAGGGCATGGGGACCTGGCAGGTCCAGGACGGGACCGTCGTGTTCACCCCCGAGCACGGCTGGGCAGCGCGCACCTCGGTCGACTACACGGTGCTCGACAGCGCCGCGCAGCTGGTCCGCGCGACCATCGAGGTGTCCTACCCGACCGGCCTCGCCGCCGCGGCGCACATCGCGAAGCTCGCCTTCACCGGCACCACCGGGCTCGTCGGGCTCGGCCTGGCGGCCGCCGCGATGGTCCTGGCCGGGGTGTTCCTGGTGGTCCGCCGCCGGGGTGACGGCGCCACGGTCGTGACGGGGACGCGTCGCCGCAGCGGGTCCTGACCACCGCACCACACGAACCGGACGGGAGGCCCGGACCACGTCAGCCGACAGGCGCACGTGATCCGGGCCTCCCGTCCGTCGTCCGTGATCGCGACCCGACGTCGGGTCGCCGTGTCCTCGGGTCGCGCCTGCCTCGGGTCAGTGGAGCGGCCCGTGGCGCAGTGCTCACCTGAGAGGTTCGATGAGCTGCGGGCCGTCGTTGCGCACACTGTTCACCGCGCGGGAGACCTCGTACTGCTCCAGCCCGGCCGCGACCGCGAGCGACTCGTGGTCGAGCAGCGCCAGCAGGTCGTCGGAGCCGAGGTCCCCGTCGAGCCAGTCGTCGTAGCCGTCCGGGGTGAGGAAGGCGGGCATCCGGTCGTGGACCTCGCCGGGGGCGACGTGCGCGTCACGGGTGATGATCGCGAGCGACAGCCGCCATTTCTCCGGGTCGTCCTCGGGCTTCGTCGGGTCCGGCCAGGCGCTCACGATGCCCGCCATCGCGAGTGCACCGCCGGGTTCGTGGACGAAGTGGGGTTCCTTGCCGTCCTCGCGGACGACCCACTCGTAGTAGCCCAGGGCGGGCACGATGCAGCGGTTCGTCGCGAACGCCCGCTTGAACATGCCGCTCGTCGCGACCGTCTCGATGCGGGCGTTGATCGGCTTCGGCCGCTGCTTCCGGAAGTCCTTCGCCCAGCTCGGGACGAAGCCCCAGCTGATCTGCGGGAGCTCGCGCTGCCCGTGGCGCTGCCGGACGGCGTACACGGGATCGGTCGGCGCGACGTTCCAGCTCGGGGCGAGGCCGGCGTGCACCTCGCCCGTCTCCTGGTCGACGTGCTCGGTGCGCGCGGCGAGCTCACCCACGAGCTCGGGCAGCAGATCGGCCGTGGTGTCGGAGACGACGAACCTTCCACACATGCGCCCAGTGTGCCCGGCGCAGCCGACAGTGGTGCCGGTGGGGCTGCGAGGTCAGCCTCTGCTTCCGCAGCTTCGCTCCCGCAGCTTCGCTCCCGCAGCTCCGATGGAGCAGAAGGCGTCGGGTTCGCGTGCACGAACCGACGTCTTCTGCTCCACGGACGACCGTGGGGCGCGGCCGTGGCGGTCACTCGCCGGGCAGACGGACCTTCGATCCGTGCGGGTGCCGACGCCAGAGCGGACGGTGCTTCGGCGTTGGTGGCGCCGTGTCGAGCGCCGCGAGGCGGGCACGTTCGGCGCGGCCGAGCCGACGGACCATGTCCGGCAGCGTGAAGAGGTACACGAAGGGCCAGAGGACGACGAAGACCTCGATCTGACCGGAGACGAGCGCCGCGAGCCCGCCGGAGGCCGCACCCACCAGGAGTGGACCGAGCCGCGAGAGCCGTCGCACCAGCCCCCGCTGTAGGAGGGGCACGTCGGCCAGGACGTCGTCGCAGTCCTCGGGGGCGATCGGCCGTGCGCGCCGCTCGAGGTAGGGCTGCACCGACCACCGCACCGACATCGTCGCGTCGGGTCGGACCTGCCGGCCGTTGATCCTGAGCTCCGGACCGACCTCGCGCGCGGTCGGGAAGCACGAGTACGCGATCGCGAGGACACCGAGCGTGGCGAAGGTGATCGCCGCGATCGGCCGGAGGACGCCGGGTCCGGCCCACCCGTGGGCGAGCTCTGTCGCGACGAACACCACGAGTGCGATCGCGGCGATCCCGGCGGCGAGCCAGAGGGCACGGCGCACACGCTTGCTGTCGACAACCTCCCAGAGGCTCCCGCGCAACACCTGCCATCCGAGCCGGTACACGTGTTCCTTCTACCCGGCGATGCTGCCGGGCGGGTGAGCGCGGCCCGGGGTGCAGCGGCCGCTGTGCGTTCGACCTGAGCAGGGCTCGTCGGACCGGATCGTTCCCGGGGCCACAGCACCGATGAGTCGGCGAGGTACGGGACGCTTGTCGAGCACCAGCGGGTCCCTCCCTTCGGGGGCGTCGACCGGGTTCCTCGCGGCGACCTATGATCGTGCATCGAAGCGCTGCCAGACATCGGGTGTTCCCCGCGACGCGGGCGCCCCGTACGCAGTGAGGGAACAGATGAGTGTCGTCTTCGCAGCTGCGATCGTGGCGGTGGCCGTCGTCGTGCTGATGCTCACGAGACCCGACACTCGTCGCTTCGTGCGGGCATGTACGACGAGGACGTCATGGGAGCGCTCACTGCACGTCGCTGACGAGTCGGCGGATCTCAGTCCTTCCGACGACGTGCGACTGTTCGTGACCACCAGCGGTCGCTACGCGCCCGGGTACACCGCGCTCATCCCCCTCGAAGAGCCGACGGACCACGTCGTCGTGGCGATCACCGACCCCGACTCGAGAGCGGGGTTCCCCGTCGACATGGAGCCGGAAGGGTTGCCGGAAGGGGATGTGACTGGCTACGTCTCCTCGTGGGGCTTGAGAGGCATCACCGACGCCAGGTACCGCGACGCGATCCTCCTCAGGCACTTCCGCAACGTCCTGTCGGGTGACTCGTGAGCGCCACGAGCGACCCGTCGTCGAGCGACGGCCGCCCGTCGATTGCAGGCGATCAGTGAGACTGCTGACCCGTGTCCTCCTCCTCTGCGGGCTGCCCGCTCTGGTCCTGGCCGGTCTGGGCTTCCCGCTCCCACCGCTGTTCTCGCGCGTCGGCACGGTGATCTCACTCGAGGAGTCGCTGAGGAACGTCGGGCTCTGGTGGCCGGCGGACGGCCTGCTGCAGTACGACTTCTCGTCCTGGGTCTGGGGTGCGGTCTCTTGGGTCCTGCTCAGCAGCGCCCTGCTTGCTCATCGAGCGACGCAGGTCGCCCGGCTGTTGAGACGCGCCCCGGTGCGCGCACGGATCACGCTGCCGCTGTTCGTGACCCTTCCCGCGGTGGCCATCTACTGCCTCCCGCCGCTGCTGCTCGATGCGCTCGCCCTCCCGCAGTCCAGCTATGCGGATCGACGATGGCTGGATGAGGGGGCCGTTGTGAACGCGGCCATCATCTCCGTGCCCTACATGATCGTGTTCGTTGCGTACGCGCTCGATGTGCCTCGCATCGCGCGCGAATCCGAGAGGCTGCGCGTGCGGGGCGCCGGCGCGAAGCATCGAGGCGACTCTCGCCGTGCAGTCAGGAAGAGCCTGGTCCGTGACAGGTCCGATGAGGAGCGGTGAGATGAGCGACGACTCGCAGCGGCCGGGTGATCTCGCGCCCTACGGCGCGGGACTTCTTGCTGTGCCGTTCGGTCTGGCGGTGTTCGTCTTCAAGTCGCTTGCAGGCCTCGCCGATGGCTCGAGCGATGCGGTCATCGATCTCTCGATCGCGATCGGAGCGCCGATTACGCTGGTGATCTTCGGTCTCTTGACGACCATCCCTCGCCGCCGACGTGAAGCTCGGCTGCGCATCACCCACCCTCGGGCCGCCTTGGTGAACGTGATCGTGACGCCGGCGGCAAGGCGCGAACTGCGCCTCGAAGATGCGTTGCGGCGCTCGTACACGGCGACGTTCGTCTTCGAGCCAGGCAGTGTGACCCTGTGGAAGCGGGGATCGAAGCCCGTCTGTGTCGCCACGGTGGTGTCCAGAGGAACGATCATGCGTGCCACTTCCATGCGGCACGGGGGCAACCGCGTTGCTGCGCTCGAGCTCGCACTGCCGGATGTGACGCTCGTGGTCCCGGTGATCAAGAGCGGCGCGGTCTTCAACATGCCGACCGGGTACGAGTACATCGAGAAGCTCTGCCGGTCCGCTGCCGAGCGCCTGGCGCCGGAGGGGAACTCGAAGTGCTGAGGGGGATCCGGGTCTACAGCCTTGCGACGTGCCTTCTGGGTCTTCTCATCAGCGCGTTCTGGAGTCGCACGTTCGGAGCCGGGTTGTGGCTGGAGGATGCGTTGTTCCTGGTGCCGCGGGTCGCGCTGATCGTGGTGGTTTGGCTCCTCGTCTCCGAGAACCTCCCGGCCGCCTCACCGCTGCGGGTGCTGGTGCTGGTCGGCGACAGGTCAAGGTTGTTCTGTTCTGGGTCGCCCTGGGGTGGGCCTGGCTGAACGTGCCCTGGTATGGCTGAGCGCTCGCCGCGTTCGGTCCTTCTCGCCGTCGGCGGGCGGTGCCTGCACACACAGAATGACTCGGACGAAGAGTCAGGGGCGGTACAGCCGACCAAACCAGCGCCATCAGGAAGGGGCACCCGTGCGAGACGTCGTCAAGCCGTCGAGTTACCGTGCTGTTGACGGGATGCTCGTAGCGACCAGTGGTGCGGTGCTGTTCGCGCTCGTTTCCCTCGGCCTGGTGTGGCTGATGGCCAGCGTGCATCTCGACGAGTCCTGGCGCTCAGTGGTGCTGGTCGCGGGCAACGCCTCCGTGTGGATGTGTCTCGGACCGTGCGGTCTGTCGATGGCGTACTTCTACATGCGCGGACTCCAGCTGATCCGCCGCGAGGAGAAGAAGGGGCACTCCACGGGCCCTCATGCTGAGGGCCGGTTGTTCGTCGTCGACCCGAGGACGGGACTCGTCCTCCGGCGACCGGAGGATCCGCCGCTCAGGACCCGGTACGAGGTCAGGCTCGCTCGAGCGCAGGCTTCGGAGCTGTTCGTTCTCCGCGCCGACAGGGACGACCGTGCGAGTGGGGACTGACGTCCGACGTTGCTACCGTGCCCGGGTGGACGACGAACAGCGCTGCCCCTGCCTGAGCGGCAACCCCTACGGCGAGTGCTGCGGGCCCCTGCACGCCGGCGCCGCCGCTCCGACCGCCGAGCGGCTCATGCGCTCCCGGTTCACCGCCTTCGCGCTCGGGATGCCGGAGTACCTGCTGCTCACCTGGCACCCGCGCACTCGTCCGGCCGAGCTGACGCTCGACCTGGCCCAGCGCTGGACGCGGCTGGACATCCTGTCGACCCGGTCGGGAGGCCCGTTCGACTCCGCAGGACAGGTCGCCTTCCGCGCGTGGTGGCGCACCGACGACGACCGCGGCACGCTCGAGGAGACCAGCGAGTTCGTCCGCGAACAGGGGCGGTGGTTCTATCTGGACGGCGTGGTCGCCTGACCACTCGTCGCCGGTCAGTTGACGCAGGGGATCCCGCCGGAGGCGAGGGGCTGCGCGGCACTCGTCGTGGTCGTGGAGGGTGCCGTGCTTTCCGCTGTGGACGCGCCTGCGTTGGTCGCGCCGGTGGGCGCCTTCGCAGCGCTGCTCCCGCCGGCGCCCGTCCCAGCGGTCGTCGTCCCGCCACCAGCAGGCCCGCTCGTGGTCGGCGTCGCCGAGGCGGTCGTGCCCGGGTGGTCGGACGCAGCGATCAGCGCTGCCGTGGTCGACCGGATCTGCGCGAGGTCGACGATGTTCACGTCCTGACCGTCCTCGACCCCGTACCGGACGATCGGGAGCGTCTGGAACGTGATGCCGCCGCCGGCGAACCGTTGCGCGTCCCCGGCGAAGGACAGCAGGTCGAACCCGGAGTCGAGTGCGATGTCCTGCTTCGCGGTGTCGATCAGGTGTTGCACGAGCGGGAAGTTCGTCAGCACGTCCTCGTGCCGGAGCTTGTAGGCGAGCGCGACGATGAACGCCTGCTCGCGGCGTTCCCGGTCGAGGTCGGTCAGCTCGACGCCCGAACCGCTCGTGTCACGGCGCTGCCGGACGAACGACAGCGCCTGCGAGGCGTCGAGCGACTGCAGCCCCTGGTGGAAGTCCGCACCGGAGTACGTGTCCGAGGTCGTCTCGTTCAGGCAGACCTGGATCGGTTGCACGGCCTGAGCGATGTCGTAGAACGCCGCCATGGTGACCTCGATGAAGTGGTTGATCGGGACACCGCCGAGGAACTGCGACACCGTGGTGATCTCCTCCTGCCGCGCGGCCGACCGGGCCTGCTGGTAGGCGTCGTCGTGCGACACCCCCGGTTCGGTGTTCACGATGTACCGCAGCGTCTGGTCGAGCTCGTAGCCGTACGCCTGCTTGATCTTCCCCGTGGCGTTGCCGTCCGGAGCGCCGGGGAGCGTCGTCCAGTCGTCGCGCGGGATCGAGATGCCGATCGCGGGTCCACCGCCCGCGGGGATGTGGATGAGCATGAGGACGTTCGTGTTGTACCCGCCGTCCGAGCCGTCCCCGGCGTGCAGCGCCTGGTAGGTCGCGGCCGGCAGCACGTTGCCGTCCTCGTCTCGACGGCTGTCGAGCCCCATCACCAGGATGTTCGATTCCCCCTGGGCCTGCGGCACCGCGCTGCTGCTCGATGATGCTCCGGCGACCGGCAGGTGGATGTCCGACCGGTGGATGCCGGTGTCCAGGTCGACGACCGTCCGCGCGACCGCGACGCCGCCGCCGACCAACGCGAGGGCGGCGACCGCGGTGACGACGGTGAACGCACGGCGGCGGAGGACCTGAGCGCGACTCGGGCCGCGGCGGTGGGCGGCGCGGGCCGAGCGGGCCGCGGTGTTCGAGGGATCGGGCACGAGGTCTCCGGTCGGTCGGCCGCCGGCGCGGCGTCGTCGCGCCGATGTCCAGGGGGCGGGGTGTCGGTGACCGTCATCGAGGCCACATCCCTCGGGGAGATCGGTGTGGTGCGGGGCCGGCGAGGTGCGGACTCGCTCAGGGGCGGGTCCAGGACCGCTCAGCCCGTGATCGCGTCCGGCAGCCCGACCGACCGCCGCATCGCCCGCCGCACCTCGGCCTCGTCCGGCAGCAGCTCGGACTCGTCGCTGCTCACGAAGAACCGGATCTGCCCGATCGCCTGCTCCGTCAGCATGTCGAGCCCGTTGAGCACGCGGCCCCCGGCAGCAGCCCACCGTCCGGCAGCTGCCGTCGGCCACGGCTCGTAGGCCACGTCGAACAGCACCGCGTCCGGCCCCGAGGGCACGAGCTCGAGCGAGTCCGCAGCGCCACCGGGCAGGGTCGACACGAGGAACCCGTGCCGCGTGCCGGGCAGCGAGTCGATCGGCAGCACCTCGAGCGTCACGCCGAGCCGCACGGCCAGCTCCACCAGGGGCCCGGCCTTCGCGGTGTCCCGGAGGAACAGCCGCACGTCGACGGCCCCGAGCCGCACCGCGGCCGCGAGGGCGCTCGCCGCGGTCGCCCCACCGCCCACGATGGTGGCCTCGCCCGGCAGGTGCCCGAGCGCCTCGACCGGACGCACGATGCCCTCGACGTCGGTGTTCGCGCCGGCCAGGACGACCCGGTCGCCCTCCTGCCGGAACGCGACGGTGTTCGCCACCCCGAGCTCGTCGACGAGCGGGGTCGTGCGGTCGAGCATCGGCAGCACGTCCCGCTTGAGCGGCATGGTCAGGCTGAGCCCGCGCCAGTCGGGACCGAGCCCCGCGACGAACGCGTCGAGCCCACCGGAGGCGACCTCGTGCCTCCCGTACGTGAACGGCACCCCGAGCACGTCGTAGGCCGCCGCGTGCAGCGTGGGGGAGAGCGAGTGCGCGATGGGGGAGCCCAGCACGGCCAGCCGGGTCCGGTCGGGGTCGGTGAACTCCACGTCCGGAGCCTAGCCGTTCCGCGTCCGCGGGTGCGGTTCTTAGGATAGCCTTACCTGCGTGATCCGAACCTCCCCCTCAGCGCGCCGCGTCCGCCGCGTGCTCGCGGCCGCCGGTGCCGTCGTCGCCGCGTCCCTCGTCCTCGCCGGGTGCACCTCCGGCTCCTCGTCGCCCGCCGCGTCCGACGACGCCTCGAGCTCGGGCGGCGCGTTCCCCGTCTCGATCCAGACCGCGCTCGGCACGACCGAGATCCCCTCGCAGCCGAAGCGCGTCGTCGCCCTCGGCTGGGGCGACGCGGAGACCGCGCTCGAGCTCGGCGTGCAGCCCGTCGGCGCGAGCGACTGGCTCGCCTTCGGTGGCGACGGTGTCGGGCCCTGGCTCAAGGACGCGTACACGAAGAAGCCGACGATCATCCAGACGCTCGAGCCCAGCTACGAGCAGATCCTCAAGCTCAAGCCGGACCTGATCCTCGACACGAAGAGCTCGGGCGACAAGGACCGCTACGCCAAGCTCTCCACCATCGCGCCGACCGTGGCGATCCCGAAGGGCGGCGAGAACTACCTCACCACCACCGAGCAGCAGGTCGACCTGGTGTCGCGTGCGCTCGGCAAGGAGTCCGAGGGCAAGAAGCTGCTGACCGACCTCGACGACGCGTACGCCGCGGCGCGGAAGGCGCACCCCGAGTTCGACGGCAAGACGGCCGTCGTCGGCGCCTACACGGCGGACGGCTTCGGCGCGTACGCCTCGAAGGACAGCCGCTCCACCTTCATGCAGGAGCTCGGCTTCACCATCCCGAAGGCCATCGACCAGCAGGCCGGCGATGCCTTCTCGGTGAGCCTGTCCGAGGAGAACCTCGACCTGCTGAACGCCGACCTGACGGTCATCCTGCCGATCTACGTCGAGGCGTCGAAGGCCGAGTCCGACCCGCTGTTCCAGAAGGTGCCGTCGGTGCAGGAGGGCCACTCGATCGTCGTCGACGACCCGGACGTGTCCGCCGCGTTCTCGCTCGGGACGACCGCCGCGATCGAGTGGGCGCTCGACCGCCTGCCGGACGAGTTCGCGAAGAAGGTCGGCTGACCGACAGCCACAGGGGGAGTCCGGCAGACGCCGGGTCGCGGTTCGCGACCCGGCGTCTGCTGCGTTCGCACGGGGGTACGGGTGACCGACCGTCGGACGGGAGGCGCGGTGCGGGCCGGCACCGTGCCTCCCGTCCGGCGTCGGGTCCCGTTCCGCGCGTCGGGTCCCGTTCCGCGCGTCGGGTACCGTTCCGCGCGTCGGGTGCCGTTCCGCGCGTCCGGGGCCGGCGGACGGCTACGCGGTGGTGAAGGTGGAGCCGATGAAGGCGAAGAGCAGGGTGATCAGCGGCAGCGAGCCCTGCACGAAGGCCGAGTTGAGGTAGCGGCGGCCGGTGCCGGCGAGGACGACCGCGGCACCGAGCATGCTCGCCGTCGAGAACACCACGAGGGTCCAGCCGGTGGCACCGTTGCCGGCGACGACCAGGACGACACCGAGGATCGCGCCGACGGCGAGGAACAGGTTGTAGAAGCCCTGGTTGAAGGCGAGGGAGCGGGTGGCCTGCGCCTCGGACTCCGAGGCGATCCCGAACACGCGGCGCACGCGAGGACTCGTCCACGCAACGGACTCGAGGAAGAAGATGTACACGTGCACGAGGCCCGCGAGGACCGCACACACGCCCGAGATCACGAGCAGGACCGACATGGCCTCCATTCTCGCAGCCCCGGAGCCGTGCTCGTGTCCGCCCGTCACGCAGCCCTCGCGACGGGGCACCGCCGGTAGGCTCGGGCCATGAGTGCCGACGAGTCCACGCCCGTCCACGACGATGCGGTCGCCGAGCTGGCGAGCATCCGGCAGAGCATCGACAACATCGACGCCGCCGTGATCCACATGCTCGCCGAGCGCTTCAAGTACACCCAGCGGGTCGGTTACCTGAAGGCCGGCGCGGGCATGCCGGCCGCCGACCCGGGTCGCGAGCAGGTGCAGGTCGCACGGCTCCGACAGCTCGCCGCCGAGTCGCACCTCGACCCGGCGTTCGCGGAGAAGTTCCTGAACTTCATCGTCGCCGAGGTCATCCACCACCACGAGCGCATCGCCGGCGGCGAGCGGTGAGCGGGGGCGCGGCAGCGGCGGCCGACAGGTTGCCGGCCGACCTCGCCGACCTGCACCTGCTCGTCGGGTCGTACACCGCGACGGGCGGCGGGAACGCGACCGGCGTCTCGGTCGTGCACGGATCGACCGCCACCACCGTCGCCGTGATGGACGACCCGTCGTTCCTCGCACTGTCCGGCGACCGGGTCTACGCGGTGTCCGAGACGGCCGACGGCAGCGTCTCGGCCTTCCGGTACGCCGGCGGCTCGCTCGAGCACCGGTGGGACGCGGACGCCGGCGGTGACGCGCCCTGCCACGTGCGGGTCGACCCGTCCGGTGCGCTCGTCGTCACGAACTACGTCTCCGGCACCGTGACCGCGGTGTCGCTCGAGGCCGCGGAGTCGTACGCCGCATCGGTCACCGCGAGCGACGGCGTCGTCGGTGCGCACGGCGGCGCCGACCGGGTCGTCGTCCCCGAGTCGGCGGTCGTCACGGGCGTGCTGCCCGACGTCGAGGGTCCCGTCGAGGACCGGCAGGAGGGGCCGCACGCGCACCAGTCGATCGCGACGCCCGACGGCACCGTGCTCGTGGCGGACCTCGGCGGCGATGCGCTCCACGAGTTCCGGGTGACGGCGGAGCCGGCGATCGACCTCGTCCGCGTGCACCACCTCGGGCCCGGGGTCGGGCCGCGGCACATGGCCTGGCTCGGTGCCGGTGCCGGGGCGGGTGTCGGGCGCGACGCGGCCGAGGCGGGAGCCGGGGGCGGTCTGGGTGCCGGTGCCGGGGCGGGTGTCGGGGCCAGCGCCGATCTCATCGTCGCGGGGGAGCTGGACGGACGGGTGTACCGCCTGCGCCGCGACGACTCGGGGACGCTGCGGCCGATCGCCTCGGCGCCGGTGTTCGACGGCGAGGTCGGGGAGTCGCTCCTCAGCCACGTCGAGGTCGACCAGGCCGGACGCGTCGTCGTGGCCGTCCGCGGACGAGACCTGATCGTCGTGCTCGACACCGCGGACGACGACCTGACGGTCGTCGGATCGATCTCGTGCGGCGGTGTCTGGCCGCGGCACTTCGCGCAGGTGCCCGGGTACCTGCTGGTGGCGAACCAGATGTCCGATGCGATCGCCGTGCTCCCCGTGGGTGAGGGCGGCGTGCCGGGCGAGGCCGTGGCGCAGATCGCCGTCGGGTCGCCCGCGTGCATCGTGCCGATGCCGGAGGGCGCACGGTCGTGACCGGGGCCGGCAGCGAGGCCGGAGCCGGGGCCGGGGCCGGCGGCGGGGCCCGGGTCGGCGCTGGGGCGGGTGCCTCCGCGGTGCTCGCCGACGGGTACCGCCTGGTGGTCGGGCCGCCGCCGCTCGACGACTACCTGCGTCTGCGGCGGGACTCCGGTCTGTCGCCGAAGACCGCGGAGCAGGGCGCGGGGGCGATCGCCGGCAGCTGGTCTGCGGTGCACGTGGTCGACGAGCGAGACGTGCCCGTCGCGATGGGCCGCACCATCGGCGACGGCGGGTGGTACTTCCACATCGCCGACATCGCGACCGATCCGGACCACCAGCGCCGGGGGCTCGGCAGGGCCGTCGTCGAGTGGCTCGTGGCGGACATCCGGTCCCGTGCGCCCGAGGGGGCGTACATCACGCTCGTGGGGGATCCGCCCGGGCAGCGGCTCTACCGGTCGCTCGGGTTCGAGGACGTCGCGCCGAGCCTGGGGATGGCGCTGCCGCTCCGCTGACGGAGCCGGGCGTCAGCCGTGGACGACATTTGCGAACGGGTGACCGGCAGCCAGTGCGGACACCTGCCGCCGCACGAGCTCGAGGGTCCGCGGCACGCTGAGGTCCGTGTTGCCACCGACGTGCGGCGTCAGCACGGTGTTCGGGGTCGTCCAGAGCGGGTGCCCGGCGGGGAGCGGCTCCGGATCGGTCACGTCGAGCGCTGCCGACAGTCGGCCGCGCTCGAGTTCCGCGACGAGGGCGTCGGTGTCGACGACCCGTCCCCGCGCGACGTTCACCACGAGGGCGCCGTCGGGCAGCGCGGCGAGCTGGTCGGCGTCGACCAGGTGCTCGGTCTCGTCGGTGAGCGGGGTGATGAGCACGAGGACGTCGGTCCGGGTCGCGAGGTCCGGGAGCTCCCCGAAGGCGTGCACGTGCCGACCGTCCTGCTCCCGTGCCGTGCGTGCCACGACGGTGACGTCGCACCGCATCGCCTCGAACCGGGAGGCGATGGCGACCCCGATCGCGCCGTACCCGACGACCGTCACGCGACGATCGGCCAGGGAGCGAGTGGTGCGGACGTCCCACACCCCGGCCGTGCGGTCGGCCTGGAACGTGTGGATCTCGCGGAGCGAGGTCAGCGCGAGCCCGACCGCGAGCTCGGCGGTCTCGTCGTCGTGGATGCCCCGGCCGTTCGCGACCTGGGCGTGCGCCGGAGCGTGCGGCAGCGCGTGCTCGTAGCCGGCGCTCGGGAGCTGCAGGAGCCGGAGGTTCGGGAGGTCGTGGACGAACTGCCACCGGTGACGACCCGCGAAGTAGAACGGCAGCAGGGTGATCGCCACGTCGTCAGGTCGATCGTAGGGGCCTTCGACGTCCCAGACGTCGAGCTCGACGCCGTCCGGAATCGGACCGAACCGGTCGACGAGCTCCGCGAAGGGCAGGGTGACGATCGGCATGCGCGCGGGGTGCTCCTGAGGTGTCGGGACGGACCGACGGCGGTCAGCTCGCGCTGACCGCCGTCGGCGGGTGCTGTCCTTCGGTGTCAGACGGCGAGTGTCAGCCGTCTGCTGGCGGTGTCAGCCGTCGGTGCGCGGCGAGAACGAGCCGTGGTCGTCGAGCGGCCCGCGCCCGACGTAGCCCTCGGTGACGTCCTCGACGATGACATCACCGAACCGCGCCGGCAGCGTCGCGTTGTGCGTCCCGCGCAGCTCGTCGATCGACGCCTCGAACGCGCCCTGCACCTCGAGCGAGCTGGACGAGGCGTCCGTCACACCGATGCGCAGCACCGGGAAGCCCCGGCCCTCGCAGAGCCCGCGGAACCGCACGTCGTCCTCGCGACGGACGGTGACGATGACACGACCCGTCGACTCGGAGAACAGTGCGGTCGCCGTGTCGACACCGTCACGCTCCTCGAGCTCGTCGAGCACCACGCGCACGCCGATGCCGAAGCGCAGCACCGACTCGGCGAGGGACTGGCCGAGGCCGCCGTCCGCCAGGTCGTGGGCGCTCGTCAGCAGCTGCTCGCCGGAGGCCGCCTGCAGGAGCTCTGCCAGGGCCTTCTCCTGCGCGAGGTCCACCGCCGGCGGACGACCGCCGAGGTGCCCGTGCACGGTGCCGGCCCACGCCGAGCCGTCGAGCTCGAGGCTCGTCGTGCCGAGCAGGTAGACGTTGTGGCCGTCGTCCTGCCAGCCCGAGGGCACGCGCAGGGCGACGTCGTCGATGATGCCGAGCACGCCGACGACGGGCGTCGGGTGGATCGGCGTCGTGCCCGTCTGGTTGTAGAACGACACGTTGCCGCCGGTGACCGGGATGCCGAGCTCCATGCAGCCGTCCGCCAGGCCCTCGACGGCCTCGGAGAACTGCCACATGACCTCGGGGTTCTCCGGCGAGCCGAAGTTCAGGCAGTCGGTGACCGCTGCGGGGACAGCGCCGGTGACGGCGACGTTGCGGTAGGCCTCGGCCAGCGCCAGGCGTGCGCCCTGCTTCGGGTCGAGCTGGCAGTAGCGGCCGTTCGCGTCGGTCGCGACGGTGACACCGAGGCCGGTCTCCTCGTCGACGCGGATCATGCCACCGTCGTCGGGGAAGGAGAGCGCGGTGTTGCCGAGCACGTAGGTGTCGTACTGGTTGGTGACCCAGTTCTTCGACGCGAGGTTCGGCGAGCCGAGGAGCTGCAGGAACTGCGCCTTGAGCGCCGGACCGTCGGCCGGACGCTCCAGCGAGGCGGCGGTGTCGGCCTGCAGCGCGTCGATCCAGGACGGGTAGGCGACCGGGCGGTCGTACACCGGGCCGTCGACGGCGACCGTGCGCGGGTCGACGTTCACGATCTCCTGGCCCTGCCAGTCGATGACGAGTCGGCCGGTGCCGGTGACCTCGCCCAGGACGCTGGTCTCGACCTCCCACTTGCCGACGACCGCGAGGAACTCGTCGAGCTTCTCGGGGCGGACGACCGCCATCATGCGCTCCTGGCTCTCGGACATGAGGATCTCCTCGGCCGTGAGCGTGGGGTCGCGCAGCAGGACGTCGTCGAGCGAGATGTGCATGCCACCGTCGCCGTTGGACGCCAACTCGCTCGTGGCGCAGGAGATGCCCGCGGCGCCGAGGTCCTGGATGCCCTCGACCAGTTCCTTCTGGAAGAGCTCGAGGCAGCACTCGATGAGGACCTTCTCGGCGAACGGGTCGCCGACCTGGACCGCCGGCCGCTTGGTCGGGCCGCCCTCGGTGAAGGTGTCCGACGCCAGGATCGACGCACCGCCGATGCCGTCACCGCCGGTGCGGGCACCGAAGAGCACGACCTTGTTGCCGGCGCCGGAGGCGTTCGCCAGGTGCAGGTCCTCGTGCCGCAGGACGCCCACAGCGAGGGCGTTGACGAGCGGGTTGCCCTGGTACACCGGGTCGAAGTAGGTCTCGCCGCCGATGTTCGGCAGGCCGAGGCAGTTGCCGTAGAACGAGATGCCGCCGACGACGCCGTGCACGACGCGCGCCGTGTCCTCGTGGTCGATCGCGCCGAAGCGGAGCTGGTCCATCACGGCGACCGGGCGTGCGCCCATCGAGATGATGTCGCGGACGATGCCACCGACGCCGGTCGCGGCGCCCTGGTACGGCTCGACGTACGACGGGTGGTTGTGCGACTCGACCTTGAAGGTCACCGCCCAGCCGTTGCCCACGTCGACGACACCGGCGTTCTCGCCCATGCCGACCATCAGGTTCTTCGTCATCTCCGGCGTGACCTTCTTACCGAACTGCCGGAGGTAGTTCTTGCTCGACTTGTACGAGCAGTGCTCCGACCACATCACGGAGTACATCGCGAGCTCGCCCGAGGTGGGGCGGCGGCCGAGGATCTCGCGGATCTTCGCGTACTCGTCGGCCTTGAGCCCGAGTGCCTCGTACGGCTGCTCCTTGTCGGGCGTGGCGGCGGCGTCCTGGACGGTGTCGGGCTTCGGGCGGACGTTGTTCGTCACGGTGGTGTCGTTCCCTGTCACTGGAGTCGGCGTCGTCGTCACTTGACGAGCGTCGACTCGATCACGGAGGTGAAGAAGGTGAGGCCGTCCGTGCCGGAGGCCATCGCCGCGGGGGTGTCCGGGCCGAACCCGGGCTCCGTCGCGTGCTCGGGGTGCGGCATGAGCCCGACGACGTTGCCGCGCTCGTTCGAGACGCCGGCGATGTCGTCGATCGACCCGTTCGGGTTCACGCCGACGTAGCGGAACACGACCTGGCCGTTGTCCTCGATGCGCTTGATCTCGTCGGCGTCGGCGACGAACCGGCCGTCCGCGTTCTTCAGCGGGATCGTGATCTCCTGCCCGGCGCTGAACCCGGAGGTCCACGCCGTGCCGGTGGTCTCGACCCGCAGCTTCTGGTCACGCCGGATGAACTGCTGGTGCGCGTTGCGGGTGTGCGCGCCGGGCACGAGCCGCGCTTCGGCGAGCATCTGGAAGCCGTTGCAGATGCCGAGCACGGGCATGCCCTTGCCGGCGGCGTCGATGACCTCGGCCATGATCGGGGCCTTCGCCGCGATGGCGCCGGCACGCAGGTAGTCGCCGTACGAGAACCCGCCGGGGAGCACGATCGCGTCGACCCCCTGCAGGTCGTGGTCGCCGTGCCAGAGTGCGACGGGGTCGGCTCCGGCCAGGCGGACCGCACGCTGGGCGTCGCGGTCGTCGAGCGAGCCCGGGAACGTGATGACGCCGATGCGCATCCGCGTCACGCGTCCTGCACGGTGACGGAGACGACGTCCTCGATCACGGCGTTCGAGAAGACGTCGGCCGCGATGTCGCGGACCTCGGCCAGCTTCGCGTCGTCGACCGGGCCGTCGACGGCGATCTCGAAGCGCTTGCCGATGCGGACGTCGGTCAGGTCGGCCTTGCCGAGACGGGCGAGGGCGTTGCCCACCGCCTTGCCCTGGGGGTCGAGGATCTCTGCCTTGGGCATGACCTCGACGACGATGGTTGGCACGTGTTCACTCCAGCGCTTGGGTGGGTTGGGTGGGACGGCACCAGTCTACGGGCCGCGCACGGCGCGCCGAGCCGCTTGTGGAGAAGTCGTCGAAGGCGTATGTTCCAAGTCGAATAATCGCCCGCGAACATGGCCTGGAGGCACGGATGGCGTCGCTCACGCCCCTCGCGTTCGCCGCGCTCGGCCTGCTCGCCGAGGCGCCGATGCACCCGTACGAGATGTTCCAGACGATGCTCCACCGGCACGAGGACCAGAACGTCAAGGTCCGGCCGAGCACGCTGTACCACCAGATCGGACGACTCGTGGACCTCGGGTACGCCGAGGCCCTCGGGACCGCGCGCGAGGGCAACCGTCCCGAGCGCACCACCTACGCCATCACCGACCACGGCCGTGCGGAGCTCGACGCCGGGCTCCGCCGCATGATCGCCGAGCCCGCCGACGAGTACCCCGAGTTCCAGCTCGCGGTCTCCCACGTCGACAACCTGACCGCGACCGACGCGGTGACCGCGTTGCGCGCCCGCGCCGACGCGCTCCGTGCGGAACGCGCGGGGTACGACGAGGCCGCCACGGGCCTCCAGGCCAAGCAGCTCGCCGAGCGCTACTGGCTCGACGTGTCGTACGTCCGTGGCATGCTCACCGCGCAGATCGAGTGGCTGACCGCCACCGCCGACCGGATCGCGAGCGGCGACATCCCCTGGGACGGCCCCGCCGTCCCCGACCCAGCACCACAGAAGGACCAGGACACCACTCGATGACCTCCACCACGTCCGCCGACCTGCAGCACGGGAAGAAGCCGTGGCCCGCGCTCTGGGCACTCGTCGTCGGCTTCTTCATGATCCTCGTCGACTCGACCATCGTGTCGGTCGCGACACCCACGATCGCGCAGGCGCTCGACGCCGACATCAACGCCGTGATCTGGGTCACCAGCGCGTACCTGCTCGCCTACGCGGTGCCGCTGCTCATCACCGGACGCCTCGGTGACCGCTTCGGCCCGAAGGTGCTGTACCAGACGGGTCTCGTGGTGTTCACCCTCGCGAGCCTGTGGTGCGGCCTGGCCGGGTCGATCGAGGTGCTCATCGTCGCCCGCGTCGTGCAGGGCCTCGGTGCCGCGATGATGACCCCGCAGACGATGGCGGTCATCACGCGCATCTTCCCGCCGCAGAACCGCGGCGCTGCGATGGGTCTCTGGGGTGCCGTCGCCGGTGTCGCCTCGCTCGTCGGGCCGATCGTCGGCGGGCTGCTCGTCGACGGCTTCGGCTGGGAGTGGATCTTCTTCGTGAACGTCCCCGTCGGTGTCGTCGCGTTCGTGCTCGCGCAGCGCTTCGTCCCCCGCTTCGAGCGGCACGGACACCGCTTCGACTACCTCGGCATCGTGCTCAGCGCCGTCGGCATGTTCCTGCTCGTGTTCGGCATCCAGGAGGGCGAGACCTACGACTGGGGCACCATCACGGGCCCGATCTCGGTGTGGTCGCTGATCATCACCGGCATCGTCGTGCTCGCCGCGTTCGTCGTCTGGCAGGGCGTGCAGAAGGGCGAGCCGCTGCTGCCGCTCGGCCTGTTCAAGGACCGCAACTTCACGCTCGCCAACATCGCCATCACGGCGGTCGGCGTGGCGATCTCCTCCTTCGCGCTGCCGATCATGCTCTGGGCGCAGGACGTCCTGCGCTTCTCGCCGACACAGGCCGCGCTGCTGCTCGTGCCGCAGGCCGTCCTGTCCGCCGCGCTCGCACCGCTCGTGGGCAAGAACCTCAACAAGTGGAACCCGCGCTGGGTCGGCTCGTTCGGCCTGGCGTGCTTCTCCGGCGGGCTGTTCTGGTTCGGCGCCCTGCTCTGGTCGGGCGCCGGCTGGGGCTGGACCCTGTTGCCGAGTGCACTGCTCGGGCTCGCGAACGCCTGCATGTGGGGTCCGCTCTCGGTGTCGGCGACGCGCAACCTGCCGCCGGCGCTCGCGGGTGCCGGGTCGGGCGTCTACAACACCACGCGGCAGATCGGTGCGGTGCTCGGCTCCGCCGGCATCGCGGCGCTGATCGAGGCGCGCATCACGGCGAACTTCCCCTCCGGTGCGGGCACGGGTTCGGGCGGCGGCGCTGAGCAGCAGGTCGGGGCACTGCCCGAGTTCCTGCAGCAGCCGTTCGCCACGTCGATGGGGCAGTCGCTCGTGCTGCCGGCCGTGGTGCTCGTGGCGGCCATCGTCGCGGCGCTGTTCCTGGCGAAGCCGAAGCAGACGACGGCGTGGAAGCAGACCGGCGCGGTCGAGACGCAGCCCGACGCTGCGGAGCCGGAGGCCGCGGCGCGCTGACGTCGGGAGCGGCCGGTCCCAGCTCGCGGGGCGGCCGGTCCGCGCTCGCGGGGCGGGCCGGTCCGCGCTCGCGGGGCGACCGGTTCGCGACGTTGCACGTGTCGATCGACGCGTGCAACGTCGAACGATGCGGGCGTACCGAATACGAGTGCATGGATCGACATCGCGCGTGTCGATCGACGAGTGTCGTGTCGCAGAACGTGGGCCGGGCGCCCGCTACATCCGTCCGCTGCGCGCCGCGGCCCGCGTCACCCCCGGCGCTGCAGGTGCGCCCGCGTCAGCTCGGCCATCTCCTCGTCGGACAGGGCGTCGACCGAGCGAGCCTCGCGGCGGTCCGTCCGCTGCCACCGCACGAACAGCATCACGAGCACCGGGACGTCGGCCACCTCGGCGATGAACCACAGCAGGTCGCCCGCCAGGTGCTGGTCGCGCAGCGGCGACGGGAACCACGGCTGGCCGACGGCGTGCACGAGCGACCCGTCGAGCACGTGGTTCGACACCCGGAGCACGATGCCGGGCACCGCGTCGAGCAGCAGCTCCACGAAGGCGAGCAGGAACTCGACCGTCACGAAGGTCGAACTCCGCAGCACCCCGGGTTCGGACAGCGGCCCGAGCACGGTGAACCCGAGCGCCGGGACGAACACCGTGATGAGCGCTGCCCAGACGCCCGACTCGCGGATGCCCGCGGCGAGCGGGGTGAGCAGGACCGCGAACAGCACGAGTCCGACGACGGGGGCGACGATCGCGTTGCCGAGCACCCGGACCGGACGCGAGTGCATCACCCGGTCGGCAGCGGCGGACCACCGCGCCGGACCGCCGAGCCGGAGCAGCGACACCGGAGCGGCCAGGGCGGCGAAGGTCGGGACCGCGAAGAAGAGCAGTGCGAGCCGGAGCGTGAAGGCCCAGCGGAGTTCCTGGTCGTACCGGCCGACGACGCCGAACTGCAGCACGGCGAAGAGCACCAGCGCGACCAGGAACGACAGGGAGCGCCAGGCGGACCACCGGGCCCCTCGGCGTCGGGCCCCGACGAGCCAGCAGCCGTAGGTCACCACGGCGACCGCCAGCAGCACCGCCGCCAGGGGATCGACGTGCCAGGTGCTCCAGAACTCGGCGGGTTCGGGCGTGGGGAGCCTCCAGGAGACGAGACGGGCCGGACGAGCCGGACCAGCGGAACGGGCCGGCCGGACGGGATCGCCCGGCTCCGTCATCCTCCGCCCGCTCGCCCCCGCGACGACCCCGCTCGTCGCCGGCCGCGGTGAGGATCGACTCAGCTGTGCACGGACCGCCCTGCGACCGGAGCGCCCGTGGCGACCGCGGCGACCTCACCGGACCTGGTCCGGCCGAGCAACCACACGCCGATCGGCACGGCGACCGCACCGAGGAGCGCGACACCGAACGACAGGTGCCACTGCATCACGACGAACGCGGGGCCGATCGTGCAGACCGCGGCGACGGCCACGAGGGGCCACCCCGGGCGGTCGACACCGTCGGACAGCCGGGGGAGCGGTCGGTCCCAACGGCGCAGCGCCCTGGCGACCCCGATCGCGGCCGCCAGCACGACGACGACCGCGATCGGCCGCGTCGCCCACCACGTCGTCGACCCCGGGTCGGGGAACGGGACGGCGAGCAGCAGGGCGACGCCGTTCAGCGCGATGTAGAGCGGCAGGTGCCAGAGGTAGATCGCCATGCCGTCCCGTCCGAGCACGAACACCGTCGCCTGCGCCGGTCGGGTCTGCATCAGCCGGGTGAGGGGTCGGTGCACGAGCTGCACGAGGCAGACCTGTGACACCGCGAGCAGCGCCAACGGGAGCATCGGCGGGTTGAGGTCCTGCAGCATGTCCGGCGCCCAGAGCCCGACCGACGTCAGGGGCACGAGGAGCGCGTAGCCCGCCAGCGCGACCACCGCCAGCAGTGCCCTCGAGCGGCGAGCGAACCAGCCGTCCGCCCAGAGGAACCCGAGCTGCTGCGCGAACAGCCACACCGGGCCGAGGTTGAGCAGCCCGACCTCGGCCGTCCCGGTGGCGAACCGGAGTGCGTCGACCGCCACCGCCAGGAGCAGCAGGACACCGAGCGTGCGGAACGGCGCCCGCTCGTGCAGGCGTGCCATCACGGGGACGCAGCACTGGGTGATGCCGTACGCGGCGAGGAACCAGAGCGGCGAGCCGATGCCGAAGGCGACCTCGGCGAGCAGGTCAGCGGGCGTCCCGAGCGCCGTCGCGATGCCGAGGCCGATCGTGAGCACCGCGAACAGCGGGATCGACGGACGGAAGAGCCGCACGAGCCGTGTCGCCACGAAGTCGCGGGCGCCGCCGCCCCGGGCGAGCGTGCTCCGCCACCCGACCGCGCTCGCGAACCCACCGACGGCGAAGAACAGCGGCATGACCTGGCCCACCCACGTCGCGGGGACGTACCAGGCCGACTCCTGCAACGGGCTGGTGACGCCGATGCCCTCGGACGACGCCGCCACCCCGACCATCGTGACGTGCACGACGACGACGAGGACGACGCAGGCCGTCCTGATGAGGTCGACGACCAGGTCCCGCTGCGCGATGATCCCCCGGACGTCCTGAGCGCGTTCGGCCGGCGCGGAGTCGACCCGCGACGAAGGCCCCTGCTTCGTGGACATGCCGTGACGCTAGCGCTGGACCACGAGGATCAGCGTCGTCCCAGCCGATCGCGGCCGGATCGTGACACATCGCATGCCGCCAGCGGAATGAATGAGCGCGACGGCCCGACCGCACGGCGAGCCGACCCGACCCGACACCCCGACGACCCGACGACACGCGCAGCGCGCGCCCGCCCTGGGCAGCGGCCCGCCGAGCATGTACGGTGGAGCTTGTCTTGACCGATGCAAGAGAAAGAGATCGATGGACGCCGACGTCGACCTGCTCCGGTCCGCCGGTCTGCGGGTGACGACGCCGCGACTGGCGGTCCTGCGTGCCTCCGGGGCGATGCCGCACGCGACCGCGGACGACATCCTCACCGCGGTCTCGGCCGAGCTGCCCACGACGAGCCACCAGGCGGTCTACGGGGTCCTCGGTGCCCTGACCGGCGCGGGCCTCGTGCGTCGCATCGAGCCCGCCGGCAGCCCTGCGCGGTACGAGCGGCGCACCGGCGACAACCACCACCACATCGTCTGCACGATGTGCGGCGCGGTCGAGGACGTCGACTGCGCGGTCGGTCACGCCCCGTGCCTGACCCCGTCGGAGACCCACGGCTTCGCCGTCACCACCGCCGAGGTCACCTACTGGGGCATCTGCGAGCGCTGCGCGGCCGCGGAACGCGACGACACCGAGGTCGCGACGGCCTGATCCGTCGGCCCCGCCCCGACGGACCACCGCCCGGCACGCCCGCACCCACGCGGCGCGCCCCACGAGCAACCCGAACCACCCTGACCGAACCAACCGTTCCACCTGAGGAGGAACCGTGTCCGACCAGAACACGCCCACCGGCCCCGCCGGTACGCCCACCACGACGACCAACTCCGGCGCCCCCGTCTCGAGCGACCAGCACTCGATGGGTGTCGGCGCCGACGGGCCCCTCGCCCTGCACGACCACTACCTGGTCGAGAAGCTCGCCCAGTTCAACCGCGAGCGCGTCCCGGAGCGCGTCGTCCACGCCAAGGGCGGCGGTGCGTTCGGCACCTTCACCGTCACGCACGACGTGTCGCAGTACACCCGCGCCGCGTTCCTGCAGCCGGGCAAGCAGACCGAGATGCTCGCCCGCTTCTCGAGCGTCGCTGGCGAGCAGGGCTCCCCGGACACGTGGCGCGACCCGCGCGGCTTCGCGCTGAAGTTCTACACCGAAGAGGGCAACTACGACCTCGTCGGCAACAACACCCCGGTGTTCTTCATCCGCGACGGCATCAAGTTCCCGGACTTCATCCGCTCGCAGAAGCGCCTGCCGGGCAGCCACCTCCGCAACCACGACATGCAGTGGGACTTCTGGACCCTGTCGCCCGAGTCCGCGCACCAGGTGACGTGGCTCATGGGTGACCGTGGTCTGCCGTCGAGCTGGCGCCACATGGACGGCTTCAGCTCGCACACCTACCAGTGGATCAACGCCGAGGGCGAGCGCTTCTGGGTGAAGTACCACTTCGAGACGCAGCAGGGCCACAAGACCCTGACGCAGGAGGACGCCGACCGCATCGCCGGTGAGGACGCCGACTTCCACATCCGCGACCTCTACGAGGCCATCGAGCGCCGCGACTTCCCGAAGTGGGTCCTCAAGGTGCAGGTCATGCCGTACGCGGACGCCGAGAGCTACCGCTTCAACCCGTTCGATCTGACGAAGGTGTGGCCGCACGCGGACTACCCGCTCATCGAGGTCGGCACGATGGAGCTCAACCGCAACCCGGAGAACTACTTCGCGCAGATCGAGCAGGCCGCGTTCGCGCCGTCGAACTTCGTGCCCGGCATCGCGGCGAGCCCCGACAAGATGCTCCTCGCGCGCATCTTCAGCTACGCGGACGCCCAGCGGTACCGCGTCGGCACGAACCACGCGCAGCTGCCGGTGAACGCCCCGAAGAACGAGGTCCACTCGTACTCGAAGGACGGCGCCATGCGCTTCGACTTCCAGAAGGCCGAGGTGCCGGTGTACGCGCCGAACACCCAGGGCGGCGCGCACGCCGACCCGAACGCCACGGATGACGTGCCCGGTTGGGAGTCCGACGGCGCCCTGCAGCGCGCCGCCGCGACGCTGCACCCCGAGGACGACGACTTCGGCCAGGCGGGCACGCTCGTCCGCGAGGTCCTCGACGACGCCGCCCGTGAGCGCCTGGTCGGCAACATCGCCGGGCACGTGTCGAAGGTGACGCGCGACGACCTCCGCGAGCGCGTGTTCGCGTACTGGACGAGCGTCGATGCCGACCTGGGTGCGCGCGTGCGCGCCGCGGTCGCGCCGAGCGCGCCGGGTTCGAACGAGGACCCGGAGAAGGTCGCGGTCGAGGCGTAGTCGCCACTACACGACGGACGGGAGGCACGGTGCCAGCTGGCACCGTGCCTCCCGTCCGTCGTCGTGTCGATCTCAGACCTGTTGGCCGTTCAGCAGGACCTCGCCCGCTGGCGGCGGGGCCTGGTCCTCGTGTCGAGACCTGTTGGCCGTTCAGCATGATCTCGCCCGCTGGTGGCGGGGCCCGGTCCTCGTGTCTAGACCTGCTGGCCGTTCAGCATGATCTCGCCCGTCGGCCAGTCCTCCAGCTGCGCCTCGACCGGCAGGACCATCCAGCCGCCCTGCTCCGTCTCGTTCACGCCGACCCCGTCGGCCGTGAATGCCGAGAACGTGCCGACCGCGCCGTCGACCTCGTGCCAGCCCATGTGCGCGTAGAAGGGGATGCGGTCCTCGCCGGCGCCGAGGAAGCCGTACGGCACGCGGAGTCCCTCGAGGACGGCACGGGTGCGCACGAGGAGCTCCCGACCGACGCCGGAACCCTGCAGCCTCGGCGACACGGCGACGATGCCGGTGTCGCCGACCAGGACGTCCTGTCCGCCGACCGTGATGAACATCCGGCGGATCCCGACGTGCGCGAGGACCGTGCCGTCCGCACCCCAGCCGACCACCCGGCGCTCGGGCTGCATGCCGGCGTAGTCACGGCCGCCCACGTACCAGTGCGACCAGCTCGGGAACGCCTGCCCGAGCATCGCTGCGATCGCCTCGTGGTCGGGGAGCGTCAGCGCGCTCTCCTCGACCACTTCCCACCGGATGTCTTCGCTCACGGGTCCATCCTGCCGGACCGCACCCGGGTGGGCCGTCGGGCGCCGGGCACCGGGATCTCACGCGCTGAGCGACACCTCACGGGCCGGAGTGGGCGTGAGCTGTCGCTCAGCGCGTGAACTCGTGGCCGCGCAGCCGCGCAGCTGCGCAGCCGCGCAGCCGCGCAGCGGCATGCGCTCACCCGCGACCGGGCGCCGTCACCTCGATGAGGTTCGCCCACGGGTCCTCGAACGCCACGGTCCGGCCGTCGTCCGCGGTCTGCACCCCGGTGTCGTGCATCCGGGACACGAGCGCGCCCAGGTCGTCGGCCCCGGGGACCTCGATCCGGACGAGTCCCAGCCCGAGCCCGAGCTGTCGGCGTCCGGCGCCGCGGGAGTTCCACGTGTTCATCGCCATGTGGTGGTGGTAGCCGCCCGCGCTGACGAACAGCGCCTGGTCGCCCATCGCCGCGGTCGTCGCGAAGCCCAGCCGGTCGACGTAGAACGCCTTCGCGGTGGCCACGTCCCCGACGGACAGGTGCACGTGCCCCACGCGTCCGGGGCGGGATGCTGCGGACTCGAGCGCCGAGGGCGTCAGGTGTTGCTGCACGAACGCGTTCGGGTCGACCCAGATCGTGTCCATGTCGACCATGCCGTGCGTCCACGACCACTCCGTGCGGTCGCGGTCCCAGTACAGCTCGACGCCGTTGCCCTCGGGGTCGGTGAAGTAGAACGCGTTGCTCACCAGGTGGTCGGCGCTGCCCGTGAACGTCCGCGGGTACTTCGTCGCGACCGAGTAGAGCGCTGCCGCCAGGTCGGCCTGCGTGTCGAACAGGATCGCGGTGTGGAACAGCCCGGCCTCGTGCGGGGCAGCGTGCCGCATCGCCGGCGCGTGCTCGAGCACCACGATCGGGGTCGTGCCGCGGCCGAGCACCGCGACGCCGCCGTCTTGCGTCAGGACGGTGAGTCCGACGCCGTCGCGGTAGTACGCGACCATCGTGTCGAGGTCGGCGACCCGGAGCGTGACGGCGCCCATCCCGGTGTCCGCGGCGAGGAGATCCTGCGTGTGCATGCACCCAGTGTGCGCTGATTTGGTTGACGCGTCAACCAAATCGGTCGAGGTGGCTACCGGGCGCTGAACCCTCCGTCCGTCTTGAGCAGCTGCCCGTTCACCCAGCCGCCGTCCGGACCGAGCAGGAACCCGATCAGCGCCGCGGTGTCCGCGGGCGTCGACGGGCGTCCGAGCGGGGTCTGGGCGACCACGGCCTCGCGGACCTCGTCGGTGAACCACCCGGTGTCGTTCGGTCCGGGGTTCACCGCGTTCGCGCTGACGTGCACGTCGCCGAGCTCCTGGGCGGCGCCGACCATCAGCCGGTCGAGTGCGCCCTTGCTCGTGCCGTACGGCAGGTTGAACCCGACGTGGTCGCTCGTCAGGGCCACGACCCGTCGGCGGTCCTCGGGTGCCGGGGCGCCCTCGCGGAGGCGCCTTGCGTACGCCTGCACGATCAGGAACGGCGCCCGGACGTTCACCGCCAGGTGCCGGTCGAAGGACTCGAGCGTCGTGGTCGCGTAGTCGGAATCGACCGATTCGCAGTGCGACATCACGACGGCCGTCACGGGGGCGCCCGCCTCCACCTCGGCGCAGCCGACGAGTGCGGCCGCCTGCTCCGGGTCGGCCAGGTCGACCGGGAGGCGCGTCACCCGCGCCCCTGCACGCTCGGCCTCCGCGACCACCGCGTCCACCCCGTCGGGGTCGGCCGCACCGTGCACGCGTTCGTCGTACGGTCCCCACCAGGACAGCGCGAGGTCCCATCCCTCGGCGGCCAGCCGCGAGGCGATCGCCGCACCGATCCCGGCGCGGCGACCGACGCCGGTCACCAGGGCGAGGGGTCGGGTGGTGCGGGAACTGTGGGTCATGGGTCGTGCCTCCCGTCCGACGGCGCGTCCGTGCGCCGACCCGACCAGGATGGCATCGCACCCGGCGTCCTGTCGGCGCGGCACGGCGACGCAGGGCCAGGATGGGAGGATGCCGTCCTCCCGCCGACCCGACCTGTCGACGTTCCCCGTCGACCGCCTGCGCGACCGCATGTCGTCGTACATCTACGGCAACATCACCGTGCTCGCCGTCGCGATCGCGGTGGGGCCGGAGCAGATCGAGCACGGGAGCGCGGTGCTGACGGTCCTCGCGACGGCGGTGCTGACGTACCTGGCGCACGTGCTGTCGCACCTCGTCGCGCACACCATCGGTGACACCGGGGACGACGCCGAGCACCGGGAGACCTTCGGTGCGATCATGCGCGATGCGAACCCGATCGCGACCTCGGGCCTGATCCCCGCGGTGCTCTACGCCGTGGCGTGGGCGGATTGGCTGCCGGCGCAGTGGGCGCAGACCGCGGCGATCGTCATCCTCGTCGTCCGCATCGGGCTGGTCGGGGTGTTCCTGCAGCGCTTCAGCGGGCGGCGGCCCTCGTTCCTCGGGCTCTGGGGCGGCATCGTGCTGGCCGCCCTGGCCTTCGTGATCGGCCTGGTGAAGGTGGTGTTGACGCATTGAGCGAGCAGACGGACGAGTCCCGCGCCGGACGCCCCTCGAGGTCCGGGTGGCGGTTCCTGCGCGACCTGGCGGTCATCGTGGTCGTCGCGCTGCTCGCGTCCTTCCTCGTCAAGGCCTACCTGGTGCGGGCGTTCTCGATCCCGTCCGGGTCGATGGAGCGCACGCTGCTCGTCGGGGACAACGTCCTGGTGAACGAGCTCGTGCCGGGCGTCGTGCCGCTCCGGCGCGGTGACGTGGTGGTGTTCCGCGACCCGGGCGGGTGGCTCACGGCGGAGCAGGGCGACGACCTCATCAAGCGGGTGATCGGGCTGCCGGGCGACCACGTGTCGTGCTGCGACGCGCAGGGGCGGCTCTCGGTGAACGGGCACGCGGTCGACGAGCCCTACGTGGTGCGGCCCGCGGACGTGGACCGGGTCTCGGCGGAGGACTTCGACGTCACCGTCCCGGCCGGCCGCATCTGGGTGATGGGCGACAACCGGTACGAGTCGGCGGACTCGCGGATCCACGGGACGGTGCCGACGGCCGACGTGGTCGGGCGGGCGTTCGTCGTGACGTGGCCGGTGACGCGGTGGGGCGTGCTCGGCCGGTACGGCGACGAGTGGGACGCGGTGCCCGACCCGCGGTGAGCTGCTGTCAGCAGCCGGTCGTGCTGAGCGTCACCCGTGTCACGTCGTCGTCCGACACCGTCGCCTTCGCCGGACACAGGTCGCCCGCCCGCACGGTGACGTCGCCGAGCGGGACCCCGGCGAAGTCCGCGGTCCCACCGGGGAACACCCGCTGGTGCTCGGAGAGCTTCCCCGTCGAGGCGAAGACCTCCACCTCGTAGGGGCGATCGGCCGCGTTCGAGGACACGGTCACCGAGATCTGCCCCGTCGAGTCGTGGGCACCGCACCCCGTCAGCGAGAGTGCGGCGGCAGCGCCGAGGACGAGCACGAGCGGGACACGACGGATCACCGTGCCGAGGGTACGCGCCCCCGGTGACGTGACCCGACGTCCACCGTTCGACGTCCACCGTTCGGCGTCCACCGGTCGGCGTCCACCGTTCGGGGGACGGGCGCTCCTGGGGGAGACCAGTACCGTTGACTGCATGCACCAGGAGACCTCACCGACCTCCGCCGGATCAGCGCCAGCAGCCGTGCGACGCGCGGCCCTCGTCGCCGCGCTCGACGTCGTGGACAGCGGCCCCGAGGAGCGCTTCGAGCGGATCACCCGCATCGCCCGCGAGGCGTTCGGCGTCTCGGGCTCGTTCCTCAACCTCGCCGGTGCCGAGGTCCTGACCATCAAGTCGCAGCAGAGCGACGCCGTGTTCGGCCCGACGATCCCGCTGCAGGACACCTTCTGCGGCCGCACACTCGACCAGGCCGGCCCGATCGTGGTGCCGGATGCCCGCGCCGACGACCGCTACGCGGACATGCCGATGGTCGTCGAGGACCCCAACGTCCGCTTCTACGCGGGTGTCCCGCTCCGCGTCGGCGACGACGCCGTCAAGGTCGGCACACTCTGCCTCATCGACCCGCAGCCCCGCACGCTCGAACCGGACGACCTGGCACTCCTCGAAGAACTCGGCGTCTGGGCGGAGCGCGAACTCGCCGCCGGCGCCGACGAGGACCGGCTGCGCGGAGTGCTCGCCGGCCTGCAGCCCGCACCCGTCGCGGTGCCCGGGTACCGGATCGGCGGCATGTCCGTCCCGCACGGCGTGGTCTCCGGCGACCTGCACGAGTGGCACCTGGCCGGTGAGGCCCTGCACCTGACCGTCTCCGACGTCATGGGCAAGGGCATGTCCGCCGGGCTGCTGGCGGCGACCATCCGCGGTGCGCTCCTCGCCCGCCCGGCGGAGGACCCGGAGCAGGTCGTCGCCGCGCTGGACGAGCAGGTGGGACCGGACCTCGGCCGCGCCGAGTCGTTCGCGACGATGTTCCACGGGTCCCTCGACACGGGCAGCGGTCGGATGGACTTCGTCGACGCCGGCCACGGTCTCGTGCTGCAGATGCGTGCCGACGGTCGCGAGCGCACCCTCCTGTCGAGCGACCTGCCGATCGGGCTGCACCCCGCTGGGTTCGCCCGCTCGTCGGGGTCGCTCGAGCTCGAGCCCGGCGACGTCCTCGTGATCGTCAGCGACGGGGCGCTCGAGCTGTGGGACTCGACCCTGACCTCGCTGTCACGGCTCGGTGCCATGTGGCGTGAGGAGCCCGAGATCGAGCCGTTCCTCGCCCGGGTGCGCGCCCGCGCGCTCGAGCACGACCCCGGTGACGACCTGACGGTCGTCGTGCTCGCGCGCGACTGACGCGTCTGCTGCCCGTCGCGACGGCCGCCGAACGCGACGGACCGCCGGACGCGACGGACCGCCGGACGGGAGGCGCGTGGCGGTCTCGCCGCGCGCCTCCCGTCCGTCACGCGGTCGCGACGCGCCCCGCTGCGGACGTCGCGCGGGTCAGGCGCCGAGGCGCTCGATGAGCTCCGCGTAGCGCGCGGCGGTCCGGTCGACGATCTCCTGCGGCAACACCGGCGGCGTGCCCTGCCGGTCCCAGTTCGCGCTGAGCCAGTCGCGCACGATCTGCTTGTCGAACGAGTCCGTCCGGTTGCCGGAGCGGGCGTCCCAGTAGCGGCTGGAATCACTGGTCAGGACCTCGTCGGCGATCCGGATCGTGCCGTCCGAGTCCCGTCCGAACTCGAACTTCGTGTCGGCGATCACGACGTCGTGCTCGAGGGCGATCGCCGCTGCCTCGCCGTAGACACGCAGCGAGAGTTCGCGGAGGGCCTCGGCGTCCTCGCGCCCGACGAGCTCGACGGTCTGCTCGAACGAGATGTTCTCGTCGTGCTCGCCCTGCGGTGCCTTGTACGCCGGCGTGTAGATCGGCGCGGGCAGCCGGTCGCCCTCGGACAGTCCGGCGGGCAGGGGGACGCCGCACACGCTCTGCGTCTCGCGGTACTCGGCCCAGCCGCTGCCGACCAGGTAGCCCCGGACGACGCACTCGACCGGGAACATGTCGAGCGGCAGCACGTGCATCGACCGGGCCGCGACGGCCTCGGGCACCGCGGTGCCGCCGGTGCCAAGCGCGACGAGGTGGTTGGGGACGTCGGCGATCCGGTCGAACCAGAACCGCGACAGCCGTGTCAGCAGTTCGCCCTTGCCGGGGATCGGCGGTTCGAGCGCGAAGTCGTAGGCGCTGACCCGGTCGGAGGCGACGAGCAGCAGCTCGGATGCGCTCGCGACGTCGTCCACACCCGCGGGGACGTAGAGCTCGCGGACCTTGCCCGACGAGACGTGCCGCCAGCCCGGCAGCTCCGGCGCGGCGGTCACCGGGCGACCTTCGCGGCGATGTCGGTGCGGTACTGCGCGCCCTGGAGCGTGATGTCGCCGACCCCGGCGTAGGCGCGCTCCCGGGCCTGGGCGAAGTCGGCGCCGGTCGCGACGACGCTCAGCACGCGGCCGCCGGTCGCGACCAGGTCGTCGTCGAGCACCGCGGTCGCCGCGTGCGCGACGGACACGCCCTCGCGCGCCTCGGCGGCGTCGATGCCCGTGATGACCCGGCCGGTGTGCGGGTTCTCCGGGTAGCCCTCGCTCGCGAGCACCACCGTCACCGCGACGTCGTCGCTGAAGGTCGGCTGCGGCGCCGACGCGAGCTGGCCCGTCGCCGCCGCGGTCAGCAGGCCGCTGAGTGGCGTGGTCAGACGGGGGAGCACCACCTGGGTCTCCGGGTCGCCGAAGCGCGCGTTGAACTCGATCACGCGCACGCCCTGCTCGGTCACGATGAGCCCGCAGTAGAGCAGGCCGATGAACGGCGTGCCCTCGTGCTCGAGTCGACGGACGGTGGGGAGTGCGACGAGCTCGGTGACCTCGGCGACGAAGGCCTGCTCGGACTCCCACCGGTCGGTGAGCCACGGCAGGGGCGAGTACGCGCCCATCCCGCCGGTGTTCGGGCCGGTGTCGCCGTCGCCGAGGCGCTTGTGGTCCTGTGCGGGGCTGAGCGCGCGGACGTCGTGCCCGTCGCTGAGGAAGAACAGCGAGACCTCTTCGCCGTCGAGGAACTCCTCGACCACGACACGGCCGTGCTGCAGCCAGTAGGTGGCGTGGTCGATCGCCGCCTGACGGTCCTCGGTCACCAGGACGCCCTTGCCCGCGGCGAGCCCGTCGGCCTTGACGACGTACGGGGCACCGAGCTCGTCGATCGCGGCGACGGCCTCGTCCGCGGTGCCGGCGTACACCGGGCGCCCGGTCGGCACCCCGGCCTCGGACATGATGCGCTTGGCGAAGGCCTTCGAGCCCTCGAGCTGCGCGGCGGCCCTGCTCGGCCCGAACACCGGGATGCCCCGCGTCCGCAGCGGGTCGGCGACGCCGGCGATGAGGGGTGCCTCCGGCCCGACGACGACGAGCTCGACGCCGTTCTCGATCGCGTACTCGGCGACCAGTTCGCCGTTCGTGGGGTCGAGCGACACGGTCTCGACGTCGGCCGCGATGCCGGCATTGCCGGGGGCCGCCGTGATGACGTGTCCGGCTCGCTCCGCCAGGAGGGCCGTGATGATCGCGTGCTCGCGGGCACCGGAACCGAGGACGAGGATTCGCACCCGGCAAGCCTACCGAGCGCGACACGCCGCCCGCGATGCGAGGGCTAGCCTGTGGACATGCCGCCGAAGAGGATCGAGGACGCCGAGGGACGCGCAGCGCTCGCCGCCGTGCGCGCGGGGTCGACGGTCCGGTCGGACGTCGCGACGGCGGTGCGGTGGACCCTGCAGCGGCTGGCCGACGACGTCCCCGGCAACAGCGTCGAGGTCCGCGTCCCGCCGTTCGCCGCGGTGCAGGCAGTCCCCGGGCCGCGGCACACCCGCGGGACACCGCCGAACGTGGTGGAGACCGACGCCGTGACCTGGTTGGCGCTGGCGCAGGGGGAGCTGCGGTGGGACGAGGCCCTCGCGGCGGCGCGGGTCAGCGCGTCCGGGTCGCGCGCCGACCTGACGGCGTTCCTGCCGGTCCGCACCGCGGCCTGAGGACTGCTGCCGACGAGCCGGCGCGATCGTGCAGCCTGGCTCAGCGACTTAGGTAGGTCCTACCGATGTGGTCGGCCGCTCCGCCCCCGTAGCGTGGAAGTCGCCGGGATTCGGACCCGACCCGAACGGGTCCGAACCCGGCGACAGGGTCAAAGGTACGCGACATACTGCGTTCGTTGTCAACCGCCGCGGCGAGTCGTGCTGCAAACCGCAACGATCGTGGTCTCGTCAGGGACCTTTCCTGATGCGCCGTCACGTTCTGCGGCTCCCGGCGGGCCCGGCCGGTGGACGTCGGCCGGTGGACGCCCGTCCGTCGACGTCGGTCAGCGAGCGCCGAGCAGCTCCGCCAGCTCCGACCGCGCGTGCACGTCCCACTTCGCGAAGATCCGCGACACGTGCGCGTCGACCGTCCGGACGCTCAGGCTCAGCGTCTCCGCGATCCGTCGGTTGCTGAGGCCCTGCGCCACGAGCTCGGCGACCTCGTACTCCCGGTTCGTCAGCGGCGCACGGACGCGTCCCGCCGACACCGCCATGCCGTGCGACGCGAGGACCCCCTGCGCCGCGACGATCCGTGACCGATCGTCCGCGAGCACGGCGTCGGCGTACTCGACGATCGCGCCGGCGAGCGGACCGTCGACGCGGGCCGCGGCCTCCCGCATCCGCGAGAGCGACGCGGCGGTGTCCCGTCCGGTCGTCATGTCGTGCGTGTAGTGCTGCGTCACCGCGTACATCACGTGCAACCACGAGCCCTCGCGGGTGCTGCGCTCGATGATCTCGTCGGCGTGCCGCAGACCAGCCGGGTTGCCGAGCACGGTCTCGGTCCACGCGATCGAGACCGCGACCTGCTCGCCGGTGATCCGCATCGCGCGGCCCGGCGTCGTGCGCGCGCGCTCGAGGGCCTCGGCAGCGCGCTCCGTGTCGCCGGCGTAGGCGTACGCCATGGCCAGGCGCGCCCAGGGGTACGCCGCGAAGCCGCCGTGGTCGGCCACGTCGTAGCGTTCGCACGCGGCGGAGAACGCGGCGATCGCGTCGTCCCACCGGCGCTGCCCGATCGCGTGGTTGCCGAGCCCGATGAGCTCGAGCGTGAAGTCGTACTTCAGGAACGGGCTGCCGCGCCGGACCGGGATCTCCGTGACCAGGTCGGCCATGTCCCCGCGCCAGACCTGGACCTGGTGGAGCACGGAGACGTTCTCGCCGACGCCCCAGGGCGCAACCTCGATGTGCTCGACCGCGGTGGCGATCGCACGACGGGCGAACGCGGCGGCCTCCTCGAGCCGACCCTCGGTGGCGAGGGCCATCGTCACGCACGGCGCGACACAGAGGAACGACACCGGCACGGTCGGCTGCTGCAGGATGCGGGACCGCTCGATCTCCGCGCGGACCTCGGCGAACCGTCCGCCCCAGCCCAGGTGCGCGAGCCGGAGGAGCCGCACGTGCTCGGCGGTCTCCGGGCCGACCAGCGGCATCAGTTCCTCGGAGAGCGCCACCGCGGCGTCGACGTCGTCGTCGTGGAACTGCCGGATGTTCGCGAGGGTCTCGCACGCCTCGACCACGACGGCGTCGTCGATCTCGCCGGCACGCTTCCGGGCGAGGTCCCACGCGGCCTCGGCGTCGACGCGACCGGCCTCGCGCCCGGTGCTGTACGAGTGCGCGAGCGACCGCAGGCAGTGGGCGGTCACCCGCTCGGTGGCCGAGAGTGCGGTGCGGAGCGCGGCGGAGGCCAGGGCGACGGCGCTCTCGTGCTCCTGCAGCCGGACGGCGACCTGGGTGGCGTCGAGCAGCTGACCGACCGGGGGCAGCACGCCGCACTCGAGCGACCAGAGCGCGGCGCGGAGCCGGGCGGCGGGCGGTGCACCCTCGGGCCGCGTGGTCCGGAAGGCGTTGGCCCGGGCGAACAGCGCCGTGCGCCGGGCGACCGGGACGAGGCCGCGGACGACCTCGCCCACGAGCGGGTGCGACGGCCGCACGATGCTCGTGCCGTCCTCGGCGGAGTCGACGGCGACCAGTCCGAGCGCGACGACCCGGTCGACGTCGCCGCCGGACACCAGACCGAGCAGGCGGGCGAGCGGGATCGGGTCGGCGAGCGCGACGATGTCGACGACGTCGCGCAGGTCCTCGGGCAGCGTGCCGAGCTCGGTGCGGTACATGTCCGCCAGGCTGTTCGACGCCGTGATCCGGCCCCGCCAGTACCACCCCGTCGCGGTCTGGTCGAGCGCGCCCGAGGCGAGCGCGGCCCGGACCACCTCGCGCAGGTAGAGCGGGTTGCCGGCGGTCGCGCGGTGCACGCGCTCGGTCGACGCGGTCTCGAGCTGCGCGCCGAGTGCCTGCGCGACGACCTCGCCGGTCTCGTGCAGGTCGAGCGGCGCCAGGTCGATGCGCTCGAGCAGGTCGTCCTGCCAGAGCGCGCGGAGCGGGTCCGACAGCGCGGTGAAGTCGCGGCACGTCAGCACGAGCCGGGCGCCCTGGTCGCGGACGAGCCAGGCGACGTAGCGCGCCGAGATGGCGTCGAGGTGGTCGGCGTCGTCGACGCGCAGCACGACGTCGCGGTCGGCCAGGTCGTCGGTCTCGCGCAGCCGCTGGGCGGCGGCAGCGTCGTCCACCAGCTCGGCGAGGGCGGCCGGCAGCTCCCCGAAGCGGTCCGCGACGGCGCCGAACGGCATCGAGCGGCCCGCTGCGACCGCGGTGATCGGCACGACGACGGTCCGGCCGGTGGTGTCGCGGCGGGCGACCCGGTCGGTGACCCTGGCGGCGGTCGAGGTCTTGCCCAGCCCCGGTGCGCCGACGATCGCGACGCTCCAACGGTGCTCGGCGACGACGGAGACCGCGCGGTCCTCCTCGCGGCGCTGCACGATCGGCCACGGCACGCGTGCGGGCGTGCGGGGTCGGCGACGCCCACGGATGGACTGCTCGTGCACCCCGTCACCTCCCGATCCTGGTCGTCCGTCTGCTCCCCCCGGCTCACGGATCCCGTTCCCGGGCTCCGACATCGTCCTCGACCGGGCGGTCGGTGTCGCACGGGATGCGTTCCGTGGATACCGACCGGTAGGGACATCATGCCCTGGATCGGCCGACGCGCAACAGGCCACGGCACCTTCCACAGTGGGGGACAATGGTCTGGTGAGCGACACCGACCGACCCGAAGACCGCCCGGCAGCGCCGGCCGCGACACCGGCTCCGAGCGCCGTCAGCTCGGCGGACGAGGTCACCATCCGACGCGCGCCGAAGTTCGGCGTGTTCATCGTCGGCGGTGCGGTGCTCGGCTTCCTCGCGACGCTGCTCGTCGTGACGCTCACCATGGACATCGACCGCGGCGACCAGCAGGACGCGAGCTTCGGCACGCTCGTCGGCTACTTCTCGCTCTGGGGCGTCACGATCGGCGCCTTCGCGGGGGCCGTCGTCGCGATCGTGCTCGACCGGGTGTTCGCCCGCCGCGCCGCCCGCCTGACGGCGGAGCGCGTCGAGGTCGAGCCGGCCGAGGAGACCGTGGACGGCGAGGTCGAGGACCACGGCGACGTGACCGGACCCGTCGAGCGCACCGACCGCTGACGGTCGCTACCACACGACGGACGGGAGGCCCGGTACCAGCTGGTACCGGGCCTCCCGTCCGATGCGTGTCGCGTCGCGACGCGACTCAGCTGAGCTGGTTCGCCTCCACCCACGACAGGTACTCCGGGGTCACCGTGCCGGTGACGTACTCGCCGGTGAAGCAGCTCATCTCGAGGTCGGTGACGTCCGAGCCCTCGATGATCGCGTCGCGCATGTCCGCCACCTCCTGGTAGATGAGGTGGTCGCTGCCGAGCACGCGGTTGATCTCCGGGATCTTCCGGTCGTGCGCGATGAGCTCGGCGCGCGTCGGCATGTTGATGCCGTACACGTGCGGGTAGCGCACCGGGGGAGCGGCGCTCGTGAACGTGACCTCGTTCGCACCGGCGGCGCGGGCCATCTCGACGATCTCGCGACTCGTCGTGCCGCGGACGATCGAGTCGTCGACGATCAGGATGTTCTTGCCCTTGAACTCGGACGACATCGCGTTGAGCTTCTGGCGCACCGAACGCTTGCGCTCGGCCTGCCCCGGCATGATGAACGTGCGGCCGACGTAGCGGTTCTTGAAGAAGCCCTCGCGGTAGTCGATGCCGAGCTTCTGCGCGACCTGCATGGCGGCCGGCCGGCTCGAGTCCGGGATCGGCATGACCACGTCGATGTCCCCGGTCGGGGCGTACTGCGCGATCGTGTCGGCCAGGCGGTTGCCGAGCCGGAGCCGGGCGTCGTACACGGAGATGCCGTTCATCACCGAGTCGGGACGCGCGAGGTAGACGTACTCGAACGAGCACGGCACCAGGCGCGGGTCCTTCGCGCACTGCCGGGCGTGCATCTGGCCGTTCATCTCGATGAAGACGGCCTCGCCCGGGGCGATGTCGCGGACGATCTCGTAGCCGCCCGACTCGAGCACCAGGGACTCGCTCGCGACGACCCACTCCGGCTGCCCGGCCTCGTCGAACTTGTGCCCGAGGATCAGCGGCCGGATGCCGTACGGGTCGCGGAACGCCAGCAGGCCGTGCCCGGCGATCGTGGCGATCGTGGCGTACGAGCCCTCGACGCGCTCGTGCACGCGCTCGACGGCGTCGAACACCTGACCGGCGTCGAGCTCGCTGCCGCGGACCTGGCCCTGGAGCTCGTGCGCCAGGACGTTCACCAGCAGCTCGGTGTCGCTCGTGGTGTTGAGGTGGCGGCGGTCGATGTCGAACAGCTCGCGGGTCAGCTCGCGGGTGTTCGTCAGGTTGCCGTTGTGGACGAGCACGATGCCGTAGGGCGCGTTCACGTAGAACGGCTGGGCCTCTTCCTCGTTGCTCGCGGCACCCTTCGTGGCGTACCGGACGTGCCCGAGGCCCATCGTGCCGAGCAGGGCACGCATGTCACGGGTGCGGAATGCTTCTCGGACGTGTCCACGCGTCTTGTGCATGTGGTGGACGCGACCCTCGACCGTGGCGATGCCCGTCGAGTCCTGGCCCCGGTGCTGCAGCAGCAGCAGGGCGTCGTAGATGGATTGGTTGACGGGCCCCTGCGCAACGAGGCCGACGATGCCGCACATTCGCGGTGTGCTCCAGACCGTAGGATCGGGTGGTACCGAACAAGTCTGCCATGCTCCGCGGAGGACCACGCATGCCGAACCCGTACGCTGCCGCCGGCGTCGACACCGCCGCCGGCGACCTGGCCGTCGAGCTCATGAAGTCCGCCGTCTCGGCGACGCACAACGCCTCGGTGCTCGGTGGCGTGGGTGGCTTCGCGGGGCTCTACGACGTCTCGTTCCTGAAGGACTACGACCGCCCGCTGCTCGCGACCTCGACCGACGGCGTCGGCACGAAGGTCGCCATCGCGCAGGCGATCGACAAGCACGACACCATCGGCCAGGACCTCGTCGGCATGGTCGTCGACGACATCGTCGTGGTCGGCGCGAAGCCGCTCTTCATGACGGACTACATCGCCTGCGGCCGCGTCGTGCCGAACCGCATCGCCGACATCGTCGCCGGGATCGCCCGCGGCTGCTCGGCGACGGGCACCGCGCTCGTCGGCGGCGAGACCGCGGAGCACCCGGGGCTGCTCGGGCCGGACGACTACGACGTGGCCGGCGCCGCGACCGGTGTCGTCGAGGCCGACCGGCAGCTCGGCGCGCACCTGGTGCAGGACGGCGACGTCGTCGTGGCGATCGAGTCCTCCGGTCTGCACTCGAACGGGTACTCGCTCGTCCGGCACATCCTGTCCGGCAAGGGTGTCGGTTACACCGACCAGCTGGCGGAGTTCGGCACCGGGGTCTCCGTCGGCGAGGCGCTGCTCGAGCCCACCCGGCTCTACACCGCACCGCTGCTCGACCTGCTCGAGGCCCGACCCGGTGTCGTCCACTCGCTCTCCCACGTCACGGGTGGTGGCATCGCGGCGAACCTGGCGCGCGTGCTGCCCGTCGGCACCTGGGTCGAGGTGGACCGCTCGACGTGGACGCCCCCGGCGGTGTTCCGGGTGCTCGCGGACATGGCGGGGACGCCGGTCGAGGACACCGAGGGCACGTGGAACCTCGGCATCGGGATGTTCGCCGTGGTCGCTGCTGCCGCGGCGCCGGCGGTGCTCGAGGACCTGCGCGCCGCTGGGCTTCCCGCGTGGACGGTCGGCACGGTGTCGACCTCGGCGCGGGAGCTGGCCGGGTTCGAGCAGGGCGCCAAGGGCGTCGACGGCGGGGCCGTGCGGCTCGTCGGTTCCTACGCCGGCTGACGCCCGACGGCTGACGCCCGGGCCGGGCAGGCTGCCACGGTGCCGGCGCTGTGACCCTTCCGGTCGCACGACGTGCCGCGCGCGGTCGTTCGGGTCGTAAGACATGCCGCTCACTTCGGAGTTGAGCGGCACGTCGTGCGACCAGGGGACTCGGCAGCGTCCGACGGGGCTGCCGGGTCGAGCGGACCCATGCGGGCCGTCGACCTCGCCCTCCGTCGTCGGCGTGACCGTTCCGGTCGCAGGACATGCCGCGCGTGGTCGTTCGGGTCGCAGGAACTGCCGCTCACTTCGGAGTTGAGCGGCAAGTCGTGCGCCCGGAAGCGCAGGGGTGCCGAACCCGGGTGCGCCGAGCCCCGGTGCACCGGGCGCGGGCGCCCGCGCACACGACGACGCCGCGCGACCCCGGAGGGTGCGCGGCGTCGACGGTTCAGGTCAGGCGGACTTGTTCTGGTCCTGCTGGGGCTCGAACTCGTCCTCGTCGTCACCCGGTTCCTCACCGTACTGGTCAGCCCAGCGGTCGACGTAGGAGTCTTCGTCCGAGTGTTGCCCGGCGGAGAGCTCGCGTTCGAGCGCACCGTAGTTCGTGTCCGGACTGAAGTACTTCAGCTCCCGGGCGACCTTGGTGTGCTTTGCCTTCTGACGGCCGCGCCCCATGCGTGACCCCCTCGTGATCGGCTCTGGTCCGGTCCTGGCGGGTGCGTGGTTGCCACCCGGGGAACCGAACGGTTCGTGGTTTGAAATCTGCCGATCACTCTACCATGTACCCCGTTCCCCACCTGCCCGTCGGCGTCCCCCGCGGGTCGGCCGAAGACCTGATCAGGACTCAGGCCGGGAGTGGTTCGGGAACGCCGCGCTTCCGGCGAGCGGCCCGCAGCACGAGGGCGTCGACCGAGAACCGCCCGGGCCCGGTCAGGGCGATCGCGAGCGAGGCGACGGCGAGCACCAGCACGTACTCGAAGCCGCCGTCCTGCGCGAAGAAGCCCGCCGTGGCGTGGGCGAGCAGGCCCGCGACGACCATGTCGACGGCGAGCAGCAAGCCGACGATCCGCGTGGCGACGCCGAGCACGAGCAGGACACCGCCGACGAGTTCGAGGCCGGCCACGACGGGGGCTGCGACCTCGGCGAGCGGGACGCCCATGCCGGCGAAGCCCTGGGTGACGCCGGGGATGCCCTGGGCGAACTTCTGGGCGCCGTGGGCGATGAACACCGCGCCGAGGACGATGCGGAGCGCGGTCAGGCCGATGGAGGTCGATGTCGTTCGCATGGCGCCGACGCTATGCGGTGACGTGTCATCGACCGGGTTGCCGCGGCGGATTGACCGGACTCCACCAGGGGTCGTCCAGACGACGGTCCACCGAAGCGGGGACCGGCGCTCAGGAACGACCGAAGCCGGTCCGCAGCAGTGCGGACCGGCGTCGGATGAGCGGGAGGGGGGTAGGTCAGGAGTCCGCGCCGCGCCCGGTCTGCTGCTGCAGGCGGTCGATGTGCTCGGACGCCTCGGCCTTCGTCAGGTCAGCGGGGAGCTCCTCGCCGGCCTCGCGGGCCAGGGTGTCGAGGTAGCTGCGCTGCGGGCCGGTCATCGGCTCGTCGCCGGTCACCCACTGCTCCGGGTCCTTGCTCGCGGTCGTCGAGGGGTCGGGACGCTCGCCGCCCAGGGTCTCGCCCTGGTGCGACTCGTCGGGGGTCTGGTCTGCTGCGTCGGTCATGGCGCCGAACCTACGCGCGACGGCGGGCACGACACGCAGCGACGGCGTCCCCCGGACGACCCGGGCCGAGCACCCGAGACGACGACCCGCCCCGCCGCCACGGCGCCCCCGCCGACGGGCGACGCTCAGACGGGCGTCGCCGTGTACCGCACCAGGTCCGGCCCGACGCCGCTCGTGGCGATCGGCACCTCGGCGTCGCCCTGACGGATCCAGATCGTCGCCGCCTGCTCGTCGATCCGGACGACCTCGTGCAACGACCCGTCGAGCAGCACCGCCGCACGCACCGACACCTGCCCGGTGGACGCCCGCGGCGGGAGGCCGACCACGTCGGCGTCGTACGCGGCGTGCCGGCCGGGGGAGAGGAACGGCGACACCGGCGTGGTCACCACCTCGAGCCCGTCCTCGACCGCCCGCACCGCGACCAGCCGGACCGCCTGGTCTGTGGGCAGGGGGACGTCGACGACCGGGGCGTCGACCGGGCCGGCCAGCGCGCGGAAGGCGGGCCGACCGTCAGGGGCGAGCCGCGCCTCCAGGCCGTCGATCCGGACGCGACCGCGGCCCCGCGAGTCGGCGTAGAGCCCTGGTTCGAGCCCGGAGCGCCGTGCCTCGAGCCGGGTGACGACGACGCGGTCGGGCCGGTACCAGTCGCGGAGCGTGGCGGGGTCCACCCAGCCGATGCTGGCGACCCCGCGGGCGAGGTCGGCGCCGTCGTCGGCGGGTCGTTCGTCGAGGGCGCCGAGCGGGTGCTCCCCGCGCACGGCGACGAGTCCGGCGTACGGGCCGGCCGCCGATGGTTCGTGGTCGAGCACCTCGACGCGCTTCGAGACCTTGCCGCCGTGGCCGTCGAAGGTCGCGAAGGTGCGCAGGTCGGAGATCGTCATGTCGCCGACGATGCTACGACCGGCCGCCGTCACGGCGTGCAGGTGCGGGGACGAGGAGGCGTACCTCGCCCGTGCACGCGGTCTGGTCGACGCCCTCGGCGGGCCCGGCGGGACGCGTCGCGCGCCGTGCCCGGGCGCCGTCGCGGAGCACGGGTTGCACGCTGTTCCGCTGCACCGAACGGAGCACCCGGTCCTCCTGCGCCTCGTGGTGGAACACGCCCTCGGGTGAGCGGCGGAGCGCAGGACGGATCGGCTCGCCGCGGCGCTCCTGGCCGGGCAGCGGCCGCGAGCGTCGCCCGTACAGCAGCTCGGACGAGTCGAGCAGCCACGGCACCAGGGCCACGGTCACCCCGTGCACGAGCAGCAGCTTCTTGCGGATCCGGCGGCCGCGGTGGTTGTGCAGCAGCGATTCCCACCAGTGCCCGACGACGAAGACCGGCGTGTAGACGGTGACGACCTCGGACCCGTGCTCGGCCCGGTGCGCCTTGATGTACCGGATGAGCGGCATCGAGATGTCGCGGTAGGGGCTCGGCACGACGGTGAGCGGGACCTCGATGCCGTGCTCCGCCCACTGTTCCTGCAGTCGTCGGGCCTCGGCGTCGTCGATCGCGACGTGCACGGCCTCGAGTCCGGCGTGCTGCGCGGCGATGGCGTAGTCGATGGCCTTGAGCACCGGCTTCTGCAGCCGGTTGACGAGGACGATCGCGTGGTCGCCGGTCGCGCCGAACTGCGTATCGACGTCGGCCTCGATCTCGTGCGAGACGTCGCGGTAGTACCGGTTCACGCCGAGCATGAGGACGAACAGCACCGGCATGATCACGAACACGAGCCAGGCGCCGTGCGTGAACTTCGTGATGGTGACGATGACGAGCACCACGAAGGTGAAGGTCGCGCCGATCGCGTTGATGGTCAGCGAGCGCCACACCTGCCCGCGGTCGACCGGGCCGTCGGCGGTGCCCTCGCGGTCCGAGCGCAGCAGCCGCAGCCAGTGCCGGACCATGCCCGTCTGCCCGAGGGTGAACGACACGAACACGCCGATGATGTACAGCTGGATGAGGCTCGTGACGTTCGCCCGGTAGACCACGAGCAACGCGACCGCGACGAGCGCGAGCACGATGACGCCGTTCGAGTAGATGAGCCGGTCGCCCCGCGTCGACAGCGCCTTGGGGGCGTAGGAGTCGCGCGCCAGGATCGAGCCGAGCAGCGGGAAGCCGTTGAACGCCGTGTTCGCGGCGAGGAGCAGCACCGCGGCCGTCGTCGCCTGCACGACGAAGAACAGGATGCTGCCGTCGCCGAAGGTCGCGGCGGCGATCTGCGCGATGAGCGAGCGCTGCGGGGTGGTGGCGCAGGCGGTGAAGCCCTGCAGGTCGCAGGCGTGCTCGGCGTAGTGCACGCGGGAGACGAGTGCGAGCGTGATGAGCCCGACGAACAGCACGATTGCGATCGAGCCCATCAGCACGAGCGTCGTCTGGGCGTTCCGGATCTTGGGCCGCCGGAAGGCCTGCACACCGTTCGCGATCGCCTCGACGCCGGTCAGGGCGGAGCAGCCGGACGCGAAGGCGCGCAGGAGCAGCAGCACGAAGGCGGCCTGGGTCGTGTGCTCGACGTTGTCGATCGTGTACGCGGCGGACTCGGCGACGGGGGCGTTCCCGAGGGCCGTGCGGACCAGGCCGGTGACGACCATGACGAACACCGAGCCGACGAACAGGTAGGTCGGCACCGCGAACGCCTTGCTCGACTCGCGGACGCCGCGCAGGTTCACCCCGGCGAGCAGCACCACGAAGGCGACCGCGATCTCGATGCGGAACGGGTCGAGGCCGGGCAGCGCCGAGATGATGTTGTCCACGCCGGACGCCACCGACACGGCGACGGTCATCACGTAGTCGACGAGCAGGGCGCTCGCCACGACGAGGCCGGCCTTCTCTCCGAGGTTCCGGTGCGCCACCTCGTAGTCGCCGCCGCCGGACGGGTACGCCTTGACGAGCTGTCGGTAGGACGCGACGACCACGACGAGCAGCAGCACCACCACGGCGGCGACCCCCGGCGCGAAGGTCAGGAACGCCATCCCGCCGAGCAGCAGGATCATGAGGAGCTCCTGCGGCGCGTAGGCCACGCTCGACAGCGGGTCGCTCGCGAAGATCGGCAGCGCCAGGTGCTTCGGGAGGAGCTGTCCCTCGAGCTTCTCGGAGGGCAGGGGATCCCCGATCAGTCGCGCCTTCAGCGACCGGATCTCGTTCGTCACGAGCGGCAAACCTACTCAGTTGCGCGCACGAGTCAACACTGTGGGAACGGACAGGCAGTACGGCCCGCGCGACGGGCGCGCGGTCGGCGTGCGCCGACGGAGCAGCGGACGGGAGGCGCGGATCGCCACCACCCGTCCGCCGGCGGCCGTCAGACGGAGCGGCGCAGGGCCTCCAGGCCGTCCCGCAGGCGCGTCACCGTGTCCTCGGTGAGCGTCCCGCGCGTCGCCCGGCGACGCAGGTCCGCCCGGACCTGCTGGCGGAACGCCGCGATCGCCATCTCCACCTCGCGCAGGGCGCGGGCGCCCTCCGTCGGGACGTCGACGGGCTCGTCGGCGGTCTGCCCGCGCGGGGCCTGCGCGCTCGCGGCGAGGTCCGCGCGGAGGGAGCGCATGGCCTCGCCGACCGAGGCGCGGACGCCGTCGGCGAGGGACCGCACCGAGTCGGCGACCCCGGACTCGACCGCGGCGAGCTCCTCGGCGCGGGCGTCGAGCTCGGCACGACCGGCGTCGGTGATGGCGTACACGGTCTTGCGGCCGTCGACGGTCTTCGTGACGAGCCCCTCGGACTCGAGCTTGGCGAGCCGCGGGTACACGGTGCCGGCGCTCGGGACGTACGCGCCGCCGAAGCGCTCGCCGAGGGCCTGGATGAGCTCGTAGCCGTGCATCGGACGGTCGGCGAGCATGGCGAGCAGCGACAGGCGCAGGTGGCCGTGCGCGAACACGGGGCTCATTCGGGCACCACCGTCTCGTCGATCGCGGTGTCGGTCGTGGCGGGCGCGGGCGGCGCGTGCAGGACCGCGATGTCGCCCGAGACCGAGTTGACCTTCAGGTCGAGCCACTGCCCGGACAGCTCCCCGCCCTGCTTGACGTACGAGCCGCGGACCCCGCGGATCTCGGAGTCGTCGAACTGCAGCTTGCCGGACGCGGTGCTGACGGTGCAGCGGTAGGGGACGCCGTCCTCGAGCCGGACGCTCACCGAGCCGGAGACCGTGTTGATGCGGGCGGCGTCGGGGGTGCCCTGCAGGTCGAGCACCACGTCGGCGTTCACACCGTCGGCCGTGAAGCGGGGGATCGCTCCCGTCGCGACGACGTCGCCGGACACGGTGCGGAGGGTCAGCGCACCGTCGAGGTCGCGGACCGTGGTCGACCCGGAGACGGCGTGCACGGCGAGGTCGCCCGCGAGCCCGTCGACGACGACGTCGCCCGAGACGGTGTTCAGTGACGCGCCGCGGTTCGTGCCGGAGAGCAGGACCCCGGCCGAGACCACGCCGATCGTGACCCGGGCGTCGCGGGGGACGAGCACGCTGACGTCGGCGGTGGCGCGGCCGCGGAACGACTTGAGGAACCCGAGCGGGTCGTCCCACCGGATCTGCGGGTGGTCGATGGTGAGCGTGTCGCCGTCCAGCTCGATCTTGAGCGGCTTGCCGGACACGCCGTGCACCTCGACCCGTGCGGTCGGCTCGTCGTGCGCCACGACGTCGACCTGTCCGCCGGCGAGTCCGACGCGCAGGGCGCGGACGATGCCGGTGTCGATCACCTTGGGCTCCTCGACGAGCCACTTCTCCTGGGCCATGTTGCCTCCTCGAACTCGCGTTGTATCGCGTCTGTGAAGTCACGATACATCGCGTTCCGCGAGTTGTCACCGGGTCGCGGCGCGGAACGGCCGGTCGTCGCCGGGGCGCGACGCGGGACGGCCCCGCTCCCGGTCGGGAGCGGGGCCGTCCTGAGGGCAGGGCCTACTTCGCGGCGTCGTCCAGTGCCGCCTGGGCCTTCTCCGCCGCTGCGTCGAGGGCCTCCTTCGGGCTGGTCTTCAGCAGCATCGCGGACTGCAGCTGCGTCGACAGGGCGGCGCTCACCTCGCCGTACGCGGTGATCGACGGGCGGGCCTTCGCGTACTCGAGCTCGTCGGCGAAGGCCTTCAGGCGCGGGTTCTCGTCCAGGTACTTCTTCCACGTGGCGTTGTCCGCCGTGGCCTGGTTCGCGGGGAGCAGGCCGGTCGCGATGTCCCACTTCGCCTGGGTGTCCGGGCTGAGCCACCACTGCAGGAACTTCCACGAGGCGTCCTGCTTCGCCGACGTCGTCTTGATGATGTACGAGTTGTTCGTGCCGAGGTTCATCGCGGGCTGCTCGATGCCGGGCAGTGCGAAGACGCCGACGTTGTCCTTGCCGAGCGTGCTGTCGATGGTCGACAGGTCGTACGCACCGGTGATCGCCATCGCGGCCTTCTTCGACGTGAGCGCGGGGACGGCGCCGTTCGTCGAGGTGGTGAGGAGCGACTGCGGGTAGGCCGAGCCGTCCTGCAGCATGTCCGTCCACGCCGTGAGCGCCTTCACGCCCGCGTCGCTGTTGAACTCCACCTTCGTGTTGTCCTCGTTGAGGAACTCGCCGCCGGCGCCCCAGAGCATCGACTGCCACGTGAAGACCGGCCACTCACCGGTGCCGATCGGCAGGTAGGCGCCGTACTGGGTCGTGCCCTTCGTGAGCTTCTTCGCGTCGTCCTGGAACTCCGCCCACGTCTTCGGGGTGTCGGTGATCCCGGCCTCCTTGAACATCTCCTTGTTGTAGACGACGGCGTAGTCACCGATGTCGGTCGGCAGCGTGTACTGCTTGCCGTCGAACTCGCCGGTCGAGAGCATGCCCTCGGTGAAGCTGTCCTTCGTGACGTCACCGCTGGACAGGTAGTCCTCGAGCGGCAGGACCTTGCCGGTCTGGATGACCTCGCCGGTCTGCTGCGGCGTGCTGTCGCCGAGCACCATGTCGGGGCCCGTGTCGTTCTTCAGCGCGTTGATGAGCTTCGCGTCGAACTGGTCGGACGAGGCCGCGTACTGCGGCTGGACGTCGATCTTGTCCTGCGAGGAGTTGTACTCGTCGATGAGCTTCTTGACCTCGGTGGCCTGGGGCCCCGTGTAGTTGTGCCAGACCGTGATCGTGGTCTTGCCGCCGCTGCCGCCGGAGTTGCCGGTGACGGAGCCGCCGGAACACCCGGACAGGGCCAGTGCGGCGCCCACGGCGAGGGCCGTGGCACCGAGCAGTCGCTTGCGCATGAGTCGTCCTTTCTCGGACTTCGGGTGGAGCGAAGGTGGCTTCGCGTGGTGCGAAGGGTGATGAGGAGGAGTGGAGCGAGGGATGGTGCGGAAGGGGGGAACGGGATCAGCGGAGTCCGCCGGCCATGGCCGACACGATCTGCTTCTGGAAGATGATGAAGACGATGAAGACCGGCAGGATCGCCAGCGTCGAGCCGGCCATCAGCAGGTTGAAGCTCTGGCTCGCGTTCGCCGACTGCAGCTGCGTGAGGCCGACGGAGACGGTGAAGAACTCGGTCCGCGACGCCACGAGGAACTGGAAGAAGAAGTTGTTCCAGTTGTAGACGAACGACAGGACCGCGAAGGAACCGATCATCGGGGTCGCCATCGGCGTCACGACGGACCACATCCGCCGCCACACCCCGGCGCCGTCGACCCGGCTGGCGTCCTCGATCTCGCTCGGGAACGAGGTGAAGAACTGCCGGAACAGGAAGGTGCCGAGGATCGACGGGATGTTCGGGACGATGAGGCCCTGGTAGCTGTTCAGCCAGTGCAGCGACGACAGCAGGGTGATGAGCGGCGTGAACACGACCTCGAACGGCACGAGGAGCGCGGCGAGCAGGACGACGAACACGATGTTCTTGCCCTTGAACTTCAGTCGCGAGAACGCGAAGCCCGCGGCGAGGCTCGTCACGATCTGCCCGGCCGTCGTCGCGATGGCCACGACGGTCGAGTTGAAGAAGTACAGCCCGAAGGGGGCGACGGTGAAGATGTCGGTGTAGTTCGACAGCTCCCACTGCCGCGGCAGGAAGGTCGGCGGGAAGGCGAGCGCCTCCTCCGAGGACTTGAAGCTCGTCAGCAGCATCCAGAGGAACGGGCCGAAGAACAGCACGACCGCGACGAGCAGGATGACGTGCCGCAGGACGGCGGGCGAGTGCTTGCGGAACAGCACGCCGAACGGGCGGCTGCGGTGCGGACGGGAGGCGCGGCGCGCGTCCGACGGGAGGGCGCGGGAGGCGATCTGGGTCACGGTGGCGGTCCTAGTTCAGCTCGATGGGGTCGCGGCGGTTGATGACCCGCAGCTGGACGACCGCGACGAGGATGCCGACGATGAGCAGGAGGACGGCGGCGGCACTGGCCGAGCCGCCGTGGAAGAACACGAAGCCCTGGTTGTAGATGTAGTAGAGGATCGTCTCGCTCGAGTTGATCGGGCCGCCCTGCGTCAGGACGTAGACCTGTGTGAAGACCTGGAGGGCACCGATCACCCCGGTGATGGCGAGGAAGCCCGTGGTCGGCGCGACCAGGGGGAGCGAGATCCTGAAGAAGCGGCGGATCGGGCCGGCGCCGTCGAGCGTCGCGGCCTCCATGTAGGAGGCCGGGATGTTCGTGAGCGCGGCCGAGTAGATGATCATCGTGTAGCCGACCCCCTGCCAGATCGAGAACACGATCACTGAGACCAGCGCCCACGGCTCCGAGGTCAGGAAGCCGATCGGGGGCGCGCCGAGCGCGGTCACGACGCCGTTCACCAGCCCGCCGAGCGGCGACAGGATGAAGCTGAAGATGAGCGCGCTGCCGACGATCGGGGCGATGTACGGCACGAAGAGCAGGGCGCGGTAGACCCCGCGGCCGCGGAACGGCTGGGCCAGCAGCGCCGCGAAGAACAGCCCGAGCGCCATCGTGATCGGCACCACGACCACCACGTACAGCGCGGTGTTGCCGGCGGCCCGGAGGAACTCGCCGTCCTGGAACAGACCGGTGAAGTTCGACAGGCCCACGAAGCCGTTCGTCTCGCCGGACGCGGGGTTCCAGTCCGTGAACGAGTAGTAGACCGTCTGCGCCAGCGGGTACAGGTAGAACAGCGCCAGCAGCACCGTCGTCGGGGCGATGAGCACGTAGCCCGCCCGCCCCTCGCGTCGTTCCATCCGGCTCGCGTCCGCGGTGGACGACCGTCGACCGGGAACGCGCACCCTGGTCGGGTTCTGAACCGCACTCGTCATGCGGACCTCCTCTTGGCTCGTCGTTGAACGCTAGGAATCGGCTGTTTCGAGCAGATTACCGTTCGATCACCAAAAGTAAATAGTCGAATCTGCAACGACTTCGTTCGGCAATCGACCGTTTCCTCGCTACAGTGACGGCATGCACGAGCAGCACTTCCAGGACATGGACCGGAGTCCGGGGTCCGTCGGGGACGTCCTCCGACTGATCCGCGTCTCGGACACGACCTCGCGCTCGAGCATCGCCAGGAGCACCGGGCTCGCCCCCTCCACCGCATCCGCCCGGGTCGATGCGCTGACCGCGCTCGGACTCGTCCGCGAGAGCGGCGCCGAGGGCTCCCGCGGTGGTCGACGCGCTCGCCGCCTCGAACTCGTCGCGGACGCCGGCTACGTCGCCGCGGCCGACCTCGGCGCCCACCACGTGCGCATCGTGCTCACCGACCTGGCCGGCCGGATCGTCGCCGACACCGACGCGCTCGAGCACGGCGCAGCGACGGTGCCGGTCGCCGCGGGGCCGCGCGCCTCGGTCGCCGCGCTGTGGGACCGGTTCGTCGAGCTCGCCCGCGACAGCGGCCTGGACACGACCCGCTTCCGGGGTGCCGCGATCAGCGTGCCCGCACCCGTCTCGTACCCGGGCGGCAGCATCGCGACCCCGTCCTTCGAACCGTCGTGGCACGGCGCCGTGCTGCCCGAGCTCTTCGCCGAGCACACCGACGCCCCGGTGCTCGTGGAGAACGACGCGAACCTCATCGCCTTGGCCGAGCGTCCGGGCCCGGACCGCAAGGGCACCCTCGTCGCGGTGAAGCTCGGCACCCGCATCGGTTCGGGTGTGCTGCTCGACGGGCGACTGCACCGCGGGGTGAGCGGCGCCGCCGGCGAGATCAGCCACACGCCCGTCGACGGCGAGGCCGCGATCGGCTGCACCTGCGGCGTACCGGACTGCCTCGAGTCGGTGGCGTCCGGCGGCGCGATCGTCGCCCGGCTGCGCGCGGCCGGACGGCAGGTGAGCGGGACGAGCGACGTGCTCGCGCTCGCCGCGCAGGGCGACGCGGTCGTCCTCGACGAGCTCCGCCGAGCGGGGGAGCACATCGGTCGGGTGCTCTCCGGCATCGTGAACTTCTGCAACCCGAGCGAGGTCGTGCTCGCGGGCGCGATGTCGGCGTCCTCCGTGCTGGTCGCGACGATCCGCGGCGAGCTGTACCGGTCGTGCCTGCCGATGGTCGCGGACGCCCTCGACGTCCGGGCGAGCGCCTCGCCGCGCGATGCCGGCATCCGTGGTGCCACGGTGCTCGCGATCGACGAGGTCCTCGCACCGGCGCGGATCGACGAGCTCGCCCGGGCGGCGGCGGAGCGCAGCGCATGACGAGCGGCGCGCAGCGCACGACGGGCGGCGCGCAGTGCGTGACGAGCGGCGCGCAGCGCACGACGGGCGCAGCGCAGCGCCCGACGAGCGCATCGCGACCCGGCAGCCCGGAGCAGTCCGGGGCGATCGTGGCCGTCGACGTCGGCGGGACGACCGTCAAGGGGATGGTGCGGGTCGGCGAGGTCGTCCTCGACCGCGTGGTCGTGCCCACCCTCGGGCCGGTCGACCCCGCCGACGCCGTCGGTGGCCCCGCGCTCGCCGCCGTCACCGCCGTGGTCGACCGCCTCGCCACGGCCGCCACGACCGCGGGGCACCCGCTCGCCGCCATCGGCCTCTGCACACCGGGAGTCGTCGACGCCGAGACCGGGACGGTGCTCGTCGCCGTCAACCTCGACTGGCACGACCTGCCGCTCGCCGCGCTCCTGCGCGACCGGTACGGCGTCCCCGTCGCCGTCGCGCACGACGCCCGCGCCGCCGCGACCGCCGAGATCGCCGCCCGCACCGCGGCTGGTCGGGACGTCACCGAGATGGTCTTCATCCCGATCGGCACCGGGGTCTCCGCGAGCCTGGTGGTCGACGGTCGCCTGGTGGTCGGCGCGGCGGGCGGTGCCGGCGAGGTCGGGCACGTCTGCGTCCGACCGGGCGGCGAGCAGTGCACGTGCGGGCAGCGCGGCTGCGTCGAGGTGTACGCCTCCGCACGGAACATCCGGCGCCGCTACCGCGAGGGCGGCGGCACCATCGACGGAGCGACCGACGAGATCGTCGCCGCCGTCGACACCGACCCGGTCGCCGCGGCGGTGTGGGACGACGCGGTCGACGCGCTCGCCGCCGGCATCGCGATCCTGTCCGCCGTGCTCGACCCGGCCGTGGTCGTCGTCGGCGGTGGACTCGGCGAGTCCGGGGAGCGCCTGCTCGCCCCACTGCGCACCGCGGTGGACGCCCGGCTCGGCTGGCGTCCCGCGCCCCGCATCGAGCAGTCCCTCGCGGGCTCCGGCGCCGGCCTGGCGGGAGCCGCCCTGCTCGCCCGCACCGCCGCGGGGTCGAGCCCCGCCGCGACGACGCCGTCCGCCGCGACGACGCCGGCCGCCGGACAGGACCCCACCCCATGACCACGGACACCGCTCCACCCACGAACCAGGAGGACCCCATGACCGCTCAGCGACTCCGGATCGGACTCGTCGGCGCGGGGGTGATCGCCCACGCGCACCTGCCGAACCTGCTCCGCATCGGGGACGTCGTCGTCTACTCCGAGGTCGGCGCCGAGGACCTCGTCGCGGCACACGGCGGCGAGGTGGTCGACTCGCTCGACGAACTCCTCGCCCGTGTCGACGTGGTGGACGTCGTCGTCCCCACGCACGCCCACGCCGAGGTCGTGCGCGCCGCGCTCGCCGCCGGCAAGGACGTCATCAGCGAGAAGCCGCTCGCCCGCACCGACGCGGACGCCGACGACCTGGTCCGGCTCGCACACGAGGCCGGGCGCCAGCTCTACCCCGCGCACGTCGTCCGCTACTTCCCGGAGTACGTCCGGCTGAAGGCCGCGGTCGAGGCCGGGCAGCTCGGCGAACTGGCCGTCCTGCGCTTCGTCCGCTCCGGCGCGTTCCCGACCCGGTCCGCCTGGTTCGCCGACCCCGAGCTGTCGGGCGGCATCATCATGGACCAGATGATCCACGACCTGGACATCGCCCGGTGGATCGCCGGCGACGTCGTCCGGGTCAGCGCCGTGCACGTCCGCAAGGGCACCGTCGACCACCCCGTCGAGGCGGCGCACGTGCTGCTCACCCACGAGTCCGGGGCGATCAGCCACGTCGCCGGCATCTGGGGACCGGCGCACCTGCCGTTCGTCACCGAGTTCTCGGCCACCGGGACGCTCGGCAGCCTGTCGCACGACTCCCGCGCCGAGCGGAACTACACGGCCGAGCTCCTCGACGAGGCGGGCGTCGGCGGGGACCTGCCGGAGCTCGACCCCGCCGAGGACCCGTACTTCCTCGAGATCCGCGAGTACCTCGATGCCTTCCGGGGCGGCGCCGTGCCCCGTGTCTCCGCCGAGGACGGCGCCACCGCGGTCCGCATCGTCAACGCCGCGCTGCGGTCGGTCGCGACGGGGCAGCCCGTCGACCTCGGGCCCGTCCCGGCCACCGGGACGCACGAGGGGGCGACGGCATGAGCGCCCTGCGCATCGGTGTCCTGTCCTTCGCGCACACGCACGCGCTGTCCTACCTGTCGGCGCTGCAGGCGATGCCCGACGTCGAGGTCGTCGGCACCGACCCGGACGGCACCTCGACGGGCACCGAGCTGGTCGACCTCCGCGGTCGCGAGCTCGCCGACGCCCTCGGGGTCGCGTACGTCGACACCGTCGAGGAACTCCTGGCGAGCGGGGTCGACGCCGTCGTGGTCACGAGCGAGAACGCCCGGCACCGTGCGCTCGTCGAACAGGCCGCCGCCGCGGGGGCGCACGTGCTCTGCGAGAAGCCCCTCGCCACGACGTGGGAGGACGGGCTCGCCATGCGCGCCGCCGCCGAGGCCGCTGGCGTACTGCTCATGGTCGCCTTCCCGGTCCGGTTCGCGAGCACGTTCGCCCGGCTCGCCGCGACGAAGCGGTCCGGCCGGCTCGGCGAGGTCGTCTCGGTCCGCGGGGCGAACAACGGCATGCTGCCGCTCACCCGCTCGTGGTTCACCGAGCCGGAGCTGTCCGGCGGTGGCGCGATCGTCGACCACGTGGTGCACATCGCCGACCTGCTCGACGAGCTGCTGGACGGCACCCAGGCCGAGACCGTCACCGCCGTGACGAACCGCGTGCTGCACGCCTCGCGCGCGCAGGCCGAGACCGCGGGCCTGGTCACGATCACCTACGCGGACGGCACGATCGCGGCGATCGACTGCTCGTGGAGTCGTCCGGACACCTCGCCGACGTGGGGCGGGCTCGCGCTCACCGTCGTCGGGACCGAGGGGTCGGTCGACGTCGACTTCTTCCGGCCGAGCGTGCGGGGTCTCGACGCGGCGTCCGGGCGCTCGGTCGTCCTGCCGTACGGGCCGGACTTCGACGCGGCACTGCTCGACACCTTCGTCGCCGCGGTCCGCTCCGGCCAGCAGCCCCAGCCCGACGCGGCCGTGGGACTGCGCACCCTGGCGATCGTCCTGGCGGCGCAGGAGTCGGCCGCAACCGGCGAGACGGTGCGGGTCCGGTCCGTCTGACCCGACCGAAGACGGTCTGGAGGCGCGTGGCTGGCCCGCCACGCGCCTCCCGTCCGTCACGCGGTCGGTTCAGGAACCGCCGGCCGCCGCCCACAGCCGGCGCGCGTTCGCGAGTCCGCGCTCGACGGCGTCGACGTCGTCCTCGAGCCCCTCGAACTCGATCGACACGGGCCCAACGAACCCGCTCGCGACGATCCGCTCCACGATCCGGCCGAGCGGCAGGTCACCGTGCCCGACGACCGTGCCGAGCACCGCGCGACCGGCCAGCGTGGTGAGCCAGCCGTCCGCCGCGGGCGGGGTCTCGCGCACCAGGAAGTCCTTGAGGTGCACGACCGCCGCGACCGGCAGCACCCGCTGCACCGCGCGGAGCGGGTCGTCGTCGAGGCACACGAAGTTGCCGACGTCGAGCAGGGCGCGGAAGCTCGGGTGGTCGACCTCGTGCACGAGCCGCAGGATCCGCTCGCTGTCGTTGAAGGCGAAGCCGTGGTTCTCGACCATCGTCGTGATGCCCAGCGTCGCGGCGTGCTCGGCGACCGCGCGGCAGACCGGCACGACCTGCGCGAGCACCCGCTCGAACTCCGCGTGGTCGGCGTCCCGCCAGGCCCACGGGACGACGTCGTGGCGCAGGTGTGTGATGCCGAGCCGGTGCGCGACGTCGAGGTGCTCGCGGACGCGGGCGACCTCGGCGTCGACGGTCGCCGGGTCCGAGAAGTCCGCACCGATCACGTGGTTCGCGAGTCCGATCCCGCGGGCGGCGGCGTGCTCACGCAGCCGGTCCACGAGCTCGGGCTGCCGGGGCAGGTCGTCGCCGAACCCGCCCGCCGCGATCTCGAGGTGCTGGCCGCCAGCGTCCGCGACGCGGTCGACGACGTCGAAGATCGTCAGCGCACCGCGCTGGAGCGAGCGGGCGTAGCTGTAGGACGAGACTCCGAGTCGCATGGCGCGACCCTAGCGGCAGCGGTCTCGTCGCCACCAGGGGTCGTTCCGGATCCGTGGACGGAGCGGGTCGTCCCGTCGTCCGTCCGCGTCGGGGACCACGGCAGGCGGCGGAACAGCGGCATGAGCGGCTGCACCATCGGGCCGATCGCGAACGCCGCGACCACCGTGCCGACCCCGACGTCGCCGCCGAGCAGCCACCCGACCAGGACGACGGTGACCTCGATGACGGTGCGCGCGAGCCAGAGCGGCCAGCCGAACCGCTCGTGCACGCCGACCATCAGGCCGTCCCGGGCGCCGGCACCGAGCCCGGCGCCGATGTAGCAGGCCGTCGCGACCGCGAGCAGCGCGAGCCCCGCGGCGAACAGCAGGACCCGGGGGACCAGGCCGTCGGGCTCCGGCACGAGCCAGAGCACCAGGTCGGCGGACGGGCCGATCGCCAGCACGTTGCAGAGCGTGCCGATCCCGGGCTTCTGGCGGAGCGGGATCCAGAGCAGCAGGATGACGACGCTCGACACGACGGTGACGACGCCGAACGACCACGGCAGGACGTTCTCCAGGCCCTGCGTGAGCACCGTCCACGAGCCCACGCCGACGACCGCGCGGACCTGCAGCGCGGTCGAGGCGCCGTAGAGGAAGAGCCCGACGGCGAGTTGGACGAAGCGGAGCACGAGAGCGGTGGAACGGGGCATGAACTGATGCTGGCTCCCGATTGGCCTGGCCGTCGAGAGCCAATCGCGCTAGCGTGGACCCGTGCCCCCGGTCTCCCTCAGTGCTCGCGCCGCCGCCCTGCTCCTCGCTGACTGGCGGGACGGCACCGACGCCCCCGCGTACGAGGCGCTGTCCGACGCCGTCCGCGTGCTCGTCATCGACGGGCGGGTGCCGCTCGGCGTGCGGCTCCCCGCCGAGCGCGGACTCGCCGAGGCCCTCGGCGTCTCGCGGACCACCGTGGCGAACGCGTACGCCCGGCTGCGGGACGACGGGTTCGTCGTGTCGCTGCGCGGGTCCGGCAGCGTCGTGCACCTGCCGCGCGACCTGGCCGGCCGGCCCGATCCCGAGCGGCTCGGCGGCGTGGTGCCCGGCGACCTGCTCGACCTCCGGAAGGCCGCGCTGCACGCCGCACCCGAGGTCGCCGAGGCCGTCGAGCGCGCCGTCCGGCACGTGCCCGCGGCGCTCGCCGGCATCGGCTACGACACCGTCGGGGACCCCGGGCTCCGCGCCGCGATCGCCGACCGCTACACGGAGCGCGGGCTCCCGACCGACCCCTCGCAGATCGTCGTCACGATCGGCGCCCAGCACGCGATCGCGCTGCTCGCGCGCGTGCTCGTCCGCCGCGGCGACACCGTGCTCGTCGAGTCGCCGACCTACCCGCACGCGCACGAGGCCTTCCGCGAGGCCGGTGCCCGGCTCGTCGGTGTCCCCGTGGACGCGCGTGCCGGGTGGGACGCGGCGGCGCTCGAGACGACCCTGCGCCGGACCGCCCCGGCGGTCGCGTACGTCATGCCCGAGCTCCACAACCCGACCGGGGCGACCATGGCGCCCGACACCCGACGGTTGCTCCTCGACGTCGCGGCGACGACCGGCACGACGGTGGTCGTCGACGAGACGATGGGCGAGCTCCGCATCGACGGGGACCCCGCGCCGCCGCTCGCCGTGGCCGACCCGTCGGGCGCCTCGGTCGTCATGATCGGCTCGGCCGCCAAGGTCTTCTGGGGCGGTCTGCGCATCGGCTGGGTCCGTGCAGCCCCGGAGTTGCTGCAGCGCCTGCTGCTCGCCCGCCCGACGGGCGACCTCGGCACGCCGGTCCTCGACCAGCTCGTCGCGCGCGAGCTCGTCCCGCGCACGGCGGCCGTCCTGGAGGCACGGCGCACCTTCCTGCGCACCGGTCGCGACGAGCTCGTGGCCGGTCTCCGCGCGCGGGTGCCCGAGTGGGACGTGCCGTCCCCGGCAGGTGGGCTGACGACGTGGGTCGGGCTCGGCCGTCCGGTGTCGAGCGCACTCGTCCTCGCCGCTCGGGCCGAGGGGGTGGTGCTCGCCTCCGGCGGGGTGTTCGGATCCGACGGCGGCTTCGAGCGGTTCCTCCGCGTGCCCTACACGATGGGCGCGACGGACCGGGAGCGCCTGGTCGACGTGCTCGAGCGCGCGTGGTCGCGGATCGGCGGTGAGGGTGCAGGCGCCCGGGGGTCGCTGGCCGCGGTGGTCTGACCGCTCGGTCGCGCGGTCTCTCCACAGATCGTCGGTCGGCGGTCTGGTTCGCAGGTGGAACTGCGAGGATCAGCGTCGTGCACCTCCTCTCGGTCTTCAGCCTCCGCAACCGGGCCCTCATCGCGCTCGTCACGATCGTCGTCGCGGTGTTCGGCGGCGTCGCGCTGACGAACCTCAAGCAGGAGCTCATCCCGAGCGTCCAGTTCCCCCAGGTGGCGATCGTCAGCGCCTACCCCGGAGCCACGCCGGAGGTCGTGTCGAACGACGTGTCGACGAAGATCGAGCAGGCGATCCAGGTCGTGCCGAACCTCGAGTCGACGAGTGCGACGTCCTCGACCGGGCAGAGCGTGGTGTCCGCTTCGTTCGACTACGGGTCGAACCTGGCCAGCGCCGAGGACAAGATCCAGACCGCGGTGAACGCCCTGTCGCTGCCGGACACCGTGCAGACCCAGATCGTCACCGGGTCCTTCGACGACCTGCCCGTGCTCCAGCTCGCCGTCACCGCGTCGGGCAACCAGGAGCAGCTCGTCGACCGGCTCAACGCGACGGCGGTGCCCGACCTCGAGAAGCTCGACGGCGTGCGCCAGGCCGACGTCTTCGGCAACCCGGGCCGACGCATCGTGATCACCCCGAACGAAGACGAGCTCGCGGCGCGGGGCCTCACGACGCAGTCGATCTCGAACGCGCTCGACGACAACGGCACGCTCATCCCCGGCGGCACGATCACGCAGGACGGCAAGACGCTCTCGGTGCAGACCGGGCAGCGCATCGCGTCGCTCGACGACATCCGCGGGCTGCCCCTGACGGCGTCGAGCGGTTCGGGTTCGTCGGGGTCCTCGGATTCGTCCGGATCGTCGAGCGGCGGGACGGCCGCGAGCGGGACGGCTGCGGGCCAGCGCCAGGGCCAGACCGGGGCGAGCGGTACCGGGACGACCGCGACGGGCGGAACGGGCGCGACCGGCGGGACGGGCGCGACCGGCGGGACGGGCGCGACCGGCGGGACGGGCGCGAGCACGGCCTCCACGCCGACCTCGCTCGGTGACGTCGCGACCGTGCAGATCGAGGAGTCGCCGCGCACCTCGATCAGCCGGGTCGACGGCAAGACCGCGCTCACCATCGCGATCACGAAGACGCAGGAGGCGAACACGGTCGACGTCTCCGAGACCGTGAAGGACGCCCTGCCCGGCATCGAGGCAAAGGTCACCGGCGACCCGCAGTTCACCGTGGTGTTCGACCAGGCGCCCTACATCCAGCAGTCGATCGACTCCCTGGCAGAGGAGGGGCTGCTCGGCCTCGGCTTCGCGGTCGTCGTGATCCTGGTGTTCCTGCTGTCCTGGCGCTCGACGCTCGTGACCGCGATCTCGATCCCGACGTCGGTGCTGCTCGCCGCGATCGGCATGCAGGCCGCCGGGTACACCCTCAACATCATCACGCTCGCCGCGCTGACCATCGCGATCGGCCGCGTGGTCGACGACTCGATCGTCGTCATCGAGAACATCAAGCGGCACCTGCAACCCGGTGTCGACCGTGGGCGGGCGGTGCTCGACGCCGTGCGCGAGGTCGCCGGTGCCGTCACCGCATCGACGCTCACGACCGTGGCGGTCTTCCTGCCGGTCGCGTTCGTCGCGGAGCTCGTCGGCGAGCTGTTCCGGCCCTTCGCGTTGACGGTCACGATGGCGCTGCTCGCGTCGCTGTTCGTGTCGCTGACGATCGTGCCGGTGCTCGCCTACTGGTGGCTCCGGGCGCCGAGGACCCACCGGCACGCCGCGACGCCGACCACGGGGTCGATCGAGACCACGGGGCCGGGCACGTCAGGGTCGCCGACGGCTGCGTCGCCCGCGGCTGCCTCGTCGTCGACCGGGGCGCTGGCGTCGGCCGACGACCTGCACGACGCCGGCACGTCCGACCGACTGCGTCGCGGGTACCTGCCCGTCCTCCGCTGGGCGGTCGGCCGTCCGGCGCTCGTCCTCGTGCTCGCCCTGGTCGTCCTCGGTGGCACCGCGGCTGCCGTGCCCTTCGTCAAGACGAACTACCTCGGCGACTCGGGGCAGAACACCTTCACCGTGACGCAGGACCTCGAGCCCGGCACCAGCCTCGACGAGCAGTCCGACGCCGCCCGCAAGGTCGAGCGGGTGCTGCAGGACGTCTCCGGCGTCGAGACCGTGCAGACCACGATCGGCTCGAGCGGCCAGTCCATCCAGGCCGCGTTCGGCGGTGGTGCCTCGGCGTCCGTGCAGTACAACGTCACGACCGATGCCGGCGCCGACCAGGCGACGATCCAGTCGACGGCCCGCGATCGCATCGGGCGGATCGACGGCGTGGGCGAGGTGAGCCTGTCGAGCGCGGGTGGTGGCTTCGGTGGATCGAGCGACATCGAGGTCGACGTCACCGCACCGACCCAGTCCGAGCTGGAGACGGCGGCGAAGCAGGTCCTGACGAAGATGCGCGACGTCGACGGGACGACCTCGGCGACCAGCAACCTGTCCGCAGCCGAGCCGTACCTGGCGGTGCGGGTCGACCGGACGAAGGCCGCCGAGCGCGGGCTCACCGAGACCCAGGTGGGCGGGATCGTCGCCGCCGCGGTCTCGCCGCGGGACACCGGCAGCGTCGAGATCGACGACGCCACCCTCGACGTGTACATCGCCGACCCGCAGCCGCCGACCACGATCGACGCGCTCGAGTCGCTGTCGATCCCGACCGCGAGCGGCGAGGTCCCGCTGACCGACGTCGCGACGGTCGAGCAGTCCGACGGGCCGACCACGATCACCACGTCGAACGCCGTTCGCACCGCGACGATCACCGTGACGCCGGACTCGACGAACCTCGGTCAGGCCGTGCAGAACGTGACGCAGGCCGTCGACGCCCTCGACCTGCCGAAGGGCGCCTCGGCGACGATCGGCGGGGTGGCGTCGAGCCAGTCGTCCGCGTTCAGCCAGCTGCTGCTCGCCGTGCTCGTCGCGATCCTCATCGTGTACGTGATCATGGTCGCGACCTTCCGGAGCCTGCTCCAGCCGATCCTGCTGCTGCTGTCGGTGCCGTTCGCCGCCACCGGAGCGCTGCTCCTGCAGATCGTGACGGGCATCCCGCTCGGGGTCGCCTCGCTCATCGGTCTGCTGATGCTCGTCGGCATCGTCGTCACGAACGCCATCGTGCTCATCGACCTCGTCAACCAGTACCGCCGCCGAGGGCTCCGCGTGCGCGAGGCGCTGATCGAGGGCGCGACCCGTCGACTCCGGCCGATCCTGATGACCGCGCTCGCGACGATCTTCGCGCTGCTGCCGATGGCGATCGGGCTGACCGGCAAGTCGGGGTTCATCTCGCAGCCGCTCGCACTGGTCGTGATCGGCGGTCTGGTGTCCTCGACGCTCCTGACCCTCGTGGTGCTGCCGGCGCTGTACTCGGTGGTCGAGGGCTTCCGGGAGCGTCGGGCCGACCGGAAGGCGGAGCGGGAGGCCACGACGGAGCACTGAGGCGGCCGCGGCGCGGTCTCCGCACGGCTCGGCGCGGTCTCCGCACGGCTCGTCGATCGCCGTCGGTCGCGGCGGCCCGCTCGTCGCTCGTTGTCAGTCGCGGCGACTGGCTCGTCGGTGGCCGTCAGTCGCGGCTGCCGGACTCCTCGGCCTCGACCTGGCGGAACCACGACACGAGCACGCACGTCAGGGTGACGAGGAACACGATCGCGGCGCCCTGCGCGGCGATCGCCATGTGGCCGGTGACGGCCGAGTAGCCGCCGAAGGCCACGGCGGCCGTGAAGGACAGTCCGAGCAGCAGCTCCGCGTACGTCCGGACGGAGGTCCGGGCGGGCCACTCGGTCACGGGGCGCGCGGTGCGGGTCGTGGTGTCGGTCACACTCCGAGTCTGCGGTCGCCGCTCGACCCCCGCACACCCGAGTCCGGGTGCCACCCGCACGGGGCACGGCCCGACCGTGTCCAGTCGTCCGTCACCGGAGCCGGTCGCGGAGGAACCCCACCACCCGCTCGCTCATTGCCCGGTCGAGCTGCACGATCGAGTGCGCCGTCCCCTCCACCGCGACGAACGTCACCGGGACGTCGTGCTCGCGGAGCGTGGCGACGAACTCCTGCGACTCCCACAGCGGGATGAACTCGGCGGTGGAGTGGCCGACGAAGAACGGGGCGGTCTCGTCGGTGACGTGGTACCCGGGCGAGGCGGCCCGTGCGGCCGGGCAGTCCTCGTAGCTCCGGCAGCCGAGGTACAGCAGCTGCTTGCGCTGGAACGAGGCCGACACCCCGTCCGGCTCGGTCGAACGCGTCGTGAGGTCGGTCGGACCGCTCAGGTCGACGACCGCCCGGATGCGGTCCCCGGCCGCCCACGCAGTCGACTCGTGGTCGGTCACCGCGAGCATCGCGACGAGGTTGCCGCCCGCGCTTCCGCCGAAGAGCCCCACACGGTCCGGATCGATGTCGTACGTCTGCAGCGTCGCGGGCCGGAACACCCAGTCGAGCGCTCGTCGGGCGTCGTCGAAGCCTGCCGGGAAGGGGTCCGTCGGCGCCAGGCGGTAGTCGATGTTCACGGTGACGAACCCCTCGGAGGCCAGGTACTGGCACACCGCCCGGTACGCCGCGGTGGCCTTGTCGCCGTGCGACCAGCTCCCGCCGTGGACGAGCATCACCGCGGGGCGCCCGTCGCGAGGCCGGTCGGCCCGGGTGTCCCGACCAGCACCTCCGTCGGTCGGTTCCTCGGTCGCGACGTCCGACACGGAGGGCGACGGCGACGGGCGCGGGGTCGTCGTCGGGGTCGCCGTGGTGTCCGGTGCGCTGTCCGGCGGCAGGCACACGTCGAGGCGCTGCAGTGGCTCCCGGCCGTAGGGCACGTCGGCGACGACCTCGATGCCGGGGTAGCGCAGCGACAGCGGGTAGATCACGGGATCGGCGGTCACGACGTCGTCGCGGTCGGCCACCGGCGCACCGCTGCACGACCCGAGGGCACCCGTCGCCACGACCGCGGCGAGGAGCGCGAGCAGTGTGCGGCGGCCGGACCTCATCGCCGTCCACGCTAACCCCGCCCGATCGACACCGCGTCCGTCGACAGGGTGAGCGGCCTCCTCCTCGCGGTGGCTGCGGTGCCTGGTCGAACCGGGCGTACCGGGTCGAACCGGGCGTACCTGGTTGAACCGGGCGAGCCTGGTCGAACCGGGCATACCTGGCCGAACTGATCGACCCGGTACGCCCGTTCCCGCTCGGTACGCCCGGGAGCACCAAGCACCTGAGACCGCCGGGGCCGCCAGGTATGCCCGCAAGCACCAGGTACGCCCGGAATCGCCCGGCGACCACGGGCGCCCGCACCCCGCCCGCACCTCCCCGCGTCCGGTGCCGCCGGGTGCCGCCGGGTGCCGCCGGGTGCCAGGATGGGCGATACACCCGCAGGAGGACCCGTGAGCCGTCGCAAGGCCTGGAACACCGACCCCGAACCGCTGCTCCGCGTCGAGGAGGGCTTCCGCCTCGACCGCGTCGATCCCGACGGCACGCCGGGCTACCCCGGGCGCAAGATCGACGGGCTCGAGTCACTCGCCGCAGGGGCCGATCGCCTCGCCGCGCTGCAGGAGCGCCTGTACGCCGCGAGCACCGCCGGCGACCAGCGTCGCGTGCTCCTCGTGCTGCAGGCGATGGACACCGCGGGCAAGGGCGGCATCGTCTCGCACGTCGTCGGCGCGGTCGACCCGAACGGCGTGCACTACGCCGGCTTCAAGGCCCCCACCGACGAGGAACGCGAGCACGACTTCCTCTGGCGCATCGAACGGCAGCTCCCCGCGGCCGGGCAGCTCGGCGTTTTCGACCGGTCCCACTACGAGGACGTCCTGATCCAGAAGGTGCGCGCCTTCGCCCCGCCCGAGGAGATCGACCGCCGGTACGGCGCGATCGTCGACTTCGAGGACCGGCTGGTCGAGCAGGGCACCACGATCGTCAAGGTCATGCTGCACATCTCGAAGGACGAGCAGCGCGAACGGCTCGGCGACCGCCTGGACCGCCCCGACAAGCACTGGAAGTTCAACCCCGGGGACATCGATGAGCGCCTCCTCTGGGACGAGTACCAGCAGGCGTACCAGACCGTGTTCGACCGCACCTCGACGGTCCGCGCGCCCTGGTACGTCGTCCCCGCGAACCGCAAGTGGTACGCCCGGCTCGCCGTGCAGCAGCTCCTGCTCCGCGCGCTCGAGGACATGCAGCTCACCTGGCCCGCCGCAGACTTCGACGTGGCCGAGCAACGTCGGCGGCTCGCCGAGTCCTGACGGCCGCTCCGGCCTGGAGGCACGATCCACCTCCGCCCCGTCGCCCGGCCCGGCCACGGGGCTGGTCAGGCGCGCCCGGGTCGCGTAGACTCTCTCGGTCGGCCTTCGGCACCGCGGCATCGTGACCGCGGGATTCGTTTGGGTGTGTGTGCGCTCGAGGGCTGGATTCACGTCGGACCACGACGGGAAGAACCCCCTCTCCGCCTCAGAGCCCCCGCCGATGTCGCTGCCGGGTGCGCGGACGTCTGCACCCCGGAAAGTAGCAATGGCCCCGTACGACAAGGGCGCGCGTCAGCGTGCCGACGACCGAGTCCGCCACGCGAACGGCACGCCCGCCGCGCGCAGCAGCAAGCACCGCGGCTACCGCGCCGCCGATCCGTCGCAGCCGCGGCAGAAGCAGCGCTGGGACGCCGAGGAGCGCCGCGGGCGTTCCGCACAGGGCGAGCGCCCCGCACGTCCGAACTGGGAGCCGCGTGACGGCGGCCAGCGCCGTGACGACCGCGGCGGACGCGGGTACGACCGTGACGACCGCGGTGGCCGTCGCTCCGACCGGGACGACCGTGCCCCGCGCCGGTTCGACCGCGACGACCGTGCCCCGCGCCGGTTCGACCGTGACGACCGTGCCCCGCGCCGTGATGACGACCGTGGTGCCCGTCGGTTCGACCGGGACGACCGTGCCCCGCGCCGGTTCGACCGCGACGACCGTGCCCCGCGCCGTGATGACGACCGTGGTGCCCGTCGGTTCGACCGGGACGACCGTGCCCCGCGCCGCTTCGACCGGGACGACCGTGCCCCGCGTCGCTTCGACCGCGACGACCGCCCGCAGCGTCGCTCGTTCGACCGTGACGACCGTGCGCCGCGCCGGTTCGACCGTGACGACCGTGCCCCGCGCCGTGACGACGACCGTGGTGCCCGTCGCTTCGACCGCGACGACCGCCCGCAGCGTCGCTCGTTCGACCGTGACGACCGTGCGCCGCGTCGCTTCGACCGCGACGACCGCGCCCCCCGCCGTGACCGTGACGACGCGCGTCCGGCCTACGTCCCCGCGGACGACGTCAAGCTCGAGAAGCTCCAGGCCGAGGCGACCGTCGCGGCCGACGTCGAGGGCGTGACCTTCGCCGACCTCGGCATCGGCGGCAACATCTCCCGCACCCTGGCCGAGATGGGTGCCACGAGCCCGTTCCCGATCCAGGCCGCGACGATCCCCGACGTGCTGTCCGGCAAGGACGTCCTCGGCCGTGGTCGCACCGGTTCCGGCAAGACCATCGCGTTCGGTGCGCCCCTCGTCGAGAAGCTCATGGAGCACGGCGGCGGCACGAAGCGCAGGATGGGCCGCGCCCCGCGTGCGCTCATCCTCGCCCCGACCCGCGAGCTCGCCCTGCAGATCGACCGCACCGTGCAGCCGATCGCCCGCTCCGTCGGTCTCTTCACGACGCAGATCTACGGCGGCGTGCCCTACGGCCGCCAGGAGGGTGCCCTCGAGCGCGGCGTCGACATCATCGTCGGCACGCCGGGCCGTGTGCAGGACCTCATGAACAAGGGGAAGCTCGACCTCAGCGAGGTCGTCGTCTCCGTGCTCGACGAGGCCGACCACATGTGCGACCTCGGGTTCCTCGAGCCGGTGCGCGAGATCCTCTCCGCGACGGCCGAGGTCACCCCGCAGGGCGACCGCGCGCAGAAGCTCCTGTTCAGCGCCACGCTCGACGCCCAGGTCGCGTCGCTCGTGTCCGAGTTCCTGCACGAGCCGAGCGTCCACGAGGTCGCCGGTGAGGACCAGGCATCCTCGACCATCGACCACCGCGTGCTGGTCGTCGAGCAGCGCCAGAAGGACCAGGTGCTCGAGGAGCTCGTCGCCGGCGACGGCAAGACGATCGTCTTCGCCCGCACCCGCGCCTACGCCGAGCGTCTCGCCGACCAGTTCGAGGACGCCGGCATCCGCGCGACCTCGCTCCACGGTGACCTCAACCAGTCCCGCCGCACGCGCAACCTGCAGCTGCTCACGAGCGGCCGGGTGAACGTCCTCGTCGCGACCGACGTCGCCGCCCGCGGCATCCACGTCGACGACGTGTCGCTCGTCGTGCAGGCCGACGCCCCGGACGACTACAAGGCGTACCTGCACCGCTCGGGCCGGACGGGTCGTGCCGGCAAGGAGGGCACGGTCGTCACGCTCGTGCCGCGTGGTCGTCGCCGCAAGATCGAGGGCATCCTCGAGAACGCCGAGATCGAGGCCGACCTCGTCGACGCCGCCCCCGGTGACGGCATCGTCGCGGAGCTCGCCGCGCGGTAGACGCGACCACACGACGCAACGGGAGGCTCGGTGCCAGTGGCACCGGGCCTCCCGTTCGTCTCAGCCCAGCTCAGGCGTCAGCGCGAGAAGAAGAGCAGTCCGCGCACGTAGCCGGCCTGGCCGGCGTGCTGCGTGCAGTCGTCGAGGATGCTGACGAGTCGCGCACCCCGGGTGACGGGCGGGTCCCACGCCTCGTCGACCACCTCGTCGAGGTCCTCCGGGGCGAGCGTGCCGAGGTACGCGACCGTGCGTTCGTGCACGGCCCGCAGGTAGCCCTTCAGCAGCTCGGCGGGGGCGCGCACCCGGCCGACGTCCTCGCTCGACATCCCGTAGCCGAGCGCGTCGGCCGGGAACGGCAGGCCGAACCGCTCGACCCAGCCGTCGGCGGTCCAGACCTGCTCGGTGCCCGCGAGGTCCGCGACCTGCGCGTCCTGTCCGCGGGCGGTGTGCCACGCGAGCCAGGCGAGGGTGTTCGCGCCGGCGGCCGGTCGGGTCGCGAGCTGCTCGGTCGACAGGCCGTCGACAGCGCGCTCCACGGTCTCGGGCACGCGGGCGAACGCTTCGGTGAGGAGTTCCGCTGGGGTCATGCGGCCGACGCTACGCGGGCTCAGCCCGCGGTGGCCGCCCGGTGACGTCGTTCGAGGGCGTCGCCGACGCCCTCGAGCGCGAGTGCGACACCCGCTCGTTCGGCCGGTGCCACGGCGTCGCGGAACGCCGCGGCCCAGGTGGCCGCGACCTCACGCGCGACCGCCGTGCCCGACGGCGTCAGGTGCACGAGGATGCTCCGGCGGTCGTCGGGGTTCGGGCGGCGCTCCAGGTGCCCGTGGCGCTCGAGCCGGTCGAGCAGCGACGTCGTGGCACCGGTGCTCAGCTCGAGCTGCTCGCCGGCCTGCTTCGGCGTGGTGCCCGTCGGCCCCGCGGCGGCGAGGTGCAGCAGCAGGCGCGTGTCCGTGGTCCCGAGGCCCCGCGTCGCGCTCTCGTGCGCGAGCACCCGTCCGTGCTGCACCTGCAGCGCTCGGAAGGCCTCGAGCAGCCGGGTGACGCCGGGGTCGTCGACGTCGTCGACCGGGGCGATCACCTCGACGTCGGGGGAGACCGGTGCGGGCGGCAGGGTCAGCGGCGACGGGGGCAGCGGCGGCAGTGCGGGGGAGGTGTCCGTCACGGGTGCTCTTCTCGGGTGCGTGACCGGGGGTCGGTCAGGGTTGTGAGCGGACCCGGGTCAGGGGTCCTCGTGCTCGGTCCCAGGCAACAGGTGTCTCGACGATCAAGCTACCCCCAACAGAGGGGGTATTTCTTCACTTGTCATCATCACGTCGAGCAAGTAGCTTGATCGTCGTACCAAACAGGCACCGTAGCGCGACCAACCACCGCGGGTCCGGAGCCGCCACCGATCAGGATCTCTCTCCTCTGGAGGACAACCATGTCCCGTGTGTCCCCTCGCGCCGCTCGCCTCGCCGCCTGGATCGCCGTGCCCGCCGCCCTCGTCGCCTCGGGCGTCGTCGTGTCGACCGCCTCGTACTCGGCGTTCTCGGCCACCACCACCAACCCCACCAGCAACTGGACGGCCGGCACCGTCGCACTGACGGACGACGACGCGAACACCGCGCTCTTCACCGCCACGAACCTCAAGCCCGGCTCGACCGACAGCAAGTGCATCACCGTGACCTCGACCGGTTCGCTGCCGTCGACCGTGAAGCTCTATGCCACCTCGCCGTCCACCTCGTCCGTGCTCGCGCAGAACACCACGATCAAGATCGAGCAGGGCACCGGCGGCGGGTTCTCCTCGTGCTCGGGCTTCACCCCGGCGGCGACCGGCGGGACCCTCTTCGAGAACACGCTGCCGAACCTCGGCACGCAGGCGACGAACTTCGCGTCGGGCCTCGGCGCCTGGACCACGACCGGCGCCGCCAGCGAGACCCGCGTCTACCGGGTGACGTACACGGTGTCCGCGAACACCCCGAACACGGCGCAGGGCACCACCGCGTCGATCGGCCTCACCTGGGAGGCCCAGAACAACTAGCAGGACGTCCCGTCGGAACGTACGCCCCCGGTCGAAGGCAGTCATGGTCAGCATCGCAGTGCACGGTGGTCACACCCCGCACGACGTGCTGCACGACGCCGTCGACTGGGGGCGTGTCGTCGTCGCGACGGCCGCCCGGGCCGTCGTCGCCACGCTGCTCGGGCTCGCGCTGTGGGCAGCCGCGCCGGCGCTGATCGGGTGGCACCCGACGACGGTGATGACCGGTTCGATGGCTCCCCGGCTCGTGCCCGGCGACGTCGTGGTGTCGCGGCCGGTCACGCCCGCCGAGATCCGACCCGGGCAGGTCCTGCTCGCCGACGACCCCGACCAGCCGGGACACCTGCGGATGCACCGGTTCGTGGAACCCGGCCCGGACGGCACCGTCGTCACGAAGGGCGACGCCAACCCGCAGGCGGACTCGACGCCGACCGAGCGGTCCGCCGTGCACGGTGTGGCCGTCCTGCGGGTGCCGTCCGTCGCCACTCCGGTGCTCTGGGTCCGCGAGGGCCGCTGGGTCGAGGTCGGGACCGCCGCGCTCGCACTCGTCGCCGTGCTGCTGCTCTGCACGGTCGACGCCCCGCTGCGTCGGCGTGGCGCCCGGCACCGTGGAAACGGTCCGGCCGCGGGCGGTGGCGGTGGTGCCAGCGGTCGCGGACGGACGGGCGGCGGCCGGGAGGCGCGGCTCGCCACCGCCCCGTCCCCTGCGGTCAGCACCGCGACAGGTCCGCGCCGCTGGTCGCCCCGCCCCGTCGCGCGCCACGCCCACGTGCACGGCCGCTCCGCGGCCGGCGCCGCCGTCCAGCGCGTCCGACAGGTCTGGCGGGGCGGGACACCCGGTGCCCTCGCCGTCGTCATCACCGTCGTCGCCGGGGCGGGCGTGGTGCTGCCGGCCGCGCGGGCGGAGGCGGCTCCGTTCGGTCGGACCACGAGCACGGCCGCCCAGTTCGCTGCCGCCACGGTTCCGGTCGTTACGGGCCTGTCGTGCGCGGACTCGAACGGCTCGGTCGTGATCGGGTGGACGTACGCCGGCGACCCGCCCCGGTCGTTCACCCTCACCGACAACACCGGCGCCGTGCTGGCCACAACGGCCGACGGGCAGGCCCGGAGCGCGACCGTCGCGCTCAGCGGCGCGCTCGTCCTCGGTGCCCAGCGCACCGTGCGGGTGCAGACCAACGCCGCTGCGCCCGGCGCGTGGACCTCGGTGCAGAGCTCGCCGGTGGCGATCCAGTACACGTCCATCCTCGGACTCGGTTCCGGCACGACCTGCGTGCGCTGACGTCCCTGCACCGGAACGCCGTGGTCCCCGGTCCTCCACAGGGCGGCACGGGGTCGCCGGTGATGTCCCCGGCCGCCGCTACCGTGACGGCATGCGGATCCTCCACACCGGCGACTGGCACCTCGGCCGCACGTTGCTCGGTGCGGACCTGCTCGGACACCAGTCGGTGTTCGCGGACTTCCTCGTCGACACCGTCCGCGAGCGCTCGGTCGACCTCGTCGTGATCGCCGGCGACGTCTACGACCGAGCCATCCCGCCGGTCGATGCCGTCCGGCTCCTCTCCCGGACGCTCGAACGGCTGGCCGCGACGGCGACGGTCGTGCTGACGCCGGGTAACCACGACTCCGCCGCGCGACTCGGCTTCGGCGCAGGGGTGATGCACGACCGCGTCAGGATCCTGGCGGAGCCCGCCGGCATCGGCACACCGGTGCTCCTGAGCGACGACGACGGGCCGGTCGCCGTGTACGGGATCCCGTTCCTGCACCCCGACCTGACGCGCTACGCCCTGGCCGAGGTACCCGACGAACCCCTCGCCCGGTCGCACCAGGCGGTGGTCGGGGCGGCGACCAGACGGATCCGCGCGGACCTCGCGACGCGCCCCGGCACCCGCAGCGTCGTCGTCGCGCACGCCTTCGTGAGCGGCGCTGCACCGAGCGAGAGCGAACAGGACATCCGGGTGGGCGGGGTCGACCAGGTCGCCGCGTCGGTGTTCGACGGCATCGACTACATCGCGCTCGGCCACCTCCACGGGCCACAGCGGGTCGGCGCGGGCGACCGCATCCGGTACGCGGGCTCGCCGCTGGCGTTCTCCTTCGGGGAGCGGCAGCAGCGCAAGAGCGTCACCCTCGTCGAGCTCGACGCCGACGGTGCGGTCTCGGTCGAGCTCGTGCCCGCTCCGATACCGCGTCGCCTGGCCGACGTGCGGACCACCATGACCGCGATCGAGTCCGGCGAGCACCGCGGGGACGCCGACGCGTGGGTCCGCGTGGCGGTGACCGACACGGTCCACCCGGAGCGGATGTACGCCCGCGTGAAGGACCACTTCCCGCACGCCCTGGCGATCACCCACGAGCCTGCCGACCGCCCGGAACGGCAGACCGTCCGGGCGGTGACTGCGACCTCCGACCCGGTCGAGGTCGCCGCCGACTTCGTCGCGTTCGCCACGGGCGCGGCTCTGAGCGAGGACGACCGCGCGGTCCTGACCGAGGCGTACGAGGCAGCCGTCCTCGCCATGCACGACGACCGGGGGCGTTGATGTACCTGCACCGACTCGAACTCCGCGCGATCGGGCCGTACCCCGAGCTCGTCTCGATCGACTTCGCGGCGCTCGCCGCCTCCGGGGTGTTCCTGCTCGAGGGGCCGACGGGGTCCGGCAAGTCGACCATCATCGACGCCGTGGTCTTCGCGCTCTACGGCGGCCTCGCGGGCGAGGGCTCGACGCACGACCGCCTGCACAGCCAGCACGCGGACCCCGGGGTCGAACCCTTCGTGGAGCTCGTGTTCGAGACCGGGGCCGGCGTGTTCCGGGTCCGTCGGACGCCGCAGTACGACCGACCGAAGCAGCGCGGTGCCGGGACGGTCCGGCAGCAGGCATCCGCGCAGCTCTTCCGGCTCGCGAGCCCGGCGGACGCCGTGGGCGAGCCGGTGTCCTCGCGCATCCCGGAGATCGGGCTCGAGGTCACGCGGGCCGTCGGACTCGACCGTGCGCAGTTCCTGCAGACGGTCGTGCTGCCGCAGGGCGAGTTCGCCCGGTTCCTCCGCGCGCCGGGCGAGGACCGCCGGAAGCTCCTGCAGTCGCTCTTCGGCACCCAGGTCTACGACCGCACCGCCGACGAGCTCGCCGCACGCCGTCGCGAGGTCCAGGCCGAGGTCGAGTCCGCCGACGCCCGGGTCCGGGACGCGCTCAACCGGTTCGCCCAGGCGGCCGGTGAGCCGGAAGCGACCGAGGACTCGGTGGCGGGGACCCTCGATGCACTCCGGGCTCGGGCGGAGGACACCGCAGCACGTCGCGCCGCGGCGGTGGCGGCGGCGGACCGTGCGCGGCTGCACGAGCACGACGTGGCTGCACGGCTCGAGGCACGGGCGCGGCGTGCGGCGCTCCTCGAACGCCGCCGCGCCCTCGACGACGCTGCAGCCGGGGTCGAGGCCGCCCGCGACCGGCTCGCCCTCGCCGACCGGGCCGCCCGGGTCACGACGCCGGCCGACGGCCTCGACGCCGCCCGCGTCCGTGCGGACGAGCACCACCGCCGGGCGCTCGACCTCCGGACGCGCCTCGGGGTCCCGACGGACGTCGACGTCGCTGCACGGCACGCCGACCTGACGGCCTGGGCCGCAGCGATCCGACACCTCGTCACGATCGAGGCCACGCTCGACGACCGCCGCCGAGCGCGCGCGGACGCCGCCGCCCGGGCCGCGGTGCTCGTCGAGCGGGTGGCCGAGCTCGACCGCGCGCTCGCAGTGCGTCCCGCCGGACGAGCGGCCCTGGTCGAGGAAGCCCGGTCCGCCGCCGCCGCGGCGGGTGACGGCGAGGCCGCCCGAGCCGAGGTCGAACGCCTGCGGCGGCTGCGCGCGGACCTCGACGCCCGCGACGCCGCCGCTGCCGCCGTGCACCGGGCGGAACAGGCGGTGGCCGCCCGCCGGCGCCACGCCGAGGAGCTCCTGCGTGCCGAGCAGGCCCTGCGGACACGACGCATCGCCGGACTCGCCGGCGAACTCGGTGCAGCGCTCGTGCCTGGTGACCCCTGCCCGGTGTGCGGCGCGACCGAGCACCCGGACGTCGCCGTGCCGCAGGACGACCACCCCGACGCGGCAGCCGTGAACGCCGCCGCCGACGCCACGCGTGCCGCCGACGGTGCCCTCGCCGAGGCAGCGGCCGTCCTCGCGGTCGAGCGGGCGGACCTCGAACGACTGCGCGCCGCGGTCGGGGACACCGACGCCGACGCCCTGGCGGACCAGGTCGCGGCAGCCGCCGCTCGCGTCGACACCGCCCATGCTGCCGCCGTCCGCGTCGCCGAGGTCGAACAGCGCCGCGCGGCACACGACGACGACACCCGGGCACTCGAACGCGAGCACAACACCGTGCAGGCCGAGCACGCGGTCCTCGTCGCGACGAGCACGGCCGAGGGGGAGCGGCTCGACCACGACACCGCCGCCGTCACGGACGCACGGCTGGGCGCAGCCGCCCTCGCCGCCGACCCCTGGGTGCCCGTCGACGACCGCGACCGGACAGCGGACGACCGCTCGCTCGCGCAGGTCGTCCGTCAGCTCGACGACCTCGCCTCGCGGGCCGTCGAGGTCGCCGCTGCCGAGGCTCAGGCGGCGTCGGCCGCGCAGACCGTGGTCGAGCGGACCGCCGAGGTAGCCCGCACGCTGGCGGAGCAGGGCTTCGACACCGTCGACGCGGCCCGGGCAGCGCTGCTCCCGCCGGACCGGGGGACCGCGCTGCAGGCCGAGGTCGTCGCGGCGGACCGCGAGCGTGCCGTCGTCGACGCGGGCCTCGCGGAACCCGCGGTGGTCGCCGCGGCCGACGACCTCGACGCCGGACCGGACACCCCACTCGATCTGGAGGCCGCACGTGCAGCGCACGTCGCCGCGGCCGAGCAGGCCGACGACGCCGCGCGCTCGGCGGTCTCGGCGTCCGATCGGGCCGAGGCCGCGGCCGGCTGTGCCACCGAGGTCGACCGCGCCGTCCGGGCCCGAGACGACACGTCCGCCCGGAGCCGAGCGATCGTGCGACTGGCCGACGTCGCCAACGGCGTGACCGCGGTGAACCCGAGCGGCGTCACCCTCGGCACGTACGTGCTCATGCGGCGCTTCGAGGACGTCGTCGCGGCCGCGAACGACCGGCTGCGGGGGATGCTCGGCGGGCGGTTCACCCTCGAGACCTCCGACGAGCGCGAAGCCGGCTCACGGGCACGCAGGACCGGTCTCGCCCTCGCGGTCCACGACCACTCCACCGACACCCGGCGGGCACCTGGGAGCCTCTCCGGCGGCGAGACCTTCACGGTGTCGCTCTGCCTGGCGCTCGGGCTCGCCGACGTCGTGCAGGCCGAGGCCGGCGGGGTCTCGCTCGGCACCCTGTTCGTCGACGAGGGCTTCGGCACCCTCGACCCCGAGACGCTCGACGACGTCATCGGGCAGCTGGCACGGCTGACCGCCGGTGGACGTCAGGTCGGGATCGTGAGCCACGTCGAGGAGCTCAAGCAGCGCATCCCCGAACGCATCGCCGTGCGGCGCACCGCCGAGGGCGGCTCGAGGGTCACGACCACCGTCTGACGATCCGCGCGGACCGCGGTCAGGGGGACGGCGGTGCGTCCACCGTGCCGTCGGGCGGCGGCAGGATGTCGGCCGCGATCCACGGGAACACCCACGTGAACAGCGCGTAGACGATCACGGCGAGCAGCACGAGCAGCTCGAGGACCTTCAGGGCGGCGGGTCCGGGCAGGATCCGCCAGACGAACGGGAAGATCACTGCGGCGTCTCCGAGAGTTCCTTGGGGGTGCCCTCCGAGACGGGCATCCAGTAGTCGAGCTTGGCGTGGGTGATGTAGCGCTCCTTGGCGGACCACATCGGGTGGCACGCGGTCAGGGTGAGCCAGCGGTCCTCGGCCGAGGGGGTGACGCCGGGCTGGTTCGGCACCGGCGCGATCGTCTCGATCTTGTCGGGCGTGACGATCTGCGAGTCGGTGACCTTGTAGACGTACCAGACGTCGAAGTCCTTCTCCTTGTCGGTCACCCGGACGACGATCGCGTCGCCGGTCTTCAGCTCCGCGATCTGGTTGAGCGGCTTGCCGTACGTCACGCGGTGCCCGGCGACGGCGAAGTTGCCCTCGGCGCCCGGCATCGCGGTGTCCTGGTAGTGCCCGAGCCCGATCGTGTTGAGCACCCGCTCGCGGTCCGTGCCCTCGCCGATCGGTCGCAGGTAGTCCGCGCCGAAGCGGGGGATCTGCATCGTGCCGAAGACGCTCGTGACGTCCGGCGGTTCGGGGAGGACGGGGGCCTCGCCGCGGTGCTCGGAGCCCTCGACCTTCGGTGCCGCGCGCTGCCCGAGGTCGTCGACGAGCTTCGTCTGCTCGTTCACGGCGACGACGTCGGTCCACCACGCGGTCCACGCCACGTAGAGGCCGGTCCCGGCGCCGGCGATGATCAGCAGCTCCGCCAGCAGGGACACGAGTGCGCCGCCGACGGTCTGGCGAGGCCTGGTGCGCCGTGGCGGCCGCGTGGCCTCGTCCTCGCGCACCGAGCGGCGCGTCGGGGCGGTGTCGTGTGCGGTCACGGTGCTCCTGATCCGGAAGAGGTGGTCGGACAGGTCTATCAGACCACGACGACGAGCACGTGACGAGTCCTCGAACCTGTGGATGCACACGTGTCCCGCTAGCGTGGCGGGATGACCCCGGTGTTCCGCCCCGACGACACCGATGCGGTCGTCGCCCTCTGGGACGCCTGCGGACTGCTGCGGCCGTGGAACGACCCGCGGCGGGACATCGCGCGCAAGGTCGCCGAGCAGCCGGAGTTCTTCCTGGTCGCCGAGCAGCCCGACGGTGAGGACGCGACCGCGGTCGTCGGCGTCGGCATGGCGGGCTACGACGGGCACCGCGGCTGGGTCAACTACCTTGCGGTCCGCCCCGACCTGCAGGGCTCCGGGCTCGGACGGGCGTTCATGGCGGAGTTCGAACGTCTCCTGCTCGAGCGCGGGTGCCCGAAGATCAACGTGCAGGTGCGCGAGGGCAACGAGCAGGTGCTCGGGTTCTACGCCTCGCTCGGGTACGCCCCGGACCGCGCGGTCTCGCTCGGCAAGCGCCTCATCGCCGACGACTGAGCTACGCCAGCGCCAACCCGACCGAGGCCACGAAGGCGAGCACGATCCCGGTCCACTGCACCGCGGTGAGCCGTTCGCGCAGCACCACGCCCGCGAGCACCACCGTGCCGATCGGGTACAGGGCGTTGAGGACGCTCACCACCGGCAGCGCAGCGCCGCCCGAGCCGACGTGCAGCGCCGCCTGGATGCACGCGTTCGCCAGGGCGTCGAGCACCCCGCAGGCCACGACGGCGACCACGGTCCGCCGCGACCACCGCGACCAGCGCGACCAGCGCGACCAGGACGAACAGCGGGACCGGCCCGACCACCGCGACGAGCCCGGCCGCCGCTGCCCACGGACACCGCCCGCGGCAGACCGCACGGCGGACGCCGACGGGGCGACGTGGTCCGCGCCTCCCGTCCGGACCGGTCCCGACCGCACCGCCACCACGATCGCCACCGCCCCGAGCAGCACCGTCTGCACCACCCGGCCGACCAGGAGCGTCGCGACCCCCGCGTCCCCGGGTGCCGCGTCGTAGGCGAGCACGATCCCGCCGAACCCGCACCCTGCCACCAGAGCCGTCACGATCCCGACCGCGGTCACCCGCGCACCCGAGGTGTCCCGCACCGCCGCGACCAGCACGACCGCGACCACCGCCACCACGAGCGCGACCGAGGCGGCGAGCGACAGCACCGTCCCGCCGAGCAGCGCGACCGCGACGGGGGTGACCGCGGCGAACACCGCCGTCAGCGGGGAGAGCACGCTCATCGGGCCGACGGCCAGCGCGCGGTACAGCAGCAGCACCGCGACCGACCCCGAGACGCCCGCGGCGACGCCGGCTGCGACGGCCGCGCCGGAGAACGCTGCTCCGACGACCGGGACCCCGACCGCGAGCGGGACCAGCCCGACCGCCGCCGCGGCGGCCGCCACGGTGACGGCCCGGACCCGGCGGGCGGCGAGGCCACCGAGGAAGTCCGCGGCCCCGTAGACGACCGCGCCGGTCAGGCCGAGCAGGACGGAGAGCACGGCTCCCATCCTGCCCGGGCCGGTAGCCTGCGCGGGTGAGCGTTCCGTACCACCGCCTGCCCCGTGTCGATGCCCGTTGGCGCTGGTGGCGTCCGCTCGTCGCGCTCGCGTTCCTGGTCGGGTACTACATCGCGACGCAGGTCGTCCTGGCGATCGCGTACTTCGTGCCGGTCGGTGCGACGCAGGGCGCCGAGGGGCTGACGGGCTTCCAGGACGACCTGACGAGCGGCGCCCTCGACCCCACCGACCCGCTCATCCTGTCGCTGACCCTGCTGTCCCTGGTGGTGCTGCTGCCCGGTGTCCTGCTCGCGGTCAAGATCGCCCGGATCGGCCCGGCGGGCATCCTGTCGTCGACGCGCTTCCGGGTGCGCTGGCGCTGGACGCTCTGGTGCCTGCTGCCCACGATCGTCATCGCGATCCCGATGTTCCTGCTGCAGACGTGGGGGATGTTCTCGTTCGACGGCGGCTTCGGCTGGGACCACGACGCCATCGGGCAGTCGACCGTGTCGCCCGCCACCCTGACGCTCACGATCGTGATGGTCCTGGTGCTCGTGCCGTTCCAGGGCGCGGCCGAGGAGTACGTCTTCCGCGGCTTCCTCGTCCAGACGATCGCGTCGTGGATCCCGGTCCGGGTCGTCGGTGTCGTCATCGCCGTCGCGGTGTCGACCGTCGTGTTCGCCGCTGGGCACATCCCGAACGGCTACAACGTGTGGGGCATCCTCGACGTCGGCTCCTTCGGCCTGATCGCCGCGATCATCGTCCTGCGCACCGGCGGCATGGAGGCCACGGTCCTGCAGCACGCCTTCAACAACATCATGATCTTCGTGCTGCAGGCCCCCGGCTGGTCGAAGATCGACCTCGACGCCTCGGACGGCACCGCGGGCGGCTTCCTGGTCACGCTCGCGACCTCGCTCGCCTTCTGGGGGATGATCGAGCTCCTGGCGACCTGGCGGAGGCTCGATCGTCGCTTCCCGGGACACGAGGCGCCCCGCTTCCGCGGTCCGGCCCCGGCCTGGGCCGAGGGGCGGCAGTGGACCCGCCCGGGAGGCACGGGCTGGGCGGTCGCGCCGGCCCGCGGTCCCGAGACGGACCGCCGGGCGACCGTGGCCGGCTCGTCCGCCGGTGCGCCTGTGGACGAGACGGTGGGTGTCGCCCCGCGCTCGTAGGCTGGGTGCATGAGCACGACGACCCCGACCTCGCCGTCGCCAACGCGGGCTGCCGCGCTCGACGTCCTGCACCGGGTGTGGGGCTACGACGCCTTCCGGGGGCAGCAGGCCGCGATCATCGACCAGGTCGTGTCCGGCGGCGACGCCCTCGTGCTCATGCCGACCGGCGGCGGCAAGTCGCTCTGCTACCAGGTACCCGCGCTCGTGCGCGACGGCGTCGGGGTTGTCGTGTCGCCGCTCATCGCCCTCATGCAGGACCAGGTCGACGCCCTCGCCGCGAACGGGGTGCGTGCGGCCTTCCTCAACTCCACGCAGGGCCCGGACGAGCGTGCCCGGGTCGAGCGGGCGGTCGTCTCCGGCGAGGTGGACATGCTCTACCTCGCGCCCGAGCGGCTGCGGCTCGAGTCCACCCGCTCCCTGCTCGACCGCGCGCGCATCGCCCTGTTCGCCATCGACGAGGCGCACTGCGTCGCCCAGTGGGGGCACGACTTCCGGCCGGACTACCTCGAGCTGAGCGTGCTCCACGAGCGGTGGCCGACGGTGCCACGCATCGCCCTCACCGCGACGGCGACCCCGCAGACCCACCGCGAGATCTCCGGTCGGCTCGGGCTCGACGACGCCGCACACTTCGTGGCCGACTTCGACCGGCCGAACATCCAGTACCGCATCGAGCCGAAGACCGGGGCGCTGCAGCAGCTCCTGACCTTCATCAAGACCGAGCACGGCGGCGACGCCGGCATCGTCTACTGCCTGTCGCGGAACTCGGTCGAGCGCACCGCGGCGGCGCTCGCCGACCAGGGGATCCCGGCGCTGCCGTACCACGCCGGCCTCGACGCGAAGGTCCGCGAGCGCAACCAGTCGACCTTCCTGCGCGAGGACGGCGTCGTCATGGTCGCGACGATCGCCTTCGGCATGGGCATCGACAAGCCGGACGTCCGCTTCGTGGCGCACCTCGACCTGCCGAAGTCGGTCGAGGGGTACTACCAGGAGACCGGGCGTGCGGGCCGTGACGGGCTGCCGTCGACGGCGTGGCTCGCGTACGGGCTGAACGACGTCGTGCAGCAGCGGCGGATGATCGACCAGTCCGAGGGCGACGCGGCGCACCGCAGGCAGCTCAGCGCCCATCTCGACGCCATGCTGGCGCTCTGCGAGACGATCGAGTGCCGCCGGGTCCGGCTGCTCGCCTACTTCGGGCAGGAGTCGACGGCGTGCGGCAACTGCGACACGTGCATCGCGCCGCCGGAGCCGTGGGACGGCACGGTGCCCGCGCAGAAGTTCCTGTCGACGGTGGTGCGCCTCGAGCGCGAGCGTGGTCAGCGGTACGGCGTCGCGCACCTCGTCGACATCCTGGTCGGCAAGCAGTCGCCGCGCGTGCAGGAGCTCCGACACGACTCGCTCGCCACGTTCGGCATCGGCAACGACCTGGGCGAGGGGGAGTGGCGTGCCGTCGCGCGGCAGCTGCTCGCGCAGGGCTACGCCGCGGTGTCCGGGGACGGCTTCGGCACCGTGGTCCTCAGCCCGACGAGCGCCGAGGTCCTGAGCGGCCGGACACGCGTGCTGATGCGCCGCGACCCGGTGCGCGCTCCGCGGGCCTCGCGTGCACGACGCCAGGCGGTCACGGACGTCCCGCAGGAGGCGATGGGGCTGTTCGAGGCGCTCCGTGCGTGGCGGGCGGCACAGGCGCGCGAGCAGGGGGTCCCGGCGTACGTGGTGTTCAACGACGCGACGCTGCGCGGGATCGCCGCGGTGAAGCCCGCGGACGAGGACGCCTTGAGCGAGATCTCCGGGATCGGCGGTGCCAAGCTCGAGCGGTACGGACGGGCCGTGCTCGACGTCGTCGCCTCGCACGGCTGAGCGCTCGCGCAGCAGCATTCGCAGCAGAGTCCGCAGACGCATTCCGCAGTCGGAATGTGGCCGCGACGGTGCTCACTACACTCGGAACCTCCCACGACGAGGAGGCCCGGTGCCCGGTACGACGAAGTTCGCCACCACGATGAGCCGAGCGGTGGTGACACCGCTCGCGCGTCTCGTCTGGCGCCCGCGCATCGTCGGACGGAAGAACGTCCCCAGGCACGGGCCGGTCATCCTCGCGAGCAACCACCGCTCGTTCATCGACTCCCCGGCGATCACGCTGATGGCGCCGCGCAAGGTGTCGTTCCTGGCGAAGCAGGAGTACTTCACCGGCACCGGTCTGCGTGGTGCCGTCTCGCGGGCGTTCTTCGGCGGGATCGGCGCGATCGGCGTCGAGCGCGGGGCCGGAGCCGCGGCGCAGCACGCCCTCGACCTGGGGCTCGAGCGGCTGCAGGCCGGCGAGGCCTTCGCGATCTACCCGGAGGGCACCCGGTCCCTCGACGGTCGGCTCTACAAGGGTCGGACGGGTGTGGCCTGGCTGGCGTTGACGAGCGGGGCGCCGGTCGTGCCGGTCGCCCTCACCGGCACGGAGGACGTCCAGCCCGTCGGGTCACGGCTGCCGAGGCTCGCCCGCGTCACGATCGAGTTCGGCGCGCCGATGGACCTGTCCCACTTCGGTGAAGCCTCGTCCGGACGCGCCCGGCGACACGCGACGGACGCCGTGATGGAGGCGATCCAGGCGCTCAGCGGTCAGGAACCGGCGAACGCGTACAACAACCCGCCGTCGACGATCGTCGAGCGGGTGAAGCAGGTGCTCCGACGAGACGACCCGACGCAGGCGGTCGAACCGGACTGATCTCGTACGCGCTATTGCACATTCTGCATATCAGTGGTTGAATCGTGCTCGTGCCCGAGGCACGAGCCCAGTCGGACCGCCCAGGACGGTCCGGACCACCACTGACCGGAAGGCAAGCAGCATGTCCTCCACGCCCCTCTTCGACTCGATCTCGCAGCGCGCTCCCCGCGCCGGCTCCACCGCGAAGGCAGCGGCTCCGGCGTCGCAGGCTCCGGCGGCAGCGGTCTCGGTGACCGCCGCGCGGACCCGGGTCGTCCCCGCGCCCACCTCGCCGCTGACGGCCCCGGTGTCCCCGATGCGCTCCGCCCTCGTGCCGGCGGCCCTGGTCGCCGCGATCGACGAGATTCCGCAGCGGGTCGGCACCGCGCTCCCGCAGGAGGTCGCGGTCACTCCCGACCAGCTCGCCCTGGTCGAGGCGGTGACCGACGCCATCACCCGCGCGGTCGTCGATGCCGTCGTCGGGGAGCTCGAGCGGATCACCCGCGACGGCGTGGTCCGCGGCTGAGCCGGACGACACCGCGCCGCGGTCCGACGACGTCCGAGCGACCGAACCCGTCCGAAACGACACCACGACCCCAACGACCACCGACACGATGACCACGACCGACAGCGCCCTCGCCGCGCCGCCGAGACGATCGGTACCGACACAGCCGGCATCGACACGGCCGGCACCGACGTCGCCCATCCGTCCCCGCGGAGCGGCGCGCCGGGCGGCGAACGACGCCGTCGCCCGGTCCGTCCGAGTCGGCCACCAGACCACCGGGGCGGCGGTCCCCCCTGCCGCCGCCCCGGTGTCCACCACCACCCCACACGCCCGGCGCGAGGCGCCCCTGCCGCGCCGCCGCGACCTCCGCGAGCGAGGCCGCGGGCTCCGCGAGCGCGGCCACGGGCTCCGCGAGCGCGGGAGGTCGGCGGCCACCTCCGGATCCGTCGTCACCGAGCGGACGCGGCACCCTGCAGGGCTCCCGACTGCACGTTCAGGATGGTCGGCGCGGCGCCTCCCGGTGACCGCCTCGGCCCTCGCCGCCTGCCTGGTCGTCTCCGGGGCGACCCCGGCCGCGGCGCTCGACGACCCCACCGGGCTCGGCCTCGTCACCGAGCGGACGGCTGCGCCCACTCCTGCGCGCCAGGTCGCGCCCGCACCGGGGCAGCACTACCGCGTCGCGTCCGGGGTCACCGTCACCGTGACCCGCGACGGCTTCGACGTGCGGCAGGCCCGCGCGGGTAGTGCCCGGCACGGCGGTGTGCAGATCACGACCGGCGCGGGCGCGGTCCGCCCGGTCGCGGGCACGATCCCGACGGCCGGAGGCTTCGGTGGACGCCAGGTCGCCGGGTGTGGTGCCTGTTCGACGAACCACCACGGCCTCGACTTCGCCGCGGCTGCCGGCACGCCGGTGGTCGCCGTGATGCCCGGACGGGTGGTCTCCGCCGGACCCCTCGGCGGGTACGGCAACCAGGTGCTCCTCGCACATCCCGACGGCACGCAGACCCGGTACGGGCACCTGTCGCGCATCGACGTCCTGCCCGGTCAGACGCTGTCGGCCGGCGAGCAGGTCGGCGCCGTGGGCAGCACCGGCATCTCGACCGGGCCGCATCTGCACTTCGAGGTCATCATCGGCGGGACGCCCGTCGACCCCGCGCCCTGGCTCGCAGCGCGCGGCCTGCTCTGACCCGTCGTCCTGATCGATCGGCCTGTGGTCCGGCACGGTCGGTCGTCCCCTCGCAGGCGTAGCGTCGAGATCGTCGCCGGCACGGTGCCGGACGAAGGACGGAGACACTGGTGCGCGTGACGGTGCTGGGCACGGGGACGATGGGTGCAGGGGTCGCGAAGTCCCTGCTGCGCGACGGGCACCAGGTGACCGTCTGGAACCGCAGCGCCGACAGGGCTCGTCCGCTGGGCGACGACGGGGCGACGGTGGCGACGGATGCCGCCGCCGCGGTCACCGACGCCGAGGTCGTCCTGCTGACGCTCTTCGACACCGACGCGGTGGTCGACGTCCTCGAGGCCGCCGCGGGTGATGCTCCCGCCGACGCAGTGTGGGTGCAGGCGTCGACCGTCGGGGTCGCCGGCACCGAGACCGTCGTGCAGCTCGCCGAGAAGTACGGCATCACCCTCGTCGAGGCGATGATGCTCGGGACGAAGGCCCCCGCGGAGCAGGGGAAGCTCACGATGCTCGCCGCGGGCCCCGCGGACGTGCTCGAGCGGATCGACCCGGTGCTCGACGCCGTCGGCGCGAAGACCGTCCGCGCGGGGGAGCGGGTCGGCGACGGGACGGCACTGAAGCTCGCCGCCAACGCCTGGATCGCGTCGATCACCGCGGCGACGGGGCAGTCGCTCGCGATCGCCCGTGCCCTCGGCCTCGACCCGCAGCTGTTCCTCGACGCGATCGACGGCACCGCGAGCGACTCGCCCTACGCGCACACCAAGGGTGCCTCGATGATCGGCGGGGACCTCGCGCCGCAGTTCGCCCTTGACGGTCTCCGGAAGGACATCGGCCTGATCGGCGATGCTGCTCGGTCCGCGGGCGTGTCGACGACCCTGCTCGATGCGCTCGACGGGGTCTACGCGCGGGCGAGTGCCGACGGTCACGGCGCGGACGACATCGCGGCCGTCGGCACGGCGTTCACCGACGACCGGCCGCAGTCGGCCTGAGCGAGGACCGGCCGAGTCCGGTCCGCCTGCACGGCGACCGCCCGGCGGTCACGGGGTCAGTCGCGGCGGAACCACCGCAGGACTGCGCCGCGCAGCCGCCCGACGGCCTCGTCGTTCATCGTGTTCGCCAGGTCGAAGGCCTCCCGTGCGGGGTCGGCACCGTCCCGGATGCGCCGGAGCGCGGCGTCCGCGCGAGCGCGTGCGTCGAGCTCGGCCAGGGGCATGTCGTCCTCGGGATCGCGCGGGTGGTGGTCGACGGGGCCGCTCGGCTGCGGATCGCCCGTGCCGCGCGGTGGAATCCCGACGGGCTCCTCCGGAGTGCTGCGCATGTGCCGAGGCTACGCGGAGCGCTCCGTCGTGGTCTCGTCCTCCTCGTGGTCCACGACCCGTGCCATCTCCTCGAGGAACGCGACGACGACGCCCATGTCTTGTTGCGGGAGGTGCTCGGCGACCTCGATCGCGCGGGTGTCGAGCTGGTCGATCACCTGCAGCACCTGTCGCATCGATCCGCCCGACGCGGTGAGGATCACCCCGCGGCGGTCGTGGGGGTCGGCGTGCCGCTCGACGTGGCCGCTGCGGACCAACCTGTCGACGAGCGCCGAGGTCGACGCCGGCGTGATCTCGAGTCGGTCGGCGAGCTCCTTCGCGTTCACGGAGCGCCCCTCGGACTCGGCGTCCAGCAGGATCCGCAGCGCGAGCAGGGCGTTCTCCCCGATGCCCAGTGCCTCGCGCGCCCGGCGCTGCGCGGCACTCTCTGCGCTCCGGTACCTGCGGAGCGCGTTCAGTACGTCCACCGCGTCGACCCTGGATCCTGCCCCGTACCAGAAGCCCGTGGTGGTGTTCGTCACCTCGGTCGTCATACCGACAATGCTAGACGCTCTAGTTAGATTGTCTAGCGAGCATGTGCTGGGAGCGCGCCCGACGGATCCGGTCGCAACACCCGTGACGCGGCTCCGAAACACTGTCGCAACGCCAGGTCGGTAGCTTCGCCGCATGCAGGAGCCGACGTGCTGAGCCGACTCGCGGGGAGCGTGTTCCACGTCGGGAGCGCGGTCGAGCGTGCAGACGTCGTCGCGCGGATGCTCGACGTCTACGTCGTCCGACCCGACGCCGGTGTCGTCGACGAGGAGTCCGTGGTCGGCTCCGCGCTGCACCGCGTCGTGGGTGCACGCTCGTCCGGGCGTCGTCGCGACCGGGCGGCCGTCCTCGAGTCGCTGGCACTCGACCGGCACGAACCGGCATCGGTCGCCCACGCCGTCGGCGTCGCGCGCGACCACGCCCGCCGTGCTCGGGAGGTCGTGTCCACGGAGCTCTGGGACTGCCTCGACGTCACCCGCTCGCGCATGCCCCGCAAGGTGGCCGTCGACCGCGCGCACGAGTTCCTCGGTTGGGTGCGGGAACGCAGCGCGCTGGCGGTCGGAGTCGTCGAGGGCGACGTCAGCCGCGACGAGGTGTGGGAGTTCTTCACCCTGGGCAGGTCCCTGCTGCGGTGCGGGCTGACCGCGCGGCTCCTCGCGTCCCCGCTCGTGGACGCCGGCTCGTCGGCGTCGTGGACCACCGCGCTGCGGGCGTGCGGGGCCGGCGAGGCCTTCCGACGGGGGCGCGACCACGCCGGCGTCGCCCCGCAGGAGGCCGCCGGGTTCCTGCTCCACGAATCGCACAGTCCGCGGTCGCTCGCGTTCCTCGCCGCGCGGGCGGACGACTGCCTGGCCGACGTCGCGCCGGCCTGCGTGGACGACCAGGTCGAGGCGTTCCGGATCGCGCGATCGGCGCTCGGGCGGGTGGACGTCGGTGCTCCGGACGGCATCCGTGCCGCCGCGGACGGGCTCGCCGCGGCCGTCGGTGCCGTCGTCGGGGCGCTCGAGGATCGGGTCTTCGCGGTGGCGGCACCCGCTCGCTGAGCAGCGCCACCGCCGTCTCCGCTGCCGCCACGATCGGAGCAGCTCCTGTCGGCGACGTCGTGACACCGGACGGGAGGCTCGTGGCGGGGTCTCCCCGCGCCTCGGGGCCGGCACGTGGTCACGGTGCGCGCGTGGCGGCGGTGCGCCGCGCCTCCCGGCCGGTCAGACCGCGCTGGACCGGTCCGCCACCGCCTCGTCGCGCTCCAGGTCGCGCCGCACCGCGGCGCGGGACGCCCGCGTGCCGACCACCGGCACCGCGTGCGTGACCGCGAGGTGCAGCCGCGCGTCCGCGTCGTACCGCAGGCGCAGGTGCTCCCAGCGGATGAGCCAGACCAGGGCGATCGCGAGGGCGACGAACCCGGAGGCGGCCCCGACGACGATCGCCCACCGCGGTCCCCAGGCATCGGCGACGGCGCCGACGATCGGGGCACCGATCGGGGTGCCGCCGGCGAAGATCGCCATGTAGAGCGCCATCACGCGACCGCGCATCGCGGGCTTCGTCGTGGTCTGCACCAGCGCGTTGGCCGTCGTCATGAAGGTCAGCGAGGCCAGGCCGACGAACACCAGCACGACCGCGAAGGTCCAGTACGTCGGGGCGACCGCGGCCGCCGTGCAGGCCAGTCCGAAGCCGGCCGAGGCGATCACGAGCGTGCGCATCCGTGGGCGGTCCCGCCGTGCGGAGAGGAGCGCGCCCGCGACCGAGCCGATCGCCATGACCGAGTTCAGCAGGCCGAACTCGCCGGCGCCCTTGCCGAACTCGACCCGTGCCATCGTCGAGGTGAAGATCGGGAAGTTCACGCCGAACGTGCCCACGACGAAGATCATGCACAGCACCACGATGATGTCCGGCCGGGTCCGTACGTAGGTGAAACCGGCGATGATCTGCCCCTTGCCGCGCTTCGGGCGAACCCGTTCGGCGAGCTGCGCGGGGTCGACGAAGCGGAGCGCGACGAGGACGGCCAGGAACGAGCCGGCGTTGATGACGAAGACCCACCCGGAGCCGATCGCGGCGATGAGCACGCCCGCGACCGCCGGGCCGATGAGCCGCGCGGCGTTGAACGACGCGGAGTTCAGGGCGACGGCGTTCGACACGTGCTCGCCCTGCACGACGTCGGAGACGAAGGCCTGTCGGATCGGGGTGTCGAACGCAGCGACGATGCCGAGTGCCAGGGCGAAGCCGTACAGCGACCAGAGCGTCGCCGTGTCGGTGAGGACCATGATCCCCAGGCCGAGCCCGAGTGCGCCCATCAGTCCCTGGGTCAGCATGAGCATCCGGCGCCGGTCGAAGCGGTCCGCGGCCAGTCCGGTCAGGGGGAGCAGGAGCAGCTGCGGGCCGAACTGCAGCGCCATCGTGATGCCGACGGCGATCGCATCGTTGTCGGACAGCTTCGTCAGGACGATCCAGTCCTGGGCGGTGCGCTGCATCCAGGTCCCGACGTTGGAGACCAGGGCGCCGGCGAACCAGATGCGGTAGTTGCGGGCGGACAGGGAGCGGAACACGGCGGTCACTGCTGGGCCAGCCTCCTCATGATCTCGGTGGCCTCGGCCAGGGTGTGCCGCTCGGTCTCGGTCAGGGCGCCGAGGCGCGGGGAGAGCCAGTCGTCGCGGCGCCGCCGGGTCTCCTCCACGAAGGTCGCCCCGGCCGGGGTCGCGGCGAGCAGCACCTTGCGGCGGTCGTCGCCGTGGTCGACCTTCGACACGAGGCCGCGGTCCACGAGCACGGCGATCGACTTCGTCATGCTCGGCGGGGTGACGCCGTCCTGGCGGCTGAGCTCGGCGAGGGTCATGGCGCCCTCGCGGTGCAGTCGGGCGAGGGCCGAGAACTGGCCGTCGGTCATGCTCGCGTCGACCTTCTGCGCGCGCAGGGTCCGCGACAGTCGCGCCACGGCGACGCGGAGGTCGGCGGCGAGGGAGGTGTCGGGCATGACCGTTAGCCTACCTCATTAGTTCAGCGAACGAACTGGATGCCCTCCGGGTGTACGCTCGTTGTGCAACAGGTGTTGCTCAGTACACGATCGACGGAACGTCGAGGAAGAAGGAGAAGATGTCCGAGTTCGAGGGCAGGGTCGCCGTCGTCACCGGCGGTGGCAGCGGCATCGGGGCCGCGATCGCGAAGGAGCTCGCCGCGGCGGGCGCGGAGGTCGTCGTCACCGACATCAAGGCCGAAGCCGCACAGCGCGTCGTCACCGAGATCGAGGCCGCGGGCGGCACGGCGAGTGCGTTCGAGGCGAACTCCGCGGTGGCCGGCGACAACGAGCGGATGGTCCAGCACGCGGTGGACACGTACGGCGCGCTCCACCTCGCCGTGAACAACGCCGGCATCGGCGCCGCTCCGCAGCCCATCGGCGAGTACGACGTCGAGGCGTGGGACCGGGTCCGCGCGGTCGACCTCGACGGCGTCTTCTACGGGCTCCGGTACGAGATCCCGGCGATCCTGGCAGCCGGCGGCGGCGCGATCGTCAACATGGCGTCGGTGCTCGGCTCGGTCGGGATCGCGCACAACGCCGCGTACGTCGCGTCCAAGCACGCGCTCGTCGGGCTGACGAAGGTCGCCGCGCTCGAGTACACGGCGCAGGGCGTCCGCACGAACGCGGTCGGTCCGGGCTTCATCGACACCCCGCTGGTCCGCGCGTCCCTGTCCGCCGAGGAGCTCACGGCGCTCGAGGGCGAGCACGCGGCCAAGCGGCTCGGCACCGATGCCGAGGTCGCGGCGCTCGTGCTGTTCCTGCTGAGCGACAAGGCCTCGTTCATCAGCGGCAGCTACCACCTGGTCGACGGCGGGTACTCCGCGCACTGACGGGCACTGCCTCGCCTCTCCTGGTCCCTCCGGCCGTACCTGGTCGGAACGGGCACACCTGGTCGGAAGACCTGACCAGGTGTGCCCGTTCCCACCCGGCGTCGCACGTGCGACGGGAGGGAACGGGCGAACGGGAGGCGCGGCTCGCGTCGTGCGCTCAGGTCGCGTCGGGACCGAGGGTCGCGTCGGGACCCAGGATCGCGTCGTGGGGGAGCAGCGCGTGCACGCCCCACGTGCGGTTCGCGACCTGGGTCACGCGCATGCTCACGGCGACGCTCGCCATCGCCAGGGCCTGGCCGCGGGTGATCCCGTGCAGTCCGGCGATCCAGTCCACCATCCGGTCGAGCGCCGTCGTCGTCGCGGTGTTCAGGTCGGCGTCGAACCCGAACGTGATCCGCCCCGCCGGGGTGTCGGCGTGGACGCCCTCGACCGGGGCGTCGTCGAGGAACGAGAGCGTCATCGTGGTCGTCATCCCGCACTCGACCGCGGTGCCGGAGACCTCACCGTCGCCCTGCGCCGCGTGGCCGTCCCCGACGGAGAGCATCGCGTCGGCCACGGTGACGGGCAGGTACAGCGTCGAGCCGGCGACGAGCTCGCGGCAGTCGATGTTGCCCCCGCCGAGCGGACGCGGCGGGATCGTCGAGTGCTCCCCGGTGGGTTCCGGCGGGAGCCCGACCACCCCGAGGAACGGCGCCGTCCGGACGCCGAGCCCGAGCTGGTTCCGCGCCGTGCCCCCGACGGCGTCGACGTCCCAGAGCAGTGGGCCGCGTGATGCCGGGTCGGCGAGCCCGAGCGCCCGGTTGACCGGGGTGTCGACCCCGCCGGACCCGGTGTAGCCCCAGTCGTCGGGCACGAGCTCGTCGAAGCGCACGGCGAGCACCTGGCCCGGCCGCGCGCCCGTGACGGCGATCGGTCCGACCAGGCAGTGCCCGCGGCGCCCGTCGAGGAGCGTCGGTGCGTCCGCCCCGGGTGCGGCCAGCCGCTCGGTGTACCCGGCGGCACTCAGTGTCCGGACGGTCACGGTGTCGCCGCCATCGACGCGGAGCACGGGGTCGCGCTCGGCGGTGAGCACGTCGACGGCGGTCTCGGGGGAAGCGACGATCCGGTGGGAGGGCACGGGACGATCCTCCCACCGGCGCTACTGGTGGAACTGCGGGATGGTCAGCCAGATGCCGTACAGGACCGCTCCGGCGCAGACCGCGAAGCACACGATCGCTCCGGCCAGGGCGATCGGTGGGGTGTGTCCGGACCGCGGGGTCTCGTCGCGGTACTCCGTGCGCTCGCCGGCGGCGTCGACGGGCTGCCCGGTCCCGAGCAGCCGCAGGCCGAGCGTGTAGACGAGCACCACGCCGACCGCCGCGACGAACCCCACGCCGGCGACGATGCCGATGCTGCCGAAGTCGATGTCCATCGGGTCCTCCTCAGGCCGACACCGGCTCGCCGGCCGGCTGCTCGTCGTTGACGGTGTCCTTCGTGATCGGCTTCCGCCGCGCGAGGAGGAAGAAGCCGAGGCCACCGACCAGGGCGAGCACCGCGACGACCACCAGGCCGACCGTGCTCGTCGAGGCCACGAGGGTCGCGAGGGCGCCGACGACTGCGGCCGCGGGCAGCGTGATCACCCACGCCACCACGATCCGACCGACCACGGACCAGTGCACGTCGGCGAGCTTCTTGCCGAGGCCCGAGCCGATCACCGACCCGCTGGTGACGTGGGTGGTCGAGAGCGCGAAGCCGAGGTGCGAGGACACCAGGATCGTCGCCGCCGAGCTCGTCTCCGCCGCGAACCCCTGCGGGGACTGCACGTCGGAGATCCTCTTGCCGACGGTCCGCATGATGCGCCAACCGCCCGTGTAGGTGCCGAGGCCGATCGCGAGGCCGCACGCCAGGATCACCCAGAGCGCCGGCCCGGTCCCCGCGGCCTGGTAGTTCGCCGCGATGAGGGTCAGCGTGATGACGCCCATCGTCTTCTGCGCGTCGTTGGTCCCGTGGGCGAGCGACACCAGCGACGCCGAGATCGTCTGGCCGTGTCGGAAGCCCGTCGCGGCACCGTGCGTGGTCGCGTTCCGCGTGAGGGTGTACGCCAGGTAGGTCGCGACGAGCGCGATCACACCGGCGATCACGGGCGAGAGCAGCGCCGGCAGCACCACCTTCGACACGACGGTGGCCCAGTCGACCGAGTTCAGGCCGGCGCCGATGATCGACGCGCCGATCAGTCCGCCGAACAGCGCGTGCGTCGACGACGACGGCAGGCCGAAGTACCAGGTGGCGAGGTTCCACAGCACCGCGCCGACGAGTCCCGCGAAGATCATGGTCGGGCTGATCTGGATGCCGTCCTGGCCCTCGCGGATGATGCCCTGCGAGACCGTCTCGGCGACCTCGGTGGACAGGAACGCGCCGACCACGTTGAGGACGGCGGAGATGAGCACGGCGGTCCGGGGCTTCAGGGCTCCGGTGGCGACCGAGGTGGCCATGGCGTTCGCGGTGTCGTGGAAACCGTTCGTGAAGTCGAACACGAGGGCCACCACGATCACCAGCACGACGGTGACGAGGACGTCCATGGCGGTGACGGTAGGCCCGCCGAGGACCCGCTGCGTGAACGCCGGGTGAACACGCGCGCGGGCTCCGTGGTCTGCGAGGATGCACCCGTGCCGACCTTCTCCGCCGCCCGGGGCGACGCCTCGTTCACCGACGCGCACGGCGTCGAGATCGTCTACTCGACGTGGCGGGCCGGTCGGCCGAAGGGCATCGTGCAGATCGCCCACGGCGTCGGGGAGCACGGGCTCCGCTACGAGCCGCTCGCGCAGGACCTGGTCCGCGCCGGGTACACCGTGCACGCGAACGACCACCGCGGGCACGGCCGGACCGGTCTGGCGCAGTGGGGCGGCGACCACGCGCAGCTCGGGCGACTCGGACCCGGGGGTCTGCGCGCCGCGATCGCCGCCGTCGAGCAGATGAGCGTCGTCGCGCGCGAGCAGGACCCGGGGCTGCCGCTCGTGCTCCTCGGGCACTCGTGGGGCTCGCTCATGGCGCAGCGGATCGTGAACACCTCGTCCGAGCGGTACGACGGGGTGGTGCTCTCGGCCACGGCGTACCGGCTGCCCGGGTGGATGAACAGCGGCGACCTGAACGCGCGGCACGCGGGCTCCGGACCGACGAAGTACGAGTGGATCACGCGCGACCGGGCCGTCATCGAGGCCATCGCGGCCGACCCGCTCGCGGTCGAGGCAGACGTCATCAAGCTGTTCGGGGTCGCGGACGCACTGCGGCTGCTCGGGGTGCCGCGTCGCCGCATCCCGCACGACCTGCCGGTGCTGCTGCAGGTCGGGTCCGACGACACCCTCGGCGGGCCCCGCTCGGTGGAGCGGCTCGCACAGGCCTACCGCCGTCGCGGCCGGCTGTCGGACGTGCAGGTCCACGTCTACGAGGGTGCGCGGCACGAGGTCTACAACGAGACGAACCGCGACGAGGTGGTCGCCGACCTGGTCACGTGGCTCGACCGCCACGTCGCTGGCTGACGCAACGATGGTGCGGCCTGGAGGCGCGGGGCGGGGCCGCCACGAGCCTCCAGGCCGACAGGTGGCGGGCGTAGGCTCGTCCCGTGCACGGTGAGTACAAGGTCCCCGGAGGCAAGCTGGTCGTCGTCGACCTCGAGGTCGTCGACGGCAGCATCCAGGAGTTCCGGCTGGCGGGTGACTTCTTCCTCGAACCGGACGACGCGTTGCCGCTGATCGACGAGGCCGTGAACGGCCTGCCCGCGACGATCGACGCGGCCGGCATCGCCGCCGCGGTCCGCGCCGCGCTGCCCGAGGGTGCGGTGCTGCTCGGGTTCACCCCTGAGTCGGTCGGCGTCGCGGTCCGTCGCGCGCTCTCGCGGGCGTCGACGTGGCAGGAGTACGACTGGGAGATCGTGCACGAGGGGCCGATCAGCCCGAACGAGCACCTCGCGCTCGACCAGGTCCTGACCGAGGAGGTCGGGGCCGGCCGCCGCGGTCCGACCCTGCGCATCTGGGAGTGGGATCAGCCCGCCGTCGTGATCGGGTCGTTCCAGTCGCTGAAGAACGAGGTCGACCCGGCCGGAGCCGCGAAGTACGGCGTCGAGGTCGTCCGCCGCATCTCCGGCGGCGGCGCGATGTTCATGGACGCCGGCGCGATCATCTCGTACTCGCTGTACGTGCCGACCGACCTCGTGCAGGGCATGACCTTCGCGGACTCGTACGCGTACCTGGACGAGTGGGTGATCGAGGCGCTGAAGTCCCTCGGCATCGAGGCCTACTACCAGCCCCTCAATGACATCTCGTCGACGAAGGGCAAGATCGGCGGCGCCGCGCAGAAGCGACTCGGTACCGGGGCGCTGCTCCACCACGCCACGATGAGCTACGACATGGACGGCCAGAAGATGGTCGAGGTCCTGCGGATCGGGCGCGAGAAGATGAGCGACAAGGGGACGACCTCGGCCGCGAAGCGCGTCGACCCGCTGCGCTCGCAGACCGGCCTCACCCGCGCCGAGATCATCGACCGGTTGATCGGCACGTTCACGAAGCTCTACGGGGCACACGAGGGGCACGTGACCGAGCGCGAGCGCGCTCGGGCCCGGGAGCTCGTCGAGACGAAGTTCGCGACGCGGGAGTGGCTCGAGCGGGTCCCCTGATCGTGCCTCGGATCGACAGGATCATCCGCGCGGCGGAGGTCCTGGCCGGTCGACTGACGTAGCGTCGGGACCGTGAACTGGTTGATCCTCCTGGGGGCGGTGGCCGCGGCGGCCGTCGTGATGTGGGTCGCCGATCGCGTGGGGTGGATCGACCTGTCGAACAAGGCCACACGCAGCGGCGGATCCGGCGGTGTCGGCGCGATGATGGACGAGGTGTTCGCCCCGACCCGTCACGAGACGCAGGCCGAGTACGAGCGGCAGTCGCGCCTCCCGAAGGAGGCCCCGACGCCCAGCGACGACGACCACGACCTGCTCAGCGGGAACGTGCTCATCAGGGTGCCGTCGGTCGGGCACGCCGGCCGGCACGAGGCGCGACCCGGCACGCTCGACCGGACCTACTGAGCCCCGCGCATCCGCGACGCTAGCGGGTGGTGAGCTCCTGGTAGTCCGGGTGCCGCTCGATCCAGGCCTTGACGTAGGAGCAGATCGGGACGACCCGCAGGGACCCCTCGCGGACGTCGTCGAGCGCGTGCTGGACGAGGATCGAGGCGTGGCCGCCACCGCGGTGGGCGGGGTCGACCTCGGTGTGGGTGAAACGGATCTCGTCGCCGTCGACCTCGTACGCCGCGAAGCCGATGACCTCGCCGTCCTCGACCAGGGAGTACTGCTGTGCGTCGGTGTCGTTGCGGACCTCGGGTGATGCCATGCGGAGGACGCTACGCCGCAGCCCTGACCGGCGCCCGCGCCTGCCCCGAACGTGGGGCCGTCCGGCGCGGTCGGCGCGCACTACGCTCTCTCCGTGCCCGACTCCACGTCCTCGCTCCGCTTCCGCACCCCGCCGGGATGGCCGACGCCGTCCGCCGCGTGGACGGACCTGTACGAGGGTGCCGAGCCCGCTGCCGGGTGGACACCGGCTGACGGACTGCCGCCGGCACCCGCTGGATGGGTGTTCTGGGTGCCGACGCGCGAGCTGCGTCGTTCGGCAGCCCGTGGCGCGACCGTGGCGATGGTGGTCGGCGCCGCCGTGACGCTCGCCTCCTTCCTCGTCCTCGGCGTCCTCTGGGCCGCCGACGGACCGGCCGTCCTGGCGCTGGCACCCCTCATCGCGGGGGTCGCGTTCTGGGTGGTCGGCGTCTCCCGGCACGACGACGCGGTCGTGGCAGCGGCCGGCCGGGTCCGCGACCGGTCCGCCGCCCGTCGCGCATCCGGCCTGCCTGCTCCCGCGGCCGCGGCGCACTCGGACACGAACCAGGCGGCAGCCCTCGCCGCATGGTCGGCCGAGGCGTGGTCCGTGCCGTCCGCCCGACCCTTCGTCGAGGGCCCGCCCTCCCGGGTCGTGCGCCGGGCGCAGCGTGTGCTGCTGTCCGTCACCGCCGGGGTCGCGGCGGTGCTGCTCGTGGCGGGAACCTCGATGTCGCTCCTGCCCCTCGTCCCCGCGGTGCAGGACGTCGCCGCCGCGGCCTTCGGTTCCGCGGACCCGGGGTTCGGCGGGCCCGACGACGCCCAGGTGCCCGAGTGGTCCTCGGACGACGGCCACACGAACGTGACGTGGCTGGCCGGCGATGACGAGTGGGAGGGCACCTGTGCCGCGACGCCGGGGGACGCGAACTGCGATGCGTACGAGATCGACACCGACGAGAGCTGCACCGCGGTCGTCACGGTCGGGTTCTTCGCGGGCGAGGACGACGAGCAGCCGAGCCGGGTCGAGGAGCGGACGGTCACGCTCACGGCGGACGTGCCGCTCGTGCTGGTCGAGAACTACGACGAAGCGGTCTCCGACGTCGGGGACGTGTCCTGCGTCACCGACGGCGGGGCGGACAGCGACCGCGTGTCCGCGACGCAGCGGGCCGAGGACCACGTCGACGCCGACGCGCCGGAGGGGTGTGACGACGCGCACTGCGTCGCCTTCGCCGTGACCGCACCGGCGGACTGCGCCGCTGCGGCCGTGCAGTTCCGGGTCGCCGCGGCGATCGGGACCGTGCACGCGCCGCACGACCTCGCGGTGGTCACCGCCCTGCGGGCCGGGAAGGCGACCGACGTGTTCGTCGGCGGCACCCGGGACGCATCGGACGTCGTCGCGGACGGCGTCACCTGCCGGGCGACCGAGGACACCGGGTCGACGCAGTCGTCCTGAGTGCCGTGGTCCGACGGCAGGCCGCGTCGCGGGAGCACGGGGCGCTGCGGGAGGATGGGGCGGTGCGCAGCCTCGACGACCGGAGCCCGGACCTCGTCGTGCTGGGCGACAACCTCGACGTGCTGCCGACGTTGCCCGACGCGTCGTTCACCGTCGTCTACCTCGACCCGCCGTTCAACACCGGCCGGAAGCAACGCCGGCACGCGGTGACCGCCGAACGCCGGACCGCCGGGGACGCCGGGACGATCACGGGCTTCCGCGGTCGGACCTACGAGCGGATCCGGGGCGACCTGATGCGCTTCGACGACCGCTTCGAGGACTACTGGGCCTTCCTCGAGCCCCGGCTGCTCGAGGCCTGGCGCCTGCTCACCGACGACGGGACGCTGTACCTGCACCTCGACTACCGCGAGGCGCACTACGCCAAGGTGCTGCTCGACGCGCTCTTCGGCCGTGACGCGTTCCTCAACGAGATCATCTGGGCGTACGACTTCGGCGCGAAGTCCCGCTCGCGCTGGCCCACGAAGCACGACACGATCCTCGTCTACGTGAAGGACCCGGAGCGGTACTGGTTCGACTCCGAGACGGTGGACCGCGAGCCGTACATGGCGCCGGGGCTCGTCACGCCGGAGAAGCGGGAGCGCGGGAAGCTGCCGACCGACGTGTGGTGGCACACGATCGTGTCGCCGACCGGCAGCGAGAAGACCGGCTACCCGACCCAGAAGCCCGAGGGGGTGCTGCGCCGCATGGTGCAGGCGTCCTCGCGCGAGGGTGACTGGGTGCTCGACTTCTTCGCGGGGAGCGGCACGCTCGGTGCGGTGGCCCGTGACCTGGGCCGCCGGTTCGTGCTCGTGGACGACAACCCGGTGGCGGTCGACGTGATGCGGCGGCGGTTGCCGCACGCGGTCGTCGAGTCGGTGCCGGACCGGAAGGGCTGAGCGGAGGCGACATCGACCGGTTCGTCCGGCCGAGGACGACGGAGGCGACATCGTCGACGTCGTACGACGTCGGCGATGTCGCCTCACAGCGGCTCCGGCGGACTACTCCGCGGAGTGCCGCCCGTGGTGCGCGGCCGTCGTGTCCGGTTGCGCGGCCCCGTCCGACGCGGCGTGCGCCGGGTGCGTCCGGATGGTCGACGTCGTCGCCGGAGGCTCGTCCACCGGGGCCGCCGCAGCGTGCGCGCCGTGGGTGGTCGCGTCGGGGAGCGGCGCCCGCGCGCCGTCCTCGGGGTCGCGACCGGCGCGGGCGGCCTCACCCGTGTCGGAGGCGGGCTGACCGGCGGAGGAGGTGGAGCCTCCAGGCCGGTCCTGCGGCTGCTGCACCGTGACGTCCGGCGAGGTCGGAACCGCCCGCATCGAGCCCGTGTCCGGGGTGACCAGCGACCCGGTGTTCGCCGCCGCCTGCTGCGCGTCCGCCGTCAGGCGGTCGGAGTCGCCCTTCGCGGCGTTCGCCTGCTCCTGCAGCGCCGACACCTTGCGGAGCGGCGGGACCCGGAAGAACCAGGTCAGGACGAAGGCGAGCAGGATCACGCCGAGGCCGACGAAGTAGACGACGACGGCCGACTGGCTGAACCCGACCAGGAACGGACGGGTGAGCCGCTGGTCCGCGCCGTTCAGGAACGACGTGTCGCTCGTGGCCGAGCCGGCGGACGAACTCGCTGCCGTGTCGCCGCTCTTCAGCTGGTCGATCAGCTTCGGGGCGACCTCGTCGACCACGGCCTTCCGCTGGTCGGCGTTGCTGTAGTCGACCTGCAGCGTGCCGTCGACGACCTCGGCGTTCGCCTTCGACGCCGCGGTCTCGAGCGCCTGCTGCTCGGCGGCCGACTTGTTCGCGGCGACCTGCTCGGCGATGACCGAGTCGGCCGACGAGGCGGGGATCGCACCGGCGGCGACCTGCTGCTGCACCTGGGCAGTGACCTGCTGCGTCACGGCCTGGTCTGCGGCCTGCTTCGCGGCGGCGGCACCCTGGTCGAGACCCTGCTGCACGTTCTGCTGCACCGGGTCGACGATCTTGGACCAGATCTGGTCCATCACGCCCTTGTTCTCGGACGCGCTCGCGACCGAGGGGGTGAGCGCGGCGTTCAGCGCCGACTTCAGGGTGGTCTCGTTCTGCATCGCGCCGGTGATGTTCGTCGGCATGAGCGTGAACAGGACCGACAGGAGCACCGCGGTGCCCATGGTGCCGCCGATCTGGCGGAAGAACGTCGCCGCGCTCGTGGCCACGCCGATGTCCCGCGGCGATACCGAGTTCTGCGCCGCGAGGGTCAGCGTCTGCATGAGCTGGCCGAGGCCGAGTCCGATGCCGAACATGCCGAGCATGAGGAACCAGAGGGGGCTGTCCGCGGTGAGGAAGGTCAGCAGCGTGAAGCCGATCGCGGTGAACGCCGTGCCGGTGACCGGGAAGACGCCGTAGCGGCCGGTGCGCGAGATGATCTGGCCGGACGCGATCGAGGAGATCATCAGGCCGAGCACCATGGGCAGCATCGCGAAGCCGGACTCGGTCGGCGTGACGCCCTTGACGATCTGCAGGTAGAGCGGGATCGTCAGCATCGCGCCGAACATGCCGAAGCCGACGAGCACGGACAGCACCGCGGCCATCGAGAAGACCCGCGAGCCGAAGAGCTTGAGCGGGAGGATCGCGTCGTCGCCCATCGAGCGCTCGACGATCACGAAGGCGATCAGCCCCAGCGCACCGATCGCGTAGCAGGCGATCGCGCCGGGGGAGTCCCAGCCCCAGTCGCGGCCCTGCTCGGCGATGAGGAGCAGCGGCACGAGGGTCACGATGACCAGCGCGGCGCCCCACCAGTCGATGCGGGGCGTGCCGCGGTCGCCGAACTTCGGCAGGTGCAGGAACGTCGTCACCATGATCAGCGCGACGATGCCGACGGGCACGTTGACCAGGAAGACCCAGCGCCACCCGCTGACGAACAGGATCTGGGACGCGCCGGCGAACAGACCGCCGACGAGCGGGCCGATGACCGAGGAGATGCCGAACACGGCCAGGAAGTAGCCCTGGTACTTGGCGCGCTCGCGCGGAGCGAGCATGTCGCCCATGATCGCCAGGGGCAGCGACATCAGACCGCCGGCGCCGAGGCCCTGCAGGGCGCGGAACCCGGCGAGCATGAGCATCGAGGTCGAGAACGACGCGGCGAGCGACCCGAGGATGAAGATGCCGATCGCCGTGAGGAACAGCGGGCGTCGGCCGAAGATGTCGGAGAGCTTGCCGTAGATCGGCGTCGTGATCGTGGACGCGATCAGGTAGGCCGTGGTCACCCACGCCTGCTGGTCGAGTCCGTGCAGGTCGTCGCCGATCGTGCGGATGGCGGTGCCGACGATGGTCTGGTCGAGTGCGCCGAGGAACATGCCGGCCATCAGCCCGTAGATGACGAGCAGGATCTGCCGGTGGTTCATCACCGCGTTCGAGGACGTGGTGGGGGCCGCGGGTGCGGTCGCCGTCTGGGTCATCAGGTCTCCCGTGCGTACTGGTGCTCGCGCGTCGCTCGCACCCGGGCGCGGGGGAGCGTTGTTGCGCGCACTGCAAAAATACAACCAGCGCAAACGGATTGTTCCCATCCGCCTCGTTCCTGTGGACATCGGCAGGGTGCTCAGGCGGATGTGCAGGAGAGACCGCGTGAGCGGGATGCCGTGGCGGGACGACGAGGGCGTCACCGGACGGATCCGGTGACGCCCCTGGTCGGTCGTCGGAGACTACGCGCCGAGCGCGGCGTCCACGATCTCCTTCGCCTCGCGCTGCACCTGCTCCAGGTGCTCCTGCCCCACGAAGCTCTCCGCGTAGATCTTGTAGACGTCCTCGGTGCCCGAGGGGCGTGCGGCGAACCAGGCCCTGTCGGTGACGACCTTGACGCCGCCGACGGCCGCGTCGTTGCCCGGCGCCTTCGCGAGCTTGGCGGTGATGGGGTCGCCGGCCAGGGTGTCGGCGGTGATCGCGTCGCCGTCGAGCTTCGACAGCCGGGCCTTCTGCTCCTTGCTCGCAGCGGCGTCGACGCGCTGGTAGACCGGCGCACCGAAGCGCTCCGTGAGCTCGGTGTAGAGCTGCGACGGGCTCTTGCCGGTCACGGCGGTGATCTCCGACGCCAGGAGCGCCAGGATGATGCCGTCCTTGTCGGTCGTCCACGCCGTGCCGTCCTTGCGGAGGAACGAGGCGCCGGCGGACTCCTCGCCGCCGAACGCCACGGAGCCGTCGATCAGGCCCGGGACGAACCACTTGAAGCCGACCGGGACCTCCCACAGGCGGCGGCCGAGCGACTCCGCGACGCGGTCGATGATGCTCGACGACACGAGGGTCTTGCCGATCGCGGCGTCGTCGCGCCACTCGGGGCGGTGCGCGTACAGGTACTCGATCGCGACCGCGAGGTAGTGGTTCGGGTTCATCAGGCCGCCGTCGGGCGTGACGATGCCGTGGCGGTCCGAGTCGGCGTCGTTGCCGGTCAGGACGTCGAAGTCGTCCTTGTGGGCCAGTACCGAGGCCATGGCGGACGGGCTCGACGGGTCCATGCGGATCTTGCCGTCCCAGTCGAGGGTCATGAACGCCCACGTCGGGTCGACCTCGGGGTTCACCACGGTGAGGTCGAGGCCGTAGTGGTCGCGGATGCGCTCCCAGTACGGCAGCGACGCACCACCCAGCGGGTCGGCGCCGATCTTCACGCCCGCGCGCTTGATCGCGTCGATGTCGATGATGTGTTCGAGGTCGGCGACGTACGTGCCGAGGTAGTCGTACCCCTCGGCCGCGGTCTCGTCCTGGCGGCGGACGTCGACGTTGCCGCCGGCGATGATCGCGTTCGCGCGGTCGGCGATCCAGGACGTCGCGTCGCTGTCGGCCGGGCCGCCGTGCGGGGGGTTGTACTTGAAGCCGCCGTCGCGCGGGGGGTTGTGGCTCGGGGTGATCACGATGCCGTCGGCGGTGTCGCCGTGCTCCGCGCGGTTGTACGTGATGATGGCGTGGCTCAGCGCCGGCGTCGGCACGAAGCCGTCCTCGGCATCGGCGAGCACGCGGACGCCGTTCGCCGCGAGGACCTGCAGTGCCGTCTGCTCTGCGGGGGCGGAGAGCGCGTGGGTGTCACGGCCGATGAAGAGCGGCCCGGTGGTGCCCTGCTCGGCGCGGTACTCGACGATCGCCTGCGTGATTGCGGCGATGTGGGTGTCGTTGAACGCGGTGTCGAGCGACGATCCGCGGTGGCCGGAGGTGCCGAAGACCACCTTCTGCTCGGGGATCGACACGTCGGGGACACGCTCGTGGTAGGCCGCCAGGAGGGCGTCGAGGTCGACGAGGTCGTCTGCGGTCGCGGGGGTGCCGGCGCGGTCGTTCATGCGCCCATCCTGGCACCAGCACCCTCCGCGCGCCGGCGTGTGTCGCGCGGTCGCGCCGCCGGGCGCCGCGCAGCTGCGCCCGGCGTGTGTCGCGAGCGGCGGCTCAGGCGGTCCGGAACGACCCGGTCGCCGTCCGCAGCGAGCCGGTCACGGTCCGCGTCGAGGACGTCTCGGTGCCGGGGCGGCGGAACTGCACGTCCACGAACCGGCCGAGCGCACGGCCCGCACCGGTACCGGTGTAGCTGCCGACCGGGCGCCAGGCGGCCTCGACCGCGTATGCGCCGAGCTCGTCGCGCTGCTCGAGACCGGAGACGTAGGCGCCGCGGAGGGGGTTCTGTCGGTTCTGCACGGGTGCTCCTCGTCGTCGTGCCGAGGTCCCGGAGTCGCCGGACCGACGACCAGGGCGCCGTCGGCTGTACGAACGACGGTACCTCGTTGTCTTGCACTGTGCAAGACAATGAGGCGGATCATGCCACGAGCTCGCAGAACGTCCGTCCGTCGGTGGTCCAGCTCTGCCGCGCCTGCAGCCCGGCTGCGGTCGCGTGCCGGAGCAGTGCGTCGACGCCGACCTCGGCCCACGGGAAGCCCTCGCTCCGGTTGCCGTCCACGTCGACCACGTGCGCGGTGAACGCCCGGTCGGCGGTGCGGTCGACGTGGGTCTCGACGACCACGCGGCCGCCGTCGCGGACGATCTCGCCGCAGCGGGCCAGGAGGGCGACGGGATCGCCGCCGATGCCGATGTTGCCGTCGATCACGAGTGCGGTGTCCCAGCGGCCCTCGTCGGGGATGGTGTCGAACACCGACCCCTGCACCGCGGTGCCGCCGGAGCGTCGGGCGATGGCGACGGCCTCGGCGGAGACGTCCACGCCGAGCGAGGGGATGCCCAGCGCCCGGGCGGCGACGAGCATGCGGCCGGGACCGCACCCGATGTCGATGACGGGGCCGTCGGCGCCCTCGAGCAGCGACCGGTCGACGCGGTCGGCGGCGGCGCTCCAGCGGCCGACGTCCATCGTGACCTCGACGTCGGGACGGTCCGGGTCGGTCAGGCGCAGGTGGCCGTCGGTCTGCAGGGCGCGGGCGTACGGCTCGCCGCCGCCGGCACCGAACGTGACGGTGTCGTGCATCGTCATCGGGCACCTCCGGTCGTCGTGGTCAGGGTCGTGTCGCGCTCGGCGGCGAAGGCCGTGGCGAACCGCGAGGTCGGGGCGAGTGCGGCGACCTGCTCGGCGTCCGCGACCGTGTCGACGTCGAGCAGCGCCGGGAGCGTGCCGACCGAGAGGCCGGCGTCCGTCAGGCGGGCGAGCTGCACGGCGCCGGTGTCGTCCTGGGACATCGGGACGCCGCGGAGCAGGGCCCCGTCGGGCTCGCGGAGGTACAGCGACCAGAAGCCGCCGTCGTCCGCGGGGCCGAACCACGCGTCGCGCTCCGGGTCCTCGAACACGGGCACGAGGTGCTCCGGCGTGGCCTGCGGGGTGTCCATGCCGACGAGCAGCGTCGGTCCGGTCATCGCGTCGAACATCGCCCCGAGCCGCTCGTCGAGGCCGCCGCCGACCTGGTGCAGGACCTCGAAGTCGTCGGTGCCCTCGGGCAGCACGACGCCGTCGTAGAGCAGCACGCGACGCGAGGCGGGCAGGGCGCGCACCGTCTCGATCGTGTCGGCCAGCGCCGCCGAGGCGACGCGGGCCGCGCCCTCCGGTGTCAGAGCCGGCGTGAGCCGGGTCTTGACCTTGCCGGGCAGGCACTCCTTGGCGACGACGACCACCGTGACGTCCGTCATGAGCGTGCTCCTTCCGTGGTGGACCCGGCCACGTCGCGGGCCGGACCGGGCGCGACGACGCGGGGTCGTGCCTCCCGTCCGTACTCGCGCAGCAGGCGGGACATGTCGCGGACGGCGTTGACCGTGCCGCGGAGCGTGCCGGTGACCTTGCTGTCGCCGACGCGCTGGGCGTAGCCGATGTCGGACTCGTCGACCCGCCAGCCGGCCGCGTGCGCGGCCAGGACCATCTCGAGCGGGTAGCCGCTGCGGCGGTCCTGCAGGTCGAGGGCGACGAGGTCGACGCGGCGCATGACGCGCATCGGGCCGAGGTCGCGGAGTCGGTAGCCGGTGGCGCGGCGCATCAGGACGGCGAGCACACGGTTGGCGAAGCGGGCGTGCGGTGCCCAGGCGCCGCGCGTGGTGGGGACGCGGCGTCCGAGGGCGAGGTCGGTCCGACCGTCGGCCACGCGGGCGACGAGGTCGGGCAGCTCGGCAGGGTCCATCGAGGCGTCGGCGTCGCAGAACGCGACGTACTCGGCGGTCGCGGCGGCGACACCGGCGGCGCATGCCGACCCGAAGCCCTTGACCGGTTCGGTCACGACGGTCGCGCCGTGGGCGCGGGCGACGTCGGCGGAACCGTCGGTCGAGCCGTTGTCGACGACGATGGCGCGGTACCCCTCGGGCAGGCGGCCGATGACGCGCGGCAGCGCGTCCGCCTCGTCGAGGCAGGGCAGGATCACGTCGACGGTCATGTGGTCCATTCGGTGCGGGCCGCCCTGGCGACTGGGCCGGTCTCCGGTCGCGCGCGTCGCGTCCTCGTCGGGCTGGTCGCCGGCGGGTGGGGTTCGGTCCATGCTCACGACGTAACACGATGACACGTCCCGGGGTACAGGATTCCTGTCCCCCGAGCGTGTCGAGCGCGGCGAACGGACGGCCTGACCCGTGAACGGGGGACGGCCGGGAGGCGCGGGTGCCGTCGGCGGGCCGCCCGCGCGCGTGGGTGGTCGGGTCCCGGCGCGTGGTGCGCGGTCCGTGTCCGCTCGCCGTGCTGGCGGGTGCTCGCCGTCCGGGCCGGTGCTCGCCACGCCGGCGGCTGCTCGCCGTCCGGGCGGGTGCTCGCCACGCCGGCGGCTGCTCGCCGTCCGAGCGGGTGCCCGCCGGGCGGGCGGACGAGTCTCGCCTGGACGGACACGGCTCGCGCTGTCGGGCGCGAGCCGTGTCCGCTGAGACGAGTCTCAGGTGGCGACGTCCGCCGTGCGTCGCGTCAGCGCTGCACGGCGGCGCGCAGGGGCGCGGTCGCGAAGTCGCGCATGCCCTGCTCGAAGTCGACCTGCGCCTGCCAGCCCAGCTCCGACCGGATGCGCTCGGACGACGCCGTGACGTGCCGGACGTCGCCCAGCCGGTACTCGCCGGTGACGACCGGCTGGGGCCCGTCGGGGCCGGCGATGGCCGCGGCCATGTCGCCGATCGTGTGCACGACACCGGAGCCGACGTTGTACGCCCGGAAGGTCTCGGCGGGCAGCTCGGCCGTCGCGGCGATGGACGCGGCGTTGGCGCCGGCGACGTCGTCGACGTGCACGAAGTCGCGACGCTGTCGGCCGTCCTCGAACACGCGGGGAGCCTCGCCGCGGGCCAGGGCCGAGCGGAACAGCGACGCGACCCCGGCGTAGGGGGTGTTGGACGGCATCCCGGGCCCGTAGACGTTGTGGTAGCGCAGAGCGATCGCGGTGCCGCCGGTTGCGCGGGCCCACGACGAGGCGAGGTGCTCCTGCGCGACCTTCGTCTGCGCGTACACGTTGCGGGGGTCGAGGGCCGCCGACTCGTCGATCAGCCCGGGCACGAGGGGGCGACCGTCGGGGCCGATCGGGTCGAAGCGGCCGGCGTCCAGGTCCTCGCGTCGTCGGGCCGGCGGTCGCATCGGCTCGCCGTCGGCGGTCTCGTACGCGCCCTCGCCGTAGACGACCATCGAGCTCGCGACGACCAGGCGGCCGATGCCGTGCCGGTCCATGCCCGCGAGCACGTGCGCGGTGCCGGCGTCGTTCGACGACACGTAGTCGGGGGCGTCCTGGAAGTCGACCCCGAGGCCGACCTTCGCCGCCTGGTGGCAGACGACGTCGATGCCGTCGAGCGCTGCCTCGAGTGCGACGCGGTCGCGGACGTCGCCGTGCACGAAGGACAGGCCCTGCTGCTCGTGGGCGCGGAGGACCTCGGCCGGGTCGCCGTGCACGTCGTCGCGCAGCGAGTCGAGGATACGGACCTCGTGGCCCTCGGCGAGGGCGCGGCGGACGATCGCCGAGCCGATGAAGCCCGCGCCGCCGGTGACGAGCAGGCGGCTCACGCGGTCGCCCCGAGGATGCTCGCGCTGGCGGCGGCGGGGACGAGTTCGCGCGGGGTGTAGTCGTCGGGCAGTGCGGCGACCACGTCGCCGATCGCGCGGACGATGACCTCGTTCGCGCGGGCCAGGCGCTCCATGACGGCGCCGTGGGTGACGGGGGCGTCTCCGTCCGCCGCGGTGCCGTCGGTCGCCGTCTCGTCCGCTGCGGGTGCCAGGCCGGCATCGGCGTCGGTGACGAAGGACAGGTTGACCGTGCCGATGCCGAGCTCGGCCGCGAGCGGCACCTCGGGCGTCATCGTCATGTTGATCGTGTGGCCGCCGGCCTCGCGCATCCAGATGGACTCCGCGCGGGTCGAGAAGCGCGGACCCTGGATGACGACGCACGTGCCGGTCGGCTTGAACGGGACCTCGAGTGCGGCGACGGCGTCGATCGCGGCGCGGCGGAGCACCGGGTCGAACGGGTCGGCGAAGGACAGGTGCTGCACCTGGTCCTCGAAGAACGTGTCCTTCCGGCCCCAGGTGCGGTCGATGAGCTGGTCGGTGACGACGAACGTGCCGGGTGCGTAGTCCGGGTGCAGGCCGCCGACCGCGCTCGAGGACACGATCGCCCGGACGCCGAGGGACCGGAGCGCCCACACGTTGGCGCGGTGGTTGATCAGGTGCGGCGCGACCGAGTGCTCGCGGCCGTGGCGTGTGAGGAACGCGACCCGCTTGCCGGCCATCGTGCCGACCGTGATCGGGCTCGAGGTCTGCCCGTAGGGCGTGTCCACGGTGATCTCGTCGGCGGTGCCCTCCTCGAACAGGCGGTAGAGGCCGGAGCCCCCGATCACCCCGATGCGAGCCGTCGTTCCGTCCACAGGTGCGGTCGTGGTCACGTGGTCCTCCACAGGTCCTCCGGATGTCCTCGGCGCGTGGTGCGCCCTGGATACGCTACTGACGCCCCTCCGGCTCCGACCGGGAACGGGGCGACCCCACGATGTTCGGAGGCACACGTGCGCACGATCGGTCAGCACCGCGACGAGGTCGCCGCGCTCCTCGCGCCCGTGCTCGCCGAGCGGGGTGCGGAGACCGTCGTACTCGATGCCCTGGCGGACGGTGCCGGCGCGGGCCGCGGGTACCGCGTGCTCGCCCGCGGGGTGACGGCCCCGGTGCCGCTGCCGGTGTTCGACAACAGCCAGATGGACGGGTTCGCCGTGCGGTCGACGGAGGCCGGTGCCGTCGTCCGCGTGGTCGACCCGATCCCGGCCGGTGCCGTGCCGGTGCCCCTCGAGCCGGGCACCGCTGCGCCGATCATGACCGGGGCGCGGATCCCCGACGGCGCCGACGCCGTCGTGCCGGTCGAGGCGACCCCGCCGGGCGCCTTCCCCGCAGCCCTCGAGCTCGGTGCGCTCGCCGTCCCGGACGGCACGACCGCCGGCACGTTCGTCCGCCGGGTCGGCAGCGACGTTGCCCGCGGCGCGGAGCTCGCCCGCGCCGGTGATCCAGTGACCCCCGCGCTCCTCGGAGCCCTGGCGTCCGCGGGTGTCGGCGAGGTCTCCGTGGTGCGTCCGGTCCGGGTGCTCGTCGTGTCGACGGGCAGCGAGCTCGCCGACGGTGGCGCTCGGGACGACGGTGGCGCTCGGGACGACATCGGCGCTCGGAGGGACGGCCTGGACGGAGCGGGCGCGGTCATCCGCGACGCGAACGGTGTGGCGCTGCGTGCGGCCCTGGCCGAGGTCGGAGCCGTGGCCCGCGGTGTGCGGCTCAGCGATGCGGCAGAGGCGTTCCTGCCGGGGCTCGAGACGGCCGTCGGCGAGTGGGCCGACGTCGTCCTGACCACCGGTGGGATCAGCGCCGGAGCGTACGAGGTCGTGCGCCAGGTGCTCGAGCCGCGTGGCCTCGTCGTCACCCCGGTCGCGATGCAGCCCGGCGGACCCCAGGCTCTCGGACGCGTCGAGCTCGCCGGGCGACGGGTGCCGGTCGTGGCGTTCCCCGGCAACCCCGTGTCCGCACTCGTGTCGTTCGAGGTGTTCCTGCGCCCGGTGCTCGCCGCCGCGGTCGGCGCGCCGGACCGCCCGGCCGCCGAGCTGCCGGCCGCAGAGTCGGCAGACTCACCGGTCGGCAAGCACCAGGTCCGCCGCGGACGGGTCGCCGACGGACGCGTGCACTTCGTGGGCGGACCGAGCTCGCACCTGCTCGGGCACCTCGCCGCCGCCACCCACCTCGTCCACGTCCCCCTCGGCACCGACACCGTCGAACCGGGGGACCCGCTGACCGTCTGGAGCCTCCGATGACCGACGACCACCCGAACGGCGTGCGCGACGCCGAGCTCTCGCACGTCCGCTCGGACGGCACCGCCCACATGGTCGACGTGTCCGACAAGGACGTCACCGCCCGGTCCGCCACGGCCACCGCGACGCTGGTGACCCGCGCCGACGTCGTGGAGCGGATCCTCGACGGGTCGTTGCCCAAGGGCGAGGTGATCGGCACCGCCCGCATCGCGGCGATCATGGCGGTCAAGAAGACCTCGGACCTGGTGCCGCTCTGCCACCCGCTGCCGATCGCCGGCGTCGAGGTCGACATCACCGGTGACGGCGACCGGGTCCGGGTCGAGGTCTCGGTCCGGACGACCTCGCGCACGGGTGTCGAGATGGAAGCGCTGACCGGTGCGAGCGTCGCGGCCCTGACCGTGTACGACATGGTGAAGGCCGTCGACCGGACGGCCGTGATCACCGACGTCCGCGTGCTCGAGAAGCACGGCGGGCGCTCGGGGGACTGGAGCAACCGATGACGTCCGGACCCACCAGGGGTCGAGCCGGTGTGGTGGTCGTCTCCACGCAGGCATCGACCGACGCGGCGCTCGACAGCACCGGGCCGGTTATCGCGGCGTGGCTGCGCGAGCGCGGGTTCACCGTCGCCGAGCCGACGATCGTGCCCGACAGCGGCCCCATCGCCGACACCGTCTCCGCCGAGCTGCTCGCGGATGCGAAGGTCGTCGTCACCACGGGCGGCACCGGCGTCACACCGACCGACCGCACGCCCGAGGCGGTCGCCCCCCTGATCGACCTCGAACTGCCCGGCATCGTCGAGGAGATCCGTCGTCGCGGACTCGCCGGCGCTGGTCCGGCCGCCCTGCTGACCCGCGGAGTCGCGGGCATCGCCGGCGGCCGGGCGGTCGTGGTGACCCTGCCGGGGTCGCGCGGCGGTGTCGCTGACGGCCTCGCGGTGCTCGACGGGGTGCTCGACCACGTGCTCGCGCAGCTGCACGGCGCGGGACACGCCCCCAGGAGCGCCTCGTGAGCGGGGAGCAGGGGACCGACGGGCGGGTCGTCGTCGCCGACGTCGTGGACCGGGTGGTCACCGTCGACGAGGTCTCCGCGGCCGTCACCACCGACCGCGACGGCGCCGTCGTCACCTTCGCCGGGGTCGTGCGCGACCACGACGAGGGCAAGGGCGTCACCGCGCTCGACTACGAACGGCACCCGAGCGCCGGTGACGTCATCGCCGAGGTCGCCCGGTCGATCGCGGCCGACCACCCCGAGGTCCGGATCGCCGTGCTGCACCGGGTCGGCGCGCTCGGGATCGGGGACGTGGCGCTCGCCGCAGCCGTGTCGTCGCCGCACCGGGCGGAGGCCTTCGCCGCCTGCGCCGCGCTGATCGACCTGGTCAAGGAGCGGACGCCGATCTGGAAGCGCCAGGAGTTCACCGACGGCACCGACGAGTGGGTCGCCGCCCTGTGACCCGCTGAGCACGCTCGCCCGGTGGACACCTGTGGAACCGCGCAGGAGACCGACGCCCGATCGTGACCCCGCCACCCGTTCAGGGCATGGCCCGGCACTCGGCGCGTTCATAGACTCCGGGACATGAGCGTTCTGCTGTACGGCGCGGGGATCGTGCTGCTCGTCTTCGCCCTGATCGACATCATCACCCGGGGTGAGGACCAGGTCCGTGGGCTCCCGAAGTTCGCGTGGATCCTGATCTGCATCTTCCTGCCCCTGGTCGGCAGCATCGTGTGGTTCGCCGTCGGACACGACTGGAGCGCGAACGACCGGAACCACGGTCGGTACATCGAGCCGAACCGCCACGAGGACCGCTACGCCAGCATCGGTCACACCCGTGCCGCCCACGGGGACCGGCGCGTGAACGGCACCGAGCAGGAGCTCGCCGCGCTCGAACGCGAGATCGAGTACTGGGCGCGGTGGAGCTCAGAGCGGCGCGCCAGCGACGCTGCGACCCCAGCGCCGAGCGAGCCTGCGAGCGAGGGGGCGCGCCTCCGCCGTGCGAAGGAGGCCGCTGGCGAAGGCGAGCCGACCCCGGGGAGCTGAGCCGCGCCTCCCGGCCGATCGGTCCCCGGCGTCGCCGCGCTCTCGCTGGGTCGAACCACGTTCTCGACATCGAACCAGCCGCCCGCCCTGGTTCGATGTCGGATCCCTGGTTCGACACCTCCGGCCCGCGCCGCGCACCGCCCGCGCCGCCGCCCCGCGGCGCGCACACGCGCCCGCGCCGCCTACCCTTGACGGGTGGCTCATCTCCTCGGCGCCGAGAACGTGCATCTCGAGTTCCCCACCCGTGTCGTCTTCGACAGCGTCACCCTCGGCCTCGACGAGGGTGACCGCATCGGCGTCGTCGGCCGCAACGGTGACGGCAAGTCGACCCTGCTCGCCCTGCTGGCCCAGCGCCTCGAGCCGGACGCCGGCCGCGTCACGCACCGCCGCGGCCTGACCGTCGGGTACCTCGACCAGCGCGACGTCCTGCCCGCAGGGGCGACCGTCGGCAGCATCGTCGTCGGTGAGCTCGCCGAGCACGAGTGGGCCGGCGACCCGAAGATCCGCGACATCATCGGCGGGCTCGTGTCGGACATCCCGTGGGACGCCACGGTCGACGACCTCTCGGGTGGACAGCGGCGGCGGATCGCGCTCGCGAAGCTGCTCGTCGGCGACTGGGACGTGCTGTTCCTCGACGAGCCGACGAACCACCTCGACGTCGAGGGCATCCAGTGGCTCGCCGACCACATCAACCGCCGGTGGTCGTCGAACCAGGGCGGCATGGTCGTCGTGACGCACGACCGGTGGTTCCTCGACGCGGCGTCGACCGACACGTGGGAGGTGCACGACGGTGTCGTCGAGCCCTTCGAGGGCGGGTACGCGGCGTACATCCTGCAGCGCGTCGAGCGCGACCGGCAGGCCGCGGCGAGCGAGCAGCGCCGCCAGAACCTGGCCCGCAAGGAGCTCGCATGGCTCCGCCGCGGCGCCCCGGCGCGGACGAGCAAGCCGAAGTTCCGCATCGACGCGGCGAACGCGCTGATCGACGACGTGCCGCCGATCCGCGACACCGTCGCCCTGTCGCAGATGGCGACCGCCCGTCTCGGCAAGGACGTCGTCGACCTGCTCGACGTCGGCGTCACGTTCGGTGACGACGTCATCCTGCGCGACGTCGAGTGGCGGATCGCGCCGGGGGAGCGGACCGGCATCCTCGGTCCGAACGGTGCGGGCAAGTCCACGCTGCTCAACCTGGTGTCCGGCAAACTGCAGCCGACCACGGGCCGCGTGAAGACGGGCAAGACCGTCCAGGTCGCGGTGCTCGACCAGCAGCTCGCCGACCTGCAGCAGTTCGCCGACGACCGTGTCCGCGAGGTCGTGGCCCGCAAGAAGACGAGCTACGTCGCCGACGGCAAGGAGATGACGCCGTCGCAGCTGCTCGAGCGGCTCGGCTTCACCTCGGAGCAGCTGTCGACGCCCGTGAAGGACCTGTCCGGCGGGCAGAAGCGCCGTCTGCAGCTCATGCTCATCCTGCTCGACGAGCCGAACGTGCTCATCCTCGACGAGCCGACGAACGACCTCGACACCGACATGCTCGCCGCCATGGAGGACCTGCTCGACACCTGGCCCGGCACCCTCCTCGTCGTCTCCCACGACCGGTACCTGCTCGAGCGCGTCACCGACCAGCAGTACGCGGTCCTCGGTGGGCACCTGCGGCACCTGCCCGGCGGGGTCGACGAGTACATGCGGCTGCGTGCGTCGGGTTCCGTCCCGCAGACGGCAGCTGCGGCTGCCGCCGCCTCGGCCGGGAGGCCCGACACCGCTCCGGCGGGCGGCCCCGGCGGGGCTGCGGCCGGGTCGAGTGCCCCTGCCGCACCCGGTCTGACCGGTGCCGACCGGCGCGCGGCGGAGAAGGAGATGTCGGCGCTCGACCGGAAGATCGCGAAGGCGGGGCAGGACCGGCAGAAGCTGCTCGACGCGTTCGCGGCCCATGACCAGTCCGACTACGCGGGGCTCGGGGCGCTGCAGACGAAGCTCGGCACCCTCGATGCCGAGGTCGAGCAGCTCGAGGAGCGGTGGCTCGAGGTGGCGGAGCTGCTCGGGGTGTAACGGGGGCCGCCGGTCGGATACCCGTAGCCCGACCGACGCAGCGTTACCGGGTGGCCCGGTTCAGGAACCCTCGCAGCCGAGTTCGGTCGGCTCGAGGTCCTCGCCCCGGCCCACGCCGTAGGCGGACGGATCCGTGACCGTGCGCAGCCGTCCGAGCTGGTCCTGTTCGGTGACGACGACGGCGCGGACGAACCCGGCGCGCTGGTCCGAGTCGAGCACGAACCGACCGACGACGTCGAGGTGCCCGTGCGGCGGGACGACGACCCCGCTGTCGACCGGTACCGTCCGGCCGTACTCCGACGGGCGCACGGCGTCCTCGGTGACGGTGAGCCCGGCAGCGTCGGCGGTCGGGTGCGGCGCGAGCGCGAGGTGTTCGAGCCGCACGCCCTGCACGGTGTCGACCCGGACCGTGCGGACGTGCACGCCGTGGGCGGTGTCGTTCGCGAACGCCGTCAGGAACCAGGCGGCTGCGTCGCTGTCGTCGTCGGCGAAGGTGCCGCTCACGCAGCCACCCAGGATGTCCGTCGACAGTCCCCGGGCGGGTGCGAGCTCGATCGCGAGGCTCGCCGCGAGCACGAGTGCCCCGACGATGCTCGCTCCGACGACGGCCCGCCCTCTGTCCATGTCGCAACCGTAGGGCAGGTCAGGGTCGGGAGACGTTACTCGATCGACTCCGGGTCGATGCTGTCCTGCTCGGGGTCCGCTCCGGCCGGGTCACCGCCACCGGGGTTCGCCACGACCTCCCAGAGGTGGCCGACTGGGTCCTGGAAGAAGCCGGACCACATGCCCCACGGGCGCGTGTACGGCGCCGCGAGCATCGTCGCTCCGGCGGCTGCCGCACGGTCGAGGAACGCCTGTGCGGCCTCCTGCGACGGCTCGAAGTGCCCGATGGTGGTGCTCGGTGCCTCGGCCAGTGCGACGCCGGAGTCCTTCCGCATGTCCTCGCGCCCGTAGACGCTGATGATCAGCCCGTCGTCGAGCGTGAACATCGCGGTGGTTCCCCCGGCCTCCATGTCGCCCGACGGGTACTCGGTCCCGATGACGCCGCTGCCGTCCATGCCGAGGAGCGCGCGGTGGGACGATGCCGAGCGTCCGGCGTCGGCCACGGCGATGGTGATGGCGTGCATGCCGCGCAAGCTACGCCGGACCGGCTGCCGTCAGTCGCCGAGCCCGAGGATGAGTCGTCGGAGCAGCCCGGACAGCTGTGCCTGCTCGTCCTCGGACACCCCGGACAGGATCGCGCGCTCGGCCTCGAGGAGGTCCGCGATCGCGGCGTCCACGGCCGCGCGACCGCTCGCCGTGAGGGACACGAGGATGCCCCGACCGTCCCGCGGGTCCGTCCGCCGGTTCACGAGCCCTCGCGCCGCGAGCCGGTCGACCCGGTTCGTCATCGTGCCGCTCGACACCAGGGTCTGCTGCAGCAGCGCCTTCGGGCTGAGCTCGTACGGTTCGCCCGCGCGCCGCAGCGCTGACAGGACGTCGAACTCCCACGGCTCGACGTCGCTCGCGTCGAACGCGGCCCGTCGTGCGCGGTCGAGGTGCCGGGCGAGCCGGTCGACGCGGGACAGGACCTCGAGCGGCCCGAAGTCCAGGTCGCCCCGCTCCCGACCCCACGCTGCGACGATCCGGTCGACCTCGTCCTGCTGCGGCATCCCTCCATCTTGGCCGAACCGGTGCCGCGCGGCCAGCCTCCGAACGGCGGCCCCAGGATCAATGCGTCGTGCGCAGCGCGGAGCGTACGAGCGAAGCTCCATCTGCGAGCAGGCGTCGGCAATCGTCGCGGGTCAGATGCCGCAACGCACCTCCGACAGCGTTCTCGAGCGTGTCGACGTCCCACAGCGGAACGTCGACCGCACGACTGAGGACCAGGTCGAGCGCGCCCCGCATCGGCTGCGGCAGCATGGGGTGGCGGAGAGCAGTCGTCCGGGAGTAGGCGCGGTTGAACGCGAGTCCGTGTTCGTCGATCACCCGGTCCTCGCCTCCAGCCAGAGCGAGGAGCAGTGCGTCGACGGTCTCGAGTAACTCAGCCTTCGCCTCTGACACTCGTCGATGTGTGCTCCACAAACTCCTCACCAGGGCGGTGGCCCCCGCGAGGACGACCGTGGCGAAGACCGCCGTCGTTCCGAAACCAGCTTCCGCTGCGACGAAGATCGCCGCCGCTCCGTACGCGATCGCGACGAGACTGGTCACGAGTACGGGGAACAGGACGCTTCCACGTCGGAAACTCAGGACGCCGGAGTACTCGGGCGCTCTTGCTTGTGCAGTCGTGAACACCATCGCGAGCGACATGAACGCGAGCAACGTGCTGATCGCGACGGTGGTGGGGGCGGGAGGAGCATCGTCTCCGAACCAGAAGCGCTGCGGTCCACCCGGAACCACCGCCGCGAGCGTCCAGGCGCCGAACACGCCGAAGCAGACCGCCAGGACACCGCTCGACCAGAAGAGGACGACGAGGACGCCGTCGAGCGCCGAGAGCGCTCGACGCCGATGCGCAGCCGGGATACCGGCTGCCGCGCAGTAGGAACCCAACACGACGAGCACCGCAGCGACCGGAACGGTCAACAGGCCCGCGAGTGAGGGCGTCGTGAGCGCCGCAGAGAGGAGCGCGATGGACACCGCGACCTCGACCGCTCCGACCACGGCGGCAGCGGTCCGAATTGCCTGAGGGTGATTCGGCCGACGAGCGCGATCTGGCATCACGACCAGGTCGACGACCTGCGGGAAGGTAGGAACAGGTCGGTGCGAGGACGGCCGTCGCCCCGAGACGGTGAACATGCCGGAACTGTACGAGGCGCGACCGACAGAGCCGGGCATGGGAGGATGGTCGGGCACTCCACGGGGTGTTCCGCCTTGGTGTAACGGCAGCACGACGGCCTTTGGTGCCGTTAGGTCCGGGTTCGAATCCTGGAGGCGGAGCGCGGCGTCGGTCCGGTCGACGCCGGGCAGCCTCCCTCCTCGACGGCTGTCGCGACGCGCCCCGTCGCCTCCTCGAGAGCCCCGACGACGACCTGTGGTGCGCCGGGTCCACCTCCTCGCGGCTCGCGGGGGCGACGGGGCGGTGCTGACCCGTGAGCGTGGCGACGATCGCGTACTTCGAGCGACAACGGCACATGCACTCGCGCACAACGGCCGGAGAGTGCGCATGACGCGCAGGGCCATTGCGCACTTCGAGCAGGTCTGTCAGGATGAGCGCGCAGCACCGATCCTTCGGTGCCCACCGTCAACGTCGACTGGAGGACCCCCGCATGAGTGACTTCGACGGGCTGTTGCGAGCCCGGTCCGACGGGGGCGCAGAAGCGCTCCTCCCGACCCCGACGGTGCAGTGTCACGCGGCGAACCTCGCGTTCCTGCCCGGGGGAGACCTCGCCTGCGTGTGGTTCGGCGGCACCCAGGAGGGCGTCTCCGACATCTCGATCCACCTGTCGCGCCTCCCGGCCCGCACGGACCGCTGGCTCGAGCCCGTCCAGCTGAGCTTCGACAGTGCGCGTTCCGAGCAGAACCCGATCCTCTTCACCGCGCCCGACGGCGCCGTCTGGTTGCTGTACACCGCGCAGCTCGCCGGGAACCAGGACACGTCCGAGGTGCGACGACGTGTCTCCCGCGACGGCGGCGAGACCTGGGGGGAACCGGCGCCGTTGCTCGGTCGCGATGCTCCGGTCGGCGTGTTCGTGCGCCAAGCACCAGTCGTGCTCGAGAGCGGTCGGATCCTGCTCCCGGTGTTCAACTGTCGGACGGTGCCCGGTGAGAAGTGGGTCGGCAACGACGACACGGCTTCGGTCTGGTACTCGGACGACGGCGGGCAGACGTGGTCCGAGGTCGCCGTGCCCGAGTCGACCGGGTGCGTGCACATGAACATCGTGCCGCGCGAGGACGGGGTGCTCTGGGCGTGCTTCCGCTCCCGCTGGGCGGACCACGTGTACGAGTCGACCTCGATGGACGGCGGGATGACGTGGGAGCCGTGCCGTCCGATCGACCTGCCGAACAACAACTCCTCGATCCAGGCGCGTTCCCTCGACGACGGCCGGATCGCGATGGTGATGAACCACTCGAGCAAGGACGACGCGACGAGCCGCCGTGTCTCCCTGTACGACGAGATCGACGACGAGGGCCTCGCGGCCGACAGTGGTCCGCGGGTCGCCGAACCCGCGCTCGACGCTGACGGTCCCAGCGCGTTCTGGGGTGCGCCTCGTGCGCCGATGACGCTCGTGGTCTCGAGCCCGGACGGACGGTCCTGGCCGACCGCCTACGACATCGAGAACGGCGACGGGTACTGCCTCTCGAACAACAGCCGCGAGTCACGCAACCGCGAGTTGTCCTACCCCTCGGTGCTCCCCGACCCGGCCGGGGGACTGCACGTCGCCTACACGTGGCACCGCAAGTCGATCAAGCACGTGTACCTCCCTGCTGACGTCCTCACGGAGATCGTGTCGACGCCGTCCACCTCCGCCGGTCCGGACCTCACTGCGAAGGAGCAGCGAGCATGACCCTCCCCATGGTCTTCGCCCTCGCGATCACCGTCTTCATGATCGTGCTGATCATGATCGACCGCCTGCCGTTCGGCGTCCCACCGTTGATCGCCTGCCTGTTGATGGTGGTGTTCGGCGTCGTGCCGATCAACGTCGCCTTCAGCGGCTTCGCGAACGCGACCATCATCATGCTCGCGTCGTTCATGGCGGTGATCGCCGCGTTGCAGAAGACCGACCTCGTCTCGGGCTTCAAACGGATGATCACGAGACTCGGGACGAAGGGCGGGTTCCGGGCCTACGTCCTCATCGTCGTGTTCGTCATGGTGGGCTGCAGCATCTTCGGCACGGGGTCCACGGCCTACTACGTGCTGGTCATCGGCCTGCTGTCGACGCTCGCGTACAACAAGAAGCTGCCGCCGTCGAAGGTCCTCATGCCGGCCGGTTTCGCCGCGAACCACCCGATGCTGCCGTTCAACGTGGCGCTCCAGTACGGCATCGTCGTCGCGGTGCTCGAAGCGGCCGGTGTCCGCGAGAACATCGACCTCGTCCGGTTCTCGATCGTCAACCTCGTGCTCAGCCTCGGCTTCCTCGTCTGGTGCCTCATCGCGTACCGGCTGCTGCCCGACCACGCCATCACCGACGAAGATGCCGGCACCGCGAGCACGACCGGTGCGAAGGAGCCGGCCCTGGCCGGTGCCCGGACGACCGCCGCCAGGACCGACCGAGCCGGCACGGACGGCGACCCGGCGAGCGATCCTGCGGCGCCGGGCCCGCACGCGGCCGAGGCGAACGCCACTGCGACCGCTGCGTCGAGTGCGACCGCCACGGTGACCCCGCCGACGCTGGACCGTCGGAAGCAGCTGGCGACGTACGCCTGCTTCGTCCTGGCGATCGCCGGCATGATCTCGTACAGCTACATCGGCGACGCGGGCTACGCGATCACGGGGCTCTCCGTGGCGCTCCTCCTGGTGATGAAGGTCCTGGACTTCACCGAGATCCGCGACGCCATCAGCCAGCCGATCATCATCATGTCCGCCGGCGTCATCGGCATCGCCGAGGCGCTCGGCGCGACCGGGCTCACGAAGCTGGTCGGGGAGTCCGTCGCCGGTCTGCTCGGCGGCAACGTCAGCCCCTTCCTGCTGGTGTTCGCCTTCTGCGTCCTGACGAGTGTCCTCGCGACCCTCACGGGGTCGACGATCGGCACGGTCTACGTCTTCGCGCCCCTGGCGATCGCGACCTGCGTCAGCCTCGGGCTCAACCCAGCGGCAGCGGCCGTTGCCATCGTCATCTCCGGGTGGAACGGGCACTTCCTCCCGATCGATGGGCTCCCCGCGATGGTGATGGGCGTCGGGAAGTACTCGCTCCTCCAGTTCTGGAAGTTCACGATCCCGATGTACTTCATCCGCCTGCTTGCACTGACCGCCGGCGCCCTCCTGCTCTTCCCGATGTGATCGAGCCCGACCATGACCGCCACCCCGAACAGGAAGCACGGCCTCCCGTGAAGAACACCTTCGAGCTCGCCCACGTGGGCATCAACAACCCCGACGCCGCAGCCGCGCAGGAACTGTGCGACCTCTTCTGCCTGATGTTCAACCTCGACCCCCGCCAGGGGAAGAAGTCCGAGTTCGCCGGCACTCTCTTCGAGTGCGTGCGGTCGCAGTACCTCGGCACGCACGGTCACATCGGGATGTCGACGGCCGACCTCGAGGCAGCGATCGACGAACTCACCGCCAAGGGCTTCGCCTTCGACGAGGAGACGGCTGCCCGCTTCGACGACGGACGGCTGCAGAACATCTACCTCGCGGGGGAGTTCGGCGGCTTCGCCGTGCACGTGATGCAGCAACCCCGTTCCTGACCCCCCCCATCCGCCCCCTGGCAACCACGCCGACAAGGAGCACCCGAAGTGACCACCACGATCCGCGGCAGCATCCACGCACTCGTCACCCCCTTCCACGACGACGAGTCGCTCAACCTCGACCAGATGCGCGTGCACACCGACCGCGCCGTCCGGGCGGGCGCCGACGGAGTCTTCTGCCTCGGCACCAACGGCGAGTTCTTCCAGCAGACCGAGGACGAACGACTCGCCGTCCTCGAGGCCGTCGTCGACGCCACCGCTGGTCGCGTCCCGGTCTACGGCGGCGCCGGCGCCGTCGGGACCAAGGAGACCGTGCGCATCGCCCAGCGCATGCAGGCGGCGGGTGCGGACGTGCTCTCGGTCATCACGCCGTACTTCGCCGCCGCGTCGCAGGACGAGCTGTACCGGCACTTCGCCACGGTCGCCGAGGCCGTCGACATCCCGGTGCTCATCTACAACATCCCCGCGCGGACCGGGAACACCATCGCCCCCGCGACCGTCGCCCGGCTGGCGGAGCTCGACACCATCGCCGGTGTGAAGGACTCGTCGGGGAACTTCGACGCGATCCTGCAGGTCATCGAGTTGACCGACCCCGAGCACTTCGCGGTGCTCGCCGGGACCGACTCGCTGGTCCTGCCCACCCTGCAGGCCGGCGGCGCGGGCGGCATCACCGCCGTCGCGAACGTCTACCCGCGCACGATGGTGGAGATCTTCCGACGCTGGGCCGCCGGTGACCTGGAGGGCGCCCGCGCCGCGCAGGCGTCGATCCGGTCGCTGCGCAACCTCTTCACGCTCGGCAACCCGAACACGATCGTCAAGGCGGCGACGAACGCTGCCGGCGAGGCCGTCGGACCCTGCCGCGCACCCTTCAACCTGCTCGGTGACGCCGCGCTCGCGAAGATCGCCGAGACCGTGCGCGCCGACCAGGCGGCCGGGCTGGGCTGAGGCGCTCCACCACCGCGACCACAGACGGACGGGAGGCCCGGTGCCAGCTGGCACCGGGCCTCCCGTCCGTCGCACGGTCGCGTCAGCGGTTGTAGGCGGGCATCGGCCCGCGGAGTGACGCGGCCACGTCGTCGACGGCCCCCTGCACGTCCTCCGGGAGTGCGCCCGTCGCCAGCGCCGCGAGGTTGGCTGCGATGTTCGTGATCCGCGACCCCCCGATCAGGACCGCGTCGACGACGGGTCGGCCGATCGTCCACCGCAGTGCGAGCTCCGCCATCGGGATGCCAGCGCCCTCGGCGATCGTCCGCAGCTGCTCCACGGCGGCGAAGACCTCGTCGTTCCAGTACCGCGTGCGGTACATGCCGGCGAGGGGCGAGGACCCGAACCGCCCCTCCGACGGCTGCTCGTCCGCACGGTGCTTCCCGGTGAGGAGGCCGCCGCCGAGCGGGTTGTAGACGACCGTCCGCAGGCCGGTGCTCCTGGCGTACTCGGCGTACTCGTCGTCGATCCGGGTCGCGATCACGCTGTAGACCTGCTGCCCGAGGACCGGTGCACCGAGACCGAGTCCCTCAGCCGCGTGCCGCAGTTCCGCGATCTGCCACGCGGAGAAGTTCGAGACGCCCCAGGTGCGGACCTCGCCCGAGTCGACGAGTGTCTGCACAGCCGCCAGCGTCTCCGCTACCGGCGTCGACCGGTCCGGCTGGTGGAGGTAGAGCACGTCGACGCGGTCGGTGCGCAGCCGCCGCAGACTCGCGTGCACGCACCGGTCGATCGCCACGGCGGACAGGGGAGCAGCGCCCACGGCATCCGGGTTGGGGATGCCGACCTTCGTCGCGAGCACGACGTCGTCGCGGCGTTCGGCGAGCACCGAGCCGATGATCTCCTCGCTCCGGCCACCGGCGTACCCGTTCGCCGTGTCGACGCCGGTTCCGCCGGCCGCCAGGAAGCGGTCGACCATCTCGGCCGCGGTGGACTCGTCGACGCTGTCGCCGAAGGTCATGGTGCCGAGGACGGCGGGGGCGAGCCGGCGGCCTCGGATGTCGATGTCTCGCACTGGGTTCCTCTCGGTCGGGTACCGACGGGCGACGCATCGTCGTGTCGCGCGCGTCCCGACCTGTCGAGCACACCACTCTTGCGTGTTTCACGCAAGTCGTATAGCGTGTTTCGTGCACGCCGACTCCACAGGACCGGCGGAACCACCGAGCCCGAGGAGGGGTCCGATGTCGAACCGCCTCGCCGCGATCGCTGACGACCTGTCCGGAGCCGCAGAGATCGCCGCCGTCCTCGGGAACAGCTCGGCGACCGTCGCCCTCACACTCGCCGCCGCGCTCGAGCACATCGCGCACTCCTCGACCGACCTCGTCCTCGACTGCGACACACGAGCACTCGAGCCGACCTCGCGTCGCGCCGCCGTCGCGCAGGCAGCGCTGCGGATGCGAGCGGCAGGAGCACCGGTCCGGCTGGTGAAGACCGATTCGCTACTGCGCGGCGGCATGAGCGACGTCGTCGACGGGCTCGCCGACGCCGGCGCACGCGTCGTGGTCGCCTCCGCGCTCCCGGCACTCGGACGGACGGTCGTCGACGGTCGGCTCCTCGTCCGCGGCAGGCCGGTCGCGGACGCCGGACTGCACGGCCTGGAGGCACGGGTCGTCCCCGGTCCGCTGGCCGCGGTCGGACCGCGAGCCCGTTCCGTCCCGCTCGCGGTCGTGCGCGCCGGCGGCGACGCCGTCCTCGACGCGGTCGAGCGGTCGATCGGCACCGGTGAGGTCCCCGTGCTCGACGCCGTCACCGACGACGATCTCGACCGGATCGCAGCGGCGCTCGACGGCGCGGACTGCACGGTCGTCGGCTCCGGCGGGATCGCTGCGGCAGTCGGTCGGCTCCGCGGCGCGCAGGCTGCGGACCCGATCGTCGCGGATCCCCGGGAGCGGTCGGCGCCCACCGGTGGATGCCAGCCCGTCCTGCTCGTCGTGGGCACGGCCAGCACCGAGGCGACCGCGCAGCTCGAGGCCCTCGCCGTGGGCGGGGTCCCCGTCGTGCCCGTGCCGCGCGACGTCCTGCTCCGCGCCGTCGACCGCCGCGAGGTCGACGACATCGACCACCCCGCGATCACCGCCGCGCGATCGGCGTTGCGTGCCGGAGCCGTGGCGATCTGCGTCGAGGACCGGCACGACCCGGTCCCGCACCTCGCCCGCCGGCTCGCCGACGGTCTCGGCATCGTGGCCGCCGCCATCAGCGGCCGGTCTGCCCTGGTGCTGACCGGTGGCGAGACGGCGCGATCCGTCCTGACCCGCCTCGACATCGCCACCATCGTTCCCGAGGGTGCCGTCGAGGTCGGCTGCGTCGTCTCGCGCGCCGACGACGGCCGTCGTGTCGTCACGCGACCCGGCAGCTTCGGGACCGCCACCAACCTGCTCGACGCGGCCGCGTTCCTCCAGGCCGCCCGAGACGACCCGTCCGCGGCCACGAGCCGTGTCGAAGCGGCCGAGGGCCGCACGAACCGAAAGGCAGCACTGAGATGAACGCCACTCCGATCGTCGCCGTCACGATGGGCGACGGGGCCGGTGTCGGTCCAGAGATCGTCGTCGAGGCCGTCATGTCACCGGACGTCCGGGCGGTCTGCCGTCCCGTCGTCATCGGCGACCTCGGGCGTCTCCGCCAGGCCGCCGCGATCCGTGGCGTCGACGTCACGTTCAACGTCGTCGAGGACGTTGCCGACGCCGGGCACCACGACGGTGTCGTCGACGTGGTGGACCTCGGACTCCTGCCCGAGGACCTGCCGTGGGGAAAGCTCTCGCCGGTCGCGGGCGACGCGGCCTTCCAGTACATCCGTGTCGCCTGCAGGGCCGCGGCGGCGGGGACGGTCCAGGCGATCTGCACGGCGCCGTTGAACAAGGAGGCGCTGCACGCCGGCGGCCACGTGTTCCCCGGCCACACCGAGATGCTCGCGGAGCTCATGGGCGTCGACGAGGTCTCGATGATGCTCTCGACGGCGAAGCTGAAGGTCGTCCACGTGACCACCCACCTCGGGCTCATCGATGCCGTGGCGCGCATCGAACCGGGCCTCGTCGAGCGGACGATCCGGCGGGGCAACGAGGCCCTGGTGCGCGCGGGCAACCCGCACCCGAGGATCGGCGTCGCGGCCATCAACCCGCACGCCGGCGAGAACGGCCTGTTCGGCTACGGCGAGGAGGCCGAGAAGATCGCTCCGGGGGTCGATGCCGCACGCGCCGACGGGATCGACGCCGTCGGACCGCTGCCGGCCGACACCCTCTTCTTCCTCGCCGGCCGCGGGGACTACGACCTGGTCGTCGCCATGTACCACGACCAGGGGCACGGCCCCGTGAAGGTCCTGGGGATCGAGGCCGGGGTGAACATCACGGTGGGGCTCCCGGTCATCCGCACATCGGTCGACCACGGCACGGCGTTCGACATCGCGGGCACGGGCAAGGCCGATGTCGCTAGCATGATCGAGGCGCTCCGCCAGGCCGCCGAACTCGCCCCGACGTCGGGTGCACCGAGTCCGGCCCGGGTCGCCTGACAGGTCCCGAGTCCCCGCTGTCCGGAAGGTGCCCGTGTCGATCTCGGCCAGAGCTCGGCGTGACGCGATCGTCACGCTCGCGACGACAGTCGGACTCGCGAGCGTCGACGAGCTCTCCGAGCGCTTCGGCGTCACGGCGTCCACCATCCGGCGCGACCTCGCGACCCTGCAGGAACAGCGGAAGCTCACCCGGACGTTCGGCGGCGCGATGGCGGTGGCCGCGCACCCCGAGGCGTCGCTGCGGCAGCGGCTCGGTGAGCACTTCGACGCGAAGCGCGACATCGCCAGACGTGCAGCCGAGACAGTGGCACCCGGAACGTCGCTCTTCCTCGACAACGGCTCCACCGTCGCGGCCTTCGCCCACGCACTGCCCGTCGACGCCGAGCTCACCGTCACCACCACCAGCGTCGGGGTCGTCACCGACATGGCCGACCGTGACGACGTCCGACTGGTCATGCTCGGCGGTGAGTACCGGTCGCTGAGCAACGGGTTCGTCGGACCTCTGACCGAGGCAGCGCTCGAGTACCTGACGTTCGATGCCGCCTACCTCGGTGCCGACGCGGTGTCGCCGGAGCGCGGGATCTGCGAGGCGGACCTCGGTCAGATCCGTCTGAAGGAACTCATCGCCCGTCGTGCGACGGCGGTGTACGTCCTCGCCGACTCCTCGAAGCTCGCGCAGTCCGAGTTCCACGCGTGGACCCGACTCGGTGGCGGTTGGACCCTGGTCACGGACGACGGCATCGCACCGGACCTCGTCGAGCGGTTCAGCGCAGTGGACGTGACCGTCGTCACGGCCTGACCAGCCGTACTCATCGGCCAGCGGCTCGGCAGCTCGTGCAACTCCGCGGCTCGACGCTCACCGGCCCGGCAGCATCGACAGCGCCCCCGACCGCTGCGCGAGCATCTCGTCGTACGTGCCGTCGCGCTCGGACCAGCGGAGCGGCCGGGCCCGCTCGACCACGACCTCGTGCGGCGTCGGGTCCTGCGAGAGCAGGCCGACCACCTCGTCGAGGAACGCCTCGAGGGGCAGCGCGTTCGGGTTGAGCTGCTCCTGCCCAGCGGTCGCGACGGCCGGCGGGACGAGTTCGCTGACGCCGACTCCCGTGCCCGCGAGGTGCGCCCGGAGCGACTCGGTGTACGAGTGCACGGCCGCCTTCGTCGCGCCGTAGGTCGGCATCAGCGGGAACGGGGTGAAGCCGATCCCGGACGTCACGGTGAGGACGTCGCCGTGCCCCTGTGCGAGTAGGTGCGGCGTGAACGCGTCGACCACGCGGATGGTGCCGAGCAGGTTCACGGCGACGGACTGCTCGGCCTGCGCGACGTGCGCGGGGTCCCGCAGGTCCTCGGTGAGCATGACGCCGGACATCGTGATGACGAGGTCGAGGTCGGGGTGCGCGGCGAGGACCTCATCGCGGGCCGCGAGCACGGATGCGGCGTCCGTCACGTCGACGGTGACCGACTCGACGTCGTCGAGGTCGGCGGTGCGCCGTCCGCCGACGACGACCGTCGAACCGGCGTCGCGGAAGCGGCGGGCGAGACCGGCGCCGATCCCCGAGGTGCCTCCGGCGATGAAGACGGTGCGGTTGCTGATGTCCATGTGGGTCGTCCTCCCGGTTCGGTGGTGGTGCACCGATGGTCGCTCCGCGCTCGGCAGGTCCGACAGGCCGCCGTCTTCCGGGGGAGTGGCAGGGCCCCCGCTCCGCACGTCCTGCCGGGATACCGTGTGCTCCGTGGAGGAGCGCGCGGACGACAACCGGCTCGGTCGGTACCTGGCGGCCAGGCGGGCGGTCGTGACGCCGGAACAGGTCGGGCTCCCCTCGGGGCCGCGCCGCCGGGTCGCCGGGCTCCGGCGCGAGGAGGTCGCGCTGCTCGCCGGCATCAGCGCCGACTACTACCTGCGGCTCGAGCGCGGTCGCGACCGCAACCCCTCGCAGCAGGTCGTCGAGGCGCTCGCTCGGGTGCTCGACCTCGACGACGTGGAGCGCGAGTACCTCACCGACCTCGCCGCACCCCGGCCCCGGCGGCGCCGGCCCCGTCGGACCGATCGGGTGCCGGACCGCCTGCACCACCTGCTCGCCGCCGTGGGCGTGCCCGCCTTCGTCGAGAACCGCACGCTCGACGTCCTCGCGGCCAACGCCCTGGCGACGGCACTGTCACCGCGGATGACCCCCGGTCACAACCGGCTGCGGTCGCTCCTGCTCGACCACGAGGAACGCGCGTTCCAGCAGGACTGGGACCGCGCCGTCGTCGACATGATCGCGGCGTTCCGGCACACCCTGGGCACCGAGGTCGAGGACGCCCGGGCGATCGAGCTCGTCGGCGAGCTGTCGTTGGTGAGCGCCCGGTTCCGGGAGGTCTGGGCGCGGCAGGACGTCCGTCCGCTCGCCGGCAACACGACCGTGGTCCGGCACCCCGGCGTCGGGACCCTGCGCCTGCACCGCGACAAGCTCCCCGTCGACGACGTCGTCCTGGTGCTCTACTACGCGGACGAGGGGTCGGCCGACGCCGAGAAGCTCCGCCTGCTCGGCGCACTCGAGCGGTCGGACCGCGGGCCGTCGGACGGCGCATCAACTCCGTGAGGCCGAGCCGGACACACAGTGCTGCGGGTGCTAACTTTTTCTTGTTAGCACCCGTTGGTCGGTGCTCGGCCCGAAGGAGCGCACATGTCCGTCCGTCCACCCACCACGGCGCAGGTCGCCGACCTCGCCGCACGGATCGGCTACGCCGACATCGCCGCGGCGCCCGAGGAGTACACCGCGATGATCGCGGGGATGACCGGGGTCTACGACGCCCTCGACGCGATCCCCGACCCGCAGGTCTCGAGCGGACGCGACGCAGTCCGGTACTCGGTTCCCACGTCCGCCGGGGACCCGCACCATGCCTGGGAGGTACGCACCTCCGTCCACGGTGCCCCGTCCGGTCCGTTGCAGGGCGTCCGGCTCGGCGTGAAGGACAGTATCCTCGTCGCCGGCGTGCCGATGCGCAACGGCTCGGCGGAGCTGGCGACCTTCGTGCCGGACGAGGACGCCACGGTCGTCGCGCGAGCGCTCGCCGCGGGGGCCGAGGTGGTCGGCAAGACCACGAACGAGTACTTCTGCATGTCCGGGGGGAGTCACACCGCAGCGACCGGGGTGGTCCACAACCCACACCGCCGAGGGTGGTCCGCCGGTGGATCGTCGAGCGGGAGCGCGGTCGCGCTCGTGACCGGCGACGCCGACATGACCCTCGGCGCCGACCAGGCCGGCTCGATCCGGATGCCGGCCTCGTGGTGCGGCGTGGTGGGGCTCAAGCCGACGTACGGTCTGGTGCCCTACACCGGCATCGCCACGCTCGACGGCTTCTTCGACCACGTCGGACCGATGACGCGCACGGTGGTGGACAACGCGCGACTCCTCGAGGTCATCGCGGGTCCGGACGGGTTCGACCCACGGCAGCGCGGGGAGGTCGGCGGCGGGTACCTCGACACGATCGAAGACGGCATCGAGGGGCTGCGGATCGGCGTGCTCACCGAGGGGTTCGGGACGGAGCACGCCGAGGCCGAGGTCGACCGGACCGTCCGCGGTGCGGCTGAGGCGCTCCGGCTGCAGGGGGCGGTCGTCGAGGACGTCTCGATCCCGCTGCACGCCCTCGGCCCGGCGCTGTGGACCGCGATCGCCATCGAGGGCATGGCTGAGACGGTCCTGCGCGACCAGGGTTTCGGCTTCGGCCGATCTGACCGGTACCCCGTCGACATGATGCAGCACCTGTTCGACCACCGGACGCCCGACGCTCACCCTGCGAACGTCCGGCTCTTCACCCTCGTCGGCGCCCACGTGGACCAGCAGGCCGGACGACTGCACTACGCGAAGGCCGTCAACCGTGCACGGGTGCTCCGCGCCGCGTACGACGACGCCCTCATGCGCTACGACGTCCTCGTCACACCGACGACGCCGCAGACGGCCCGGCCGCTCCCGGATCCCTCGCACGGACCCGGGGCATCGATCGGTGCGTCGATCGAGATGTCGGCGAACACGACCCCGTTCAACGTCACCCACCACCCGGCGCTCAGCGTGCCGTGCGGCGCCGTCGACGGGCTCCCCGTCGGCATCCAGCTCGTCGGCGCGCACTTCGACGAGGCGACCCTGTACCGGGTTGGTCGCGCGATCGAGCGACGCTGACGACGCCGGACCGGTGGGATCATGGACGACAGCCCGGCCCCACCGGTCCGGCCAGGAAACGGAAGGCGTGGGCGTGACCCGATCCGACGAGATGCGGCTCCGGATCCTCGAGACCGCGCACGACCTGCTGAACCGCGACGGCCGTGACGCCGTCACGACCCGTGCCGTCACGAGCGCGCTGCACATCCAGGCGCCGACGATCTACCGGATCTTCGGGGACAAGCAGGGGCTCCTCGACCAGGTCGCTCTCCATGGCTTCTCGGCGCACCTGGCGACCTGGACCGGGTGGACGCCGGGCGCCGACCCCGTCGAGTCGATGCGGCAGGGCTGGGCGATGCACGTCGAGTGGGGGCTGCGGCACCCGCAGGTCTACTCGATCGCATACGGCGACCCGAGGGTCGGTTCGTCCTCCCCGGCGGCCGACGCGATCGACGCGATCCTCCGGACGCAGGTCGAACAGGCGGCGGCGAACGGTGTGCTCGCCGTCCCGGTCGAGGTCGCCGTCAGCATGGTCCGGGCGGCGGGTGTCGGCGTGGTGTTCACCCTGCTCGCGATGCCCTCGGACGCACGTGACCTCTCGCTCTCGGAACGGATCCGCGAGTCGATCTTCGCCGCGGTGTTCACCGATCGCTCGCCCGGTGCGGACCGGGGCGGTGCCGCGATGCAGCTCAAGCGCGAGCTCGAGGACGCGACCGCGCTCAGCCCGAACGAGCGCGCCCTGCTCGGCGACTGGCTCGACCGACTCGTGCAGTAGACGGCTGTGAGGAGCGAGCTGGCGAGCGGGCAGGCCGGCTGACGGACCGGCACCGAGGCGTCGGACGGGAGGCCCGGATCACCGCCGCCGGTCGGCGCACGGTGATCCGCGCCTCCCGTCCGGACCGATCAGAGGGCTGCGTGCGCCTCCTCACGGACCGGACGTGGAGCGCCACCGGCGGCCGCCGGTGCCGTCCGTCGGACCCCGGCCATCTCCTGCAGGACCCGGTGGGCCTGCCGGCTGTACCCGGACTCGTTGTCGTACCAGACGTACAGCACCACGTGCTCGGATCCGTCCGCGATGGTCGCGAGCCCGTCCACGATCCCTGCTCGTCGGCTGCCGAGCAGGTCCGTCGAGACGATCTCGGGCGACTCCACGTAGTCGATCTGCCGCCGGAGCACCGAGGTGAGCGAGGACTCCCGCAGCACCCCGTTCAGCTCGTCGCGTCCGACCGGGCGACCGAGCGTCAGGTGGAGGACCGCGAGCGAGACGTTCGGCGTGGGGACGCGGACGGCGTTGCCGGTGAGCCGGCCGCGGAGTTCGGGAAGTGCCTTCTCGGCGGCCTTCGCGGCACCGGTCGCTGTGATCACCATGTTCAGGCCCGCCGCCCGCCCGCGTCGGTCGGCGGGGTGGTAGTTGTCGACCAGGTTCTGGTCGTTCGTCGCGGAGTGCACGGTCTCGACGTGCCCGTGGACGATGCCGTAGGCGTCGGACACGACCTTCAGCACCGGGACGATCGCGTTCGTCGTGCACGAGGCGGCGCTCACGACCGCGTCGTCGCCGATGCCGTCGTGGTTGATGCCGTGCACGACGTTCGGCACGTCACCCTTCGCGGGCGCGGTGAGCAGCACGCGGGCCGCGCCGGGGGCGAGCAGGTGCTGCCCGAGCCCCTCGGCGTCACGCCAGCGACCGGTCGTGTCGACGACGATCGCGTCCTCGATGCCGTGTGCGCGGTAGTCCACGGCGCCGGGGGAGTCGGCCGAGATGAACTGCACCAGGGTGCCGTTCGCCGTGATCGTGTCGCGCTCGGTGTCGACCGTGACGGTGCCGGCGAAGGGACCGTGGATCGAGTCCCGACGGAGCAGGCTCGCGCGCTTGACCAGGTCGTCGGGCCCCCGGCGCCGGACGACGACGGCGCGCAGGGCGAGCGGGGCGTGCTCCCCGGCGCGTTCGAGCAGGATCCGGGCGAGCATCCGACCGATCCTCCCGAACCCGTAGAGGACGACGTCGCGCGGAGCGTCGCGGTGCGGTCCGTCCGCCGTGCCCCGGTGCAGGAAGAACTCGTCCGCCAGGAACTCGCGCAGGGTGCTGCCGAGACGGTCGCGTCGGTGGCGGGCCGCGAGGTCGCCGAGGTCCACCGACACCGACGACAGTGCCATCGTGTCGAGCTCGGTCAGGATCGCCAGGCTCGTCGCGACGGGCAGTTCAGTCTCGTCGACCCGGCGGCTCGAGCGGTGCGCCTTGACGATCCCGATCGGGGACTGCCCGACCAGGGGACGGCCGTGCACGGACGGCACGACGTCGTCCCGCCGGTAGAGCCGTCCGATGAGCGGCACCATCGCCTCGGCGGCCGCGAGCTTCTCGTCCCACGCGCGCTGCAGGTCCGCGCGCTCGGCGGCGGTGGACACCCCGGTCGTGGTCGGGACGCCGGCGGGCATCAGGCCGCCTGCCGGACGGACGCGGACGCGGGCGCGGACTCGGGTGCGGACTCGGGTGCCTCGGCGTGCAGGGCTGCGCGGCGCTCGTCGAGGATCGCGGTGAACACCGGGGGCGTACGGTCGCCGAAGGCGGCGAGGAACTCCTCGGTCAGGTCGCACTCCTCGAGCCACGGCTCGGGCTCGACGGCGAAGAGCGCGTCGAGCCGCGCTTCGGTCAGATCCAGGCCGCGCACGTCCAGGTCGTCGAGGTCGGGGAGCAGGCCGACCGGGCTCTCGACCGCCGGCACGCTGCCCTCGACCCGGCGGGCGATCCACTCGAGCACGCGGGCGTTCTCGCGGAAGCCCGGCCACAGGAAGCCGCCGTCCGCGTCCTTGCGGAACCAGTTGACCTGGAACACCGCCGGTGCCCCGGCGCCGAGGCGCGCACCGGTCTCGAGCCAGTGCGACCAGTGGTCCGCCATGTCGTACCCGCAGAACGGCAGCATCGCGAAGGGGTCGCGGCGGAGCTCCCCGACCGTGCCCTCGGCCGCGGCGGTGCGCTCGGACGACACCGTCGCGCCCATGAACACGCCCTCGGCCCAGGTCGGTGCCTGTGCCACGAGCGGCACGTTCGTCGAGCGGCGACCGCCGAAGACGACGGCGTCGAGGGGGACGCTGTGCTCCCACCCGTCGGCGAGCGTCGGGACGCGGTCGAGCGCCACGGTGAAGCGGGCGTTCGGGTGCGCCGCGGGCGTCGGGCTGTCGGGCGTCCAGTCGGCGCCGGTCCAGTCGACCAGGTGCGCGGGCGGCTCGGGTGTGAGCCCCTCCCACCAGACGTCGCCGTCGTCGGTCAGTGCGACGTTCGTGAAGATCGTGTCCGCCGCGATGGTCTCGACAGCGACGGGGTTCGTGTCGGGGCCGGTACCGGGCGCGACGCCGAACAGGCCCGCCTCGGGGTTGATCGCGTGCAGCCGCCCGTCCGCGCCGGGACGGAGCCAGGCGATGTCGTCGCCGATGGTCTCGACGGACCAGCCCGGCAGCTCGGGCTGGAGCATGGCGAGGTTCGTCTTGCCGCACGCGGAGGGGAACGCGGCGGCGACGTGGAAGGCACGGCCCTCGGGCGAGGTGAGCCGGACGAGCAGCATGTGCTCGGCGAGCCACCCCTCGTCGCGGCCCATCACGGAGGCGATGCGAAGCGCGAAGCACTTCTTCGCCAGGAGCGCGTTGCCGCCGTAGCCCGAGCCGTAGGACCAGACCTCACGCGTCTCGGGGAACTGCACGATGTACTTCGTCGCGTTGCAGGGCCAGGCGACGTCCGGCTGCTCGGTGCCGGCGTCGTCGCGCAGGGGCATCCCGACGCTGTGCACGGTCGCGACCCACGGCACGCCGGCGTCGATCGCCCGGAGCACCTCCGGCCCGAGACGGGTCGTCTTGCCCATGCTCAGGACGACGTACGCCGAGTCGGTGACCTCGACGCCGAGCTGCGAGATCGGCCCGCCGACCGGCCCCATCGAGAACGGCACGACGTACATCGTCCGGCCGCGCATGCTCCCGGCGAAGCGCTCCTCGAGCTCGGCGCGCATCGCGTCCGGCTCCCGCCAGTGGTTCGTCGGGCCGGCGTCCTCGGGTGTGCGGGAGCAGGTGAAGGTCCGTCCCTCGACCCGGGCGACGTCGTCGGGGTCCGAGCGGGCGAGGAAGCTGTTCGGTCGGAGCTCCTGGTCGAGGGCGACCAGCTTGCCCTCGTCGACGAGCTGCCGGGTCAGGTGAGCGGTCTCGTCGGCCGAGCCGTCGCACCAGACGACGCGGTCCGGGCAGGTGAGGGACGCGATCCGGGCGACCCACGCGTCCAGGGCGACGCGGGGTGAGCCGGGGACGGTGTGCGGGGCGGGACTCGTGTGGTTGGGGTTCGTGATCATCGTCGATCTCCTCGTGACGGGGGACTACCGGCGGGTGGTGGTGGAGTGCTCGGGCTCGACGATGGTGCGGACGGCCTCGGTCGAGATGCGCTCCTGCTCGGCTGACGCCGGCGTGGCCGGGGCGCCGTGGTCGTCGGCGGACATCGTCCGTTCGTCGAACGGGGCCGCACCGGACAGCACCCGCTCGACCTGCTGCTTGTCGATCTGCTTCGTCCACGTCCCGACGAGCACGGTGGCGACGGCGTTGCCGGTGAAGTTCGTCAGGGCGCGGGCCTCGGACATGAACCGGTCGATGCCGACGATCAGGCCGACGCCGTTCACCAGGTCCGGGCGGTGCGCCTGCAGACCGCCGGCCAGGGTGGCGAGCCCGGCGCCGGTGACCCCGGCAGCGCCCTTCGAGGCGATGATCATGAAGACCAGGAGCGAGATCTGCTCCGGGACGTTCAGCGGGGTGCCGAGGGCGTTGGCGATGAAGAGCGACGACATGGTCAGGTAGATCGCGGTGCCGTCGAGGTTGAACGAGTACCCGGTCGGCACGGTGACACCGACGACGGGCTTCGAGACGCCGAGGTGCTCCATCTTGGCGATGAGGCGCGGCAGGCTGACCTCGCTCGAGGACGTCGAGACGATGAGCAGGTACTCGCGGCCGAGGTACTTCATGAGCTTGAAGATGTTGACGCCGGTCACGACCCGGAGCAGGACGCCGAGGACACCGACGACGAACACGATGCAGGTGATGTAGAAGGCGACCATCAGCGTCCCCAGGGCGACGAGGGCCGCGACACCGGTGGCGCCCACGACCGCGGCGATGGCACCGAACGCGCCGACCGGGGCGACCCACATCACCATCGCGAGGATGCGGAACACCAGCGCCTGCAGGTGCCGGATGCCGGTGAGGATCGGCGCGCCCTTCTCGCCCATGGCCTGCAGCGCGAAGCCGACGAGCAGCGCGACGAACAGCGTCTGCAGGATGCTGCCGCTCGTCAGGGACGACACCAGCGTCGCGGGGATGATGCCGAGCAGGAACCCGGAGGTCGACGACGCGTTCTCCTCGGAGCCGGCCGGCAGCTCGTACGTGGCCTTCGACATGTCGAGGTGGTCGCCCGGGTGGATGAGGTTGCCGACGACGAGGCCGATCGCCAGCGCGAAGGTCGACATCGCGATGAAGTAGCCGAGTGCCAGGCCGCCGACCTTGCCGACGGTCGCCGCCTTCGCGATGGAGCCGACGCCGAGCACGATCGTGCAGAAGATGACCGGGGCGATCATCATCTTGATCAGGGCGATGAAGCCGTCGCCGATCGGCTTGAGTCCGACGGCGAAGTCGGGGGCCGTCAAGCCCACCACGATGCCGGCGAGCACGGCCACGATGACCGCGATGTAGAGCCAGTGCGAGCGATCGAGACCGCGCCGGCGGGGTCGGGCGGTGATCGAGTGCGTCGATGCCATGAGACTTCCTTGTCGTCAGGACCGGGCGGCGTCGCTCCGGTCGGCTCGTCCTCGGGGGAACGCCACACACCCTCGCTCGGACGGGCCCACCGGCTCGACTTGTGTTCACAACGTTCACGGCCTGCTGCGCGGACGGGCACTCGTGCGCGAGGATGGTCGTCCCGCAACGGAGCGAGGAGGCAGCACAGTGGTACCCCGTCGGTGGAGCATCGCCGCGCGACTCTTCGCGCTGCAGCTGCTGTTCGTCGTGGTCGGGGTCGCCGTCGGGGGCGCCTGGAGCTGGGCGTCCGCGCGGGCCGACCTCGAGGCGGACGCGGCCGAGAAGTCCACCGCCGTCGCTGTGTCCATCGCCCGCAACCCGTTCGTGCTCGACCAGGTCGACACCGCCGACCCCTCGCAGCAGCTCGAGCCGTACGCCCTCGACCTGATGCGGCGCACCCACACGGACTTCATCACGATCATGGCGCCGGACCGGACCCGGTGGACCCACCCCGACCGCTCGGAGATCGGCAGGCCGTTCCGCGGCACCGTCCAGCCGGCGCTCGAGGGACGGACCTTCACCGAGACGTTCTCCGGGACGCTCGGCCCGTCGGTGCGGGCCGTGACCCCGATCACCGACGCCGACGGGCGCGTGGTCGGACTCGTCGCCGCGGGTGTCACCGTGGCGAACATCTCGACCGCCCTGGTGCCCCGGCTCACCTCGGTCGTCCTGCTCGCCCTGGCGGTCGTCGCGGTGGCCGCGCTCTTCTCCTGGCTGCTGAGCCGCTACCTCGGTCGCGTCACCGCCGGGCGGGGGCCGGAGGAGCTCGCCCGTGTGTTCGCGTCCTACGAGGGCGTGCTCCACTCGGTGCACGAGGGACTCGTGGTGGTCGACCGGTCCGGCGCCGTGGTGCTGCACAACGACCGCGCCGCCGAACTGCTCCACCTGCCCGTGCCGGGGGAGCGCCAGGAGCCGATCCCGCTCGCGGCGCTCGACGTGCCGGACGCCCTGCGCACCCTGCTCGCCTCGGGCGACCGGGCCGTCGACGAGACGTACGCGACGAGCGACCGGGTGCTCGTCGTGAACCAGGAGATGGCGTTCCCGCGCGGGTCGACGAAGCCCCTCGGCACCGTCGCGACGATCCGCGACCAGACGGACCTGCTGCACCTGTCGGGGGAACTCGCCGCCACCCGGACGCTCACCGACGCGCTCCGCTCGCAGACGCACGAGTTCGCCAACCGACTGCACGCGGTGGTCGCGCTCATGGAGCTCGGCCGGGTCGACGAGGCGATCCGGTTCGCGTCCGACGAGATCGAGCGGCACAGCGAGGTCGAGCGGCGCCGTGCGGTCGGGCGCCCCGAGACGAACGGACCAGGCGCGGCCGACCACCCCGACGACTGCACTGACGACCACCCCGACGACTGCACTGACGACCGCCCTGACGACCGCCCCGACGACCCCGCCCGGACCGCTCCCGAGGTGCTCGACGCCCTCCTCGCCGCCAAGCGTGCGCAGGCAGCCGAACGCGGGGTCGACCTCGTCGCCGACACGAGCGGCCTGCTCGGCCCCGTCCCGGCGGCCCCCGGTGACGTCATCACCGTGCTCGGCAACCTCGTCGACAACGCCGTCGACGCCGTCGCCGGAGCCCGCCCCGGCAGGGAGCGGGGCCGCGTCGAGGTCGTCGTCTCCGGGGTCGACGGCCCCGGGCTCGACGGACGCGGGCTCGACGGACACGTCCGGCTCGTCGTCCGCGATGACGGACCCGGCATCGCCGACGTCAACGCCGTCTACCAGCGCGGCTGGTCGACGAAGCAGGCCGGGCCGGAGGGGCGGGGCATCGGCCTCGACCTCGTTCGCTCCACCCTCACCCGCACCGGCGGCACCGTGGACGTGACGACCGGGCCGGACGGCAGCACCTTCACGGTGCACCTGACCCCCCGGAGCGTGCCGACGTGACCGCACCCATCCGGGTCCTCGTCGTCGAGGACGAACCCCTGACCGCCGAGGCGCACGCCGCCTACGTCGCGCGTCTCGACGGCTTCACGGTGGTCGGCACCGTGGGCACCGGGCGGGAGATGCTCGCGACGGTCGCAGCGGAGCGGCCGGACCTCGTGCTGCTCGACCTGAACCTGCCGGACGCCCACGGCCTGCAGCTGGTCCGCGCCCTGCGCAGTGCGGGTTCCGCCGTCGACGTCATCGCGGTCACCGCCGCGCACGACGTCCGCGCGGTGCGGAACGCGATCGCCCTCGGGGTCGTGCAGTACCTCGTCAAGCCGTTCAGCTTCCGGTCGTTCGCCGACCGGATGACGTCGTACCGCGAGTTCCGGCGCGGGTTCGAGGACCGTCTGGCACTCACGCAGGCCGACATCGACCAGCGGCTCGGGACGCTGCGCCCGGTCGTGCCGACCGACCACGAGAAGGGCATCGCGCCCGAGACGCTCGGTCTGGTCCGCGACGCACTGCTCGAGCGCCCGGACGGCGGGTCGGCCTCCGAGGTCGCCGAGGCGACGGGGCTGTCGCGGGTGACCGCGCGGCGGTACCTCGAGCACCTGGCCGCCGCCGGGCAGGTCGGCAAGGACGTCCGCCACCGCGGGCAGGGCCGTCCGGAGTACGAGTACCGCTGGTTGCGGTGACGGGCGCGCTGCGGACGCTCGCCGGTCCGGACGGGAGGCACGGTGCGGTCCGTCGGGACACGCTGCGGCCGTGCGCGGCGCCGGACGGGAGGCGCGGTGCGGGCCGGTGCCGTGCCTCCCGTCCGGCGTTGTGTCGCGCGGGTGGGGTCAGCGGGGGCGGGCCGTGCCGGCGTCAGCCCCGCTGCCGTCGCGGTCCTGCCGGAACCACTGCAGCAGCTCCCGCACCGACCCGAGGTCCGGCGCCCCACCGTGGTCGTCCGGCAGGAAGTCGAGGTCGTCGAAGGTCGTGCGGTGCCCGGGCACCGCGGCGCGCTGCAGGGTCGCCTCGGCGGTGTAGCCCATCGACCAGTCGGGGAACTGCCGTGCGGGGACGTGCTCCTCGAGCAGCACGGTGACCCGGTCGTGCCGAGGGTCCTCGGCGATGAACGCCATCTTCTCGCGCACCGCCGCCGACGGACCCTCGAGCAGCTGCAGGAACCGGTGGTCACGGAAGAGCAGCAGACCGGTCACCCCGACGCGGGCGTTCGCGGTGCGGGCGTGCTCCAGCAGCTCGTCGAGGTCGTCGAGGCCGAATCCGACGACCGCACGGCTGGCGTAGACGAGGGACAGCAGGGGGCCGTCTGCCGGGGGCGGCGTCGGTTCGGGAGGTGACTGCACGGTCCCACTCAACCCGGGCGGCCCGGGAGCCGACCCGGCGACCGGGCCGAGCCGTCCCCCGGTTCCCTGGGACCGGCGACGAGCCGCTCTCTACGGTGGACCGGTGCGAGAAGAGCTTGAGGCGGTCCTGTCGGCGCACCGCGTCACCCCGCTGCCCGACGGCGTGGACCGTGCCAGCGCCTGCGACCCCGAGCTGCCGAGCGCGGAGATCGTCGGCTGGGCGACCCTCGTCGCCGCCGGGGTGCCGCTGTCGGCGACCGAGCAGGACCGGCTCGCGGACACGGCAGCGAACGCGTTCGCCCTGATCGCGCTGCTCCCCGTGGGGGCGCGGCCGTACTTCGCCCGCCTCGGCCTCATCGCGACCCTGGCGTCGGCGCTCGCCGTGGGAGCCCCTGCGCCGCGGTAGTCCCTCGCCGCGCCCGCGTCCGCCGAGTGCGTGACTAGGCTCAGCACGTGCGGTCCGCGGGTGGTTCCCGTGGAGCCGACGAGCCGGACCGGCAGAGGGCAGGAGACCACGTGGCGCGATCGACGAGCATCCGCGACGTGGCGGCCGAGGCCGGCGTGTCGATCACGACGGTGTCGCACGCCCTGAGCGGCAAGGGCACCGTGAGCGCACGGACGCGGCTGCGGGTCGAGGAGGCGGTCGAGCGCCTCGGGTACGCCCCGAACCCCATAGCCCGCGCCATGCGGACCGACCGCCGAGCGGTGCTGGGCTTCGTGTCCGAGGAGATCGCCTCGACCCCGTACGCCGGCAAGATCATCGTCGGAGCGCAGGCCGAGGCCGCCGCGCACGATCACGTCCTGATGATCGTCGACATCGCAGCGGGGGAGTTCGACGATCCGCGCATCGACGCGCTGATCCAGCGCCAGGTCGACGCGGTGGTGTTCGCCTCGGCGTCGAACCGGGTCATCCGGCTGCCGCGGTCGCTCGACCCGGCCCGGACCGTGCTGCTCGACGCCTTCGACCCGGCGGCCCCGGTGCCGTCCGTGGTGCCCGACGAGCAGGACATCGCCGCGACGGCGGTCCGGGCGCTGCTCGAGGCGGGGCACCGACGCATCGCGCACCTGACCGTCGAGGGCGCCGGTCCTGCCGTGACGGGTCGCGTCGAGGGGTACGAGCGGACCCTGGTCGACGCCGGCGGCACCCCCGTGGTGATCCGCGCGGCCGGCGAGGTCGCGGACGCCGCGGCCGGTCACCGGGCGGCGACGGAGCTGTTCGGGCCGGTGTCGCCGGGAGCGGCCGACCGGCACGACGGCGAGCGCCCGACCGCGGTGTTCGCCTTCAACGACCAGATGGCGATGGGCGTCTACCAGGTGGCGGAGGAACGGGGCATGCGGATCGGGCGGGACCTGTCGGTCGTGGGCATCGACGACCTCCAGCTCGTCGCGGCGGCCCTGCGACCGGGCCTGACCACCGTGGCGCTCCCGCACGAGCAGATGGGGCGTGCCGCCGTCCGTCGTGCGCTCGAGCAGACGGGGGCGCTGACGCCGCCGCTCGCGCCACGTGCGGGGGTCGAGCGGCTCCGCGGCGAGCTCGTCGTCCGCGACTCGATCGGACCGGGAACCGTTACTCGTTCGTGACCTCTGCCCGTGGCGAGCGGCGACGCCCTGTGTGATGCTCTTCCTCGACACAAAACGATTTGGGTTTGTGCGAGTGAAAGGTCGAAGTAATGAGGCTTCGTAAGGGCATCGCCGTCGCCGCCGCGCTCGCGGTCGGGACCGGCTTGACGCTGACCGGCTGCAGCGCCGGCGGATCCGGGTCGTCGTCGGACGGCACCGTCACGATCTCCGGTGGGTTCACCGGTGCACAGGCCACGGCGTTCCAGAAGGACCTGGACACGTGGGCCAAGGGCCAGGGCATCACGGTCAAGTACTCGGGCAGCGACAGCTTCCAGACGTCGATCGTCACCCAGGTGAAGGGCGGCCAGGCCCCCGACATCGCGATCTTCCCCCAGCCCGGTGTGCTGAAGTCGCTCATCAGCCAGGGCATCCAGCCGCTCGACGACCTCATCGACGTCAAGAGCGTCACGGCGGACGAGGCGAACGGCCTTGCCGACATCGCGAAGGTGAACGGCAAGACCTACGGCCTGCCCTACAACATCAACGTGAAGTCGCTCGTCTGGTACGACCCGGCGGCCTTCAAGGCGAAGGGGTACGAGGTCCCGAAGACGGACGCCGAGCTCACGGCGCTGCAGGACAAGATCATCCAGGACGGCTCCGGCTACCCGTGGTGCGTCGGCATCGCGTCGCAGGGCTCGAACGGCTGGCCGATGACGGACTGGCTCGAGGAGTACGTGCTGCGCTACGGCGGCCTGCAGAAGTACGACGACTGGATCACCCACAAGGTGAAGTTCGACTCGCCGCTGGTCAAGAAGGCCGCCGGCAAGGTCGAGTCGATGATCTTCGCCGACGGCGCGGTCAACGGCGGCGGCAAGGCCATGGCCTCGACCGACTTCGGCGCGGCGGGCAACAACCTGTTCGTCGACGGCGGCAAGTCGGCCGGTCAGTGCTACATGATGCGTCAGGGCACGTTCATCACCGGTAACTTCCCGGAGACGATCCAGCAGCAGATCGCGAAGGGCGACACGACGAACGTGAACGCCTTCCCGCTCCCGACCCCCGAGGGCGCAGCGACGTCGGGCACGCTCGGCGGTGGTGACCTGGTCGCCGCGTTCAAGAAGGACGACGCCACCAAGAAGGTCGTGGACTACCTGGTCGGCAAGGAGTTCGGCACGAACGGCTACGCCAAGAACTGGTCCGCCGCGCTCTCGCCGCACAACGACTTCCCGGCCTCGGAGTACACCAGCCCGTTCCAGAAGGTGGCGCAGCAGGCCGTGAAGGACTCGAAGGTCTTCGGCTTCGACGCCTCCGACCAGATGCCCGGGGCCGTCGGTGCCGGAACCGAGTGGACGAACCTGACTGCGTGGACCGCGGGACAGCAGTCCCTCGACCAGACGCTGAAGGCCATCGACGACTCCTGGCCGTCGCAGTAACACCCTCCACCCTCGCCGTGGCGGTGCCGAACCGGCACCGCCACGGCCCTCGGCGCCTGCACGCCGCGACAGCACACCCCGACAACGAAGTGAGGTGACCCCTCGTGCAGCAAGTCCTCAGCGTCCTCGTCTCCGTCATCGGCGGACTGGCCGTCTCGTTCCTGATCTACCTCGGGCTCAACTTCCTGGTCTCGAAGACGCACGGCAAGTGGCACGGTCGCCTCCTGCCCTACGTCTTCATCGGCCCGGTCCTGCTCCTCCTGCTCGTCTTCCTGGTCGTCCCGACGGTGCAGACCGTCATCCAGAGCCTGCAGAAGACCGACCAGTACGGGCTGACGTCCTTCGGCGGCCTCGACAACTACGTCTCGCTCTTCTCGACCCCGTCGTTCCTGTCGACCCTGCTCAACAACCTGCTGTGGATCATCGTCGTCCCCGCGGTGGTGGTCGTGATCGGCCTGCTCGTGGCCACCCTGGCGGACCGCCTCGGCCCGAAGCGCGAGAAGACCTTCAAGTCGCTGATCTTCCTGCCGATGTCGGTGAGCTTCATCGCCGCCGCGTCGATGTGGTCGTTCGTGTACGCGTACAACGCTCCGGGCCAGCCGCAGGTCGGCCTGCTCAACGGCATCTGGACCGCGATCACGCACCAGAACCCGGTCCCGTGGCTGCAGAACGACTTCCTGCGGATGAACAGCTTCCTGCTCATGGCGGTCGTCATCTGGCTCAACGCCGGCTACGCGATGGTGCTGCTCTCCGCGGCGATCAAGGCCGTGCCCGAGGAGACGATCGAGGCGGCGCGCATCGACGGTGCGAGCGAGCGCCAGGCGTTCTTCCGTGTGATCGCACCCCAGATCCGGACGACGATCATCGCCGTCGGCATCACGGTGCTCATCACGGTGATGAAGATCTTCGACATCGTCTTCGCGATGACGAACGGGCAGTTCGACACCAACGTGCTCGGCGTCGAGTTCTACTCGCAGTTCTTCGCGTTCAACAACCCCGGGAAGGCGTCCGCCGTGGTCGTCATCCTCATCCTCGCCGTGGTGCCGGTCATCGTGTACCAGGTGCGCACCTACCGTGAACAGGAGGCCCTCCGATGACCGAGATCGTCCCGGTGGCCGGTGCCCCGAAACTCGTCGCGACGAAGCGCGAGCGGGTCACGAAGACCAGCGCCGAGCGGCGTCCCCGTGTCCTGCTCAGCATCGTGATGGGCGTCATCGCGGTGCTCTGGATGGTGCCCGCGATCGGCCTGCTCATCACGAGCTTCCGCACCACGACCGCCGCGCAGAGCACCGGGTGGTGGACCGTCTTCGGCAACCTGTTCGGCACCGAGTGGACCCTCGACAACTACTCGAACGCCCTGACCGGGGCGACCTCCGGCACCGGGCAGAGCCTGGCTGCCGAGTTCCTGAACAGCGTCGCGGTCGCGGTGCCGGCCACGATCCTGCCGCTGATGATCTCGGCGTTCGCGGCCTACGCGTTCACGTTCCTGCAGTTCCGGTTCAAGGAGTTCTACTTCGCGGTGATCGTCGGTCTGCTCGTGGTGCCGGTGCAGATCTCGCTCATCCCGGTCCTGCAGCTGTACAAGTCGATCACGCAGGCGACGGGGCTGCAGATCACGGGCACCTTCCCCGCGGCGTGGATCGTGCACTCGGCGTTCGCGCTGCCGCTGTGCATCTACATCCTGCGGAACTACATGTCGACCCTGCCGGTCGCGCTGATCGAGGCCGCCCGCGTCGACGGGGCGTCGCACTTCCAGATCTTCTGGCGGCTCGCGGTCCCGATGTCGGTGCCGGCGCTGGCGTCGTTCGCGATCTTCCAGTTCCTCTGGGTGTGGAACGACTACCTCGTGGCGTACATCTTCATCGGCAACACGAACCCGGTGCTGCAGCAGGGCCTGCTCGGTCTGCTCGGACAGTACGGGTCGGGCTGGAACCTGGTCGCGGCCGGGTCGTTCATCGTGCTCATCGTGCCCCTCGTGGTGTTCCTGTCGCTCCAGCGCTTCTTCGTCCGCGGCCTCACCGCCGGGTCGGTCAAGTGAGCACCGTGACGGAGGAGGGGACCGCACGGGAGACCGCGGTGCTCCGGCGCCCGCGGCGGCACTTCACCCCCACCCGGAACTGGATGAACGACCCGAACGGGCTCGTCCGCCACGACGGGCGGTGGCACCTGTACTTCCAGCACAACCCGAACGGCATCGACCACGGCACGGTCGGCTGGGGGCACGCGTCGAGCCCCGACCTGCTGACCTGGACGGAGCACGAGGTCGCGCTCGAGGCCGACGACGACGGCCAGGTCTTCTCGGGCTCCGTCGTCTTCGACGCGGAGAACACGAGCGGGCTCGGGTCGGCGGAGCACCCGCCCCTGGTGGCGATCTGGACGCAGGCCGCCGAGACCGAGCAGTCGCAGGCACTCGCGTCCAGCACGGACGGCGGGTACCGGTGGCGGAAGCACCCGGGCAACCCGGTGCTGCGACGCGGGTCCGCCGACTTCCGCGACCCGAAGGTGTTCCGGTACGAGGGCACCGACGGCCCCTGCTGGATCATGGTCGCGGTCGAGGCCCAGGACCGCCAGGTGCTCGTGCACCGCTCGACGGACCTGCTGTCGTGGGCGCTCGTGTCCACCTACGGCCCTGCCGGTCCGGTCGGCGGGGTGTGGGAGTGCCCGGACCTGTTCCCGCTGGCCGTCGACGGCGACCCGGACCGCGTGGTCTGGGTGCTGCTCATCAGCCTCAACCCGGGCGGGGTCGCGGGCGGTTCCGGCACGCACGTCGTGCTCGGGCAGTTCGACGGCGAGCGGTTCGTCCCCGACGAGCCGCTGCCGGCCGAGACCCGGCTGCCGGACGGTTCGTGGCGGCAGCAGTCCACCGAGGAGCTCGCGACGTACCGGTGGCTCGACCACGGTCCGGACGCGTACGCCGGCGTCACCTTCTCGGGCACCGAGGGACCGGACCGGACCCTCGTCGCCTGGATGGACAACTGGGACTACGCGAAGGAGCTGCCGACCCGTCCGTGGCGCGGCGCGATGACCGCCGCCCGGGTGCTCGGTCTCACCGAGCGGGACGGCCGGCTCAAACTGGTGCAGCGGATCGTCGGACCGGCGAGCGGAGCGGAGGAGGTGCTCCGGCAGCAGGACGACGCGGCCACCGAGCACGACCTGCCCGGTGTGGTCCGCGTCGAGGTCGCGATCACGCTGCGCGAGGCATCGGGCGTGGTGCGGCTGGACGTCGACGACGCCGACGGCCGCCGACGGCTCGGGCTCCGGTACGACGCCGCCGACGCCTCGCTCCGACTCGACCGGCCCGCCGCCGACGGGCTCCCCGCGGCGTTCGAGCGGCACGTCGCCGTGACGGTCCGACCCGACGGCGACCGCGTGGCGCTCACCCTGTGGTTCGACGAGTCGTCGGTCGAGGTCTCGTCCGGTGGCGGTACCGGCTCGATGACGGCGCTGCTCGCCGGGTCGGCGACCGACGGCAGGCGCCGCCTGCTGGTGGACCCCGGTCCGCACGCGGTCGCGGTGACGGCGTCCGCCGACACGGACGAGCCGACCCCGGTCGGGTGAGCGGGACCCGGTGACGGACGGGAGGCCCGTGGCGGCGCCGCCACGGGCCTCCCGTCCGTCGTCCGTACCCGTCAGCGCGCGGTGCCCCGCTCCTGCTCACCGGCCCCGCGGTCCGGCGCGTCCGGCGCCTCGCGCCGCCGCCCGCGCAGCAGGTCCGCCGACCGGATGATCCGGAGCGACGTCACGAGCACGACCCCGCCGAGGACGTTGAACAGGAGCACGTAGCCGAACCAGGCGGCCCACTGGCCGTACGTGATCGCCGCGCCGGCCTGGATCGCGCCGAAGACCAGCAGCGAGTCCAGGATCGAGTGGAAGAGCTGCAGGCCGGCCAGCAGGAAGCCGCCGGCGACCGCCGCGACGAGCTTCGCCGGGTCCGAGTCCGTACCCTGCTGCATCCGCGTCACCAGGGTGATGGTGCTGCCGCCGAGCACGGCGAGCACCGCGGTCTGCAGCCCGAAGGGGGCGTCGACGTAGTGCCGGGCGGACTCCTCGAGCACCGTGTGCCACTGCGGGAACGCCTGCACGACGAGCCACATCACGACCCAGCCGCCGGCGAGGTTGCTGACCAGCGTGCCGAGCCAGAGCCGGAGGAGCTGCCGCACCGTGCCCTCGCGGGCGACGAGCGCCACGATCGGCATCAGGAAGTTCTCCGTGAAGAGCTCGCTGTGCGCCAGGTACAGCGCCACGAGGCCGATGCTGAAGGCGATGCCCGCGAGCAGGTGGCTGTCGGTCTCGTGCAGCACGGCGAGGTAGCCCATGACGCCGAGCCCGATCTCCAGGCCCCCCGCGAACCCCGTCGCCAGGACGACCCGGGTCGTGCGCTGCAGCCGTTCGGCGCCCTCGTCGACCACCGCGTCGAAGGACTCCTCGATCTCGTCCTCGACCGGGGCGTCGCTGTCGCCGACCTCGCGGCGTCGTTCGTCCGTCACCGGTCCGACGGTAGCCCCGCCGGACCTGGGCGGCGGCAGGGTGCGCGTCGGGGCTCGGCGCACGCGGACGGAGGTCACGCATCACCACGCTTCCGGGACGGATCCTCACTTCTGCTGACGTCAGGGTCGAGGCTGCCGACAGGGGTCCGTGCGACCCGACGCACGCACCGCCGCCGAACCTCCGCCCCCGGAAGGGACCCCTCCGTGCACCTGGTCCGCACCGTCGTCGTCACGCTCCTGCTCGGCGCGCTCTCGCTCGCGCCCGTCGTCACCGTGGATGCCGCGTCCGCGGCCACCCCGCCGCCGGACCCCGCGGCCACCTCGGCCGCCAGGTCGGGAACCGCCGATCCCGCGCACCCGCCGGCGGAGCGGCTCGCGGCGACCGCTGCCGACCCGGCCGCGCCGAGCGTCGACGGCGTGCGCGTCGGCGACGGGTCCTACGCGCCGACGCCCCCGGCCGAGATCGCGTCCATCGCCGACGTGCGGAAGACCGTCGACCAGCACCTGTACGTCGACCCGTCGCAGCAGGGCAAGCCCGTCCCCACGAACCAGTGGTGGACCGACCTGCTCGTCAGCAGGTACTCCGGCGACATGTGGGCGTACCCCTTCGTCTCGTCGAACAGTGCGCAGGGGGCGAAGCTCACGTACCCGACGGCCTGGAACGCCGACGGCACCGCGATGCGGCTCGACGCCCCGGTCACCGTCGGCGGCACGGTCGACCCGACGCCCGACGCGTCGGACCGCGTGCTCGCCGACTTCGAGGACGGCCTGCCCGACGGGTGGACCACCACCGGCGACGCCTTCGGCGGGACCGCCTCCGGCACCGCTCCCGGACAGAGCGCGGTGTCCGGCTGGCTCGGCCGTGGGTTCATCGACTCGTTCACCGGCCGTGACGGTGACGGCGCGACCGGCACGCTCACCTCGCCGGAGTTCACCGTCGACCGGTCGACCCTGGCCTTCCTGGTCGGCGGCGGTCGGCACCCCGGTGCCGAGGCGGTGCAGCTCCTCGTCGACGGCGAGGTCGTCGAGGAGGCCACGGGCGCGGACAGCGAGGAGCTGCGCTGGACGTCGTGGGACGTCAGTGCGTACCGCGGTGCGACGGCGCAGCTCCGGGTCGTCGACTCGCTCCGCGCCGGGTGGGCGCACGTCCTGGTCGACCAGGTTCTGCTCACCGACGCCCCGGACGGCATCGCGCAGCGGTTCACCACGGCGTTCTCCGCCGATCGAGCCGACGCCCTGCGCTGGGGCGACTGGAACGTCAGCTGGCGGATGCCGCAGGCCGGACCGGGCGGGCAGTACATGGACGTCACGAGCGTGCAGGGGTCGCCGTACGAGTGGTTCGAGTTCCACGGCATGACCCCGCGGATCACGCTGCAGGACGGTGCCGTGCTCACCGACGGTGACGGTGCCGGACTGGCGGCAACGATCACGACGGACCGGTTCGAGATCCGGCAGGACGGGCACGTGTTCGGCGTGCACGCACCCACCGGGACGACCTTCACCCGGTCGGGCAACACGCTCGAGGCGTCCGCGGGAACGCCCTTCCTCGTCCTCAGCGCCGTGCCGGAGCGGGGGCTGACGCTGGACGACCTGCACCGCACGGCCTTCGCCGTGCCGCGGGACACCCGGATGGACTACTCGTACGACCCCGCGGCGGGACAGGTCGAGCAGCGGTGGTCGCTGCAGACCGACGTGCTGCAGGGCACGGACCACGACACCGTCCAGGGGTGGTTGCAGCACCAGTACGCGGAAGCGACGCACGACCTCGACTTCACCGGTGCGACCTACGCGACACCGCGCGGCACGATGAAGACGACCGTCGGGCACGACGGCTGGACGCTCCGGTACGCCTTCAGTGGTCTGACCCCGATCGGTGCCGAGCCGATGAGCACGGGCGACGACCCGTACCGCGAGGACGTCATGCGGCAGTACCTGTCGGACTACGCCGAGAAGACGACCTACGGCGGCGACACCTACTGGGGCGGCAAGGACCTGCAGCAGCTCGGCGCGTACATGAGCGTCGCGGACCAGATCGGGGACACCGAGGACGCCGACCGGATGCGGGCGACCCTCGAGCATGCGCTCACGGACTGGTACACGTACAGCCAGGGCGAGCGGGAGCACTTCTTCGCGATGTACCCGACGTGGAAGGCCCTGATCGGCTTCAGCGACTCGTACGGGTCCGCACAGTTCAACGACAACCACTTCCACTACGGCTACTTCACGCTCGCGACCGCGCTGCTCGGACGGGCCGACCCGGAGTGGGCCCAGCGGTACGGTGACATGGCGACCCTGGTCGCGAAGCAGTACGCGAACTGGGACCGGGACGACGAGCGCTTCCCGCACTTCCGCACCTTCGGGGTGTGGACCGGCCACTCCAACGCCGGCGGGGTGTCGTCGCCCGGCGGCAACAACCAGGAGTCGTCGTCCGAGGCGATCCAGTCCGAGGCCGGGTTGTTCCTGCTCGGCACCGTGCTGGGTGACCGCGACATGCAGGCAGCGGGTGCGGTGCAGTACGTCACCGAGCGTGCAGCCGTGCGCGACTACTACCAGAACGCCCACGGCAACCCTGCGTCGGCTTCGTACGACGGGAACGGTGCGTTCCCCGAGGCCTACGACGCCGGCCAGGCGGGCATCCTGTTCGACTCCGGCCAGGCCGAGGCGACGTACTTCTCCGGCGACCCCGCGTGGATCTACGGGATCCAGTGGATGCCGACCGCGCCGTGGTTCACGTACTTCGGGTGGGACCCGGACTTCTCGAAGGCGATCATGCGGAAGATGATGGCCGCCAGGGGCGAGGTCGTCGGGCAGGACGGCGTCGTGAACGGCAACGCCGGGCACGTGCAGATGCTCACGAAGAAGTGGTGGGGTGTCGGCACCTACGGGGACGTCGTGATCACGCGGGACCGGGTCGCCGCCATCGGCGAGCTGCAGGACGCGATCCGCGCCGTCGAGCGGAACCACCCGGGCTACGTGACGGCGAGGACCGCGTCCAACCCGCTGTACGACCGGTCGACGGACTCGCTGTACGTCTCGGTCGACGACGACGGCACCGTCGTGTTCCCGTCCCGCTACTGGACGCCCGAGACCCTGCCGGCGGCACTCGTGCCCGCGCAGCTCGACGGCCCGACGGCGGATCGGCAGCCGGGGGACTGGCCGACGCCGTCGCCGCTCCTGCCGTTCCTCGTGACCGACTACCGGGCGGACCCCGCCACGATCGACCGGTTGTACGGCGTCGACCTGACCGATCACCGCCCGGGCACCGACACGGCCCACGCAGCCGCGGTGTTCAGCGAGATGGGCGACGCGCTCGGCAACGTCGTCCTCGGGTTCCTCGCGCAGTACGACCCGGACACGTACGCCGACGTGCACGCCGCACTGTGGGAGGCGCAGGACCCGGCCGTGACCGGTCGGTCGATGGCCGGGATGGTCTACCACCAGGCGATGTCGAACCGCACCGTCGGCCACGAGGTCACGGACCGCCACACGACGAACCCGCTGAGCCAGGTGTTCCGCGCTGCCGACGGCACGTACTCCTACGTGATCGACAACATCGACGACGTCCAGCGCACGTACGACGTGGTCGAGGGCCAGCGGGTCATCGGGCAGATCGCGGTGCCCGCACGGACGCAGATCACGTCCCACCTCGACGCCCGGCTGGCGAAGGTCGTCGTCGGGACCGAGGGCGACCCGCGGACGGTCACCCCGGGCAGCACGACCGTGTTCACCGCGACCGGCTACGACCAGTACGGCGCGACCATGCCGCTCGACGACGTGCGGTGGTCGACCAGCGCGGGGACGATCGACCAGGACGGCACCCTGCACGCGGGAGCGGCGGCGGACGAGGTGTCCGTCACCGCGACCGTCGGCACGGTCTCCGACTCGTACGACCTCCGCGTCGCGCCGGCACCGGTGCTCACCGGCATCACGGTGACGCCCGACGTCACGCGCGTCGTGGTCGGCGAGCGGACGACCTTCTCGGCGACCGGGCACGACCAGTACGGCGACCCCGCCCCGCTGCCGACCGTCGTCACCTGGAGCACCACCGCACCCGGCACGGTCACCGGCGACGGGACCCTCACCACCTCGGCCCCCGGCGCGGGCTGGGTCGTGGCGACCGTCGGTGACGTCGAGGGCGCTGCCGTCGTGTCGTCGATCGCGTCGGTGCCCGTCGTCAGCGGGACCGCCGCCGTGGCGAGCTCGACGGACGGGGGCAACGCCGCGGCGAAGGCCGTTGACGGGGACCCCACGACCCGCTGGGAGAGCGCGCACGGCGTCGACACGGTGGACCTGACGCTCGACCTCGGCTCCGTGCGGGACGTCGAGGACGTCCGGGTCACGTGGGAGAACGCCGCCGCGGCACGGTACGTCGTGCAGGTGTCCGACACGGACGACGGCCCCTGGCGGGACGTCCGGACCGTGACGAACACGGACGCCTCGATCGACACCGTGCCGGTCGGAGCGACGACCCGCTTCGTCCGGCTGCACCTGACCGACCGGCTCACCCAGTACGGCTACTCGGTGTGGGACGTGCAGGTGACCGGGACGCCGACCGCGGCCGACGTGGACGTCCGTGACCTGCTGGTCGCCCCGCGCAGCGCCACGGTGCTGCCCGGCTCGTCCGTCCGGCTCGCCGCGTACGGGTTCGACGCCGACGGGTACGGCGGTCTGCTGACCGGTGACGCCCGGCCCGCCTGGACCGCGGACGAGGGCACGACGGTGAGCGCCTCGGACGCGGTGACCGTGCCGGACCGCGGCGGCGTCACCACCACCGTCCGTGCCGCGCGCGGTGCCGCGACCGGGCAGGCCGTCCTCAGGACGCTCGACCAGGGCGGGGCACCGGCCGTGTCCCGCGACGTCGCTGTCGGCAAGCCGGTGACGACCTCGTCGGACGAGCGCGGCGACCTGTCCGGCGACGCGGCGGTCGACGACGACGACACGACCCGGTGGTCGAGCACCGCCCGCGACGGGGAGTGGCTCGCCGTCGACCTCGGTTCGGTGCTGCCGCTCGACCGCGTCGAGGTCGTCTGGGAGGCGGCAGCGGCCGCGTCCGACCACGTCGAGGTGCGCGACCGGACATCGGACCCGTGGCGTACGGTCGCGACGACGACCGACGGCAGGGGCGGGACCGAGACGCACGCCCTCGACGGCGTCCGCGCCCGCTTCGTGCGCCTGGTCGCCGACACGCGCACCACGCAGTACGGCGTCTCCGTGTGGTCGTTCCGGGTGTTCTCCACCGAGGGTGCACCGACGCCGGACCTCGCCCGCCGCGCCGCGGTGTCGTCGTCCGGCGACGAGTCGGCGGGGGTCCCGGCGCGCAACGCCGTCGACGGGGACCCGGGCACGCGGTGGGCGAGCGAGCACCGGGACGACGCCCGGCTCGACGTCGACCTCGGCGCGCGGCACGAGGTGCACGAGGCGACGATCCGGTGGGAGGCTGCGTACGGCCGCGCGTACCGCATCGAGGGACGGGACGGGACGACCGGCGAGTGGACGACGATCGCGACGGTGACGGACGGCGACGGCGGCACCGACCGGGTGCCGCTGTCCGGCAGCTGGCGACAACTCCGTCTGCAGGGTGTCGACCGGGCGACGCCGTACGGCTACTCGCTCTGGACGTTCGAGGTCCGGTGACGGCGGCGGGCCCACGCGCGTGCGAGGATCGGTCGGTGCAAGCAACGCCCGTCGCCGTCGTCATCGCCGCGATGACCGAGGAACTGTCCGCCGTCGCCGCCCTGCTCGGGGGCGTGGTCATCGACGACGGCCCGGTCGGCGGACACGACGAACACCACCTGCTCGACGTGGACGGCTCGGTGGTCGCCCTGCGGCGCAGCGGCATCGGGTTCACGAACGCCACGGCGGCCGTCGCGCACTGCTACCACGACTTCGGTGCCGTCCCGGTGCTCAGTGTCGGGACCGCCGGGGGCCTGATGCGCGGCGTCGAGATCGGTGACGTCGTCGTGGGTGAGCACTACGTCAACATCAACGCGGACGCGACGGCCTTCGGCTACGCGCTCGGGCAGGTCCCGGGGATGCCGCCGCAGTACGCACCGGATTCGCGGATGCTCGCCCGCGCGGCGGCTGCGCAGACCCCGTACCGCATCCGTTCGGCGACCATCGGGTCGAGCGAGGTCTTCGTGACCGAGGGACGCGCCCGCACCCTGCGCGAGGTCTTCCCGGCGGTCGCGGCGGTGGACATGGAGTCGGCTGCGATCGCCCAGTTCGCACACGTGCACGACATGCCGTTCCTGTCGATCCGGGGGATCAGCGACCTGTGCGCGCCCGACGGCGACGAGTTCCGTGAGCACCTCGACGACGCGTCGGCGCGCGCCGCACGCGTGGCACACGACGTGCTGCTCGACCTGGCGGCCTGAGCGTCGGCCGCGGGCCGCCGCGGTCGGTGACCGGCTCGGCTCAGCGACGGCGGCGGCTGGCGATCAGGCCGCCGAACACCAGGACGACCGCGATCACGAAGACGATCAGCTGGGCCGGCTCGAACCCGTCGAGGTTCATGGTGCACTCCTTCCGCGCGCGGGACGTCCGCGCTCGCGTCGTCCCGAACGGTAGGACGCGGTTCCTGTACGCGTCGAGGGGACGGGGTACGAGTCCTCCACACCAGCCGGTCTCCGCACAGTCCTGCACGGATGGGTGTCCGCCGAGAACACCGGAGCGTGAGCGGTGCGAGGATGATCCGCGGTCGTCGCCCGGACGACCCCGACGGAAGAGACGAGCGTGACCGAGACCCGCTCCCAGTCGCCGACGACCGACGCGGTCGACGACGGCGCCCACGGCCCCGCCAAGGGCGTCGCTGCCCTGGCGCTCGCCGCGCTGGGCGTGGTCTTCGGTGACATCGGCACGAGCCCGCTGTACGCCCTCCGTACGGTCTTCACCATCGACGGCGGCATCGTCAAGGCGAACCAGGAGGACGTGTACGGCGTCATCTCGATCATGTTCTGGAGCGTCACGATCGTCGTGTCGATCAAGTACGTGCTCGTGCTCATGCGCGCCGACAACGACGGCGAGGGCGGCGTGATGGCGCTCGCCGCGCTGGCCCGGCGCCTGTACGCGAAGCGTCGCGGGGGAGCGACGGTATTCCTGGTCATCGGCATCATCGGCGTCTCGCTGTTCTACGGCGACTCCGTGATCACGCCGGCCGTGTCCGTCCTCTCCGCGGTCGAGGGGCTGTCGACCGCGGCGCCGTCGCTCGACCACCTCATCGTGCCGATCGCGGCGGTCATCCTGGTGCTGCTGTTCCTCGTGCAGCGGTTCGGCACCGGCAAGGTCGGCAACCTGTTCGGCCCGGTGATGCTGCTCTGGTTCGTCGTCATCGCGGTCGCCGGCGTGCCGCACATCGTGGCGCACCCCGGGGTCCTGCAGGGGCTGTCGCCGACGTGGGCGATCGCCTTCCTCGTCGCCCACCCGTACATCACCTTCGTGGCGATGGGCGCTGTCGTGCTCGTCATCACCGGAGCAGAGGCGCTGTACGCGGACATGGGCCACTTCGGTCGTCCGGCGATCCTGCGCGCCTGGTTCTTCGTCGTGTTCCCGGCGCTCGTGCTCAACTACCTGGGGCAGGCGTCGCTCGTCCTCGAGGACCCCTCGGCGGCGAAGGACCCGTTCTTCCTGCTCTTCCCCGATGCCCTGCAGATCCCGGTCGTGGTGCTCGCGACGATGGCCACGGTGATCGCGAGCCAGGCCGTCATCTCCGGCGCGTTCTCGCTCACGCGCCAGGCGATCCAGCTCGGGTTGCTGCCACCGCTCACGATCCGGCAGACCTCGCGTGAAGAGGGCGGCCAGATCTACCTGCCGGCGGTCAACCTGCTGCTCTTCATCGGTGTGCTGGCGATCATGCTCGCCTTCCGGTCGTCGGCGAGCCTGGCGACGGCGTACGGGGTGTCCGTCACGGGTGCGCTGGTCGTGGACACGCTGCTGCTGCTCCTGGTCGTCAAGCCGCTCTGGCACTGGGCGACGTGGAAGCTCGTGCTGGCCGCCGTGGTCTTCGGCGGTCTCGAGCTGACCTTCCTCGCCGGCAACCTGTCGAAGATCGTGCACGGCGGCTGGGTCCCGCTGCTCATCGCCCTCGCGGTGATCACGCTGATGACCACGTGGCGCCGCGGACGGCAGCTGGTGCAAGAGGAACGCAAGGAACGCGAGGGGTCGCTCGCCGACTTCATCGAGCGCATCAACACGAAGCACATCCCGCGGGTCGAGGGGATCGCGATCTTCCCGCACCCGAACAAGGAGACGACCCCGCTGGCGCTCCGGGCGAACGTCGAGCACAACCACGTGGTGCACCGGACCGTGCTCATCGTCTCGGTGCTCACCGCGAACGTGCCGCACGTGCCGCACGCGAAGGCGTTCTTCCGTGACGACCTCGGCTACGAGGACGACGGCATCGACCACATCACCGTGAAGTTCGGGTTCTCCGACGACCAGGACCTGCCACGCGCCCTGCACGCCGCCTGTCTCGCCGAGGTGCTCGACATCGACCCGGACGAGATCGCGAAGGCGTCGTACTTCATCTCGCGCGGCGCCCTCCGGCCGCAGCCGGGCAACCGGGGCATGGCTCGCTGGCGCAAGAAGCTTTTCGTCGGCCTGGCGCACAACGCGGCCGATCCTGCGGCCCGGTTCGGCCTGCCGGCCCAGCGCACGGTGACGATGGGCAGCGACGTCGAGCTCTGACCCTGGTCGCGCTCGACCCACCGTCCAGGTGGACGGCGTAGCGTCCGACGGGTCGTTCCGCCAACCGGGCTCCTGCGGCACCGAGCGGAAGCCGCCCCCCATGGCACACCGGAACGACCTCACCTGGCAGCAGGACGGCGACGACTCCTGGTCAGCGTGGGTCGACGGGAGGCCGGTCGCGCGGATCACCCACGGTCAGCAGTACGAGCTCGTCTCGCAGGACGGCACGGTCCGCGGCTCCCACAGCGCACTCGGCAGCGCACGGGCGCAGCTCGAGGCCTGGTACCTCTGGGCGACGACCACCGACCCGGACGCCTGAGTCCGCCGCCGTCGCAGGACGGAGGCGCGTCGGTCCCGCGATCAGTGCGTGCGACCGCGCAGCCGGCCGATGCCGAGGACGACGCCGACGACGACCATGCCGAGCACGAGCCCGAACACGGCCGACACGGCGGTGTCGACGATCCACGTGACGACCGGGCCGGCGGCCTCGACCGCGTGCTCGATCGCGTGCAGCAGGTGCTCCGGTCCGGCCCAGAACGTCTCGGCCAGGTTCGCGATCACCAGGTGCCCACCGACCCAGAGCATCGCGACCGTCCCCACGATGCTGATGACGCGGAAGACCGTCGGCATGGCGCGCACGATCCGCGCTCCCGCTCGACGGGTCCGTCGCGAGTCGTTCTTCATCATCTGGAGCCCGATGTCGTCGACCTTCACCAGCAGTGCGACGGCGCCGTAGACCAGCGCGGTCATCCCGAGCCCGATCAGCGCGAGGGCGCCGACCTTCGGCCAGAAGGCGAGCCCGGTGTCCAGGCTCGACAGGGCGATGAGCATGATCTCGGTGCTCAGGATGAGGTCCGTGCGGACCGCGCCGAAGACGAGCTTGGGCTCCGTGGTCGGTTGGGCGTCGCCGCCGGCCTCGTGGTGCACGCCGAACCACTCGGTGACCTTCTCAGCCCCCTCGAAGCACAGGTACGTCCCACCGATGACCAGCAACCACGGGAGCACCCACGGCGCGAACGCCGACAGCAGCAGCGCCAGCGGGATGATGATGACGAACTTGTTGAACAGGCTGCCGAGCGCAATGCGTCCGACCACGGGGAGCTCGCGGGCCGGTTGCAGCCCCTGAACGTACTGCGGCGTGACCGCCGCGTCGTCGATGACGACCCCCGCGGTCTTCGCGCTGGCCTTGAGGGCCGCGGAGAGGATGTCGTCCACCACTGCGAGCAACCCGACTGACATGTCGCTCACCCTACTGGAGCGGTCCCCGGCGCCAGGACCGGCGCCAGGACCGGCGTCAGGCCCGGCGCCGTCTCGCGCGCGAGGTCAGACCGTTCTGCCCGTGTGATCGGGGGACATCGCCGCGCCTTCCCTGACAGCTCGGGGTGGGTTCACTGACGGCAGCCCTTCCCGAGCCGACACAGCTGGGCACACCGAGCACCACCACGGTGCGGCGACGCCACCCACGTCGCCGCCCCCAGGCAGGAGCGCCCCATGCAGTCCTCGATCGTCGCAGCCCTCACCGTCGCCGTGCTCGCAGCCAGCACGGTCGCCGGTGTCTCGACCCCCGTGCCCGCGTCCGCAGCAGACACGTCGAGCGGCACGACCCTCGCGCCGTCGGGTGACGTCGTGTCGAACGGACGGACGTGGAAGCAGACCTCCGTGCAGGACTTCTTCCGGAACGCGCCCGCAGGCACCTTCCGGATGAAGTACCCGCGCATCGGCCTGTACGACGGGTTCTCCGACACGAGCGGGCAGGGGCGGTACACGCCCTCGAAGGTGTTGAGCGTGCACGACGGCGTGCTCGACTTCTGGCTCCGGTCCGACCGCGGGCAGCCGCTCTCGGCGGCGCTGATGCCCGACGGGTACGCCCCGCACCGCACCGGCCGGGTGTCGATCCGCTACAAGACCACCGCGACCCCTGGTTACAAGTTCAGCGTGATCCTCTGGCCGTCGAGCGACGACTGGGACCAGGGGGAGATCGACTGGCCCGAGGCCACCCTCGGCGCGGCGCCCCGTCCGGCGTCAGCGATCCCGGGCAGCCTGCGGAACGGTGCCATGACGTTCGAGCCGGAGCGCGAGACGTTCGCGGCGACCGACTCGACCAGCTGGCACGTCGCCACGACGGAGTGGGACGACGACGTCGTCCGCTTCTACTGGGACGGCACGCTGGTCGCGTCGACGACGAAGGCCGTGCCGACGGAGCCGATGCGGGTCACGCTGCAGGCCGAGACCGACACCGGCTCGCGGGTGCCGGCGACCGCCTCGGGGCACGTGAGCGTCGACTGGATAGCGATCTACGACTGACGGGAGGCACGGTGCCGGTGGGCCGATCCGCTCACCGGCACCGCGCCTCCCGGCTCAGCCCGTGGTACGTCTCGCGGTCAGCCGGCCCGCGCCGAGCGGCAGCAGCCAGCTGCGGTAGGCGAACCGGTCGGCGTCACCGACCGTGCTGCTGGCGGCGCCGAAGCGCCACAGGCGGTTGAAGCAGGACACCCCGATCCGGGTGGATCCGTCGTCGGCGACCGCCCACGTCCCGGTGCCCCACTGGGCGGGGTGACCGACGCCGTCGATCGTCACCGTCGGTCGGGCGCCCCAGGTCAGCAGCGGACGATCGAGGTCGAGGGTGATCCGGCGCTTCGTCGTGCCGGACGGCTGCGGGGTGTCCATGCGGTCAGGGTAACGGCGTCCCGCACCCTGAACGCGTCCCGGTGGCGGTCCGTAGGCTCCGCTGCATGGCTGACTTCACCGCTGCACAGGCTGCCGTCGTCCGCATCGAGCGCGCCGAGGAGGGGCGGTGGGACCTGACCGTGATCAGCGACTCCGGCGTGCGCATGGGGCACGGCGTCTACCTGTTCGACGCGGCGTCCGACGACGCTGAGGACGAGCAGGCCGCGGCACTCGACTTCGTGCGCGAGTACGGCTTCCGCTTCGAGCCCGACGCCGTGGTGGCGGACGGGTCGGACGCCTTCTGGGCACCGCTGCTGCCGCTCGGGGCCGACCGGCCCGCGGCGGGCTGAGGCGGCTCAGCCCTGCGGGTCGAGGGCGGAGCGTTCGAAGCCGATCAGCCAGGTGACGCCGAACGCGTCGCGCACCGAGCCGTCCCAGTCGCCCCACGGCCGTTCCCGCAGGTCGTCGACGACCGTGCCGTCCGTCGCCAGGTCGGTGAACCAGCGGCGGAGCGCCTCGGGGGCGGCGGTCCCGAGCAGCGCGAGCAGCAGGCCGGAGGCTGTGAACGGGGCGTCGTCGGGCCCGGCGTCGGCGGCGAAGAGCCGGACGGGGCCGTCGAGTTCGCCGTGCGCCACAGCCGCCGGGGGACCGTCCTCGCGGCCGGCGTCCTCGTACGAGGCGATCCGGACCGCGCCACCGAAGACCTGCTGCCAGCGGGCGAGCGCCGTGCGAGCGGTGCCGGGGAGCAAGAGGTACGGGGTGGGGGCGGTGCCGTCCGTGCGCCGACGCTACCGCCGGACCGGCCAGCCGGCCAGGGGCGGTCGCGGTCGATGCGGGGCAGGTTCATCCCCTCGCTGGTAGGATTTCACCAGAACCGGTAGTTTTCTACCTGGAGGGCCGATGCAGCTGCACGAAACGATGCGGACGGTCACGCCGACTGTCGACGGCGACGTCCTCTCCGCTGTGGTCCGTGCTGGGCGGCCGGTCACGCTCCGTGAGATCGTCGACCTGGTCGACGGCCGCTCCTACGCGGGTGTCCGGAACGCAGCGGAACGTCTGGTCGAGCAGGGGGTCCTGCTCGGCGATCGCGTGGGTCGGACCAAGACGTTCGTGCTCAACGCCGACCACCTCGCGGCGGGCGCGATCGTGGCCCTGGCTCGGCAACGTGACGAGTTGCTGCGACGGTTGCGCGACGGCTGTGCGGCGATCCCGCTACGGTTCGCGGCGCTCTTCGGTTCCGGGGCCCGTGGGGACATGCGCCCGGACAGTGACCTCGACCTCTGCTTCGTCGTGGTCGACGGGTACCGGGACGAGGCGGAGCCACTCGTCCACGAGCTCTGCGACCGGGTGCGGCGCTGGACGGGCAACGCGACGCACGCCGTGCTGTTCGACGAGGCAGACCTCGACCCACAGGACGAGCTGCTGTCCTCGGTGGCGTCGGAGGGTGTTGTCATCGCAGGTGATGGTCGTTGGCTGGTCCGGAGGCTCCGTACCCTGGCTGGATGACTCCGCGCACGGGCACGACCGCCGTTGGGGACGATGCCTTCCGGCGCGGTCGGCTGAGGAAGGCATCGTCGTTCCTCGAGGCGGCCGAGGTCCTGCGCGAGATCGGCGGTGATCGTGGGGTGCTCACTGCTGCCTCCACGTACGCCGACGCCTTCGTCGTGCAGTGCGTGCTCAGCGGCATCGCCTCGGCCGACGCGATCTGTGTCGCGCGCACCGGACGGTACTCGCGATCGGGAGCGCATGACGAGGCCGTCCCTGTACTGCGGTCGGCAGCGGGGAACGCCGTGGCGCGACACCTCGAGGTGCTGCTCGCGGTCAAGAACAAGGCCGAGTACAACGCGCGGTCGGTGAGCGACGCCGACGTCGCCCGCGCCCATGCCGCCGCCGCAGCGCTCGAAGCGTTCGCGAGGTCCCTGTGAGTCCCGCGCCGCGCTGGGGTGCCGGGCAGCGGTGGCGCGATCGGGCCGAGGTCAGCCGGCGGCGATCGCGCCCATCTCGGCGACGACGGACCGGAGCTTCGCCGCGAGCTCGTCGCTGTCGCCGACGGTGTCCCGGTGCGCGACCTCGGACAGCGCCGACAGCACGAGCCCGACGGCCGTTCGCGCGGTCTGCTCGTCGGTGCGCGCCGACACCGTGGCCAGGAGTGACTGCCGCGACTCGGCCATCCACTGCATGACCATCGGCGCCATCTCCGGACGGAGCACGAGGAGCTCCTTCATCCGGCGGCGGTCCTGGGAGAGCGGGACGGTCGCGGCGATCAGGACGCACAGGTCGTCGACGAGCCGACCGTCCGCCTCGGCGAAGCGCGTCGCCGCCCACTCCGGCACCTCGACGGTGTCGAGGCCGAGCGCGGCGTGCGCCTTCGACGTGAAGTAGTTGAAGAACGTCCGCGGAGAGACGTCGGCGTCGCTGCAGATCTGCTCGACGGTGACGCCGTCGAGGCCGTGCTCGGACACGAGCGTGAGGGCGGCGTCGTGGAGCGCCTGCCGGGTCTGCTGCTTCTTCCGCTCGCGCAGCGTGCACGGCGCGGTGGCCGGCTCCGGTGCTGCTGTGGTGGTCACGTGCACTCCTGTGGTGCTGGTCGGCCACCGTGTCCACCGGTGGCTCGGATCTCTGTGCCGGACGGGTCCGGCACGGGGAGGCCGCCCGCACCCCGGCGCGGGGTGCGGGCGGCCGGGGGTCACCGACGCTGGGTCGGCGTGGAGCCGGTCATCGGCCCGGTGAACGATCCGGCCTCGGCTGCGGCGAGTCCGGCACGGGCCTCGAGGTCGGCCTCGCCCGAGGGCGCGGAACCGTCCTCGTCGCCGGACGATGACCCGTTGGCGGCATCGTGCTGCTCCTGCAGCGCCGAGCGCTGGCGGAGCGGCGGCACCCGGAAGAACCACGTGAGCACGAAGGCGAGCAGGATCACGCCGAGTCCGACCCAGTAGATCGTCACGGACGAGGCGTTGAAGCCCGCCATGAACGGCCGGGTGAGGCGGCTGTCGGCGCCGGTGAGGAACGAGGTGTCGTTCGTGCTGGTCGCCGCGGAGTCCGAGCTGGCACCGTCGTCGATCTTCTCCGCGAGCGCCGGCGTCAGCTCGTCGACCCAGTACGCGCGCTGCGAGGCGTTCGACCAGTCGACGGACACGGTGCCGTCCTGCACGCTCGCGTGGGCCTGCTCCGCCACCGCGTCGAGGGCAGCGGACTCGGCGCCCGGCGTGGCCGCCGCGACCTGCTGGTCGATCACGCCCTGGGCAGCGGCTGCGGGCACGGTGCCCGCGGCGACCTGCTGCTGCACGGCTGCGGTCACCTGCTGGGTGACGGCCTGGTCGGCCGCCTGCTTCGCCTGCGCCGACGCGTCGTCGAGCTGGGACTGCACGGTCTGCTGGAGCGGGGTGGTGATCGGGGCCCAGATCTTCTCGATCGCGCCCTGGTTCGCCGGCTTGCTCGCGACGGACGGGTCGAGTGCCGCGGACAGCGCCGGCTTGAGGTCGGCCTGGTTCGCGGTGGCGCTCAGGATGTTGTTCGGCATCACCGAGAACAGGACCGACAGCAGGACGGCCGTGCCGAGCGTGCCGCCGATCTGCCGGAAGAACGTGGCCGACGACGTCGCGACGCCCATGTCCCGGGCCTCGACCGAGCCCTGGGAGGCCAGGGTCAGCGACTGCATGACCGAGCCGAGCCCGAGCCCGATGAGGAACATGCCGATCATGAGGAACCAGAGCGGCTTGTCGATCGTCATGAAGGTCAGGACGACGTAGCCGGCGGACACCAGGAACGTGCCGATGACCGGGAAGATCCGGTAGCGGCCGACCCGGGCGACGATCTGACCCGAGGTGATCGACGCGATCATCAGGCCGCCGACGAGCGGCAGCGTGGCGAAGCCGGACTCGGTCGGGGTCAGGCCGACGACGATCTGCAGGTAGAGCGGGATGGTCAGCATGGCGCCGAACATCGCGAAGCCGACCAGGAAGCCGATTACGGTGGCCATCGAGAACGTGCCCGAGCGGAACAGCTTGAGCGGGATGATGGCCGCGTCGCCCATCTTCGACTCGACGAGCAGCAGTGCGACGAGGCCGAGCGCGCCGATCACGTAGCTGGCGATCGCGGCGGGGGAGCCCCAACCCCAGGTGCGGCCCTGCTCGGCGACGAGCAGCAGCGGCACGAGGGTGACGATGACCGCGGCGGCGCCCCACCAGTCGACCTTCGGCTTGTCGCCCGTGCCGTGCACCTTCGGCAGGTGCAGGAACACGATCACCATGATCAGCGCGGCAACGCCGATCGGGACGTTGATGAGGAGCACCCAGCGCCAGCCGGTGATCCAGAGGATCTCGGACGACCCGGCGAGCAGGCCGCCGATGAGCGGGCCGATGACGGACGAGATGCCGAACACGGCGAGGAAGTACCCCTGGTACTTCGCGCGCTCGCGCGGGGCGAGGATGTCGCCCATGATCGCCAGCGGCAGCGACATGAGCGCGCCGGCGCCGACACCCTGCACGGCACGGAAGGCCGCGAGCATGAGCATCGAGGTGGACATCGACGACAGCACGGCGCCGAGGATGAACACGACGATGCCGAAGATGTAGAGCGGCCGACGGCCGAAGATGTCGGAGAGCTTGCCGTAGATCGGCGTCGCGATGGTCGACGTGATCAGGTACGCGGTGGTCACCCACGCCTGCTGGTCGAGCCCGTGCAGGTCGTCGCCGATGGTGCGGATCGCCGTGCCGAACACCGTCTGGCCGAGGGACGACAGGAACATGCCCGCCATCAGGCCGTAGATCACCAGGAGGATCTGGCGGTGCGTCATGAGCGGCTGCTGGCCGGGTGCGCCGGACACTCCGGGTGCCGCGTCGGCCCCGGCGCCGTGGCGGCCGGGCTGCACCGAGACGGGTGCGGTGGCGGTCATCGAACTCCTTTTTCGTACTGTGTAACTTTGCAGACCGCGCAACGATACATCGGATGGTTCCGGAACGCAACTAAATACGGGACGGACGGGAGGCGCGTGGCGGCCCCGCCACGCGCCTCCCGTCCGTCCACAGCGCACCTGTCCGCGTCAACGGACGTCCGCCGTCCGAGGTACCGTTTCCGCATGAGCACGGACACCGCCACCACCACCGAGACCACCGACGAGGGGCCCGTGGTGACCTTCGCCGACCTCGGCCTGAGCGACCCGGTGCTCAAGGCCGTCAAGGACATCGGCTACGAGACCCCCTCCGCCATCCAGGAAGCGACGATCCCGACGCTGCTCGAGGGGCGCGACGTCGTCGGCCTCGCGCAGACCGGTACCGGCAAGACCGCGGCGTTCGCGCTGCCGATCCTGTCCCGCATGGAGTCGGGCAGCAAGGTGCCGCAGGCGCTCGTGCTGTCGCCGACCCGCGAGCTCGCGCTCCAGGTGTGCGAGGCGTTCGAGCAGTTCGCGTCGCACATGAAGCACGTGCATGTCCTGCCCGTCTACGGCGGCCAGGCGTACGGGGTCCAGCTGTCCGCCCTGCGCCGTGGCGTCGACGTCGTCGTCGGCACGCCCGGTCGCATCATGGACCACATCGCCAAGGGCACGCTCGACCTGTCCGAGCTGAAGTACCTCGTGCTCGACGAGGCCGACGAGATGCTCAAGATGGGCTTCGCCGAGGACGTCGAGACGATCCTCGCCGAGACGCCCGACGACAAGCAGGTCGCACTGTTCTCGGCGACGATGCCCGCGCAGATCCGTCGCATCTCGCAGCAGTACCTGACCGACCCGTCCGAGATCACGGTCAAGACCAAGACGAAGACCGCCGCGAACATCACGCAGCGCTACCTGATGGTGTCGTACCCGCAGAAGGTCGACGCGCTCACCCGCATCCTCGAGGTCGAGGACTTCGAGGGCATGATCATCTTCGTCCGCACCAAGAGCGAGACCGAGACCCTGGCCGAGAAGCTCCGCGCCCGCGGGTACGCCGCGGCTGCCATCAGCGGTGACGTCGCGCAGGCGCAGCGCGAGCGCACGGTCAACCAGCTCAAGACGGGCAAGCTCGACATCCTCGTCGCCACCGACGTCGCCGCCCGTGGTCTCGACGTGGACCGCATCACCCACGTCGTGAACTTCGACATCCCCGTCGACATCGAGTCCTACGTCCACCGCATCGGCCGCACCGGTCGCGCGGGCCGCAAGGGTGACTCGATCAGCTTCGTCACCCCGCGCGAGCGCCGGCTGCTCTCGGCCATCGAGCGCCACACCAAGCAGCCGCTCACGCAGATGCAGCTCCCGACGATCGAGGACGTCAACGAGACGCGCCTGAGCCGCTTCGACGACGCGATCACCGCGGCGCTCGAGCAGCACGACCGCATCGAGAAGTTCCGCGACGTCATCGCGCACTACGTCCGCAACCACGACGTCCCGGCGGAGGACGTCTCGGCTGCGCTCGCGGTGGTGGCGCAGGGCGACTCGCCGCTGCTGCTCGACCCGAACGAGGACCAGCTCCGCAACCAGGTCGATCGCGACGGTCGTCGTGGTGAGCGCCGTGACCGGGACGACGACCGTGGTGGCCGTGAGGACCGCGGGCCGCGCCGTTCGCAGCCGATGACCGCGTACCGCATCGAGGTCGGTCGTCGGCACCGGGTCGAGCCGCGCCAGATCGTCGGCGCGCTCGCGAACGAGGGCGGACTGCGCCGCGACGACTTCGGCGCGATCCAGATCCGACCGGACTTCTCGATCGTCGAGCTGCCCGAGAGCATGGACCCCGGCGTGCTCGACCGCCTGTCGGACACCCGGATCAGCGGGAAGCTCATCGAGATCAAGCCGGACCGCCGCGGTGGTGCCCGTCGGTACGACCGCGACGACCGGGGTCCGCGTGGCCCCCGTCGAGACGACCGTGGTCCGCGTCGCGACGACGACCGTCCGCGCCGTGACGACCGGCGTGACGACCGTCCCCGCTACGACGACGACCGTCCGGCACGCAAGCCGCGCCACTGACGTCCGCGGGAGAGGTCGACCCGGCGGCTCCGTGACGCGACCGCGTGATCGGGCGGTCCGAGGTCGGGCGCAGACGGGAGTGCGCCGACCTGCCGGAGGTGGGTCGCGCCTCCCGTCCGTTCCGATCAGGCGGCCAGTCCGTCGACCGTGCGCCGGCAGACCTCGTCCCACGGCATCGGACCGAACCCGAAGTGCGCCCGGGTCTCGGTGTCGTCGACGACGTAGGGCGCCGTCCACTGGTACCCGAGCTGCGCGACCTCCCGCATGAACGGGACCACCGTGCCGACGGTGCGGAGCAGACCGATCGGCAACGAGCGCACCCGGACGGCAGGTCGACCGGCCGTCCGGAGCACGTCGGTCAGGACCTGCTCCTGGGTCCGCGGCGCGTTGGTCGGCACGATCCAGGTCCGGCCGTGCGCCCGCTCGTCGTCCGCGGCGGCGACGAGGAGCCGTGCGACGTCGCCGACGTCGGTGTACGAGTGCGGCTGGTCGGACCTCCCGATCACGGTGACGGGCTTCCCGCGCATCGCGGTCGGCAGCACGCGGGTGACGTGCCCGTTGTCCCCGGTGCCCGGGCCCACGTAGTCGGCGCCGCGGACCTCCACCGTGCGGACGCGACCGGCCTCGTGCGAGGCCAGGGCATCGGCCCACATCCTCGCCCGCAGGACGCCCTTGTGGTCGGTCGCGGCGTCGGGCAGGTCGGCGTGCATCGGACCGTCGACCGGGCCGTACGGGTACAGGTTGCCCGTGATCGCGTACACGGCGCCGGTGCGCTCGGCCGTGGTGAGGAGCGAGGACGCCAGCGGCGGCCACACCCGCTCCCACTGCGTGTAGTCGCCCGGGTTGGCGCAGTTGTGGAGCGCGGCGGCGCCGTCCGTGACGGTGGTCAGCGCGTCCGCGTCGGCGGCGTCGAGTGCGACGTGCCGGACGTCGGGCAGTCCGGTGTTGCGTCCGGAGCGGGTGACGACGACGACCTCGTCGCCGCGCTCGGACAGCAGTGCCGCGGTGTGGCGGCCGACCGGGCCGGCGCCGACGACGACGTGGTGACGGGACATGGTTCCTCCTGAGTTCGGGAGAGCACTGCTCTCGGAAGTCATCATGCGGCCTTGCCGCGAGCATTGCAAGAGCGGTGCTCTCGTTTGTGGTCGGTGCTCTCGCGTGGCACGCTGGAGACATGGCGGAGCAGGCGAGGACCGCGCGGTCCCGGGCACGGGAGGCCGTGCACGCGAGCATCCTCGCGGCTGCGCGCGCCCGCCTCACCGAGGAGGGGCCGGCGCAGCTGAGCCTGCGCGCCGTCGCGCGGGACGTCGGTCTGGTGTCCTCCGCCGTGTACCGGTACTTCCCGAGCCGCGACGACCTGCTCACCGCACTGCTCGTGCTCGACTACGACGAGCTCGGTGCCGCGGTCGAGGCGGCGGAGGCACCGATCGACCGTGCCGACCACGTCGGCCGGTGGGTCGCCGCCTGCCGCGCCGTCCGGCAGTGGGCGGTCGACCACCCCGGCGACTTCGCGCTCCTGTACGGCTCGCCGGTCCCGGGCTACGTCGCGCCGCAGGACACGATCGAGCCCGCCTCGCGCACGACCCACGTGCTCGTCCGCGTGGTCACCGACGCGTGGGCGGACGTCGCCGGGGCGGAGCTGCCGCCGGACTGGAGGCTCGGTTCCGGCCCGTCGATCGGCGCACGACCCGGGGCGCCCGCCTCCGTCGCCGACGCGGTCGCCTACACGCGGGCGCGCGGCTTCCACGACGACCCGTCGCCCGAGGTCGTCCTGCGGACCCTGATGGCCTGGACGACGGTGTTCGGCGTCCTGTCGTTCGAGCTCTTCGGCCACGCGGTCGGCTCGGTGACCGATCCGGAGGCCTACTTCGACGAGGTCGTCGTCCGCCTGGCGCACGACCTGGGGCTGGCGGACTCCCGCTGAGCCGTTCTCATCCCCCGATCGGGGCGTCTGGCTGACAGCGACGTTCGCCTGCGGTAGACAGGGCGGTACGGCGCACTCACCCAGCGCTGGCCGGCTGCAGCAGGAAGGACGCCGATGACCGCGCTCGACGTCAGCCGTCAGGACCGTCGCCGACTCACCACCGGCACCGCGACCAGGCGGCTCGTGACCGTGCGCACCGTCGCGCTGCTCGCGTCGATCGCCGGCGTGAACTACATCGTCTGGCGTTGGGCCGCGTCGGTGAACTGGCACTCGTGGTGGATCGCGGTGCCGCTGATCCTCGCCGAGACCTACAGCGTGATCGACTCGCTCCTGTTCGCCTTCGGGGCGTGGCGGCTCCGCGAGCGCGGGGAACCGCCGACGAAGCCCGCCGGTGACGTCACCGTCGACGTGTTCATCACGACCTACAACGAGCCGGTGGACCTGGTCGTCCGCACCGCCCGGGCCGCGAAGGCGATCACGCACCCGCACCAGACCTGGATCCTCGACGACGGCAACCGGCCGGAGATGCGCGCCGCCGCCGAGTCGCTCGGCATCGGGGTCATCACACGCGGCGCCGACTGGGTCGACCGGCCGCGCCACGCCAAGGCCGGCAACCTCAACAACGCGCTGCTCGCCACGCAGGGCGAGTTCCTGCTCATCCTCGACGCCGACCAGGTCCCCGAGCCGTCGATCCTCGACCGCACCCTCGGCTACTTCAAGGACGAGCGGATGGCGCTCGTCCAGACGCCGCAGTGGTTCGAGAACGTGCCGGAGGCCGATCTGCTCGGCAGCCAGGCGCCCCTGTTCTACGGCCCGATCCAGCAGTCGAAGGACGGCTGGAACGCCGCGTTCTTCTGCGGCTCGAACGCGATCCTGCGGCGCGAGGCGCTCATGCAGCTCGGCGTGACCCGGTACGTGCGCGAGGTCGAGGAGTCGGTCGAGCGGACGATCAAGACGTCGCGGAAGCTGCTCGCACGCGCCCGTGAGACCGAGACCGACCCGCGGGTGCTCGACGCGCTCGACGGGGCCGAGCAGGTCGTCGACCGGGCCCGTGACCAGATCGACCGAGGCGAACCGCTCGGCGACGTCACCTACGACTTCCAGCGCGGCATCGACGCGATCGCCTACCGGTTCGCGGCCGCCGACCTCGAGTCGGTGCGTCGCGACCTGCAGGAACTCGCGGCGATGTCGACCGAGGCGGACACGTTCGCTGGCCTCGACGACGCGGCCCTCGACGTGCTGGGCCGCCGCGACGCCTCGCCCGTGGCCGCCATCGAGTCGATCGCGGTGCTCGCCCGCGCGCTCGACGTCAACCGCGACGACGAGGCGCAGCCGATCATGCCGCTCGCCACGATCTCCGTGACCGAGGACATGGCCACCGCGATGCGCCTGCACGGGCTCGGCTGGCGGTCGGCCTACCACGACGAGATCCTGGCGAAGGGCCTGGCGCCCGAGGACCTGCCGACCATGCTCGTGCAGCGGCTCCGTTGGGCGCAGGGCACCATGCAGGTGTTCTTCCGCGAGAACCCCCTGGTGCAGAAGGGCCTGTCGTGGGGCCAGCGCCTCATGTACTTCTCCACGATGTGGAGCTACCTGTCGGGCTTCGCGGCGATCGTCTACATCGCGGCGCCGGTGCTCTGCCTGTCGTTCGGCGTGGTGCCGGTGCAGGCCTACAGCGTGGACTTCTTCGTGCGGCTCATCCCGTTCCTCGTGCTCAACCAACTGCTGTTCTGGGTGGTGGCGGCGGGCAGACCGACGTGGCGCGGCCAGCAGTACTCGCTCGCGCTCTTCCCGGTCTGGATCGAGTCCGTCACGAGCGCGTTCGAAAACGTCTTCCGTGGCAAGCCCCTCGGCTTCCGGGTGACGCCGAAGGTGCGCGAGGAGTCGGACCAGCGACCGCGGTGGGACCTCGTCAAGCCGCAGCTGTACGCGATGGGAGCGCTCGTCGCCGCCCTCGTGCTGATCGCGATCCGCTACGCGACCGGACAGGCCGACGGCATCGCGCCGCTCGTGAACACCGCGTGGGTGGTGTTCGACCTCTTCATCTTCAGCATCGTCGTCCGCGCGGTGCTCTACCGCGGACCCGAGGCAGGGACGGTGCAGTCCGAGCACGTGTCCTCGACGGCAGGAGGCCCGCTGTGACCGACCATCACCTGACCTTCGAGGTCCCGGCCGTCACGGAGTCGCTCGACGTCGTGCAGGACCGCTTCGGCGCCTGGTGGGACTCGCTGGGGATCGACGACGTCCGGCTCCGGTTCTCGCTCGAGACCGCCCTGGCCGAGATCGCTGCGAACATCGTCGAGCACACGCGCCGCACCGACGTCGAGGCCGGGCGCGGGTACTCGGTCACGCTCTCGGTGACCGACCACGAACTCGTCGCGGTGCTCGCCGACAACGGGCGCCCCGCGGACGTCGACCTGTCCGCGGTGACGATGGCCGACCCCGACGAGGAGAGCGGTCGCGGCCTCGCGCTCGCGATCGCCGCGCTCGACCGCCTCGAGCACGAGCACACCGGTGGACGGAACGTCTGGACCCTGGCGTGCAACCGGTGAGGGGCGCCCTGGCGAAGGCCGTCGCGTTCCTCGTCGTCGTGGGGACGCTGCTGCTCGGCGGCGCCCTGCCCGCCTCGGCGGTGTCCGCTCCGGACCGCGCCGGCGAGACCCCGTCCGACGGGCGCGTCTGGTTCGGTCCCGACCTCGACTGGGGGAGCGACGCCCCCGACGGCTACGAGGGCCGGCTCGGGGCGACGCCGTCGGTCTACGGCGTCGAGATCGAGTACCCCTTCGACCGCAGTGCGCGGGACGAGTTCCTCCGGGCTACCCGGGCCGCCGCGACCCAGGGTGCGGTGCTCGCCGTGAGCCTGGAGCCCTCGCGCTCGCTGCGGTCCCTCACGAAGGCCGACGCCACCGCGGCGAACCGGCTGTTCGAGGAGGTCCACCGGCAGTACGACACCCAGCTGCTCGTCCGCTTCGCCCCGCAGATGAACGGCACGTGGGTGCGCTGGGGCCAGCAGCCGACGGCGTTCATCCCGGCGTTCCGGACGCTCGCCGCGGCCGTGCACGCCGGCGACTCCGAGGCCGCGATGGTCTGGTCGCCCTCGTACGGCGCCGGCTACCCGTTCGGCGAGTCCGCCGGACGACTGCAGGACCTGTCGGACACCGACGTCGCCAAGCTCGACACCAACGGCGACGGTCGGCTCACCGCGGCCGACGACCCCTACGGCCCGTACTGGCCGGGCGCCGCGAGCGTCGACTGGGTCGGGTTGTCGATGTTCTCCTTCGGCAAGGGCAAGGCCACCGAGGCCGCCGGCCGCGACGTCCCGCTGACCAGCAACGAGGTCCCGGAGGACGGCGAGGTCGCCGGGCGCTTCGACGAGACCTGGGGCTACGAGCAGCCGCAGACCGAGGGCACCTTCACCGAGCGCTTCGCGCAGGGCGAGGACCGCCCGATGCTGCTCGACACCGGGGCCCTGTACGACCACTCGCTGCGCGGTGCCGCCGAGCTGTCGGTGAAGCAGGGGTGGTGGCGACAGGTCATCGCCGCGGTGCAGGACCACCCCGAGGTCCGGGGCGTGACCTTCCTCGAGACGAACCGTCGCGAGCCCGAGGCCGGCAACCGCGTCGCCGACTGGCGGGACACCGCGGACCCCGGCATCGCGGGGTCGTTCCGCACGGACCTCGAGCAGGCCGGGGACTTCGTCTTCGGGCCGGTGACCGAGCGCGTCACGCAGCAGGAGGGCGCGGCGGCGATCAGCCAGCAGTACGAGACCGGCGGCGACCAGATGGCGTGGATCGTCTGGTGCGCGTTCGGTCTGGCGGCGGCGTTCCTGCTCAGCGGCCTCGTCGGGCGACTGCTGCCGAGCTGGCGGTACCCCGACGACGGCAAGCCCGGCCGTGACCTGCGTCTCGACCTGTTCCGCGGGTTCATCATCCTGGCGGTGGTGATCACGCACATCGAGATCGGTGGGCCGTACTCGTACATCACGCTGCACGCCACGGGTGCGATCACGGGCGCGGAGATGTTCGTGTTCCTGTCCGGCATGGTGCTCGGCATGACCTACCCCTTCGCGATCAAGAAGTTCGGCGAGTGGGTCGCTGCGGTCGGCGCGTGGAAGCGCGCGCGGAAGCAGTACCTCGTCACCCTGGCGGTGATCCTGGTCGTCTTCGCACTGAGCTTCGTGCCGTTCCTCAACACGGACGCGATCACGACCTTCACCGACCGGGGGACCGGCACCGGGGGCGTCGGGGCCGAGGGTCGCGTCTACGACCTGTACCCGAACGCGATGCAGCTCCTGGCCTACCCGCCGCCCTGGTTCGCGATCCGGCAGTTCCTGCTGCTCGAGATGGGGCCGTGGCCGTTCAACATCATGGGCCTCTTCGTGGTGCTCAGTCTGTTCATCCCGCTGTGCATGTGGGTGATCAAGCGCGGCTTCTGGTGGGCGCTGCTCGTGGTGAGCTGGGGACTGTACGTGCTCCAGGCGCTGATGCCGGAGCTCCGGCCGCTGGACTCGCAGTTCGAGTCGGTGTTCCCGCTGCTGACCTGGCAGGTCGTCTTCACGCACGGGCTCGTGCTCGGCTACTACCGCCGACAGGTCATCGGCGCGCTGACCGGCCGGCTCGGCAAGGTGCTGATCGGCATCGGCGTCACCGGGTACGCGCTGTTCCTGGTCTACGTGTGGGCGGGGAACCACTTCGGCTTCACCCCGGTGCCGTTCCCCGCGTCGATGTACGACGACCTGTACAACACGGCCTACCAGCGCGTCGACCTGCAGTGGGGGCGTCTGGTCGACATCGCGTTCTTCGCGATCGTGTCGTACGCGATCCTCACGGTGTTCTGGAAGCCGATCAACGCCGTCATCGGGTGGCTGTGGATCCCGATCGGTCAGGCGAGCCTCTACGTCTTCGTCTGGCAGGTGTTCTTCGCGCTGGCCATCGCGTCGATCCCGGGCGTCGACTGGTTCAACGGCTGGATCGGCTTCGCGGCCCACACGGCCCTGATCCTGCTCGTCTGGTACATGATCCGGAAGCGGTTCATGTTCTCGGTCATCCCGCGCTGACCCGCGTGGCCGGCGTGCCCGTGCAGCGTCCCGTTCGTTCCGTGAAGGCGACAGCGTCCCGCGAACCATCCGCGGTCATCTGTCGCCTTCGCGGATGCGTGCGGCACCGCCTGACCGCATGACCGCCCGACCGCACGGACGGACCGGCCGATGCACGGGAGGCGCGGTGCGGGTCGGACCCGCACTGCGCCTCCCGTCCGTGCTCGCGTCAGGCGCGGCGGCGACGCACCAGGGCGATGCCCAGTCCCGCGGCCAGCGCCAGGGCGCTGCCCGCGGCGAGCGGCAGCACGTCGGCGCCGGTGAACGCGAGTGCCCCCGACTGCCGGTCGGCGGGTGCTGCCGTCCCCGGGTCCACGACGAAGGCGAAGGTGCCCCACGTGGCGACCGACCCGTCGGCGCGCTGGCCGACGAGCGTGTGCTCGCCCGCCGCGAGGTCGACCGGCAGCTGCAGGGTCAGCACCCCGTCGTCGTCGGTCGGGTCGTCACCGAGGTACTCGACGTCGGAGTGCACGAACCAGTCGAGCGGTGCGCCGGCGAGCTCGCGGGGGACGGTGACGGTCACGGTGCCCGCCTCCTCGTCGACGGCATCGACCCGCAGCGTGTGGGTCGCCTCGGTGAGCGTCGCGAGGTCAGCGGCGACGGGGACCTCGTCGGTCGGCGTGCCGGGGTCGGTCGGGTCGGTCGGCTCCGTGCCGGGGTCGGTCGGGTCGGTGCCCGGGTCCGTCGGGTCGGTGCCCGGGTCCGCCGGCTTCTGCAGCGTGACCCGGTCCACCACCGACACGTCCGCCGAGCGGTAGGTCGTCATCGTGATGGCGGCGTCCGAGACCTCCACGTTCGTGAAGTTCGGCGTGTACTCCTGGTTCTGCACCGCGGCGAAGTCGAACGGGCCGGGCTCGATGTCGTAGTACTTGCTCCCCGACGACGAGTTCGCCGTGACGTAGAGCACCTCGTCACCGGTCGGCGTGACCGTCTCCGCGGGGGCACCGGTACCGACCGGGGTCGTCCCGCTCATCAGGTAGCTGCGGACGTACACGTGGTCGTGGCCCATGAGCACCAGGTCGACGTCGAGCGCGCTGAGGGCCGGCGGCAGGTCGGCGCGTCGGGTGATGATGTCCGAGTCGTCCGAGTGCGACGCGGTGCTGTAGACCGAGTGGTGGAAGGTGACGACCTTCCAACGGGCCTCGTCGCCGTGCTCCGCGAGCACCTCCCGGGCGAACTCGGCGTGCCCGGCGTCGTCCGTGTCGTTCGAGTTGAACGAGATGTAGAGCGTGTCGCCGTACGTGAACCAGTAGTCGCCACCGGCACGGGCTGCGTCGGGCTTGCCGTGGTCGGCGGACACGTTCGGCAGGGTGAAGTGCTGCTCGTACGCCAGGCTCGCGACGTCGTGGTTGCCGATGTTCGTCACGAGCGGGATGCGCCGCAGCTGGTCGGGGGAGAGGAACCCCTCGTACTGCGCCTCGTTCGACGCGGTGTTCACCTGGTCACCAGCGGAGAAGATCATCTCCGAGTCCGGGAACGCTCGCTCGGCCACGTCGAGCGTGGCGTTCCAGCCCGCGGTGTCCGCATCCGCGTCGCCCGAGGCGCCGATCTGGGCGTCACCGATGAAGACGAACGAGTAGGCGCCGTCGCCGTCGCCGGTGCGGAACGTCGTCACGGGGCTCCAGCCGTCGGTGTCGCTGCCGACCCGGTAGGCGTACTCCGTCGACGGGGCCAGGCCGTCGAGGGTCGCGTGGTGGTACTGCTGTCCGTCGGTGGCGGTGCCGGAGGTGCTCGCGACCTCGGTGGCGCCGGACTCCGGGAACGCGCCGGCGACGAGCGACGACGCGGGGACGAGCTGTGCGACCTCGGCCGACGTCGAGTCCGAGTACCAGGCGAGGTTCCGCGAGCCCTCGTCGGACCCGACCGTCATGACCACGTCCGAGATCTGCGCGGGGACGTCGGCCGCCACGGGGACGAGCGACTCCATGTCGAAGTAGACGTCCGAGCTGTTCGAGCGGCCCTGGTACAGGGCGACGGCGACCTCGTTGGTGCCCTCGCGCAGGACCGAGGCGTCGACGGAGAAGGTGCTCTCGTCCGGGTCGCCGCCGTTGTCCCCGGCGTACTGCACGTTCTGGGTCACGCCGGAGTCCTCGAAGCCCGCGACCCGCTGGCCGTTGACGTACACGACCAGGGCGTCGTCGTAGGTGACGTCGGCGGTGAGGGACCTCCACGCGGCGAGGTCGGTGGCATCCGCCTCGAACGAGGTCCGGAAGAAGTACGTCGGTACGTCCTTGCCGTCGGCGAGGTACTGCTCGAGCAGGGTGTCGACGGCGTGTCCGCCGCCCATGCCCGTCGCCGCGCCGTTCTTCGCGCCGAACGAGCCCGTCCCGGTCTTCCACGCCCCCTCGGGCAGCGCACCCGTGGTCCACACGGTGCGGTCGGTCTGTCCGGCGGCGGGGTCGGAGCCGTCCTCGAGGTACTGCCAGGTCGTGGTGCCGGAGGCGATGAGCGGTGCCGCTGCGGCGGAGGCGCTCGGTGCAGCGCCGACCAACGTGGTCGCGGCGATCGCAGCGATGGTGGCGGTGGCGGCTCCGAGCGTGCGCGCGGTGCGTCGGCGTCGGGCGGGGTGGTGCGAGGTCATGGTGTCCTTGTCGTCGTGACCCCCTCGTGGGGGCCTCACGACATCCGACCCTGCTGCGTTGACGCACAGGTTTCCGGCGGTCGTACGGACATGGAACTGTCAGGACGCACAGCTCCCGTGGTCCGGTCCCGTGGGTGCGTCACGAGGACGGACGGGAGGCGCGGTGCCGGCCCGCACCGCGCCTCCCGTCCGCCGTGTGGTCGCGTCAGCGCGTGGCGGTGACCAGCGGCTGCGGGTCCACCGGGTCCGGCGGGACCGGCAGGGAGCCGCGGACCTGGTTCTGCGCCTGGCAGTCGCTCGTGCAGTTCGTCGCGCCCTGCGAGAGCTCGACCGCGTCCTCGCCGAGCACGCCGCCCATCCGGCCGCCGGGCTGGACCGTCCAGGTCGTGGTCGTCGCGGTCTGCGAGGTCTTGGTCGCGACCTGCGGGCTGTCCTTGCCGAGGAGCATCTGGTGCGCGTCGCTGCCCGAGGACACCGCCGCGACGCCGTCGCCGAAGTTGATCTTCCCCGTGTAGGGGTTGGTGAAGTAGAACAGCCCGGCTCCGAGGGTGTGCGTGAAGGTCACGGGCTGGGCGAACTCGGTCTCCATCTGGAAGATCCCGCCCTGGGCGCCGTCCTTCGCCTGGATCTTGAACTTGCCCGCGCCCGTGCCGAAGATCGCCACGAGCGTGTCGTCGCGGACCTCGAGCGAGGACAGCTTCGTGCCGGCGAGCTGCGCGGCGGTGAGCGACGGCACCTTCGACGCGAACACCACGGTCGGCTTCGTCACCATGCGCTGGGTGTCCGGTGCCCCGGTCAGCGTGTAGTCGTACACGCCGAGGTCGGCGACGCGGATGTCGAAGCCGTTGTGCTTGCCGCGGACCGCGATGGTCCCGGAGACGGCGACGTCCTTCAGCCTGAAGTCCTTGCCGACGGCGGGGTCGGTCGTGGTGCCGTTCACGGTGACGGAGTAGTCGCCGCCGGTCGACGTCTTGCCGGACGCGTTCGCGGGGGAGACCCCGACGAGTGCCGCTGCGGCGACGGCGCCGAGCGCGATCGCGGCGGCGACGCCGGTGGTGCGGCGGCGCGTGCGCTGGGTGGTCATGGGGTGCCTCCTGGGCTGGTCCGACGCGCCGACGGTGGTCGCGTCCCTCGCACCGATCGTCGCCCGACGGCGGGGGCTGCACCATCGGACCTTGGTACTAGTACCCGTCGGACCCCCGTGCACCGGTCCCGCTCGTCACCAGCCGTGGTCGCGGGCCCAGAGCGCCGCACTCGTCCGGTCGGCGACCCCGATGCGGCGGAACAGCGAGCCGACGTGCACCTTCACGGTCCGCTCGGCGATCCCGAGCTCGGTCGCGATCTGCCGGTTCGACAGGCCGCGTGCGATCCGGACGAGCACGTCGCGCTCGCGCGGGGGCAGGTCCGGGCCGCGGTCTCGTACCGGGACCGGGGTGCCGGGCAGCAGAGCACGTGCGACCCGGGGGTCGACGGGCACCTCGTCGCGCGCGGTCGAGCGGACCGCGGCGATCACCTCCTCGGGCGTCGCGTCCTTGAGCAGGTAGCCGGTCGCCCCGGCGGCCAGGGCTGCGCGCACCCGGTCGTCGTCGGAGAAGGTGGTGAGGACGAGCACCCGGACGGCCGGCATCGTGGTGCGGATCACCCGCGTCGCCTCCACCCCGCCGGCGCCCGGCATGGAGAGGTCCATCACGACGACGTCCGGGTGCAGGGACGCGGCACGCTCGACGGCGTCCTCGCCCGTTCCCGCCTCGCCGACCACGTCGCAGTCGGTCGTCGTCGCCAGCACGGAGCGGAGCCCCTGCCGGACCAGGGCGTGGTCGTCGACCAGCAGGACCCTCACCGCAGCGACTCCGTCCGCGCGGGCAGCGTCAGCTCCCAGACCGTCCCCGTGCCCGGTGCGGTCCGCAGCACCAGCGACCCGCCGGTGTCCTCGGCGACCTCGCGCAGGAGCGTCGTGCCGAGGTGCCCGGCGGGGGCCGGACCGTCGAGGAGCCGCGGGTCGAACCCCGTCCCGTCGTCGGACACGCGCACCACCAGGTCCCCGCGGTCGGCCCGCACCGACACCCGGATGCGGGCGGCGTCGGCGTGCTGCACGGCGTTCCAGACCGCCTCGCGCACGAAGCGCACGACCGCGGTCCGCGCGGCCGAGGAGGACTCGAGCGGCTCCGGCACGTCGACCTCCGTCACCACCCCTGCGGCCCGGGCACGGGCGCAGGCGTCGTCGAGCGCGGCACCCAGGCCGTCGCGACCGGGGGCGGCTGGGCGCATCGTCGCCATCGAGGTCCGGAGTGCGGACACCGCCTGCCGGAGCGTCTCGGCCGCGGCCCTGGTCTCGGGCACCGAACCGAGGGACAGTGCGAGCCCGGCGACGTCCTGCACGGGACCGTCGTGCAGTTCGCCCGCGAGCCGTCGGCGCTCGGCGGCCTCGGCGTCGAGCGCGCGTCCGAGCAGCCGCTCGCGGAGTCGCTGGCCCGTGCGGATCCGCACGAGCAGCCAGAGCAGCAGCGGCACGAGCAGCAGGAGGACGACCCCGACCGTACCGCAGGCCAGGGCGGCGAACGCGGCACGCAGGTCGGCGGCTCGGGCGAGGACCTGGTCGTACGGCCGGTACGCCTCGAACAGCAGGGCCTCGCCCGACGGCGTGTGCACCGCCTGGTACGCCTCGAGCAGCGGCCCGTGCCCGCGTTCGTACCGGTTCTCGGGCTCGTCCAGGTCGGACACCTCGGCGTCGGACCGATCGGTCCGGAGCGCCGCGAGGTCCTCGTCGGAGAGCGGGAAACGCTCGCCGACCAGCCGGGGTTCGTCGGACCAGAGCACGGTGCCGTCCGCACCCCAGAGCTTCAGGCGCACCGTCGAGCCGGCGCGGGACTCGCCGACCAGGGCGTCGTCGAGTCGTGCGCGGGCGACGGTTCGGGCGTCCGGGTCGCCGCTGGTGACGTCGTCCACGAGGGCGGGCTCCACCACCACCCGGGCGAGCGCGGCCGTGTCGGCGGTGGCGTCCCGGACGGCGAAGGACTCGGCGACGCGTTGCGACACGAGGGTGCCCGCGGTCGCGACGACGGCACCGCCGAGCAGCGCGGCCACGACGACCCCGACGAGGACCCGCCGCCAGGGGGTCCGTGTCGCGCGACGACGCGGGTCAGCGGTGACGAGCACGACCGGGGTCGGCTGCTCGCTGGTCGACGCCCGGTGTCCACGCACGGAGCAACCGTAATCGCCCTGAGCTGCACTCGCGTCCCGGTCGCGGCTGCCGGACGAGCGGGTCCCGCGTCGTGCCCGTTCATTCCCATGACGCCTGGAGTGGGAAGCGTGATCGGGCGTACCGGGTCGGGATGAACGACCCCGTACGCCCGATCCTGCTCGGTACGCCCGATCACGCCCAGCGTGCCAGCGTGCACGTGCTCGCGTCAGCCGGCCGGTGTCCGGTCCGGCGCGGAGGCGAGCGCCTGTCGGACCGACCCCCACGCGGCGAGCCGCTCGCGGACCGCGTCGTCCCGCTCGACCTCGAGCGCCGTGGCGTGCGCCTGCTCGAGCACGTCGTCGACCACGACCCGCTGTCCCGAGCGCGCCGAGGCGATCGCCGCGTCGACCATCACCAGGCTCATCACGTTGCCGTGGACCTCGCCGTCGGGGGTCGTCCCGGTGCGGACCGCCCGGACGAAGGACGCGAGCGCCCCGGCGATCTCCGTGCCGGCACCCGGCGCCGCAGCGGGGGCGCCGGGGAGACCGTCGACGACGCTCGACGGGTCGTGGTCGCCGTCCCACGCCGCCGAGCCCGATGCCCCGGTCGCCCGCCAGTCGCCGTTCCACGAGGTCTCGTCGCCGGGCGCGCACCACGACCCGTCGTAGACGTAGCGGACGTCGTCCTCGAAGGTGAAGACCGCCGAGGCGTTCGCGTCCCCGCGGTACCAGGACCACGAGGGGTTCCACGACTCGCAGTACACCGACACGGGTTCACGCTCGAGCACGTACCGGGCGGAGTCGAACGCGTGGATCGCCATGTCGAGGAGCAGCACGTCGTCCATCTCCTCGCGGAAGCCGCCGAAGTGCGGGGCCTTCGCGAAGCGGGTGTTCAGGCTGCCGACCCCGCCGAGCGCGCGGACGTGCTGCCGGAAGGCGACGAGCTGGTCGTTGTACCGACGCGACTGCGACACCATGAACAGCTGCCCGGTGGCCTCGGCGGCGGCGGCCAGCGAGAGCGCCTCGGCGACCGTCTGCGCCGCGGGCTTCTCGCCGAGGACGGGCAGCCCGGCGTGCAGGGCGTCCATCGTGACCGGGTGGTGGGCGACCGGCACCGTGATGTCGAGGACCGCCTCGGCGCCGGTCTCCGCCAGGAGTGCGGGCAGGTCACGACCGACGGGGACGGTCGGGGCGCCGGCGAGCTCGGCCCCGGCGCGCGCGGCGTCGAGGTCGAGGTCGACCACGCCGACGAGTTCGACGTCCGGGTCGGCGGCGACGGTGCCGAGCCAGGCGCGGCCCATCCCGCCGGCGCCCACCTGCACGACCCGCAGCGGGGCGTGCTCGGTCATGCGCGGGCCTCGGCGGTCGCCTCGGCCGCGGCGGTGTCGGTCGTCGCCTCGGCCTCCGGAGCGTCGTCGAACGGGCCGCGGTAGTGCTGGCCGTCGAAGTACTCGCCGAGGTCGTAGCGGCGCAGCGTCGGGAGTTCGCGCTCGCGCTCCGGTCGCGCCCACTCGGCCCCGTTGGCGACGACACGACGGACGTCCGGGTGGTGGTACACGGGGAAGTCCTGGTCGCCGGGGGAGAAGTAGAAGATCTTCCCGAGGCCGCGGCGGTAGGTCATGCCGCTGCGGAAGACCTCGCCGCCGGTGAACCCGGAGATGAAGACCAGCTCGTCGGGCGTCGGCACGTCGAAGTACTCGCCGTACATCTCCTGCTCGGGGATGACGATCGGGTTCGGCACTCCCCGCGTGATGGGGTGCTGCGGGTTCACCGTCCACACGAGCTCCTGGTCGTGCTCGCTCCGCCAGCGCAGGGTGCACGTGGTGCCCATGAGCTTGCCGAAGATCTTCGACCAGTGGCCGGAGTGCAGGACGACCAGGCCCATGCCGGACAGCACGTGCTTGTGGACGCGGTCGACCACGGCGTCGTCGACGTCGGCGTGGGCGGCGTGCCCCCACCAGGTCAGGACGTCGGTCTCGGCGAGCACGGCCTCGGACAGCCCGTGCTCGGGCTCCTGCATCGTGGCGGTGCGGACGACGGCGTCGGGCAGGTTCTCACGGATGCCGTCGGCGATCGCGCCGTGCATGCCGTCGGGGTAGCGCTCGGCGACGTGCTGCTCGACCTGCTCGTGGACGTTCTCGCCCCAGACGGTGATGCGCAGCGGGGTGGTGGTCATGGTGTGGGCCTTCCTGGAGGGGTGGCGGGGTGCACGGCGGGGACGGTCGTCACTTGACCGCGCCGCCGAGTGCACCGGCGGAGATGTAGCGCTGGGCGACGATGAGGAGCACGGCCGCCGGCAGCGACGCGAGGACCGACGTGGCCATCACGGGCCCCCAGTCGGTGACGTTCGAGCCGATGTAGTTGTAGATGCCGAGCGTGATCGGGCGGACCGCGTCGGTCGAGGTGAGCGTGAGCGCGATGAGGAAGTCGCCCCACGCACCGAGGAACGTGAACAGCGCCGCGGTGACGATCGCGTTGCGGCTGATCGGGAGCACGATCGAGATGAACGCACGCAGGTCGTTCGCGCCGTCGACGAGCGCGGCCTCGACCAGGCTCGGCGGGATCGACTCCATGAACGCCCGCATGAGCAGGATCGCGAACGGCACCTGCACGGCGCTGTCGGCCAGGATCAGCCCGACGTAGCTGTTGAGCAGGCCGACGTTGTTGAAGAGCGTGTAGAGCGCGTTCGCGATGACGATGCCGGGGATCATCTGGGTGACGAGCAGCACGAGCAGGAACACCTTCGTGCCGCGCATCCGGAACCGTGCCAGGCCGTAGGCGGCGGGAGTCGCGATCGCCAGCGTCAGGACCACGGTGCCGAGTCCGATGATCATGCTCGACACGAAGTTCTGCCCCTGCTGGGCGAACGCGGCCCGGTACCCGGCGAACGTCGGGTTCCACGGGAACCACGTGGCGGTGGCGGCGCCCGAGGTGGCCTGCAGGCTGGTGTTCACCATCCAGTAGACGGGGAAGATCATGATCGCCAGGAAGACGATCCCGAGGACGGTGAACGGCAGACCCTTCGCGGTCCGGCGGGGGCGTGGCGCTCGTGCGCTCCGCTTCGTCGTGATCGAGCGGGTGACGGTCACGGTCTGGTTCGCGAGTCCGACGCTCATTCGTCGACCGCCTTCCGGGAGATGGCGATGTAGACCATCGCGAACACGAACGAGACGACGATGAGCACGTTGCTCACCGCGGCTCCGATGCCGAACTGGAAGTTGATGAACGACTGGTGGTAGGCGTTCGTGGCGAGGGTCTGCGTCGAGTTCGCCGGGCCACCGCCGGTCAGGCCGAGGATGATGTCGACGACCTTGAGGGTGTAGACCACCCCGAGCACGACGACCACGCTGACGACCGAACGGATGCTCGGCCAGGTGATGTACCAGAAGGCCTTGAAGCCCGTCGCGCCGTCGAGGGCACCCGCTTCGTAGAGCTCCGGCGGGACCGACTGCAGCCCGCTGTACAGGATGGTCGTGTTGAACGGGATGCCGAGCCAGACGTTCACGCCGATGACCGCGATGAGCGCGAGGCTCGGGCTCACCAGCCACGGGACCGGGCCGATGCCGACGACGCCGAGCAGCTGGTTGAGGGCGCCGCTGTCCTGGTCGAGCAGCCACTTCCACACCGCGCTCGAGGCGATGAGGGGGAGCAGCCACGGCAGGAGGAGCAGGCCCCGCAGGAAGCCCGACAGCGGGAAGTGCCGCCGGAAGAACAGCGCGAGGCCGAGGCCCAGCACGAACTGCAGGACGATCGAGCCGGCGGTGAAGAGCGCGGTGTTGACGACGCTCGTGGTGAAGACGGCGCTCGTGAACACCGACACGTAGTTGCCGAGACCCACCCAGGGGGCCTCGCCGGTGAAGAAGGTCTTCGTCGTGTAGTCCTGGAACGACATCAGGACGTTCTTCACCACGGGGTAGCCGAAGAACACGGCGACGAACACCGCGGCCGGCACGACGAAGAGCCAGCGGGTGATGGACGACCGGAGGCGCGCGCGGCGCTGTCCGGGGCGGGCGGGGGCCGCGGGCGTCGTCGCCCGGGGCTGGATCTGTGTGGAGGCGCTCATGTCAGGTCCTTCCGTCGGGGGCGGGGAGCCGGTCGTGCGACCGGCTCCCCGGATCCGCTACTGGTTCTGGGACTGCGCCTGCTCGAGCGCCTGTTCGGGGTCGGCCTTGCCGGTCAGCGCGAGCTGGACGGCGGTGTAGATCTTCGTGGCGGCCTTGGGCCAGTCCGGTCCGAGCTCACCGGTGCGGGCGCGGGCGGTCTGCACCGTGGTCACGAAGGACGCGACGTCGGCGTGGTCGGCGGCCCACTGCTTGCCGACCTCGAGGTTGGTCGGCACGTTGCCGCTGACCCCGGCGAGGACGGCCTGCATCTTGTCGCTGTTCAGGCAGCCGACGAACTTGCCGGCGAGCTGCATGGTGTCCTCGTTGCCCGTCTGCGGGACGGTGAACGCCTCGCCACCGAGCGGCGCGACGGTCTCGGAGCCGGTGCGGGTCGGGATCGGGACGCTGTCGAACTCCAGGTCCTTCGCCTTCTTCAGGGCGGGCAGCTGCCACGGACCGTTGATCATCATCGCGGCCTTGCCGGCGATGAACTGGTTGTTGACGTCGGCCTGGGCCCAGTTGATCGAGCTCTTCGACATCGAGCCGTCCTCCTGCAGGTCCTGCACGAGCTGCAGCGCCTGAGCGGCCTCGGGCGTGGCGATGTCCTTCTCGTCGCCGCCGTTCGACCAGAAGAAGGGCAGGAACTGCCAGGTGCCCTCGTAGGTGTTGATGTTGCTCATCGCGAAGCCGTACGTCGACCCGTTCGTGAGCTTCTTCGCCGCCTCCTTGAGCTCGTCCCACGTCTTCGGGGGCTGGACGCCCGCGTCGGCGAGCAGCTTCTTGTTGTAGTACAGCGCGATGGAGTTCGTGTTCGGCTGCAGCCCGTAGAGCTTGCCCTCGTAGGTGTTCGCACCCTTGACGCCGGGGACGTCGTCGTCCGCGTCGAGGCCGTAGTCGGCGAGGTCGGACAGTGCGCCCGAGGCGGCGATCTGCTGCACGTCGGGGTTGTCGAGCATGAGCACGTCGGGCAGGGTGCGCGACGACGCCTGCTGCAGGACCTTCGAGATGAGGCCGGCACCGGCGACGTGGTTGATCTTCACCTCGACGCCGACGTCCTTCGCGCACTGCTGGTACACGGGGTCGTAGTTCGCGTCGTAGTAGTCCTCGATCGTGAGGGTCTTCCCGCCGCCGCCGGACGACGACGCGTTGCCGGAGCCGGAGCACCCGGCCAGGACGAGGGGGACCGTCGCGACGATCGCGGCGACGCCGACGAGGGCGCGGCCCCGGCGGGACGTGGAGCGGAAACCAGGCTTCATTGCACTGCTCTTCTCTTCGCGGATGCGGGGAAGGACACGGTGCGTCGACTCCACTGACGTCGTCGTCGCGGTGGTCCTGGGGCGAGAAGCTAGCAGGAAAGCGCTTTACCTGTAAAGCGCTTTTCTGGTTCCGGTGCGGGACTATGCTCAGGCGGTACCGATCGATCAGGAGGCTCCGATGGCCACGATGCAGCAGGTCGCCGACCGCGCAGGCGTCTCCATCGCGACGGTGTCGTTCGTGGTGAACGGCACGAAGTACGTCACGCCGGCGACCACGGCGAAGGTCACGGCGGCGATGCGCGAGCTGAAGTTCCGCGGCAACGTCGTGGCGCGGGCGCTCGCGAGTCGACGGACCAGGATCGTCGCGCTGCTGTTCCCGACCACGGGCAACCGGTTCAGCCCGACCACGTCGGAGTTCTTCATGAACGCCGCGGAGCGGGCCTCCGAGCGGGGGTACCACCTGGTGCTCTGGCCGGTCGACCCGGCAGGCGACGACCTCGACGACCTGGTCTCCGGCGGCCTCGTCGACGGCGTCGTGCTCATGGAGGTGCGGATGGACGATCCGCGCGTCGTCAAGCTGTCCGAGCTCGGGGTCCCGTTCACGCTGATCGGTCGGACACGCGACGCCGCGGAGCTGCCGTACGTCGACATCGACTTCGAGACCACGATCGAGGACGGCCTCGACCACCTGCAGGGTCTCGGGCACCGGCGCTTCGGGCTCGTGCTCGAGAACCTCGAGGGCACGCCCATGGCCGGGTACGCGCCGCACCTGCGGGTCGAGGACACCTTCCGCCGCTCGGTGGTCGAGCGCGGCTGCGCGGGCAGCGTCGTGTACGCCGGACCCGGCAGCGAGGGCGGCCGCGACGCCGCTCGGCGCCTGCTTGAGGCGGACCCCGACGTAACCGCGGTGCTCGTCATGAAGGACGACTCGTCCGCCGGTCTGCTGGTCGGGCTGTACGCCGCGGGTCGACGCGTACCGGACGACGTCTCGGTGCTGAGCATCGCGTCGTCCGCCGCCGCGGGGGACCAGCACCACCCGCGGTTGTCGACGATGATCGCGCCGGGTCGCGAGCTCGGCGTCCGTGCGGCGGACGCGCTGATCGACCGCCTCGACGGCACGTCGACCGAGCTCCCGCACTTCCTGCTGCCCTGCGTGCTCCGCCCCGCCGAGTCGACCGCCGCCGCGCCCTCGCGCTGACCCGCGCTCACCTGCCACCGTCGACGAGTCTCGCGCCCAGCGACACACCTCGGGGCGCGAGCCGCGAGAACGGTCGCGCAGTGCGAGTCTCGCCCGCGCAGTGCGAGTCTCGCCCGCGCCACCCGCCGGACGGGAGGCCCGTGGCGGGCCGGCACCGCGCCTCCCGTCCGACGCGTACTCACGTTCTCTGTGTGGTCGCTCAGGAGCGCTTGGTTCTGTGGGGCCACGTGATCGCCGGGTGCGTACGCACCCTTCGTCGAGGAGGACGGATGGCAATCGACCGCAGGCTCTTCCTGCTCGGGGGCGCGGGGGTGCTGCTGCTCGCCGGCTGCTCCACCCGGCCGGAGCGCACCACCGTCGAGGAGTGGCCCACCGACCCGCCCGAGGGCGACGTCACGATCAGCTGGTGGGCGGGGCAGGTGGCCTCGAAGGATGGCGGTGACCTCCGCCGCCGGCTCATCGCGGAGTTCCAGAAGGAGCACCCGAACATCCGCGTCCGCATCGTCAGCGCCCCGAGCGACACCGACACGAACCGCACCAGCCTGACGACGCAGATCGCCGCGGGCAGTCCGACGCCGGACGTGTACCTCGGCGACGTCGCGTGGCCCGGGCAGTTCGCGAAGAACAAGCTGGCGACCCCGGTGAACCGGCTCGTCGGCGAGGACTTCTTCGAGCAGTTCCCGGAGGGGCTCCGCCTGGCCGCGAGCGTCGACGGGACCTACTACATGTTCCCGCTCTACATCGACGAGTCGTTCTTCCTGTACCGGCAGGACCTGCTCGACAAGCACGGGTTCCAGGTCCCGCGCTCGTGGGAGGAGGTCAAGGACACCGCCGCGAAGCTCGTGGACACGGGCGACGTCGACTACGGGCTCGCGTTCCAGGGCGACGTCTACGAGGGCCTGACCTGCAACGTGACCGAGTTCGTCGCGGACGCCGGCGGGTCGCTGCTCAACGACGACCTGACGGCGCCGGCGACGACGAGCTCGGAGACCAAGCGTGCGTTCGAGTTCATGCGCTCGCTCATCACCGACGGCGCCGCGCCCCGAGCGACCCTGACGTACCAGGAGCAGGACACCAACGACGCCTTCGCGGGCGGTCGCGCCGCGTTCCTGCGCAACTGGTCGTACGCCTGGGGCATCGCGAACGGCCCGGACTCGGCCGTCGCCGGCAAGGTCGGCCTCGCGGCCCGCCCGACGTTCGACGGGATGGACGAGCACCACTCGACGATCGGCGGCTGGGGGAACTACATCAACCCGCACACCCAGCAGCCCGCGGCGGCGCTGACCTTCGCGGCGTGGATGTCGAGCGAGACGGCGCAGCAGTTCCTCACCCGCGAGGGCGGTGTCCTGCCGGCCCGCAGTGCGAGCCTGGTCAGCGACGACGCGAAGCGGCAGAACCGGCCGACCTACGACACCGCGGCGGGCATCACGCTCGTGCCCCGACCGACCTCGACGGCCTACTACCCGAAGGTCTCGCAGGGCGTCTACCAGAACGGCAACAGCATCCTCGGCGGCCAGGCCTCGGTCGACGGCGGCACCCGGTCCATGGCCTCGGCGATCTCCCTCGCCCTGACCGGGGACGCACTGTGAGCGCCGGCACCGCCGCCCGCCCGGCAACGCGGACGTCGGGCGCAGGGAAGCCCGACGGGTACCGCCCGACGAGCGCACGATCGCGGATGGAGCGGGTGCGGGCCCGCGGCGCGTGGGGCTTCGCGGCCCCGGCGCTCCTGGTCGTCGCGGCGGTCACGATCTTCCCGGTCGTCTACTCGATCGTCCTGAGCTTCGCGGACGTCGAGATCGGCTACGACGGCTTCTCGATCCAGGGCTTCGGCCTCGGCAACTACGCGGCACTGCTGCAGAGCGCCGACTGGTACCGGGCGCTCGGCTTCACGGTGCTCTACACGGTCGTCACGGTGTTCGTGGAGCTCGTGCTCGGCATGCTCGTCGCCCTGGTGCTCGAACGGCTCGGCGTCACCCGTGGGTGGATGCTCGCGCTGCTCCTCGTGCCGTGGTCGCTCGTCACGATCGTCAACGCGCAGCTGTGGAAGTACATCTACGACTCGACGTACGGCGTCGCGACGTGGTTCTTCGGCCTCTTCGGCGACGCCCCCGTGATCCTCGGCGAACCCGTGCCGGCGATCACGGGCCTGATGGTCGCGGACATCTGGAAGACGACACCGTTCGTCGCGATCATCCTGCTCGCCGGGCTCGTGCAGATCTCCGAGGACCACTACGAGGCTGCCGAGCTCGACGGTGCGAGCACGTGGCAGACGTTCTGGCGCGTGGTGCTCCCACAGCTCACCCCGACGCTGACGATCGCGGTGCTCTTCCGCATCCTGCAGGCGTTCGGCGTCTTCGACCTGCCGTTCGTGCTGACGAACGGCGGGCCGGGCACCGCCACCCAGTCGCTCGCGATCATGGGCTACAAGGTGCTCTTCCAGGACATCAACATCGGACCGGGCGCCGCGATCGCGACCAGCACCGCGGTCATCGTGGCCGTCGGGTGCCTGCTCTTCCTGCGGGCGTTCCGGAACCAGGCGAAGGGAGGGGATGCCTGATGCCCCGTCAACGTGTCCGCAAGGGCTGGCGGAAGTGGGTGAACACCGTCAACGTCAGCGGTGTCGTCATCGCCGTGCTCACCGCGCTGCCGCTCTACTGGCTCGTCTCCACGTCGCTCAAGCCGTCGTCGGAGATCGCGCAGTCGCCGCCGACCGCGGTCCCGCAGGCGCTGACGTTCGACAACTTCGTCGTGGCGTTCCGCGACAACGCCCTCGGGCAGTACATGGTGAACAGCGTGGTGGTCGCGGTGTCCACCACGGTGATCGTGCTCGCGCTGTCGTTCCTCGCCGGGTACGCGCTGGCGGGCCGGTGGATCAAGGGCCGGACGGCGATCATGACCTCGCTGCTCATGCTGTCGGTGTTCCCGGCGATCGCGGTCCTGACACCGCTGTACCTGCTCGAGCGGAACCTCGGGCTGCTGAACTCGTACCCGGGCCTGATCGTGCCGTACGTCGCGTTCAACCTGCCGTTCGCCATCTGGATCATGCGGAACTACCTGCAGGGGATCCCCTCGACCATCGAGGAGGCCTCCGAGATCGACGGCGCCGGCGCCTGGCGCACTGTGCTGTCGGTGATCCTGCCGATGGCGAAGCCCGGGCTCTTCACGGTCGGGGTGTTCACCTTCACCGCGTCGTGGAGCGAGTTCCTCATGGCGCTCACCTTCAACAGCGAGAACTCGTTCCGGACCATACCCGTCGGCATCGCCCTGTTCGGCACCCAGTTCACGGTGCCCTTCGCGCAGATCTTCGCGGCGAGCGTGGCGGCGACGATCCCGATCGTCATCCTCGTGCTGGTGTTCCGCCGGTCGATCGTCTCGGGGCTCACCAGCGGCGCGGTGAAGGGGTGACGTCCACGGCGTCGGTGACCGCGGACCGGTCACCGACCCCGTGACGGACGGGAGGCCCGTGGCGATCCCGCCACGGGCCTCCCGTCCGTCTGCGGTCCGGTGCGCGCACGGCGCGGCCGGACCCGTGTCGTGCCGTCAGCGACGTCGGTCGCGGGCGGTGTCGGTGAAGAAGTCGGCGTACAGGCCGTTCACGTCCTGCAGCTCGCCGTACTTCCAACGCTTGCGCATCCGGCGGAACGTCTCGATGCGCACCGGGTCGATGCCCGGCTCGGACTGGTACGAACCCATGGTCCCTCCCGTTTCCCTGATCCACCCCCGTGCGGGGGTACCCAGGGGTGACGGTACGTGGCACGCTGTCCCACGTCCGCCGATGTAGGTAGGGAAGTTACCTAACTGCGCTTGTTGGACAAATGTTCGAGGTGGGTCCTCGGCCGCCCGTAGCCTGCCGTCAGGGGGTCGGAGCGCCGTACTCGAGCGCCTCGACCACCCGGTCGATCACGCGGACGTACCGCGCGGTCTCTCGCTCGGAGAAGGAGGACAGGAGCTCGTGCAGGTGCTCGTTCGTGCTGTCCATCGCGGCGGCGTAGGCGCGCTGGGTCTCCGGGGTCAGCTCGATGTACCGGCTGCGACCGTCCTCCGGGTTGGGGACGCGGCACAGGTGTCCCGCGCGCTCGAGCCGGTCGACCGTCCCGGTCACCGCCGGGCTCGTGAGTCCGAGGTGCGCCACGAGGTCCTTCACCCGGACCCTGCGGTCGGCGGCGGCGGCCCGCGCGACGAACTGCAGCACCGTCAGGTCCGAGCCGGACACGGAGAGCCGTTCGCGCAGCCGACCGCGCAGCGCGCCCATGGCGGCTTCGAGCCGGGTCAGGGCAGCGGTCAGGTCGAGCTCACTCACGTGGTCGCCCCCTCCGTGCGGGTCGGTCGAGCGCGACACTACGCCGCACCCACCCCAGAACCGTATCCGGATAACGAGGAAGCATGCGCCATGTGGACAGGTGGTCGCGGACGGGATCGTCGTGGCTGATCCCCTGATCGAGGCGTTCGGCGCCGAGGAGACGATCGCCCCGGTGCGGTTCGAGGTCTCCGGCACGCGGCCGGACGCAGCCGTCCGCGACCTGGGCGGCATCTACGCGGGGGAGCGGTGGAGCGCCGTCCCGTCGCAGGGGCGGTTCGACTACCGCTACACGGCGATCGGCGACAGCGAGGTCACGATCCGTCGCTCGCAGATGCACGGCGAGATCCGGGGATGGATGCCCGCTGGGTCCGCCGACTACGTCGTCACCTGGATCACCACGGGCACGGGTGAGCTCGAGATGCGCGGGGAGCGCTGGCCGATGCTCCTGGACGTGCCGGTGATGTTCCCCGCCGACGACGAGTACAGCTTCGTCACGGCGGACTACGACCAGCGGCTCGTGCACTTCGACCGCGAGTTCGTCCGGCGGGTGGCCGCGATGCGGGCGGAGGTCGCGGACCGACCGCTGCGCTTCGGCCCGCGACGCGGTGCCGACGAGTCGATCGGGCACCGGTGGCAGGGTGCCCTGACGGCGCTCTCCCGCGCGCTCCGGGTGGGCGGGCCGGACTCCGACGTGTGGCAGGACGCCAAGGTGACCGCCGCCGAGGTCTTCCTCGACATGTTCCCGCCGCAGAGCGACAGCCTGCCGGACGTGCTCGAACAGCCGCGGAACGCCCGGCTCCGTGCCGCCGTGGAGTACATCCACGCGCACGCCGCCGAGCCCGTGTCGATCGTCGACCTGTCCGAGGCTGCCGGGCTCAGCGTCCGGTCCGTCCAGGAGTCCTTCCGGCGGGTGTTCGACGTCTCCCCGCTGACCTACCTGCGCCAGGTGCGGCTCGACCGCGTGCACGAGGAGTTGCTCGAGGCAGGGCCGCAGGCCGGTGCCGTGGGGGACATCGCGCGGCGGTGGGGGTTCGCGCACCTCGGGCGGTTCTCGGCGTCGTACGCGGAGCGGTTCGGCGAGTACCCGAAGCAGACGCTGCGGCGCTGACGCGCGGCGCGCGCTGCGCGGCCGCCGCTCGGTGTCCGGTGTCCGGTGTCCGGTGTCCGGTGTCCGGTTTCGAACCAGGTTCCCGACATCGAACCAGGCGGCTCGGCTGGTTCGACGTCGGGAACCTGGTTCGTTCTTGGGCGCGGGCGCCGCGGGGCCGCGCCGCTCAGTTCCGCGAGAGCGACACGCTTCCGTCTCCCGACGGCGGCGCACTGTCGCTTCCGCGGACGACTCGCCACCGCGCAGCAGGCGAGAACCGCCGGTCGGGAGGCGCGGTGCCAGGGGACCGCGCGCCTCCCGTCCGCAGGCTGGTCACGACGGCTGACCGGGCACGGAACGCCGCGGCCGAGCGTCGAGCGGGTGCCATCTGCTCCCAGCGGCGCCGAGCGTGACAGATGCGGCCCGCCCGTCGTGCCGACGGCGCGCGGCGCGCGGCGCGCGGGCGCGTCAGGAGCGAGCCGCGGGCGTCAGACGCGCGCCGGCGCCGTGCTGCTGCGGACGCGCAGCGTCGAGCGCAGCCGGACGTGGTCGCTCGTGGGCTCGCCGCGGAGCATCGCGAGGAGCATCGTGACCGCGCTCGCGCCGAGGTCGGCGAGCGGCTGGGCAACGGTGGTGAGCGGCGGGGTGGTCGTCGACGCCTGCGGGACGTCGTCGAACCCGACCACCGACAGGTCCTCGGGGACGCGCAGACCCAGCGACGACGCGGCGTGCAGCACGCCGATGGCCGAGGAGTCGTTCGCCGCGAAGACCGCCGTCGGCCGGTCCGGCAGCGTCAGGAGGTCGTGCGCCACGGCTGCCGAGCGCTCCTCCTGGTAGTCACCGGCGCGCACGAGGCGCTCATCGACCGCGATGCCCGCCGCGGCGAGGGCGTCCCGGTACCCGGTCTCGCGGAGCTGCGACGACGCCAGGTCCCCACGGCCCTGCACGTGGGCGATGCGCGTGTGCCCGAGACCGAGCAGGTGCTCCACGGCGTCCCGCGCCCCGGCGACGTTGTCGGTGTCGACGGTGGCGTGGCCCTCCGGCCCGGTGTGCGGGTCGATCGCCACGACGGGGATCGACGCGGCGGACATCGCCTCGGACGGGGTGACGACGATCGCACCGTCGATGAGCGTGCCGGAGAGTCGGGAGAGCGACCGCCGCTCCCACCCCGGTCGGCTCGACCCGGTGAGCAGGCCCGCGTAGGCGAGCAGCTCGTACCCGGTGCCCGTCGTCGCGGCGGAGATGCCGCGCAGCAGCTCGGTCGAGAACGGCTCGAACTCGGTGACCAGGATCCCGATCACGTTCGTCCGTGTGCTCCGCAGGCTCCTGGCGACGAGTGAGGTCTCGTAGCCGAGTCGCTCGACGACCTCCTGCACGCGCAGCATGGTCGCCGGTGCGACGCCGTCGCGGTTGTTGACCACCTTGGACACGGTCGGGATCGAGACGCCCGCGGCGCGAGCGACGTCCGCGATCGTGACCCGCCCTGGTCCGGGCGCGGGGTCGACGGCGGTCTGCATGTGCTCACCGTACCGCCGGAGCCGTGTTCCGCCAGCCTGCGCACCGCGGTTAGAAAACGTTATCGATAACGATTGACAAGGCTGCGCAGCACCTGGCACGCTCTCCGCAGCGGCATCGACTGCCGCGCACGTCAACGACGACACCGAGGAGTTCCACGATGACGAGGAAGATCCGTGCCGCGGCGGCCATCGCGCTGATCGGGGCGACCGCCCTGACGGCGGCGGGCTGCTCAGCCGGCGGCAACGCCGACCCTTCGAGCGACGGCGGGAAGGTCACGATGACCTTCTGGCACAACTCGACCACCGGCCCCGGCAAGGCGTTCTGGGACCAGACCGTCAAGGACTTCGAGGCGAAGAACCCGAACGTCACCATCAAGATCCAGGCGATCCAGAACGAGGACTTCGACGGCAAGCTCCAGACCGCCCTCAACTCGAACTCCGCGCCGGACGTCTTCATGCAGCGCGGCGGCGGCAAGATGGCCGCGATGGTCAACGCCGGCCAGGTGATGGACATCTCCGACGCGATCGGCTCGAACGCGAAGAGCGAGATCAGCAAGGGGTCGTTCAAGTCCTTCGAGCTGAACGGCGGGACCTGGGCGATGCCGACCAACGTCGACCCCGAGGGCATCTGGTACAGCAAGGACCTCTTCGAGAAGGCGGGCATCTCCGGGACGCCCACGACGATGGACGAGCTGAACGCGGATATCCAGAAGCTCAAGGACAAGGGCATCGCGCCCGTGGCCGTCGGAGCCAAGGATGCTTGGCCGGCCGCGCACTGGTACTACAACTTCGCGCTCCGCGCCTGCTCGTCGAGTGTCCTCACGAAGACCGCGCAGGACCTCAAGTTCGACAACGCGTGCTGGAAGCAGGCGGGCGAGGACACCAAGGCGTTCTTCGACACGAAGCCCTTCAACGACGGCTTCCTCACCACCTCGGCGCAGCAGGGTGCCGGCAGCTCCGCCGGTCTCATCGCCAACCACAAGGCCGCGATGGAGCTCATGGGTGCCTGGGACCCGGGCGTGATCTCCTCGCTCACGCCGGACGGCAAGCCGCTGTCCGACCTCGGCTTCTTCCCGTTCCCGGAGGTCTCCGGCGGCAAGGGCGCGCCCGGTTCGATGATGGGCGCCGTCGGTGGGCTCTCCTGCTCGGCGAAGGCCCCGAAGCCGGCCTGCACCGACTTCCTGAACTTCGTCACCCAGAAGAGCGTCCAGGAGGACTACTACAAGGCGTTCAACTCGATCCCGGCCAACCAGTCGGCCCAGTCGGTCGTCACCGAGCCGTACCTGAAGACCGTGCTGGAGGCCTACAACGACGCCCCGTTCGTCTCGAACTACCTCGACACGCTCTACGGCCAGAACGTCGGCAACGCGCTCAACACCAGCGTCGTCAACCTGCTCGCCGGCAAGGGGTCCGTCTCGGACATCGTGTCGACCGTCAACCAGGCCGCAGCGAAGGGCTGACACATGACCACCTCCGTCGCACCGCGCTCGAACGAGGCGCGGTCCGGGACGGGGCGTCGCACGGGCGGGGCCGACGGTTCGCCGTCGGCCCCGGCCCGCCGGGTCCGCAAGGGCACCGACGTCCGAACCCGGGTCGAGATCGCCGTCCTCGCCGGCCCGGCGGTCATCATGTTCGTCGGGTTCGTCATCCTGCCCGTCGCACTGGCCGCCTACTACGGCTTCTACAAGTGGCAGGGCTACGGCGCCCCGGTCGACTTCGTCGGCCTGCAGAACTACAAGGTGATCTTCACCGACCCGGACTTCCGGGCCGTGCTCTGGCACAACCTCTTCATCGTCATCGGCTCCCTCGTCGTGCAGGGCCCGATCGCGATCATCCTCGCGCTGCTGCTCAACCAGCGCATCCGCGGCCGCGGGCTCATCCGCGTCCTCATCTTCCTGCCCTACGTCATCTCCGAGGTCATCGTCGGTACCGGCTGGAGCCTCATGCTCCAGTCCAGCGGCGCGGTGAACGACCTGCTGCAGTCGCTCGGCCTCGGGTTCCTGCGCAACGACTGGCTCTCGAACCCCGACATCGCGCTCTGGACCCTGCTCGGGATCATCTCGTGGAAGTACATCGGCTTCGCGGTGATCCTGTTCCTCGCCGGCCTGCAGAGCATCCCCGAGGAACTGTTCGAGGCGGCGCAGCTCGACGGCGCGAGCTACTGGCAGATCCAGCGGCGCATCACGCTGCCGCTCCTCGGCCCGACGCTGCGCATCTGGGCGTTCCTGTCGATCATCGGGTCGCTCCAGCTGTTCGACCTCGTCTACATCATCTGGGGCCAGTACATCGCCTCGACCGCCGGCACCTCGACGATGGCGACCTACATGGTCGGCAACGGTCGGCTCTCCGGCAACTACGGGTACGGCAACGCCGTCGCCGTGGTCATCTTCCTCATCTCGCTGGTCGTCGCCCTCGTCTACCAGCGGTTCGTCCTGCGCCGCGACACCGCCGGTGCCCTGACCGAGAAGGGCGACCGATGACCGCCACCGCCTCCCTCGTCGCCCCGAAGCGCCGCCAGCGCGACAGCCGCCCCGTCAAGAGCGACCGCAACCTCGGCACCTACTTCATCGCGCTGCTGTTCATCGCGGTGTGCATCGGCCCGGTCGCGTACATCGTGCTCGGCGGGTTCCGCACGAACGCGCAGATCACGGCGAGCCCCGCCGGCCTGCCGAACCCGTGGCAGATCGGCAACTACGTCAACGTCCTGACGAGCGGCGTGTTCTGGCAGCAGCTGGGCAACTCCGTGATCGCGGGTGTGACCACCACGATCGGCGTCGTCGTGCTCGGGCTCATGGTCAGCTTCGTCCTCGCCCGCTACCGGTTCCGGGGGAGCGGCGCGCTCTACTCGCTCTTCGCCGCCGGTCTGATGTTCCCGATCACGGTCGCGATCACGCCGCTCTACATCCTCGTGAAGGACCTCGGCCTGACGAACAACCTCGCCGGCGTGATCCTGCCCCAGATCGCCTTCGCGCTGCCGACGACGGTGATCATCCTCGTGCCGTTCCTCCGCGCGATCCCGGACGAGCTCGAGGAGGCCGCCGCCATCGACGGCGCGAGCCGCATCGGGTTCTTCTTCCGCATGGTCGTGCCGCTGTCGCTGCCCGGCGTCGTCACCGTCGGCATCCTCGCGTTCATCGGCAGCTGGAACAGCTACCTCCTGCCGCTCTTCATCCTCAACGACGCGGCGACCTACACGCTGCCGCTCGGCGTGCAGGCGTTCGCGTCGCAGTACTCGGTCGACACGGCCCGGGTGCTCGCCTTCACGTCGCTCTCGATGATCCCGGCCCTGGTGTTCTTCGCGATCTTCCAGAAGCGCATCGTCGGCGGCCTGACCGGGGCGGTGAAGGGGTGACCACGCTCGACCACGCCGTCGCCACCGACGGCCAGGAGGCGCGTGGCGCAGCCGCAGCACCGGTCGCGTCCGCCGTCCGTGACGGACGCCAGGCCCGTGGCGGCGCCACCACGGGCCTCCCGTCCGACCCCGAGCACGTGACGGACGGCACCGCGTCCGACCCCGTCACCACGCTGCTGGCCGCGATGACCCTCGAGGAGAAGACCGCGCAGCTGGTCGGCTACTGGCTCGACCAGAACGGCGTCGTCGCCCCGATGCAGGGCGAGATGGCCGCGGCCCAGCAGGACACGACCCTCGCCGACGTCACACGGCACGGCCTCGGCCAGTACACCCGCGTCTACGGCACCCGTCCCGTCGAGCCCGACGAGCGCGCCGCCTGGTTGTGGGCGGAACAGCGTCGGCTGAAGCGCGAGACGCGGCTCGGCATCCCGGCGCTCGTGCACGAGGAGTGCCTGACCGGCCTCGCGGCGTGGAAGGCGGCGACGTTCCCGACGCCGCTGGCCTGGGGTGCGTCCTTCGACCCCGAGCTCGTCGAGCAGGTCGGCGCCGTCATCGGCCGCTCGATGCGGGAGCTCGGCGTGCACCAGGGCCTCGCGCCCGTGCTCGACGTGGTCCGCGACCCCCGCTGGGGCCGGGTCGACGAGTGCATCGGCGAGGACCCGTACCTGGTCGGCACCGTCGGCACCGCCTACGTGCGCGGCGTGCAGAGCGCCGGCGTCGACGCGACGCTCAAGCACTTCCTCGGCTACTCGGCCTCGCGGGCCGGACGCAACCACGCGCCGGTCCACGCCGGACCGCGCGAGGTCGCCGACGTCTTCCTGCCGCCGTTCGAGATGGCGCTCGTCGACGGCGGCGCCCGGAGCGTCATGAACTCGTACGCCGAGATCGACGGCGTACCCGTCGCGGCGGACCCGGCGCTGCTCACCGACCTGCTGCGCGACCGGCTCGGCTTCGACGGCACCGTCGTGGCGGACTACTTCTCCGTCGCGTTCCTCGAGGTGATGCACGGCGTCGCCCGCGACCGCGGTGAGGCGGCCGCGACCGCGCTCGCGGCGGGCGTCGACGTCGAGCTGCCGACCGGCGACGCCTACCTGGCGCCGCTCGTCGAGCGGGTCCGCAGCGGGCTCGTCGACGAGGCCCTCGTGGACCGTGCCGTGCTCCGGGTGCTCCGCCAGAAGGAGCGGCTCGGCCTGCTCGACCCGGACGTCTTCGAGGACGAGCCGCCGACGGGCATCGATCTCGACTCGCCGGAGCACCGGGCGCTCGCGAAGCGGCTGGCGGCCGAGTCGCTGGTGCTGCTGTCGAACGACGGCGTGCTGCCGCTCGGCGCTGCGGGCGGCGCCGGCAGTGCTGCTGCCGTTGCCGACGGCGTCGGCGGCGCTGCCGCAGTCCCCGTCTCCCTGACCCCGGGCGCCGTCCTGCAGGGCCCGATCGCGGTGATCGGCCCGAACGCCCACCGCGCCGAGGCCCTGCAGGGCTGCTACTCGTTCGCGAACCACGTGCTCGCCACCCACCCGGGCCTGGACCTCGGGTTCGCCATCCCGACCGTGCTCGAGGCGCTGCAGGAGTCGCTCGGCCCCGACGCCGTCCGGTACGCCCGCGGCGCCGAGGTCGAGGGCGACGACCGCTCCGGCTTCGCAGAGGCCGTCGCGACCGCGCGGGAGTCGGCCGTCGCGGTCGTCGTGGTCGGCGACCAGGCCGGCCTGTTCGGTCGCGGCACCGTCGGCGAGGGCAACGACTCCGAGTCGCTCGAGCTGCCGGGCGTGCAGCGCGAGCTCGTCGAGGCCGTCGTCGCCACCGGCACCCCGACGGTCGTCGTGCTGCTCACCGGTCGGCCGTACGCGATCGGCTGGGCGCTGGACGGCGAGCAGCCGGAGCCCGCGGCGGTCGTGCAGGCGTTCTTCCCGGGGGAGGAGGGCGGCACCGCAATCGCGGACCTGCTCACCGGTGCCGTCGCGCCGTCGGGCCGTCTGCCCGTCTCGCTGCCGCGGTCCGCCGGGGCGCAGCCGTACTCGTACCTGCACCCGCGCCTCGGCGGACCGTCCGACGTCACGGCGACGGACTCCACCCCGGTCCGACCGTTCGGTTTCGGCCTGACGTGGACGTCCTTCGCGTACGAGGACCTCACCGTGGCGGGGACCGCGACCACGGACGGGGCACTGACCGTTGCGGTCACGGTGCGGAACACCGGTGACCGTGACGGCGTCGAGGTCGTCCAGCTCTACGGGCACGACCCGCACGCGTCCGTCACGCGACCGGTCGCGCAGCTGCTCGGGTACGCGCGGGTCGCCGTGGCGGCGGGGGAGTCCGTGACGGTCCGGTTCGACGTGCCGCTGGCTCGGTTCGCGTTCACCGACCGAGCGATGCGGAAGGTGGTCGAGCCGGGTGACGTCGAGGTGTGGGTCGCGTCCGATGCGGGGGCGTCCCTGCCGGGAGGCCCGCTCGAGACCGGCGGGATCGTCGCGTCGGGCGACGGGCCGGTCCGGCACGAGTTCCCCCGGTCCGCGACGGACCGCGCGGTCGTGCGGGTGACGGGTACGGTGCACGAGGTCACGCCGGCCGACCGGAGGGTCGTCACCTGGACGACGGGTTGAGCGGGTCGGCTGACCGAGACGGCGACGCCGTTGCCGTCGCCGTCGCGGAGTGACCGGATCAGGGTCCTCCGCGACGGCGGCCGCACGCCCGGGGACGTCGGGCCGGTACGGTGGAAGGAGTCCCCCACGGGACCGCGTCCCACGGTGTGCCACCACGCACCGCGGCCCCGGTGGACCAGGAGGAGGACGACACCCGTGAGCACGGACGACCAGGCACGCGTGCGCAGTGCGCTCGTGGCGGCGCTCGACGTCGTCGACGCGGCCCCGTCGGAGCGCTTCGAGCGCATCGTCCGGGTCGCGCGCGAGGTCTTCGACGTGCCGCTGTCCTACGTCAACGTGCTCGACGACGACCTGCTGCACACCCTCACCCCGAACGTGCCCGACGAGATCGTCTCCGGGCCGGTCGGGTGGTCCTTCTGCCAGCTGACGGCGCAGCAGGCGGAGCCGACGATCGTCCCGGACACCACCGCCGACCCCCGGACCGCCGACCTGCCGGGTGTCACGCGGCGCGGCATCCGCTTCTACGCGGGCGTCCCGCTGACCGTCGCCGGCGGGGAGCCCGTCGGGACCCTCTGCCTGATGGACACCCGACCGCGCGCGTTCACCCCGCAGGACACCGCCGCGCTCATCGACCTCGGGCACTGGGCCGAGCGTGCCCTCGGGCAGGGGCTGCACCACGACCGCCTGCTCGAGGTCGCCACCGCACTCGCGCCGGACGCGGTCGCACCCGCCGGGTACCGCATCGCGGCGGTCACGGTGCCCTACGGGGACCTCAGCGGTGACCTGCACGACTGGTCCGTGGTCGACGGCGACCTCGTGCTGACCCTCGCCGACGTGATGGGCAAGGAGCAGCCGGCGGCGCTGCTCGCGGCGGGCATCCGCGCCGCCCTCCGCCAGCACCGGACCGTCGCGCCCGTGTCCGCGGTCGCCGCCGTCGAACCCGCGCTCGCCGAGGACCTCGGCCGGGCGAACGCCTTCGCCACCCTGTTCCACGCCCGGCTCGACCCGGACAGCGGGGTCGTCGACGTGGTGGACGCCGGCCACGGTCTGGCGGTGCACGTCCCGGCGGACGGGGCGCCGCGGGTGCTCCGGTCGCGCGGCCTGCCGCTCGGGCTGCACCCCGAGGGGGCCCCACGGCACGCGTCGAGCACGGTCCTGGCACCCGGCGACGCCCTCGTCGTCGTGAGCGACGGCGCACTCGACCTGGGCGACGGCACGATCGACACGCTCCTCGACCTCGCACGCACGCTGCGCGCGGCGTCCGGCATCGAGGCCTTCCTCGAGACGGTGCGGCTGCGCGCGGCCGAGCGGGCCGAGGACGACGTCACGGTCGTCGTCCTCAGCCGCGCCTGACCGCGCGCAGGGACCTCCGGTTCAGGCGGCCATCGGGCCGTACCGGCGGTGCCCCTTCACGTCGTAGCGGTCGAGCATCATGACCTTGTCCCACGCGGCGACGAAGTCCCGCACGAAGCGCTCCTGACCGTCGCTGCCGGCGTAGACGTCGACGATCGAGCGGAGCTGGGCGTTGGAGCCGAACACCAGGTCGTTCCGCGACGCCGTCCAGCGCTCCTCGCCGGTGGCCTGCACGGTCCCGGTGAAGGTCGTCTCGGTGTCGTCGGTCTTCTTCCACACCAGGTCGGTGTCGGTCAGGTTGACGAAGAAGTCCGTCGTCAGCGCACCGACCCGCTCGGTCAGGACGCCCGTCGACGAGCCGTCCCAGTTCGCGCCGAGCACCCGGAGCCCGCCGGTGAGCACCGTCCACTCCGGGGCGGTCAGCGTCATGAGGTTCGCACGGTCGAGGAACACGGCTTCCGGCGCGACACCGGGGGCGAAGTCCGCGAAGCGCTCGGACACGTGGTTCCGGAACCCGTCGGCGATCGGCCGGAGCCACTCGAACATCTCGACGTCGGTCTGCTCCTGCGAGGCGTCGACGCGGCCCGGGGTGAACGGCACCGTTACCTCGACGCCGGCGGCGCGCGCGGCGTCCTCGACCCCGACGCAGCCCGCCAGGACCACGAGGTCGGCGAGGGAGACGTGCTTCCCGCCCTGCTCGAACGTCGCCTTGACGCCGCGCAGCGTCTCGACGACGGGGACGGTGCGCTGGTTGATCGACCAGTCCTTCTGCGGCGCGAGCGCGATCCGCCCACCGTTCGCGCCGCCGCGCTTGTCGCTGTCGCGGTAGGTCGAGGCAGCCGAGTACGCGGTGACGACCAGGTCGGACACCGGCGTGCCGGTCGCGCGGATCGCCTGTCGCAGGGCATCGGCGTCCGCGTCGGTCAGTGGTTCGCCGACCGCGTCGGGCAGCGGGTCCTGCCAGAGCAGGTCGTCCGAGATCGTCGTATCCGGGCCGAGGTAGCGGTGCTTCGGCCCCATGTCGCGGTGCGTCAGCTTGTACCAGGCCTTCGAGAACGCCGTCGTGAACAGGTCGAAGTCGGCGAGGAAGCGCTCGCACACCTCGCGGTAGGCCGGGTCGACCTTCAGCGCGATGTCCGAGGTCATCATCATGAGCGCGTGCGTCTCCCCGGGCACGTGGGCGTCGGGGGTGCGCGGGGCGTCCGGGTCCGCCGGCGTCCACTGCAGGGCGCCGGCGGGGCTCTTCGTCTGCTCCCACTCGTGCCCGAACAGGTTCTCGAGGTAGCTGTTGTCCCAGCGGGTCGGGTCCTGGGTCCAGCTGCCCTCGATGCCGTTCGTCATGGTGTCCTTGCCGTTGCCGGCACCCTGCGGGTTGTGCCAGCCGAGGCCCATCGCCTCGATCGGGGCGATCTCCGGCGGCGGGCCGATCTGGGCCGCCGGCACCTGGCCGTGGCTCTTGCCGAACGCGTGGCCGCCGGCGATCAGGGCGACGGTCTCCTCGTCGTTCATCGCCATCCGGCTGAACGTGATGCGGATGTCGCGGGCCGAGCCCATCGGGTCGCCGTTCGCGTACGGGCCCTCGGGGTTGACGTAGATGAGCGCTTGGTGGGACGCGGCGAGGGGGCTCTGCAGGTCGTAGTCGGCGTCGCCGTTCTCGCCGTGCCACCGTTCGTCACGCTGCACCATGTCGTCGTAGCTCTCGACGTGGTGCGGGTCCCAGACCTCAGGACCCCACCATGTGCCCTCGTCCGGCTCCCAGGCGTCGAGGCGACCGCCGCCGAAGCCGTACGTCGGCAGGCCCATCAGCTCGAGCGAGCAGTTGCCGGTGAGGACCATCAGGTCGGCCCACGAGAGCGCGTTGCCGTACTTGTGCTTGATCGGCTGGAGCAGGCGCCGTGACTTGTCGGTGTTGCCGTTGTCCCACCAGCTGCTGATCGGGGCGAAGCGCTGCATCGCGGTGCCCGCGCCGCCGCGGCCGTCCGCGATCCGGTAGGTGCCGGCGGCGTGCCAGGCCATGCGGATCATCTGCGGGCCGTAGTTGCCGTAGTCGGCGGGCCACCAGTCGACCGAGGTCGTGAGCAGTTGCTTGATGTCGCGCTTGAGCTCCTCGAGGTCGATCGTGGCGAAGGCCGCCGCGTAGTCGAAGTCCGCGCCGAGCGGGTCGGCGTCGACCCCGTTGCGGTGCAGCAGCTCGACGCGGAGCCGCTGCGGGTACCAGCCCTCGAGCGACGACGGCGCCTGGCCGAACGTGCCGCCCAGGTGGTCGCCACCGGCGGGCAGCGAGCCGGCCATGTGGAAGCTGCAGGTGTCCGTGCCGTCGGCGTCCCGGGCGTGGCTGCCGTGGAACGAGGCGCCCTGCGGGGTCGCGGTGTCGTGGTGGCCGTCGTGCTGCTGGCCGGTGTCGTCCGTGCCGGTCGTGCTGTCGTCGCTCAACGCTGCTCCTGTTCGATGACTGTCCGCGGAACGCGGGGGTCACCCGTCACGCTCCGCCTCGCCGCTGTGAGGACGGCGGGAACGGTGCGCAACGCGGTGGGGGGTCCTGTCAGCCCTTCCAGACCGAGACGGCGCCGGCGTGGCCGATGACGACGACCTCGACGAGCGAACCGATGCCGGCTGCGACGAGCAGCACGGGGCCGACGATGCCCACCGCACGCACGAGCCCGGAGCTCGTCACCCGCGGGGCGGCGAAGCGGTGCCAGCCCCACCACAGCGTCAGCAGCACGAACACCGCGATCGACCACGGCAGCAGTCCGTCCGCGAGCTCCGTGTGCCGCTCGAGCAACGCGGTCTCCCGCTCACGGTGTTCGAGCCACTCCCCGGACGAGGTCGCGAGCGGCACCGACACCAGCGCCACCAGGGCGATGACCGGTGCGCCGACCGCGAGCCACCGTCGGGCCGCCGGCCACGCCGCGGTGACGATCGCGGTGAGGGCCGCGACCGGGACGCTGACCGTGGTCAGGTGCACGAGGAGCGGGTGGAGGGGGATGCCGTCGAACTGCCAGTCCATCGTGGCCTCTCGGGTCGCGCGCCGGTGGTTCCGACGACCTGCGACCAGCCAACCGGCCCGGTGCGCGCCCCGCTCGTCCAGCAGGCCGCTCGGCGCACTCCGCGATCACTCGAAACCTCACACGGAGGGACCGGGAGGCGGCTCCGACGCGACGCCGTCAGGGGCGGTGGTCGTACCGGCCCGGCGGCGGGTCGAGCGGCAACTGCCTGGGCGACTGCCCGCCGTTCCGCGCTGCGCCCACGGCGGTGACGGAGCGCGTCACGATGCTCACGGCCGTCGCGAACAAGCCGCGCTTCCGCGGGTACTCGAACGCGTCGTCGCCCCACGGTCGGTCGCGGTCCTGTTCTCCCATGACGCCCCTCCTGGTCCCGGTGGTCGTGAGGCTACACGGCCGCGGACCGCACCGGGAGGTCCGGGATCCGACGCCGTCCCGGGAACCCCGGGGGAGCGTGGGTACCGTGGCCCTCCTCACACCGTGAAGGAGCACGCCATGTCCGACGCACACGCCCCCCGCGACACCGTCAACGACCCCGAGGGCACCGAGAAGCCCGGCGGCCTCGGCGAGGACGGCACCATCCCCGCACACCCCGAGGGCGTCGCCGCCGGCTTCGCCGGGGACGACTCGCACTTCAACCCCGAAGAGGACGACGAGACGGCGGAGTAGCCGACCCGAGCACCGACGCAACGGGAGGCCCGTGGCGACGCCGCCACGGGCCTCCCGTCCGTCCCGGATCGCCGCGTCGTCGTCGGACCGCACCGTGGGTCGGTACCGTGTCGGGCATGGCCCGCTTCACGCCCCCCGCTGCCGACGCGATGCGCGCGACCCTGCTCGCCGCCGCCCGCGACGAGTTCGCCGCCCACGGGCTGGCCGGGGCGCGCGTCGAGCGCCTCGCCTCCGAGGCCGGCAGCAACAAGGCGCAGGTCTTCCACTACTTCGGCGGCAAGGACGGGCTCTTCGACGCGCTGCTCACGAGCGAGCTGACGGCCGTCCACGACGCTGCGCCGCTCGACACCGCCGACCTGGCCGCGTGGGCCGGGCGTCTGCACGACGTCCTGGTCGAGCGTCCGTGGGTGGAACGGCTCGCGACCTGGCACCGGCTCGAGCGGCCGGAGGTGCCGCTCGAGGCGCTCGCCGAGCAGTACGCGGACGCGGTCGCCGAGGTCGAGCGGGCCCAGCGCGCCGGGGTGCTCCCGCGACGCTTCCGCCCCGCGGTGCTGTACGGACTCGTCGTCCAGCTCGCCCGGGTCTGGCCGACGCTCCCGCCGGAGGCCGCCGCGTCGGTCGCCGCGGTGGTGCCGCAGCGTCGCCGTCAGGTCGTGGTGGACGCCGTCGGCGCGCTGCTCGGGGACTGACCCGTCGGCGGCGAGACCCGTCGCTGCAGGGTGGCCGAGGGGCGCTCGCCGAAGGCGCCGGCGTAGGTGCCCGCGAACCGGCCGAGGTGGGCGAAGCCCCAGGCCCTCGCGACCTCGGCGACCGTGGTGGTCGTCGGGTCCGCGGCCTCGAGCGCGGTGCGGATGCGGTGCAGGCGGACGTCGCGCAGGAACTGCATCGGGCTCGTCGCACCCGCCCGGTGGAAGGCCGCCTGCAGGCCCCTGGCACTGAGACCGGTCACGCGGCAGACGTCGGCGGTCGTCAGCGGGCGGTGGGCGTTCGCGGCGATCCACTCCTGGGCGGCCCGGACCGCTCCGCGCCCGGCCGCCGCGACGCCCGACAGCGGGGTCTGGTCGAAGGCCGCGAGGACGGCCTCGGCGATCCTGCGGTGCTGCGTGTCCCGGACGGACGGCAGGGCGGACGGGTCCCACAGCGTCGCCGCGGCAGCGGCGATCGTGCGGCGCAGCGCGGGCAGGGCGTCCTGGTCGGCGGTCGTCCGGAGGTCGAGCGGGCCGGGGAGGTCACCGCGGAGCGCGGCCGAGACCGATTCGAGGAAGTCGGCGTCGAAGCGGACCACGTGCTGGACCGCCGGCGCGGCGTCGAAGGCGAAGGGGCGCCCCACCGGGTAGGTGACGGGGACGTTCGGGTGCATCGTGATCGGGTCGCGGCGGTCGGCGTCGAGCACCATGCCGGGTCCGGTGGCCCAGGCCAGGGTGTACTGGCGTCCGGGGTTGATCGTGCCCCAGCGGTGCGCGGCGACCGCAGACGTCGCGATGGTGACCCGGTCGTCGCCGACCGCGCGGTAGCGGTAGGAGAACCCGTCGGACACCGGTTGCCCGACGTTGATGTCGTGACTGCTGTAGACGCCCTCGAACAGCTCGACCGCGTCGTCGACGACGGTGCCGTGCTGCGCGGTCGCAGTGGCGGTGGGGGTTCGGGGATCGGTACGCATGCGGGAGCCAGTCTGCGCCCCGCCGCCGGGAACCCGTTGGGCAGTGCGCGTCGCGGCGTTCCGTCCTCCGTCGCGGATCAGCGCACGTGCGGCCAGTCCGTGGACAGGTAGGCCTCGACGGCCCGGTTGCGGAACGAGTAGGGCTTGCCACGCACGATGATGCCCCGCACGGTGTCCAACCGCTGCGAGAACGGGCCGACGTTCGCGGCCGACGCCAGGCCCATCTGTTCGGCGATGGTGGTCAGTGTCCGTTCCGAGGGATCGAGTGCGGCCATCGCCTCCACGAACTCCCGCTCACGCGACGGCAACCGGTTGAGGATGCGTTCGACGTGAGCGGAGGCCTCGCCCTCTGCACCCTGCCAGCCGCTCCGGACGTCGTCGTCCGTGATCACCGGGGAGGCACCCGCGTTCCACGCCCGCTGGCCCGCGAGCTGGAAGAGGAACGGTTCACCGCAGCACAGCGCGATCAGGGCGCGGACCGCGTCCGGGGTCATGTGGACCACCTCGGTCGATCCGTCCGCGGCCGGGGTCGTCCACCCGTCGATCACGAACGGCTGGAGCGCCTGGGCGAGGTCGGGCTCGTCGATCGAGGTGAGGGTGACGGTGCGGAAGCGCCGGGCGAAGGTGGCTCCCTTGCGCGCCCCGGCCATGTCCTCGAAGTCGGGCAGCCCGGTCAGGTAGACCGCGATCGGGAGGAACCGTTCGATCACCACCCCACCGGGAGCGACGACGTCGACCTGGTGGGCGAGGGCGTCGCCGAGAGCGATGAGCAGCTGCGAGAGCGCCGCCTCGTCCGAGATGTTCTGCACCTCGTCGATGTGGACGAGGACGACCTTGTCCTGCTCGATCGCTGCCTGCCCGATCTCGACGAGCAGCTCGAAGAGACTGGTGAACGCCTCCGGGCCCTGACCCTGGCGGACGGTGACCGAGAATCCCGAGACGGCGAGTTGCTCGACCCGCGCGAAGAGGTCGAGCAGACCCTGCCGCGCCGAGGACCGGAGTCCGGCGGAGTCCGCGAGCCGGAGGAGTGCCGCAGCAACGATGCGGAGCGGATCGGCTCCCGCGGGCATCCTGAGCTGCGGCGTGACCCAGTCCCCGGAATCGATGGCGTGACGGGCGATCCGACGGACGAGACTGGACTTGCCCGTCCCTGGCTCGCCGAGGATCGTCCGCCCGGTCTCGTAGAGGCCGGCGTGCCGACGTGGACGGACGACGTCACGCCAGTCGGAGAGCTGCTCGACCCGCCCAGCCCACACATCAGGGACGACGTCGGAGCCAGGCTGGAACGGGTTGGTGACCGGAGAACGCACGCGTTAACTTTATCAACGACGCAGGCGCGCCGATAACTTTAACACTGCGACTGGTCATCCGAGCCGCTCGGCCAGGAACGCCGCCTGCCGTTCCCAGTGCCGGTGGCCGCCGCCCTCGTGGCCGTTGTACGGGTAGACCTCGATCTGCTTGTCCGCCGACGCGAGCGCGTTGTACGCCGCGAAGGTCGTGCGCGGGGGACCACGTCGTCCATGAGCGCGACGGAGAACAGCGCGGGGGCCGTGATCCGCGCGGCGAGGTTCACGCCGTCGAAGTACGCCGTGGTGTCCCACACGGTGTCGACCGCGTCCCGGTGCACGGCGAGGTACTGGGCGAGCTCGAGGTACGGACCGCCTACCGCGACGTCGGTGCCGTGCTCCCAGTCGGACAGGAACGCGACGTCGGGCATCACCGCGACGAGCGGTGCGGTGTGCGCCTCGACCAGGGCGGCGGCGGCGATCGCGATGCCTCCGCCCTGGCTGCCGCCGGTCAGCGCGATGCGGTCCCGGTCGACGCCGGGCAGCGTGCGGACCGCGTCGACGAGCCGGACGGCGTCCGTGTAGACCCGGCGGTAGTAGTGCTCGGCAGGCGAGGCGATGCCGCTCGCCATCCACCCACCGCCGTTCGGGCCCGAGCCGTGCGGGTCCGGGGTGTCGCCGCCGGAACCCCAGCCGCTGCCCTGCCCGCGGGTGTCCATCACGACGTGCACGTACCCGGCGAGAGCCCACGACACCCGCTCGCCCGGGAGACCCCGGCCTCCGCCGTACCCGATGAACTCGACCACGGCGGGCAGGTCGCCCGTCGCGCCGGCCGGACGCGAGACCCAGGCCCGGACGGGGTCGCCGGCGAAGCCCGGGAACATCAGGTCCTGCACGTCGAGCGCGGTGACCGGGGTCGTCGCGGGGACGAGCACGGGCTCGGTCCCACTGCCGGCCGCCCGGGCCCCGGCGATCGTGTCCGCCCAGAACGCGTCGAGGTCGTCGGGCTGCCGCACCGTCGGGCGGTAGGCGCGGAGCTGGTCCAGGGGCAGGTCGGTGAGCGGCATGGGGGTCCTCAGTGGTGGTGGGTCGTTCCGGGCGTACCCGGTCGGAACGGGCGTACCTGGTCGGAACTTCCGACCAAGTACGCCCGATTCCACCAGGTGGGCGGCTGCTGCGCGACCGTCGGGTCAGCGTGCGGCGGCGCGGTACTGCTCGAGCACCTCGGGGTGCGGGTCCGCGGGCACGACCGTCGCGGAGACCTCCCACGACGGCAGGCTCCCGGTCAGCACCCACGCGGCCTGTCGTGCGGCACCCGAGGCGACGTACTCGCCGGGCTCCGGGATCGACACGTCGCGGCCGAACACCTGCGCGGCGACGGCACGGACGGCCTCGTTCCGCGCGGCACCGCCGATGAGCAGCAGTCGCGACACGTGCACGCCGGTGTCCTCGACCGCGGCGAGCCCGTCGGCCAGGGCGCACAGCATGCCCTCGACGGCGGCGCGTGCCAGGTGCGCCCGGTCCGTCGTCGCGGGCGTCATGCCCACGAGCGAGGCGGTCGCGTCCGGCCGGTTCGGCGTGCGCTCACCGACGAAGTACGGCACGAGCACGAGTCCGTCTGCCCCGGCCGGCGCCTGGAGCGCGAGCTCGCCGAGCTCGCCGTGGTCGACGGAGAGGAGTCCGCCGATCACCTCGAGCACGCGGGCCGCGTTGAGCGTGGTGACGATCGGGAGGCGCGACCCGGTCCCGTCGGCGAAGCCCGCCACGGTCCCGCTCGGGTCGGTCACCTCGGTGTCGGTGACGCCGAAGACCGTCCCGCTGGTGCCGAGGGACACCGCGACGTCGCCCGGGCCGAGCCCGAGGCCGAGCGCGGCGCCCGCGTTGTCGCCGAGCCCCGGCCCGACGACGAGTCCGGCACGGGCGACCCCGCCGCCCGGCAGCTCGACGTCGGAGGACAGCGTGCCCATCGCCTCGTCCGGCGCCACGACCCGCGGCACCACGACCGCATCTGAGGAGCCCGCGGAACCAGGTTCCGGTCGCTGCACCGCGCTCTGCCGTGGTTCCTCGTCCGGAACCTGGTTCCCAGCGACCCGTGCGCGACGACCGAGCGCGGCCTCGAACAGCTCCCCGTCGTACTCCCGGCGCACCGGGTCCCAGTAGCCGGTCCCGCTGGCGTCCGAGCCGTCGGTCGCCAGTGCGTCGAGGTCCGGGCCGAGCGGGCTCTCGTCCGCCGGGCCGTACCCGCGCAGCCGCCACGACAGCCAGTCGTGGGGGAGCGCGACGGCGGCGACGCGCGCCGCGTTCTCCGGCTCGGCGTCGCGGAGCCACCGCAGCTTGGTACCGGTGAACGACGCCACCGGGACAAGACCCGTGCGGGCGACCCATGCCTCCCGGCCGAGCTCCTCGACCATCTGGGCGGCCGCGTCGGCGCTGCGGACGTCGTTCCAGAGGAGCGCGTCGCGGACCACGCGACCGTCGGCGTCGAGCGCGACCATGCCGTGCTGCTGCCCGGCGACCGCGACCGCCGCGACGTCGTCGAACCCGCCGGCGTCCGCGATCGCGGAGCCGAGCGCGTCCCACCAGTGGCGGGGGTCGACGGACGTGCCGTCCGGGTGGGACGCGCGCCCCTCCCGGACGACCGCACCGGTGCCGGCGTCACGGACGGTGACCTTGCAGGACTGCGTCGACGAGTCGACCCCGGCGACGAGGCGACGCTCAGCCACGAGCGCCCATCAGGTGCTCGATCGCGAGCTGCTGGAGGCGCACGAAGCCGAAGCCCTTGCCCCCGAAGTACGCGTCGGCGTCGAAGTCCTCGTACGCCGAGCGGTCGGCGAGGAAGTCGTCGTACGACTCACCGCTGTTCAGCGTCGGGGTGCTCAGCTCGTCGACCTTCGCGGCGGACAGGGCCTCCTGCACCTCGGGGTCGGCGCGGAACGCCTGCGCACGCTCCTTGAGGAGCAGGTACATGCGCATGTTCGCCTTCGCCGAGTCCCAGACGCCCGTGATGTCCTCGGTGCGGCTCGGCTTGTAGTCGAAGTGCCGGGGGCCGTCGTACGCCTGGCCACCCTGCGGGGCGCCGTGCTCGAGCAGGTCGACGAGCGAGAAGGCGTTCTGCAGGTCGCCGTGGCCGAAGACGAGGTCCTGGTCGTACTTGATGCCGCGCTGGCCGTTGAGGTCGATGTGGAAGAGCTTGCCCTGGTAGAGCGCCTGGGCGATGCCGGCGGTGAAGTTCAGTCCAGCCATCTGCTCGTGGCCGACCTCGGGGTTGATGCCGAACAGCTCCGGACGTTCGAGCGTCTCGGTGAAGGCGATCGCGTGGCCGAGGGTCGGCAGGAGGATGTCGCCGCGGGGCTCGTTCGGCTTCGGCTCGATGGCGAAGCGGATGTCGTAGCCCTTGTCGGTGACGTACTGGGCGAGCAGGTTGACGGCCTCGCGGTAGCGCTCGAGCGCGGCCTGCACGTCCTTGGCGGAGTCGTACTCGGAGCCCTCGCGGCCACCCCACATGACGAAGGTCTTCGCGCCGAGCTCTGCGGCGAGGTCGAGGTTGCGGAGGACCTTGCGGAGCGCGAAGCGACGGACGTTCCGGTCGTTCGAGGTGAAGCCGCCGTCCTTGAAGACCGGCGCCGAGAACAGGTTCGTCGTGACCATCGGCACGATGATCCCGGTGGAGTCGAGCGCGCCCTTGAGGCGGTCGATCTGCGCCTGGCGCTCGGCGTCGGTCGAGCCGAACGCGAACAGGTCGTCGTCGTGGAAGGTCAGGCCGTAGGCGCCGAGCTCGTCGAGCTTCTCGACCGCCTCGACCACGTCCAGCGCGGGACGGGTCGGGCCGCCGAACGGGTCGGAGCCGTTGTAGCCGATGGTCCAGAGACCGAAGGAGAACTTGTCGTCGCGGGTGGGCGTCGTTGCCATGGTGGATCACCGTTCGTCGTCGAAACAAAATGTTGCCGCGCCCAACATAAGCGGTAGGGTGGATCCTGGCAACACCGGATCGCAAAGGAGCGAGTGGATGGCACAGGACGGACACGGACCGGGACGACTGCGCGTCGCCATGGTCGGGCACGGTTTCATGGGAGCGGCGCACTCCCAGGCGTGGCGGACCGCACCGCGGTTCTTCGACCTCGGCGTGGAGCCCGAGATGGCCGTGGTCGTCGGCCGTGACGCCGAGCGCACCGAGGCCGCGCGACGGCAGTACGGCTGGCAGGCCGCGTCGACCGACTGGCGGCAGGTGGTGGCGGACCCCGACATCGACATCGTCGACGTCGTGTCGCCCGGGTCCTCGCACGTCGAGGTCGCGATCGCCGCACTCGAGGCCGGCAAGCACGTCCTGTGCGAGAAGCCGCTCGCCAACACCGTGGACGAGGCCGAGGCGATGACCGCCGCCGCGCAGGCCGCCGCCGAGCGCGGCGTCCGCGCGATGGTCGGCTTCAGCTACCGGCGCGTCCCCGCCATCGCGTTCGCCCGGCAGCTGGTCGCGGACGGGAGGATCGGGACGGTCCGCCAGGTCCGCGCGCTCTACCTGCAGGACTGGTTGGCCGACGAGGACGGTCCGATGACGTGGCGCCTGGACAAGGCGCTCGCCGGCTCCGGCTCGCTCGGCGACATCGGTGCGCACGCGATCGACCTCGTCGAGCACGTCACGGGCGCACAGCTGTCGACCGTGTCCGGCACGCTCGAGACCTTCGTGCACGAGCGCCCGCTGATGGCCGAGGGCGTCGGGCTCTCCGGCACCGCGTCGAGCGAACGCGGGCAGGTCACCGTCGACGACGCAGCGTTCTTCCTCGGTCGGCTGACCGGCGGCGCTGCCGAGGGCGCGATCGGCACCTTCGAGGCCACGCGCTACGCGACCGGCCGGAAGAACGGACTGACGCTCGAGGTCAGCGGGTCCGAGGGTGCGATCCAGTTCGACCTCGAGTCGATGAACGAGCTGCGCCTGTACGAGTCGTCGGCGCCCGCGGGGGAGCAGGGCTTCCGCCGCATCCTCGTCACCGAGCCGGAGCACCCGTGGATGGCAGCGTGGTGGCCGACCGGGCACCTCATCGGGTACGAGCACACCTTCAGCCACCAGGTCACCGACTTCGTGCGGGCGATCGTCGCGGGCACCGACCCGCAGCCCTCGTTCGCGGACGGCCTCCACGTGCAGCGGGTCCTCGATGCGGTCGAGCGCAGTGCGGCCGACGGCAGCGCCTGGACGGTGATCTGATGGCTCCGGACAAGAAGGCCCTCGTCGTGCGCGGCGGGTGGGACGGGCACATGCCCGTCGAGACCACCGACCTGTTCGTCCCGTTCCTGCGCGACAACGGCTTCGACGTGCGCGTCGAGGAGGGCACCGCCGTCTACGCCGACGAGGCCGCGATGGCCGACGTCGACCTGATCGTGCAGATCGTCACGATGTCGACGATCGCGGACGACGAGTTCGCCGGACTGCAGCGGGCGGTGCTCGGCGGCGCCGGACTCGCCGGGTGGCACGGCGGGATCGCCGACGCCTTCCGGAACACCGCCGACTACCTGCACATGGTCGGTGGGCAGTTCGCGCACCACGCGGGCAAGCACCCGTCGGAGCGCACCGGCGAGCAGTCCGACAACTACATCCCGTACACGGTGCACATCACCGAAGCGGGGCACGAGCACCCGATCACGCGGGGCATCGAGGACTTCGACCTCGTGACCGAGCAGTACTGGGTGCTCTCCGACGAGTACAACGACGTGCTGGCGACGACCACGCAGGAGGCCCGGGACTTCGACGCCTGGAACCGCCCGGTCACCGCGCCCGCGATCTGGACCCGGCAGTGGGGGCAGGGGCGCGTGTTCGTCTCGGCGCCCGGGCACCGGCTCGAGGTCGTAGAGTCGCAGCCGCTCCGCACGATCATCGAGAGGGGACTCCTGTGGGCAGCCCGGTGAACGACCGTCCGTTGCGGGTGGGGGTCGTCGGTGTCGGCGTCATCAGCCAGCAGTACTTCGAGCACTTCCCGGCGCTGCCCGGGCTCGCGCTCACCGCCGTCGCGGACATCGACGTCGACCGGGCACGAGCCGTGGGCGAGACCCAGGGCGTGCGGGGGACGAGCGTCGACGAGCTCATCGCCGCGGACGACGTCGACGTCGTGCTCAACCTGACGATCCCGGCCGCGCACGCCGAGATCGCCACGCGGGCGCTCGAGGCCGGCAAGCACGTCTACGGCGAGAAGCCGCTCGCGATGTCGACGGCCGAGGCGCAGCCCGTGCTCGACCTCGCCCGCCGCGCGGGCCTGCGGGTCGGCAGCGCGCCGGACACGGTGCTCGGGACCGGGATCCAGACCGCCCGCCAGGCGCTCGACAGCGGCGCGATCGGCACCCCCGTCGCGGCCGCGGTGTCGTGGTCGGCACCCGGGCACGAACTCTGGCACCCGGCACCCGCGTTCTACTACCAGCCGGGCGGCGGCCCGCTGCTCGACATGGGGCCGTACTACCTGACGAGCCTCGTGTCGTTCTTCGGCCCGGTCGTCCGGGTCAGCGGTGCCTCGACCCGGTCGGACCGCGAGCGCACCATCGCGACGGGGCCGGCGGCGGGCACCCCGCTCCGGGTGGACGTCGACACGCACGTGGTCGCCGTCCTCGAGCACGCGGACGGCGTCGTCTCCACGGTGACCGTGTCGTTCGAGGTCTGGGCGACCCGGGCGCCGCTGTTCGAGGTGTACGGCACCGCGGGCACGCTCGGCGTCCCCGACCCGAACCGGTTCTCCGACACGGTGTCGATCGCGGATGCCCACGGGGGAACAGCACAGCCCCGCGAGTGGCGGGACCTGCCGACGAGTGCCGGGTACGCCGACGCCGGGCGCGGGTACGGGCTCGCCGACATGGCGCACGCGATCGCGACCGACCGTCCGCACCGGGCGTCCGGGGAGCTCGCGTTCCACGTGCTCGAGGTGATGGAGGCGGTGTCGACCGCGGCCCGGGAGCACACGGTGGTCGAGGTCCGGTCGCGTGTCGAGCGGCCCGACACCGTCCCGGCGGGTGCCGCACCCGGGTCCTGGTGAGCCAGACTCGGCAGCAGCACGATCCGGCAGCAGCCGCGCTCGGCAGCAGCGCGGGTCGGCAGCACGACGCGAGACGACACACGACAGGCGAGGAAGGACGACGACGATGACGACGACGGACGGAACCGGCGAGACCGAGGTGGGCAGCGCCTCCAGGCCGGACGGCGGTGCCCGGTCGACCAGGCCGGTGACCCTGTTCACCGGGCAGTGGGCGGACCTGCCCTTCGAGGAGGTCGCACGCCTGGCGGGCGAGTGGGGCTACGACGGACTGGAGATCGCCTGCTGGGGCGACCACCTGGACGTCCGGCGCGCCGCGACGGACCCGGAGTACGTGACCGACCGGAAGGCGATCCTCGAGCGGAACGGGCTGCAGGTCTGGACGATCGCGAACCACCTGACCGGCCAGGCCGTGTGCGACGACCCGATCGACCAGCGGCACGAGGACATCCTCGCGCCGCACGTGTGGGGTGACGGCGATCCCGAGGGCGTGCGGCAGCGTGCGGCCGAGGAGCTGCAGTGGACCGCGCGGGCGGCCAGGGCACTCGGCGTCGACACCGTGACGGGCTTCTCCGGGTCGTCGATCTGGAAGACCGTCGCCGGGTTCCCACCGGTCCCGGCGAGCATGATCGAAGCCGGGTACCAGGACTTCCACGACCGCTGGTCGCCGATCCTCGACGTGTTCGAGGAGGTCGGCGTCCGCTTCGCGCTCGAGGTGCACCCCTCCGAGATCGCCTACGACTACTGGACGGCGAAGCGGGCGCTGGAGGTGTTCGCCGACCGGCCGTCGTTCGGGTTCAACTTCGACCCGTCGCACTTCGTGTGGCAGGACCTCGACCCCGCCGCGTTCCTGCTCGACTTCGCCGACCGGGTGTACCACGTGCACTGCAAGGAGTCGGTCAAGCAGCTCGACGGACGCAACGGTCGACTCGGGTCGCACCTGCCGTGGGGCGACCCCCGCCGCGGGTGGGACTTCGTGTCCGCCGGGCACGGGGACGTGCCGTGGGAGCGGGTGTTCCGCGTGCTGAACCACATCGGCTACGCGGGGCCGACCAGCGTCGAGTGGGAGGACGCCGGCATGGACCGGCTCGTCGGCGGCCCCGAGGCGCTGGCGTTCGTCCGCCGACTCGGCACGATCGCCCCGCCCGACGCCGCCTTCGACGCCGCGTTCTCCCGCTCGCGCTGAGCGACGCGCGTGCTCCGCGCGCGTCGGCACCGGGTGCTTCCGGGCGTACCGGGTCGGAACGGGCGTACTCGGCCTTCCGGAACGACCAGGTACGCCCGTTCCCGTCTCCCATCGCAAGCGTTCTGGGAAACTCCGTACGCCCCACACCACGACCACCCCACGAGGAGGACCCATGGCCCGACCGGCCACGACCACGCCCGGCAACGTCGCGCGCGTCCTCCGCATCGTGCACGAGGGCGGACCCGTCACCCGCGCCGAGCTCACCAGGAGCACCGGGCTCAACCGGTCGACGGTGCTCGCCCTCGTCGGGGAACTCGTCGAACGGGGCCTGGTGCACGAGGAGTTCCCGGCCGCCGGAGCCGCCGCTGCCGACCGTCCCGCCGGGGTCGGCCGGCCGAGCGCCGTCGTCCGGGCCTCCGCCGACGTCGTGGCCGCCGCGGTCACGGTCGAGATCGACACCGTCGCGGTGGCGCTCGTCGCCCTCGACGGCACGGTGCGCGACCGGCTCGTCGAACCGCAGCCGAGCGTCCCGACCGCGGCCGTGGCGATCGACGCCGTCGCCCGGCTGCTCGGCGTCCTGACCGCGCGCGCCGCTCCGGCGCTGCGGCTCGTCGGGGTCGGCGTCGCCGTCCCCGGCATCGTCCGGGTCGAGGACGGGGTCGTCCGCGACGCCCCGCACCTCGGGTGGCGGGACGAGCCCTTCGCCGGCCCCCTCGCCGAGCGTCTCGGTCTGCCGGTCCGTGCGGCGAACGACGCCAACCTCGGCGCATGGGCCGAGCGGCTCTACGGCAGCGCGCGCGGCGTCGACGACCTCGTGTACCTGAACGGTGGTGCGAGCGGCATCGGTGGCGGGATCGTCAGTGCCGGCCGACCGTTCAGCGGCGCCGACGGCTACGCGGGCGAGCTCGGGCACACCTTCGTCGCGGCGAACGGCATCCGCTGCCACTGCGGTGCCGTCGGGTGCCTGGAGACCGAGGCCTCCCGCGGGGCCCTGACCGCCGTGACCGGGACCGCGCCCGACGACCTCGACGCCCTCGCCGCGGCGCTCGCCGAGCGGCACGACGCGGTCGAACGCGTCGTCGACCGGCAGGTGGCCGCGCTCGCGACGGCGATCCGGAACGCCATCCACACCGTCGATCCCGAGGTCGTCGTGCTCGGTGGGTTCCTCGGGGTGCTGCTCGGGCACGTCGGGGCCCGCGTCGAGGACGACGTGCGGGCGCAGACGATGGCGGCGATGACCGACCGGCTGCGCATCGTCCCCGCCGAACTCGGGCGGGACGTGCTGGTGCGCGGTGCCGCCGAGCTCGGGTTCGCCGACCTGCTCCGCGACGGGGCACTCCCCACCACGACCGACACCGACCAGACCACGACCGACCGCGAGGACGCGATCGAGGAAGCGAGATCCGCATGAGCACCACCCCCGACACCCAGCGCGCGAGCGTCCTGCTCGGCACCGAGGACCTGACGGTCGAGGACCGCCCGGTCCCCGAGGTCGCCCCCGGCGACGTCCTCGTCCGCGTCGCCGCCGTCGGCGTGTGCGGCTCCGACGTGCACTACTACCGCCACGGCCGCATCGGCGACTTCGTCGTCGAGGAGCCCCTCGTCCTCGGCCACGAGCTCTCCGGCACGATCACCGCGGTCGGCGAGGGCGTCGACCCGGGACGGGTCGGCGAGCGCGTCGCCGTCGAACCGCAGCGTCCGTGCCACCGTTGCGCGCAGTGCCTGGCCGGCCGCTACAACCTCTGCCCCCACATGCGCTTCTACGCGACGCCCCCCGTCGACGGCGCCTTCGCCGAGTACGTCACGATCGAGGCCGAGTTCGCGCACACCCTGCCCGACTCGGTGTCCTTCGAGGCGGGCGCACTGCTCGAACCGCTGTCCGTCGGCATCGCCGCCGCGCGCAAGGCAGGGATCGTCCCCGGCTCCAGCGTCCTCATCGCCGGCGCCGGACCGATCGGCGTCATCTGCGCCCAGGTCGCCCGGGCGTTCGGCGCGACGCGCGTGGTCGTCAGCGACTTGGTCCCCGAGCGCCGCGAGCGCGCGCTGTCGTTCGGCGCCACGACGGTCGTCGACCCCGTGGCGGTGGACGTCACGTCGGACATCGTCCCCGTCGACGCCTTCATCGACGCCAGCGGTGCGCCGCGCGCCGTGTCGGACGGCATCAAGGCCGTCGGACCCGCGGGGGCCGCGGTGCTCGTCGGCCTCGGCAACTCCGAGATGGTGCTGCCGGTGGAGCACATCCAGAACCTCGAGGTGACGGTCACCGGCATCTTCCGCTACACGAACACGTGGCCGGTCGCCATCGGCCTGGTCGCCTCCGGCCAGGTCGACCTCGACGCGCTCGTCACCGGACGCTTCGGCCTCGACGACGTCCGCGAGGCCCTCGAGAGCGACACCGACCCGGCCTCGCTCAAGTCGGTGGTCTACCCGAACGGTGTCCCCGCGGGAGAGTGACGACGTGGGCCGACGTGCGCGAGGCGGGTCGCGCCGTCGGGTGACCGGTCGACGGACGGGAGGCGCGGTGCCGGCGGGTGCCGCGCCTCCCGTCCGTCGTCCGGTCACCACGGAGAGCCGTGGCCGGGTCGTCCCCGCCCGGCCACCGGGACGCGCTACGGTTCGGCCATGACCGCGACACCGGCGGCGGCAGTGCCGCAGCGCACCGACCGGCGGGCCCTCGTGTCCTGGGCGCTCTGGGACTGGGGGTCCTCGGCGTTCACCGCCGTCGTCACCACCTTCGTCTTCAGCACGTACCTGGCGAGCCGGGCGTTCGTCGACCCGCGACTCGTCGCTGCCGAGGACTCCTCGGCGACCGCCGCCCGGGCCGTGGAGCGGGAGCTCGCGCACAACGCGGCGACCGTCTCGACGGCGTTGACGCTCGCGGGGATCGTCGTCGCACTCGTCGCGCCCGCGGTCGGCCGGCTCGCGGACTCCTCTGGCCACCGCCGTCGGTCCGTGCTCATCGGCACGATCGGCGTCGCGCTGTCGATCGGAGCGATGGTGTTCGTCGCGCCGCAGCAGCCGTACCTGGTGCTCGGCGCGGCGCTCCTCGGCATCGGGACCGTCGCGTACGAGGTCGCCACCGTCGGCTACAACGCGATGCTCGGCCAGGTGGCGTCCGGACCGCAGACGGGGCGCGTGTCGGCGGTCGGTTGGGCGGCCGGGTACTTCGGCGGGATCGTGCTGCTCGTCGTCCTGCTCCTGCTCTGCATCCAGGACTTCGGCACCGAGGGGGTCGCCGGACTCCTGCAGCTGCCGTCGACCGTCGCGGACGGGTCGTGGGACGTCCGGGTCGCGATCGGCATCGCCGCGGTCTGGCTCGCGGTCAGCTCGGTCCCGCTCTTCCTGACCGTGCCCGAGGCGGCGCCGGACCGCTCCCGCACCGGCGGGCTGCTCAGCGCGTACCGCGACCTCGGCCGGCACGTCGCCCGACTGTGGCGCGAGCGTCGGAACGTCCTGGTCTTCCTGCTCGCGAGCGCCGTGTTCCGCGACGGGGTCGGCGCGGTGTTCACCTTCGGCGGCATCGTCGCCGCGCAGGTCTTCGGGTTCAGCCCGTCGCAGGTGATCCTCTTCGCGATCGCGGCGAACGTCGTGGCCGGTGTCGCGACCTTCACGTCCGGGCGGCTCGACGACCGGTTCGGCTCGCGGGCGGTCATCACCGTGTCGCTCGTCGGACTCGCGCTGACCGGCATCGGCGTGTTCCTCATCGGGAACGCCACCGCCGGGTTCTGGGTGCTCGGCCTCACGCTCGCGATCTTCGTCGGGCCGGTGCAGTCGTCGTCCAGGGCCTACCTGGCGCGGCTCGCCACCCCGGGGCGCGAGGGCGAGCTGTTCGGCCTCTACGCGACGACGGGTCGGGCCGCCTCGTTCCTGGCGCCGGCGCTGTTCGGCATCGCGGTGACGATCGGCGGGTCGACGCGGTTCGGGATCATCGGCGTGGTCGTGGTGCTCGTCGCGGGGCTCGTGCTCATGGCGTTCGTGCAGCGGGAGCCCGCGCGCGCGTAGTCCGCCGGTCGGGGCGGCCTGTCTGCGCGCCCGGTCCGCGCTCCTCGTCCGCGGTCTCGGTGCGGCCGCGGCACCCGGTCGGGGCGCATGCGCCAGGATGGGGGCATGACCGACCAGCGGATCGCCGTCGTCGTCCTCGCCGCCGGGCAGGGCACGCGCATGAAGTCCTCCACGCCGAAAGTGCTGCACCGCCTCGCCGGCCTGCCCCTGCTGGCGCACGTGCTGCGCACGGCGTCCTCCATCGAGCCGGAGCACGTCGCCGTCGTCGTGCGGCACGAGCGCGAGCGCGTCGCGGCCGAGGTCGCAGAGCGCGCCCCCGGTGCGATCGTGGTCGACCAGGACGAGGTCCCCGGCACCGGGCGTGCCGTCGAGGTCGCCGTGCAGGCGCTGCCGGCGGACTTCGACGGCTCGGTCGTGGTGCTCTCCGGCGACGTCCCGCTGCTCGACACGGCGTCCCTCCGGCGCCTCGTGGACGCACACGCGGGCAACGCGGTGACCCTGGTCAGCGCGATCGCCCCCGACCCCACCGGGCTCGGCCGGGTCGTCCGCGACGCCGACGGTGCCTTCGTCCGGGTCGTCGAGCACAAGGACGCCACCGAGGACGAGCGGGCCATCACCGAGGCGAACGCCGGCATCTACGCGTTCGACGTGACCCACCTCCGTGCGGTGCTGCCCTCGCTCACCACGGCGAACGCGCAGGGCGAGAAGTACATCACCGACGTCCCGTCCCTCGTCGCCGCGCGGGGCGGGACGATCGACGTCGTCACGCTGACCGACCCCTGGCTCGTCGCCGGCATCAACGACCGCGCCCAGCTCGCCGACGCCGCCCGCGAGCTCAACGCCCGCATCGTCCGCCGGCACCAGCTCGCCGGTGTCTCCGTGCAGGACCCGGCGACCACCTGGATCGACGTCGACGTCACCATCGAGGCCGACGCGGAGGTCCTGCCCGGCACCCAGCTCGTCGGGGCGACGGCGATCGCCGCGGGCGCGGTGGTCGGGCCGGACACCACGCTCCGCGACACCGAGGTCGGCGCCGGCGCGGTCGTGAACCGCGTGGACGCCACCCTGGCGGTCGTGGGCGACGGTGCCACGGTCGGGCCCTTCGCCTACCTGCGACCGGGCACGATCCTGGGCGAGCGGGGCAAGATCGGCACGTTCGTCGAGACGAAGAACGCGGTGATCGGTCGCGGCAGCAAGGTCCCGCACCTGTCGTACATCGGCGACGCCGAGGTCGGCGAGGACTCGAACATCGGCGCCAACACGATCACGGCGAACTACGACGGCGTGCACAAGCACCGCACCGAGGTCGGGTCGCACGTCCGCACAGGCTCGCACAACGTGTTCGTCGCCCCGGTTAGGATTGGTGACGGGGCGTACACCGGCGCGGGTACGACCGTCCGCAAGGACGTACCGGCCGGGTCGCTGGCGATCAGCTACGCCCCGCAGCGCAACACCGACGGATGGGTCGAGGAACACCGACCCGGTTCGCCGGCGGCCGAGGCGGCTCGGCGCGCGCACGGCGAACAGATCTGACGGCGGTCGGGTCGATCGAGACGGCCCCGAGCGGGTCAGGGAGTGAGCACCGCACTTGTCCGGAATCAAGACCACGGGCCAGAAACGACTCGTCCTCGTGTCGGGCCGGGCGCACCCGGAGCTCTCGGCGCAGATCGCCGAGGAACTCGGGGTCGACCTCGTCCCGACCGACGCCCGGACCTTCGCGAACGGTGAGCTCTACGCCCGCTTCGACGAGTCGGTCCGCGGCTGCGACGCGTTCGTCATCCAGTCGCACACCGCGCCGATCAACGAGTGGCTCATGGAGCAGCTCATCATGGTCGACGCCCTCAAGCGCGCGTCGGCGAAGCGCATCACCGTCGTCGCGCCCTTCTACCCCTACGCCCGCCAGGACAAGAAGGGCCGCGGCCGCGAGCCGATCTCGGCCCGGCTCGTCGCCGACCTGTTCAAGGCAGCCGGCGCCCACCGCATCATGAGCGTCGACCTGCACGCCGCACAGATCCAGGGCTTCTTCGACGGCCCCGTCGACCACCTGTTCGCGATGCCCGTCCTGCTCGAGCGCTTCCAGCAGATCCTCGACCCGGCGACCCTGACCGTCGTGTCGCCCGACATGGGCCGCGTGCGTGTCGCCGACATCTGGTCCGAGAAGCTCGGCGCCCCGCTGGCGATCATCCACAAGCGCCGCGACCCGCTCGTGCCGAACCAGGTGTCCGTGCACGAGATCGTCGGCGACGTCTCCGGCCGCGTCTGCCTGCTCGTCGACGACCTCATCGACACCGGCCGCACCATCGCCAAGGCGGCCGAGGCCCTGAAGGCGAACGGCGCGACCGGCGTCGTCGTCGCGGCGACCCACGCCGTGTTCTCCGACCCGGCGACCGAGCTGCTGCAGAGCGAGTTCATCGACCGCGTCGTCGTCACCGACACCCTGCCGCTGCCCGAGGACAAGCGGTGGGATCGTCTCGAGGTCCTGCCGATCGCGCCGCTCATCGCGCGCGCGATCCACGAGGTCTTCGACGACGGTTCCGTCACGTCCATGTTCGACGGTGCCGCGTAGCCGGACCGGCCACGTGCTCAGCGTGACCCGTCCGGTGCGGTGAGCCGTGCCTCCCGTCCACCCGGCGCGCGCCGCGCTGGCCGCCCGACTGCGGTCGGCGGGAAGCGTCTTCGCCGAGGACGAGGCGGACCTGCTGCTCGAGGCCGGTGACGGCGACCCCGTGAAGCTGCGCGGGCTCGTGCAGCGCCGGCTCGGCGGCGAGCCGCTCGAGGTCGTGCTCGGCTGGGCCGCCTTCGACGGGCACCGCGTCCGGGTCGCGCCGGGCGTGTTCGTCCCACGGACCCGGACCACCGTCGTGGTGGAGCAGGCGGCACGGCGGCTGCACCGCTACGACCGGGTCGTCGACCTGTGCTGTGGGGTCGGCGCGATCTCGGTGGCGTTGCTCGGTCGAGTCGGAGCGCTCGACCTGGTCGCAGCGGACGTCGACCCCGACGCGGTGGACGTCGCGGCGGAGAACATCGGTGACCGGGGATCGTCGTCCTGGGTGACCTCTTCGCGCCGTTGCCGGAGCGTCTCCGCGGAGCCGTCGACGTCGTCGCGGTGAACGCGCCGTACGTGCCGTCCGGGGCACTGTCGACCATGCCGGCCGAGGCGCGGGAGCACGAGCGGCTCGTCGCACTGGACGGCGGGCCCGACGGGCTCGACGTGCACCGACGGGTGGCGGCGGGAGCGGGGGAGTGGCTCCGGCCGGGTGGCGCGGTCGTCATCGAGGCGTCGTCCGACCAGGCGCCCGTGTCGGCGGCCGCGTTCGAGCGTGCCGGCTTCGCCGTGACGATCGCGTCCGACGCAGCGGTCGACGGGACGTGCATCGTCGCGGAGCTGCCCGTCTGACGCCTGCGCCGCGGTACCGTCACGGCGTGCAGTACTCGTTCACACCACCGACCGCAGCGGAGTTCCGGGCCCTGTACGACGAGACCGGGTGGGCTTCGTGGGACCTCGAGCGGTTCGACCGGGCACTGGCCGGCAGCTGGGTGGTGTGCAGCGCGCGGGACGAGGTGGGTCGTCTGGTCGGGATCGGGCGCCTGATCAGCGACGGTGCCCTGCACGCCTTCGTCACCGAGATGATCGTGTCGGAGGGCGTCCGTGGAAGGGGCGTCGGCGGCGAGGTCCTCGCACGGCTCGTCGCCGAGGCACGACGTCGCGGTGTCGAGGACGTGCAGCTCTTCGCGGCTCGGGGCCGAGCGTCGTTCTACGAGCAGCACGGCTTCGTCCGCCGGCACGAGGACGGACCGGGCATGGACCTCGACACGGCCCTCACGACGGCCGCGACCGGTGGCCGTGGCGACGGCGACGGCGACGGTGGTGGTAGCGGCGGCGACGGCGACGGCGACCCGGTCAGCCGGCGCTGACCTGCACCTCGTGCCACCCGGTGGCGCCGTTCGGGGCCGGCGGCCGCTCCACGCTCGTCTGCACCTGGCCGTCGGCGCTGACCGCCCGGACCCGGATCGTGTGCGAGCCCGCGTCCGGCGTCCAGCGGACCACCCACTGCCGCCAGGTGTCCGCCGAGACCGAGTCCGCCAGGTCGGCGTCCTGCCACTCGCCGTCGTCGATGCGCACCTGCACCGCCTTGACCCCGGTGTGCGGCTGCCACGCGACGCCGGCCACCGCGACCGGCTGTCCGGCGGTCAGCGAGGCACCGCCCCGAGGGGTGTCGATCCGCGACTCGAGCTTCACCGGCCCACGTTCCGACCAGCCGCGCGGGTCCAGTACCCCTGGGCGTCGGCGAACCGGGTGACCTCGAGCTCGGTGACCCACTTCGTCGCCGAGACGTAGCCGAACAGCCCGGGGACCACCATGCGCACCGGGAACCCGTGCTCGGCGGGGAGCGGTTCGCCGTTCATCCCGATCGCCAGCAGTGCCGCCGTGCTCTCGTCCTGCAGCACGTCGAGCGGTGTCCCGCGGAGAACCCGTCGATGCTGCGGGAGAGCACCATGTCGGCGCCGTCCTGCACGCCCGCGCGGGCGAGCAGATCACGGATCGGGTAGCCGAGCCACAGCGCGTTGCCGATGAGGTCCCCGCCGACCTCGTTCGACACGCAGCTGAGCGTGGCCATGTGCTCCTGCAGGGGAAGCGCGAGCAGCTCGTCCCAGGTCAGGACGACCTCGCGGTCGACGGCGCCGTGGATGCGGAGCGACCAGTCGGCCGGATCGATCGACGGAACCCGGAGCGCCGTGTCGATGCGGTAGAAGTCGGCGTTCGGGGTGACGTAGGGCGTGATCCCGTCGACGTCGAGCGACGCCCCGGAGGGGACGGCCGGAGCGGTCGTCGCGGCGCGGGGGAGCCGGACAGCGCGTCGTGCGGCCGCCGCAGCCTGCATCGCCGCCGTTCCGGCTCGCGACGCGCCGCCGACGACGATCGCCGCAGCGGCAGCCGTCGCGCTCCACACCAGGAAGGCGCGTCGTTCGGTCGCCGCGGGGCGCGGCGACGCCGACGGCACGGCGGCCGCGGCCTCCCACCGGCGGAGTCGACGCAGGAGCACGCGGAGCACGACGATCGCTGCGGCGACACCGAGCACCGTCGGAGCGCCGTCCCAGGTGCCGCTGCCCGAGCGGGTGGTGACGGCGACCAGCGCGAGGACCGCGCCGGCCGCCAGGACGAGCGCGCCGAACGGTGGCCGGGCACGTTCGAGCACGCCGGCGCCCGCGCTGATCGCTGCCGTGATGACGGCCATGAGCACGAAGAGGGCGATCTTGTCCCCGGTTCCGAACAGCCCGACCATCACGTCCTTCGCCGCCGGGGGAGCGAGGTCGATCACGGCGGAGCCGACGGCCACGAGCGGACTGCCCGCCCCGCCGAGCAGCAGCGCGCCGAACTCGGCGACCGCCAGGAACGCGGCGATCGCGATCACACCACACACGGCCGCGAGCAGGGCCGGACGCCGGACCCGTGTGGGAGTCGGTGCCTGCTCGGCGGTCGGTGTCGCTGTCGTGCTCACCCGTGCAGCGTAGGTCGACGTCGCCGCGGACGGGCTGACAGCCGCGTGCTCGTGGACGGCGGGCGTCCGCTCCGCGGCTGTGCAGGGATCGTCACCCCGACGGGTTCGTCGAGCGTTCACTGCTCACGGACAGCGCGGCCGACCGGACCCGTGCGAGGATCGGGAGCGTGTTGGACCGACCAGACCGCGTGCCCCGCCGCGGTCGCGTGCGGCGGTCGCGCTCCGCGTGGACGGTCGGACGGCGCTTCGCGGTCCTGCGCTGGAGCATCGTCGGCATCTGGACCGCACTCCTGGTCGGCCGGATCATCGTCGTCTCGACGGCGCCGCAGACCGACCTGACGTTCTTCGGCATCGCCGAGCTCGTCGCGATCACCGTCGGGGTGGTCGGCGTCGTCGTCGCCGTCGTGCGCGCCCGGGCGATCCGCCGTCGCCGTGCGGACGAAGCGCTCGCGCTGGCGATCCGTCGCATCGACCCGACCGTCTGGCTGGTCCCGGCAGCGCCGACTCCGGAGCTGCGGCAGGACGTGCAGCGGACCCGACCCGAGGCCACCCTGGGCGAGCGGGTGACCTGGGCGTTCGGAGCCACCGAGGCATCGCTGTGGGAGCTCGAGGAGCGCCGGGCGACCCGGTTGCTCGTGATCCGCTGGAGCCGCATGGTGCACGTCGGCGTCGAGGACGTCCTCGGGGAGCGGAACGCGAGCGCCGTGGCCATGCACTACGTGCGACCGGACGACAGCGCCGCCGTCGCGACCTTCTTCGTCCGCTCGTCCCCGGGATCCCGTCGACTGCTCGGGCGGGGTCCCAGGCTCGAGCGGCTCGTCGCCGACCTCGCGCGCGAGCGCATCGTCGCCTGACCCGCAGCGCCCGTCCGCAGGCGGGAGCGCGGGCGTGGGCGGTGGTGCTCGACCGCCTCGCACGCAGCAGGCCCCGTCGGATGACGGAGCCTGCTGCGCACCCGGGTCAGTGCGTGGAGGGTTCCTGCTCGACCTCGCGGCGGCCGTCCTCGGACCACAGCGTGTGGAAGGTGCCGTCCTTGTCGACGCGCTGGTAGGTGTGCGCGCCGAAGAAGTCGCGCTGCCCCTGGATGAGCGCCGCCGGCAGGCGGTCGGACGCCAGCGAGTCGAAGTACGCCAGCGCGGACGAGAACCCCGGGGCGGGGATGCCCGACGCCGCGGCGATGCCGACGATGCGGCGCCAGGCCGCCTCGCCCTCGGCGACGGCGTCCGCGAAGTACGGGTCGACCAGCAGGCTCTCGAGCGAGGGGTTCTTGTCGTACGCCTCGACGATGCGGTTGAGGAACTGTGCACGGATGATGCAGCCGCCGCGCCAGATCTTCGCGATGTCGCCCAGGTTGATGTCCCAGTCGTACTCCTTCGCCCCGGCGATGATGAGGTCGAAGCCCTGCGCGTACGCGACGACCTTCGACGCGTACAGCGCCGCGCGGACGTCGTCCTCGAAGGTGTCGGGCACGTCGACGACGTCCGGACGGCTCGTGACCGAGCGCTGCACGGCGGCGCGCTGGGTCGGCTTCGACGACACGGCCCGGGCGAACACGGCCTCGCCGATGCCCGACACCGGGATCCCGAGGCCGACCGCGTTCTGCACGGTCCAGACGCCGGTGCCCTTGGAGCCGGCCTCGTCGCGGATGACGTCGACGAGCGGCTTGCCGGTGTCGGCGTCCTGCTGCTTGAGGACCTCGCCCGTGATCTCGATCAGGTACGACTCGAGGTCGCCCTCGTTCCACTTCTCGTAGATCTGCACGAGTTCGTCGACCGAGTGCCCGCCGGCACGACGGAGCAGGTCGTAGGACTCGGCGATCAGCTGCATGTCGGCGTACTCGATGCCGTTGTGGACCATCTTGACGAAGTGACCGGCACCGTCGGTCCCGATGTGCGTCACGCACGGCTCGCCCTCCGCCACTGCGGCGATCGACTTCAGGATCGGTCCGAGGGTCTCCCACGCCTCGTCCGAACCGCCGGGCATGATCGACGGGCCCTTCAGCGCGCCCTCCTCGCCACCCGAGATGCCGGTGCCGACGAAGTTCAGGCCCTTCTCGCGCAGGTCGTGCTCACGGCGGATGGTGTCGTGGAAGTTCGCGTTGCCGCCGTCGACGATGATGTCGCCTTCCTCGAAGCGGTCGGCGAGCTGCTCGATGACGGCGTCGGTACCCTTGCCGGCCTGCACCATGATGATCGCGGTGCGCGGCTTCGACAGCGACGCGACGAAGCCGTCGATGTCCTCCGACGCGATGAACCCCATGTCACCGTGCTCGTCCATGAGCTCCTGGGTCCGTGCGTAGGTGCGGTTGTAGACCGCGACCGTGTTGCCCTCGCGCGAGGCGAGGTTGCGGGCCAGGTTCGAGCCCATCACCGCCAGACCGACGACACCGATGTTCGCTGTGCCGCCGTCGTGCTGTTCGTTGTCCGCCACCTGAGTCTCCTTCGTCCTGACGTGTCGCGGCCCACCGTACGACCGACACCTTGGGTCGGCACGGGTGTTCCCGTGACTGGGGACGGGAAGCGGACGACCCGTACTGTGGAGGGATGACCGACCACGACGTCCTCCCGCCCGTGCTCGTGATGGGCGTCTCCGGCTCGGGCAAGTCCACGATCGGCCAGGCCCTCGCCGACGCGCTCGCGGAGCAGGGCCAGCCGAGCACGTTCGTGGACGCCGACGACCTGCACCCGGCCGCCAACAAGGAGAAGATGCGGCAGGGCACGCCCCTCACCGACGAGGACCGCTGGCCCTGGCTCGACGCCTGCGCGGCGCGCATCGCCGAGGTGCAGGCTTCGGGTCACCGCTGCGTGATGGCGAACTCCGCGCTGAAGCGGGTCTACCGCGACCGCCTCCGCAGCGCGGCGCCCGACCTCGTCATCGCCTTCCTGGACGGCTCGTACGAGCTCATCGCCGAGCGCCAGTCGCACCGTCACCACGAGTACATGCCGTCGTCGCTGCTCGACTCGCAGTTCGCGACCCTCGAACGGCCGCAGCCCGACGAGACCGCCGTCGCGGTGTCGATCGAGGGTTCGGTCGACGACACCGTGGCGACGATCACGTCGGCGCTGTCGGTCACTTCCGGCTGAGCTCCGCGAGCCGCGAGCGGTACTCGTCAGCGTCGATGTCGCCGCGCGCGAAGCGGTCGGCGAGGACCGCCCTCGCGTCGGACCGCGCGCGCCAGCCGCCGCGGCGCAGGACGCCGAACACGACGGCGACGGCCAGGAGCACCAGCAGGAAGAACGCCGGGAAGAGGAAGAAGGGCGGGCCGCCGTGCCCGTACGGGCCGACGGCGGCGATGGTCGAGAGAGCGGTGTGCACGGTTGCCTCCTGTGCGGGTCGTGCCGCCCGGTCGGGCGACGTTCCAAGCGTCCGACCTGGAGGCTCGTCCCGCGTCCGCCACGAGGGCCCACTCCCGCCTGCTCCCCGCAGCCGTAGCGCCGTCCCTCCTGCACTCCCGGCTACTCCCCGGGGAGTAGTCCACAGCTCCTGCCACGGCCCGATGCCGTGGTGTCCGGCCGACCCTAGGCTCGGACCATGCACCGCACTCCCAGTGCCTCCGCCGAGGCGACCGACGACCAGCGGGACGGCGTCCGCCGCTTCGCCCGGGTCGGGCGGGTGCTGCCGGTCGCACTCCTGCAGATCGCGGGACATTGCTGGCGGCGCGTTTGCCGAGCGGTCCGGCCGACGGTTCCACCGTCGGCCCTCGCAGCGGCCCGCCGTGGGCGTCCCACGTCCTCGGGTCCTCGATCGCGGACCCGGCGGTCCCGGGTCCGCTCGCGATCGTGCTGCTCGTCGCCGGGGTGCTCGTCCTCCCGTGGCGGTGGCGGTGGCCGACGGCCGTCCTGCTGGTCACCCTCGCGACGACGATCGGCTACGCCCTGCTGGTCAGCCCGCGGGGACCGTTCGTGGCCGCGCTGACGATGGCCGCGGTGAACGCGTGGCTCCGTGGGCGCCGCACCATCACGGGGATCGCGCTCGGGGTGGCGGTCGCCGTGCTGCCGACCGCCGACGAATTCCTCGGACGGAAACCCGCGCGGGACCTCGACGCGGTGTTCCTCGCCGTGGCGTGGGCCGTGGTGACGTTGGCCATCGCAGAGCTCGTCCGGGTCCGACTCGAGCGCGTCGCGGAACGTCGTCGCCGACGTGCGGCTGCGGAGCGGGACCGTGCGCGTGACGAGCGCGTCCGCATCGCCCGGGAACTCCACGACTCCGTCGCGCACAGCATGTCGCTCATCAACCTGCAGGCGGGTGTGGCGCTCCACCTGGGGTCCGAGCTCCCCGAGCAGACGCGCAGTTCGCTCGCCGACATCCGCGACACCAGCCGCGAGGCCCTGGTCGAGCTCCGGACGATCCTCGGGGTCCTGCGGTCGGTCGACGGACCCCGCGATCCTGATACGGGCGAGTCGGGCGAGTCGGGCGAGTCGGGAGAGCCGGGCGACGAGTCGCGCGACGGCGGATCACCGAGGGATCCGTCGATCGGCATCTGGGCTGCTGGCGGAACGCCGGCCCCGAGCGCTCCGGATCGTAGCCCCGTGCCCGGGCTCGACCGCCTGGCCGACCTGGTCGAACGGGCACGTGCAGCCGGTGTGGACGTCACGGCCGACGTCGAGGGCGACCTCGCGCAGCTGGACCGCACCGTCGACCGCTCGGCGTTCCGCATCGTGCAGGAGTCCCTGACGAACGTGATGAAGCACGCTCCCGAGCACCGCGCGCGCATCGCCGTGCGGGTCGAGCCGGACGTCCTCGAGCTGTCGGTGCAGGACACACCCTCCCCGGGCCGCACCGTGACCGCGGAACGGCGGACGCCGCTGCTCGGTCCGTCGGGCAACGGCGTCATCGGGATGCGCGAGCGAGCGACGTCCGTCGGCGGCACCCTGTCCGCCGGACCGACGCCCGACGGGGGATGGCGCGTCGCCGCTCGACTGCCGTCGGCTGCGGCTGCGGCTGCGGCTGCGTCGCCGTCCCGCCTGGCCGAGACCGAGGAGCGACCGTGACTCCAGCCGATGACCCGATCCGCGTCGTGCTCGTGGACGACCAGGTGCTCATCCGCGCCGGGTTGCGGGCACTGGTCGACGCCGAACCCGGCATGACCGTGGTCGGTGAGGCCGGCGACGGCGACCAGGCCGTCGCGACCGTCCGACGCGAGCGTCCCGACGTCGTGTTGATGGACATCCGCATGCCGGGGACGGACGGACTCGTCGCGACGCAGCGCATCTCGGCAGACCCGGACCTCGACGGCGTGCACGTGGTGATCCTCACCACCTTCGAGGAGGACTCGTACGTGTTCGAGGCGATCCGCGGCGGTGCGGCCGGGTTCCTCGTGAAGGACACCGAACCCGCGGAGCTGCTCCGCGCGGTCCGCACCGTGCACGCGGGGGAGTCCCTGCTCTCGCCCGGGCCGACACGGTCCCTGGTCGCCGCCTACGCCACGCACGCCAAGCCGTCGGCGCTCGCGCCCGCCCTCGACGTGCTGACGGAGCGCGAGCGGCAGGTGATGCAGCTCGTCGCCCTCGGCCTCACCAACACGGAGATCGCCGAACGGCTCTTCGTCAGTCCGATGACCACGAAGACGCACGTCTCCCGCGCCATGATCAAGCTCGGTGCCCGGGACCGCGCGCAGCTCGTGGTGTTCGCCTACGAGACCGGCCTGGTGACGCCGGGCTGGCAGCCGTGATCAGGACCGGCGCGCGATGACGGCGGCGTGCGGGCGAGCACCGACGTCGGCCCGTCGCTGCACCGTGTCGACCGTGAACCCGGCGTCCTGCAGGACGGCGACCATCCGCTCGACGGGCCAGCGGTACGCCGTCGTCACGGCGTGGTCGAACGGTTCGAGGGTCGGCCCCTCGAAGAACCCGACGAGCAGTGTGCCGTCCGGTGCCAGGACACGGTGGACCTCCGCAAGCGCTGCCGGCACCCGGGTCGGTTCGTGGTGCACGAGTGCGTACCAGGAGAGCACCCCTCCGGCACCGGCGTCGGGCAGCCCCGTCGCCTCCGACGTCCCCGGTCGGAACTCGACCTCGGGGGCGGCTGCACGCGCGAGCGCGACGAACCGTGGCACGGGCTCGATGCCGACGACGACGTGGCCGCGACGGTGCAGGTGCGCTGCCCAGTGGCCGGGGCCGTACCCCACGTCGAGCAGGAGTCCGGGCGTCGCGTCCGCCCACGCCTCGACGAGTGCCCGGTCCTCGGGGTGGACCGCGCGCATCGAGCCGAGGACCGCGGCGTACTCGTCCGCTCGGTCCCCGTAGGCGGCCACGACGTGGTCGACGCCGTGGCCCGGTGCGCTGGCCGCGTTCGGTGCGCTGGCCGCGGTCGCCGGTGGGTGCTGCACAGCTCGACGGTACCGACGGGCACCGACGTGACCGCGCTGACGTGACCGCGCTGACGTGACCGCGCTGACGTGGCCGCACTGGCGCGTCCGCACTGACGTGGCCGCGCCGGTGGGCCGCACCGACCAGGCCGCAGCGACCAGGCCGCACCGACGTGACCGCAATGACGTGGCCGCGCCGCCCCATCCGTCCCGACCTGTCGAGTCCGCGCTCGACCCCGGGCCGGACGCACGACGGCGAGGTCGGGCCGCCCGGCAGCGACCCGACCCCGCCGTGCGCGGTGTCCGACCGATGTCAGTCGGACGACGCCCGGGACCGACGACGGCCCAGCAGCAGGGTCAGCCCGGGCACGAGGAGCCCGAGCGCCAGGGCCACTGCGGCGCCGACAGCCGTGCCCGTCCAGGCGAGCCGCCCGGCCGTCGGAGTGTCCGCCGCTGCGTGCGGTGCGTCCCCGCTGCCCGTCGACGTGTCGCCTCCGCTCCCGGGGGCCCCGCCGGCACCGTCCTCCGGACTGCCCGGACTGCCCGGACTGCCCGGACCGCCCGGGTCGCCCCCGGGTCCGGGACCCGTCCCACCGTCGCCTCCGTCGCCCCCGTCGTCGCCCCCGTCTCCGGCCCCTGCAGCGACCAGTCCGGCGTCGACGGTCGTGTCCCGGCGCACCCCCTCGAGCGCACCGGTCGCACTCGTGACCCGGTCGATCGCGACCGGCGCGGTCTCGCCGTCCGGACCGGCGTCGGAGTCGAGCGCCGGATCGTCACCGACGTGCTCCTCGGTGAAGTGCGTGCCGTCTGGCGCCGTGAAGTGCACGCGGTAGTCACCCGGCCGCAGGCCGTCGAACCGGTACTCGCCCTGCTCGTCGGTGGTCGTCCGGCGCTCGACCTCGTCACCGCGGTCGTCCGTCCCGGAGAGCGCGACGGGGACACCGCCGACACCGCGCTCGTCGTCGTCCTGCAGACCATCGTCGTTCCGGTCGTCCCAGACCCGGTCGCCGATCGCCCCGGCGACGACCCGGACGGTCGAGGGGTTGGACTGCACCGGCAGCGCCAGGTCGGCCGTCCTGAGCCCGAAGCGGTTCACGTAGCGGTCGCCGTCCTGCTCGCCGCTCGTCGCGAGGGTGAGCCGGTGCGTGACCATGTCACCGGCCGCGACCGGGGTGCGCCGTTCGACCCTGACCGCGGTCACGTGCGCGAGTGCGTCCGGGCAGCCGTCCGCGCCGAACTCGTCCTCGGCGCACCAGCGGGTCGCTCCGCCTGGCTGGTTGCTCGGGTCTGCACCGTCCAGGGAGACAGCGGCGGGATCGGCGTCGGTGTACCGCACGACCTCGTCCCCGGCGGGGTCGGTGGCGACCGGCTCCGCGAGACCGACGCTGCCGTGGAAGTCCGAGCCCCGTGTGTCACCTCGGTGCGGCAGCACGTCGATGAGGTCGAGGTCGCTGATCGGGGTGTCGTCGGTGTTCGTGACGTCGAGGTCCCACTCGGGGTGGTCGCCGGTCACGACGACGGGGGCCGGTGTGCGCTTCTCGACCCCGACACCGCCGGTGGTCACGACCTCGAGTCCGCGCTGGGCGGTGCGCCAGCGTTCGTCGGACCGGTCGGCCGGTGACGCGACGGTCACGGTGTTGGTGACGCGCCCTCCTGGAGCCGAGCGGTCGATCCGCGCCGAGTAGGTGATCGGGGCGATGCGGCTGTTGGGGTCGACGTCGTGCAGGGTCCAGGTCAGGCGCTGGTGCTGCTGGCCGTCGTCGCCCTGTACGGTGTCGACCTCCGGCGTCACGGATGCGCTGTCCTCGACGTAGGACGTGTGCGCTGGCAGGACGTCGCGGACGGTGACGGTGGTCGGGTGTCCGTCGGCGAAGCCGTTCGTCAGGGTCGGTCGCAGCGCGTAGTCGACGGTGTTCCCCGGCACGACCGCGCTCGTCAGGTCAGGGGTGTCCGCGGCATCGTGCCCGGGGTCGACGACCACCTTGCCGACGCGGACCAGGTCCTCGGTGAGCACCACGCTGTCGGCCAGCCCGCCGGCGGCGTGCTCGGGGTCCTGCTGGTCGTGCACCCACCCGGGCTGGTGGTCCCCGAAGCGGGCGTGTCCGAAGTCCCGAGCACGGGTCCCGTCGGGAGCCCACTCGGTCGTCACGGTGGAGTACAGGCCGGCGGAGGCACCGCCGGGCAGGTCACCGGTCACGCGGACCGCCCCGACCGCGGCGATCCCGCCCGGGACGTCCGCCGGGTCGTCGTACCAGGGGCCGTCGCCGTCGTCGCACGTGCGCACCTGTCCGGCGGCGGGTGACACCATGTCGTACGCGGCGTACTGCACGTGGGCGGGTGCGAAGCCGCTCGTCCAGGCGGGTGCCCGCCCGCCGACCGCCGTCAGACGCTGCGTGCGACGGTCGAACGTGTCGCACAGGGCCGCGTTGCGGAAGGGCGCGAGCCCGGGGTTCGACATGGTGACGTCACTGCGGAGCCGCGTACCGGCTGTGGCCCACGGATCGCCGTCCTTCGCCGATCCCGCGGCGACGCTCGTGCCGTCGCTGCCGAGACGCCAGAGTCGCTTGCCCGCGGTGCCCGGTCCGAGCTCGACGAGGTTCCGCCGCGCGCTGTTGTCGGCCGTCGGTTCCGTACCGCCCGGGAAGTTCGGCGTCCCGCCGACGGACGTCGTCTGCAGCGGCGTGAAGGTGTTGACTGACTCGACGGACGTCGGGGCGGACGGCGTGGGCATCCACAGCGCGATCCACCCGCTCACGACGTACGGCTTCGCGCCGCCGCTGATCGGGCCGCCGCCGATGTTCCGCCCGGGCATCCGCGCGGCGTCCGTCACGGCGCCGTCGATCGCCACGTCGACGTCCCCGCCCGGCTCCGCCTGCGTGCAGGTGATGGTGCCGGAGTCGGCCACGGCGCGGTCGCCCCCGCCGCGGCCACCCGGCAGACCGCTGAACCGCACACCGTCCTCGCCGTTCCGGCCGCAGGCGGGCCGACCACCGTTCCAGAGCACCGCGTGCGACGGTCGGTCACCGAGCAGGTGGGACAGGTCGTCGGTGAAGTGCATGGCGCCCGTGCTCCGCTCGAACCCGAGCAGGCCCTGCCCGGGGACGGGCGACTGCCAGTGGACGGTCATCGGGTAGATCAGCTGGACGCCGGGTGTCCCGTCCGGACCGGGGACGTCGGTGCGCAGGGTCGAGCCGACCACGGCCTTGCTGAGGTCGTACCGCGGCGCGGCCGACACCACGGTCGTGGCCGAGGTGACCGGCGCGGTCGTTGCGGCGTCGTCCGCGGAGGCGGTGCCGGTCACGGCGATGCGGTCGCCGTTCCGCAGGTCGCCGGAGACGTCGAGCACTGCCGGGACGGCGACGGCGTGCCCCGAGGCGACGTCGCCGAGGTCACAGGTGAGCCGCTGGCCCTCGACGCCGGACCCGGAGCCGGTGCACGCGAGCGGGACGCCCGCCCAGCTCGTGCCCGTCGGGGCGTCGAGCACGAAGCGCTCGTGGTGCGCGGTGCCGTCGCCGGCGTTCACGGTGACGCGGTAGGTCACGGCGTCGCGGGTCCGGACCACGCCGTTCGTGGGACCCCGGTCGGAGCCGGGACCGTCCTCCGGGGTGAAGGGGCCGTGGCCGTCGGCGGCGACCTCGACGGCCAGGCCGATCACCGACTCCGGCGCGGTCACGGCAGCGGCAGCACCGGTCGGACCGAGCAGGACCGAGGGGACCGCCAGGGTGAGCGCCCCCAGGGCACCGGCCGTACGGCGGGACCGAGCGCGACGGACCGACGGCGCACGACGAGCGGACGGAGGACGCGGGGTGGGCGAGGGGTGGCGTTCGGGTGACGGGCGTCGAGACATGGCGCTCCTCGATCGGGATCAGGGTGGACGACGGACGCCCCACCTTGTGACCGTGAGGACCGCAGCGTCGAACACTCTGCATGTCACATACACGCAGTCCCGCTCAGAGCTTGAACGTCGCCTTCGGTATGTCCGACACGATCCGCCGTGCGGTGTGCACCGCGTCCTCCTCGCTGAGCTGGTGCGTCACCACGAGCGACGCCAGGTACGCCGCGTCCGCCCGACGGGCCATGTCGTGCCGCGCGGGGATCGAGCAGTAGGCCCGGGTGTCGTCGATGAACCCGGAGGTCTTCGTGAACCCGGCGGAGTCCGTGACCGCCGCCCGGTAGCGTCCGATCGCCGCCGGGGTGTCGATGAACCACCACGGGGCTCCCGCGTACACCGCCGGGTAGAAGCCGGCGAGCGGCCCGATCTCCCGCGAGAACACCGTCTCGTCCACCGTGAAGAGCACGAGGTGGAAGCCCGGTGCGGTCCCGAACGCCTCGAGCAGCGGGCGGAGCGGCTCGGTGAACGACCCCACGCTCGGCAGGTCGTGCCCGGTGTCCGGGCCGAAGCGCTCGAGCGTCGGCGTGTGGTGGTTCCGGAGCACACCCGGGTGCAGCTGCATGACGAGGCCGTCCTCGACGCTCATCTCGGCCCACCGGAAGAGCATGTCGTGGCGGTAGGCGACGGCCTCGGCCGCGGTGACACCCGACGGTCTCCGCATCGCCGCCGCGTGGATGCGCGCGCGCTCCGTCGCGGACAGCGGCGTCGACCCCGCGTCGAGCACCCCGGTGTCGGTCGCGGTCGCCCCGTGCTCGATGAAGTACCGACGCCGGTCCCGCAGCGCTGCCAGCAGCCCGTCGTGCGTACCCGTGTCGATGCCGGACGCCTCGCCGATCGACGCGACCACGTGCCTCCAGTCCGGACGCGACGGGTCGAACACGGCGTCGGCGCGGAACGTGGGGAGCACCCGCCCGCTGAAGGACGGGTCGGCGGCCAGCCGCGCGTGTGCGGCGAGGTCGTCGGCGGGACCGTCGGTGGTGGCGAGGACCTCGATGCCGAAGGAGTCGAACAGCGCGCGGGGGCGGAGTGCTGGCGTCGCCAGCGCCGCGGCGATGCGGTCGTACTGCTCGTCGGCGTTGGTGACCGACGGCTGCTCGGTCAGGCCGAAGACGTCGTGGAGCTCCGTCTCGAACCAGTACCGCACCGGCGTGCCGGCGAAGTCGTCCCAGTGCTCGGCGAGGCGGCGCCAGACCTCGCGGCCGTCGGGGAGCGGGTGCGCGCCCGATCGGTCGGGGCGTCCGAGGTCCTGCAGCCCGACGCCGTTCGCGTGCAACAGACGGAGGACGTAGTGGTCGGGCGTCACCAGCAGCGCGGCGGGGTCCGGGAAGGGCTCGTCGTCCGCGATGAGCGCCGCGTCGACGTGCCCGTGCGGCGAGATGATCGGCAGGTCGCGGACCGCGTCGTACACCGTGCGCGCGACGGTGCGGGCGCCCGGGTCGGCAGGGAACAGCCGGTCGGGGTGCGGTGCGAGCGGCGTGGTGGTGCGGGTGGAGGACATCATCGGCTCCTTCGGGCGTAGGCGGGACGGGCGAGGCGGGACGGGCGGTGAGCGGCGGGGCGGGACGGGCGGGGGCGGGCAGGGCCTGCTCGCGGTCAGCGGGGACGGACGGGCGCCGGCCCCGTGGACCCCCGGACGGTCAGGTGGGTGGGCAGCGCGACGGCGCCGGAGGCGTGCTCGCCCGGCACCTCGTCGGCGGGCAGGGCGTCCAGCCGTCCGAGCAGCATCCGGATCGCAACCCGTCCCGCACGCTCGATCGGCGAGGTCATCGTCGTCAGCGGCGGGTTGCAGAAGTCGGCACCGAAGATGTCGTCGCAGCCGACGACGCTCACGTCCTCCGGCACCCGGATGCCGCGCTCCCGGAGGCGGGTGAGCATCCCGATCGCAATGAGGTCGTTGAACGCGATGCAGGCGGTCGCACCGGCGTGCACGGCGGCATCGGCGGCTGCCGCTCCGGAGTCCACGAACGGTGCGTGCGGACCGATCCGGGCGACCCGCACACCCAGGCGCTTCGCGACGCGCACGAGCGCACGCCAGCGGCGCTCGTTCGACCACGAGCTGTCCGGGCCGGCGACGTACAGCACGTCGCGGTGCCCGAGTGAGACGAGGTGCTGGACGGCCTGCTCGACCCCGCCGGGGGTGTCGATGAGCACCGACGGCACCCCTGCCGGGCGCCGGTTCACGACGACGAGCGGCGTGCGCTCGGCGAACCGGGCGATCTGCGCGTCCGACAGGCGGGAGGCGGTGAGCACGGCACCGTCGGCCTTGCCGGCGACGGCGCTCAGTGCGGCGACCTCGGCCTCGGCGGACTCCTCGGTGTCGACGAGCAGCTGCGTCCACCCGGCGGCGGAGAGCTGGTGCTGCGTGCCCCGGATGACGTCGAAGTAGAACGGGTTCGTGATGTCGGACACCAGGACGGCGACCGCCCGGGTCCGTCCGGACGTGAGCGCCCGGGCCTGCGAGTTCGGGACGTAGCCGAGCTCGCGCGCCGCCTGCTGGATCCGCTGCTGCGTCGCGTGGTTCACGCGGTCCGGCAGCGACAGCGCGCGCGACACTGTGGACGGTGCCACCCCGGTCGCGTCGGCGATGTCCCGGATGGTCACCCGCCGCGAGGTGTCCGTGTCTGCGCTGCTCACGAGGCGAAGCTAGGCCGGGTTGGCAACAAGTGGCAACCGGTTGCCGGTTGTTGCCACGAACGGGACAGTGGTGGCACGTCGGCAGCGCAGCCGCCGTCCCGGGCACCGTCGCCCGGGGGAGATGTCGAGGAGGACACCCCCGCATGAGCACAGGAAGACGCAGGACCCGCGTCCTGGTCGGTGCCGCCGTCGTCGCCGTCGCCGCCCTCTCGCTGCAGGGCTGCGCGATCGTGGACGGCAGCGGTGACGACCCGGACACCCTCCGCGTGATGATGGGCGCGGACACGACCTACCCGAAGGAACGGGCGCAGTGGCAGCGGGAGACCGCCGCCGAGTTCGAGCGCACCACGGGCGCCGACATCCAGTGGGAGACCTACTCGACCCCGCAGGAGGAGCTCACCGCCATCCAGACCAGCGTCATCTCCGGCCAGGGTCCCGACGTGTACGCGATCGGGACGACCTTCACCCCGACGGCCTACGCCACCGGCGCGTTCGTCGAGATGGGCGCGGAGCAGTGGGACGCGGTCGGCGGCAAGGACCAGTTCGCACCGGCGTCGCTCGGCATCTCCGGACCGAGCACCTCGAAGCAGATCGGGATCCCCTTCGCCAGTCGGCCGTTCGTGATGGCCGTCAACACCGACCTCCTCGCACGCGCCGGGATCACCGACCTGCCGACCACCTGGGACCAGCTCACCGAGGACGCCCGGAAGACCACCGGTGACGGCACCTACGGCATGGCGATCGCCTACGCCGACGGCTTCGACCCGTGGAAGTTCGTGTGGGGCATGGCGCAGAACGCCGGCAACACGGTCGTCGACGGCGGGAAGGCCGAGATCGATGCTCCCGCGGTCGAGCAGGCCTACCGCACCTACTTCGACTGGGTGACGAAGGACGGCGTGGTCGACCCGGCGGCGATCGGCTGGAACAACCCGCAGGCCCTCGCGCAGTTCGCCGACGGCAAGGCCGCGTTCTTCCCGATGACGACGACGACGTCGCTCAACTCGCTGAAGGGCTCCGCGGTCGACGGCAAGTACGAGTACGCACTGCTGCCGACCGTGCCGCCGGGTGCGACCGAGCGCCCCGCCGACGGCATCGAGGCGGCGAGCATCCTGTCCGGGGACAACCTCGTCGTCGCCGACTACGGCTCGAAGCAGGACCTGTCGTTCGCGTTCGTGAAGCAGGTGTCGTCGCCCGAGGCGCAGGAACGCTACTTCGAGCTCTTCGGGCAGCTGCCGACGAACACCGTCGCCGCCGACCGCATCGCCGAGCAGAACCCCGACCTCGCCCCGATCGTCCGCGCCGGCGAACTGTCGAAGCCCACCGCCTTCACCGGCGCATGGTCCGACATCCAGCTCGACCTCGTCGACGTCGTCGTGCAGTCGATCCCGTCGCTGAAGAGCGGCGAGGTCAGCGACGACCAGCTCCGGAAGCGCCTCGCAGCGGCGCAGCGGGACGCCCAGGCAACGCTCGACCGCCAGAAGAACGGAGGGCTGTGATGACCACCACCGAGGCCCGGCCCCGCCAGGAGACCCCGCGCGAGGTCCGCCCGCACGGGAAGACCCCGCTGTACAAGCGCGAGCGTCCGCTCTGGATGCTCCTGCCCGGCGGCGTCCTCATGCTCGCCGTCATCGTCGTCCCGCTGCTCGTCGGCGTGTACATCGCGATGCTCGACCTCGACCAGTACACCCTCCGCCAGTGGTTCAGCGCTCCCTTCGTCGGGTTCGCGAACTTCGCCGAGGCCTTCACCGACTCGCCGCTCCTGCACTCGATCTGGATCTCGGTGTCCCTGTCCGTGCTCGTCACCGCGGTCACCGTGCCGATCGGCGTCGCCGCGGCGGTCTCCACGCAGAACCGGTTCCCCGGACGCGGACTCGTCCGGTCGATCTACCTCGTGCCCTACGTGCTGCCGGCGTTCGTCGTCGGGACGTTCTTCCGCACGATGCTCCAGCCGCAGGGCGTGGTGAACACCGTGCTCGGCACCGACGTCCTCTGGTTGAACGGCTCCGCGTCGTACTGGGCGCTCGCGGGCGTCATGGTGTGGACGAGCTGGCCGTTCGTCTACCTGCTCTCGCTCGCCGGGCTGCAGGCGGTCGACAACGAGGTGCACGAGGCGGCGGCGCTGGACGGCGTGACGTGGTGGGCGAAGCTCCGCTACATCGTGTTCCCGTACCTGCGCGGCCCGCTCAGCCTGGCGGTCATCATCTCGATCCTGCACAACATCAACAACTTCACGCTGCCGTTCGTGCTGTTCGGGAACCCCCTGCCGTCGAGCGTCGAGGTGATGCCCGTCCTGACGTACATCGCGAGCTTCCAGTCGTTCCGCTTCGGCCTGTCCGCGGCGATGGCGATCTGCTCCCTGGTGATCGTCGCGATCCCGCTCTTCGTCTACCTGCGGGCCGTCCGGCTCGACACCGGCGACGACGCGGGCCCCACCCGGAAGCAGCGCCGCGCCGACCGCGCCGTGCTCGCCGCCCCGGCCGCCGCCGACATCGAGGGAGCCCGCGCATGAGCGCCTTCAGCCAGATCCGCACCCGTCCGACCGCGACGCTCACCGAGAGCATCACCGCCGGCGGCGCGAGGCGTCCGAAGCGTCCGTACGACACCGACGTCACCCGGCTGCTGCCCCGGTGGCTGCTGGTCACCGTGATCGTGCTCCTGGTCGCGTTCATCGCCGTCCCGGTGCTGTACATCCTGTTCGGCTCGGTGAACTCCGACGTCGCGGTCGCCCGCGGCGAGTACTTCCCGTCCGAGTTCACGCTGTCGAACTACGCCGCGATCTGGGACACGGTGGCGCTCGGCCAGGGGCTGGTGAACTCGCTGCTCACCGCGGGTGCGGTCGCCGTCGCGAGTGCCGCGCTCGCCGTGTCCACCGCGTACGTGCTCGTCCGGTTCCGGTTCCTCGGCCGCCTGACGATCCTGCGCGGGCTCCTCGCCCTGCAGTCGATCCCCGGAACCCTGCTGCTCCTGCCCGTCTTCGTCGTGTTCGCCAACATCGCCAGCGCGACCGGCGTGCAGGTGATCGGGACCCGCTGGGGCCTCTTCGTCACCTACCTGACCTTCGCCCTGCCGTTCTCGACGTGGGTGATGGTCACGTACCTGCGCGGCCTGCCGAAGGAGCTCGAGGAGGCGGCCCGCATCGACGGCGCCTCGAGCACCCGCATCCTGCGGAGCGTCGTCCTGCCGCTCTCGTGGCCGGGCATCGTCGTCTCGGCGATCTTCGCCTTCCTGCTCGGCTGGAACGACGTGCTCTTCAGCACGATCATGACGACCCCGAACACCCGCACGGTCGCCGTGGTGCTGCAGGTGCTCGGCACCGCCCAGGAGGGCGGCGCCGTCCCGATCTACGGCCAGATGATGGCCGCCTCGATCGTCTGTGCGGTGCCGGTCGTCGCGCTCTACCTGGTCTTCCAGCGCTACCTGGTCGGCGGGCTGACCGCCGGCTCCGTCAAGTAGCGAACGCAACCAGACGACGGACGGGAGGCGCGGTGCCGGCCCGCCCCGCGCCTCCCGTCCGGTCTCATGAAGGGAATGCAATGACCGACCAGCCAACGTGGGAGCTCTCCGGCTTCGGCGACGAGATCGACGCCGACCCGGTCGTCCAGGTCGCGGTGCTGCAGGCGCTCGGCGCCAGCGCGATCGAGGTGCGGAGCGCCTGGGGAACGAACGTCATCGACCTCGACGACGACCAGCTCGCCGGCCTCCACCGCCTGTTCGAGGAGCGCGGACAGACCGTCTCCGCCATCGCCTCGCCGATCGGCAAGGTCGTCGTCGACCGGCCCGTCGAGCACGAGGTCGAGCGGCTCGGCCGCGCGATCGCCGCCGCGCACGCCCTCGGCACGACGAACATCCGGATCTTCTCGTTCTACTTCGACGGCCGCACCGCGGACGAGGTGCGCGACGACGTCATGGTCCGGATGCGTGCGCTCGCCGACCTCGCCGAGCGCGAGGGCGTCACCCTGCTGCACGAGAACGAGAAGGACATCTACGGCGACGTGCCCGAGCGCGTGCTCGACATCGTCGAGAGCGTCGGGTCGAGCGCGCTCCGGCTCGCCTGGGACAACGCGAACTACGTGCAGTGCGGCGTGGCGCCGTTCACCGACGGATGGGCGCAGCTCGCACCGTACGTCGACTACCTGCAGGTCAAGGACGCCCTCGCCGCCGACGCCTCCGTGGTCCCGGCGGGGGAGGGCGACGGGGAACTCCTCGAGACCCTCACCGCGCTCCGCGACGCCGGGTACTCCGGGTACGCCTCCCTCGAGCCGCACCTCAGCGACTTCACCTCACTCGGCGGGTTCTCCGGCCCCGCGGCCTTCGGCCGTGCCGGACGGGCCTTCCGCTCCCTCACCGACCAGATCGGAGTCACCCTGCGATGAGCACCCCCCTGAAGTTGGCCGTCGTCGGCGCCGGCGTCATCGGACGCCACCACGCACGCGTCGCCGTGCAGCACCCGGACCTGCAGGTCGTCGCCCTCGTGGACGCGGTCCCGGCGGCCGCCACCGGCGCCGCCGACGAGCTCGAGGCCGCAGGCGCCGACCGCCCGATCACCACCGCGACCATCGAGGAGGCGATCGCGCAGACCGACATCGACGTCGTCGCGATCTGCTCACCCTCCGGCATGCACGTCCAGCTGGCCGAGGCGGCGCTCGCCGCCGGCAAGCACGTCGTCATCGAGAAGCCGCTCGACACCACGATGCCCCGGGCCCGGCAGATCGCGGCGCTCGCGGCGGACGCCCGATCGCGGGGGCTCGTCACGAGCGTGATCAGCCAACACCGCTTCGACCCGGCGTCGGTCGCCGTCGCGGGGGCCGCGCACGGCGGCGACTTCGGCACGGTGACCTCCGGTGTCGCCAGTGTCGCCTGGTACCGCTCGCAGGGCTACTACGACTCGGGTGACTGGCGCGGCACCTGGGCGCTCGACGGTGGCGGCGCGGTGATGAACCAGGGCGTGCACACCGTCGACCTGCTCGTCTGGGCGCTCGGCCGTCCGGAGGAGATCTCGGCGCAGGTCGGGCTCCTGGCGCACGACCGCATCGAGGTCGAGGACACCGCGGTCGCCACCGTCCGGTTCCGGAACGGTGCCCTCGGGGTGGTCCACTGCACGACCGCCGCGTACCCGGGACTCTCGGCGCGCTACGCGGTGTACGGCACGCACGGCTCGGCGATCGTCGACGACGACCGGCTCGCGTACTTCCACGTCGCACCGGACGCCACGACGCTGGAGTCGGCGTCGACCACGGCGAACGCCACCGCGGTCGCCGACGCCGTCGACCAGAAGCACGACGTCGTCCCGCCGGAGCACGTCGTCGGCGGCCCGGCCGAGCCCGACCACTTCGCCGCGGGACACGCCCGCCAGTACACGGACGTCGTCGCCGCGATCCGTGAGGGCCGCGACCCGGGGGTCACGGTCGACGACGCCCTCGTGTCGCTCGCCACCGTGCGCGGGCTCTACGTCAGCGCGACGCTCGGCCGGCCGGTCCGGATCGACGACGTCATCGAGGGGGAGTACGACGACGTCGAACCGGTCGTCGCTGCCCCGTCCACCGCCGCCGTCACCGAAGGGGCCAACCGATGAAGTTCTCCGTGTTCACCGCGTCCACCCCCGACTGGACCCCGTCACAGGCCGCGTCCACGCTGGCCGAGCAGGGCTGGGACGGCATCGAGTGGCGGATCGTCGACGACCGCACCGAGGACGGCTCGTCCGGCTTCTGGGCCGGCAACCGGTCGACCTGGCAGTACACCGGCATCGCGGACCGGGTCGGCGAGATCGCCCGCACCACCGAGGCAGCCGGTCTCGAGTACTCCGGCATCGGCGGGTACCAGCCGGTGTCCGACCACGAGGGCGTCGAGACGATGCTCCGCGTGACGAGCGAGCTGGGCGCCCGCCAGGTCCGCGTCACCATGCCCTGGTACCGGCGCGAGCGCGAGCGGACCGGAGCCACGTACGGTGAGCTCTTCGACCGCACGCGCGCCGACCTCGAGTGGGCAGCCGGACGCGCGGCCGACCTCGGCGTCAAGGCACTCGTCGAGCTGCACCACATGACGATCACCCCGTCGGCGTCCGCCGCACTCCGGCTGGTGGACGGCCTCGACCCCGAGCACGTCGGCGTCATCCACGACCTCGGCAACCTCGTGATCGAGGGGCAGGAGGACCACCTGGCCGCCTTCGAGCTCCTGGGGCCCTACCTCGCCCACGCGCACGTCAAGAACGCCCGCTGGGTCGACACCGGCGAGACCCGCGCCGACGGCAGCCGGATCTGGCGGAACGAGTGGGCACCGCTCCGTGACGGTCAAGCATCGGTGTCCGAGTACCTCGACGCCCTGCGGCAGCACGGCTACGACGGCTGGGTCACCATCGAGGACTTCTCCACCGACCTGCCGCTCGCCGAGCGCACCGCCGACAACCTGGCCTACCTGCGCTCGCTGGTCCCGGTGACGGCATGAGCCGTCGTCCCGGGATCGTGCACCTCGGCATCGGGGCGTTCGCGCGCGCCCACCTCGCCTGGTACACCCACCGCGTCGACGGCGAGACCTGGGGCATCACGGCCTTCACCGGTCGGTCTCCGTGGGCGGCCGCGGCCCTGTCGGCGCAGGACTGCCGGTACACGCTCGTGACCCGCGCGGCCGACGGCGACACCGCCGAGGTGGTCGACACGATCGTGGCGGCCCACCCCGGCAGCGACGACACGGCCTGGAGGCACCTGGTCGCGTCCCCGGGGACGACCGTCGTCACGCTGACGGTCACCGAGGCCGGCTACCGCGCCGACTCGGCCGTCCCGGCCCGGCTCGTCGACGGGCTCGCCGCCCGACGGGCCGCCGGTGGCGGCCGGATCGCCCTGGTGTCGCTCGACAACCTGACGCACAACGGCGCGGTCCTCCGCGATGCCGTGCTCGGGGCGACGGCGGACCCGGAGCTGGCGTCGTGGATCGCGTCGACGGTCGCGTTCCCGTCGTCGATGGTCGACCGGATCACCCCGGCGACGACGGACGACGACGTCGCAGCGCTCGCCGACCTGCCGGGGGCGTTGCCCGGTGATCGTGTACCCGTCGTCACCGAGCCCTTCGCCGAGTGGGTGCTCGAGGACACGTTCGACGGCGTCGAGCGTCCCGCGTGGGAGACCGCCGGCGTCCGGCTCGTGCCGGACGTCACCCCGTACGAGCAGCGGAAGCTCTGGCTGCTCAACGGGTCGCACTCGCTCCTGGCCTACCTCGGGCTGCTGCTCGGCCACGAGACCGTCGCATCGGCGATGGACGACCCCCGGTGCCGGAGCGCCGTCGAGCAGCTCTGGGACGAGGCCGCCGCCGAGCTCCCGCTGCCCGACGACGAGGTCGCCGCCGCCCGCGCCGCGCTCGTCGAGCGCTTCGCGAACCCGCGCATCCGGCACACCCTGCGCCAGATCGCCGCCGGCGGCTCGCAGAAGCTGCCCGTGCGCGTCGTCGACGTCCTGCGTCGGCGACTCGCCCGCGACCCGGGCGCCGGGGTCGGCCCGGGTGCCGCGACCCTGCTCGCCGCGTGGTGGCTGCACTGCACCACGCAGCCCGAGCTGGTGGACGACGCCGGAGGGCCCGGGCCAGACTCGGACGTGCACGACGTCCTGGGGGTCGTCGCACCCGACCTCGACACCACCCCCGTGGTGGCCGCCGTCACCGCGGCCGCCGAACGCATCCGCACCGCCGCGCAACCCGCACGCGGCACCGTCGACGAAGGAGTCCACGCATGACCGACACCGGCATCACGAAACCCGCCGCGCCCGTCCCCGGCGCGGCCGACGGCGGCGCGGCGACGGACCCGACCGCCGGACGCCCGGACACCTGGGCGTCGGCGGACCGCGGGCAGCTCATCGACCGGGCGGAGGTCGTCGTGACGAGCCCGGACCGGAACTTCGTGACGCTGAAGATCACCACCGTGGACGGGGTCACCGGCCTCGGCGACGCCACGCTGAACGGCCGTGAGCTCGCCGTCGCCGCGTACCTGTCCGAGCACGTCGTGCCGTTGCTCGCGGGCCGGGACGCCAGCCGCATCGAGGACGCCTGGCAGTTCCTCTACCGCTCGTCGTACTGGCGCCGCGGACCGGTCACGATGGCCGCGATCGCCGCCGTCGACATGGCCCTCTGGGACATCAAGGCCAAGGTCGCCGGGATGCCGCTGTACCAGCTGCTCGGCGGAGCGTCGCGCACCGGGCTCATGGCCTACGGGCACGCCTCCGGCAAGGAGCTGCCCGAGCTGTTCGACTCGATCCGCGAGCACCAGGCCGAGGGCTACCGGTCGATCCGCGTGCAGACCGGCGTCCCCGGACTCGAGAGCATCTACGGCATCGCGTCGAACAAGACCACCGAGGGCAACGCCGGCGTCCGGTACGACTTCGAGCCGGCGCAGCGCGGGGCGTTCCCGGCGATGGAGGACTGGGACACCCGCGCGTACCTGCGGCACGTGCCCACCGTGTTCGAGGCCGTCCGCAACGAGTTCGGCCCCGAGCTGCCGCTCCTGCACGACGGCCACCACCGGATGACCCCGCTGCAGGCAGCCAAGCTCGGCAAGAGCCTGGAGCCGTACGACCTGTTCTGGCTCGAGGACTGCACCCCCGCCGAGAACCAGGAGGCGCTGAAGCTCGTCCGGCAGCACACCACCACGCCGCTCGCGATCGGCGAGGTATTCAACACGATCTGGGACTTCAAGGACATCGTCCGCGACCAGCTCATCGACTACGTGCGCGGTGCCGTGACCCACATGGGCGGCGTCACCCCGCTGCGGAAGACGATGGACTACGCAGCGATGTACCAGATCAAGTCCGGCTTCCACGGGCCGACCGACATCTCCCCGGTCGGCCTCGCGGCCCAGATGCACCTCGGCATGGCGATCCACAACTTCGGCATCCAGGAGTACATGCAGCACGGGCCCCGGACGAACCAGGTGTTCCGGCAGACCTTCACCTTCGCGGACGGCTACCTGCACCCGGGCGACGAGCCGGGCCTCGGTGTGATGCTCGACGTCGACGAGGCGGGGAAGTACCCGTACGAGCAGGCGTACCTGCCGTTCAACCGCCTGGCCGACGGCACCGTCCACGACTGGTAGTCCCGCGCCCGGCCCGGTTCGTCCCGCGCCCGGCCCCGGCCCGAGCCACGGCCCGCGACGCCGAGCGGGCGAGATCCGTCACGGTCGCGCACCACAGTGACGGATGTCGCCCGCTCGACGGACGACGCGCGGCGTGTCGTGCCCGGTCGCGTGCGCTTCCGGCGAGAGCGGGGATGCGCCGGCGGGCATGCTGGGGGCGTGGAGTTCGCGGACGAGGCGAGGGAACTGCTCCTCGTCGCGCCCGCGGACTTCGTGCGGGAACGCACTGCGCGGCAGCGGTCGGTCCGGAAGGACGACCGCGCCCTCGCAACCCGCATCGGCGGCCTGCGCAAGCCCGCGCCCGCAGCCTGGGTGATCGACCTGCTCGCACACGACGGGTCGCTCGACGAGGCGGTCGAGCTCGGGCCCGCGATCCGGCAGGCACAGGCGGACGCGGACCCCGACGAGATCGGGCGACTGCGCCGCCAGCGGTCGGAGGTCGTCGCCGCGCTGGCCCAGGCCGGAGCCGATCTCGCGTCCGATGCCGGCCACCCGGTGACGCCGGCGGTGCTCGACCAGGTCCGCGCCACGATCGAGGCCGCGATGGCCGACCCGCACGCCGGTGCCGCCGTCCGCTCGGGGCTGCTCGTCCGACCGCTCGAGAGCGCAGGGTTCGACGCCGTCGACCTCGACGGAGCGCTCGCCGACCCCGATGCCGTACCGGACGCGTGGTCCGGCACGGACGCCGAACCGATCTCGATCACCAGCGCACGCCGATCGCGGAAGGGGCGCCGCGCCTCCAGGCCGCAGCCAGAGTCGGAGCAGGAGCCCGAGCCGGAGCCCGAGCCTCGCGTCGACCCGGCTGCCGAGCGCCGTGCCGCTCGCGAAGCGGAGGCCGCAGCGCGCGCCGAGTCACGCGACGCCGACGCGGCACTGGACACCGCGGAGCAGGACCTCGAGTCCGCCGAGGACCGCCGAGCCGACATCGAACGGCAGCTCGCCGAGGCCAGCGCCGAGGTCGAGCGGGCCGAACACGCTCGTGACCAGGCGGAGGAGGCGAGCGACCGCGCACGGGATCTCCTCCGCGCCGCACAGCGCCACCGCCGCGACGTCGGTCGCTGACGTCCGCAGGACTCATCCCCTCGGATGAAAGCCGGCGCCGTCGCTCGCAGCCGCGTCAGCGCCCGCCCTACGCTCGCCGACATGACCTCCTTCCTGCGACGCCGAGCCCGGCACCTGCTGCCCCCGGTCGTCGGCGCCGTGTACCTGGTGCTCTGGACCGTCGCCGAGGCCGGACGCTCCGACCTGACCGGTCACGTGCTCATCGTCGCCGCCTTCGCCGTCGCGATCGGCCTGGCGGAGTGGATGCCGGCGACGGCACTCGGCCTCGTGGTGGTCGTGCCGGTCCTGCAGACACTGCACCTGCTCGACCGGCCGCGGGCCTCGACGTGGCCGGAGTACCTGGCGATCGCGATCGTCGTCGGCGTGGTCGGGGCAGGGCGCTCGGGGCTGCTCCGCTGGCTCGCCGTCCCCGTGCTCGGTGTCGCGAGCATCGCCGCCGCCTGGGCGATGGCGGTGCCGACGGTCGCCGACCCCGACGTGTGGGGGAGCTGGACCGGGACGCACTCCGGGACGCGCAGCGACCTCGTGCTCCTGTCGCTGGCGATCGCCGGTGCGAGCGGGATCGCCTGGGCCGTCGGTGTCGCGATCGGAGCCGCGTGGCGCACCACCCTCGCCCGGACCCGCGTCGTCGCAGCCGAACGGGAGACCGAGGTCACGATCGCCGAACTCCGCGCGGAACAGGAACGCGCCAGGATCGCCCGCGACGTGCACGACTCGCTCGCGCACTCGCTCGCCGTGGTCGTCTCGCAGGCCCAGGGCGCGGCGGCGATCGCCGGCCCAGGCGCCCCGGCTGCCACGGCCCTTCGGGACATCGCCGACGTGAGCCGCAGCGCCCTCGGCGACGTGCGGGCGCTGGTCGAGCGGATCCAGGGCACGGGACCGGCGTCGGTGCACGGCCTCGCAGACGTCCCGGACCTGGTCGAGGACATGCGTGGAGTCGGCATGCGGGCGTCGTTCGAGCAGCACGGTGCGCCGACCAGCCTGGGCACGGCGACCGGGGGCGCGGTGCACCGCATCGTGCAGGAGAGCCTGACGAACGTCCTGAAGCACCAGGGCCGGACGGCCTCGGCCCGCGTCGTGCTCGACTGGCGCGGGCCCGGGCTCGGGATCGTCGTCACCTCGCGGGGCGACACGCCCCTCGTGCAGCTCGACGGCGCGGGTTCGGGCATCGAGGGCATGCGGGAGCGCGCGCGGCTCGCCGGAGGGTGGCTCCGCGCCGGTCGGGGTGACGACCCCGACGAGTTCGTCGTGACCGGCTGGGTGCCCACCGAGGACGCCCGGTGACCGCGATCCGCGTCGCCGTGGTCGACGACCAGCACCTCTTCGCCTCCGGCATGCGGATGCTCGTCGAGGCCCAGGACGACATGACCTGCGTCGGTACGGCCGCCGACGGCGCAGCCGCGCTCGAGCTCTGCGCGGACGAGGAACCCGACGTGCTGCTCCTGGACCTCCGCATGCCCGTGCTGAACGGCATCGAGACCACCGCACGCCTGGCCGATCGTGGCGGCGACCGACCGCGGGTCGTGGTGCTGACCACGATCCGCCGCGACGAGGCCGTGCTCGCAGCGCTCCGTGCGGGCGCGGCGGCGTTCCTGACGAAGGACGCGCTGCCCGAGGTCGTGCTCGCCACGATCCGCGACGTGCACGAGGGCCGCCCGGCACCGACCGAGACCGAGGCCCTCGACCTGCTCCGTGCCGACGGGACGCTCGTCGAGACGCCGCGTCCGGACGAGGTGCTCGACGTCCTCACCGCCCGTGAGCGCGAGGTGTTCCTGCTCGTGGCGAAGGGGCTCAGCAACCAGGAGATCGCGTCGACCGTCTTCCTCAGCGAGGCCACGGTCAAGACGCACGTCCGCGCGGTGCTGACGAAGCTCGGACTCCGGAACCGGATCCAGGTCGTCATCACCGCACACGAACGCGGCCTCGTCCGTGCCTAGGGGGAACACCATGCGCATCACGCAGCGCGCCGCGAAGTCCGGCGCCTTCGTCCTCGTCCTCGCCGGCCTCGGGGGAGCGGTCCTGCACAGCCTGCCCGAGCCCGCCGACCACGCGGTCCGACCGACCGTGGAGCGGGACACCGACACGTGGTCCATGCCGCTCGACGGGTACGTGCAGCCAGCGGTCGACGAGACGTCCTACGCCGAGGAGCTCGTCGCGGCGCCGTGCCTCGAACGGCTCGGCATCGACGGGACACCGCCGTGGGCGACCGTGGCGGGACTCCAGGCCGCGAGCGAGGCGGACGATCCGGCGGTCCGCGGCAACACCGCGCCGGCGCTCGCGACGACGAAGCCGCTGCTGCCCGCCCTGGCCGAGCACCGCGGGTACCACCCGACCTCGACCATCGGCGCGAACGGTGAGGCCAGGCGGTCCTGGGCGGGCTCGGCCGATCGGACGGCGGTGCTCGCGGCAGCGCCCGGGACGGCCGTCGACGGCTGCTGGCGTGCGGCCCGTCGGACCCTCGGCACGGACGGTCGCGGTGTCGAGCAGGCGACCGAGATCGCCGAGCGGCTCACCTTCCTCGCTGCCGTCGACGCCCGGCGGGACCCATCGGTCACGGCGACCACGGGCGCGTGGCACCGCTGCATGCGGTCCGCCGGTCTGGTCGACCTACCAGCGGCGCCGAGCGACCTACCGTCGCAGTCGATGCTCATGGACTTCGGTCTGAACTTCCGCGAGGGCGAGGTCACCACGGCCGAGATCGCCCTCGCGGAGCACGACCTGTCCTGCCAGGAGTCCTCCGGGTACCGTGCGGCGCTCTACGACGCGCAGTGGTCCCGACTGCTCCACGTCACCGCCACCGACGCCGCCGTGCTGGCCGCCGCCAGGCCCGACCAGGTCGCCGTGGCCGAGCGCGTCGATGCGACGATCGAGCGGCTGGCGCCGGAGGCGCCCGAGGGCGTCGACTGACGCGCCTCGCCGACAGACCCGCGGTCGTGGGCAGGTGGACCTGGGGGGACCGGCCCGCGACCGCGAGCAGGGACGGACGGGAGGCACGTGGCGGCATCGCCACGAGCCTCCCGTCCGTCGTCGGTCGCTGTGGCCGGTGCGACACGCCCGACCACCCCTGCTAGACTCACAAACCGACTTCGGCGAGGGCCGCGCTGCGCGCGGCCGTGATCGACGCGGTAGGGAGACCCGGCCCAGTCCTGGGAGCGTTCCTCACGCGTGCACGCGTTCGAGTTGCAACACCACAGACCCCCCGATGCCGGCACCCCGGCGTCGACCCCGACACCAGGAGGCACCATGGCCGACTACACCAAGCTCGCAGCGGAGACCCGCACCAAGTTCGGCAAGGGCGCTGCACGCAAGCTCCGCGCCGCCGACAAGATCCCCGCGGTCGTCTACGGCCACGGCACCGAGCCGCAGCACATCACCCTCCCGGGCCACGAGACGATGCTGCTCGTCCGTACCGCCAACGCGGTCGTCGACCTCGACATCGAGGGTGCGGCCCAGCTCGCCCTCGTCAAGGACGTCCAGCGTGACCCGGTGCGCCAGATCATCGAGCACATCGACCTCGTCGTCGTGCGTCGTGGCGAGAAGGTCACCGTCGACGTCCCCGTCGTCGTCGAGGGCGAGTCCTTCTCCGGCACGATCCACGTCCAGGACCTCGCGTCCGTCTCGCTCCTCGTCGAGGCGACGAACATCCCGGAGCACGTGACCGTCGACGTCGAGGGCCTCGAGGACGGCGCACAGGTCCTGGCCTCGCAGCTCGAGCTGCCGGCCGGTGCCGAGCTCGAGACCGACGGTGAGGCGCTCGTCGTCCAGATCGTCACCCCGCGTGCCACCGCCGACGACATCGCTGCCGACGAGGAGTCCGCCGAGGCGGGCGCCGAGGCCGGTGCCGAGGGCGAGGCCGCCGAGTCGACCGACGCCGACTCCGAGTAACACCCCACTCCGCGGAACGTCTGGCCGACGCTGATGACAGGAACGACCCTCGTGGTGGTCGGGCTCGGGAACCCCGGGCCCGGCTACGCGGGGAACCGTCACAACGTCGGCCAGATGGTCCTCGACGAACTCGCTGCCCGCATGGGCGCGACGTTCAAGAAGCACAAGACGCCGAACCAGGTCGCCGAGGGGCGCCTGGTGCCCGGCGGACCGAAGCTGGTCCTGGCGAAGCCGGGATCCTTCATGAACACCTCCGGTGGCCCGGTCTCGAGCGTGCTCGGGTTCTACAGTGCGACGCCGGAGGACCTGATCGTCGTGCACGACGAGCTCGACCTGCCGTACGACACCGTCCGCCTCAAGGGCAGCGGTGGGCACGGCGGCCACAACGGGCTCCGCGACATCATCAAGGCGACCGGCACGAACGAGTTCACCCGGGTACGGATCGGCATCGGCCGACCCCCGGGACGCCAGGACCCCGCCGACTTCGTGCTGCGTGACTTCTCGCCGACCGAGAAGAAGACGCTGCCGAACCTGCTCGCCGACGGCGCGGACGCCGTCGAGGCGATCGCGGAGCTCGGGCTCCTCGCCGCGCAGCAGCGCGTGCACGCCCCCTCCTGACCCGTCGAGCACGTCGCTCGGGCGCTCCGCCCTCGGCCTGGAGGCGCGCCCCGCGTCCGCCTCGTCGCTGTCCGGAAGACGTCCGGTCCCCGAACTGGGGGACTCTCACGTACCCCGGGCGTCGGTACGTTCGCCACGGGGTGACCATCCCCGACGACGAGGGGGACGACCGTGGGACGAGCAGCACACCGAGCACGACGGACGGGCGGACTCCGGACGACGGTCGCCGTCGTCCCCGCCGCGATCGTGGTGATCGCCGTGGGCCTCGGGTCGCTCCTCACGCAGGACGGCGCCGTCGCCGCGACCGAGACCTGGATGCCGACGGCCGCCGAGTCCTCCGCGCCGCCGGTCACGTCGACGTTCGGCGCGCCCAACGACGTGCACCACGAGGCCGACGGTGCGTTGCTCGTGGCCGACTTCTCGGCGAACGGCCTGCTGCGGCGGGCGGTCGACGGCCGGTGGAGCGTGGTCGCACCGTTCGGCACCGGACCGGGCGACGTGTGGAACCCGTCGGCGGTGACCACCACCGGTGACGGCCGGATCCTCGTGGCCGAGGCTGGGCGCCCGTCCGTCACGGTGCTCGACGCGGACGGCACCGTGCTCTCGCGCGCCGCTCCGCCGACACGACGTGCGGTGTCCGAGCTCGCCGTCGCCGGTTCGACCGTCTGGGCCGCGGTCCCGGGCAGCGGCACCCTGTTCACGACCGAGCTCGGGAGCGGGTCCTGGACGGCGGTGCCCGGCCCGTGGACGGACCCGAGCGGTGTCGCGCTGTCCGCTGACGGCCGGACGCTCACGGTGTCCGACGCCGGCGCCGACCAGGTGTGGCAGGTCGACCGCTCCTCGGGCGCGATCACGTCGCTCGGGTTCCCGGGCGATGCGCAGACCCGGCCCAGGGGAGTCGCCGTCGACGACGGGGACGTCTTCGTGGTGGACAACGGGCGCGGAGCCGTCTGGGCGCTGACCGGAGGTGCGTGGACGGAGGCCTTCTCGAACGCACCGGACGGCTCGCCGCTGGTCAACCCGACGGCGGTGTCGGTCGGGCCCGGGCGGAGCCTCGTCGTGTCGGACTACAACCGTCAGCGCATCGTGACGGCTGCGTCGTCGGGGCGCGCCGTGGTGGTCCCCGGCCCCACGCCGACGACCGCGGAGCCGACGGCCGGACCGACGGCCGAGCCGACGCCTGCGCCGACCGTCGAGCCGACGGACGAGCCGACGACTGAGCCGACGCCTGCGCCGACCGTCGAGCCGACGGCCGAGCCGACGGCCGAGCCGACGACTGAGCCGACGAGCGTGCCGACGAGCGAGCCGACGTCCGGGTCGACCGTCGAGCCGACAGCCGAACCGACCGTCGAGCCGACAGCCGAACCGACCGTCGAGCCGACAGCCGAACCGACCGTCGAGCCGACAGCCGAACCGACCGTCGAGCCGACGAGCGAGCCAACGGCCGAACCGACGAGCGAGCCAACGGCCGAACCGACGGCCGTGCCGACGAGCGGACCGACGGCCGAACCGACGAGCGAGCCGACGAGCCTGCCGACGGCTGCGCCGACGACGGTCCCGGGGCCGGAGGCGACCCCCTCGATGACGGTGGCGGCGCCGGGTGACGACACCGCGCCTCCCGGCCGACCGCTGACCGACGCACCGGTGACCGACGCGCCGCTGTCCGACGCTCCGGCCGCGGGGCGGCAGGCAACCCTTGCCTGGACCGGTGCCGGCCCGGTCCTGCCCGCGCTCCTCGCCGCCGCGGCCCTCGTGGCGGGCGGTCTGCTCCTCGCCCGTCGTGCGCGTCGTCGCCGGAGCTGACCCGTGTTCGCCACCCGCGCACGCCGGGGCGGGTGTCGGACGCCGCCGGTACCATCGTCTGAGTGACGATCTCGGGCATCATCCCTGCGCTCTCGCGCGCCTCCGCGTTCGATCGCGTCCTCCGCGCTGCCGGGCGTGACGCGGACTTTTCCGTCGTCGACGGCCTGCGCGTCCCGCTGCTCGGTGCCCTGCTCGCCGAGCGCAACGGTCCCCAGTGCCTCTTCGTCGTCACCGCCACCGGGCGCGAGGCCGAGGCGGTCCGCGGTGCCTTCACGTGCACCGTCCCCGATGCCGAGGTGCTCGAGTTCCCCGCGTGGGAGACCCTGCCGCACGAGCGACTGAGCCCGAGTGCCCAGACGGTCGGCACCCGCATCGCGACGCTCCGGAAGCTCGCGGCGTGGCAGGACGCCGACCCGGCCGACCGTCGCACGACCGTCGTCGTGGCGAGCGTCCGCGCCGCGCTGCAGCCGATCGCGGGGAACCTGACGTCGCTCGCACCGGTCGCACTGGTCACCGGCTCCCGCGGCAACGACCTCGCGGCGATCGCGTCGCAGCTCGTCGACCTGGCGTACGCCCGGGTCGACCTCGTCACCCGCCGTGGCGAGTTCGCGGTGCGCGGTGGCATCCTCGACGTCTTCCCGCCCGGGGCCGACCACCCGGTGCGCGTCGACTTCTTCGGCGACGAGATCGAGGCGATCAAGGCCTTCTCGGTCGCCGACCAGCGCACCACCGACGACGACCTCGGCTCGGTCGAGCTCACGGCCTCGCGTGAACTCCTGCTGAGCGACGACGTGCGGCAGCGTGCGCGCGAGATGCTGCACGAGTTCCCGAACCTGTCGCAGATGCTCGCGAAGATCGCCGAGGGCATCCCGGTCGAGGGCATGGAGTCCCTCGCGCCGGCCCTCGTGCAGGACCTCGTCCCGATCACGAGCTACCTGCCCGAGGCCGCGACGATCGCCGTGCTCTCGCCGGAGCGCGTGGCCGGCCGAGCGCACAGCCTCGCTGAGACGAACACCGAGTTCCTGCAGGCGGCCTGGAGCGCCGCGGTCGCCGGGGCCCAGGCGCCGATCGACCTCGACGCCGGCAACTTCCTCACCGTGCAGCAGCTGAAGAACGGTCGCGGCCAGCGCACCTGGTGGACCGTCACGCCGTTCGACTCCGGGCTCGACGAGGGCGACCGCGAGCGCGTGCTCACCGACGCCGAGGCGGCCGCCGAAGCGGGGGAGTACATCCGCGTCCGGGCCGAGTCGATCCCGAGCTTCGCGGGCAGTGCCGACGGCGCCGTCGCGCACGTGAAGCAACTGGTCGACGACGGCTGGGCCGTGGTCGTCACCGCGCAGGGCAAGGGCCTCGTGGAGCGCGCGGTGCAGGTCCTCGCCGACGCGGGTGTCGCCGCGCGGGCCGACGACCTCACCGCGCCGCCGGAGCCGGGGATGACGATCGTCACGACCGCCACGGTCGAGGCGGGCTTCGCGACCCCCGATCCGCGGATCGCCGTCCTGAGCGAAGCCGAGTTCTACGGCCGCAGCGTGCAGCAGGGCGCGCGCACCGTGAAGAAGCTCGCCGGGCGCCGCAAGAACGTCGTCGACCCGCTGCAGCTCAAGCCGGGCGACGTCGTCGTGCACAACACCCACGGCATCGGCAAGTTCGTCGAGCTCGTCTCGCGCGAGGTCAGCTCCGGCGGTCGCAACGCCGTGAAGACGCAGCGCGAGTACCTCGTGCTCGAGTACGCGCCGTCGAAGCGGAACTACCCGGGCGACAAGCTCTTCGTGCCCACCGACCAGCTCGACCAGCTGTCGCGGTACGTCGGCGGCGAGAACCCGACGCTGTCGAAGATGGGCGGTTCGGACTGGTCCGCGGCGAAGTCCAAGGCCCGCAAGGCCGTCCGCGACATCGCCGTCGACCTGGTGAAGCTGTACTCGGCGCGCATGGCGTCGAAGGGGCACGCGTTCGGCCCGGACACCCCGTGGCAGCGTGAGCTGGAAGAAGCCTTCCCGTTCGCCGAGACCGCCGACCAGCTCACCACGATCGACGAGATCAAGCGCGACATGGAGAGCCCGATCCCGATGGACCGGCTGCTCTCCGGCGACGTCGGCTACGGCAAGACCGAGGTCGCGATCCGCGCGGCGTTCAAGGCCGTGCAGGACGGCAAGCAGGTCGCCGTGCTCGTGCCGACGACACTGCTCGTGCGCCAGCACATGGAGACGTTCCAGGAGCGCTTCGCGGGCTTCCCCGTGCACCTGCGCGCCCTGAGCCGGTTCCAGACCGAGAAGGAGTCGAAGGAGACCATCGCCGGCCTCGCCGACGGCACCGTCGACATCGTCATCGGCACGCACCGCATCCTGTCGCAGAACATCCAGTTCAAGGACGTCGGGCTCGTCATCATCGACGAGGAGCAACGCTTCGGCGTCGAGCACAAGGACCAGCTCAAGAAGCTCAAGACGAACGTCGACGTCCTGGCGATGTCCGCAACGCCGATCCCGCGCTCGCTGGAGATGGCGGTCACGGGCATCCGCGAGATGTCGACGCTCGCGACCCCGCCGGAGGACCGCCACCCGATCCTGACCTTCGTCGGTCCGCAGTCCGACCTGCAGGTCGCCGCCGCCATCCGGCGCGAGCTGCTGCGCGAGGGCCAGGTGTTCTACGTGCACAACCGCGTGAAGGACATCCAGTCGGTGGCGTCGCACCTGGCCGAGATCGTCCCGGAGGCCCGGATCCAGGTCGCGCACGGGCAGATGTCCGAGGGCACCCTCGAGCAGGTCATGGTGGACTTCTGGGAGCGCAAGTTCGACGTGCTCGTCTCGACGACCATCGTGGAGACCGGCCTCGACATCGCGAACGCGAACACGCTCATCATCGACAAGGCAGACAAGTACGGGCTGTCGCAGCTGCACCAGCTGCGTGGTCGCGTCGGCCGTGGTCGCGAGCGCGGCTACGCGTACTTCCTCTACGACGCCGACAAGCCACTGTCCGAGACCGCGCAGGACCGCCTCGAGACCATCGCCGCGAACAACGAGCTGGGCGCCGGCATGCAGGTCGCGATGAAGGACCTCGAGATCCGCGGCGCGGGCAACCTGCTCGGTGGCGAGCAGTCAGGCCACATCGCCGGTGTCGGGTTCGACCTGTACCTGCGCATGATCGGCGAGGCCGTGTCCCAGTTCCGCGGTGACGTGGCCGAGGGGCAGACGGAGCTCCGGCTCGAGATCCCGGTCGACGCGCACATCCCGGAGGACTACGTCGAGTCCGAGCGGCTCCGACTCGAGGCGTACCAGAAGCTCTCGGCGGCCTCGGCCCCGGCGGCGCAGCCCGAGGCGATCGACATGGTGCTCGACGAGCTGACCGACCGCTACGGCCAGCCCCCGCAGCCGGTGCTCACCCTGGTCGAGGTCTCGCGCCTCCGCCGCATGGCCCAGCAGGTCGGTCTGTCCGACGTCGTCGTGATGGGCTCGAACCTGCGGATCGCCGGCAAGGAGCTCGCCGACTCGGCCCAGGTCCGGCTGAAGCGCATGTTCCCCGGCGCGCGCTGGTTCCCCCAGCAGGACGCCGCGAGCATCCCGCTGCCGAAGCCGCACGGCGAGACGCTGCCCGACGACGGGCTCATCCAGTGGGTGGAGAGCATCCTGACGGCGGTCTACGGCGCGTCGAAGGCGCCCGCGGAGACGCCCGCGGGCTGACGCGCGACACGTGACGGTCGGGAGGCGCGATGCCGGCTGGCACCGCGCCTCCCGTCCGTCCGGTGGTGCGGTTCCGTCCGCGTCGCTGCGGGACGACGGATCCGCTGTCGTTCGACATCGCACCGGTCGTTCGACAGGTGCGGTGTCGCTCCATGCACGCGCAACAGATGTGGGCGCATCGAGCGACTCTGCACGCGTCGATCGACGCATGCGATGTCGCAGTCGCGCGGAACGGCAGCGCCGTCGCGTCGCGCGTTACTCGGTCGCCTCGGCCTCGGAGAGCTCGCGCCGCGTACGGTAGCGACGCGCGCGCAGGCTGACGACGACGGCCGAGGCCAGGATCGCGATGCCCGAGCCGACGAGCACGGCGAGGACGCCCTCGTCGAGGATCTCCTCGTTCCGGGCGAACGCCAGCTCGTTCATGAGCAGTGAGACGGTGAAGCCGATCCCGCCGAGCACCCCGACAGTGACGATCGACCAGAACGACAGCGTCGAACGGCCCGGTGCGCGGAAGATCCGCGTCGCGACGGCGCCGAAGAGCGTGATGCCGATCACCTTGCCCACCGGCAGCGCGAGCACGACGGCCCAGAACGTGGGGGAGAGCTCCCCGATGCCGACGGCCGGGATCACGACCGCGGCCGAAGCGAACGCGAACACCGGCAGGACGATCGCGTTCGACCACGGCTCCACACCCTCGTGCAGCGTGTGCCCCGGACGACGGGGCAGCACGAGACCGAGCGCGACGCCGGCGATCGTGGCGTGCACGCCCGAGTGGTACACGAGCCACCACGTGACGAGCCCGACCAGCACCATCGCGGCGATGATCCACACCTGTCCGGTGCGGTTCGGGCGGAGCAGCCGACCGAGCACCGCGAAGACGGCGAGTGCGACGACCGCGGCGCCGAGCGCGAGGAAGTCCGTGCCGTGTGCGAAGACGACGGCGATGATGACGATCGCGATGAGGTCGTCGAGCACCGCGAGCGCGAGCAGGAACACCCGGATCGTCGACGGCAACCCCCTGCCGAACATCGCGAGGACCCCGAGCGCGAACGCGATGTCGGTCGCCGTCGGGATCGGCCAGCCGTGCTGGTACGGCGTGCCCGAGGTGACGAGGAGGAAGATCCCCGCCGGCACGAACACACCGCCGACCGCCGCGATCGCCGGGATGACCGCCGTCTTCGCGTTCGACAGCTCACCGTCGAGCAGCTCCTGCTTGAGCTCGATCGCGACGAGCAGGAAGAACACCGCGAGCAGCCCGTCGCTGATCCAGTGCGACACCGACAGGTCGAGGCCGATCGCTCCCCACGGCGAGTGCGCGTCGAGGGCTCGTTCGAGGCCGGGCCCGAGCGGCGAATTCGCCACGAGCAGGCCGAGCACGGCGGCGGTCAGGAGCGCGATGGCGCTGAAGCGGGGGGAGCGGACGAGTGCCGACATGAATCTCCGACGGTGAGCGGGTACGGGCGGGTGACCGTCGACCAGACTTCCCGACACACCAGGGGCGATCATACTGGAGCGCCCTGCGTGCGAGCATGGCGCCATGACCGCCGTCACGGACCTCGTCGAAGTCGTCGACCGCCTGCTCGCTCCCGAGGGTGGCTGCGTGTGGAACCGGGCACAGACCCATGCGTCACTCGCGCGGTACGCCGTCGAGGAGTCGTACGAACTCGTCGACGCGATCGACTCCGGGGACGACGTCGAACTGCGCGAGGAGCTCGGCGACCTGCTCTACCAGGTCGTGCTGCACGCGGGTCTCGCTGCGACGGAAGGACGCTTCGACCTCGAGGACGTCGCCGCCGGTGCCCGGGACAAGATGGTCCGGCGCCACCCCCACGTGTTCGGTACGGAGCGAGCCGACACCGAGGACGAGGTCGTCCGGGTCTGGCGTGCGGCGAAGGTGGCCGAGAAGGCCTCACGGACGAGTGTGGTCGACGGGGTGCCGCGGGCGATGCCGCCGCTCGAGCGGGCCGTGAAGCTGCTCGAACGCCTGGAGGAGCGTGGGGACGCCGCCACGGTCGTCGCCGCCGTCGTGCGCGCACAGGAGCAGGCGGGTGCGGGCGCGAGCGCGGACGGTTCGGCGGGCGCGAGCGCGTCGGGAGACGTGGTGGACGAACGGTGGGGCGCGGGGATGCTCGCCGAGGTCGCGGCTGCGCGGGAGGCGGGCATCGACGTGGTGGCGAGCCTGCGGGCTGCGGTGACCCGGCTGGAAGCCGAGGCGCGCGTCGGGGAGTGAGTCGTGCCTCCAGTCCGGGCCGGACAGGGTCGGGCAGACGAGTGAGAGAGCGGGCACCCTCCCAACCCGAAAAAGGAGGGTGCCCGCGAGCGGGTACGACGCACCAGGGAAGTTGCGTCGACAGGGACACCCGCTCGAACCGCGGGGCGCCGTTGCAGCACACCGTCCCCGCGAACGATCTGGTGATCGGATCAGCGGACCACCAGACCGAGGTTCTGCATGTAGCGTATCAGCGGGTCGGAGCGCGTGCAACCGTCACCGTCCGCTCTGGCAGGATTGGCGCATGGCAACGACCGTGACGGCTCCCCGTGGCATGCGTGACTTCCTCCCGGCGGAGAAGGCCCGTCGCGAGCACGTCCTCGGGGTCGTCCGCGACGTCTACGCGCGACACGGGTTCGACGAGATCGAGACCCCCGTCGTCGAGGACGCCGCACGACTGCACTCGGGCCTGGGTGGCGACAACGAGAAGCTCGCGTTCGCGGTGATGCGCCGCGGGCTCACGACCGAGGACCTGCAGCAGGCGGGTGCACCGCTCGACCTCGCGGACCTCGGGCTCCGCTTCGACCTGACCGTCCCGCTCGCCCGCTTCTACGCCTCGCACCGTGCCGAGCTGCCGTCGGTGTTCCGCGCCGTGCAGATCGCACCGGTCTGGCGTGCCGAGCGTCCGCAGAAGGGGCGCTACCGGCAGTTCGTCCAGTGCGACATCGACATCCTCGGCGAGCCGGGGCAGCTCGCGGAGATCGAGCTCATCCGCGCGACCACCGCGGCGCTCGACGCGCTCGGCATCGCGGACACCACGATCCGCATCAACGACCGGCGGATCCTGCTCGCGCTGCTCGCCTCGTGGGGGATCACGGACCCCGGCGCCGCGGAAAGGGCCCTGATCACGGTCGACAAGCTCGACAAGATCGGTGCCGACGGCGTGGCCGCCGAGCTCCGGTCGACGATCGGTGCCGACCTGCCCGGCCTCGAGGACACCATCCGCGCGCTCGAGGCAGCGGGCTGGGACTCGGTCGAGGGCGCGGCGTGGCTCGACGCCGAGGCCTTCGCCGACCTGCTCCGGCTGCGCGAGGCCCTGCCCGGCGTCGACCTCCGCTTCGACCCGACGCTCGTGCGCGGCATGGGCTACTACACCGGGACGATCTTCGAGGTCGCCCACCCGGACTTCGGGTACAGCCTGGGCGGCGGCGGTCGCTACGACGGCATGATCGGGCGCTTCCTCGGGCAGGACGTCCCCGCGGTCGGGTTCTCGCTCGGGTTCGAGCGGCTCGTCGACCTCGTCACGCTGCCCGAGTCGGCGGAGTCCGACGCGGTCGTGCTCCTGTACGACAAGGACGTCGACCCGATCCGTCTCGCGGCGCTCAAGTCCGAGGCCCTCGAGTCGCACCGCCGCGTGCGCCTCGAGCGCCGGCCGAAGAACACCAAGAACCTGCTCGCCGGGCTCGCCGAGCAGGGCTTCGCGGCCTTCGCCAGCGTGCGCGCCGACACCGAGACCCTGGAAGGTGTCGAGTTCCGCCCGCTGGCGTGAACTCCTCCACACCCGACGTCATCCGCGGCGAGACGTCCACCGCGCCTCGGTAGGATCGACCCGCTGTCCACCACAACCGAACTCGTAGGGAGTACCCCGTGGCCCAGATCGATGCCGTAGGCGCACGCGAAGTCCTCGATTCCCGAGGCAACCCGACGGTCGAGGTCGAGGTCCTCCTCGACGACGGCGTGGTCTCGCGCGCGCTCGTCCCGTCCGGTGCATCCACTGGTGCGTTCGAGGCGTACGAGCTCCGCGACGGCGACGCGAACCGCTACGGCGGCAAGGGCGTCCTGAAGGCCGTCGACGCCGTCCTCGACGAGATCGGCCCGGCGCTCGAGGGCTTCGACGCCACCGACCAGCGCCTCGTCGACGCCGCGCTCATCGAGCTCGACGGCACCGAGAACAAGTCCCGCCTGGGCGCCAACGCGATCCTCGGTGCGTCCCTCGCGGTCGCCCGCGCCGCAGCCGACTCGGCCGACCTGCCCCTGTTCCGCTACCTCGGCGGCCCGAACGCGCACACGCTGCCGGTCCCGCTCATGAACGTCGTGAACGGTGGCGCGCACGCCGACACCAACGTCGACATCCAGGAGTTCTTCCTGGTGCCCTACGGCGCCGAGAGCTTCTCCGAGGCGCTGCGCTGGGGCGTCGAGACCTACCACGCCCTCAAGGGCGAGCTGAAGAAGCAGGGTCTCGCGACCGGCCTCGGCGACGAGGGTGGCTTCGCCCCCGAGCTCGCCTCGAACCGCGCGGCGCTCGACTTCCTGCTCGCCGCGATCGAGAAGGCCGGCTTCACGCCCGGCAAGGACATCGCGCTCGGCCTCGACGTCGCCGCGACCGAGTTCTTCCACGACGGCAAGTACGCGTTCGAGGGCAAGCAGCTCTCGAGCGAGGAGTTCACCGGGTACTTCTCGGACCTCGTCGCGAACTACCCGCTCGTCACCATCGAGGACGCCCTGGCCGAGGACGACTGGGAGGGCTGGAAGCACCTCACCGCCGAGCTCGGCTCGAAGCTCCAGCTCGTCGGCGACGACCTGTACGTCACGAACCCGAAGCGTCTGCAGCGGGGCATCGACGAGCAGGCCGGCAACTCGATCCTGGTCAAGGTGAACCAGATCGGCACGCTGACCGAGACCCTCGACGCCGTCTCCCTGGCACACCGCCACGGCATGACCGCGATCCTGTCGCACCGCTCGGGCGAGACCGAGGACACCACCATCGCCGACATCGCAGTGGCCGTCGACGGCGGTCAGATCAAGACCGGCGCCCCGGCCCGTTCGGACCGCGTCGCGAAGTACAACCAGCTGCTCCGCATCGAGGAGGAACTGGGCGACGCCGCCGTCTACGCCGGCCGCACCGCGTTCCCCCGCGCCGCCGCGCTCTAGGTCGCACACCGCACGGCTCGAGACGCCGTCCTCCTTCCGGGAGGGCGGCGTCTCGCCGTTCCCGGGCGGTCCTGCCGCCGCCGACGCCGGTACGGGTCACTGCCGTCGGCCCGGGTTCCGGTCGCACGACCTGCCGCTCGACTTCGGCGCCGGCGGCAAGTCGTGCGACCAGGACGTCAGCGGGCGGCGAGTCCTGCGACGGGAACCGTCGGGGCCGGGACGGGAGTGCGGCCGGACCGACCGTCGGACGGGAGGCGCGTGGCGACCGTGCGCCGCGCCTCCCGTCCGCTGGGAGGGTACCGAGCGACGCGTGCCGGCCCGCGTGCCGGGCCACGCGACCGACCGGGGCCGGGTTATCGTCGAGCCGTGCCCAGCCAGAAGCCCCGCGTCCGCCGCATCCCCGTGGCCGTGCCGGAGTCCGGCGCGCACGAGCAGCCCTGGTACCGGTCGATCCGGTTCTCGGGGTTCAGCCTGCTCATGCTGGCGATCATCGTGCTGTTCGTCGTCGTGCTCGCGCCCTCGCTGCGTACGCTGATCCAGCAGCAGGAGCAGATCGCGCAGCAGCAGCGCGAGGTGGCGGCGCAGAAGGCGGACGTCAGCCAGAAGAAGCAGGACGTTGCACGGTGGGACGACCCGGCCTACATCGAGGCGCAGGCCCGTGACCGGCTGCTCTACGTCTACCCGGGCGAGGAGAGCTACCTCGTCATGGGCGCCGAGCAGGCGAAGGGGTCCGACCGTGCCGAGACGGACTCCGGCAGCCCGGTCAGCTCGACCGTGCAGACGCCGAAGGTCGACTGGGTGCAGGCGATGCTCTCCAGCGTCCTGCAGTCCGGCCTGACGGAGAAGACCACCGAGGAGCTCGTCGCTCCCGACGTCTCCGGCACCGGGGACCCGACCGGCGCCGCCACCAGCGACGGCAAGTAGGGCCCGAGCGGCTCCGCCGTCACGGAGTAGGACGGCGAGCGGGTCTCGGGTAGGCTCACGTGCCCGTGACGACCCCTCCCTTCGACCCGCCGTCCGACCGCGACATCCAGGTCGTCTCGGCGCAGCTCGGGCGACCGGCCCGCGACGTCGTCGGGATCGCGGCACGGTGCGTGTGCGGCAACCCCACCGTCGTGTCGACGAAGCCCCGACTCGCGAACGGCACCCCGTTCCCGACGTTCTACTACCTGTGCCACCCCGCCGCCACCGCGGCCGTGAGCACGCTCGAGGCGAACCACGTCATGCCCGAGCTCGCCGCCCTGCTCGAGGACGAGACCGTCGCGGCGCAGTACCGCGCGGCCCACGAGTCCTACCTGGCGGACCGCGAGTCGATCGAGCACGTCGACGAGATCGACGGCATCAGCGCCGGTGGCATGCCCACCCGCGTGAAGTGCCTGCACGCCCTCGTCGGCCACGCCCTCGCTGCCGGACCCGGCGTCAACCCCATCGGCGACCTCGCGCTCGAGCGCGTGGACTGGTCGCCCTCCCGGTGTGAGTGCCGGGCGTATGATGGCATCGCAGACGCTGGAGTCGGGGCGGGTGGCGGCGAAGTCTGACCAGCCTCCCGGCAAGCAACCACCCCACTCCAAGGAGATCATCCCCCGTGCCCAAGATCCTCGTCGTCGGCGGCGGCTACGCCGGTTTCTACACCGCCTGGAAGCTCGAGAAGCACCTGCGTCAGGGTGAAGCCGAGGTCACCATGGTGGACCCGCTCCCGTACATGACGTACCAGCCGTTCCTGCCCGAGGTCGCGGCCGGTTCGATCGAGCCGCGTCACGCGATCGTGTCGCACCGTCGCCACCTGAAGAAGACGCGCGTCGTCACGGCGAAGGTCACGAAGGTCGACCACGCCACGAAGACCGCGACGATCACCCCGGCCGAGGGCGAGGCGTGGGAGGAGTCCTACGACCAGATCGTGATGACCGCCGGTGCCGTCTCGCGCACCTTCCCGATCCCGGGTGTCGCGGACGAGGCCATCGGCCTGAAGACCATCGAGGAGGCCGCGGCGATCCGCGACAAGATCCTCACGAACTTCCACAAGGCGGCGAACCTGCCGGCCGGTCCCGAGCGTGACCGCCTGCTCACCGTCGTCGTGGTCGGTGGTGGCTTCGCCGGCATCGAGGTCTTCGCCGAGCTCCGCTCCTTCGCGTCCGACCTGCTGAAGAGCTTCCCGCAGCTGTCCTTCGACGACACGCACTTCCACCTGGTCGAGGCGATGGGCCGCATCATGCCCGAGGTGTCGCTCGAGACCTCGCACTGGGTGCTCGAGAACCTGGCGTCCCGCGGAGCCACGGTGCACCTCGAGACCCAGCTCGCCTCGGCCGAGGGCGGCGTCTGCCAGCTCAAGGCCAAGGACGAGTCGATCCAGACGATCGAGTCCGACCTCATCATCTGGACCGCCGGCGTCATGGCGAACCCGATGGTCAAGGGGACCGACTTCCCGCTCGAGCAGCGCGGTCGCATCCGTGTGCAGCCCGACCTCCGCGTGGTCGACGACAACGGCGTGATCGCCGACGCGTGGGCCTGCGGTGACGTCGCGGCGGTCCCTGACCTGACCGGCGGCGGTGTCGGCGGCTTCTGCGTGCCGAACGCCCAGCACGCCGTTCGCCAGGCGAAGCAGCTCGCGAAGAACCTGGTCGCGGTGATCCGCGGCGAGGCGACGAACGACTACAAGCACGAGAACCTCGGCGCCGTCGCGGGCCTCGGTCTCGGCACCGGTGTGTTCCAGTCCGGCAAGTTCGCCATGAAGGGCTTCCTGGCCTGGGGTGCGCACCGTGGCTACCACGGCCTCGCGATGCCGTCGTGGGAGCGCAAGTGGCGCGTCATCGGCGACTGGGTGGGCGGCTTCTTCCTGGGCCGTGACATCGCGTCGCTCGACGACCGCGAGACCCCGCGTGCCGCGTTCGAGGCCTTCGCGTCGCGTCCGAAGCCCGCTGCTGCCGAGGAGCCGAAGGCCGTCGCTGCCCCGGCTCCGGAGGAGGGCAAGCCCGCCGACGCCGCCGGCCCGGCGTACGCCACCCCGGCGGAGGACGTCTCGAAGGACGCTGCGCCGGTCGCAGCTCCGGCCGACGCCAAGTAGCACCGGCACCAGACGACCGACGGCCGTCGCCCCCGCGTGGGGCGGCGGCCGTCGTCGCGTCGGTAGGCTGTTGCGGCCCGCCCCCGTGGCCCAATCGGTAGAGGCATGCGACTTAAAATCGCCGAGTTGTGGGTTCGAGTCCCACCGGGGGTACGACGGCGGCGTGGTCGTTCTCCCAGAGCGGCAGTGTTCGCCCGACAGTCGGGGCGAACTGTCGCTTTCGCGGAGCCCTCGCGTGGCCCCTACGATCGTCCCGTGGTCGGACTCGGAAGCGCCCTCGCGAACCTGCGCAACGCACTCAACCGACCCGAGGCGCACGTCGAGGTCGTCGACGGCGAGACGGTCCCCACCGGCATGCTCCTCGGCACCCTCGGTGCGCTGCTGCTCGACGCCGGCAGCTCCGTGACCGACGTCCGCTCCGCACTCGAGAAGGCCCGCGACGCCGCCGGGGTCGGCCCGACGCTCGCCGTGGGGGTCCTGCCCGCGCTCGTCATGGTCAGCGAGGTCGCCACCGGCGCCGCCACGATCGTGAACGCCGAGGGCGTCGAGCTCTCCTCCCGCCAGGCAGCACGCGCGAACCGACTGGTGCTCGGCCTGGAGCGCGGGTCGATCGCCCTCGCCGAGATCCCCGCCCGCGTGCGCGCCATCCGTGCGGGCACCGTCCCGCCGCCCGCGCTGCCCTGGATCGCCGGCAACGCCCTGACCTCGGTCGGGCTGGCGGTCGTGTTCCGCTGCCCGTGGTGGGCGATCGTGCTCGCGCTCGTCGTCGGCGCCCTGGTCGGCGTGCTCAGCCTGGTGCTCCGTCGCTTCCGCGAGGCCGTCGCGATCATCCCCTTCCTCGCCGCCTTCATGTCGACGAGCGTCGTCGGCATCGTCGCCGCCGGCACCGGCTTCGACCACGTGCCGCTGTTCGCCGTGTGCGCACCCGTGGCGGTGTTCGTGCCCGGTGCGCTCATCACCAACGCGCTGCTCGAGCTCACCGCGGCCGACATCGTGACCGGTGCCTCGCGGCTGGTGCAGGGGCTCATCACGCTCGGCTTCATGGCCGCGGGCATCGCCGCGGGCAGCGCGCTGACCGGGCTGCGCGTGGACCCGTCGTCCGCCGCGCTCGTCGGCGAGGTCGCCGGCGTCGGCACCCTCCGCGGCGGTTGGGAGGCCGTGCCCTCCTACTGGGTGTCCTGGGTCGCGGTGGTCGGGCTGGCGGTCGGACTCGGGCTGGTGTTCCGCTCCGGCTGGCGGCTCACGCTCGTGTCCGTCGCCGTCATGACGAGCGCCTACGCGGTCGTCAGCGGCACCACGCCCGTCTGGGGGAGCGTCGTCGCCACGGGCGCTGCGGCCGCACTGCTGTTCGTCGCGACGCGCCTGCTCGAACGCCTCGTGCCGGTGATCCCGGCGACGGTGTCGTTCTTCCCCGCGTTCCTGCTCCTGGTGCCGGGCACCGTGGGGCTCGTCGCGGTCACCACCTTCGACCCGGTCGCGCTCGGCACGCCGCTCGCGACCTTCGTCAGCCTCTGCATCGGGACGAAGATCGGTGGGCTGCTGCCCGGGCTGTTCCGGCGGAACGCTCCGCACCACATCGCCTGACGCGGGTCGTCGGTCGGCGGGCGGGAGGCGAGCGGCGGTAGGTCGTGCGCGTCGCCTCCGGCACGTGCGGGCCTGGAGGGGCGTGGCGGCCGTGCGCCGCGCCCCCTGTCCGGCACGTGTGGGCCTGGAGGGGCGTGGCGGCCGTGCGCCGCGCCCCCTGTCCGGCACGTGTGGGCCTGGAGGGGCGTGGCGGCCGTGCGCCGCGCCTCCTGTCCGGCACAGGCGGGCCTGGAGGGGCGTGGCGGCCGTGCACCGCGCCTCCCGCCCGGCGGATGCGTGCCGGTGGTGCGTGGCGGTCGAGCCCGGTGCCTCCCGTCCGGCCGACGGCGGGACCGTGGCCCGTCAGCGCTGCGGCGCGGCGGCGCGCGACCGGCGAACCCAGACCCAGCAGCAGGCGACTGCGAGGGCCGTGAGCCCGGCGGCGACCGCGGTCTCCGTCGGCGAGGGGACGGCGGGGGCGGGTGCGCCCGTGGTGAGTGCCGCGAGCGCGACCGCGCCGGCCGTGAGGGCGACCCAACGGGCGCGTGCCCCGGTGACGAGCGCCGGGCCCGCCGACCCGGGGAACGGCAGCAGGGTGACCACGAGCGCGCCGACCGCCCCGACGCACAGCGTGGTGGCGAACTCGGCCGTGAGCGTCGTCCAGAACCCCGAGCCGCCGACGAGCGAGTGCAGCACCCAGCCGGTGGCGGCGACCGCGAGCAGCGCGACCGAGCGGGCGGTGGCGCTCCGCACCCCGCGGGCGACGCTCGACCCGAGACGCAGGGCGGCGGTGTCGGCGCCCGGTCGTCCGACGGGCACGAGGACTGCGCCGACGACCAGGGCGGGGGAGAGGTCGGTGACCCGGGTCAGGGCGCAGCCCAGGACGGCGGCGAGCACGAGCCAGGGCGAGACGCGGAAGCCGACGGCGGTGCGGTCACGGCCGGCGGCCCAGCGGGTGGCCAGGACGACGGCCGCGGTCGTGACGGCAGAACCGGCCAGCACCCCGAGGGCGAGGCGGACGTACCGGGCCTCGAGCGAGATGCCGACACCGAGGAGCGTCGTCACGACGACGATGCCCACGCCGAGTGCGGCGGCGGCCCAGGTCGGCAGGGTCTCGTCGCCGAGCCGTCGGTCACGCCGCGAGCGGTTGCGGCCGAGCAGGGCGGTGAACGGGTTGCGGAGGCGACCGCGGACGGCGGCACCGGCCACCGCGAGCGGGACGGCGACGAGCACGAGGAACCCGGCTGCCACCCCCGTCGCGAGCAGCACGGTGCCCCACGAGAACGACGCCTGGACGGTGCGGACACCGCGGTCGTAGGCCGTGCCGGCGGTCCAGTCGCCGGCGGGGCCCGACCAGTCGGGCACGCCGCTCGGGGTGCTGCCCGCGCCGCCCTCCGCCGCGCCGGTCGTCCCACCGCCCGTGCCGGTGCCCGTCGGGTCGCTGCCCGTCGTGCCGGTGCCGCCACCGGCCGTCGCCCCCGGTGTCCCGTCGGGCGAGCCCGGTGCGGCGGACGACGACGTCGGTCCGATCGTCGGGCCGGACGCGCCCGCGCTCGAGCCGTCGGTGGGTGTCGAGCCGGACAGTGCCACCCGGACGCCGGTCGACGACGCTGAGGAGTTGCCCGCGGCGTCCTGCTGCATCGCGCTCAGGGTCCGGGTCCCGGCGGCTGCGGTCGTGCCGGTCGTCGTGCACGACCACCGGCCGTCGGCGCCCACGTCGGTCCGGCACACCGGTGACCGGTCGAGGTACACCGTCAGGACCGCACCGGCCTCACCGGTGCCGCGCACCGTGAACGGCTGGGAGCGGACGCGCTCGTCGGCGCCCGGCGCGGTGACGACGGGCGCTGCCGGGGCGGTCCGGTCGACGACGATCGTGCGCGGGGACGACGGGGCGCTCCGCAGGTCGGAGCGGAAGCCGTTGCCGGTGCTCGCGATCTGGGACGCGGAGACCGTCGCGCGGCCGTCCCGGGTGCTGCCGGGGAGCGCGACGGTCCAGTGGCCGCTGGCGTCCACCCGCGCGGTCCGGTCGGCCGGCGTACCGGAGACGGACACGGCGACGGTCGCGCCGGGCAGGCCGGTACCGGACACGGGCCCCGACGTCGGGTGGTCGGTGGTGACGACCGGGGGGACCACGACGTCGGACGCCGGCGCGCGGGAGGACCCGAGCGCGGTGTCCGTCTCGTCGACCACCGTGAAGACCTGCTGCGGACCCGAGTGGACGGTGGCGATGCACGCCCACGACCCGTCGGTGGCCACGGTCGCGGTACAGCCGGTCGCGCCGGTGACCGCGGGTCCGGCGACGCGCACGCGGTGCCCGGGGGTGCCGCTGCCGTGGAGCCGGACGGTCGCGGTCGTGACGTCGCCCGGGTCGGCGATGGTCGGACGGACGGCGGGGCGATCGGTCGGCGTCGGCGAGGGGGAACCGGTGTCGGGTGGCAGGGTGCCGAACTGGGGAAGGGCGTCGGGGAGGCGGTCCGGGAAGCGTCGTCGTCCGGCTGCGGTTGCGGCTCGGTCTCGGTGCTCGTGGTACTCGTGCTCGGGGCGTCGACGGTGCGCTGGGATGCAGCCGCGGTGGTCGTGGTCGTCGTGGAGGTCGCTGTCGCGGAGGCGGGCGGCGCACCGAGCAGGACCCCGCCGGCCGTCATCGCGATCGCCAGGGCCGCGGTCAGCAGCCCGGCGTGGAACCGGGGTCGACCGACAGGACCGCCGTCGCCGACGGTCCCCTGCTGCACGTTGTCCCCGAGCGTGTCCACCGGCTCCATCAGACGTGAAGATCGGGCGTGGGTCAATCCGCCACCCGGATGATGTGTCCCACGACGTGTACCCGAGAGGGTCCGGGGACAGCGGTCGCCGGACGGCGGGTGTACGCCACTCGGGAATCACCCGTGAACCGCACTGCGCGAACGGGTCGTCCTGGTGCGCCTCGGTACACTCGTGGACGGTCGTCCCACGGCCACGCACCGGTCGCAGTCCCACCGCGCCGGACCCGACGCGCAAAGGAGTACGCCCAGATGGACACCGGACTCGTCACGACGCTGATCGTCGTCGGAGTGGTGGTGGTCCTGCTCGTCGTGATCGGGATCTACCTCTGGGTGACCTACAACTCGCTCGTCACGCTGAAGCTGCGCGTGGACGAGGCATGGAGCGACATCACGGTGCAGTTGAAGCGCCGCGCGGACCTCATCCCCACCATCGTCGACACGGTGAAGGGGTACGCCGCGCACGAGAAGTCCGTGTTCGAGTCGGTGACGCGTGCCCGGGCCGAGACGCTCGGTGCCGGTGACGCCTCGAGCGCCTCGGTGGCCGAGGGACACATGCAGAAGGCCCTGAAGAGCGTGTTCGCCGTCGCCGAGGGCTACCCGCAGCTGCAGTCGAGCCAGAACTTCCTGCAGCTGCAGTCCGAGCTCGTCGACACCGAGGACAAGATCCAGGCCGCACGGCGCTTCTACAACGGCGGCGTGCGCGAGCTGAACACGAAGATCCGCGTCTTCCCCAACTCGACGTTCGCGAAGAGCAAGGGGTTCACCGAGGCGTCGTTCTTCGAGACGGCAGAGCCCGCGGCGATCGCCGAACCGCCGCGCGTCCAGTTCTGACCGCGACCGGGGCGGCCTGACCCGTGTACAGCGCCATCGCGCGGAACAAGCGCAACACCGTCGTCATCGTCCTGGTCTTCCTGCTCGTCGTCGGGGCGCTCGGGTTCCTGGGCGGGTACCTCGCGGGCAACGTCTCGATCGGGGTGATCGTCCTCGTCGTCGCCCTCGGGTACGCGCTGCTCCAGTACTTCCTGGCCGGGCGTCAGGCGACGGCGATCGCGGGCGGCATCGAGGTCGACCGCACCACGGAGCCGCGGCTCTGGCGGACCGTCGAGAACCTGGCGATCACGAACGGCATGCCGATGCCCCGGGTGTTCGTCATCGAGGACCCCGCGCCCAACGCCTTCGCCACCGGCCGTGACCCGGAGCACGCCATCGTCGCGGCGACGACCGGGCTGCTGGCGATCATGGACGACAGCGAACTGCAGGGCGTCATGGCCCACGAACTCGGACACGTCAAGAACTACGACATCCGCGTCTCGACGATCGTGTTCGGCCTGGTGGTCGCGGTCGGGTTCCTGGCGGACGTGCTCCTGCGCATCTCGATCTTCAGCGGGTTGAGCGGTCGCGGACGGAACAACGACAACGGCGGCGGCGGCAACCCGATCCTGATCATCGCCGGGATCGTGGCGGTGCTCATCGCGCCGATCGCCGCCGCAGCGGTGCAGGCGGCGGTCTCCCGGCAGCGCGAGTACCTCGCGGACGCCACGGGTGCGATGACGACGCGGTACCCCGAGGGACTCGCCCGTGCGCTCGAGAAGCTCCAGGCGTACGGCCGACCGACCCGCACGCAGAACTCGTCGATGGCGCACCTGTGGATCGCCGACCCGATGCGACCCGGCGTGATGGACCGGCTGTTCTCGACGCACCCACCGCTGCCCGACCGGGTCGCGCGACTCCGGGGGAGCCTGGACCGGTTCTGACGGACGGGCGTCGAGACGCCGGCGTCGGTGGGTGACGGCCTCACGCTGTCCAGAAGCCGGCGTCCGGATGGGCGGTCTCGTCGCGTCGAGACGCCGGCGTCGGTGCGGGACGGCCTCGTCGCGGCGAGACGCCCCCGGAAGTCGCGGCGTCTCACGCGGATCGCGGCGTCTCGCCTGCGTCGCGGCGCTTCGCGAGCACGGCGTGCCAGCGCGACCACCGGGCCGGACAGAGCCGGGCAGGGCCGGACCGGACCTGCGCGGCGGAGGTGCACCGTGCCTCCCGGCCGGACCTCAGGCGACCGCGTCGTCGCCCGGAGCCGCCTCGGCCGCATCGGCGTCGTCCGCCGCCACGTGCGGGACGAGCGCGACCCCGAGTGCTGCCGCGACCGCGGTGGCCGCGGTGCCACGGTCGGTGACCTCGACACCGTCGAGTCCCTGCCACGCCGCCGCCCGCCGCAGCGTCTCGGCGAGGCGCTCCGCGTCCAGGCGCTCGCCCGGCTCCTGCCACGCGGTCCGCACCCGGAGCACGCCCCGCTGCCGGTCGCTCTTCAGGTCGACGCGTCCGGTCAGGCGGTCGTCCTGCAGGACGGGCAGCACGTAGTAGCCGAACACCCGCTTCGGCGCCGGCGTGTAGATCTCGATCCGGTAGTGGAAGTCGTACATGCGCTCAGCGCGGCGACGGAACCACACGACCGGGTCGAACGGGCTGAGCACCGCGTCGGCCGTGACGTGCCGCGGGACCCGGGCGTCGACGTGCATCCACGCGCGGTCCCGCCACCCCTCCACCCGGACCGACGCGAGCTCGCCGCGCTCCTCGAGCTCCGCGATCGCGGCGGTCGTGTCGTCCGCGCGCAGACGGAAGTAGTCGGCGAGGTCCGCCCGGGTCCCGACACCGGACGCGCGTGCGGCGCGCCGGACCAGCTCGGTGACGGCGGTGTGCCGGTCCGGAGCGCCCTCGAGCGTGCCCGGCGGCAGCACCTGGTCGGGCAGGGCGTACACGCGCTCGAACCCGGCGCGGCCGGCGCTGACGACCTCGCCCCAGCGGAACATCTGCTCGAGCCCCGCCTTCACGTCGCTCCAGCCCCACCACGGGCCGCGGCGGACGTTCGCCTCGTGCTCGACGGCGCTCGCGGGCAGGGGGCCCTCGGCGGCGAGCAGGGCGCGGAGCTCCCGGCGGACGCCCGCGGTGCGTTCGACCCCCGCGATCCGGTTCGGTCGGGCATCGCGGTCGCGGTACGCGTCCATGCGCCAGCGGAAGAGGGGGAGGTCGGCGCGCGCCAGGAACGCGGCCTCGTGTGCCCAGTACTCGGCGTACGGGCCGGTGCGCCGCATCGTGAGTCGGTCCAGCGCGGCCTTGTCGTAGGAGCCGAGGCGGGCGAAGAGCGGCAGGTAGTGACTCCGCTCGAAGACGTTCACCGAGTCGATCTGCAGGAGCCCGAGCCGGCCGATCGTGCTCGTCAGCGTGCGGGTGCCGACCACGTCACGGGCGGGAGCGCCGAAGCCCTGCGCCGCCAGGGTGACGCGGCGGGCCTCGGCGGCGGAGAGCGTGGACCTGACCATGGCACGACGCTACCGATCCGCGCCGACACCCACGTCGGACGGACGTATGCCGCATCTGGAACACGCTCCGGTACCCGTCGGTACACTCGCCGCATGGCCTGGGGAAAGAAGACGCATCCGGATCCCGTCGTCGAGCAGGTCGTGCCGACGGGCATGCGGATCGCAGGCGCCTGGTCGTGGCGCGTGCTCGTCGTCATCGGCGTCGTCGCGGTCTTCATCTACCTCGTCACGCTCTTCAGCGAGGTGCTCATCCCGTTCCTCATCGGGATCGTCGTGGCAGCCCTGCTCGTGCCGCTGTCGAACTGGATGCAGCGCCACCACGTGCCGAAGTGGATCGCCGTCGTGGTCAGCCTGGTCGGTGGGCTCGCGGCCGTCGGCGGGCTCATCTGGCTCGTCATCGACCAGATCGCGGCGGCCTACCCCTCGCTGCGCGACCGGACGCTCGCGCAGTACGACACCATCCGCGACTTCGTGCTGAACTCCGGACTCGGCATCAGCCAGTCCGACCTCAACAACTACCTGAACCAGGCGACCGACTGGCTGTCGAGCAACTCCGGCTCGATCCTGTCCGGCGTCGCGAGCGCGGGCTCGTCGCTGACGCACCTGCTCACCGGGCTCTTCGTGGTCATCTTCACGGTGATCTTCCTGCTCATCGACGGCAAGAACGTCTGGCGCTGGACGGTCCGGCTGTTCCCGAAGAAGGCCCGGCCCGCCATCGACGGTGCCGGGGTCGCCGGGTGGACGACGCTGACGAGCTTCATCCGCGTGCAGATCTTCGTCGCCTTCGTCGACGCCGTGGGCATCGGCATCGGGGCCGCCGCGCTCCAGCTGCCGCTCGTCATCCCGATCGCCGTGTTCGTCTTCCTCGGCGCGTTCATCCCGGTCGTCGGCGCCATCGTGACCGGATTCCTCGCGGTGTTCATCGCGCTCATCTTCAACGGCTGGGTCGCGGCGCTCATCATGCTCGGCGTCATCCTCGTCGTGCAGCAGGTCGAGGGGCACATCCTGCAGCCCCTGGTCATGGGCAGCGCCGTCAAGGTGCACCCGCTCGCCGTCGTGCTCGGCGTCACCGCGGCGTCCGGGCTCGCGGGCATCGCCGGCGCGTTCTTCGCCGTCCCGCTCATCGCGACCGTGAACTCGATGGTCACGACGATCGCCAGCGGCCGGTGGAAGGGGCTCGACTCCGACCACGTGCTCGAGGCGAAGCAGCGCGACCACCACGCGAGCGTCGAGGCCAAGAAGCGCCGCCGCTGGCGGAAGCGCCACCCCGAGGGCGTCCCTGCGCCGGGCAGCGACGAGCAGCCCACCGCGACGAAGGGCACCGCGGGCTGAGCGGGCGCTCACCGCAGGATCGTCACGAGTTCGCCGTCGACGCCCTGACGGACGATGATGGGACCGTGACCGACACCTCCGTGCCCCAGCAGCAGACCGCGGCGTTCCCCTCGCTGGCGGACATCGAGGCCGCGCAGCGGACCATCGCGGGCGTCGCACGCGTCACGCCGATGGAGACCTCCCAGTTCCTGGCGGAGCTGCTCGGCTCGCCGGTGCACCTGAAGTGCGAGAACCTGCAGCGGACGGGCGCCTACAAGGTGCGCGGTGCCTACAACCGTCTGGCCGCGCTCGGCCCCGAGCAGCGTGCGGCCGGCGTCGTCGCCGCGAGCGCCGGCAACCACGCGCAGGGTGTGGCACTCGCGGCCCGCGAACTCGGCATCCCGGCCACGATCTTCACGCCGGTGGGGGTCGCGCTGCCGAAGCTCCAGGCGACGCGGCACTACGGCGCCGAGGTGGTCCTGCGCGGCCACTCGGTGGAAGAGGCCCTGAGCGCCGCCAAGGACTTCGCCGCCCGCACCGGAGCGGTGTTCATCCCGCCCTTCGACCACCCGGACGTCATCGCCGGCCAGGGAACGCTCGGGCTGGAGATCATCGACCAGGTGCCCGACGTCGACACCGTCGTCGTGCCGATCGGCGGCGGCGGGGTCATCTCCGGCATCGCCCTTGCGGTGAAGGGGATGGCCGAGCGCCTGGGCCGTCCGATCCGGGTGATCGGCGTGCAGGCGGAGAACGCCGCGGCCTACCCGTCGTCGATCACCGCCGGCGAGCCGGTCACGATCACGACGAAGCCGACGATCTCGGACGGCATCGCGGTGGCCCGACCCGGCGACCTCAACTTCCCGATCATCCGCGACCTGGTCGACGACATCGTCACCGTGTCGGACGACGACACCGCCCGCGCGCTGCTCGTCCTGCTCGAGCGGGCGAAGCTCGTCGTCGAGGCGGCCGGCGCCGTGGGTGTCGCGGCGATCATGTCCGGCGCCGTCCGTGACACCGGCCGCACGGTCGTGCTGCTGAGCGGCGGCAACATCGATCCGCTCATGATGGAGCGCATCATCACCCGCGGTCTCGTCGCCGCGTCGCGCTACATCGGCATCCGGATCATGCTGCCGGATCGCCCGGGTCAGCTCGCCCGTGTCGCGCAGGTCATCTCGGATGCCGGCGCCAACGTCGTCGAGGTGCTGCACACCCGGCACGGGCAGGGTCTGGTGATCAACGAGGTCGCCCTGGACCTGTCGATCGAGGCCCGCGGCCCCGAGCACGCACAGGAGGTCATCCAGCGCCTCCACGAGGTCGGCTTCCGTCCGGAGCTGCTCGAGAACTGACCCGACGGCCCCGGTCGCTGCCGTTCAGCGTGCTGCGACGACGGTCGCCCGCGTGGGTGTCAGGGGCCCGCACGGGAGGGCCGCGCGCGCGTCAGGGTCGCGTGAGCGACACCGCGGACGGCCTGGAGGCGCGTGATGCTCCCGTCATGACCCTCACGTCGATCCTGCCCTCGCTCCGTGCCTCGCTGCCCGATCCGCTCGACCCGACCGTCTGGCCGGCGCGCACCGAGGCGACCGTCGACGACGTCCGCGTGTGCGCCGTCTCGATGCAGCGCCTGGCTGCGGTGGCCGGGACCCCGTGCGTGCACACCGCGGAGCAGGCACCGCCGCGGTACCGTCCGCGCGACTGGCACCCCGCCGACGTCTGCGTCACCGTGGCGACCGTCACCCGTGTGCGGCGACCGTGGGGCGTGGTCTTCGTCGAGCTCGACGCGGCGGTGCCCGACTGCGCCGTGCTCACCGAGGTGCGCCTGATCGGCCGGCGCAGCGTCGCTCCCGTGGCCGAGGTGACGGTCGCGACGAACACGACCGGGACGGCTGGGCACGAGGTGCTGCTGCCGGGGGACGTCCGGGTCGGGGACCTCGTGTGCTTCCCGTGCGTCCGGCCGCTCGCGCACCGCGACGTCGTCCCGCGCTGACGCTGCCCGGGGTCGGGCGTCCGGGCGCCGCTCGGCCCGACGCAGCGCGACCCGCAGTCGAACCAGGAAACCGACGTGGAACCAGGCTCGGTGCCTGGTTCCACGTCGGCTTCGTGGTTCGATGCAGCGCACAGCCCGGCGGCGCAGCGCGGCCGCGCCTACGGCTGGTAGCGCTCGACCTTCGTCACCTTGACGCTGATCTCCTTGCCGTTCGGCGCCGTGTAGGTCGTCTCCTCGCCCTCGCGCAGCCCGAGGATCGCGGCGCCGACCGGGCTGACCGGGCTGTACACGGTCAGGTCGGACCCCTCGGCCACGATCTCGCGGTTGCCCACGAGGAAGGTCGACTCGTCGCCGGCGATGACCGCCGTCACGACGGTGCCCGGCTCGACGGTGCCGTCGAAGTCCGCCTCGCCCACGGTGGCGTGCTTGAGCAGCTCGGTGAGCTGGCGGATGCGGGCCTCGATCTTGCCCTGCTCGTCCTTCGCGGCGTGGTAGCCGCCGTTCTCCTTGAGGTCACCCTCTTCACGCGCCGCCTCGATGCGGTCCGCGATCTCCTTGCGGGCCGGGCCCGACAGCTGCTCGAGCTCGGCCGTGAGACGGTCGTGAGCCTCCTGGGTCAGCCAGGTGGTCTGCGTGTCGTTGCTCATCGGTCTCCCTTTCGACAAAGGACGAGACCGGCCGGTGTGGCCGGTCTCGTCCGCGAATCAGTCGAGTCTAGGGAACCCAGCAGTCGTGGATCAAGCCGGTCACGCCGCGGGTCGTGGTGTTCACCGAGGTCGAGATCGAGCGGGTGCGCTGATCGGATGCCGGCAGCGTGACCTCCTTCCACCCGACGATCGAGTACGACCTGTCGAGCACCTGCACGGCGCAGCGGACCTCGGTGCCCGGGTCGGCCGAGACCTGCGAGTGCACGACCGTCTGGTGGTCCGAGACGACGGTGTAGCCGAGCTCGGTGTTGTCGAGGCCGTGCGACTCCTGGTCGAGCCCGGCCCAGACCACCCACGCGACGAAGACCAGCACGACGGCGATCGCGGCGACGATGCCGACCAGCCTGCTGCGGCGCCGGCGGTCCGGCGTGCGCCCGTACCGGTCGTCCAGCGACGCGACCGTGCCCGGGGCAGCGGTCGGAGCGGTGACGGTGGGGTGCAGCGGTTCGGACAGTTGGGGGCTCCCGGGGTGATTATCCTGGTCCCAGGGTAGTTCACGCCCCGCTGTGCGCTGCCCCCACGCCCGCGGTCGACGCGTGCGCGCCCCGCTCGACCCGCTCCCGTGAGGATCCTCGTGCCGTTCCGCCTGCTGGCCGTCCACGCCCACCCCGACGACGAGTCGAGCAAGGGCGCCGGGACCTCCGCCCGGTACGTCGCCGAGGGCCACCAGGTGATGGTCGTCTCGTGCACGGGCGGCGAGGCCGGGGACATCCTCAACGACCAGCTCGGCGAGCCCGCGACGAGTCGTGCACACCGCGACATGGCGGGCTACCGCCGGTCCGAGATGGCGGCGGCGCAGGCAGCGCTCGGCATCGAGCACGTGTGGCTCGGCTACCACGACTCCGGACTGCCGGACGCGGAGAAGGGCGAGACGGTCCGACCGGGCACGTTCTCGACCGTCCCGCTGGAGTACTCGACCGAGGCGCTCGTCCGCGTGGTCCGCCGCTTCCGCCCGCACGTGCTCGTCACCTACGACGAGAACGGCGGCTACCCGCACCCCGACCACATCCGCACGCACGAGGTCTCCGTGGCCGCATGGCGCGACGCCGCCGACCCGACGAAGTACCCGGCCGCGGGGGCGCCGTGGGCGGTCAGCAAGCTCTACTACGAGCGGACCATGAACCCCCGCCGCTTCCGCACGATCTACGATGCGCTGCGCGACCGCGACCCGGACAGCCCGGCGATCGAGCAGCTCCGCGAGTGGGTCGAGCGCTTCGCCGACCGACCCGACCTCGCGACGACGCACGTCGACGTCAGCGCGTACTTCGACGCGCGCGACGCCGCCCTGCACGCGCACGCGAGCCAGGTGCCGCCGGACAGCTTCTTCTTCTCCTGGCCGAACGACCTCCTCGCGACGGTGTGGCCCACCGAGGACTACCAGCTCGTCGAGGCACGCGTGCCCAGCGACCTGCCGGAGTCCGACCTGTTCGCGGGGCTCCCTGACGACGAGGACACCACCGCGTGAGCACCATCCTGACGGCCATCGCCGCCGCCCCCAGCCCGAGCCCGACCGTCGTGCCCGACGTCGACGTCACCCCCGGGGTCGCCGGCTTCGTGGCGATCGCGGTCGTCGCGGTCGTGACGATCCTGCTCGTGGTCGACATGACCCGACGCATCCGTCGGACCCGCTACCGCGCGGAGATCCGCCAGCGGCTCGAGTCCGACGCCGGTGGTGCGAGCACCGACGAGCCGATGCGTCGCGCCGATGAGGACGGCCGGACCGACGTGGGCGACGACACCGAACGCGGCTGACGCGCCGACGGCACCGGCGCCGAGACGGGACCAGCAGACGGACGGGAGGCCCGTGGCGAGCGTGCCACGGGCCTCCCGTCCGTCTGCGGTCACCCGGGTCGCCCCCCCTGCCGCGGTCCGCGGCGGCTGCGGTCAGCGCACCGGGTGCAGCGCGACGATGAGCACGCCGACCCACTGCGCGGCGAACGCGACGACGGTCAGGGCGTGGAAGACCTCGTGGAAGCCGAACACGGTCGGGGCGGGGTCGGGGCGCTTGAAGCCGTACACCAGGGCGCCGAGGATGTAGGCCAGTCCGCCGGAGAGCACCAGCACGGTCATCGGCACGCTCGCGGCGAAGAACTGCGGGAGCAGGCCGAGCGCGGCGCACCCGAGCACCAGGTAGATCGGCACGTAGAGCCAGCGCGGGGCGCCGATCCACAGCACGCGGAAGGCGATGCCGAGCGCGGCACCCGACCACATCACCCACAGCACGACGACCATGAGCGTGTGCGGCAGGGCACAGATCGCGATCGGTGTGTAGGTGCCGGCGATGAGCAGCAGGATGTTCGTGTGGTCGATCCGCTTGAGGACCTTCTTGACCGTCGGGCCCCACGGGAAGCGGTGGTAGGTCGCCGAGACCCCGAACAGCAGCAGCGACGACGCCATGAACACGGCGCTGCCGGCCTTCGCCGCCGCGCTGTCGGCGAGGCAGATCAGCACCACGCCCATGGCGATCGCGAACGGGAACGTGCCGAGGTGGATCCACCCGCGCCAGGCCGGGCGCGGCGGCTCGGTGGTGGCGGCTTCCTCGGTGAACGGGACGTGGGGGAGCGTGGCGGTCTCGTCCTGCATGCGGCGACAGTAGGGCCCCTGGCCGAACGGGAGCAGGGAGTGCACGACCCGGCGCGGACCCGGCTGCCGTGCACTACAGTCGTGGCGTGACCGGCAGGGTGGGATGGGCAGGGCGCGGTGTCCTCTACCGCGCCTACCAGCGTCGTATCCGCCGGCAGATCGACGGTCAGGCGATCCCGAAGCACGTCGCCATGATCGTGGACGGCAACCGTCGCTGGGCGAAGCAGCTCGGGCTCGAGTCGGCCGCGCACGGCCACCGCGCGGGCGCCGCGAAGATCCCGGAGTTCCTCGACTGGTGCGACGACCTCGGCATCGACGTCGTCACGCTCTACCTGCTGTCCGCCGACAACCTGACCGGCCGCGGCGGCGAGGAGCTCGAGCAGCTCGTCGGGATCATCGGCGACCTCGCCGGGACGCTCGCCGGGCACCGCGACTGGCGGGTGCAGCACGTCGGCTCCGACGAGGGACTGCCGGCGGGCCTCCTCGGTGCGCTCGCCGACGCGGAGGCCCGGAGTGCGGCCCACACCGGCCTGCACGTCAACCTCGCGGTGGGCTACGGCGGCCGACGGGAGATCGCGGACGCCATGCGCAGCATCGTCCGGGCGCACGGCGAGGGCGGCGGCACGCTCGACACCCTGGCCGAGGTGCTGACGCCCGAACTCATCGGGGACCACCTGTACACCCAGGGCCAGCCGGACCCCGACCTGGTGATCCGGACCTCGGGGGAGCAGCGGCTCTCGGACTTCATGCTGTGGCAGAGCGCGCACAGCGAGTTCTACTTCGTCGAGGCCTTCTACCCGGACCTGCGCGAGGTCGACTTCCTGCGTGCGGTCCGCGACTTCGGTCTGCGGTCGCGGCGCTTCGGCGGCTGATCGTCGCCCGCTCCTGGAGTCTGGCGACTCGAGCGGGGACGCATCGTGGTGCTGCTGCGAGTGCGTCGAGTGGCCCAGGTTCGCCCGCGCGGGGTCGGTCCCAGTAGGCTCACAGGGTTTTCGTCCCACGGAAGGTTGCGCCTGTGAACATCGCCGAGTACGCGGCGGGCTTCGACGAGGAGTCCGGCTACCTCGACCACGCCGCCTTCGGGCCCGTGCAGACCGCCGTGCTCGAGGAGCAGCGTGTCCTCGGCACGATCCAGGAGCGCATGCGCTTCGGCGCGATGGAGACGCTCGACGAGCAGGACGCCCGGGTGCGCACGGTCGCCGCCCGGCTCGTCGGCCGTCGCGAGGACCAGGTCGTCTCGCAGACCGCGACGACCCCCGGACTGCTGCACACCGCGTTCGGCCTGACCGGTGGGGTCCTCGTCGCTGCCGACGAGTACCCGTCCCTGCCGCTCGCACTCGCGAGCGCCGCGTCGGCCACCGGCGGTCGTGTGCAGCCCGTCGTGGTCGAGTCCGGTGCCGGCTGGATGACGCCGTCGCTCGTCCGGGAGCGCCTGACCGACGACGTCACCGCGGTCGCCGTGTCGCTGGTCGACTGGCAGACCGGGTACCTCGCCGACCTCGCCGCGATCCGGGAGGTCATCGGCGACCGCCTGCTCGTCGTCGACGCCATCCAGGGCTTCGGGGTCGTCGACGCCCCGTACGAGGTCGCCGACGTCGTCGCCACCGGCGGGCAGAAGTGGCTCCACGCCGGGTGGGGCACGGGCTTCGTCGCGTTCAGCGACCGGGCACTGGGCCGCCTGCGTCCGGCGCTGTCGGGACCGCACGGCACGACCGGGTGGCCGACCGAGGTGCCTTCGGTGAAGCCGGGTGCCGCGGGCTACCAGATGACGCGCGTCGACCCCGTCGCCCAGGCCCGTATGGCCGTGTCGCTCGAACGCCTCGTCTCCGTCGGGGTCGCGGCCGTGCAGGAGCGGGTCGCCGACCGGGTCGAGCGGGTCCTCGACATCGCCGACGAGTTCGGCCTGTCGGTCGAGTCGAGCCGGGACCCGCGCGAGCGTGCCGGCATCGTCGTGCTGCGTCCGCCGCAGGGCCGGCTCACCGCGCTGTCCGCCGCGCTGCACAACCACGGGGTGACCGCGACGACGCGGCTCGGGGTCGCACGGGTGTCGGTGTTCGCCTCGACCACGGACGCGACGCTCGACATGTTCCGCGACGCCTGCCTGTCCTACGCCACGATGCAGTAGCGCCCGCGCGGCCTGCGTGCCGCTGCCGCACGGTCCGTGCCGCTGCTGCCGCGCACCGTCCGCCGCAGCCTGTCGCTTTCGCGGAATGAACCGAGCGAGCGGGCGGGTCGGAGCGGGAGGCGTGCGACCGAACGTGACACGGGGACGGACGGGAGGCGCGTGGCGGGCCCGCACCGCGCCTCCCGGCCGCCGCGGTGCGCGTTCACGCGACCGTAACCTGCGGAACCGCGTGTCGCGGCACCCCTGTCAGGGGCCGGTCGTAGCTTGGCCCCATCGGGCACAGTGCCCGGTCGAAGCGGCCAGGCAACGGTGCTTCGGGACCGCTCAACGGCCGCGTCGAGGACAGTGACCGGGCCGAGTGCGGCCCGGGGATGGAGTGGTCGTGACCTCTCGTAACGTCTCTCGCGAACCCGCCCAGCGGCCCACCGCGGACTCGTCCACATCGGTCGCCCAACGCACGTACGTGCTCGACACCTCGGTGCTCCTCAGCGATCCGCGGGCCCTGTTCCGCTTCGCCGAGCACGCCGTGGTGCTGCCCGTGGTCGTCGTCAGCGAGCTCGAGTCCAAGCGCAACGACCCGGAGATCGGGTACTTCGCGCGGCAGGCACTCCGGCTGCTCGACGAACTGCGCATCGAGCACGAGCGACTCGACTTCCCCGTCGCACTCGACGACGGCGGGTCGTTCCGCGTCGAGCTGAACCACTCGAACCAGTCCGTCCTGCCGTCCGGGCTGCAGCTCGGCGACAACGACTCGCGCATCCTGGCGGTCGCGTCGAACCTGGCGAACGACGGGCTCGACGTGGTCGTCGTGTCGAAGGACCTGCCCTTGCGGGTGAAGGCGTCGTCGATCGGCATGGCTGCCGAGGAGTACCGTGCCGAGCTCGCCGTCGACTCGGGCTACACGGGCATCACCGACCTGCAGGTGTCCGGCGAGCAGATGAGCGACCTGTACGAGCACGAGGAGATCCGGTCCTCGCGGCTCGACGGCGTCCCCGTCAACACCGGAGTCGTCATCCACTCGGAGCGCGGGTCCGCCCTCGGACGGGTGCACGAGGCCGGTGCGGTGTCGCTCGTCCGCGGCGACCGAGAGGTCTTCGGCCTGCGCGGCCGCTCCGCCGAGCAGCGGCTCGCGATCGACGCCCTGCTCGACCCGGAGATCGGTATCGTGTCCCTCGGCGGCAGCGCCGGCACGGGCAAGTCGGCGCTCGCGCTCTGCGGCGGACTCGAGGCCGTGCTCGAACGGCAGCAGCACAAGAAGATCATGGTGTTCCGGCCGCTCTACGCGGTGGGCGGTCAGGAGCTCGGGTACCTGCCGGGTGACGCCTCCGAGAAGATGAACCCCTGGGCACAGGCCGTGTTCGACACCCTCGGTGCCCTGGTGTCCGACAACGTCCTCGACGAGGTGGTCGAGCGCGGGATGCTCGAGGTCCTGCCGCTGACGCACATCCGCGGACGGTCCCTGCACGACGCGTTCGTGATCGTCGACGAGGCGCAGTCCCTCGAACGGAACGTCCTGCTCACCATGCTGTCGCGCATCGGGCAGAACTCGCGCGTGGTGCTCACGCACGACGTCGCGCAGCGGGACAACCTGCGGGTGGGGCGGCACGACGGGGTCGCCTCGGTGATCGAGCGGCTCAAGGGGCACCCGCTGTTCGCCCACGTGACGCTGACCCGCTCGGAGCGGTCCGCGATCGCGGCGCTCGTGACCGAGCTGCTCGACTCGCCCGACCTCGGGTAGCGCGCGCGGGGGCACGCGTGCGCACGCCGCGTGCTTTCGCGCTGAGCGACAGTTCACGGCCCGTTGGCGGCGTGAAGTGTCGCTCAGCGCGTGAGGACGTCACCGACGACGGACGGGAGGCGCGGTGCCAGCCGGCACCGCGCCTCCCGTCCGTCGTGTGCGTCCGTCAGTTCGGGTGCGTCATGGACAGCACGTCGAGTGCGCTGTCCAGCTGCTCCTCGGTGACCTCGCCGCGCTCCACGTGGCCCAGGGCGACGACGGCCTCGCGGACGGTGATGCCCTCGGCGACGGCGTACTTCGCGACCTTCGCGGCGGCCTCGTAGCCGATGACGCGGTTGAGCGGCGTCACGATCGACGGCGACGACTCGGCGAACGCGCGGGCGCGCTCGAGGTTCGCCTGCAGCCCGTCGATCGTCTTGTCGGCCAGCACCCGCGAGCTGTTCGCGAGCAGGCGGATCGACTCGAGCAGCGCCGTGCCCATCACCGGGATGGCGACGTTGAGCTCGAAGGCTCCCGACGCACCGGCCCAGGCGATGGTCGCGTCGTTGCCGATGACCCGTGCCGCGACCATGAGCGTGGCCTCGGGGATGACCGGGTTCACCTTGCCGGGCATGATCGACGAGCCGGGCTGCAGGTCAGGGATGTGCAGTTCGCCGAGGCCCGTGTTCGGCCCCGAGCCCATCCAGCGCAGGTCGTTGTTGATCTTCGTCAGGCTGACCGCGATGACCTTGAGGGCACCAGACGCCTCGACCAGGGCATCCCGCGCGCCCTGCGCCTCGAAGTGGTCGAGCGCTTCGGTGATCGGCAGCCCCGTGTCCTCGGCGAGGCGGGCGATGACCTGCTGCGGGAAGCCCGTCGGTGTGTTGATCCCGGTGCCGACCGCGGTGCCGCCGAGCGGGACCTCGGCGACGTGGGGGAGCGTGGCCTGCACGCGCTCGATGCCGAGTCGGACCTGGCGGGCGTAGCCGCCGAACTCCTGGCCGAGGGTGACCGGCGTGGCGTCCATCAGGTGGGTGCGCCCGGACTTCACGGCGTCGGCCCAGAGCGTCGCCTTGGCCTCGAGCGACTCCGCCAGGTGCTCGAGTGCGGGGACGAGCGTGCGGATGAGGGCCTCGGTCACGGCGACGTGCACCGAGGTCGGGAACACGTCGTTCGACGACTGCGACGCGTTCACGTGGTCGTTCGGGTGGACGTCCGTGCCGGCGATGCGGGTGGCCAGGGTCGCCAGGACCTCGTTCATGTTCATGTTCGACGAGGTGCCGCTGCCGGTCTGGTAGACGTCGACCGGGAACTGGTCGTGGTGCTCGCCGCCGATGATCGCGTCCGCGGCCTGCGCGATGGCGTCGGCGACGGCCGGGTCGACGATCCCCAGGGACCCGTTGACGACCGCCGCGGCCCGCTTGATGCGCGCGAGGGCGACGATCTGCGCCGGCTCGAGGCCGCTGCCCGAGATCGGGAAGTTCTCGACGGCGCGCTGGGTCTGGGCACGGTACAGGGCCGAGGCCGGGACCCGGACCTCGCCCATCGTGTCGTGCTCGATGCGGTACTCGCCCTCGGGAGTACCGTTCGTGGCTGTGGTCGCGGTGGTGTCGGTCACGTCGTCGTGGTCCTTCCTGTGGTGCGCCGGCGCGGTCGCGTCGGTGCGGTCGTGGTGTCCCGTCGGTGTCGGGACGGTCGTCGTCGGTGCCGGTCAGGCCTCGCCGACGACGGTGTCGACGGAGACCTCGCCGGTCCCCAGGTCGTAGGTCGCGCCGACGACGGCGAGCCGGCCCTCGGCGATGGCGTCGGAGACGACACCGGAGCGTTCGATCACCTGGCGGAGCGTGGCCTCGAGGTGCGCGGCGCCGACGGACTCCTGCGGCAGCTCGGCGTCGGTGGCGCGGACCTGCTCGACGCTCGGCGCGATCGCGTCGACCAGGGCCTGCAGGTGCGGCGCGGGCACGGGCTCGCCGGAGCGGGCAGCGGCCACGGCGCCGCACTTCGTGTGCCGGAGCACGACGACGAGCGGGGTACCGAGGGCGACGACCGCGAACTCGATCGACCCGAGCACGACGTCGTCGACGATCTGCCCGGCGTTCCGGATCGCGAAGAGGTCACCGATGCCGGCGTCGAAGACGTGCTCGAACGGCACGCGCGAGTCCGAGCAGCCGAGCACCGTCGCGAAGGGCGCCTGCGAGCCGGTGAGCTCCCCGCGGCGGTCCGGGTCGATCCGGCCGGTGCGGCGCTTGTCGGCGGCGAAGCGGGCGTTGCCCTCGACGAGCAGGCGGAGGGCGTCGGACGGGGTGGATGCGGCGCGGTCGGGCATGGTCTTCCTCGTGCTTCGGGTTCGGTCGGGCGGGGTCAGTTCGCGAGTTGCTCGGTGACGGCCTTCGCGACGGTCGTGAACGACGAGTCGTCGGCGGTGCCGGACAGGACGATGGTGTCGCGACCGAAGGTGTGGACGAGCGAGTACGCGTGGTTGCCGGCGTCCTTGCCCTCGTCACGGCGGTCGTACACGGTCCACTTCGTGCCGTCGATCGTGCGGTCGCCGGTGGCGGGCTTCTGGTCGAGCTGGTTCGCCACCCACGACGCGTTCGCATCGATGCCCTGCTGCAGGCCGATGTACTGGCGGTCCGGCGTGACGAGGCCGACGGTCCAGACCCGGACGCCGTCCGACGTCTTGTCCTGGAAGTCGGCGCGGTTCGAGGTGAAGCCGTCGGGCAGGTCGGGCGCCGCGAGCGTCACGCCGGGCACGTCCGCGCCGGCGGCCACCTGCTGGTAGTCGACCGAGCGGTCGACGGTCTGGTCGGGCCGGACGACGACGGCGACCAGGAAGAGCACGATGCCGAGCGACGCGATGAGCGCCAGGACGAGGTTGAAGGCGGTCTGGTGCTCGCGGCGGCTGCGGCGGGCGGCGTCCTTGCGGGCCCAGGTCTCCTCGGGGGTCTCCGGGCGGCCGAGCTCGGCGACGATCGGGCGTCCGTCGGGGTCGGTCACCGTGCCGCTCCGTCCTGGTCCGTCGGGGCGTCCGGGGTGCCCTCGCCGGTCGACGCGGCGCGGGCGGCGTCCAGGCGGGCACGTGCGCCGACGAGCCACTCCTCGCAGCGGGCCGCGAGTGCTTCGCCACGCTCCCAGAGGGCGAGCGAACGCTCGAGTGTCGCGGACCCCTGCTCCAGCTCGCTGACGACGCGCACGAGTTCGTCGCGCGCTGCCTCGTAGCTCAGCGACTGCACGTCGGACGGCACGGGTTCCTGCTGGGATGACACACCTCGATCCTACCGAGCACCCTCCGACGCGGCCGACCGCGTCCGAGGGTGTGGAGGACGGGCTACGGTGCCGAGGCGTCCGCGCCGGAGCCGTCCGGCCCGGGACCCTCCGGCTCCAGCGTGCCCGTCGCCGTGCCGGCACCGAGCGTGACGTGAACCGGGGTCACGCCGTCGAGGTCCTCGGTCCCGCGCACGACACCGCCGTCCTTCCGCTGCACGATCGCGTACCCGCGGCGCAGGGTGTCCCGCGGCGAGAGCGCACGGAGCCGTCCGGTCAGGTGCCCGACCTCGCTGTGCGAGCGCTCGAGCCGTCGGTCGAGCAACTCGCGGGCACGGGACAGGTCGCGGGCGACCTCCTCTGCCCGGGTGTCGACGAGCCACGCGGTCGACGCCAGTGCCGGGCGGGACCGGAGCGCTGCGATCCGGTCGGCCTCGACCGACAGGGTGTGCGAGAGCCGGAGGCCGAGCCGCGCCCGGGCCTGCCGCACGTTGGCGAGTTCCTCGGCCACGTCGGGCACCACGCGCTTCGCGGCGTCCGTCGGGGTGGAGGCGCGCAGGTCGGCGACCTCGTCGAGGATCGGGCGGTCGGCCTCGTGCCCGATCGCCGAGACGATCGGCGTCGTGGCGGCAGCGGCGGTCCGGACGAGCCCCTCGTCGCTGAAGCCGAGCAGGTTCTGGAAGTCGCCGCCGCCCCGGGCGACGATGATGACGTCGACCGTGGGGTCGGCGTCGAGCTCGACGATCGCGGCGGTGACCTCGCCGACGGCGCGTTCGCCCTGCACCGCCGTGTGCACGGTGCGGAACTCGACCTGCGGCCAACGCAGCTGCGCGTTCCGCTTGACGTCCTTCTCGGCGTCGGAGTCCTTGCCCGTGATGAGGCCGATGCGGTGCGGCAGGAACGGCAGACGCTTCTTGCGGGAGGGGTCGAACAGCCCCTCCTCCGCCAGGGTCCGGCGGAGCCGCTCCAGCCGTTCGAGCAGGTCACCGAGCCCGACGTGCTTCATCTCGACGACCTGCATCGTCAGCGAGCCGCCCTTGACCCAGTAGTTCGGCTTGACCGCGGCGACGACCCGGGCGCCCTGCCCCAGGTCGGCCGGCACCCGCGACCGCACGCTCGACCAGATCGAGAACGACACGGTCGCGTCGACCTCGACGTCCTTGAGCTTGCCGTACACGTTGCCGCCGGCGACGTTCCACTGGGTGATCTCACCCTCGACCCAGGCGGTGCCGAGCCGGTCGATCCAGTCGCGGAGCTTCGCGCCGAGCAGGGCGACGGGCCACGGGTTGTCGGCCGTCGGCGGGCCCTGTTCGATCGCCATGCCCACCATCGTGCCGCATGCCGGCGACAGCGCCGACCCGACCCTGCCACCCCGGCCTCGCTGCACCCAGGCCCCACGCCTGCCCGGCACCTATCATCGGGGGCGTGACGATCACCAACGGCCGCACGGTCCCGCTCGCCCCGCCCCGGGTGCACGCAGCGCGCGGTCGCCTGCGGGACGAGCCGGTCGCCGGCACCAAGAAGGTCCTGCTCGCCGCCCCCCGCGGCTACTGCGCGGGCGTCGACCGCGCCGTGGTCGCGGTCGAGAAGGCGCTCGAGCAGTACGGCGAACCCGTCTACGTGCGGAAGCAGATCGTCCACAACGTCCACGTCGTCTCCACGCTCGAGCAGCGCGGTGCGGTGTTCGTCGACGACGTCGCCGAGGTCCCGCGCGGCGCCCACGTCGTCTTCAGCGCCCACGGCGTCTCGCCCGCCGTCGTGGCCGGTGCCGCCGAGCGCGACCTGCACGCCATCGACGCGACCTGTCCCCTCGTCACCAAGGTCCACCGCGAGGCCACCCGCTTCGCGAAGGCGGACCGCACGATCATCCTCATCGGTCATGCCGGCCACGAGGAGGTCGAGGGCACCATGGGCCACGCCCCCGAGCGCACGATCCTGGTCAACGGCCCCGAGGAGGTCGCGGCGCTCGAGGTCCCCGACCCCGACAACCTCGTCTGGCTCTCGCAGACCACGCTGAGCGTCGACGAGACGATGGAGACCGTCCGGCTGCTCCGCGAGCGGTTCCCGTCGATCGAGAACCCGCCGTCGGACGACATCTGCTACGCCACGCAGAACCGCCAGGTCGCGGTGAAGAAGGTCGCACCGGACGCCGACCTCGTCATCGTCGTCGGCTCGGCGAACTCGTCGAACAGCGTGCGACTCGTCGACGTCGCCCTCGAGTACGGTGCAGCCGCCGCCCACCGCGTCGACTACGCCGAGGAGATCCGCCAGGACTGGCTCGACGGCGTCCGCACGGTGGGCGTGACCAGTGGCGCCTCGGTGCCCGAGGAACTCGTCACCGAGGTGCTCGAGCAGCTCGCGGACGCCGGGTACGGCACCGTGGAAGAGGTCGTGACGGCGCACGAGGACCTCATGTTCTCACTCCCCAAGGAGCTCCGCACCGACGCCTCGGGCAAGCCCACCCGCGCGCTCGGCGGGCGGCGCTCGTGAGCGGCGACTGGTCGTCGGCACCGGCCCGCGAGCCGGGTCACGTGGACGATACCGCGCTCGGCCGGGAGGCCCGCCCCGCGTCCGCCGCGCCGGCCACCGGTCGACGGGACGGCCGGGTCCACGGCACGCCGGCACCCGAGTACGGCGAGTACGCGCCCGCGGGGTGGGTGAACCCGGTGCTGGTCGAGCAGGAGCGGCAGGCGGCCCAGGACCGAGGTCGGGACGAAGCGCAGCGGCAGGACGCCGCCACGCGTCGCGCACCCGATCCGACCGGGTCGGGTCCCGACGGGCGTGACGCCCGACGGACGCACGGACCCGGGTCCCCTCGTGGTTCGAGTGCCGCTCCCACCTCCGCGACGACGAGCCCCTACGGCGCCTCGCGGCTCGACTTCGTGCTCACCGTCGGGCTGCTGTTCGTCGGCCTCTGGTCCGTCTTCGGCGCGCTGTCCACCGGCACGGTCGCGAGCGTCACCCGTGAGTACGTGGCGGGGCAGTTCGGCGAGATGTCCTCGCCCGCTGCCCTGTCCTCCGCCGCGGTCGTCCGCGTGGTGATCCTCGCAGTGGTCTTCGCCCTGGTCGCCTGGTGGTCGGTCCGACGCCTGCGTGCCCGCCGCTGGACGTTCTGGGTGCCGTTGGTCGGCGGGGTCGTCGCGAGCGCGCTCGGCGCCGTGCCGATGCTCGTCGTGGTGTTCCAGGACCCCGCCGTGCAGGAGGCGATCCGTCGGGCGTCCGGCGGGTAGGCGCCGGAGCGCGCCGTCGCCTACTCTGCGAGACCGCGCCGTCGCCTACCCGGCGAGGAAGGCCGCGACGGCGCCGTGCAGCGCGGCGAGGTCGTCCACGTGCACGAGCTCACGGACCGAGTGCATGGACAGCAGGCCGACGCCGATGTCGATCGTCGGGATGCCGAGTCGCGTCGCCGCGATCGGACCGATGGTCGAGCCGCCGGGGATCGTGTTCACGTTGACGAACGGCTGCCAGGAGACCCCGGCGGCGTCGCACGCGGCGGACCAGACGGCCTCGCCCTTCGCCTCGGTCATGTAGCGCTGGTTCGCGCTGATCTTCAGGAGCGGGCCGCCGCCCGGACGCGGGCGGTTCGTGGGGTCGTGCTTCTCGGGCTGGTTCGGGTGCACGAGGTGCCCGGCGTCGCTGGAGAGCAGCCACGAGGCGCGGAAGGCACGAGCGGCCTCGGACCGCGTCGCACCGAGCCCCTCCTGCACGCGGCCGAGGACGTCCTCGAGGAACGGCCCGCCGGCGCCGGACGGGGTCGACGAGCCGATCTCCTCGTGGTCGAACGCCGCGAACAGCGGCACGTGGTCACCGTCGGCCGGTGCGTCGATGATGCCGCGGAGCCCGGCGTGCACGCTCGTCAGGTTGTCCATCCGGCCGGAGGCGAGGAACTCCCGGTCGATGCCGATCCGAGCCGGCGCCTGGGTGTCCGCGAGGAAGAGGTCCCACGAGACCGCGTCGTCGCCGAGCCGGCCGCGGAGCCAGGCGAGCACGTCGGTGCCGCCGGCGGTGCCGTCCGTGCCGACGACCGGCAGCGTGTGGCGCTGGCGGTCGATCTCCTTGCCGTCGTTCACGCCGCGGTCGAGGTGGATCGCGAGGTTCGGGATCCGGGCGACGGCGTCGGTCGACACCAGGCGCACCGAGCCGTCGGCGTCGACCACGCGCCCGGCGATGCGGAGGTCGCGGTCGAACCACGTCGAGAGGAGCGCCCCGCCGTAGACCTCGACGTTGAGCTGCTCCCACCCGCCGACGCGCACGGCCGGGTTCGGCTTGATGCGGAAGCCGGGGGAGTCGGTGTGGGCACCGAGGATGCGGAACGGGGTGGTCGGGGTGGCACCCGAGGGCAGACGCCACGCGATGACGGCGCCGTCGCGGACGACCACGTACGCTCCCGCCTCGGTCGGCCAGGCGTCGAGCTCCGACAGCTCCGTGAACCCTGCCGCGACGAGCTGGTCACGCGCGACCGCGGCCGCATGGAACGCGGTGGGGGACTCGGTGACGTACTGGGCGAACGAGGAGGCGATGGCGTCGGTGGTCACCTGCCCATCGTGGCACGGGCGGTGGACTCGACCGGACGAGGAACGGGGCGCGTCCGTCGGACGCGCCCCGTTCCTCCCGACCGGGAGCCCGCGATCAGCCCTTGCTGTTGCCGGCCGAGCCGAGCACCTTGGCGGCCTCGACCACGCGGGCCGCCATGGCGGTCTCGGCGACCTTGCCCCAGGCGCGCGGGTCGTACTGCTTCTTGTTGCCGACCTCGCCGTCGATCTTCAGCACGCCCTCGTAGTTCCGGAACATCGAGTCGGCGATCGAGCGGGTGAACGCGTACTGCGTGTCCGTGTCGATGTTCATCTTGATGACACCGTTGCGGACGGCCTCGTGGATCTCGTCGTCGGTCGAGCCGGAGCCGCCGTGGAAGACGAGGTCGAGCGGGTTCTCGCCGGTGCCGTGCTTCTCGGCGACGGAGCGCTGGATCTCGCCGAGGAGTTCCGGGCGCAGCTTGACGTTGCCCGGCTTGTAGACGCCGTGCACGTTGCCGAAGGTCAGTGCCGCGATCCAGCGACCCTGGTCGCCCAGGCCCAGCGCGTCGACGACCTTCTCGACGTCGTTCGGGGTCGTGTACAGCGCGTCGTTGGTGCCCTCGTGCTGGACGCCGTCCTCCTCGCCGCCGACGACGCCGATCTCGACCTCGAGGATCGCGTTGATGTTGCGCGTCTTCTGGATCATGGTCTTCGCGATCTCGATGTTCTCGTCGAGCGGCACGGCCGAACCGTCCCACATGTGCGACTGGAAGATCGGGTTGCGGCCCTGACGGACCTCCTCCTCGCTCGCGGCGATGAGGGGCATGACGAAGCCGTCGAGGGCGTCCTTCGGGCAGTGGTCGGTGTGCAGCGCGACGGTGACGTCGTAGTTCTTCGCGACCTCGTGCGCGAAGCGGGCCATCGCGAGGGCGCCGGCGGCGCGGTTCTTCACGGTGTGCCCGGCGAAGTAGTCGGCGCCACCGGTCGTGACCTGGAGGATGCCGTCCGAGCCGGCCTCCTGCAGGCCCTGGAGGACCGCGTTGATCGTCTGGGAGGAGGACACGTTCACCGCGGGGTAGGCGAACTTGCCGGCCTTCGCTCGTTCGAGCATCTCGGCGTACTGTTCCGGCGTTGCGATGGGCACTGCGATCTCCTTCGACTGGTGGTTCCCCGCCGAGCCTAGTCAGGGCTCCTCGACGGGTTACAGCGTGCACGTCCGTGCACCCGTTCGGCCGGGCCGGAGCCCCGTCGGTAGGCTCTGATCGTGACTCCCACTACCCTGAAGTGGGCAGAGCACCGGCTCCCCGTCGGTAGGCTTCGGTCGTGACTCCCACTACGGAAACCGGCTCCCTGTTCCTCCAGCCCGACCGCAACCTGGCGCTCGAGCTCGTGCGTGCGACGGAGGCCGCCGCGATCCGTGCCCAGCCGTGGGTCGGTCGGGGTGAGAAGAACCTCGCGGACGGCGCCGCCGTCGACGCGATGCGCAAGTTCCTCGGCACGGTGAACTTCGACGGCGTGGTCGTCATCGGCGAGGGCGAGAAGGACGACGCCCCGATGCTCTTCAACGGCGAGCACGTCGGCAACGGCCACGGCCCGGCCTGCGACATCGCGGTCGACCCGATCGACGGCACCTCGCTCACCGCCGCCGGCCGACAGAACGCCATCTCCGTGATGGCCGTCTCCGACCGCGGGTCGATGTACGACCCATCGGCGGTGTTCTACATGGACAAGATCGCCGCCGGGCCCGAGGGCCGCGGGGTCCTCGACCTCGAGAAGCCGATCGGCGAGAACATCCGCGCGCTCGCGAAGGCGAAGCACAAGGACATCGAGGACATGCAGATCGCCGTCCTCGACCGCCCGCGCCACGACGAGCTCATCCGCGCGATCCGCGCCACGGGTGCCGGCACGCGCCTGCTGCTCGACGGCGACGTCGCCGGCGGCATCTCGGCGGCGCTGCCCGGGTCGAAGATCGACATGTGCGTCGGCGTCGGCGGCACCCCGGAGGGCATCATCACCGCCTGCGCGATCAAGGCGCTCGGCGGCGTCATCCTCGGCAAGCTCCAGCCGAAGGACGACGAGGAGCGCCAGAAGGCCCTCGACGCCGGACACGACCTCGACAAGGTCCTCGACCAGGACGACCTGGTGACGGGCGACAACACGTTCTTCGTCGCGACCGGTGTCACCGACGGCGTGCTCGTCGACGGGGTCCGCCGTTCGCGCGGTGTCATCCACACCGACTCGCTCGTGCTCCGCTCGCGCTCGAACACCATCCGCCGCATCCAGGCGGACCACCGCGCCGAGAAGTGGTTCTGATCCAGCCGGTGTGCTGACGTCCGACGTCGCGCGGAGGTCGGGACCGGACCACGGATCCGACGTCGAACCAGGTCGACCGACTGGTTCGATGTCGGATCCGTGGTTCGTCGGGCAGCGCGCGCCGGGCAGCGCGCGCCGGGCAGCGCGCGACGGGCCCCGCCGCGCGTCAGTCGTCGTCGAGGGCGCCGACGAGCTCGGGCGCGGTGAGCAGCCGCGGCTCGTCGTCGATCGTGCCCGGGTCGGCGAGCACCTTCGACTCGTCGAGCAGCGACAGGCGTCGGGCGCTCGGCAGCACCTGGCGCTCGAGCGACCCGACGAACCGGTTGTAGTCGACGACGGACCCCCGGATCGCCCGGCCGAGCTTGTCGACGTGTCCGCCGAGGGTCGCCAGGCGTCCGTAGAGCTCACGCGACACCCGGAACAGCTCGCGCGCCTCGGCGGTGACGACGTCCTGCTGCCACGAGAACGCCACCGTCTTGAGCACCGACCACAGCGTGACCGGTGACGCCAGGGCGATCCGCTTCCGGAAGGCGTGGTCGAGCAGGCCCGGGTCGGCGGCAAGGGCGCTCGAGATCAGCGACTCCGACGGGATGAACGCGATGGTCAACTCGGGCGAGGCGTCGTAGCCCGTCCAGTACTCCCGCGCGGCCAGGGCGTCGACGTGCGCTCGCAGTGCCTTGACGTGCTGCGCGATGAGCTGCTCGCGCCGAGCCCCCTCGGCCCCGGTCGCGCTCGCCGGGATCTCCGCCGCCCTCAGGTAGGCGCTGAAGGGGACCTTCGCGTCGACCGCGATCGTCTTGCCGCCCGGCAGGTGCACGACCATGTCCGGTCGGGCGGTGCCGGCGGCCGTAGTCACCGAGGACTGCACGTCGAAGTCGACCCGTTCGAGGAGCCCGGCCGCCTCGACCACGTTCCGCAGCTGCGTCTCGCCCCAGACGCCCCGGGTGCTGTTCGACGACAGCGCGCTCGCGAGCGTGTCGGCCGTGGCGCGGAGTCGTTCCTCGGACTCGGCGGCGGACCGCAGCTGGGCGGACAGTGCGCCGTACTGCTCGGTCCGCGACTGCTCGAGCTCGGCGATCTTCGCCCGCATCTGGTCGAGCGTCTGCGCGACGGGGCTGAGCGCCGACAGCACCTTCGACTCGCCCTGGGTCCGTGCCGCGTCGGCGCCGTGCATGCGCTGGACGAGGTGCTCGAGCTCGGCGCTGCGCCGCTCGAGGGAGTCGACCTGGCGGCGGTACTGGGCGTCCTGGGCGTCGAGCCGTTCCTCGGCGTCGGCGCGCACCGAGTCGAGCTGTGCACGCAGCACGTCGGCCGTCGCACGCGCTGCGGCGGCGTCGACGCCGGCGCGCGAGCGCGCGAGCGACCAGGCGACGACCGCACCGACGGCGACGCCGAGGACGAGTCCGATGACCAGCGCGAGGATCTGCATGACGCAACCGTGGCAGTGCCCACCGACACCGCGCCTCCAGGCCGGCCGCGAGTGTCGACAGAACGTCCGCGCCCATGTAATGACATTCGGCCAAACGCCGTGTACAGTCGTGACCGTCCGCCGATGAAGCCGCACGGAAGGTCCGCCCGTCGCATGACCAACGAAGCACCACACGTCCACGACGTCATCACGATGGGCCGTGTCTCGGTCGACATCTACCCGCAGCAGACCGGACCGCTCGAGGACGTCCCCACCTTCTCGAAGTCCGTCGGCGGCAGCGCCACGAACGTCGCCATCGCCGCGGCCCGACACGGCGCCGGCGCAGCGGTGATCACCCGCACGGGCAACGACCCGTTCGGCCGGTACATCGCCCGTACCCTGCCGGAGTTCGGGGTCGCGAACGACTTCGTGGCGACGGTCGAGGGGCTGAACACCCCCGTGGCCTTCTGCGAGATCTTCCCGCCGGACGACTTCCCGCTCTACTTCTACCGGGCCCCGAAGGCGCCGGACCTGATGATCACGACGAAGTCCCTGCCGCTGCACGCGATCGAGCGGACCCGGGTGTTCTGGACGACCGTGACGGGACTCAGCGAGGAACCGAGCCGCAGCGCCCACCACGCGGCGTACGCGGCGCGGAGCGCGTCGACGGCCCCCACGAGGTCGCACACCGTGCTCGACCTCGACTACCGGGCGATGTTCTGGTCGAACCCCGCAGCGGCGACGCGCGAGGTCGCCGTCGCCCTGGAGCACGCCACCGTCGCCGTCGGCAACCGCGAGGAGTGCGAGGTCGCCGTGGGGGAGACCGACCCCGTGCGCGCCGCCGACGCGCTGCTCGACCGCGGCGTCGAGGTCGCGATCGTCAAGCAGGGGCCGAAGGGCGTCCTGGCGAAGACGCGCGACGAGACCGTGGAGTTCCGCCCGCACACGATCGACGTGGTGAACGGGCTCGGCTCGGGCGACGGGTTCGGCGGCGCGCTCGTGCACGGACTGCTGCAGGGGTGGTCGCTCGACCGCACCCTCGCCTTCGCGAACGCCGCCGGCGCCATCGTCGCCACCCGCTTCGAGTGCTCGACGGCGATGCCGACGAGCGACGAGATCGAGCAGTTCCTGCAGGACAACCCCGTGCAGCCCACCAAGGAGGACGTCGATGCCTGAGATCAGCTCCGCCGACTTCGCCCGCCTGCGCGACCTGCGCGCCGGGTCACCGGAACGGGTCGCCGAGGTCCTGCGGACCCGGACCCGCCGTCCGCTGCTCGCCGACGACGGGAAGCTCTTCATCGTCGCCGCCGACCACCCCGCGCGCGGGGCACTCGCCGTCCGCGACGACGCTTCGGCGATGGCCGATCGGTACGACCTGCTCGAGCGACTCGTCGTGGCACTCGGCAGGCCGGGCGTCGACGGCGTCCTCGGTACGCCGGACGTCCTCGAGGACCTGGCGCTCCTCGGGGCGCTCGACGGCAAGGTCGTCGTCGGCTCGATGAACCGCGGCGGCCTGCGCGGTGCCGCGTTCGAGCTCGACGACCGCTACACGGCGTACTCCGCGCGGGCGATCAAGGACGCCGGGCTCGACTTCGCGAAGCTGCTGGTCCGGGTGGCACTGGAGGACGCCGGCACCGCGCCGACGCTCGAGGCGACGGCGAGGGCGGTCAGCGAGGCCGCCGCCCTGCAGCTGCCGATCATGCTCGAGCCGTTCATGTCCTCGTGGCGCGACGGCCGGGTTGTCAACGACCTGAGCGCCGACGCCGTGATCACCTCGATGGCGATCGCCGCGGGCCTGGGGGAGTCGAGCGCGTACAGCTGGCTGAAGATCCCGGTCGTCGACGACATGGCCCGGGTGATGGCCGCGACCACGCTGCCGACGCTGCTGCTCGGCGGCGACCCATCGGGCAGCCCCGACGAGACGTACGCCACGTGGGCCGACGCGCTCGCCCTGCCGGGCGTTCGCGGACTCGTCGTCGGCCGCACCCTGCTCTACCCGCAGGACGGGGACGTCGCCGCCGCGGTCGACGTCGCGTCCTCACTCGTCCACAGCCGGGAGGCGCGTGGCGAGTCCTCCACAACGGCTCGCGATCACGCCGACTCGCCTGCCCCGTCCACCACCCTGGACACGTCCGTCCCGGAAGGAAGCAACGCATGACCACCAGCACCCAGACCAGTACCGACGCCAGCACCGGAACCACGACGGTCGGGCACTGGATCGACGGCGAGCACGTCGCGTCGGCCTCCGGTCGGACGGCACCGGTCTACGACCCGGCGCTCGGCGTCGCCACGAAGCAGGTCGCCCTCGCGGACGAGGCCGAGATCCAGCGGGCGATCGCGAGCGCCAAGGCAGCGTTCCCGGCATGGAGCAACCTGTCGCTGGCCAAGCGGCAGCAGATCCTCTTCGCGTTCCGCGAGGTCCTGAACCGCGACAAGGCCGAGCTGGCCGAGATCATCACGAGCGAGCACGGCAAGGTCATCGACGACGCCCTGGGAGAGATCGCCCGCGGGCAAGAGGTGGTGGAGCTCGCCACCAACATCCCGAGCCTGATGAAGGGCGAGTTCTCCGACCAGGTCTCGACCGGCATCGACGTGTACTCGATCCGCCAGCCGCTCGGCGTCGTGGGCATCATCTCGCCGTTCAACTTCCCGGCGATGGTGCCGCTCTGGTTCCTGCCGATCGCGATCGCGGCCGGCAACACCGTCGTGCTGAAGCCGAGCGAGAAGGACCCCTCGGCGGCGATCTGGCTGGCCGCGAAGTTCAAGGAGGCCGGCCTGCCCGACGGCGTCTTCACCGTGCTCAACGGCGACAAGGCCGCGGTCGACGGGCTCCTCACCAGCCCGGACGTCGAGTCGATCTCGTTCGTCGGGTCCACCCCGATCGCGCAGTACGTCTACGAGACCGGGACGAAGCACGGTAAGCGCGTGCAGGCCCTCGGCGGTGCGAAGAACCACATGCTGGTGCTGCCGGACGCCGACCTCGACCTCGTCGCGGACAACGCGATCAACGCGGGCTTCGGCTCCGCCGGCGAGCGCTGCATGGCGATCTCGGTCGTCGTCGCCGTCGAGCCGGTGGCCGACGAGCTCGTCGCGAAGATCCGCGAGCGCGCGGCGACGCTGCGCATCGGTGACGGACGCCGCGGCTGCGACATGGGCCCGCTCGTCACCGAGCAGCACCGCGACAAGGTCGCCTCGTACATCGAGGTCGCCGAGCAGGACGGTGCGGTGGTCGTGGTGGACGGCCGCACCGTCCAGCCCGACGGCGACGAGAACGGCTTCTGGCTCGGCCCGACCCTGATCGACAGGGTGCCGACGACGAGCCGGGTCTACACCGAGGAGATCTTCGGTCCGGTCCTGTCGGTCGTGCGCGTGCAGTCGTACGACGAGGGTCTCGAGCTCATCAACTCCGGCGCGTTCGGCAACGGCACCGCGATCTTCACGAACGACGGCGGCGCCGCTCGTCGGTTCCAGCGCGACGTGCAGGTCGGCATGATCGGCATCAACGTCCCGATCCCGGTGCCCGTGGCGTACTACTCGTTCGGCGGGTGGAAGAACTCGCTGTTCGGCGACCACAAGGCGTACGGCGCCGACGGCGTCAGCTTCTTCACCCGGCAGAAGGCGATCACCTCCCGCTGGCTCGACCCCGCCACGCACGGCGGTGTCGACCTCGGCTTCCCGTCGAACGGCTGACGCGCAGCATGGCGAACGAACAACAGCAGCACGACCGCTGGTTCATCCCGGCGGGCTCACGCCCCGAGGCGGGCTGGACGGACGTCGTCGACGGCCGCATCGAGGGATGGGCGCACACCGGTCTGCGGACCGGCGCCCTGCAGGACGGGGGCGAGCTGCGCCTCCCGGCCGACGCGGTCGAACGACTCGTCGTCCCGCTCGCCGGCAGCTTCACCGTGTCGTACGACGACACCACGCAGACCCTCGACGGACGCGCCAGTGTGTTCGAGGGTCCGACGGACGTCCTCTACCTCGGCTCGGGCACCGCCGCGACGATCACCGGTTCCGGCCGTGTCGCCGTCGCCGAGGCGCCCACCGAGACGGTCAAGCCGAGCGTGTACGTCGCCCGCGACGACGTACCCGTCGAACTGCGTGGCGCCGGACAGTCGAGCCGACAGGTGCACAACTTCGGGACCCCGGCCGCGCTCGACGCGGCGGAGTTCATCGTCTGCGAGGTGATCACCCCCGCCGGCAACTGGTCGTCGTACCCGCCGCACAAGCACGACACGAACCGGCCGGGCGAGGAATCGAACCTCGCGGAGATCTACTACTACGAGTGCGCCGTCGCCCGCGGCGTGCCCGCCCCGCCCGAGGCCGACCCGTTCGCACTGCACCGGACCTCCGCGTCCGACGACCGGCCGATCGACGAGTTCCGCCAGGTGCGGACCGGTGACGTCGCCCTCGTGCCGTACGGCTGGCACGGCCCCGCCGTGGCCGCTCCCGGCTACGACATGTACTACCTCAACGTGATGGCCGGGCCGGACCCGGAGCGCGTCTGGAACATCACCGACGACCCCGCCCACGGGTGGGTCCGTCAGACGTGGACCTCGGAGTCGATCGACCCACGCCTGCCCTACGAGAAGGAGCCTTCCCGATGAGCCAGCACACCGGCCCGGAGCAGACCCGTCGGATGACCGTCGGGCAGGCGCTCGTCGAGTTCCTGGCGAACCAGTGGACCGTCGACGGCGACGTCCGCGAGCGCACGATCCCGGGGATCTTCGGCATCTTCGGCCACGGCAACGTCGCCGGCCTCGGCCAGGCGATCAAGCAGCTGCACGTCGAGCAGCCCGGTCTGCTGCCGTACCACCAGGCCCGCAACGAGCAGGCGATGGTGCACGAGGCCGTCGGCTTCGCCCGTATGCACCGTCGACGCGCGACGTTCGCGTCGACGGCCTCGGTGGGTCCCGGCGCGGCGAACATGCTCACCGCGGCGGCGCTCGCCACGACGAACCGGCTGCCCGCACTCCTGCTGCCCTCGGACACGTTCGCCACCCGGACGACCGACCCGGTGCTCCAGCAGATCGAGATGCCGCACGACACCTCGCTGCAGGTGACCGACGCATTCCGGCCGCTGTCCCGCTTCTTCGACCGCGTCGAACGGCCCGAGCAGCTGTTCTCGATCGCGCTCGCCGCGATGCGCGTGCTGACGGACCCGGCCGAGACCGGCGCCGTGACGATCGCCCTGCCGGAGGACGTGCAGGCCGAAGCGCTCGACGTGCCGGTGGCGTTCCTCCAGCCGCGCGAGTGGCACGTCCGGCGTCCGCTGCCCGAGCGCGGACCGCTGGCCCGAGCCGTCGAGGCGATCCGTTCAGCGAAGCGGCCGGTGATCGTCGCCGGTGGCGGCGTGCTGTACTCCGACGCGTCGGAGCAGCTCGCGGCCTTCGTCGAGGCGACCGGCATCCCCGTCGGCACCTCGCAGGCCGGCGGCGGCTCGCTCGTCTGGGACCACCCGCAGTACCTCGGCGGGGTCGGTGCGACGGGCACCGCGGCCGCGAACGCGATCGCCGCGCAGGCCGACGTGGTCATCGGCATCGGCACGCGGTACAGCGACTTCACCACGGCGTCGCGGACGGCGTTCCAGGACCCCGACGTGACGTTCGTCAACGTGAACGTCGCCGCGTTCGACGCCCACAAGCACGGCTCACAGCTGCCGCTCGTCGCGGACGCCCGGGAGGCCCTGGTCGCGTTGACCGAGGAGCTCACGGCAGGTTCGTCGTACGCCGTGTCCGCCGGGTACGCCGCCGAGATCGCATCGCGGAAGCAGGAGTGGGACGCCGTCGTCGACGCCGCGTTCGCGCCGTCCGGCCTCGCGGTCCCCGGCCAGTCCGAGATCATCGGCGCGGTGCAGGCGGCGACGGACCCGCGGGACGTCGTGATCCAGGCCGCCGGCTCGCTCCCGGGCGACCTGCACAAGCTCTGGCGCGTCCGCGACCCGCTCGGGTACCACGTCGAGTACGCGTTCTCGTGCATGGGCTACGAGATCGCCGGCGGCATCGGCGTCCGCCGGGGCGCCCCCGACCGCGACGCGATCGTCATGGTCGGCGACGGCTCGTACCTCATGCTGCACACCGAGCTCGTCACGGCCGTCGCCGAGGGCATCAAGATCGTCGTCGTGCTCATCCAGAACAACGGGTACGCGTCGATCGGGCACCTGTCCGAGACCGTCGGGTCCGAGCGCTACGGCACGAAGTACCGCTACCGGGACGACACCGGATCGTTCGAGAACGACGAGGTGCTGCCCGTCGACCTGGCGGCGAACGCGCGGTCGTACGGCGTCGACGTGATCGAGGTCCAGCCCGGGCCGGACGCGATCGCCGACCTGACCGCGGCCGTGAAGCAGGCGAAGGCGAACGACCACACCACGCTGGTGCACGTGCACTCCGACCCGCTCGTCTACGCCCCGGAGGGCGACGGCTGGTGGGACGTCCCGGTCGCCCAGACCTCGACCCTGCCGAGCACCCGACAGGCCCGAGCCGAGTACGAGCAGCAGGTCGCGTCGCAGCGCCCCCTGCTCGGCTGAACGAACCCCACCCCACGAAGGACGACGACGTCATGACCGACACCCGAACCGCCGACAGCACCGCCGCCGATGCAGCAGCCGCCCCCGCCTCGATCCGCATCGGCACCGCCCCCGACTCCTGGGGCGTCTGGTTCCCGGACGACCCCGGCCAGGTGCCGTGGCAGCGCTTCCTCGACGAGGCCGCCGCCGCCGGGTACGAGTGGATCGAGCTCGGCCCCTACGGCTACCTGCCCACCGATCCGTCGCAGCTCTCCGACGAGCTCGCGTCCCGCGGTCTCAAGCTGTCCGCCGGCACGGTGTTCACCGGGTTCCACAAGGGCGACGACCAGTTCCAGCGGGCGTGGGACCAGGCGGTCGCCGTGGCCGGCCTCGCGTCGGCGCTCGGCGCCGAGCACCTCGTCACGATCCCGGACCTCTGGCGGTCGGACGCGACGAACGAGGTCCTCGAGTCGCGCACCCTGACCGACGAGCAGTGGGAACGCCTCGGCAAGGGGCACGACCAGCTGGGCAGGGCACTGCTCGAGGAGTTCGGGGTCCACCAGCAGTTCCACACCCACGCGGACAGCCACGTCGGGACCTTCCGCGAGACCGTGCGGTTCCTCGAGGTGACCGACCCGCGGTACACGAACCTCTGCCTGGACACCGGGCACTTCGCCTACTACGGCGGCGACAACCTCCGCATGATCGCCGAGCACCCGGAACGCATCGGCTACCTGCACCTCAAGCAGGTCGACACCGAGCTGCTGTTCGACGTGCTGAAGAACGACGTCCCGTTCGCCACCGCCGTCGCGCAGGGGATCATGACCGAGCCCCCGCACGGCACCCCCGAGCTCGCCCCGATCATCGAGGCCGTCGCCCGGATCAACCCGGACGTCTTCGGCATCGTCGAGCAGGACATGTACGGCTGCTCGGTCGACGCCCCCGGCCCGATCGCCGAGCGCACGTTCCAGCACATCTTCGGGTCGACCTCGGCCGCCCGGGTCTCGTAGCAGCGCCGTCCGCCACCACTCGTCCCGAGCAGGAGAACCCCATGAGCACCACCGAGAACCTCCGCGTCGCCGTCGTCGGTGCCGGCGCGATGGGCAGCGACCACGTCCGTCGCATCACGTCCACGATCGCCGGCGCCGACGTCGTCGCCGTCGTCGACCCCGACACCGCCCGCGCGACGGCCGCTGCCGAGAAGGCCCCGGGAGCAATCACCGCCGCGTCGTTCGAGGACGCCCTCGACGCCACCGCGATCGACGCCGTGATCGTCGCGACCCCCGGCTTCCTGCACGAGCCGGTCCTCGTGCCGGCGATCGAGCGCGGGCTCGCCGTCCTGTGCGAGAAGCCCCTCACGACGAGCGCCGAGGACTCCCTGCGCATCGTCGAGCTCGAGCAGGCCAGGTCCGAGCGGCCGCGCATCCAGGTCGGCTTCATGCGCCGGTTCGACAAGGGCTACCAGGAGCTGCGTGCGCTCCGCGAGTCCGGCGCGAACGGGGCGCTCCTCGCCCTGCACCACGCGCACCGCAACCCGACGACGCCACCGAACTTCAGCGAGTCGATGCTCATCCACGACTCGGTGATCCACGAGATCGACATCATCCCGTTCCTGACCGGCGAGCCGATCGTCGCGGTCGAGGTGAAGAAGCCGCGCCGGAACTCGCTCGCGCCGGCCGACCTGCCCGAGCCGCAGTTCGTGCTGTTCACGACCGAGTCGGGGACGATGGCGATCGTCGAGATCAACGTCAACGCGCAGTTCGGGTACCAGGTGACCACCGACGCGGTGTTCGAGTCGGGCGTCGCCTACATCGGGCGCGAGACCACGATGAACGTCGTGTCCGCCGGTGTCTCCGGTCAGGGTGTCACGCCGTCGTTCGTCGAGCGCTTCGGTGCCGCCTACGACGAGGAGGTCCAGCGCTGGGTCGACGCCGCCCGCACCGGTGGCATCGACGGGCCGAGCGCCTGGGACGGCTACACCGCGTCGGTCGTCGCCGAGGTCGCCGTGCGCGCGCAGCAGTCCGGCGCCCTCGAGCAGGTGACCTACGCCACGGCGAAGCCCGCGTTCTACGAGACGACGACGGAAGCCGCGACCGCGCTCGCCGGGGCCTGACGCATGCCGAAGATCGCCCTCGACCCGACCCCGTTCCACCACGACCTGTCGCTGCTCGAGTTCCCGCGGAAGGTCGCCGAGCTCGGGTACGACCATCTGCAGCTCACGCCGCACAGGGACTTCATCCCCTTCTACCGACACCCGAAGGCCGACGACGACCTCGTGGACGCCTTCGCCGCCGCGTGCCGAGACGCCGGTGTCGGCATCGCCAGCGTGCTGCCGGTCCTGCGGTGGTCCGGCCCCGACCGCGACGCCCGCGAAGCCGCGGTGACGAAGTGGAAGCGCGTCATCGAGATCACGAAGCGACTCGGCGTCGACACCATCAACACCGAGTTCTCCGGCCGTCCCGAACGGGCGGAGGAGTCCGAGGACGCCTTCTACCGGTCGATGGAGGAGCTGCTGCCGATCATCGAGGCGTCGGGCATCCGGGTGCTCATCGACCCGCACCCCGACGACTTCGTCGAGAACGGGCTCGAGGCGCTCCGCGTCATCCGAGGCCTCAACTCGAAGCACGTCGGCTTCGTCTACGTCGCCTGCCACACGTTCCACTACGGCGGCAACCTGGACGAGATCATCGACGCCGCCGGTGACTCGCTGCAGCTGGTCCACGTCGCCGACGCCTACGACCACCGACGGTCGCACGGCCTTCGGTACATCTCCAATCCGCCCGGCAACACGGCGCGCGTGCACCAGCACCTGCCGGTCGGCCAGGCCGACGTCGACTTCGACGCCTTCTGGGCGGCACTCGACCGCGTGGGCTTCACGGCACGCGAGGACACCGTCGCGGTCTCCAGCGTCTTCGCCGAGGACGAGAACGCCGACGAGGTGTCCCGCTTCCAGCTCGACGCCATCAGGAAGGGACTCACCCGATGACCACGACTCTCCAGACGCCGACCTCGACCGGCGCCGACACCCGCCCCGTCACCCTGCGGGCAGCGGAGCAGACGCCCACCGCGCTCTGGAACGACTCCGCCGACCCTCGGGAGCTGTCGACCGCGATCCACGAGTACGGCGCCGTCGGGGCGACCTGCAACCCGGTGATCGCCTACACGTGCATCCAGCAGGACCCGGAGACCTGGATCCCGCGCATCCGCGAGATCGCCGCCGAGCACCCGACCGCGGGGGAGTCCTGGATCGGCTGGAAGGCGGTCGAGGAGCTCTCCGTCGCCGCAGCCGCACAGCTGCTGCCGGCCTTCGGGGCCTCCGGCGGACGCAACGGCCGACTCTCGATGCAGACCGATCCTCGTCTGCACCGCGACGTCGACGCCCTCGTCGAACAGGCCGTCCGCTTCTCGCAGCTCGCGCCGAACATCATCGTGAAGATCCCCGCCACGAAGGTCGGCATCGCGGCGATCGAGGAGGCCGCCTTCCGGGGTGTGTCGATCAACGCGACGGTGTCCTTCACCGTGCCGCAGGTCGTCGCGGTCGGCGAGGCGATCGAGCGGGCACTCGACCGCCGCGCTGCCGAGGGACTGCCGGAGCAGGAGTTCGGGCACGTCGTCACGCTGATGGCTGGTCGCTTCGACGACTGGCTCAAGACGGTCGTCGAGCGCGACCACGTGATGATCGACCCCGGGTACCTGGAGTGGGCGGGCGTCGCCGCGGTGAAGCAGGCGTACCGGGTCGTCCGCGAGCGCGGGTTCCGGTCGCGGGTGCTCGTCGCCGCGTTCCGGAACCCGCTGCAGTGGTCGGAGTTCCAGGGCGGGGACCTCGTCGTCTCGCCACCGTTCCAGTGGTCGAAGGACATCAACGACAACGCGTACCCGTTCCGCCCGGACGCGATCGACGACGAGGTCCCCGCGCACGTCCTCGACGCCCTCCGCGCGGCCACGCCGGAGTTCGCCCGGGGCTACGACGTCGACGGCATGACGATCGACGAGTTCGACCGCTTCGGCGCGACCGTCACCACGCTGCGCCAGTTCCTCGACGCCGACGCGAAGCTCGACGCCCTGGTGCGCGACGTCATCGTCCCGGCAGCATGACCGCGGACACCCTCGGCGTCGGGCTCGTCTCGGTCGGGTGGATGGGGCGGCTGCACTCCCGTGCCTACCGCGCGCTGCCCGACCACTTCCCGGAGCTCGGCGTCCGTCCGCGGCTCGTCGTCGCCGCCGACCCCGTGCCCGAGGCCCGCGACCAGGCCGTCGGACGCCTGGGGTACGAGCGCGCGGTCGCCGACTTCCACGAGGTCCTCGCCGACCCCGCGGTCGACGTCGTCTCGATCTGCTCGCCGAACTTCCTGCACCGCGAGATGGCGGTCGCAGCGGCGGAGGCCGGCAAGCCGTTCTGGATCGAGAAGCCGATGGGACGGTACGCGAGCGACTCCCGCGCGATCCACGAGGCCGTCGAGCGGGCGGGACTCGTCACGAGCGTCGGCTTCAACTACCGGCACGCCCCGGCGGTCCAGCGCGCCCGCGAACTCGTCCGGAGCGGTCGCCTCGGGCGCATCACGAACGTCCGCGGGTCGCTCCTCGCCGACTACTCGTCCGACCCGGAGGCCCCGCTCACCTGGCGGTTCGAGCGGGAGCGGGCGGGCTCGGGCGTCCTCGGTGACCTGCTGTCGCACGGCCTCGACCTCGCCCAGTACCTGGTCGGCCGGATCGCCAGCGTGACGGCGCTCGCCGAGACGTTCATCGAGAGCCGGCCCAGGCCCGGAGCGGGGATCGTCGACCGGTCGGCAGCGGCGACGGGCGAGCACGGCGCGGTCGAGAACGAGGACTACGCCGCCCTGCTGTTCCGCTTCGAGGACGGCGCGGTCGGCACCATGGACTCGAGCCGCGTGATGCGCGGCCCGCACGCCGAGTACACGCTCGAGGTCTACGGCACGCGGGGCTCGGTCCGGTGGGACTTCCAGCGGCTGAACGAGCTGCAGGTCGCGCTCGACGGGCAGGAGGTCGACGGGTACGTCACGCACCTCGTCGCGCCGGGCGACGGCCACTTCGCGCGCTTCCAGCCCGGCGCCGGGACCGCGATGGGGTACGACGACCTCAAGACGATCGAGGCGGCCCAGTTCGTCGCGAGCGTGCTGCGCGGTGAGCAGCTCGCGCCGTCGGTCGCCGACGGGCTGGCGGCCGCGTCCATCGTGGAGGCGGCGGAGGCGTCGCTCGTCGACGGCGCGTGGCACGACGTGGCGCGCGTGGACGGGCTGGTCACGACCGACCGTCCCGCTCCGACGCTGTAGACGCGCCGAACGTCGGACGGGAGGCGCGGTGCACGCTGGCACCGCGCCTCCCGTCCGCGACGGCGCACCACCACACCCCCACCTCACCACCCCACACAGGAGGCACCATGCCGCTCGTCCGCATCGATCTCGTCACCGGCCGCACCCCGGAGCAGGTGCGCGCCGTCGCCGACGCGATCCACACCGCCATCGTCGACGAGTACGGCATCCCCGAGCGCGACCGGTTCCAGGTGATCACCGAGCACCCGGCGCAGCAGATCATCGCCGAGGACGCCGGCCTCGGCTTCGAGCGCACCGACGGCGTCGTGATGATCCAGGTCTTCACCCAGGGCGGGCGCAGCGACGAGGCGAAGCAGAGCCTCTACCGGGCGGTCCACGACCGGCTCGCCGAGGTCGGTGTCGCGAGCGAGGACGTCTTCATCGGCTACGTCGAGAACGGCCCGCAGGACTGGTCGTTCGGCTTCGGCCGCGCCCAGTACGTCACCGGCGAGCTCGGCGTGCCGTCTGCGAGCTGAGGCGGCTCCGCCGGTCTACTTGTCGACGAGGGTGACCTCGAACGAGTAGCGGTCCGGGCGGTAGCAGTGCACGCCGTACTCCACCGCCCGGCCCGACGCGTCGTACGCGGTGCGGCTCATCGTCAGCACCGGGTCACCGTCCTCGATCTCGAGCAGCGAGGCCTCGTCGTCCGTGACCGCTCGCGCCCCGATCCGCTGCTTCGCGACCCGCATCGTCACGCCACGACCGCGCAGCAGCTGGTAGAGCCCGTGCGCCTGCAGGTCGGCGTCGGTGATGTCGGCGAACTCGGGCGGCAGGAAGTTCTCGAGGATCGCCATCGGCACGTCCTCGGCGAAGCGGACCCGACGGATGTGCGCGACGGTGGTGCCGGGCGCGAGGCCGAGCGCCTCGGCGACGGCGTCGGTCGCCGGGACGTCGTCGCGCTGCAGCAGCTTCGTCGCCGGTGCCTGCGCGCCCTGCGCCAGGTCGTCGTACAGGCTCGTCAGCTCGACCTTGCGCGTCACCGGGCCGTGCACGACCTGCGTGCCGATGCCGCGACGACGGACGAGCAGGCCCTTGTCGACGAGGTCCTGGATCGCTCGACGGATCGTCGGTCGCGAGAGCCCGAGGCGCTCGCCGAGGGCGATCTCGTTCTCGAGCCGGGCACCGGGCGGCATCGCGCCGGAGCGGATCGCCTCCTCGATGCGCGAGGCGACCTGGAAGTAGAGGGGCATCGGCCCCGACCGGTCCAGGTCCATGAACAGGTCGGACGGCAGCTGGCCTTCGTTGGTCATCGCGGTCCTTCGGGGGAGACGGCACCGACGGCGGTGCCCGAGCGGCAATGTCGTGACAATACCACCGGGGTCCCCGCGCCCCCGGGCGCGGCCCGCCCCGTCAGTCGGCGAAGATCATCGGGCGGTTCGACAGCCGCGGCTGGGCTGCCGCACGGGGCTGCTCCGGCCGCGGACGCACCGGCGCGATGTGCACGCGGGTCGCCGCACCGAGCGCCTCGACCGTGTCGCACCCGTGCTGCCCCGCTGCGTGCACGACGATCGCAGCGCAGGCCTCGGCGTCGGCGGCGGCGTCGTGGTGCTGGAACCCCTCGTACCCGGCCGCTCGCGCAGCCATCGGCAGGCGGTACGAGTCGAGCGTGTACGTCTTCCGCGCCACCTGGAGCGAGCACAGCGAGTGGTGTTCGGCGAGTTCGGTACCGGTCGCCGAGCACCCGCCCGCGATCACACCCATGTCGAACCGGGCGTTGTGAGCGACGAGGACGTCCCCCTCGGCGAACGCCACGATGTCGCGGTACTGCTCGGCCCAGCCCTTGGCCCCGACGACGTCCGACGCGACGATGCCGTGGATGCGCGTGTTCCACTCGAGGAAGGCGTCGTGCCCGACCGGTGGCTGGATGAACCAGGAGGCCCGCTCGACCACGCGGCCACCGCGGACCTTGACGAGTCCGACGGAGCAGGCGCTCGCGGGGGAGCTGTTCGCGGTCTCGAAGTCGATCGCGGTGAAGTTCAACGGCACGCCCTCGATGCTCGCACGGGGTTCCGACATCACCCGTGCGCGGCCCCGGCGTTGCGGCCCGGCACGGTAGCGTCCGAGGCGTGCCAGCTCCGACCTCCCAGCCGCTCGTCCTCGTCCTGCCCGGCTCCGGGTACGGCCAGCAAGCGCCGTTGCTCTGGTGGACGCGCGCGATCGCCGAGCAGCATGACATCGAGGTCGTCGCGCCCGCGTGGACGGTCGACTCCGCGGCGAAGGCGGACCCCGTGGCCTTCGTCGAGCGGCAGGTCACACGCGCACTCGACGGTCGCCGCCCCGACCTCGTCGTCGCGAAGTCGTTCGGGTGCTTCGCCCTGCCCTGGGCGGTCCGGCGCGGTGTCGACGGTGTGTGGCTCACGCCCGTCCTGACAGATCCCGCGGTGGCCGCCGCACTCGCCGCGGCCGGTGCGGAGTCGATCGCGGTCGGCGGGTCCGCCGACCCGATGTGGCTGCCGTCCGCGGTCGGGACGACCTGCGCCGGGCTGCACACCGTCGACGGAGCCGACCACGCGCTCGAGGTGCGTGGCGACTGGCGGCGTTCCCAGCGCCTCCAGTCCGACGTCCTGGGGCTGGTCGAGGAGCGCATCGCGACGCTGGTGCGGTGAACCGGTGCGACGTACAGTCGGCGCATGGGGAAGTCGGGGGACCTGGACGCGCTGCTGGCGCGCGCTGATCGCGTCGACGCGCAGCCGCACACCGTGCGCCGCGGGGTCGGCCTGGGCGTGACGCTGCTCGCGACGGCGGGGCTGGTCGCCTGCATCGTGCTCGGGATCGCGCAGGGCCTGCTGCTCACGGTCGTGCGCTTCGTGTACGGCATCTGGCCGCAGTGACCGCACCGGCCTGGAGGCTCGGGTCGGCTCCGGCGGGCCGCCGCCGGTAGGCTGTCCTCCCGTGGCTCTCACCATCGGAATCGTCGGTCTCCCGAACGTCGGCAAGTCGACCCTGTTCAACGCCCTGACCAAGAACCAGGTCCTCGCCGCGAACTACCCGTTCGCGACGATCGAACCGAACGTCGGCGTGGTGAACCTGCCCGACCCGCGGCTCGACCAGCTCGCGACGCTCTTCAGCTCCGAGAAGACCGTCCCCGCGCCGGTGTCGTTCGTCGACATCGCCGGCATCGTCAAGGGTGCGAGCGAGGGCGAGGGCCTCGGCAACAAGTTCCTCGCGAACATCCGCGAGGCCGACGCGATCGCGCAGGTCGTCCGCGGCTTCGCCGACGACGACGTCGTGCACGTGGCGAACAAGGTCTCGCCGAAGGACGACCTCGAGGTCATCAACACCGAGCTGATCCTGGCCGACCTCGAGACCATCGAGAAGGCCCTGCCGCGGTACGAGAAGACCGTGAAGCTCAAGCAGGCCGAGCCGATCGTCCTCGAGACCGCGAAGGAGGCGAAGGCCGCACTCGAGCAGGGCACCCTGCTGTCCGCGACCTCGATCGACCTGTCGCCGATCGCCGAGCTCGGGCTGCTCAGCGCCAAGCCGTTCATCTTCGTCTTCAACGTCGACGAGTCGATCCTGACCGACGAGTCGCGGAAGGCCGAGCTCGCCGCCCTGGTCGCTCCTGCGCAGGCCGTGTTCCTCGACGCGAAGATCGAGTCCGAGCTCATCGACCTCGACCCCGAGGACGCCGCCGAGCTCCTCGAGTCGACCGGGCAGACGGAGTCGGGCCTCGACCAGCTCGCCCGCATCGGCTTCGACACCCTCGGGCTGCAGACCTACCTGACCGCCGGGCCGAAGGAAGCGCGGGCGTGGACGATCGGCAAGGGCTGGAAGGCTCCCCAGGCTGCCGGCGTCATCCACACCGACTTCGAGAAGGGCTTCATCAAGGCCGAGGTCATCTCGTTCGAGGACCTCATGGAGGCCGGCTCCATCGCCGAGGCACGTGCGCACGGCAAGGCCCGGATCGAGGGCAAGGACTACGTCATGCAGGACGGCGACGTGGTGGAGTTCCGCTTCAACAACTGACTGCCGTTGCCCGGAGCGCCCGTGCAGCCGTCGGCTGCGCGGGCGCTGCCGTCTGTCAGACGCCGCCGACCGCCTCGAGGTCCCACACCGGCGGGACGTACTCCCGCGACCAGCCCTCGCGGAGCCGGGTGACCGCGCGGTCGAACGACTCGAGCAGGTCCATCTCCGGCCGGACCATCGACTGCAGCTGCAGCCCCTCGTACGTCGCGAGGAGCTGCTCGGCACCGCGTGCCGGCTCCATCGTGTGCGGCTCGCGCCCGAGCTCGACGTCCCGCTGCAGAGCCGCGAGCACGAAGGCGTGGAAGCGTCGCCAGCGCAGGTGCAGCATCGGTGCGAGCGGGTGGTGCGGCGTCGCGGCGATGTTGAGCGTGCACGTCAGGAACCGCATGAGCGACGGGTCGGCGACGTTCGCGCGGACGATGGCGCGGAGGAACACGATCGTCCCGCTGCGTTCGGCGATCGGCAGCAGCTCGGTCGTCCGCTGGTCGTTCCACTGGTCGATCGTGGCGAGCAGCAGCCCGTCCCAGGTCGGGAAGACCTCGGTCACGACGTCGAGTGGCCGTCCGGCCTCGGTGGCCACGTGCTCGTAGGACACCTCGTGCAGGGCGTTGGCGCGGAGCACGCGGATCATCGCGTCGACGATCTCGACCCGCAGCAGCGCGGACGAGTCGAGGGGTTGGAACGGTCGCATGGATCCAGTCCAGTGCGTTGCCACTGCCCTGACCAGTCCCCAGAACTGGGAAGAGCCGATCCGCGCAGCCGTGCCGTCCCGGCGTGGCGGACGAGCAGCGCGTCCCCCGGCGGCAGGCCAACCTGAGTGCCCGGCTCAGGCGGGGCGTTGAATGCACTGGTGAAGTACGTGGTCTACGGAGAGAACCGAGTGATGACCGGCGATGCGATCGCCGAGGCGGTGCTCGCCTACGCCGCTGCGCTCGGCGAGAACGGGACGACGGACATCGTCGAGATCCCGACCGCTGACGCCGAGGGCTACGGCACGACGGCGGAGGTGCTGCTCGGCCCGGCTTCGCAGATCATGGTCGAAGTGGCTCCGGACGACGAACTGGAGCCGGAGGACGAGGACCTCGTCAACGAGCTCGCGCGTCGTACGAAGGCCGTCGGTGGCGGCCGGTTCGAAGATGCGGCGTCGTCGCACTCCGACGAGCCCGAGGCGCGCCGACTGCGGACGGACCCGCCCCAGGTCTGACCGGATCGGAGCCCCTGTGGACGAGGGGCTCCGTCGTCACGCGGTCTGGTGCCGGGGTCACTCGACGATCGCGAGGATCACGCCCGGAATGTGCTGTTCGATGACGTCCCATACGATGTCCTTCCGGGCTTTCCGGTAGTCGTGGGACAGGATGTTCCGTGTCCGTCGAACTGCTGCCAAGGACAAGTGGACCGGCAGTCGAGCGCGCCGGTCCTCGGGCAGGCGACCCAAGAGGTCGTCGAAGTGGATGACGACCGCTTCGGCGGCACGGTAGGTCAGACTCCGTGGAGCTTCGAACGTGTCCCTCCCGTGCTCGACGATCGACGAGCACTCGGCGAGCAGGTCGATCAGGCCGTCCCGGATCGCCGGCCAGCGATCGCGGTCGTCGTGACGATCGGAGCGCGCCTTCGGGGTGAACCGGTCGGTCACAAGGGAACCGCTTCGTCGAGGACGTGACGGAAGTGCTCGTCGCCGACGAGATCGTCGGTGAGCACATCGGCCGCGAACCCGAGGAGGTCCTCGACCGCAGCGGCGAAGCCACCGAGGTCGAACAACGATGCGCCGGGTGCGAGGCCGACCAGCAGGTCGACGTCACTCTGCTCGGTGTCCTCACCGCGGACGGCGGAGCCGAACACCCGCACATCGCGGAGGTGGAAGCGTTCCGCTGCCCGCAGGACATCGTCCGCGTAGAGAGCGAGCGGGATGCTGGGACGGGCCCGCGCCGCGCGCAGAATGCGCTGGAGCGTCTCAGGGCGTGGCTGCTTGCGACCGCTCTCGTAGGCGGAGATGCTCGGCTGCTGCATGCCCGCTGCCGTTGCCAGCGCGCTCTGGGACAGGCCGACGTCCTCACGCGCAGCGCGGATCAGTTCGGCCGCTCGTTCGACGCGCATCGCAGACCTCCCATACCCCAGGACTATAACCTCCGGGGCTGGCCGCGCAACGCACACTCCGAACCTCCTCGCACAGGCGGAACCTACCGTCGATGACAAGACGAGGAGGACACGTGAAGTACATCCACTACGACGCGAGCCTGATCCTCACGGGGGACCTGATCGCGGACGCGGTCGCCGACTACGCGGCCGTCCTCGGAGCGAACTCCCGCACCGACACGATCACGGTGCCCAGCGTGGGTGACGACGGCTCGGTGTCGACATCGATCCTGCTGGTGGGCCCGGCGAGCGAGCTCTGCGTGACCGTCGCTCCGGACGACGAGCTCGAGCCCGAGGACCCGGCGTTCATCCGTCGGCTTCGTGACGCGGCACGACGGGCGGGTCCGGCGCTCCCGGTGAACGCCGACGGCGGGATGCGCTTCCGCGGGGCGGAGGAGCCGTCCTCGTACGACCGGGCCTGAGACGGCGACGAGCGCGCACGCGCAGCGCGCGACGACGGCACGCACGCCGCGCACGACGAACGCCGCCGGCACTGGGCCGACGGCGTTCGTGTGGTCAGGGGCCGCGCGAGCGGTCCAGTTCGGGCCCCTAGGCGGCCAGGGCGAGCTCGCCCCTGCGGATGCGGCGCGCGAGCAGGATGGTCCGGCTCGACTCGCCCCGCCAGGAGCGGCCGGGGACGGTCCAGCCGGCTTCGCCGTCGACGTCCACGCGTGCGTCACGCGTGACGAACAGGCGCAGGTCGTCGGCCGGGATGCGGACGAGGTACTCGCGCTGCGAGCGGTCGTCACGCACCGGGAACTCGGCGATGCGGTCGGGGGAGACGGTGGGCGCCGCGAGTGCGGTCCCGGTGATGGTGATGCGGTCGTTGCTGGTCATGGTTGTGCGGTACTTCCTGGTCGTTCGGCGCCCGGTCGTGCCGTGGTCGGCGGACTTCGTGGTCCGGCGCGACGCATCGGCTGCGGGCGCGCACGTCGTGTCTCGACGTGCAGCTCGTCCGGTCGGACTGAGCGGTGGTCTCGGTGGAATGCGACCCGGCGGGTCGGTGTCGAGACAGGTTGGTGTGCGCGAGTCAGATGGGTTCGCTGCAGTGCACCAGCTGAACAGTATACGTCGCCCCAGGCCGGACGTCCAGGGTCCTCGGCCCGTAACGCCGCGGAAACGTGCGACGTCGGTGCGCGAAACAGTGCGCCGTTAGCGTGCGGACCACTGAGTACCCGCTCAGACTCCCTCCCCTCCCACCCCTTCCCGAAGGACCTGCTCGGATGCAGCACCGAACCCTGCGGTGCCCTCGAGCCGCGATCGTCCCTGCGACGATCGCGGCCGGGGCCATCGGCCTCACCGTCCTCGCCGCGACGCCCGCGGCCGCGGCGCCCACCGCCACCACCGTCCGCATCGCGGCGCCGTCGAGCGCGACGGTCGGCGAACCGATCGACCTCGACGTCACGATCCCGGCGACGACCGACGTCTACGCCTACGAGATCACGATCGACACCGACGAGGACGCCCTCGCGGTCGTCGACGGCAGCGTCACCGGCCCCGACGGCGGCTTCGACCGCGTCGAACAGGACGCCGACACCATCACGATCGTGCACTCCCGGCTCGGCACCTCGCCGGCGTTGAGCGGCGACCTGGCCGCCTCGGTGGCGCTGACGCCGACGGCTGCCGGTGACACCGACCTGGCGGTGTCGAGCGTCGTGCTCGTCGGCTCCGACGGCAGCTCGACGACACTGACCGACCCGGTGTCGACGACCGTCAGCATCGCTGCCGTCCCGACCCCGACGCCGACCGCGACGCCAGACCCGACCGACGCACCCGACCCGGCACCGAGCACGTCCACCACCCCGACCCCCGGCAGCACCGCGACGGCGGTCCCGGCCGGTGCCGCGGGAGCACCCGGTCGTCCCGCCGGCGGAGCGCTCGCCTGGACCGGTGCGGACGTCGCTCCCTGGGCTGCCGCGTCCCTGGCGCTGCTCGCACTCGGGACCACCCTCGTCACCCTGCGCGCCCGACGTGCGCGCCGCGAGCGCAACGGAGACGCCGCATGACCGCCCGGAACCAGAGTGAAGGCCGCAGCGCTGCCCGGACCGGAGCGCGTCGACGCACCGCTGTCACCGGTGCCTCGTTGGTCGCCCTCGTCGGCGCGGGCATCGTCGCCGTCCCGAGCCTGACCGCTGCCGCCGCCCCGTCCGTGGACGCCCGCCCCGCCGCCATGCTCGCGCCGTACTACACGGAACTCGACCTCAACGGTGACGAGCAGGTGACCGAGGACGACCTCGCCGAGCTCGGTGACCACCTCGGCGTCTCGCGACCGGCCACGGGCACCGACCCGGAGTGGGACGCGGTCGCCGTCGCCGACACGGACGGCGACGGCACCATCACCGTCGCCGACCTCGCGGCGCTGTCCCAGCGGATCATCTACGACGACGGGCCGTTCGAGCTCGTCGAGGCCTCCACGATCGACATGCAGGCGGCGATGAACGCGGGGGTGACGACCTCCGTCGCCATCACGCAGGAGTACCTCGACCGGATCGCCGCCTACGACCGGACGAAGGTCGACGGAGCCACGAACGGCCGACCGCTCAACTCGATCATCACCACGAACGCCGCCGCACTGACCGCAGCGAAGGCCGCCGACACCGAGCGGGCGGAACACGGCATGACGAGCATGCTACTCGGCGTGCCGATCGCGGTGAAGGACAACTACGACACGAAGGACATGCCGACCACGGGCGGCTGCTCGTGCTGGAGCGCGAACCAGACCGACACCGACGCGACGATGGTCGCCGGCCTCCGCGACGCCGGTGCGGTCATCCTCGCCAAGGCGAGCCTCGACGAGTTCGCCTACGGCTTCGTCTCCGAGTTCTCGACCGGACAGCCGGCCGGTTCCTCGCTCCTCGTCGCGAGCCCGTACGTGACGTCGCAGAGCGCCGGTGGCTCCAGCGGCGGCACCGGTGCGGCGATCGCGGCGAACCTGGCCGGGATCGGGTTCGGTACGGACACGGGCGGTTCGATCCGCATCCCGTCGACCTACAACCAGCTCGTCGGCATCCGTCCGACGGTCGGGCTGGCCAGCCGTGACGGCATCATCCCGCTCGCCCTCTCGCAGGACACCGGCGGCCCGATCGCCCGGTCGGTGACCGACGCCGCGGTCGCACTCGACGCCGTCACCGGTGTCGACGCTGCGGACCCCGTCACGAACACCCAGTCCGGCAAGGTCCCGACGTCGTACACCTCGTCGCTCGACGCGACGTCGCTGCAGGGCGCACGGATCGGGTACGTCACGAGCATGGTCGGCACGAACGCCACGACGAAGCGCCTGTTCGACGAGTCCATGGCGAAGCTCACCGCGGCCGGTGCCACGGTCGTCCCGATCGCCCCGACGACGGCGTTCAACCGGGTGCTCTCCGAGGGCAGCGGCAGCACGAACGAGTTCGGGCACGACCTCGACGAGTACGTCGCGGAGCACCTCGACCCGGACGTCACCGCGCGGTCGCTGCAGGGGATCCTCGACTCCGGGCAGTACGTGCCGAGCCGGAAGTCCACCTACGAGTCGCGGAACACGATCACCGACGCGCAGTACCAGGCGTGGGCCGGCCCGACCGGATCGCACACGACGCAGCTCGCGGCCGGCAAGGCGCTCGTGACGCAGATGCTCGACGACCAGGACCTCGATGCCCTGGTCTACCCGTCGGGCACGCCGTACGGCACCCAGTCGACGAACATGCGGCTCAGCCCGAACACGGGCATGCCGGCGCTGACGGTCCCGATGGGCCAGGCGACCGCTGCCGACGGCACGGTCACCGGCGGTGGCGTCAACCTCGAGTTCCTCGGCCGGTCCTTCGACGAGGGCACGCTGATCGGGCTCGGGTACTCGTTCGAGCAGGCCACGAAGGCGCGCACCGCGCCGGCGCTGTACGGCCCGCTCGGCTGAGCCGGACGGTCCTGACGGACCACGAGACGGACGGGAGGCCCGTGGCGACACCGCCACGGGCCTCCCGTCTCCACGCGGTTCAGTTGAGGGCGGGGGTGTCCTCCGGCACGACGCCGTCGCCGTACAGGTCGGTCGCCAGGTCGCGCAGCGCCCGCAGCGCCACGCGCTGCGTCAGCGGGCCGTAGGAGATGCGCGCGACGCCGAGCTCCTGGTACTCGGCGGCGGTCAGTGCGCCGGGCAGGCCGATCACCGAGAGCCTGCCGCGGCCGAGCCCGTCGACGAGTCGCTCGACCACGTCGCGCTGGATCGCGCCCGGCACGAAGACGAGCGGCGCTCCGACGTCGAGGAACGCCTTCCCGCGGGCGATGGCGTCCTCGATGCTCTCGTCGATCGGGCGGTCCCCGCCACGGGCGATCGCGTCCGTGCGGGCGTTGAGCTGGAAGTCGACGCCCTCGGCCTCGACGGCGGCGGTGATCGCGGCGACGCGGGCCACGGCCTCGTCGAACGGCCGGAGCCGGTCCTCGACGTTGGCGCCGACGATCCCGGCGGCGATCGCGCGGCGGATCGTCTCAGCCGGGTCCTCGTACCCGTCGTCCAGGTCTGCCGTGACGGGCAGGTCCGTGGCGGCGGCGACGGTCGCGGCGCCCGCGAGGGCGACGTCGAGCGGCATCCCGCCGTCGTCGTAGCCGTGGCTCGCGGCGATGGAGTGCCCGGCCGTCGCGATGGCCTTCGTCTCCGGCAGGTCGCTGACGACCTTCGCGCTGATCGCGTCCCAGACGTTCACGACGCGCAGGATCTCGGGGGCTTCGTGCAGCTGCTTGAGGGTGGTCGCCTTGTCGGCGGTGCTCGTGCTCATGGTGCCGAACCTATGCGGCGGACGTGTGGCGCGACCGGGACCGGACCGGCAGACGACGTGGGATGACGTCTGGACTCGCCCCGCGCCTCCCGGTCGATGCATGCTGGGACGCATGGCTGACGACGAACAGGACCCGGTCGGCACGCTCCGCGGGGTCCGCACGAGCATCAAGTGGACGCGCTACGCGCCCGACGTGCTGCCCCTGTTCGTCGCCGAGATGGACCACGACGTCGCTCCGGCGATCCGGCAGGCGCTGGTCGAGCGGGTGCAGCAGTCCGACCTCGGGTACCTCGACGGCCCCGGGCCGCTCGCACCGGCGTTCGCGCAGTTCGCGCGCGACCGGTGGGGCTGGGCCGTCGACCCGGCGCGGGTGCACCTCGCGACCGACGTCAGCGTGGGGATCGTCGAGTCGCTGCGGCTCGCGCTGCCGGACGGCGGACGCGTCGCGATCACCCCGCCGGTGTACCCGCCGTTCTTCGAGCTCGTGGAGGAGGCGCGATGTCAGGTAGAGGAGGTCCCGCTCGCCGAGCAGTGGGGCGTCTACCGGCTCGACCTCGACGGGCTCGAGCGCGCCTTCGCCGGCGGCGTGCGCGTCTTCCTGCTCTGCAACCCGCACAACCCGATGGGGCTCGTGCACGACCGGGCCGACCTGCTCGCGCTCGCCGGACTCGCCGCCCGGTACGACGTGCTCGTCATCAGCGACGAGATCCACGCGCCGCTCACGCACCCCGGCGTCCGCTTCACCCCGTTCGCGATGGTCGCCGAGGCCGCCGGTGCCCGCAGCGTCTGCGTGACGAGTGCGAGCAAGGGGTGGAACCTCGCGGGGGTGAAGTGCTCGGTGATCGTGGCGGGGGACGACCGGACCGAGGCGCTCCTCGACACCCTGTGGGAGGAAGTGGCCTGCCGGACGAGCATCCTCGGGCTGCACGCGAACCTCGCGGCGTTCACGCTCGCCACGGACTGGCTCGACGACGTCGTCGCCCGGATCGTCGCGAACGAGCGGTTGCTCGGCTCGTTGCTCGCCGAGCACCTGCCGGGTGTCGTCTACACGCGGCCGCGAGCCGGCTACCTGGCGTGGCTCGACTTCCGGGGGATCGGCCTGGGGGACGACCCGGCGGTGCCGCTGCGCGAGCACGCCTACGTCGCGCTCAACTCCGGGCTGGGGTTCGGCGCGCAGGGCCGTGGCTTCGCGCGGCTCAACCTGGCGTGCTCGCCGGAGACCCTGCGCGAGGCGGTGCACCGCATCGCGGCGGCCTACCCGTCGAGTGCGCAGGAGGGGTTGGTCTGGCACGTCGCGTGAGCGGCGGGTGACGGGCTGTCGGCCTGGAGACGCGCGGCCGGCCGCGTGCTGCGAAGCTCGCGCTCAGCGACCCGTCTCGGCCCCGCGGACACGAGGAGCGTCGGTCAGCCCGAGTCTCGCACCAGCGAGCGCACGAGCTGGTCGCGGCGCCGGCGTCAGTCGGACGGGACGTCGACGTACTGGTTGCGGCCGACGACGCGGATGCGCAGGTCGTCGTCCCGGTCCATCGCGAGGAACTCCCGTGCGACCGGGCCGACCGACGACCACCGCAGCACCTCGGTGATGGGGGTCCCCTCGATGAACACCTGCCAGACGCCGCGCTCACGGACGGCCTGCACCTCGTACCTCGCCATGCCGCGAGCGTACCGGGCTGCGGTCACACCAGGTGCTTCTCGTACCACCGCATCGTCGGCACCGTTCCGTCCGGCTTCGCCCAGTCCGCGGGGGAGCGGTGGGTCAGCCGCCACCCACGCCGCTCGTAGAGCCGCCACGCGCCGGGGGTCTCCTCGGTCACGTCGAGCCGGAGGGAGGGCGCACCTCCGACGGCGTCAGCGCTCGCTCCGGCAGCGGCTGCAGCGGCTGCGGCGGCCGATTCAGCGGTCGCGAGCAGCGCGTCGGCGATCCCGCGCCCGCGGTGGTCCGGGTGGACGACGAGCCGGGTGACGAGCGGTGGCGCGACGGCGTCGGGGGCGGCGAGCCCGACGTGCCCGACGACGCCGGCATCGGACGACCACGCCGTCCAGGCGCCCAGGTGTCCGGGCGGTGTGAGCCACGATGCGGGATCGCCCGGCCAGTGTGCCGGGTAGCCGTCCTGGTCGTGCGTGCGCCGCAGCACCTCGGCCAGCTGCTGCAGATCGTCGTCGCTGCGCGGGCGGATGTGCACGAGCGCGACGCTACCGCCTCGTGGTCACACCAGGTCGAGCACCATGTGGACGTCGGCGCGGACGTACGGGCTCGGCGCGACCTCGTCGTGCTCCAGGTGGCGGAAGCCGAACGCCTCGTACAGGTGCACCGCGCTCGCCAGGGCGCTGTTGCTCTCGAGTGCGACCCGCTGCGCGCCGAGGGCCCGGGCGCGGTCGAGTGCGGCGGCGATGAGCTTCCGGCCGGTGCCGTGCCCCTGGTGCGCCGGCGAGACCGCCATCTTGACGAGCTCGAACACGCGCTCGCCGACCGGCATGATCCCGATGCAGCCGATGACCTCGTCGTCGAGCCGCGCGACGAACACCGCGCCGCCGGGTTCGACGATCCGGCCGGTCGGGTCGCCGAGGATCGCGCGGTCCTCGTCCTCGAGCGTGAAGTACCGCTCGATCCACGCCTCGTTGAGGGTGCGGAAGGCGGCGGCGTCGGCGGCGGTGGCGAGTTCGGCGATCGTGAGTGTCGGGGTCGTCTCGGGCATGGACCCATCTTCGAACGGGGATCCGATCGCGTCCAATACTCGTTCGTGCGGATCGATAAGCTGCGTGCATGGATGTCGACCTCCGGCAGCTGCGGGCGTTCCTCGCCGTCGCCGACGAGTTGCACTTCGGGCGGGCCGCCGAGCGACTGCGCATCGCCCAGCCCGCGCTCTCGCAGCAGATCCGACGGACCGAGCGGGACCTCGGCGTGGACCTGTTCGTCCGGACCTCGCGGAGCGTCGCCCTGACCGCGGCCGGTCGGGTGCTGCAGGGGCGGGCCCGGTCGCTGCTCGACCAGGCAGCGCGTGACCTGGACGAGGTCGTGCGGGTCGGACGCGGTGAGGCGGGGCGACTCGACGTCGGGTTCGTCGTCTCGGCGCTGCCCCTCGGTCCGATCGAGCGCGTCCAGGCCTTCCGGCAGCGGTACCCGCTCGTCCGCGTCGAGTTGACGGAGGGCTACTCGTCGTCGCTCCTCGCCCGCATCGCCCGGGGCGAGCTCGACCTGGCGGCCCTGCGCGATCCCGACCCGGACCCCGCCGTGCGCTTCCTGCCGTTTCGGAGGGAGCGGTTCGTCGCGGCGGTCCCGCGCGGGCACCGGCTCGCGGAGCGGACGTCGATCCGCGGCACCGAACTGGTCGACGACCCGTTCGTGTTCTTCCCGGCGGTCGCCGGTGCGGTCGCGACCGAACGCAACCTCGCTCCCGTGGTCGTCGACGGCCGTCGGCCCGAGATCGTGCAGGAGGCCACGACGTGGGCCACCGTGCTGCACCTGGTCGGAGCGGGGCTCGGCGTCACGGTCGCCCCGGAGAGCGCGACCCTCGCGGCGCCCGACACGGTGGTGCTGCTGCCCCTGCAGGACGACCCCGCCCGCAGTGAGCTCGTGTGGGCGGTCCGGGCCGACGACGACCGCGAGATACTCCGGAACTTCATCGCCGCCACCGAGCCCTGAGCCCCGCGCCCGCACCGCCGCGGATCGAACCAGGGATCCGACATCGAACCAGGGCGCGCGGTCGGTTCGATGTCGGATCCGTGGTTCGACACCGGGCTCCGCAGCAGCGCCGCTCAGTCCAGGGGCAGCACCGGGGCCCGCTGGTCGCCGAGCTCGTCCTCGTGCCACGGCCGGGCTCCGCGCAGGGTCAGCCCGAGCTGCACGAGCACGAACGCCACGTGCGGCTCGACATCCGGGTCCCACACGCCCTCGACCCCGAGGCCGAATGCCCCGACCTCGTCGTCGGCCTCGTCCCGGATGCTGAGCCGCCACCGGCCGTCGCCCGACTCCTCGACGACGGCCCAACGAGCGGTGTCGAAGCGGCTCACGCGGTCTTCGAGACGTCCTCGGTGAAGTTCCGCACGCGCTGCAGCAGCGCCTCGCCGCGCATGGCGATCGTCGCCGGCGGGTTGAGGTGCGGCGGCGCGGTGCGGATGAGCATCGAGCAGCCGAGGTCCTCGCAGATGTACGAGCCGATGGTGTTGCCGTTGCGACCGGACTCACCGGCGCGCGCGGCCGAGAACAACCGGACCTGCGTCGCCGGCTGCGGCGAGTGGCAGAACGAGCACATCGCGGCGATGCCCGGGCGCAGGGACCCACCGGCGGAGCGGACGACGATGCCCACCGGGCGGTCGTCGATCCACGAAACGATGTAGCCGCGGCGGGCGGCCTGGGGGTCGCGCCAGCCCAGGAACTCGCGTTCGTCCCACAGCATCTCGTGCAACCCCGGGATCGGGAGCTGCTCGAGCTCGTCCGGGGTGGCGTTCACGAACGACGAACGGATGTCTGCTTCGGTCAGTGGCTTCACGGTGCCCGCAAGCCTATGCCTCGCCGCCGACAGACGCGTCCGGTGGGTTCAGCCCAGCCGGGAGGCACGCACCGCCCCGAGCGCGCTCGTCCCGTCCGCCACGAGCACCGCCCGCCGCAGGGCGTCGCGTCCCACGCGTCGGGCCGCCGCGTCGTCGGCCGCGAACTCGACGAGCACGCGCGTCGACCGCGCCATGGCGCGCGCGCCCGGCACCCACGGGACCGCACGCTCGATCGACTCGGCGACCGCGACGGCCACCGCGTGGCGCTGGGTCAGGTGGGCGCGCTCGTGGGCGACCACGGCCTCCAGTTCGTCGGTCCGCAGCAGGTCCGCCAGCCCGGTGCTGACGAGCACCCCGCCGGACCGCCCGGGGACCGCGCAGGCGAGCGCGTGGTCCGCCTCGACCAGGGCGACGGTCGTGCCGTCGATCTGCCGGTGTGGTGCCGTACCGGAGCGCATCGCCTCGCGCACGGCCTCGTGCTCGGGGCCGGGACGGACCCGCACGGCGACCACGAAGGCGAGCACGGCGAGCAGCGCGACGCCGATGTCGAAGCCGTGCCTCGGGGACTCGCCGAGTCCGAACGGGTCCGTGAGGGGCCGGTCCGCGACGACCACCAGGGTGGTGCCGACGACGAAGCCGACCACGCCGAGCAGGACCGCGACGGACCAGGACACGAGCGCGGTGCGCGGGTGGTCGATCGTCCACGCGGACCGGGTCAGGACGCGCGGGGCGACCACCACGACGACGAGGGCGAGTGCGATGAGGACGACTCCGGCGACGACCACGCAGCGGCCTCTCTCAGGACTGGGCTCGGGCGTCGAGGGCGCGGCGCAGGACGTCGAGGTCGTCGGACGCGAGCGAGCCGGTGAACTGCAGCAGGGCGGCCTCGCGGTCCGACGCGGCGGCGAGCGCGCTCGACATCAGCGACGCGGTCTGCTGCTCGCGGCTGTGCACGGCGCGGAAGGTCAGCGGGGCGTCGTCGTGCTCCTGCCGTTCGACCTGGCCCTTGCGGCCGAGCCGGTCGAGCACGGTCAGCACCGTCGTCAGCGCAGGACGGGGTTCGGGGAAGGCGTCCAGCACCTGGCGGGCCGTGCACCCGTCCACGATCCCGCGGTCGGCCGCGGCGCGCAGGGTCTCGAGGACCGCCTGCTCGAGCTGCCCACGGGGGCGCGATCGCTGTCCTGCCATCCCCGCATTCTACGAGACGTCGAAGACGGTGCCGCGACACATGCCCGAAACGCGGGGTCGGTATGCTCGGGCCTGCACAACTCAACACCGGCCGCACACCCGCCGCGGGAGAGCCGAGCGCACGCGCACGGCACCGAAGGAGCAACCTCCCCGTCAATCTCTCAGGTCCCACACCGCAGCGGACAGGCCACTCTGAAAAGCAGACACGCGTCCCCGCCGGGCCCGCGCGGTGTCTCGCCCACGGTGAAAGCCGCCGGACCTCACGGGCCGCGGTGAAACTCTCAGGCCCATGACAGAGGGGGAGTTCCCACCCGACGACGGCCGTCGGGTCCTGCCGATGCCAGGAGAACTCCGTCATGCGTTCCTCCCCACTCGAACCCGCGCACGAGGCTGCGGGCGCCACCTTCACCGACTTCGCCGGGTACCGGATGCCCGTGCGGTACTCGTCCGACCTCGCCGAGCACCACGCCGTGCGCCAGGCCGCCGGCGTGTTCGACCTGTCGCACATGGCCGAGGTCGGGGTCGTCGGCCCGGGTGCGGTGCCGTTCCTCGACCACGCGCTCGCCGGGTCGTTCGGCGCGATGCCGGTCGGCCGTGCCAAGTACTCGCTGCTCCTCGCCGAGGACGGTGGGATCCTCGACGACCTCGTCGTGTACCGCACCGGCGAGGACGTCTTCCTGGTCGTGGCGAACGCCGCCAACCGGTCCGTCGCGGTGTCGGCGCTGCAGGACCGCAGCGCCGGGTACGACGTCGAGGTGACCGACGACTCGGACACGACGGCACTCGTGGCGATCCAGGGTCCGGCCGCGGCGGGCACGCTCGACGCCCTGGTCGTGGCCGACCGCCTGCAGCCGGAGACGCCGCTCGACGAGCTCCGCTACTACCGCGTCCTGCACGCGCTGTTCGACGGCGCCGAGGTCCTGGTCGCCCGCACCGGGTACACCGGCGAGGACGGCTTCGAGATCTACAGCGGCACCGAGGTCGCGTCGTCGATCTGGGACGCCCTGCTCGAGACCGGTGCCGACCGCGGTGTCGTCCCCGCCGGGCTCGCTGCGCGGGACACCCTGCGCCTCGAGGCCGGCATGCCGCTCTACGGGCACGAGCTCTCCACCGACGTCCGTCCCGCCCAGGCCGGGCTCGGTCGGGTCGTCGCGACCTCGGGCTCGTTCGTCGGGGACGCCGGTGTGCAGCCGGCCCCCGACGCCCGCGTGCTCGTCGGACTCGTCACCGAGGGTCGTCGTGCCCCGCGTGCCGGCTACGACGTCGTGCTCGACGGCGCCGTCGTGGGCACCGTGACGTCCGGTGCGCTGTCGCCGACGCTCGGCCACCCGGTGGCGATGGCGTTCGTCGACCCGTCGGCGCTCGCCGCGGCGACCGACGGGGGCCAGGTCCTCCACATCGACGTCCGCGGCACCGCCGTCCCCAGCACCGTCACCCCGTTCCCCTTCTACCGCCGCACTCCGAGAGGCTGATCCCGTGACCGACCAGACCGCACTGCAGTACACCGCCGACCACGAGTGGATCCTCGTCGAGGGCGACACCGTGACCGTCGGCATCACCGACCACGCCGCCGAGCAGCTCGGGGACGTCGTCTACGTCGAGCTGCCCGCCGTCGGCACCACCACGACCGCCGGCGAGCAGATGGGCGAGATCGAGTCGACCAAGAGCGTCGGCGAGCTCTTCGCCCCGATCGAGGGCGAGGTCGTCGCGATCAACGACGCCGTGGTCGATGCACCCGACACCGTGAACCAGGACCCGTTCGGCGCCGGCTGGCTCGTGAAGCTCAAGGTCGACGGCACCTCGTTCCCCGAGGACCTGATGGACCACGACACCTACCGGGCGTCCCTCGCATGAGCGTCGCGCAGCAGAACCTCCAGACGTCCTTCGCCGACCGGCACATCGGCACGACGAGCGCCGACCAGCAGGTCATGCTCGACGCCGTCGGCCAGCCGTCCCTCGACGCGCTCGTCCGCGCGGCGATCCCGGAGTCGATCCACGCCGCTCCGGTCACCGACTCGGTGATCCCGGCGGCGGTCGGGGAGACCGAGGCCCTCGCCGAGCTCCGCGCGAAGGCCGGGCGGAACACCGTCCGCCGCGCCATGATCGGCCTGGGCTACCACGGCACGCACACACCCGCGGTGATCCAGCGGAACGTGCTCGAGAACCCGAGCTGGTACACGGCGTACACCCCCTACCAGCCGGAGATCTCGCAGGGTCGACTCGAGGCGCTCATCAACTTCCAGACGATGGTGTCCGACCTGACCGGCATGGCCACCGCGGGCGCATCGATGCTCGACGAGGGTACGGCCGTGGTCGAGGGCATGCTCCTCGCCCGTCGTGCGTCGAAGGTCAAGGGCGACGCGTTCCTCGTGGACGCCGACCTGCTGCCGCAGACCCGGGCGCTCCTCGACCACCGCGCCGACGCCGTGGGCATCACGCTGCGGGAGTTCGACGCGGTCGACGGGCCGAGCGACGCCGACCTCGACGGCGCCTTCGGCGTGATCCTGCAGTACCCCGGTGCCTCCGGACGCGTGGTCGACCCGTCCGCGACGATCGAGCGCGTGCACGCCGGCGGCGGCATCGCCGTGGTCGCTGCCGACCTGCTCGCGATGACGCTGCTGGCGAGCCCGGGCGACCTCGGCGCCGACGTCGCCGTGGGCACGAGCCAGCGCTTCGGCGTCCCGCTCGGCTTCGGCGGTCCGCACGCCGGGTACCTCGCGGTCCGCGCCGGCCTCGAGCGCCAGCTGCCGGGCCGGTTGGTCGGTGTTTCGTTCGACGCCGACGGACAGATGGCCTACCGCCTGAGCCTGCAGACCCGCGAACAGCACATCCGTCGTGAGAAGGCGACGAGCAACATCTGCACCGCGCAGGTCCTGCTCGCCGTGATGGCGTCGATGTACGCCGTCTACCACGGCCCCGAGGGACTGCGCTTCATCGCTGACCGGGTGGGCCGGACGACCTCGGCGCTCGCCGACATCGCCCGCGCGGCGGGGCTCGAGGTGGTGCACGAGCACTGGTTCGACACGCTCACGCTCCGGGCTCCCGGCCGTGCGGCGGAGATCGTCGACGCGGCGCGCGACGCAGACCGCCTGCTCCACCTGGTCGACGCCGACACCCTGCAGCTGTCGGTGGACGAGACGACCACGCCGGAGGACGTGACGGCGCTCGCCGGCGTGTTCGGGGCTGTGGACGTGACCGTCCCGGCGACCGAGGGCGCCGTGCGCGACGCGGCCACGGGCCTCCCGTCCGACCTGCTGCGCAGCAGCGAGTACCTGTCGCACCCCGTGTTCAGCGCGCACCGCAGCGAGACCCGCATGATGCGGTACCTCAAGCACCTGGCGGACAAGGACTACGCGCTCGACCGCGGCATGATCCCGCTCGGCAGCTGCACGATGAAGCTCAACGCGGCGACCGAGATGGCGGCGGTGACCTGGCCGGAGTTCGCGAACGTGCACCCGTTCGCCCCGCGCGAGGACGTCGAGGGGTACCTCGACATGATCGGCGACCTCGAGTCGTGGCTGGCCGAGGTCACCGGGTACGACACGGTGTCGCTGCAGCCGAACGCCGGCAGCCAGGGTGAGCTCGCGGGGCTCCTCGCGATCCGTGGCTACCACCGGTCCCGCGGTGACGTCGACCGCACGGTGTGCCTCATCCCGTCGAGCGCGCACGGCACGAACGCCGCGTCGGCCGTGCTCGCGGGCATGAAGGTCGTCGTCGTGGCCTGCGACGAGGACGGCAACGTCGACCTCGCCGACCTCCGCGCGAAGACGGCCCAGCACGCGGACACCCTCGCCGCGCTGATGATCACGTACCCGTCGACCCACGGCGTCTACGAGCACGACGTCCGCGACGTCTGCGAAGCGGTGCACGAGGCCGGCGGCCAGGTGTACGTCGACGGCGCGAACCTCAACGCGCTGCTCGGGCACGCCCGCTTCGGCGACTTCGGCGGCGACGTCTCGCACCTCAACCTGCACAAGACCTTCTGCATCCCGCACGGCGGTGGTGGCCCCGGCGTCGGGCCGGTCGCGGCGAAGGCGCACCTCGCGCCCTTCCTGCCCGCGCACCCGATGGCGCAGCAGGCGGACCGGCGGCCCGGGTCGTCGGCGGTCGCATCGGACGACGCCGACGGTCGGCTCGCCCACGCGGGCGGCCCGGTCAGCGCAGCGCCGTACGGCAGCCCGAGCATCCTGCCGATCACGTGGACCTACGTGCGGATGATGGGGCTCGAGGGGCTGACCCGTGCGACCGAGGCGGCCGTGCTCGGGGCGAACTACGTCGCTGCACGGCTCCGCGAGGCGTTCCCGGTCCTCTACACCGGGGAGTCCGGCCTGGTCGCCCACGAGTGCATCCTCGACCTCCGGCCCCTGCGCGAGTCCTCCGGCATCACCGTGGACGACGTCGCGAAGCGCCTGGTCGACTACGGCTTCCACGCGCCGACCATGTCGTTCCCGGTCGCAGGCACACTGATGGTCGAACCGACCGAGAGCGAGGACCTCGCCGAGCTCGACCGGTTCGTCGACGCCATGCTCGCCATCCGGGCCGAGGCCGCGGCCGTCGAGCGGGGGGAGTGGCCGGCGGACGACAACCCGCTCGTGCACGCCCCGCACACGGCTGCCTCCGTGATCTCCGGCGAGTGGGAGCACGCCTACACGCGTGAGCAGGCCGTCTACCCCGTGCCCGGCATCAGCACCCGGAAGTACTGGCCGCCGGTGCGCCGCATCGACCAGGCGTACGGCGACCGCAACCTGGTCTGCGCGTGCCCGCCGATCGAGGCGTTCGCCTGATCCGACTCGCCGTTCGTGTCACACGGCGGCGATGCGAGCGCTGAGCGCGTAGCGTGTGCCCTGTCCGGAGCCCCGGGCAGGGCACACGTGCGTGCACGGGGTCCCGACCCGTGACGAGCAGCGGGACACGGGAGCGCTCCACGTCCCCGCGAGTGCTGCTCGACTAGCCCATCGGTGTGCGCTCGTGCAACAACTTCGTTGCAGAAGCAACAAACCCGCTCCGGCCCGATCGTAGCGCCCGAATCTTGCATCCTCCCGCAACGATCCTGCAACTTGGTTTCCGGTTTGTAACCGATGGCCGCAGGGTTTGGTGGGCGGTCGGAGCACTGCCTACAGTGCAAGGACAAACACGCCCGGCAGCACCTCTGTGCCTGGCGTGTCCCATGCACCAGGAGGAACCTTGATCAAGAAGCGCGCTGGGCTCTCTGCCCTCGCCGTGCTCGGGGCCACAGCAATCGCCCTGACCGGCTGCTCCAGCAACGGAAGCGGCAACGGCGGTGACTCGGGCTCGACGAACGCGTCCGGGATCGTCACCACGAACGGCTCCGAGCCCCAGAACCCGCTCATCCCCTCGAACTCCACCGAGACCGGTGGCGGCAAGATCATCACGTCGATCTTCGAGGGTCTCGTCTCGTACGACGCCGACGGCAAGCCGGTCGACGAGGTCGCGAAGAGCATCGACACCGATGACTCCAAGACCTACGACATCAAGCTCAACACCGGCTACACCTTCACCAACGGCGAGAAGGTCACGGCCGAGTCGTTCACCAAGGCGTGGAACTGGGCCGCCCAGAAGTCGAACGCGCAGGGCGCGAGCTACTTCTTCGAGAACATCGAGGGCTACAACGCCGACGCGGACTCGGAGCTCACCGGCCTCAAGGTCGTCAGCGACGACGAGTTCACCGTGACGCTGAAGTCGGCGCAGTCGGACTTCCCGCTGTCGCTCGGCTACTCGGCCTTCATGCCGCTCCCCTCGGAGTTCTACAAGGACACCAAGGCCTTCGGTGAGAACCCGATCGGCAACGGCCCGTACAAGCTCGACGGCAAGGGTGCGTGGACGCACAACCAGTCGATCAAGCTCGTCACCAACGAGGACTACGCCGGCAAGCGCAAGCCGAAGAACGGTGGTCTGACGATCACGTTCTACACCTCGCAGGACACCGCCTACGCGGACGTGCAGGGCGGCAACCTCGACGTGCTCGACGCGATCCCGGACAGCGCCTTCCAGACCTACAAGTCGGACTTCCCGGACTCGAACGTCAACCAGCCGGCTGCGATCTTCCAGGCGTTCTACATGCCGTACTACCTGCAGCACTGGAGCGGCGAGGAGGGCAAGCTCCGTCGCGAGGCCCTGTCGCTGTCGGTGAACCGCAAGCAGATCACCGAGAAGATCTTCGACGGCACCCGCACCCCGGCCAAGGACTTCACCTCCCCGGTGATCTCCGGCTGGAACGACAAGCTCGACGGGTCGGACGTCCTCGACTACAACCCGACCGAGGCCAAGAAGCTCTGGGCGCAGGCCAACGAGATCTCGCCGTACGACGAGACCCTCACCATCCAGTACAACGCCGATGGTGGCCACGAGGCATGGGTGACCGCGGTCACCAACTCGATCTCGAACACGCTCGGGATCAAGGCCGAGGGCAAGGCCGTGCCGACGTTCCAGGAGGCCCTGGACACGCAGACGCAGGACAAGCTCACGGGCGGTAGCCGCACCGGTTGGCAGGCCGACTACCCGTCGCTGTACAACTTCCTCGGCCCGACCATGGGTGAGGGCTCGTCCAGCAACTACGCGCGCTACGACTCGACCGAGTACAACGACCTGCTCGCCAAGGGCCGTTCGGCTGCGACCGTCGAAGAGGGCAACAAGTACTTCGACCAGGCCCAGGAACTCCTGTTCAAGGACCTGCCGGAGATCCCGCTGTGGTACTCCAACGTGACCGGCGTCTGGTCGGCTGACAACGTCAAGAACGTCAAGTTCGGTTGGGACTCCGTTCCGCTGTACTACGACATCGAGGTCACCAAGTAACACCGGTCCCACTGCGGTCCAGTACCGCTGGGACACACCGCGAGCAGGTATCCTGCTCCGCGGCCACCGGACGGGGGTCCGGAGACCACACGGTCTCCGGGCCCCCGTACCTCGGCGGCAACACAACCCCCACCACCGCGGGCGCCGCCGCCCGCACCGGACACCCGTGCCGACCCGCGAGCCGTCCACCCCTCACGACATGAACCAGAACGACACGCGCGCCGCTGCGCAGGACCGAGCGATCTGATGCTCTGGTACCTCGGCAAGCGCCTCCTGCAACTCATCCCCGTCTTCTTCGGGGCCACGTTCCTCATCTACTTCATGGTCTTCTCGCTGCCCGGCGACCCGATCGCCGCGCTGTTCGGCGATCGCCAGCCGTCGCCGCAGGTGATCGAGCAGCTCCGGCAGCAGTACAACCTGGACAAGCCGTTCCTCGTCCAGTACCTGCTCTGGATCGGCGGCGTCTTCAAGGGCGACCTCGGGGTCACCTACTCGGGCCTGCCGGTGTCGCAGCAGCTCGCGTCGGCGTTCCCGATCACCGCGCGCCTCGCGCTCCTCTCGCTGCTCTTCGAGGCCGTCGCCGGCATCGTCGTCGGCGTGATCGCGGGCCTCAAGAAGGGCAAGTGGTTCGACACCACCGCGCTCGTCGTCTCGCTCCTGCTCATCTCGGTGCCGACCTTCGTCGTCGGCTTCCTGCTGCAGTACGTCTTCGGCATCCAGCTCGGGCTGTTCCGCGTCACCGTGTCGGGTCAGGCACCGTGGTCGGAGCTCGTGCTGCCGGCGATCGTGCTCGCGACCGTGTCGTTCGCGTACATCGTCCGTCTGACACGCGCCAGCGTCGCCGAGAACATGAGCGCCGACTTCGTCCGGACCGCCACCGCGAAGGGCCTGCCCCGTCGTCGCGTGGTCGGGGTGCACATCTTCCGCAACTCGCTCATCCCCGTGGTGACCTACCTCGGTGTCGACATCGGCAACCTGATGGTCGGCGCGGTCGTGACCGAGGGCATCTTCAACATCAACGGCGTCGGCGGCACGGTGTTCCGCGCCGTCAAGCTCGGCGAGGGCCCCACGGTCGTCTCGTTCGTCGCCGTGATGGTCATCATCTTCATGCTCGCCAACCTCCTGGTCGACCTGCTCTACGCCGTCCTGGACCCGAGGATCCGCTATGCCAAGTAACGCCGAACCCCGCTCCGCGACGCACTACGTCGCGCCGATCGAGGAGACGCCGCTCCAGGCGGTCGACCAGGTCGACGAGACGGAGAAGACGCGCTCGACCTGGACCGACGCGTGGGACTCCATGCGCGTCCGCCCGACGTTCTGGATCTCGTCGATCCTGATCCTGCTCGTGCTCGTCGTCGCGATCTTCCCCGGCCTGTTCACGCACGTCGACCCGCGCGCGGCGAACCTCGACTTCAGTGACGAGGGCGCCCGTCCGGGCCACCCGCTCGGGTACAACCGCCAGGGCTACGACGTGTACGCCCGTGTCATCTGGGGCGCGCGCAGCTCGGTCATCGTCGGCCTGGTCGCGACGATCCTGGTGTCGCTCGTCGGCATCGTCATCGGTGCCCTCGCCGGCTTCTACGGCGGCTGGCTCGACACGATCGTCTCCCGCATCGGCGACATCTTCTTCTCGATCCCGACCATCCTCGGCGCGATCGTGATCATGTCGGTCATCCCGGCGCGCAACGCGTTCACGGTGGCGCTCGTGCTCGCCGCGTTCGCGTGGCCACAGATCGCCCGCATCATGCGCGGTGCCGTGCTGAGCGCGAAGCAGTCCGACTACGTCACCGCATCGGCGGCACTCGGCGTCAGCCGCTTCACCACGCTCGTCCGCCACGTGATCCCGAACGCGATCGCCCCCGTCATCGTGATCGCCACGGTGTCGCTGGGTTCGTTCATCGTCGCCGAGGCCACCCTGTCGTTCCTCGGCATCGGTCTGCCGCCGTCGGCGCTCAGCTGGGGCCTCGACATCGGCACCGCGCAGACGTCGATCCGCACCAACCCGTCGACGATCTTCTGGCCGTCCGCCGCCCTGTCCATCACCGTGCTCGCGTTCCTGCTCCTCGGCGACGTGGTCCGCGACGCGCTCGACCCGAAGGCGAGGGCCCGTCGATGACCGAGACGCTCACCGATCCCACCACCCGTCGTCCGGCCGGTTCCGGCGCCCCGCTGCTCGAGGTCTCGGGCCTGCAGGTCGGGTTCCGCACCCAGAGCGGCATGGTCCAGGCCGTCCGCGGCGTCGACTTCACCCTCGAGCAGGGCGAGCGCCTGGCGATCGTCGGCGAGTCCGGTTCGGGCAAGTCGACCAGCGCCCAGGCGATCATCAAGCTCCTCGCCGGCACCGGTGAGGTCACCGGCGGGTCGATCAAGTTCAACGGGCGCGAGCTCGTCGGGCTGTCCGACAAGGAGATGGCCGGCATCCGCGGGAAGGAGATCGGCTACGTCCCGCAGGACCCGATGTCGAACCTCAACCCGCTGTGGTCGATCGGCTTCCAGGTGGAAGAGGCGATCAAGGCCAACGGCATGGCGACCGGCAAGCACGCGATCCGCGCCCGCGCGGTCGAGGTGCTGCAGGAGGCCGGCCTCGGCGACGCCGCGACCCGCCTGAAGCAGTTCCCGCACGAGTTCTCCGGCGGCATGCGCCAGCGCGTGCTCATCGGCATCGGCCTGTCGAGCCGCCCGCAGCTGCTCATCGCCGACGAGCCGACCTCGGCCCTCGACGTCACCGTGCAGCGGATCATCCTGGACCACCTCGAGACGCTGACCCGCGACTTCGGCACCTCGGTCCTGTTCATCACGCACGACCTCGGCCTCGCCGCCGAGCGCGCGGAGAAGCTCGTCGTGATGTACAAGGGCCAGGTCGTCGAGTCGGGTCCGTCCAAGGAGATCCTGGCGAACCCGCAGCACCCGTACACGCAGCGCCTCGTCGCCGCGGCGCCCTCGCTCGCGAGCCGTCGCATCCAGTCGAAGGTGCAGCACCAGCGGGTCGACATCGCCGAGGCCGGCAGCGAGGACGACGAGCTGATCGCCCGCGCCCAGGAGCGCGAGCACCGTCCGGCGCAGGACCTCATCGTCGTGAAGAACCTGCAGAAGGTCTACAAGCTCCGCGGCAAGAACCTGCAGTCGCGCGAGCTGAAGGCCGTCGACGACGTGTCGTTCGCGATCCCGAAGGGCACCACCACGGCGCTCGTCGGCGAGTCCGGTTCGGGCAAGTCGACCGTGGCGAAGCTGGTGCTGCAGCTCGAGTCGATCACCGGGGGTTCGGTGACGTTCGACGGCATCGACATCGGCGCGCTCAAGGGCAAGGACCTGTTCGACTTCCGCCGCCGCGTGCAGCCGGTGTTCCAGGACCCGTACGGCTCGCTGGACCCGATGTACAACGTCGGGAACACGATCGCCGAGCCCCTCGCCACGCACAAGGTCGGCGACAAGGCCAGCCGCCGGGCCCGCGTGCTCGAGCTGCTCGACCAGGTCGCGCTGCCGAAGTCGATGGTGAACCGCTACCCGAACGAGCTGTCCGGTGGGCAGCGGCAGCGCATCGCCGTCGCGCGTGCGCTGGCGCTCAAGCCCGAGGTCATCGTGCTCGACGAGGCGGTCTCCGCGCTCGACGTGCTCGTCCAGGGCCAGATCCTCGACCTGCTCACCGAGCTGCAGACCGAGCTGGACCTGACGTACCTCTTCATCACGCACGACCTCGCTGTCGTCCGCCTCGTGGCGGACAACGTGTGCGTCATGCGGAAGGGGCAGATCGTCGAGAAGGCGACGACCGACGAGGTCTTCGCCGACCCGAAGGAGCAGTACACGAAGGACCTGCTCGCCGCGATCCCGGGTGCCGGGTTCGAGTTCGGGCGCTGATCCCGCTGCACCACTCCGAGGCCGGACGTCCCGTCGTCCTCCGCGCAGGTCGCGGAGGGGCGGTGGCGTCCGGCCTCGTCGCCGTCCTGGGACTCTTCCTGCTCGTCGACGCGGCGGCGCGGGGGAGCTGGGACGTGGTCTGGTCGGCGGTCGGTCCGGTCGTCGCGGTCGTGTGGGTGCTCTGGCTGCTCACGGTCCGACCCGTCGTCCGGCTCGACGACGACGCCCTCACGGTCGTGAACCCGTTGCGCACGACCCGCATCCCGTGGGCGGCCGTCGCCGACGTCCGCCTGCGCTGGCAGATCGTCGTGCAGACCGCCGAGGGGAACACCGTCACCTGCCGAGGCGGGCCGTCGATCCGCGGGTCGCGTCCGGGCCGCCGCGGGGAGCTCTCCGTGCCGCACGAGCCCGAGGAGCTGCGGACGATCCGTCGCCGCTGGCACTCGCGTCGTGCGTCGAGCCCCGCCGACATCGCCGTCCGCCGCGAGTGGGACCGCCCGGCAGTGGTCGCCGGAGCAGCGGCCGCGGTCCTGCTGGTCGTCTCCGTGGTCGCGCTCGCGACCTGACCGACGGACGGTTCCGCCGCACGACGGGGCGGACAGGAGGCGCGGCGCGGTCCCGCCACGCGCTTCCGGACCGCACACGCGTGTGTCTGGAGGCTCGGCGTGGTCCCGCCACGCGCCTCCGGACCGAGCACCCATCGGTCGGGAGGCTCGGCGTGGTCCCGCCACGCGCCTCCCGTCCGGGGCGGGGCCGGTCTAGAGCTGTGCCGCCGCCATCGACGCGGCGACGCCGAGCACGATCATCGCCGTGACGGACCAGCCGTGCACACGGTGGGTGATGATTGCCGCTTGGACCGTCGCCGGTGGCGGCCCGTCGTGCACCACGGGCGACGGGACGTGCGCGCGGAGGACGTCCGCGACCTGCCGGACGTCCGCAGCCGTGGTCGCGCCGCCCCCGGCGTGACGGATGCCGAGTGCAGCGGTCGGCCGCGTGGCGAGCCAGGTGCGGCGCACGCCCTCGGTCGTGACGACCTCGATGCCGTACTTCGTCCGGACCTCCTGCACGCGGCGCCAGGGGTAGGTGCTGGTGCGACGGACGTCGATGATCGTGAGAGCCTCGTCGGTCACCTCGAAGCGCGGCCGCCAGAGGATGGCCCAGGCGAGGAACGCGGTGAAGACGCTCGGGACGGGGATCAGCCACGGGTTGCCGCCGGTCAGCAGCGCGAGGGGTACCAGCACGAGCGCGACGGCCCACAGGACGACGGCGAACAGGCGCATCCGGGGCGCGACGACGGTGCTCATCCAGGCCATCGTAGGCGAGCAGGACAGGTCGAGAGCGCCTCCCCGGGGACGCCCGGGAGCGGGTGTGACACACCTGCGCGTACCGCCGGGCGACCCGGTTCCCCGGGGAGGCGGGTCCGTTGCGGACCTCGTCCGTCCATGGTCGGCACACCCCGTTCGGGTGTCAACACCCCGGCCGCGATCTTCAGGAACGAGAGCGCCCCGGCGTGCTCGGACGGGCGCGCGGACACGGGACGGGCCCGGTCGCGTGGTGCGACCGGGCCCGTCCTGGTGTCGTGCTGCTACTTCGTGAACCCGACCTTGGTCCAGTCGTAGGCCATCGCTCCGGAGCGCGCGCCGTAGTTCGCGAGCTTCGGGTTCTGCGCGATGACTCGCGGCGACTGCACGATGGGCAGGGAGTGACCGATGGCCCACACGTCCTTGTCCACCTGGTTCCAGAGCTTGTTCGCCTTCGACGCGTCGGTCTCCGAGATCGCCTGGTTGACCAACTTGTCGATCGCGTCGTCACCGACGCGGCCGTAGTTCTGCCCCGTGTCACCGGTGATGAAGATGCTCGCCCCGCTGGCGTGGTACCCGGTGCCGCCCCAGAGGAAGAGCGTCATGTCGTAGTTCCCCGGGGTGACGTACTGCGGGAAGAAGTCGTCGCTCGACACCGACTTGATGGACAGCTTCACGCCGACGTCCTTGAGCTGCGCCTGCACGACCTCCGCGATCTTCTGCGAGCTCGTCGCGCCGGACGGGATGGTTATCGAGATCGCGAGGGTCTTCCCGTCCTTCTTGCGGTAGGTGCCGTCGGTCTTCCAGCCGTCGTCGTCCAGGATCTTCTTCGCCTTCTCGACGTCGAAGGTGCCGTTCGGGCTCGAGTTGTCCTGGTAGCCGTTGTCGGTCGCCAGGAACACGTGGTTGTTCAGCACGGGCAGCTTGTACGGCAGGGTGCCGCCGATGACGGACGCGAGCGAGTCGCGGTTGATGGCGTGCTGCAGCGCCAGTCGGAGCTGCTTGTCCTTCAAGGTGCCCTGCGACGAGAAGTCGATGTGCGTGTAGGACGCCGACTGGGACGCGTAGATCTTCGTGTCCTTCGCGTCCTTGACCCGGGCGTACCGGTCGGAGGTGCCGGCGGAGACCGAGTCGAGCTCCTTGTTGAGGTAGGCGTCGATGTCGGCGTTGCCGTCGAGGCTCCGGAAGATCACCTGGTCCAGCTTCGGCTTGTCGCCCCACCAGTTCTCGTCCGGCACGAGGGTGACCGTGCCGGCGGTCTCGTCGAGCTTCGAGACCTTGTACGGACCAGCGGACACCGGGACCTTGTCCTTGTAGCCGTTGTTGAAGCCGTCGGGGGTCCCGATGACGCTCGCCGGGTAGAGCGGGCTGAAGAGGGACTTCCAGTCCGAGAACGGCGTGGAGTACTTGACGACCGCCTGCCGTTCGTCGGTGCCCTGGGTCACCGACTCGATGTCCTTCCAGCCGGTGCTGTCACCGATCTGGTAGCTCGTGTCGGTGCCGTTGTTGGCCTTCCAGAGCGCCTCGAAGTCCTTCCAGGTGATCGGCGTGCCGTCGTTCCACACGGCCTTCGGGTTCACGGTGTACGTGATCGTCAGCGGGTCCTCGCTGGTGACCTCGGCCGACTCGAGCGTGTCCTTGTCGAGCTGCGGCTTGCCGTCGGAGTCGATCACGAACGTCTGCGGCATCGTCGCCGCCTCGATGTCCGCGGCGTCCTGCAGGGTGCCGTCGAGCTCGAAGTAGTTCCACTGCGAGATCCACTGCGAGATCGGCAGTCGGAGCGTGCCCCCCTGCTGCAGGTCGGAGACGGGCTTCTCGTTGATCTGGGCAGTGGACGGCAGGGCCTCCTTGCCCGAGTCACCGGAGCCGCCGGACCCGCCGGAGCCACCGCTGGAGCATCCGGTGGCGACGAGGGCGAAGCCGGCGAGTGCCGCCGTCAACGCCAGGGCTTTCCTGTGCTTCATGTTCTTCCTCCCGTGAAGATTGGCAACACCCTACGTCCCCTGGGCGGGGGCAGACGAGGGCTTCTGTTGCAAACGCCAATTCGTTACGTGCGGCGACCGAGCGTGTCATCTCCCGGAAACAAATCGAGTCGTAAGGTGATCCGCATGATCCGCTACCTGGCGCGTCGACTCGTGTACTACGTCGTGCTCGTGTTCCTCGCCACGTCGCTGACGTACTTCCTGGCGTCGGCAACGTTCAGCCCTCGATCCGTCTACGCGGAGCGCAATCCGGCACCGCCGACCGCCGTGGTCGACGCGAAGCTCGACCACATCGGGGTGAACGACAAGACGCCGGTCATCGTCCGGTACGGGCACTGGCTCGGCGACGCGGTGCAGGGCAACCTCGGCCAGACGATCCAGGACAAGAGCGTCAACGATGCGTTCTGGCCGCGCCTGGGCGTCAGCCTGCGGCTCCTGCTCGTCGGGTCCGTCATCGGCATCGTGCTCGGCGTGCTGCTCGGTGTCTGGAACGCGATCCGGCAGTACCGGCTGTCCGACCGGGTGAGCGCGATCATCTCGATCTTCCTCATCTCGACACCGGTGTTCCTGACCGCGGTGTTCCTGAAGATCGGGGCGACGAAGCTCAACCAGGACACCGGCACGCAGCTCATCAACTTCACCGGCGAGGCGACGCCGGGGCTGACCGGCAGCTGGTGGGACCTGTTCCTCGACCGCGGCGTGCACCTGCTCCTGCCGACGATCTCGATCGCACTCGGGCTCATCGCCATCTACAGCCGGTACCAGCGGGCGACGATGCTCGACGTGCTCGGCTCGGACTTCCTGCGGACCGCTCGTGCGAAGGGGCTGACGAAGGGACGTGCGACGTTCAAGCACGGTCTGCGCACGGCGCTCATCCCGATGACGACCCTGTTCGCGTACGGGTTCCTCGGCATCCTGACCGGTGCGACCTTCACGGAGAAGATCTTCGGGTGGAACGGGCTCGGTGCCTGGTTCATCGACGCGGTGCAGAACAACGACGTGAACTCCGTCACCGCGTACACCCTGTTCGCGGCCGTCGTGGTGCTGCTCGCGGGGTTCCTCGCCGACACCATGACCGCCGTGCTCGACCCGCGTGTCCGGAGGGCCTGACATGACCGACACCCGCATCGAACCGGTCGACGGGTCGACCGTCGCACGAGCGGACACTCCGCTCCCCGGAACGCCGGCACCGGGGCGGAAGCAGCGCAACCGCTTCGTGCAGACCGTCGTCCGCGTGTTCATGAACCGCGGCGCCGGGGTCGGCCTCGTGACCATCCTCGTGCTGTTCGCGTTCGCCTTCATCGGTCCGCTCGTCAGCCCGTGGGGGTACTCGCAGATCGACTACACCGCGTTCACCCAGCCGCCGAGCGGAACGCACTGGTTCGGCACGAACGGCATCGGGCAGGACGTCTTCACGCAGACCGCCCGTGCGATGCAGAAGAGCCTGCTCATCGGGCTGCTCGTCGCGGTGTTCTCCACCGCCCTCGCCGCCCTGGCCGGAGCCGCCGCCGGGTACTTCGGCGGTTGGACCGACCGCATCGTGATGTTCTTCGTCGACGTGCTGCTCGTGCTGCCGTCGTTCCTGATCATCGCGATCATCAGCCCGCGGATCCAGGACTCCGGCTGGATCGTGCTGGTCGTCCTCATCGCGGCCTTCGGCTGGATGGTCACCGCCCGCGTGGTCCGTTCGATGACGCTGTCGGTGAAGGAGCGCGAGTTCGTGCGCGCGGCGCGGTACATGGGCATCGGACCGTTCCGGATCATCGTGCGGCACATCCTGCCGAACGTGGCGTCGTTCCTGATCATCGACGGCACGATCCAGGTCGGTGCAGCGGTGCTCTCCGAGACGAGCCTGAGCTACTTCGGCTTCGGCGTGCAGCCGCCGGACGTGTCGCTCGGCACGCTCATCGCGCAGAACCAGGACGCCGCGCTCACGTACCCGTGGCTGTTCTACTTCGCGGCCGGCGCCCTCGTGGTCTTCGCGCTCGCGGCCAACCTGCTCGGCGACGGGCTGCGCGACGCGCTCGACCCGACGTCCGCGACGGGCAAGAAGCAGAAGCGGACCGGTCGGAAGCGCGACCAGGACCAGGCAGCGGTCGACGCCGCGACCATCACCACGCAGGCAGGGGCCGGCGCATGAGCACCACCACGACCACCACCGAGACCGTCCTGCGCGTCCGCGGACTCGACGTCCGCTTCCCGACCCCGCGTGGTGAGGTCCACGCTGTCCGCGGCGTCGACCTCGAGCTGCGTCGGGGTGAGGTCCTCGGCATCGTCGGGGAGTCCGGCTCGGGCAAGTCCGTGACGAGCATGGCGATCCTCGGCCTGCTCCCGGAGACCACGAAGGTCACGGGCTCGATCGAGCTCGAGGGGCAGGAGCTCGTCGGCCGCAGCGACAAGCAGATGAGCAAGCTCCGCGGCGCGAAGGTCGCGATGGTCTTCCAGGACCCGCTGTCAGCCTTCACCCCCGTCTACACGATCGGCGACCAGATCGCGGAGACCGTCCTCGTGCACCGCGGCGGCACCAAGCAGCAGGCCCGCGAGCGCGCGGTCGAGCTCCTCAAGCTCGTCGGCATCCCGCAGGCCGACCGGCGGGTGGACGCCTTCCCGCACGAGTTCTCGGGCGGCATGCGGCAGCGCGCGATGATCGCGATGGCGATGGCGAACGATCCGGACGTGATCCTGGCCGACGAACCCACCACGGCGCTCGACGTGACGATCCAGGCACAGATCATCGACGTGCTCCGGACCGCGCAGCGGGAGACCGGTGCGGCGCTCGTCTTCGTCAGTCACGACCTCGGGGTCATCGCCGGCATCGCCGACCGCATCGCCGTGATGTACGCGGGCAGGATCGTCGAGACCGCGAGTGCCGAGGAGCTGTTCGCCCGGCCGCGGATGCCGTACACGATCGGCCTGATCGGCGCGCTGCCCCGGCTGGACGAGTCGAGCGGCGGGCCGCTCGTGCCGATCCCCGGCTCGCCGCCGTCCCTGATCGGGCTCGCCGACGCCTGCCCGTTCGCCGATCGGTGCCCACTCGCCGCGGCGGTCTGCCGCGGCTCGGAGCCACCGCTCGCCGCGATCGACGTCGCGGCGGGTGTCCCCGGCGAAAACCCGATCGACATCTCGGTGCCGCACGCCGTCGCCTGCCACCGGTACGAGGAGGTCGCCGCGGCGCACGCCGATGCGGGCGCGATCTTCCACCTGCCGGAGATCCCCGAGACCGGCACCGCGGTGACCGGGCCGACCGATCGCGCCGCACGCGACGCCGTCGTCCGGGTGGAGGGCCTGACGAAGACCTTCCCGCTGCTGCGCGGTGCGCTCTTCAAGCGGAAGGTCGGTGAGGTCTTCGCCGTCGATGGTGTCGACCTCGACATCCGGAAGGGCGAGACCCTGGGACTCGTCGGCGAGTCCGGATCCGGCAAGTCCACGACGCTCCACCAGCTGATGGACCTGGACCGACCGGAGCAGGGCAGCGTCGAGTTGTTCGGTCGGCCCGTGGTCGCCACGAAGCAGCTGCGGCAGCGCATCTCGATGGTGTTCCAGGACCCGGCGGCGAGCCTCGACCCGCGCATGTCGGTGTACGACGTCGTCGCCGAGCCGCTCCGGGCGATCGGGGCGTCGTCCGACCGGATCGCCGAGCGCGTGCCGGCGCTCCTCGGACTCGTCGGACTCCGCGCCGCCGAGGCCGACCGCTACCCGCACGAGTTCTCGGGTGGACAGCGGCAGCGCATCTCGATCGCACGGGCGCTGGCCACCGAGCCGGAACTCGTCGTGCTCGACGAGCCGGTCTCCGCGCTCGATGTGTCGATCCAGGCCGGGGTGCTCAACCTGCTCGCCGACCTCAAGGCACGCCTGGGACTGTCCTACCTGTTCGTGTCGCACGACCTGTCGGTGATCCGGCACGTCGCGGACCGCGTCAGCGTGATGTACCTCGGCCGCACCGTGGAGGAGGGCGCCGTCGACGAGGTCTTCGAGCGGCCCATGCACCCGTACACGGCGGCGCTCATGTCGGCGGTGCCGGTGCCGGACCCCGTGGTGGAGCGGTCGCGGCGGACGATCCTGCTGCCGGGGGACCCGCCGAGCCCGACCGAACGCCCGACCGGGTGCCGGTTCCGCTCGCGCTGCCCGCTGTACGCGATGCTGCCCGAGTCCGAGCAGCAGCGCTGCCGTGACGAGGTGCCCGAGAAGGCGGCGCGCCGCGGCGCGGAGCGCGACCACCGCGCGGCCTGCCACTACCCGGAGAAGGTGCCACAGCTGGTCGCGTGACCAGCCGACGGACTGGAGGCGCGGGGTCGGCTGGCACCGTGCCTCCCGTCCGTCACCCGCTCACGTCACGACCGTGCGCGACTCACCGGAACAGCTGCGGGAACGCCTGCGCCACGAACGGGTACCCCACGAACACCACCGCGTCGAGCAGGCAGTGCGTGATCACGAGGGGGAGCAGCCGTCCCCACCTCGTGTAGATCCACCCGAACACGATGCCCATCACCGCGTTCCCCACGAAGGCCCCGAAGCCCTGGTACAGGTGGTAGCTGCCGCGCAGCACGGCGGTCGACAGGATCACCTGCCAGCGACCCCACCCGATGCCGCCGAGCCGCTCGTACAGGTACCCGATGACGATGACCTCCTCCTGCAGGCCCGACCGGACCGCCGAGAGCAGCAGCACCGGGATGGTCCACCAGTAGGTGTTCAGCGCCGCGGGGTCGACGTCCACGGCGAAGCCGAGCGCCCTGCCCGTGAAGTACAGCGCGAGCCCGGGGATGCCGATGCCGAGCGCGATGAGCGCCGCGCCCCCGAGGTCCGGTCGCACCCGGAACCGGTCGATCCCGAGTCGGTGCAGGTGGGGGCGGCGGGCGCTCCAGAGGAGGTAGCAGACGAGCGCGACCGGGGCGAGGTCGACCGCGATGCCGACGAGCTGCCGCGCGAGGTCGACGTACTGCACGGTCGTGGTCGACGTGTTGAGCGCGGTGGACTGCTGCCCGAGCGGGGTCGTCTGCGACAGGTCGTCGATGATCTGCAGCACCGAGTACAGCGCGCTGCCGCCCAACGAGAGCAAGAGGACGATCGTGATCTCGATCCACGTCCGCCGTCGCGTCATGCGCTGTACTCCTCAGGGTTGCGAACTACCGGTAGACTGGCGTGTCGGGCGTTCCAGCCCACCCACGGGCAGTGCCACCACGGCGCGAGAGCCGCCGTCGGCCGCCCGATCTTCTTACGAACACTTGAAGGATGTCCTGTATGGCGCTCGCCACCCGGTCCGACCTGCGCAACGTCGCCATCGTGGCACACGTCGACCACGGCAAGACCACCCTCGTCGACGCGATGCTCACGCAGACCAACTCGTTCGACGCCCACTTCGAGGGCGAAGACCGGATGATGGACTCGAACGACCTCGAGCGCGAGAAGGGCATCACCATCCTCGCGAAGAACACCTCGGTGCTCTACAACGGGAAGCACGCCGAGGAGTTCAACCCGGGCGGTCGCATCACGATCAACGTGATCGACACCCCCGGCCACGCCGACTTCGGTGGTGAGGTCGAGCGCGGCCTCTCCATGGTCGACGGTGTCGTGCTGCTCGTCGACGCGTCCGAGGGCCCGCTGCCCCAGACCCGCTTCGTGCTCCGCAAGGCGCTCGCCGCGAAGCTCCCGGTGATCCTGCTCGTCAACAAGACGGACCGCCCGGACTCGCGCATCGACGAGGTCGTCTCCGAGTCGCAGGACCTGCTCCTCGGCCTGGCCTCCGACCTGGCGGACGAGGTCGACGACCTCGACCTCGACGCGATCCTCGACGTGCCCGTCGTCTACGCGTCCGGTCGTGCCGGTGCCGCGTCGCGCAACAAGCCCGAGGACGGCTCGCTGCCCGACAACGACGACCTCGAGCCGCTGTTCGAGGCGATCCTGCAGCACGTCCCGGCCCCGAAGTACGACGACGAGCACCCGCTGCAGGCGCACGTCACGAACCTCGACGCCTCGCCGTTCCTCGGCCGCCTCGCGCTGCTGCGCATCTTCCACGGCACGATGAAGAAGGGGCAGACGGTCGCGTGGGTCAAGCACGACGGCACCGTCGCGAACGCCCGCATCACCGAGCTCCTCATCACGAAGGCGCTCGACCGCTACCCGGCCGAGTCCGCCGGCCCCGGTGACATCGTCGCCGTCGCGGGCTTCGACACGATCACCATCGGTGAGACGCTGTCCGACCCCGAGGACGTCCGTCCGCTGCCGACCATCACGGTCGACGACCCGGCGATCTCGATGACCATCGGCACGAACACCTCGCCGCTCGTCGGCAAGGTCAAGGGCCACAAGCTCACGGCCCGCATGGTGAAGGACCGCCTGGACCGCGAGCTCATCGGCAACGTCTCGCTCAAGGTGCAGGACATCGGCCGCCCGGACACCTGGGAGGTCCAGGGCCGCGGTGAGCTGGCGCTCGCCATCCTCGTCGAGCAGATGCGCCGCGAGGGCTTCGAGCTCACCGTCGGCAAGCCGCAGGTCGTCACGAAGCGTGACGAGAACGGCAAGCTCCTCGAGCCCTACGAGCACATGACGATCGACACGCCGGAGGAGCACCTCGGCGCGATCACGCAGCTCATGGCCGCGCGCAAGGGTCGCATGGAGAACATGACGAACCACGGCACCGGCTGGATCCGCATGGAGTTCATCGTGCCGTCGCGCGGGCTCATCGGCTTCCGCACGTCGTTCCTCACCGAGACCCGCGGCACCGGCATCGCGAACGCGATCGCGCACGGCTACGACGAGTGGGCCGGCCCGATCCAGACCCGCATCAACGGCTCGATCGTCTCAGACCGCGCCGGTGTCGTCACGCCGTTCGCCATCACGAACCTGCAGGAGCGCATGACGTTCTTCGTCAACCCGACGGAGGAGGTCTACGAAGGCATGGTCATCGGCGAGAACTCGCGCGCCGACGACATGGACGTGAACATCACCAAGGAGAAGAAGCTCACGAACATGCGTTCGGCGAACGCCGACTCCTTCGAGTCGATGACGCCGTCGCGCCAGCTCTCCCTCGAGGAGTGCCTGGAGTTCGCGCGCGAGGACGAGTGCGTCGAGGTCACGCCCGACAACGTCCGCATCCGCAAGGTCGAGCTCGATGCGCAGGCCCGCCAGCGCGCCTACGCCCGCCTGAAGCGCCAGGACGCGTAGCCAGCGGAACGGCACCAGCCTGGAGGCACGCCCTCCACGACCGGCCCGGTCACCTCGTCGAGGTGGCCGGGCCGGTCTCGGTTGTAGCGTGGGGTGCGTGACCCTCGACCTCCTCTCCCTGTACCAGGACCTGCACGCCCACCCGGAGCTCGGCTTCCAGGAGCACCGCACCTCCGGTGTCATCGCCGACCGGCTCGCCGAGATCGGCGGGATCGAGGTCACCACGGGCGTCGGCGGCACGGGCGTCGTGGGCGTCCTGGCGAACGGCGACGGCCCGGTCGTGTGGCTCCGCGCCGACATGGACGGTCTGCCGGTGCAGGAGCGCACCGGCCTGCCCTACGCGAGCACCCACACCGGTCGCGACGACGAGGGCGGCGAGGTCCCGACCATGCACGCCTGCGGGCACGACATCCACGTGACGTGGCTGCTCGGCGCCCTGGAACGGCTCGTCGCCGACCGTGGGGCGTGGCACGGCACGGTCGTGGCCGTGTTCCAGCCCGCAGAAGAGGTGATCTCCGGCGCCCGCGCGATGCTCGAGGACGGCCTCGTGGAGCGCTTCCCGCGGCCGGACGTCGTGCTCGGGCAGCACTCCGCCCCGGCTCCGGTCGGCATCGTCGCGGTCGGCAGCGGCCCCGTGATGGCGTCGAGCGACCGCCTGACCGTCACCTTCAACGGCCGTGGTGCGCACGGGTCGGCGCCGCAGGCATCGCTCGACCCGATCGTCACCGCCGCGAGCGCCGTCGTGCGCCTGCAGACCGTGGTCTCCCGCGAGGTCTCGCCCTCCGACGCGGGCGTCGTCACCGTCGGGAGCTTCCACGCCGGGACCCGTCCGAACATCATCCCGGACCAGGCGGTCATCGAGATCTCGACGCGGGCCCGCAACGAGGAGACCCGCGAGCGCATCATCGCTTCGATCGAGCGCATCGTCCGTGCCGAGAGCGCAGCGGGTGGCCTCGACGCCCCGACGATCGAGCGTGCTCCGGGCGCCGAGGTCACCGTGAACGACGCCGAGGCCGCTGCCCGCGTGCTCGACGCGCTCCGCGGTGCCGTGCCGGACGCCCGTGACCTGGAGATCGGTCTCGCGATGGCGTCGGAGGACGTCGGTCAGCTCGCGACCGCGGCGGGCGTGCCGCTCGTGTACTGGTTCACCGGCATCACCGACCCGGAGCTGTTCCGCCGCGGCGAGGAGATCCCGAGCAACCACTCGCCGTTCTACGCACCGCAGGCCGAGACGGCGATCCCGGTCGGCGTCGACGCCCTGACGGCGGCCGCGCGCGCCTGGCTGTCCTGAGGCGACCCCTTCCGCGAAACGCAACTCCGGCGGCAGCGCGCAGCGCCACAGCGCTGCGAGCAGCCGCCGTCGTTGCGTTCCGCGGGGCGCGGCGGGCGGGAGACTTCCCAGGGAACGCACGCCGCGCCTCCCGGCAGTCCACCTAGGGTGTCCGCATGCGCACGACCCGGACCCTCATCGCCGCCGTCACCGCGGGCATCGCCCTGGCGGGCCTGACCGGCTGCTCCGCCGACGCGGTGCAGCAGGCAACCGACCTCGGTTCGTCGGTCGCCTCGAACGTCAGCGAGACCGTGCAGGGGATCGACGGCAAGGCGATCCAGGACGGCATGGCCTCCGTCGCCGGTGGCATCGACGGCGCCCTCGACGCGGCGCTCTCGGGCACCGGGGTGACGAGCGACGGCAAGGTGCCGGACGGCTTCCCGACCGCTGACGTCCCGCTCGTCGACGGCACCGTCCTGGGCGGCGGGGCCGGCCCGAACGGCTCCGGGTGGGTGGTGCAGGTCCGCGTGGCCTCCGTCGACGACTTCCGGGCGGCCGCAGAACAGCTCGCAGCGGCCGGGTACACCGAGTCCGCGAAGCGCGAGGACGCGTCGAGCGCCTTCGGGCTGTTCCGCAGCGAGACGCACCGCGTGGTGCTGACGGTGTCCGAGTCGAAGGACGGCGTCACCGCGACGTACATCGTCACGCCGCGGTAGCGAAGTACCCTGGGACGCGATGTCCAAGGCTCCCGCACCGCGTCCCGAGCGCGTCCTGTTCGTGCACGCCCACCCCGACGACGAGACGCTGTCGTCCGGCGGCACCATCGCCACCCTGCTCGAGCTCGGCGCCGAGGTGACCGTGCTCACCGCGACCCGGGGCGAGCGCGGCGAGATGCTCACCGAGACTCTCGCGCCGCTCTTCGGCGACGGACCCCGGGTCGCCGCGCACCGTGAGACCGAGATCGCCGCCGCGCTGGCCGCCCTCGGGGGTCCGGCGCACCTGTGGCTCGGCAGCGGGGGAGCGCGCCCCACGGACCTGCCCGAGCGTCGGTACAGCGACTCCGGCATGCAGTGGGGACCCGACGGACGAGCCATCGCCGCCGACGACGCCCCGGCCGACTCGCTCACGGCGGCCGACCTCGGCGAGGTCGTCGACGACGTCCGCGCAGCGATCCGCTCGACGGGTGCGGACGCCGTGGTGAGCTACGCGGACGACGGCGGGTACGGCCACCCGGACCACGTGCGGGTGCACCACGCCGCCCGGTACGCCGCCCGTGCCGAGGAGGTCCCCTTCTCCATGATCGTGCCCGCGGACTCCGACGAGGTCGACCTGACCGTCGACGTCCTCCCCGTCCGGGCGAAGGTGCGCGCAGCCGTCGAGCAGTACCGGTCGCAGGTCACGATCGATCCCGTGGACCCGGCCGATCCGCAGCGCCTGACCTGGGTGATGCCGCACGGTGTCCGACAGGAGGCTCCCGCGGTCGAGGCCTTCCGGCACGACGCCGACCCGGTGCCGCCGGCACCGCAGACCTTCGCCGAGCTCTCCCGTCAGGGGAAGGTGACGGCGGTCGTCGTCGCCGCGGTCGCCGGGTTGGTCGTCGGCGCCCTCGGGACCGTCACCCACCAGCAGCGGCTCGGGGGCTTCCCGGTCGGCATGGTGCTCACGACCCTCATCGTGCTCGGCATGGTCGTCGGGCTGCGGCTCCTGTACCGCTCGCGGGCGATGGTCGCGGCGGCCGGCATCGCGATCATCGTCGCGACGCAGGTCCTGGTGAGCGTCGGCGGTCAGTCGTCACCGCTCGTGCTCGCGAACCCCGCCGGGTACGTCTGGACCTTCGCACCGGCGGTGATCGCGGCGTTCACCCTGGCGTGGCCCGACCTGTCCGGCCTCCGTGCCCGCGCGGCAGCGGCGTCGGCAGGTGCGGGCGCCGGACCGGCGGCGTCGGCTCCTGCGTCGTCCCCGGACCCCTCGGACCCTGCGGCGTCCGGGGCTCCCGGACGCCGCGGGTAGACTCGACAACGCTCAGTCCGAAGGGAGCACCCGCACCGTGACCTACGTGATCGCCCAGCCCTGTGTCGACGTCAAGGACCGCGCCTGCATCGACGAATGCCCGGTCGACTGCATCTACGAGGGTGACCGGTCGCTCTACATCCACCCCGACGAGTGCGTCGACTGCGGTGCGTGCGAGCCGGTCTGCCCGGTCGAGGCGATCTACTACGAGGACGACCTGCCGGACGAGTGGGCCGACTACTACAAGGCCAACGTCGAGTTCTTCGAAGAGGTCGGTTCGCCCGGCGGCGCCGCGAAGGTCGGCGTGATCCACAAGGACCACCCGGTGGTCATGGCCGAGCCCCCGCGCGGCTGACCCGGACCGATCCGTGGCGCTCGACCTCCCCGACTTCCCCTGGGACCAGCTCGTCCCGTTCAAGCAGCGCGCAGCGGCGTACGAGGGCGGCATCGTCGACCTCAGCGTCGGCTCGCCCGTCGACCCGACCCCCGAGGTCGTCCGACAGGCCCTCGCCCGCGCGACCGACGCGCACGCGTACCCGCAGGTCGCCGGGACGCCCGCGCTGCGCGAGGCGATCGCCGACTGGTACGGCCGTCGGCACGGCATCGCGCTGACCCCGGAGCAGGTCCTCCCGACGATCGGGTCGAAGGAGTTCATCGCCGGGCTCGCGCTCTGGCTCGGCATCGGTCCGGGGGACACCGTCGTGTTCCCGGAGGCCGCGTACCCGACCTACGAGCTCGGCGCCGCCCTCGTGCGTGCCGAGGCGCTGGCGTCGGACGACCCAGCCACGTGGCCGGAGAGCACGAAGCTCGTGTGGCTGAACTCGCCGGGCAACCCGGACGGCCGCGTGCTCTCCGTCGAGCAGCTCCGCGCCGCGGTGGCACGGGCGCGGGAGCTCGGCGCCGTCGTCGTCGGTGACGAGTGCTACGCCGAACTCGGGTGGGAAGCGCCGTACGACAGCGCCCCGACGCCCTCGATCCTCGACCCGCGGGTCGTGGGTGACCGGGTCGACGGCGTGCTCAGTGTCTACTCGCTGTCGAAGCAGTCCAACCTCGCCGGCTACCGTGCCGCGTTCGTCGCGGGCGACGCCAGGATCCTGGCCGATGTCCTGGCGGTCCGGAAGCACACCGGCATGATGCCGCCGCTGCCCGTGCAGGAGGCGATGATCGTCGCCCTGGCCGACGACACCCACGTGCAGCAGCAGAAGTCCCGGTACCGCGCTCGACGGAACATGCTCCGACGGGCACTCGAGGGAGCGGGCTTCCGGATCGACCACAGCCAGGCGGGCCTGTACCTCTGGGCGACCCGTGGCGAGGCCGCGCTCGACACCGTCGGGTGGCTGGCGGACCGCGGCATCCTCGTCGCACCCGGCACGTTCTACGGGTCGGCCGGGGCGGAGCACGTGCGTGTGGCGCTCACGGCGAGCGACGACCGGATCGCGGCGGCGGCGCAGCGCCTGGCGAGCGCCCGACGGCTCGCGGTCTCCTGATCCGGCCACCCGGGTTCTCCTGGCATACGAAATACCGACAGACTGGTCCGTTAGAACTCCTTCCGGTCGAACCGCACCCCGCGGTCCCACAGGAAGGAACACCGTGAAGCGTCCCGCACTGATCACCACCGCCGTCGCACTCGGCCTCGGCCTGGCACTCAGCCCGATCGCCGCGAACGCGGCCCCGGCCGACACGTCCTCGGTCTCCGAGGTCGCGTCGGCGGCGCCGGCCGCGCCGCGCGACACCACGAGCTACGAACAGCTCGAGGACGTCTACTACGACCTGCTCTTCGGCGGCTCCGGCGCGACGAGCATCCTCGTCAAGGCTGCGCCCGGTGCCGAGGTCGCCTACTCGGTGAACGGCGTCGCGCAGACGAAGCAGGCCGACGGCCGCGGGCGCGTCACCTTCGACGTGACCTTCGAGCGTGCCGTCAACGACGTCGCGCTCTCGCAGGCCGTGAACGGCGTCTCCTCTGCCGTGAAGACGTTCCAGTACGACTTCAGCTGATGCCGTCGGTGGGCGGAGCAGTCGTGCGGCGTGGTCCAGGACCGATCCCGCGGCTGTTCCGCCCGCCGCGCAATCCGTGGAATCCACCAGATCTCCGCCTCCCGGTGGTGCACGACCGACAGTCGGCGCAGTTAGGCTGTCACCGTGACTGACACTGCCAACGATGCTCAGAAGACGGCCACACCGCCCACCACGCCCGTCCCCGTCAGCCCCGCCGCCGCAGAGTCGACGGAGACGGCAACGCTGACGTTCCCGGGGGGCACGGCGGAGTTCCCGATCCTGCCGAGCGTCGACGGCGCGTCCGCCATCGACATCTCCTCCTTGAAGAAGCAGACCGGGCTCAACACGCTCGACTACGGCTTCGTCAACACCGGCGCGACGAAGAGCGCCATCACGTACATCGATGGCGACCAGGGCATCCTGCGCTACCGCGGGTACCCCATCGACCAGGTCGCCTCGGGGTGCACCTACCTCGAGGTCGCGTGGCTCCTCATCTACGGCGAGCTCCCCACCGCCGAGGAGCTCGAGGGCTTCGACGCCCGCATCCGGCGGCACACGCTGCTGCACGAGGATCTCCGTCGCCTGTTCGACGCCCTCCCGCACTCGGCGCACCCGATGTCGGTCCTGTCCAGCGCCGTCAGTGCGCTGTCCACGTACTACGAGGACGACATGGACGTCGACGACCCGGAGAAGGTCGAGCTGCAGACCGTCCGGCTCCTCGCCAAGCTCCCGGTCATCGCCGCCTACGCGCACAAGAAGGCGATCGGTCAGGCCTTCCTCTACCCGGACAACACGCTGTCGTTCGTCGACAACTTCCTCCGGCTGAACTTCGGCACCATGGCCGAGCCGTACAAGCCGAACCCGGTGCTGTCCAAGGCGCTCGAACGGCTCCTCATCCTGCACGAGGACCACGAGCAGAACGCCTCGACGTCGACGGTCCGCCTGGTCGGCTCGACCAAGGCGAACATGTTCGCGTCGATCTCGGCGGGCATCAACGCGCTGTACGGTCCGCTGCACGGTGGTGCCAACGAGGCCGTGCTCGAGATGCTCCAGCAGATCAAGGACTCCGGCGAGCCGGTGTCGCGCTTCGTCGAGCGGGTCAAGAACAAGGAACGCGGCGTGAAGCTCATGGGCTTCGGGCACCGCGTCTACAAGAACTACGACCCGCGCGCGAAGCTCGTGAAGGAGTCGGCGCACGAAGTCCTGCAGTCGCTCGGCGTGCAGGACGACCTGCTCGACATCGCGATGGAGCTCGAGCAGATCGCCCTCGAGGACGAGTACTTCGTCAGCCGGAAGCTCTACCCGAACGTGGACTTCTACACGGGCATCATCTACCGGGCGATGGGCTTCCCGCCGCGGATGTTCACCGTGCTGTTCGCCATCGGGCGTCTGCCGGGCTGGATCGCCCAGTGGCGCGAGCTGAACAACGACCCGCTGAACAAGATCGGTCGCCCGCAGCAGCTCTACGTGGGACACCCGGAGCGGGACCTCCCCGCCCGCTGACGCCACGATCGGCGGCTTCCGGCGCGAACGGAGCCGAGCGGGCCTGTTCTGTCACGCTCATGCTCGTAGCGCGACGTACTTCGCCCGTTCGGTCACGTCCGCGCGGCGTGTCCTGCACGCTCGGCGACGCGGGTGCGTCGGCGAGCGGTGTCGGACGGGAGGCGCGGTGCGGGCGGGCAGCGCGCCTCCCGTCCGACGCTCCGTCCGTTCCTTCCCATCACGAGCGTCAGGCAGGCGGAAGCGGACATCCCTGGCGGTTCCGGCGGACCAGGTACGCCCGGTTCGACCAGGTACGCCCGGTCCGGCCGGATTCTCCGGTGCGCGCGCTCCGGGCGCGCGGGCGGCAGAGTGCATGCGCGTCGCGCAGCAGACCGCCCTGCGCTACGCGTGCAGCGCCGTGTTGAGCTGGATGCCCTGACCCTGGCGCTGCAGGGCCTCGACGGCACCCGAGATCGAGTTGCGGCGGAACAGCACGTTCGGCACCCCCGACAGCTCCGCTGCCTTCACCGTGCGCGGCGTGCCGTCGGGGCTCGGCGCGGCGCCCACGAGGACGACCTTGGTGCCCGCCGTGACGTAGAGCCCGGCCTCGACCACGGAGTCGTCACCGAGGGAGATGCCGAGGCCGGCGTTCGCACCCAGCAGCGCCCGCTCCCCGAGCGACACCCGGTGCGTCCCGCCGCCGGACAGCGTGCCCATGATGGAGGCGCCGCCACCGATGTCGGTGCCGTTGCCCACGACCACGCCCTGCGAGACCCGGCCCTCGATCATGGCGTCGCCGAGGGTGCCGGCGTTGAAGTTCACGAAGCCCTCGTGCATGACCGTCGTGCCGGGGGCGAGGTGCGCGCCGAGCCGGACCCGGTTCGCATCGCCGATGCGCACGCGGTCCGGGACGACGTAGTCGAGCAGGCGGGGGAACTTGTCGACCGCGTGCACCGCGATGCCCGCGCGCTGCAGCACGGGACGCAGCCGCGTCAGAGCATCCGGGTGGACGGGGCCGGCGTTGGTCCACGCGACGATCGGAAGGTGGCCGAAGACGCCGTCGAGCGAGATCTCGTTCGGCCGCACGTGCAGGTGGCTGAGCAGGTGCAGGCGCAGGTAGGCGTCGGGCGTGCTGGCCGGTGCGTCGTCGATGACGATCTCGGTCGTCACGGCCTCGACCCGGACGTCGCGGCGAGGGTCGTCGCCGACGTGCGCCTCGAGCTCGGGCGGGAACACCGCGTCGGACGGTCGTGCGCCGAGGTGCGTCTCCGGGTACCAGGTGTCGAGGGTGGTGCCGTCCGCGGCGACGGTCGCGAGGCCGTGGCCCCAGGCGTGCGTGGGTCGGTCGGTGGCAGCGGTCGCGTCGGTCACGCCACCAGGGTAGCGAGCGGGCCGCGCGGCGACCCGTCCAGGGAGACGGTCTGTGGAGAACGCTCCGAGCGTGATCCGACCGGTCTGGAGGCGCGACCACCTGTGGACGGACGGCTCCCGTCCTCAGGTGGTCGCCGCACGGATCGCTGTGGGACACGGCCGGTACGCTGACCGCATGCCGGAGCAGCTCGACCTCACCGCCTCGTCCATCGACATCACGCGTGCCATCTGCGACATCGAGTCGGTGTCCGGGAACGAAGGGCCCCTCGCCGACGCGATCGAGGCGGCGCTGACAGCGCTGCCCCACCTCGAGGTGGTGCGCGACGGCGACGCGATCGTCGCGCGGACGCAGCTCGGCCGCGACCGCCGGGTCGTGATCGCCGGGCACATCGACACCGTGCCGCTCAACGGCAACCTCCCGACCGAGTTCCGCACCGCCGACGACGGCGCCGAGATCCTCTGGGGCCGCGGGACGGTCGACATGAAGGCCGGCTGCGCGGTGCAGCTCAAGCTGGCGCACGACCTCGCCGAGCCGAACGTCGACGTCACGTGGGTGTTCTACGACCACGAGGAGGTCAGCGACTCCCTGAACGGCCTCGGTCGGCTGGCGCGGACCCGTCCCGAGCTGCTCGCGGGCGACTTCGCGATCCTCGGGGAGCCGTCGGGCGCGCAGATCGAGGGCGGCTGCAACGGCAACCTCCGTGCTGAGATCCGGACCTCCGGCAAGCGCTCCCACAGTGCACGCAGCTGGATCGGCGACAACGCGATCCACAAGACGGCACCGATCCTGGCGACCCTCGCCGCGTACGAACCGCGCACCGTGACGGTCGACGGGCTCGAGTACCGCGAGGGCCTGAACGCCGTCGGCATCTCCGGCGGCATCGCCGGCAACGTCATCCCGGACGAGGCGATGGTCCACGTGAACTACCGGTTCGCGCCGTCGCGCAGCGCCGACGAGGCGGTCGCGCACGTCCGCGAGCTCTTCGACGGCTACGACGTGCAGATCGTCGACCTCGCCGCAGGGGCACGTCCCGGGCTCGACGCTCCGCTCGCGCAGCAGTTCGTGGCAGCGGTCGGCGGCCCCGCGCCGCGCCCGAAGTACGGCTGGACCGACGTCGCCCGCTTCTCGGCGCTGGGCGTCCCGGCGGTCAACTACGGCCCCGGCGAGCCCGTCTTCGCGCACCACGACGACGAGCAGGTCCCCGTCGAGCAGATCACCGCGGTCGAGGACGGCCTGCGTCGGTGGCTGACGGCGTGACGACGGGCCCCGCGCGCACCGTCGCGGGGCACCTGCCCGCACGTCGCTGGCGGGCGCGCTACCGACTCGTGCCCTGGTGGCTCCGGGTCACGGTGGTGTACGTCGCGGCGCGGCTCGTGACCGGGGCGATGCTCCTGGCGTTCGCCCGGGTGCAGACCGCGAACTCGTTCACCGTCGCGCACCCGTCGTACCTGTCCTTCGCCGCCATCTGGGACGGTGCCTGGTACCGGGTGATCGCGTCGAGCGGCTACCCGTCCGTCCTGCCGGTGGACGCTGCCGGGCACGTCACCGAGAACGCCTGGGCGTTCATGCCCGCCTACCCGTTCCTCGTGCGCGGGCTCATGGTGCTCACGGGCGCGTCGTTCGAGGCGGTCGCGGTCACGGTGTCCCTGGTCGCGGGCTGGGGTGCCGCGCTGGTGTTCCGACGGCTGATGGGCCGCTTCCTCGACGACGGCCGGGCGATGTTCGCCACGGTGCTGTTCTGCGTCGCCCCGGTGTCCGCCGTGTTCCAGGTCGCCTACGCCGAGGCGATGGGGCTGTTCCTGCTCCTGGTCGCGCTCCTGCTGCTGGTCGACCGGCGCTGGTGGACGATGCTGCCCGTCGTGCTGCTGCTCGGCATGACGCGGCCGACCGGCCTGGCGTTCGCGCTCCTCGTGGTGCTGTTCCTGGCCGCCTGGACGACCCGACCGTCCTGGGTGCGCGAGTCGGAGCGGCCGACCCTGCGCGCCGCGCTGCCGCCGCTCGTCGTGGGCGCGGTGTCGGGGCTCGTCGGGCTCGCGTGGCCGGCGATCGCGTGGGCGGTGACCGGGGTGCCGAAGGCCTACACGGACACCGAGCTCGCGTGGCGGTCGTCGTACATCGGGTGGAAGGAGCTCGTGCCCTTCGCACCGTGGATCCAGGGCGCCGGGTGGTGGTTCGGGCAGCCGGCGGGCGGGATCCTGCTCGCGGTCGCGGTCCTCGCCTTCACGGTCTTCGTCTTCCACCCGGCAGCGCGTCGTGTCGGCCTCGAGCTCCGCCTGTGGGGCGTCGCCTACGTGGTCTACCTGCTCGCGGTGTTCTTCCCGCAGTCGAGCACCTGGCGCATCCTGCTGCCGATCGCGCCGCTGCTCGGCATCGTCGCCCTGCCGCGGTCACGGGTGTACCGGGTGCTCGTGGTCGCGGTGTGCCTCGGTCTGCAGTTCGTCTGGCTGTACACGTGCTGGTGGGTCGACGGCTACGACTGGACGCCGCCGTGATCGGCGCGGCGGTGGTCGGCGCCGCCCTGGTCGACCTCGCGGTCGTCTGACCCGGCAGCGGGGGGCGTGTCCGACGGGTCCTCACCAGGGCGCCAGTCGGCGGCAGCGTGCACCATCGCGTTCACGGTCGCGATGAACGGCACCGCGAAGAACGCCCCGACGACCCCGGCGATCGTCGTGCCCGCGGTGACGCCGAGCACGACACCGAGCGGGTGGACGCGCACGGCTGATCCGGTCAGGAACGGGTGCAGGACGTGGCTCTCGAGCTGCTGCACCGCCACCACCACCGCGAGCATGATCAGCGCCGGTACCAGTCCGTTGAAGACCAGCGCGATGAGCACGGCGACGGTGCCCGCCACGATCGCGCCGACCACCGGGACGAACGCGCCGAAGAACACGATCACGCCGATCGGGACGGCCAGCGGCAGCCCCAGGGCGAGCGCGCCGATGACGATGCCGAGCGCGTCCGTCACCGCGACGACCAGCTGCACGCGGATGAAGCTCGTGAGGGTCTTCCACCCCGCCTGACCGGCCGCGTCGATCCGTCCGCGGGAGCGTCGGGGGAAGATGCGGACCACCCACGACCAGATCCGGCGACCGTCGATGAGCACGAAGATCGTCGTGAACACCACGATGAACAGCCCCTCGAGCGCGTGCACCAGGCCGCTGCCCGCCTCGGCCGCACCGGACAGGATCGACGCGACGTGGGTCTGCAGGAACTTCGTCGCTTCAGCGAGGTACTTCGTGACCTGCGCCGAGGTGATGCCGAAGGGTTCGGATGCGAGGAGGGTCTGGAAGGTCTGCACGTTGCTCGAGAGCCGACGTTCGAGGGTCGGCAGGTCGTAGCGGACCTGTGCCGTGACGACGAGCGCCAGGACACCGAGGAAGACCACGACCGCGAGGCACGCCGTCAGCACCGAGAGCCACTTCGGCCACCGGTGCCGTTGCAGGAACGCCGAGAACGGTGCGAGGAGCGCGCAGACGAGCAGGCCCACCAGGAACGGCACCACGATGTCCTGCAGCAGGACCACGAGGGCGACGACGACGGCCAGGGCGGCGACCGTCACGAGGAACCGCCACGAGAACGCTCCGGCGATGCGCATGCCCGTCGGCACGGCCTCGGCGACCGGGTCGGCCTGTGGACGGAGCATGGAGCGGATGTTCGGCATACGCATAGGTGACCACTCCGAGCCGCGAGAACGTCGCATTCCGACACCCCCAACCTGGGCGGTTTCGCAGTTGCCCCCTCGGTACGGGATAATGGGCGAGCATCTTCTGCACGAAAGGGGACATCTGATGGCAGCGATGAAGCCGAGGACCGGTGACGGGCCGATGGAGGCTGTCAAGGAGGGTCGACTCATCATCGTGCGGGTTCCGCTCGAAGGTGGAGGCCGCCTGGTGGTCTCGGTCAACGACGCCGAGGCCAAGGAACTCCACGACGCACTGGCAGAGGTCGTCTCCGCCTAGTCCGTCGACGCACCACGACAGGAGGCCCGGAGCGCGTACGCTCCGGGCCTCCTGTGCACCCCGCCGCCGGCGCAGCCGACGGACAGACACGGCCGACCGGCCGACCCAGGCGGCCGCCCGACCCATCCGATCGGTCGGGCTCGTCTGGTCGTCCGACGGGTCAGGCGGACACCTTCGTCATCTGCAGCAGCCCGTCGCCCGCGGGGGAGAGCGCGCTCCGGACCGCGCCCGAGGTGGACACCTCGGTCAGCAGCAGCCGGAAGTCGGTCGTCGCGCGGTCTCGACGCACCGGGTCCGCGACCCGACCGCGCCAGAGCGCGTGCGGCACGAGCACCGTGCCGCCGACGCGTGCGAGCCGGAGTCCGTGCTCCACGTACTCGATGACGTGCTCGGGGTCGGCATCGACGAGGACGACGTCGTACGACGCCTCGTTCATCCGGGGCAGCACCTGGTTCGCCCGACCCGGGATGAGTCGGACCCGCGACGGAGCGGTGCCGGCGGCGATGAAGGCGTCGCGTGCGTACTGCTGGTGGTCGACCTCGGCGTCGATCGTCGTCAGGGTGGCGTCGGGTGCACCGCGCAGCAGCCAGAGCCCGGAGACGCCGAGTCCGGTGCCGATCTCGATCATGCTCGTGGCTCGCGACGCCGCGGCGACCACGGCGATCTGCGCGCCGATCGCGGGGGAGATCGCTTCGACCCCGAGTTCGAGGGAGTGCTCTCGCGCTCGGGCGATCGCCTCGGGCTCCGAGACGATGTCCTCGGCGAACTTCCAGTTCGACTCTTTCTCTGACACGCACACTCCGTTCGGGAGACAACTCTACGGGTGTGGCGCAGTGGGACGGGTTACGCTCGTTGCCGTGTCCATCGACTTCAACAAGATCCTGATCATCGGGATCATCGCGGTGCTGCTGCTCGGGCCGCAGCGCCTGCCGATGTACGCGCAGAAGCTCGCCGAGTTCGTCAAGGCGGTCCGCCGCTTCGCCGACACCGCGAAGGACCGCATGCGCGAGGAGATGGGCCCCGAGTTCGACGACGTCGACTGGCAGAAGCTCGACCCGCGCCAGTACGACCCCCGGCGCATCATCCGCGACGCACTGCTCGACTCCGGCGGGACGACCGCCGGCAGCATGGCGGCCGTCGAGACCGCGCAGGTGACCGCGTCGAAGGTGCGGGCGACGGCACCGGTGGTGCCGCTCGCCGAGGGCGAGCCCGCCCCCTACGACACCGAGGCGACCTGACCCGTGCGAGTCGACCTGCGGCCCGTCCCGTGACCCGGTGACGGCCTGGAGGCACGGTGCCGGCCGGCACCGCGCCTCCCGGCCGTCAGTCCCGCGTCGCGACGATCGTGAACGTCGTCGGCATCCGGTCGCGGTCAGTGGCGGGCCAGACCCACGAGCCGTGCCCGTCCTCCTCCATGCGGGGGCTGAAGCGCCACGGCAGCGTCCGCCCCTCGTCGAGTCGGCGCAGTCGCAGTCCGGCGCCGAGCAGGGCGTTGACGACCTCGGAGAGCGGGTGAGGCCACTCGTACGTGCGGGTGTTCGCGACGGTGCCGTCGCCGACGTAGGTACCCGCGTCCTCCCACTGCTGCGCCGTCCCGTCGGGGAAGTAGCGGTGTCGCGTCACGAGCTCCGGTGCGTCCTCGTCCAGGGCGTACAGCGCCGGGTGGCCGTCGCGGATGAAGAAGACGCCGCCCGGCCGGAGGAGCCCCGCGACCTGTGCGGCCCAGCGGTCGAGGTCATCGAGCCAGCAGATCGTGCCGATGCTCGTGTAGACGACGTCGAAGTCACCCGTGACGGCGGCGCGGGCATCGAGGACGTCGGTCTCCACCCACGTCACGTCGAGGCCGAGCCGGTCCGCGAGGGCCGCTGCCGACGCGAGCGCCGGCGCCGAGAAGTCGACGCCGGTGAGTCGGGCCCCCTCGCGGGCGAGCGAGACGGTGTCGGTGCCGATGTGGCACTGCAGGTGGCAGACGTCGAGCCCCGCCAGCGTCCCGCCGGGCAGCCACGGCGTGAGCGCGGGCAGGTCGTCACGGACGACGTCCGACCGGTGCGCCGGGTCGTCGAGCGCGGTGACGTCGTACGCGCCCTCGTGGATGGGTACCCGGTCGTCCCAGCTCGCGCGGTTCGTCTCGCGGGCGGCGTCCCAATCGACGGTGACGTGGTCGGTGCTGTCCATGCCGTCACGCTACCGGGGGCGTCGCCGACCTCGTGACGATCACTCAGGACAGACTGAGCCCGAGCTTCCGTCCGGCGAGGCCCCGACCCATCGTGGTGATCGCCTCGGCGATCGACCGCAGGGCGAGGGCGGCGGGGTCGTCCGGTGCCCCGAGCACGACGGGGAGGCCGGCGTCGCCCCCTTCGCGGAGCGGCACCGAGAGCGGCACGCGGCCGAGCACGGGCACGGGCACGTCCTGCCCGCGGGACAGCCGAGCGGCGGTCTCGTCGCCGCCGCCCTCGCCGAACAGGTGCAGCACGCTGCCGTCCGGCTGCACGAGCCCCGACATGTTCTCGACGACGCCGATGACCCGCTGCCCGGTCTGCCGTGCGACGACACCGCTCCGCTCGGCGACGTCGGCGGCCGCGGCCTGGGGTGTCGTGACGACGAGGACCTCGGCGTGGGGGAGCAGCTGCCCGACCGAGATCGCCACGTCGCCGGTGCCGGGCGGCAGGTCGAGCAGGAGCACGTCGAGGTCGCCGAACCACACGTCGGTCAGGAACTGCGCGACCGTTCGGTGCAGCATCGGCCCGCGCCAGGACACCGCGGTGGAGACGTCGTCGACGAACATGCCGATCGAGACGACCTTCACCTCGTGGGCGACGGGCGGCAGGATCATGCTGTCCACGCGGGTCGGGCGGGGCGTCACGCCGTGCTCGTCGGTCAGGCCCATCAGCCCGGGGACGCTGAAGCCGTGCACGTCCACGTCGACGATGCCGACCCGCTGGCCGGCCGCTGCCAGGGCGACCGCCAGGTTCACCGTGACCGTGGACTTGCCGACCCCGCCCTTGCCGCTCGTGACGGCGATGACCCGGGTGAGCGAGTCCGGGGTGAACTGCAGACCGCGGGGTCGACCGGCGCGGAGCCGCTCGGTCAGTGCCGCACGCGTCGCCGGGCTCATCACGGAGACGTCGACGTCCACGTGCTGCACGCCGTCCACCGAACCGGCGGCCGAGCGGACGTCGCGCTCGATCGTGTCGGCGGCGGGGCACCCGACGATCGTGAGCTGCAGGTCGACGCGCACCCGTCCCTGCGGCTGCACGTCCACCCCGCGGATCATGTCGAGCTCCGTGACGGGCCTGCGGATCTCGGGGTCGAGCACGCGGCCGAGCGCAGCGAGGACCGCCGCACCCAGCCGTTCGTCCGGATGCTGCGGGTCAGCCACGGGTGCGGGCGCTCCCCGGCTCGTCGTCGAAGGCGTCGTCGGCGTCGCGGCGGTCGAGCTCCTCGAGCAGCGAGCGGATCTCCGCGCGGATGAAGTCCTTCGACGCCATCTCCCGCATCGCCAGGCGCAGGGCCACGACCTCGCGGGCGAGGTACTCGGTGTCCGCGAGGTTGCGCTCGGCCCGCTGCCGGTCCTGCTCGAACTGCACGCGGTCGCGGTCGTCCTGCCGGTTCTGGGCGAGCAGGATGAGCGGCGCCGCGTACGAGGCCTGCAGCGACAGCACCAGGGTGAGCGCGGTGAAGCCGATCGAGGCCGAGTCGAACTGCCAGTTCGGCGGCGCGACCGAGTTGTAGATCATCCAGACGGCGCAGAAGAGCGTCAGGCCGACCAGGAACCAGGGCGTGCCCATCGCGCGGGCGATGCCCTCGGTCGCACGACCGAAGGTGTCGCCGCGACCCCGGCGGCGGGTGGGGAGCACGCGCGTGCGCATGCCCTTGGGGGAGTCGAGCCGCTCCTGGCGGGCATCATCCGTTCGGGCCACGGGTGGTCCTCCTTCCCGTCGTCACGGGCGTCTTGCGCTGGCGTTGGCGGAGTCGCGAGGGGGCATCCCCCTCGCCCTGACTTCGCCAGTCGTCCGGCAGGACGTGGTCGAGGACATCGTCGATCGTCACCACCCCGACCAGGCGGTGGGCGTCGTCGACCACGGGGACGGACACGAGGTTGTAGGTCGCCATGACCCGGGTGACCTCGGCGGCGCTGGCGTCCACGCGGACCGGTTCGGTCTGCTGGTCGATGAGCGTGCCGAGGCGCTCGTTCGGCGGGTAGCGGAGCATGCGCTGGAAGTGCACGAGGCCGAGGAACCGCCCGGTCGGCGGTTCGTACGGCGGCAGCACGACGCAGACGCTCGCGCCGAGTGCGGGGGCGAGCTCGTGGCGGCGGATGAGGGCCAGGCCCTCGGCCACGGTCGCGTCCGCCGAGACGATGACGGGCTCCGTCGTCATGAGCCCACCGGCGGTGTCCGGCTCGTACTCCAGGAGCATGCGGACGTCCTGCGCCTCCTCCGGCTCCATGAGCTGCAGCAGGGCCTCGCTCCGGTCGTCGGGGAACTGCGCGAGCACGTCGGCGGCGTCGTCCGGCTGCATCTGGTCGAGGACGTCGGCGGCGCGGGCGTCCTCGAGCCGGGTGAGGATGTCGATGCGCTCCTGGTCGGGCATCTCCTCGAGCACGTCGGCGAGCCGGTCGTCGGGGAGCTCCTCGGCGACCTCGAACCGGCGCTCCTCGGGCAGGTCGAGCAGCGTCGAGGCCAGGTCGGCCGGCAGCAGGTCGGAGTACGCGGCGATGACGTGCTCGGCGGACTGTGCTTCACCGGGGAGCTCGTCCTCGGTGACCTCGTTCCAGGTCGCGAACGTCGTCGGGCCCTTGCCGAACGGCGACGGGGTCGTCTTCGGCTTCCGGAGGAAGAGCTGCGACACCTCCCAGTCGCCCTGGCCGCGGTCCTCGATCGCGACGTCCTCGATCGTCGCGCGGATGCGGTCACGGGTCAGCAGGACCTTGCGGCCGAGCATCTCCGCGATGACCCGGACCTCGCCACCGCGCTGCTCGAAGCGCCGCATGTTGACGATGCCGGTGGTGATGACCTGTCCCGCACCGATCGACGTGACGCGGCCGATGCTCAGGAAGATGCGGCGCTTGCCGGGCACCTCGACGATGAGCCCGACCACGTGGGGAGGGTCGACGCGACGGTAGACGACCAGGACGTCCCGGACGCGGCCCACGCGGTCGCCCGCGGGGTCGAAGACGGAGCACCCGGCGAGGCGGGCGACGAAGACCTTCGTGGCGCTCACCCGTCCAGCGTAGTCGCTGCCGCTCGGGCCGGAGACGACCAGACCCGGCGGACGCTGAGACGACACACGGGGTCGATCGGGTGCCGCCCCGGCGCTGCCCTCGGCGTCAGCGTCGTCCCCCCGGAGGTTCCCGGGAGGCGCACGTGCGATCGCAAGGTGCCCGGTGGATGATGGCTGGGTGAGCAACCAGAGCCCGTTCGCCGGACGCACCGCCCAGGCCTTCCCGACGCTGCCGCGCGGGGACGTCCTCGGCACCTACGACAGCTACCCGGACGCCCAGCGCGTCGTCGCGAAGCTCGCCGAGGCGGACTTCCCCGTCGCGAAGATCTCGATCGTCGGCAACGACCTGAAGACGGTCGAGCGGGTCACCGGCAAGATGACCTACGGCCGTGCGGCGATCGCCGGCGCGCTGTCCGGCCTCTGGCTCGGCATCTTCTTCGGCATCGTGCTGACCCTGTTCTCGCCGACCGCCGGTGGCCTCATCATCGCCGCCGCGATCATCGGCGCCGCGTTCGGCATGCTGTACGGCATCGTGTCGTTCGCCATCACCAAGCGGCAGCGCGACTTCACGAGCGTGCACCAGGTGCTCGCCACGAACTACCAGATCGTCGTCGACCCGCAGCTCACCGGCCAGGCGCAGCGGATCCTCGGACAGCACGGCGCGACGCCGTCCACGCACTGGAACGACGCACCGCAGCCGGGCGCGCCTGGCTCCCAGGCGCGTCCGTTCCAGGGGCAGGAGCCCTGGCGTCCGGGTCCGCAGCAGGGGTCGCCCTACGGCGGGCACGCGACGCCCCACCAGCCCCAGCAGCAGTCCCGCCCGGGAGGCCCGCAGCAGTCCGGTCCGTCGGCCGGCGGTCCGCAGGGTGGCGCGTCCCACCCTGGTGCCGGTCCCCGGTACGGCACGGACGACGGGCCGCGGTACGGCACGAACGACGGGCCGCGCTACGGCGAGACTCCGCAGACGGCTCAGCAGGCCGCGCCGTCGTCGGACCCGCGCCTCCCGCAGTCCCGGCCCGACCAGCCCCCGCAGTACGGGGAGCGCGTCCAGGGCGTCGACGGTGCGGACCACCGCTCCGGGTCGGCGCCCGAGGCCCGTCGCGACGACGACCGCGGCTGACACCCCCGACGTGTGCGGAACGCCCGCGCCGACGATGGTCGGCGCGGGCGTTCCGCGTCAGGTCGCCCAGCGGTGCACCAGAGCACCGCGGTGCGTCAGAGCACCTTGGAGTAGCAGATCGACCGGGCCGCGCCGACGTACGGCCCGAACTGCGCGATCCTCCGGAAACCCTCGCGCTCGTAGAACCCGATGGCGCGCTTCTGCTCGTCGCCGGTCTCGAGCACGAGCGCCGGGGAGCCGAGGTCGATCGCAGCCTCCTCGAGCCGACGGAGGATCGCGCTGGACACCCCTGCTCCGCGGGACTCCGGTCGCACGTACATCCGCTTGACCTCGGCGATCCCGTCCTGCACCAGGCGCAGACCACCGCACCCGAGCGGGGTGCCGTCCTCGTCGCGGGCGAGGAAGAAGACCGCGATCGAGTCCGCCGTCGGCTTCTCGCCCGGTTCCGTGTCCCCGCCGTACGCCCGGTCGATCTCCAGTCGCTGGGCGGCACGCAGCCGCTGCGCGTCGGGGGAGTCGAAGTGCTCGACGTCGATGACGAGTCCGCGGGGCACGGCCGTCCCCGTCCGGGCGTCCGGTTGGGCGGTGGTCGTGCTGGGGGAGGCCTCTGGCGTGGTCGTCACGTCCTCAGGCTAGCGGCCGGTGCGGGCGATCCACCCCTCCACTTCCGAGGGGGTCCGCGGGATGCCGACGGACAGGTTCTCGGCGCCGTCCTCGGTGACCAGGATGTCGTCCTCGATGCGCACGCCGATGCCGCGGAACTCCTCGGGCACGGTCAGGTCGTCCTGCTGGAAGTACAGGCCGGGCTCGATCGTGAACACCATGCCGGGCTGCACGATGCCGTCGATGTACATCTCGCGCCGGGCCTTGGCGCAGTCGTGGACGTCGAGCCCGAGGTGGTGGCTCGTGCCGTGCACCATGTAGCGGCGGTGGAACTGGTTGTCCGGCTGCAGCGACTCCTCGGCGGTGCCGGGCAGGAAGCCCCACTCGGCGGTCTTCCGCGCGATGACCTCCATCGCGGTGGCGTGCACCTCGCGGAAGGTGATGCCCGGCTTCACGATCGCGAACGCGGCATCTGCGGCCTCGAGCACGGCCTCGTAGACCATCCGCTGCACGTCGGTGAAGGTCCCGCTCACCGGCAGCGTCCGGGTGATGTCGGCGGTGTAGAAGGAGTCGACCTCGACACCCGCGTCGATGAGGATGAGGTCGCCCGGCTGCACGGCGCCGTCGTTGCGGGTCCAGTGCAGGATGCAGGCGTGGTGGCCGGACGCGGCGATGGTGTCGTAGCCCACCGTGTTGCCGTCGGCCCGCGCACGCCGGTTGAAGGTGCCCTCGACGATGCGCTCGCCGCGGGGGTGCGCCAGGACGGCGTCGAAGTCGGCGATGACGTCGTCGAAGCCGGACTTCGTGGCCTCGACCGCCTTGCGGAGCTCGTTCACCTCGTAGGCGTCCTTCACGAGCCGGAGCTCGGACAGGTCGCGGGAGAGCACGTCGTCGGTGGCGGGGGTGTCGTCCGCAGTCTCCGCTCCGCCGACGGTGGTGCCGAGGCGCGTGTCGATCGCGCGCGTCAGCTCGGTGTCGGCGTCGCGGACGAGGAGGACCGACGCGTCGAGACCGTCCGTGACCTCGGCGAAGGCGCCGAGGTCGGCCGTCGCGAGCCCGAGGTCCGCGGCGACCTCGTCGAGCGAGGGGCGGGGACCGACCCAGAACTCACCGATCTCGGGGTTCGCGTAGAACTCCTCGGAGTCGCGGCCGGCGGTGGCGCGGAAGTAGAGCGTGGCGTCGTGCCCCGAGCCGTTCGGGGTCATGACGAGCACGGAACCGACGACGGTGTCGGTGCCCCATCCGGTCAGGTGCGCGAAGGTCGAGTGCGGGCGGAACGGGTAGTCGCAGTCGTTCGAGCGGACCTTGGCCTGGCCGGCGGGCACCACGATCGTGCGCCCGGGGTGCAGCTCCGAGATCCGCGCGCGGCGCTCGGCGGCGAAGGTCGACTGCTCCCGCGGCTCGGGGGTGGGCCGCTCACGGTCCGCCCACTGCGACGCGATGTGGTCCTTGAAGGTCGAGGACCCGGGGGTGGTGGATCGGTTGCTCGTCGCGCGGGGAGTGGTGTCGGCCATGTCACCCATCATCGCACCGAGCTGACCCTTCGGCCTGAGCGGCCGTTCACGTGTCGGTAGCATGGAGGACGTGCCCGATCCGTTCATCGACCTGCACGCCCACTCGAGCGTGTCCGACGGCACCGAGCGGCCGGCGGACCTCGTCGCCGCGACCGCCGCGGCCGGCCTCGACGGTGTCGCCCTGACGGACCACGACACCACGGCGGGGTGGGACGAGGCGATCGCCGCCGTCCGCGACCGACCGATGTCGCTCCTCCCGGGCCTCGAGCTGAGCACCCGGGTCGGCCACCGCAGCGTGCACGTGCTCGGCTACCTCGTCGACCCCACCGACGAGGCCCTGGTCGCGGAGACCACCCGCATCCGCGACGGCCGGTTCGCGCGTGCACGGCGCATGGTCGAGCGCATCGGTCGCGACCACCCGATCACGTGGCAGGACGTCCTGGCCCAGGCGCGCGACGGTGCGACGATCGGTCGCCCGCACATCGCCGACGCCCTGGTCGCCCGCGGACTCGAGCCGGACCGCAGCGCGGCGTTCCGCGGGATCCTGCACCCGGCGTCCGGCTACTACGAGCCGCACGAGGCACCGACGCCCCTCCGCGGTGTCGAACTCATCCGCGGTGCCGGCGGGGTCCCCGTCATCGCGCACCCGGCCGCGTCCTCACGCGGGATCGTGATCGACGAGCCGATGCTCCGCGAGCTCGTCGACGCCGGCCTCGGCGGGCTCGAGGTCGACCACCGCGAGAACCTCGCACACGGCAAGCGCACGCTGCTCGACTGGGCGGAGCGGTACGACCTCTTCGTCACCGGGTCGAGCGACTACCACGGCACCGGCAAGCCGAACCGCTTCGGCGAGCACCGGACCGCGCGCGCGTCGTTCGACGCGATCGTCGACCAGGCCACCGGCAGCGCCCCGGTCCACGGTCCGGGGTCCCGCCTGGCCTGACGCCGCCGCGGTGACCGCGGCTCGGCCCGGGTCTCGCGCTGCGGGACACACCTCGCGCAGACGGACGCGAGGAACGTCGCCGGGTCCGAGACTCGGTTGCGCTGCACCGCCTCGTGCGCGCGGACGACGAAGGCCCCGTCACGTCGGTGACGGGGCCTTCGAACGGACGGGAGGCGCTACTCGCCCTCGCTGGTGCCCTGCGGTGCCGAGGCGGTCGCCTCGGCGGAGCCGCTCCCGCTGCTGCGACGACGACGACGGCGGCGACGCTTCGCGGCGCCGTCGGTGGAGGCGGCGTCGGTCGCACCCTCGGTGGACGGCTGCGCGGCGTCGGCGCCGGTGGACTGCTCGGCGGGGGCCGACGTGTCGGACTGCTGCGGGCCTCCCGACCGGGTGCGCGTGCGGGACCGCGAACGGGAGCCGCTGCGCTCGCCGCCCTGCCGGTCACCGCCGCGCTCACCACGCTTCGGTGCGGCGCCGGCCTCGGCCGCGTGCGAGGACACGCCGGGCAGGCGGCCCTTCGTGCCCGCGGGGATGTCGAGGTCGGTGAACAGGTGCGGCGACGACGAGTAGGTCTCGACGGGCTCGGGGACGCCGAACTCGAGGGCCTTGTCGATGAGCGTCCACTTGTGCAGGTCGTCCCAGTCCACGAAGGTGACCGCGATGCCCGTCTTGCCGGCGCGGCCGGTGCGGCCGGCGCGGTGCAGGTAGGTGTCCGGGTCGTCCGGGATCGTGTGGTTGATGACGTGGGTCACGTCGTCGACGTCGATGCCGCGCGCGGCGACGTCGGTCGCGATGAGCACGTCGCGCTTGCCGGCCTTGAACGCCGCCATCGCGCGCTCGCGCTGTTCCTGGTTGAGGTCACCGTGGACGGCGGCGGCGTTGAAGCCGCGGTCCTTGAGCTCCTCGACCAGCTTCGCGGCGGCGCGCTTGGTGCGGGTGAAGATCACGGTCTTGCCGCGACCCTCGGCCTGCAGGATGCGGGCGATGACCTCGTCCTTGTCGAGCGAGTGCGCGCGGTAGATGACGTGCTTGATGTTCGCCTGCGTCAGGCCCTCGTCCGGGTCCGTCGCGCGGATGTGCACGGGACGCGTCATGAAGCGACGTGCCAGCGCGACGATCGGAGCCGGCATCGTCGCCGAGAACAGCATCGTGTGGCGCACCGCGGGGACGGCCTGGAAGATGCGCTCGATGTCCGACAGGAAGCCGAGGTCGAGCATGCGGTCGGCCTCGTCGAGCACGACCTCCTGCACCTTCGACAGGTCGAGCAGGCGCTGGCGCTGCAGGTCGATCAGGCGACCCGGCGTGCCGACGACGATCTGGGCGCCGGCCTTGAGCTGCTCGATCTGACCCTCGTACGCCTTGCCGCCGTAGATGGACACGATCGTGGTCGGGCGGTTCGAGGTGGCGAGCTCGAGGTCCTCGGTCACCTGCACCGCGAGCTCTCGGGTCGGGACGACGACGAGCGCCTTGACCCCCGGCTCGGGAGCGGCACCCAGGCGCTGGATCAGGGGGAGGCCGAAGCCGAAGGTCTTGCCGGTACCCGTCTTGGCCTGGCCGATGATGTCCTGGCCGGTGAGGGCGAGCGGGATCGTCTGCTGCTGGATCGGGAAGGGCTCGGTGATGCCCTTCGTCGCGAGCGCGTCGACGATGTCCTGCTCGATGGTGAGGTCTGCGAAAGTCAAAGAAGCACCTTAGTCCTGGTGGAGGTCGACGACAGTCTACCGACGGCCGACGACGGCAGCGCCCGCCGGGCGGGAGCGGTGCCCGCTGCCCGTATGCTTGGGGCGTGGTGTCGTGGTGGAACCGGAAGCGCGCTGCGCAGCTCGCCGCCGCGTGGCTGGCCTCGCGCAACCCGCGGAACGCCTCGCCCGTGGAGCGCCTGCAGCTGGACGACGTGAGCCCGGAGCTCGACGTCTACCTGGGGCAGGCCGCCTACCTGCAGCTGTCGCTCTACGAGACGATGGGGCGCGCCGGTGCCGCGGCGCCGACGATGTCCGGACGCCTCGTCACGGGCGTGCTCGCGACGACGGCGCTCGAACGGCACCGCACGATCGTGGCCGAGATCGAGCGGACCGGCGGCGAGCCGGCGACCCTGATGGAGCCGCACCGCGAGGCGATCGACCGGTTCCTGCTGCGCACCAGCGGCGCCGACTGGTACGAGTCGATGCTCACCGGGTACGTGACGGCGGGCATCCTCAACGACCTGTTCGGCAACATGCTCCGGTCGCTGCCGCTCGACGTCCGACAGCGCCTGCGGACCGTGTTCGACGCGCGCGAGGAACCGGCGGTCGTGCAGGAGCTGTCGTCGCACATCGAGCAGGACCCGCGCATCGGATCGCGCCTGGCGATGTGGGGCCGTCGACTCGTGGGCGACACGTTGCTCGTGGCACGGTCCGCGCTGGCGGTCCACGCGCGGGAGGACCAGGAGAAGCTCGAGCCGGTGTGGACGGAGCTCATCGCAGCCCACACCCGGCGGATGGACGCCCTCGGGCTGACCGCCTGAGGGGTCGACCGTGCGGCCGGGGTCGGACGTGCCCGGCGCCGGCTCGGTCGCCGTCAGGCGCGCTCGGCGGGGGCTGCGTTGTCGCGGGCGCGCTGCGCTGTCGCGGGGCTCAGACGCGCTCGGTGCGGGCCCGCTCGAAGAACGCCTCGTCCGCATCGGTTCGGCGGCGACCCAGGACCCACTCGGTCACGACGGCGACGACGCCGGCACCGACCAGGGCGAGGACCCAGATCCAGCCGCCGTCGTACGGCCAGCCGGCCCAGGTCAGGGCCTCCCACACGACGGCGGCCACGATGCCGCCGACCGCCGGACCCAGCAGTGCACCGCGGGTCGAGCGCCACGGCACGACGACGTGCGCGACGGCCCCGGCGATGAGGCCGCCGAGCACGGCGAAGAGCAGCTCCACGTCAGGCGACGAAGCCGATGCGGCGCGACTCCTCTGCGCCGACCTCGACGTAGGCGAGCGAGGCGACCGGCACGATGAAGCGACGGCCCTTCTCGTCCTTGAGGGAGAGGTGGGTCGACTGCGACTCGAGGGCCGCGGCGACGGCCTGCTCGATCTCCTCGGCGCTCTGGGCGGTCTCGAAGGCGATCTCGCGCGGGCTGTTGATGATGCCGATCTTGATGTCCACGAGCACAGCGTATCCGAGCGGCACCCGCCGGCACCGGGCGTTCGCCCGAGGCGCACCGCGGCGGTCGCAGCGGGTGCGTGCGCCGTCGTCCCGGGGCACGGCGCGGAGCCGGAACCGGTGCGTCGACCGCTGCTGTCGGCCGCGGTCGGTACCGTGTCCGCGTGCCCAGGACCACGCTGACGACCCTCCCCGAGGACGTCGGGGTCGCCCGCGCGCTCGTCACCGATCCCGCGCAGGACGCCGTCCTGGCCCTGCCCGACGGCCGGCACGCCGCGGTGATCGGTGCACCGGGCACCGGCAAGACCACGACGCTCACCCGGCTGGTCGCCGACCGGTTCGCCCGTCCGGACGCGGTCTCGGCGGACGGCCACGCCACGGTGCTCGCGCTGACGTCGGCCCGCACCGCGGCGACCGCGCTCCGCGACCGCCTGGCCGCGGCGGTCGACCGGGTCGTGCCGGGGGCGCTCGCCCGGACCGTCAACTCCCTCGCCTTCCAGGTCGTCGCGCACGCCGCTGCGCTGCAGGGGCAGGAGGCCCCGACGCTGTTGACCGGTGGAGAGCAGGACCGCATCATCGCCGACCTGCTCGAGGGGCACGAGGCCGACGGCGGCGGGCCCGCGTGGCCGGCGCCGATCACCGCCGTGGTGCGGGAGCGCGCCGGGTTCCGCACGGCGCTCCGCGACGTCATGATGCGCGCGGTGGCCGCCGGCGTGGAACCGGACGACATGCGCGAGCTGGCCGACGAGCGGGGACGCCCCGAGTGGCGTGCGGTCGGTGACTTCGTGGACGACTACCGCGCTTCGGTGACCGCCTTCCGCGGCAGCAGTCTCGACGCCGCGGAACTGGTGGCGTTCGCGACCGCGGCGGTGCTGCGCCACGAGGTCCCGGCGAGCGTCGCGGCGCTGCGACTGATCGTCGTCGACGACACCCAGGAGCTCGTCGAGGGTGAGATCGCCCTCCTCGGGGCACTCGCGCGCTCCGGGGTGCAGGTGGTCGCGTTCGGCGATCCGGACATCGCGGCCTCGGCGTTCCGCGGTGCCGAGCCGGACGTGCTCGGGCGGCTGGCCGTCCGGCTCGGGGTGGAGCGCGTCGACGAGGTCGTGCTCGGTACGGTGCACCGGCACGCGGCTCCGATCCGGGCGCTCGTCGGCGCGGTGACGGCACGGATCGGTGCCGCTGCTGCCGGGCGGCAGCGGACCGCCGCGGCGTCGACGACGGACGCCCGCAGCGACGCCGTGCTGCACCTCGAGGCCGGAAGCCGTTCGGCACTCGTCGTCGCGGTCGCCCGGCGCCTCCGCGAGCACCGGCTGCTCGACGGCGTCCCGTGGCACCGGATGGCGGTCGTCACCCGCAGCGGTGCGGCGATCCCGGAGCTCGTCCGGGCGCTGTCCGTCGCCGAGGTCCCCGCGACGGCGGGTGCCGCTCCGGTCCGCCCGCGGGACGACAGCGCCGCGCGGTCGCTGCTCGACGCCGCCGCGGTCGCCCTCGGGGTGCTCCCGCTCGACGCCGACCTCGCCACGTCCTTCGCGACCGGACCCCTCGGCGGCCTCGACACCCTGGCGATGCGGCGGCTGCGGCTCGCCCTGCGTCGCGAGGAGCTCGCGGGCGGCGGGACCCGTACCGCCGACGAACTGCTCGTCGAGGCGCTCGGTGCGCCCGAACGGCTCGCCACCGTCGACGCCGGGTTCGCCCGACGCGCCACCCGGCTCGCGCGGAGTCTCGTGCAGGCGCGGGCGGACGCCGCGGCCGACGCCAGCATCGAGGAGATCCTCTGGGGGCTCTGGGAGCGCAGCGGTCTGGCGACCACGTGGGGCGCACAGTCTGCGGCCGGCGGGGTGAGCGCCGCCGAGGCCGACCGGCACCTCGACGCCGTCGTGGGGCTCTTCACCGCCGCGAAGCGCTTCGTCGAGCGGACGCCCGACGCACCCGCGCGGGTGTTCGTCGACGACCTGCTCGGCGCCGACCTGCCCGAGGACTCGATCGGCCCCGACCGCACGGCGGGCCGCGTGCGGGTGCTCACCCCGTCGGCCACCACCGGGCTCGAGTGCGACGTGGTCGTCGTGCTCGGGCTGCAGGACGGCGTCTGGCCGAACACCCGGGTGCGGGGGAGCCTGCTCGACCCGGACGGGCTGGTCCGCGCTGCCGCCGGTGTCGACGACCGGACCGTCGACGACCGGGCGGCGGTGGTCGCGGACGAGCTCCGGCTGTTCGCCCGGGCGGTGTCCCGTGCGACGACGCAGGTCGTCATCGGCACGGTCGCCAACGACGACGAGGCCCCGTCGCCCTTCGTCCGGCTCGTCCCGGTGCCGCCGGACCGGCAACCGACCGTGCACCCGCTGTCGCTCCGGGGGATGGCCGGGTCGCTCCGGCGTCGGGTGGTGACCTCGGGCGACCACGAGGCAGCATCCGCCCTCGCGCGGCTCGCCGAGGCCGGCGTCGCCGGAGCGTCGCCGGACGAGTGGTACGGGACGGCCGAGCCGACGACCGAGGACCCGCTCGTCGACCTCGACGCCCCACCGGCACCCGAGCACGAGGGCGGCGAGCCGGTCCCCCCGACGGTGTCCGTGTCGCCCTCGCGCATCGGGACGTTCGAGGAGTGCCCGGTGCACTGGTTCGTGCAGACCTTCGGCGGCGGCGCGCCGAGTCCGGCGATGGGCATCGGGACGATCGTGCACGAGGCGATGGAGCAGGCCACCGCGGTCGACGTCGAGTCGCTGTGGGAGCACGTCGAGGGCCGGTGGGACGAGCTGACCTTCGAATCGCCGTGGGTCGCGGACCGCGAACGGGCCAGGACCCGGCGGATGATCGAGGGCCTCAGCGACTACCTGCGCACGTTCGCCAGCGCCGGGCGGCGGCTGCTCGGTGCGGAGACGTCGTTCGCGCTCGTCACCGGTCCCGCCCGGATGCGTGGCAGCATCGACCGCATCGAGGTCGACCCGGACGGCCGCGTCAGCGTCGTCGACCTGAAGACCGGACGATCGATGCCGAGCGAGAAGAACGACATGCCCGAGCACCCGCAGCTCGGCGCGTACCAGCTCGCGGTCGAGGACGGTGCGGTCGACGGTGTCCCGGCCGCCGCACCGATGGCCGACGCCCGACTCGTCTTCGTGCAGAACCCCCGTGCCGGACGGGCCTTCTCGGAGCGCACGCAGCACGCCTTCGACGACGAGGCCCGCGAGGCCTACCGCGAGCGGCTGCACGGGGTGGCGCGGGGGATGGCCGGACGGACGTTCCTGGCGAACGTCGACGACCACTGCGACCGCGCCCGCACCGGCGTCGAGTGCCGCATCCACGTGGTGGGAGAGGTGACCTGGTGACGAGCGAGACCGACACGCAGACCGAGGCCGACCCGGCGACCGAGGTCGACCCGCAGACCGAGGCCGCCCCGCGATCGGAGTCGGGGTCCGACGTGCGCGCCGCGTCCGCCGCGGCCCACGACGCCGACGCGTCCGCCGCGGTTCACGACGCCGACACGTCTGCCGCGGCCCACGATGCCGACGCGATCGCCGACGCCCTCGGCCGCCCCCGCCCCACCGACCAGCAGCGCGCGGTCATCGAGTCACCCCTCGCCCCCGCACTCGTCGTCGCCGGCGCCGGCAGCGGCAAGACCGAGACCATGGCGTCGCGTGTGGTGTGGTTGCTCGCGAACGGCTTCGTCCGTCCGGCCGAGGTGCTCGGCCTGACGTTCACCCGCAAGGCCGCCGGCGAGCTGTCCGTGCGCATCAACGACCGGATCCGGGCGCTCGAGGACGTCGGGCTCCTGGCCGCGGGCGACGCCTTCGAGGCGCCGACGGTCTCGACCTACAACGCCTTCGCCAACGCCGTCTTCCGTGAGAACGCCCTGCTGGTCGGGCGGGACGGCGAGTCGCAGGTGCTCACCGAACCGTCCGCCTGGCAGCTCGCCCGCCGCGTGGTCGTCGGCGCGCGGGACGACCGGCTCGCGGGACTCGACCGCGACGTCGACACCGTGACCGCCGCCGTCGTGTCGCTCGCGGGAGCCGTGTCCGAGCACCTCGTCGACCCGGCCGACCTGCGGCGCTTCGCGATCGACTTCGGTGCCCTGCTCGAACTGCCGGGGAACGCGAGGGGCAACCCCTACAAGGCGGTGAGCGACGCCGTGGCGGCGATCGGGGCCCTGGAACCCCTGGTGGACCTGGTCGAGGAGTTCCGGCGGCAGAAGGTCGACCGCGGCTTCGTGGAGTTCTCCGACCAGATCGCTCTCGCGCTCGCCGCGGCCGAGTCCGCCCCGCGCGTGGTCGACGACCTACGGAGCCGGTTCCGCGTGGTGCTCCTCGACGAGTACCAGGACACCTCGGTCGTGCAGACGCGGTTCCTCGCCCGGCTCTTCCGGGGCCACCCGGTGATGGCGGTGGGGGACCCGCACCAGTCGATCTACGGCTTCCGCGGTGCGAGCGCGGCGAACCTGGCCCGCTTCCCCCGGGACTTCGGCGGACGGACGGACGACGGCGGTCCGGCCGCGGCACCGGTCACGTTCGCCCTCTCCACGAGCTGGCGCAACCCGGTGGACGTGCTCGCCGGCGCGAACGCCGTCGTCGACCCGCTGTCGGCGGCCTCCGACGTGGCGGTGGAGCGCCTCGCGCCGCGACCCGGCGCGGACCGGGGCACGGTGACCGCCGTCTTCCCGGAGACCCTGCCGGAGGAGGCGGATGCCGTCGCCCGCTGGTTCGCGGAGCGCCGGAGTGCCGCGCCGGAGGGCTCGATGGCCCTGCTGCTGCGTTCGCGGAAGGACCTGTCGGCCTTCACCGCCGCGCTCGGAGCCCAGCGGGTGCCGTTCCACGTGCTCGGGACCGGTGGTCTGCTGCAGCGTCCCGAGATCGTCGACCTGGTGGCGTGCCTCCGGGTCCTGCACGACCCCGCGGCGGGCAACGACCTCATCCGCCTGCTCGCCGGCGCACGGTGGCGGGTCGGGGCGGCGGACATCGCCGCACTGCACGAGCTCGCCCGCTGGCTGTTCCGCCGCGACCACACCCAGCAGCGCCTCGACGACGAGCTGACCGCGGCCTTCCGGGCCTCGGTCGCCGCCGGGGAGCACGGGTCGATCGTCGACGCCCTCGACTTCGTCGCGAGTGCCCCGGACGACCACGGCGCCCTCGAGGGCATCAGTCCCGCCGGCAGACAGCGGATGCGCGACCTCGGGCAGCAGCTCGCAGCACTCCGGGCCCGCGCTGCCGGGGACCTCGTCGACTTCGTCACGCTGGTGGTGCAGGAGATGCGGCTCGACGTCGAGGTCGCCGCGCACGAACAGGGCAGCGCCGCGTTCCTCGACGCCTTCATCGACGAGCTCGCGGGTTTCGTGACGACCGACGACCGCGCCGACCTCGGGGCGTTCCTCGGGTGGATCGACGCCGCTGCGCGCCGCGACGACATGGGCCCGCGCTCCGAGGAGCCCGAGGCCGGCACGGTGCAGATCCTGACGATCCACGGGTCCAAGGGGCTCGAGTGGGACGCGGTCGCCGTGCCGCGGCTCGTGGAGGGCGCACTGCCGGCCCGGCCGCAGGAGGGGTCCTCGGGGTGGCTCGGCTTCGGTCGGTTGCCGTACGAGTTCCGCGGGGACGCCGAGGAGCTCCCGCGGCTCGACTGGCGCGGCAACGAGGACCAGAAGGGCGTCGTCGACGCGATCGAGGCCTACAGGGACCAGGTGAAGGCCCGCAACGAGGACGAGGAACGTCGACTGACCTACGTGGCGCTGACCCGGGCCCGGCACGACCTGCTCGTGTCCGGGTCGTCGTGGGCGGGTGGCGTCAAGCCGACCGCCCCGAGCCGGTACCTGCACGACCTGGTCGAGGCGGGGGTCGTCCCCGCGGACGCCGTGCCCGACGGCACCGCGCACGAGGAGAACCCGCTCGGCGGGGACGGTGCGACCCAGACCTGGCCGCACGTGCCGTTCGGGCAGCGGGGCGCGCGGGTCCTCGCCGCCGCGGACCGGGTGCGGAACGCGAACCCCGGCGCGGCCGGGCGCTTCGCGGCGGACATCGACCTGTTGCTCGCCGAGCGGCAGGCCGCGCGGTCCGCGCGGCACCGCGTCGCGATCCCGCACCGCGTGCCGGCCTCGGGTTTCAAGGACTACGTCGGCGAGCCGGACGCGGTCGCCGAGCGCCTGCGTCGACCCATGCCGGAACGACCGTACCGCGCGACCAGGCTCGGCACGCTCTTCCACCAGTGGGTGGAGCAGCGCGCGCGCAGCGGCGGCTCGCTCGAGACCCTCGACCTGTGGGACGACGAGCGCGACCTCGACGCCGACGAGGCCGTGGACGCCTCGACGGACGCCGCGGTCACGGACGACGACGCGCGACGGCTGGCGGTGTTCCAGGCGACGTTCGCCCGGTCACGCTGGGCCGACCTGACCCCGGTCGAGGTCGAACGCGAGATCCACATCCCGTTCCTCGGCCACAGCGTGGTGTGCAAGCTCGATGCCGTGTACGAGATCGATGGTCGCGCCGAGGTGGTCGACTGGAAGACCGGCAAGGCTCCTACCGGAGCGGACGACCTGGCTGCGCGGCAGCTGCAGCTCGCGCTCTACCGGGTGGCGTACGCCGAGTTCACCGGGCGACCGGTCGACGAGGTCGACGCGGTCTTCTACTTCGTCGCGGACGACCTCGAGGTCCGGCCCGACGCGCTGCTCGACCGTGCCGGCCTCGAGCGCGCGTGGCAGGACGCGCTCGGCTGAGCCCGCACCGTCGGTGCGGACGACGTGACGGACGGGCGGGAGGCGCGGGGCAGGGTCGCGCCGTCGGTGCGGACGGCGTGACGGCCGGACGGGAGGCGCGGGGCAGGCTCGCGCCGTCGGTGCGGACGGCGTGACGGCCGGACGGGAGGCGCGGGGCGGGGCCGCGCCGTGCCTCCAGACCGGTGGGTGGTCGCGACGGACGCAGGACGCCCGACGGAACCGCGCCGCCCCGGTCCGTGGGCGCTCGCCTCGGATCGCTCCGGGGGTCAGCCGTGTCGACGCTCGGTCGACGACAGGAACTGCTCGACCTCGCCGATCTCCATCGTGTCGGGGGAGACCGACTGCAGCGGTTCCGCACTCGGCGTCTGCACCGCGTCGACCAGACGGTGCATCATCGCGACCGCGTCGTCGACGACCTCGGTGCTCTTCGCCTGCACGCCGTGCAGCAGCCACTGCGCGGTCTCGAGCTCGTGGTACACGCGGGCCCGCTGGGCGAGCTGCCGGTCACGGCCGCCGCCGTTCGCCTCGTACGCGCTGAGGACGGTGTCGAAGCCCTCACGACGACCGGCCAGCACCCACGCGAGGTCCTTCGCGGGGTCCCCGAGCCGGAGCTCGCCCCAGTCGAGGATGCCGGTGACGGCGTCGCCGTCCACCAGGACGACTCCGGTGCCGAGCGCGCCGTGCACGACCGTGGGCGTGAACTGCCAGAGCTGCTGGTCGCGCGCGGCGCCCTCCCACCGCTCGACCAGGGCGGCGGGCACGAGCTTCGTCGCGACCGCGCGGTCCATCACCGAGACGGCAGAGCGCAGGACCTCGAACGGGGTGAGCGACGGCAGGCCGGCGTCGGTGACGAAGCTCGTCGGGAGCTGGTGCACGGCGGCGACCGCCCGGCCGACGGAGGTCGCGAGCTCGGGTCGATCGCCCAGGTCGCGCAGCGTCGGGTGGGTGCCGGGGACGTAGGTGGTGACGATGGCCCTGGTCGAGCCGATCGGTGCCTGACCGCGGTACTCGGCGACGGCGAACGGGAGTCGCGAGCGGATGCCGGCGCTGAGGGCACGGATCGCGACCAGGTCGGCGGACTGCCGGGCCTCGGCCCGCTGGTTGCGCGGCCGGCGGATCGCGCTGAGCGTGCCGTCCGCGTCGCGCAGGACCGCCGACTCGTAGTCCCCGGAGGCGGCCGAGCCGAGCGTGCGCGTGCCGGTCAGGACCAGACCGGGAACGGCCGTGGTCGCCAACGCGGCTAGAGTGAACTGGGATCCCGCCATGCCCTTCAGGGTAGGTCCGCGTCCGGTGCCGGAGCGCACGCCACGCTGGCCTGTGCAAGCCCGGGCACCGTCCACAGGGTCCCGCTGAGAAGCCCGTCCCGACCGAGGAGCACCCCGCCGTGACCGTCGAGTTCGCCGCCAGACTCCCGCTGTCCCGCAACGAACTCGACCGCGACGCGGAGTTCCGGACGACCCAAGATCTCGACCGTGTGCTGCGCGCCGACCCGTCGGTGCGGTGGCTGCCCGTGCGCGGTGCCGAGCTCCTGCGCGAGGACGGCGGTGCGCTGCGCTTCGTCGACGCAGCGGCGGTGCCGGAGGACGCGGTGACGCTGTACCTGGGCCGCGCGGTCGCGGACGCGCCGGACGCCCCGGCGGGCACCCGCTTCGTCGCGGCGCTGCTCGGCGCCGCCGCCGCGGCCGCGATCGAGCCGGACGACGACGCCTGGGTCAGCCTCCGCATGTTCGGCACCGAGCTGTCCGCCCGCGACCAGGGGCTCGCGGTCGAGGCCGTCGCGATGGCGAACTGGCACGCGGTGCACGGGTTCTCCCCGCGCACCGGCTCCCCGTCCGAGGTCGTCAGCGGCGGGTGGGTCCGCCGCGACCCCGAGGGCCACGAGCTCTTCCCGCGAACCGACGCGGCGATCATCGTCGGGGTCACGGACGCCGACGACCGCATCCTGCTCGGGTCGAACGCGGCCTGGGACGCCGACCGCTACTCGCTGCTCGCCGGCTTCGTCGAGCCGGGGGAGTCGCTGGAGGACGCCGTCCGCCGTGAGGTCTGGGAGGAGTCCGGCGTCCGCGTCGAGGAACCCGAGTACCTCGGGTCGCAGCCCTGGCCGTTCCCTGCCTCGCTCATGCTCGGCTTCCGTGCCCGAGCGGTGGACGGCGACCCGTCGACCGCCCGGCCCGACGGCGTGGAGATCCTCGACGTCCGGTGGTTCACGCGGGACGAGGTCCGCGAGCGCGCCGGCGACACCCTGCTGCTGCCCGGCCGCACGTCGATCGCCCGCGCGATCATCGAGGAGTGGTACGGCGGGCCGCTGGACGTTCCGTGAGCGACCCGCGTGCCGTGAGCGACCCGCGCGCTGTGGGTGACCCCGGTGCCGTGACCGACCCGCGTGCGTCGGCCGGTGCCCCGCCGGTGCGGCCGCCGTCCCCGGACGAGCTGCTGGCTGCGCTCGACGCCGAGCAGCAGACCGTCGCCCGGACGCTGCTCGGCCCCGTCGCGGTGCTCGCCGGCGCGGGCACCGGCAAGACCCGGGCCATCACCCACCGCATCGCGTACGGGGTGGCGACGGGCACGTACTCGCCGAACCACGTCCTCGCGCTGACCTTCACGACCCGCGCGGCCGGCGAGCTGCGGTCACGGCTGCGCGCCCTCGGTGCCGGGACGGTCCAGGCGCGCACCTTCCACGCCGCGGCCATGGCGCAACTCAGCTACTTCTGGCCGGACACCGTCGGCGGACACGCGCCGCGGATCGTCGAGTCGAAGGGCCGGGTCATCGCACACGCCGCCGACACGGTCGGGATCCACGTCGACACCCCGGTGCTCCGGGACCTGGCCGCCGAGGTCGAGTGGCGCAAGGTGCAGATGCTCACGTACGACGAGTACGAGGCCGCCGCCGCCGACCGGGTGATGCCGCGCGACACCCCGCCCCGGCGCGTGGTCGACCTGATGAAGGCGTACGAGCAGCTCAAGGACGACCGCCGGCAGCTCGACTTCGAGGACGTCCTGCTCGCGACGCTCGGCATGGTCGAGTCCGAACCGCGGGTCGCCTCGTACGTCCGGCAGCAGTACCGGTTCTTCGTCGTGGACGAGTACCAGGACGTCTCACCGGTGCAGCACGACCTGCTCCGCGCGTGGCTCGGCGGCCGCGACGACGTGTGCGTGGTCGGCGACGCCAGCCAGACGATCTACTCCTTCGCGGGCGCATCGAGCCGGTACCTGTTGGGCTTCGGCTCGGAGTTCCCGCGCGGGTCCGTGCTGCGACTCGAGCGCAACTACCGGTCGACGCCCGAGGTCGTGCACGCCGCGAACACCCTGATGCGCGGGCAGCCCGGCGCGCTCGACCTCGTGGCGCAGTCCGCCGACCGGGGCACAGAGCCCGAGGTGCTGCCCTGCATGCACGACGGCGACGAAGCCCAGACCGTGGCCCGGCGCATCGGCGAACTCGTGGCGGCAGGAGCGGCGTACGGTGACTGCGCCGTGCTGTACCGCGTCGGGGCGCAGTCCGCCGCGCTGGAGTCGGCGCTCGGCCGTGCCGGCATCCCCTACCGCGTGCAGGGCGGCACGCGGTTCTTCGACCGGCCCGAGGTGAAGCTCGCGGTGCACCACATGCGCGGCGAGGCCGTGCGGCAGACCGACGACGAACTCACCCGTCGCGTCGGGCTCGTGCTGCAGCTGAGCGGCTGGAGCCCGACGCCGCCGGACGGCACCGGCGCGGTCCGCGACCAGTGGGAGGCGCTGCAGGCGATCATGGGCCTGGCCGAGGCCGCACCCGCCGGGACGACCATGCAGGAGTTCACGAAGGACCTGGTCGACCGCGCGGCGACCCACCACGAGCCGGAGCTCGACGCGGTCACCCTGGCCACGCTGCACTCGTCGAAGGGCCTGGAGTGGCCGCACGTCGTGGTCGTCGGCGCCGCCGAGGGCCTGCTGCCCATCTCGCACGCCACGACCGACGCCGAGGTCGACGAGGAACGCCGGCTGTTCTACGTCGGACTGACCCGCGCGCGCCGCTCGGTCACCGTCACGTGGTCACGGCAGGGTTCCACGCGCGGGGGTGCCCGGGCGCCGAGTCGGTTCCTGGCAGCGCTCGACACGCACACCTCGGGTGCGGTGCCACCGGTCGCAGGCTGACCGCGAGGTCGTCCCGGTCGAACACGACCTGGTCGGTCCCGGGCTGCTGCGTCCGCAGGGGCAGGCGCTGCACGAGCACCCGCACCGCGGCCGACGCGATCGCGGCGAGACGCCACGGCGACAGCGGGGCGGCAGGGCGGCCCCAGACCTGCGCGGCGAGCGTCGGCCACGCCGGGTCCTCGTCGACGCGGGCGTACTCGACGCACTGCAGGCACGGGCCATCGCCCGGGACGACCACCGGCCCGAGCCGGACCCGTCCGTCGCCGACGACGAGCGACAGGTGCGGGGTCCCTCGCCGCGCCCACGCCGACCGGAGCGCCGGGTCGACGACGTGGTCGGCGACGACCACCGCGATCGACGGCGGCGGGTCGGGCAGCACGATCGGTCCACCGCGGGGTGCGGCGGTCCGGGCGACGGTGACGCCCTCGCCCGAGAGCATGTCGGCGACCACGTCGGCGAGGGCCCCGTCCCCGTGCACCTCGACCCGGGCGAGCGGCTCGGGCAGGACGTCGACGACCGCGGGGGAGGCGTCGCCGAGCACGCGGGCAGCGACCTCGGGCCGGCACCCGGTCGTCGCGGCGAGGGCGGTCAGCGCGTCGCGGCTGGTCTCCCGCCGCAGCGCGCAGAGGAAGCGTTCCTCGGCCACGGTCGGCACGGGGACGACCGCACGCGGCGGGTCGACGCCGAGCTGGACGGTCCCCGGGTCACGCCAGACGAACTCGAGCGTGGGGTCGATGCGGATGCCCATGCACCCACCGTGACGCAGGTGACCGGCCCCGTGGGACCGGTCACCTGCGATCTGTGGAGAACTAGCGGGGCCCGGCACCGGGGGTGCCGTCGCCCGCAGCTCCGTCGTCCGCGGGGCCGTCGTCCGCGGGGCCGTCGCCCTCGTCCTCGATCCCGCCGTGCTCGTCCTCGCGCGGACGATCGCCGGAGGCGTCGTTGAGCAGGTCCTCGAGCGCCTTGTCGAACGCGTCGTCGTCGGCCGAGCGACCGGGGTTGCGCAGCCGCAGCACGAAGGCGTCCGGGTCGTCCACGTCCTCGGAGGTCGGTACGGCGTCGAAGTGCGACCAGAGCGCGTCGCGCTCCTCGGCGCCGAGCTCTTCGGTGACCCGCTGCCAGAGCGCCGCCGCCTCGCGCAGTCGGCGGGGACGGAGCTCGAGGCCGACGAGCGTGGCGAAGGCGGACTCCGCCGGGCCACCCGCCGCACGGCGACGGCGGACCATCTCGGCGATCGCGTCGGACTTCGGCAGCCGCACGGTCGCCGCTGCGGTGACCGTGTCGACCCAGCCCTCGACGAGTGCGAGCATGGTCTCGAGCCGGCCGAGCGCGGCCTCCTGCTCGGGCGTCCGCGGCGGGATGAGCGCACCGGACGCGAGCGCGTCCCGGAGCTGCTCCTGGTTCGTCGGGTCGATCTCCGACGCGAGCTCCTCGACACGGTCGAACGGGATGTGGATCCCGCGCGCGTAGTCGGTGATCGACGAGATGATGTGCAGTCGCAGCCACCGAGCCGACCGGAAGAGCCGGGCGTGCGCGAGCTCGCGCACGGCGAGGTAGATGCGGACCTCGTCCTCGGGGACGTCGAGCCCGTCCGCGAACTCGGCGACGTTCTGCGGCAGCAGCGCCGCGACCTGCTCATCGAGGAGCGGCACGCCGACGTCACCGCCCGAGACGACCTCCTTCGACAGCTGTCCGACGACCTGGCCGAGCTGGATGGCGAAGAGGGCGCCGCCGACGCCGCGCATCGCCTTCGAGACGTCGCCGAGCATGGCCTTCAGCTGCTCCGGCGCACGCTGCTCGATCGCCTCCGTCAGGGCGTTCGAGATGCTCAGCGCCACCGGCTCGGCGATCTGCGCCCACACCGGGGTCGTGGCCTTCGCCCACTGCTCGCGCGTGTAGAGGCTCGGTGTCGCCGTCAGCTCGGGGACGCCGGTGGCCTCGTCCAGCCACAGCGCGGCGACCTGGAAGGCCTGGTCGGAGGCCTGGGCGGTCGCGGGGTCCACCGGGTGGCCGCCGTCGCGGGCGATCGCGGTGGCCCGCTCGGACGCGACCGAGAAGTCGATGGCGTCCCCGCCCGACTGCGCCGCCCGCTGCAGCTGGCTCATCAGGTTCGCCACGAACGCCGGGTCGTTCGGCAGCCCGGCGGCGCCCGCGAGCTGCGACGGGTCGATCTGTCCCTCTCCGGAGAGCAGCTTGCGCAGCATCTCCTGGAAGTCGTCGTCCGGCCCCGGCTGCGGTTGATCAGGCATGACGACTACGCTAACCGCTGCTCACGGGGCCGCGCCTGGGATGCTCCCGAGGGGACACCAGGACCGCTGCGCCGAGGGCGAACAGCCCGCGAACACGCGGGCGAACCGCCCCGTGGAAGGACGTCCGTGACCCTCTTCGCCCCCGCGCCCCGCCGCCGCTCCCGTTCGCGCACGGTGGGTTGGGCGTTCGTCACCGGGGCCGTGGTGCTCGCGCTCCTGGCGAGCTTCCTGCCCAGCCCGTACCTGATCGAGGTGCCGGGCCCGGTCTACAACACGATCGGCACGCAGCGGCAGGGCCAGGGGAAGGACGCGAAGGACGTCGAGCTCATCCAGATCGACGGGGCGACGACCTACCCGACCTCCGGCGCCCTCGACATGCTCACCGTCGGCATCCAGGGGGACGCGACGAACCGACCGTCGTGGGGGAGCGTGATCCGTGCGCTGTTCTCGCGCTCGGAAGCGGTGATCCCGGCGAGCGCGATCTACCCCGAGGGCACCACCACCGAGCAGGTCAACCAGCAGGACGCCGCGGACATGCAGTCCTCGCAGCAGTCGGCGGTCGCCGCGGCGCTCATCCACCAGGGCGAGGAGCTCCCGACCCGGCTCGAGGTCGGCTCCGTGCAGCCCGGGTCCGCAGCGGACGGCACCATCCGGAAGGGCGACGTCATCACGGCGTTCGACGGTGAGCAGCTCACGACGAACGTCGACGCCGGCACCCTGCGCGCCGCCGTCGCGAAGCACGGCACCTCGTCGCCCGCGACCGTGACGATCGAGCGGGACGGCACGAGCCGCCAGGTCGAGGTCACCCCGCGCGAGGAGCAGGGCACCCCGCTCCTCGGGGTCGGTGTCACGGAGCGGTACGACTTCCCCTTCGAGGTGAAGATCGCGCTGCAGGACGTCGGCGGCCCTTCGGCCGGCATGATGTTCGCACTCGGGATCATCGACGAGCTGACGCCGGGGAAGCTCAACGGCGGGAAGCACGTGGCGGGGACCGGCACGATCACGGCCGACGGCGAGGTCGGTCCGATCGGTGGGATCCGGCAGAAGCTCTACGGCGCGAAGGCCGCCGGCGCGACCGTCTTCCTCGCGCCTGCCGACAACTGCGACGAGGTCGTCGGGCACGTCCCGGACGGGCTCGACGTCTACGAGGTCGCAACGCTCGACCAGGCCGTCACCGACCTGCAGACGATCGCATCGGGGAAGAGCACCGCCGGGCTCGCGCGCTGCGGCTCCTGACCCGGCCGCGCGCACGGCGTGACGTGCGCACACGACGCGGGCCGTGCCTCCAGGCTGACGGTCTGGAGGCACGGCCCGCCTTCCTGAGTCCCCGCACAGTTTCGCGGTCGGTCCGGACCAATAGGATCGGTGCACTGACGGCCCGCCGTGCCGGGCCCGCCGGTCCGACACGTCTGGAGCACATCAAGTGACGACAACCTCGTCCACCTCGGGCCCTGCTGGGCGGCGTTCGCCGCGGGTCCCGATCGTGGTCACGATCATCGTGCTGGCCGCACTGGTGATCGGCTTCTTCATCTTCGCCAGCCTGTACACCGACTACGCCTGGTTCGCGCAGCTCGGCTTCCAGCAGGTCCTCACCACACGCTGGATCGCGGGCACGCTCATGTTCGTGGCCGGGTTGCTCGGCATGGCGGTGCCGGTGTACGTGAGCATCGCGCTCGCGTTCCGGTTCCGGCCCGTCTACGCGAAGCTCAACTCGCAGCTCGACCGCTACCAGCAGGTCATCGAGCCGCTGCGCCGCGCGGTGATGATCGGCATCCCGGTCGTGCTCGGCCTGTTCGCCGGACTCGCCACCGCGGGGCGCTGGAGCATGGTGCTCGAGTACTTCAACCGGACGTCGTTCGGCAAGAAGGACCCGCAGTTCGGCCTCGACATCGGGTTCTACGTGTTCGAGCTGCCGTTCTGGCGCTCGATCGTGGCGTACTCGTCGGCGGTCGTGCTCATCGCCGGCATCGCCGCGCTCGCCGCGACCTACCTGTACGGCGCCCTGCGCTTCGGTGGGCGCGAGGTCCGCATCTCCAAGGCCGCTCGCATCCAGCTCGCCGTCACCGCGGCCGTCTACGTGGCACTGCAGGCCGTGAGCCTGTGGCTCGACCAGTACGCCGCACTGACGAAGGACAACCCGCTCATCACGGGTGCGCAGTACACCGACGTCAACGCCGTCATCCCGGGGCGCGAGATCATGGCCGGCATCGCGGCGATCGTCGCGGTCCTGTTCATCGTCACCGCGGTCATCGGCCGCTGGCGGATCTCGATCGTCGGTACCGGGCTCCTGCTCGTCGCGGCGATCGTCATCGGCGGGGTCTACCCCTGGATCATCCAGCGCATCCAGGTGAAGCCGTCGGAGCGCACGTACGAGTCCGCCTACATCGAGCGGAACATCAAGGCCACCCGCGACGCCTACGGCGTGAGCGGCGTCGAGGAGCAGAACTACGACGCGACGACCGAGGCGAGCTCGGGCGCCCTGGCACAGGACGCCCAGACCACCGCCAACATCCGCCTGATCGACCCGAAGATCGTCTCGGACACCTTCAGCCAGCTGCAGCAGTACCGGCAGTACTACCAGTTCCCGGACCAGCTGGACGTCGACCGCTACGACATCGACGGCCAGACCGAGGACACGGTCATCGCGGTCCGCGACATCGACCTCGCCGGCCTCAGCTCGCAGGCGAACACCCAGTACAACCGGACCTTCGTCTACACGCACGGCTTCGGCGTGACGGCGGCGTACGGCAACCAGCGCGCGAGCGACGGCAAGCCGGTGTTCCTCGAGTCGGGCATCCCGTCCAACGGCAAGCTCGGCAACTACCAGGAGCGCGTGTACTTCGGCGAGACCTCGCCGCCGTACTCGATCGTCGGTGGGCCGGAGGGCTCGAAGAACATCGAGCTCGATTACCCCGCCGGCTCGGACGACAGCGACGGCGGCAATGCGACGACGACGTACCAGGGCAACGGCGGGCCGAGCCTCGGCGGCTTCTTCAACCGCCTCGTCTACGCCGCGAAGTTCCAGTCCGAGCAGATCCTGCTGTCGGACGCCGTGAACCGCGACTCGCAGATCCTCTACGACCGCGACCCGATCCAGCGCGTGCAGAAGGTCGCCCCGTACCTGAAGCTCGACAGCGACGCGTACCCGGCGATCGTCGACCACCGCATCCAGTGGATCGTGGACGGCTACACGACGAGCGACGCGTACCCGTACTCGCAGAGCCAGAGCCTGTCGGACACCGTCGCGGGCACCGACTCGTCGGCGTTCAGCACCGACCAGGTGAACTACATGCGCAACTCGGTCAAGGCGACCGTCGACGCGTACACGGGCAAGGTGACGCTCTACGCCTGGGACACCCAGGACCCGGTGCTCAAGACGTGGCAGAAGATCTTCCCGTCGACGACCGAGCCGGTGTCGCAGATGAGCGCCGAGCTGCTCGACCACGTGCGCTACCCGACCGACCTGTTCAAGGTGCAGCGCGCGATCCTCGGCACGTACCACGTGACCAACGCGAACTCGTTCTACTCGGGTGACGACGCGTGGAACACGCCGCAGGAGACGACCACGGGCACGAACGACTCCGAGGCGAACTCCGACACGGTGTCGCAGACGACGACGAACGCGCTCGGCACCCGGACCACGCCGTCGCAGGGCAACCTGCAGGACCCGTACTACCTGACGATGAAGGTGCCGGGGCAGGACACCGCGTACTCGCTCTACACGACCTACATCCCGCAGCAGTCCGCGGGGGCGAACAACCGCAACGTGCTGACCGGCTACCTGGCGGTCGACTCCGACGCGGGCGGCGCCGGCAAGGGCGAGAAGGCGGCGAACTATGGCAAGCTCACGCTGCTGACGATGCCGAAGACCGACAACATCCCCGGTCCGGCGCAGGTGCAGAGCCTCTTCAACGGTGACACCACCGTGTCGCAGGAGCTGAACATCCTGAAGCGCGGCAACTCGACCGTGAAGCAGGGCAACCTGCTCACGCTGCCGGTCGGTGGCGGGTTCCTCTACGTGCAGCCGGTCTACGTCCAGTCCACTTCGAGTGGTTCGTACCCGCTGCTGCAGAAGGTGCTCGTGGCGTTCGGCGACAAGATCGCGTTCGAGGACACCCTCGACCAGGCCTTGAACGAGCTGTTCGACGGCAACTCCGGTGCCGCTGCCGGCGACCAGGGAGCTGCGGACGGGTCGGGCTCGTCGGGCTCCGGCTCCGACGCCTCGGGCTCGGGTTCGTCGGGCTCGGGTTCGTCGGGTTCGGACACGTCGGGTTCGGAACCGTCCGGTTCGGGTTCGTCGGGCGGCTCGGGCTCGGCGGCCGGTGGCTCGAGTGGCTCGTCGAGCGGTTCGGGGAACCAGGCGCTCGAGCAGGCGCTGGCCGAAGCCCGCAGTGCGCTGCAGGACCGCCAGCAGGCCTACGCCGAGAACGACCTGGTCGCCGCGGCCGAGGCGGACAAGCGCCTGCAGGACGCCATCGAGGCCGCGACCGAAGCCGAGAACGGCAACTGACACGCCGTGGCGGGGCACTCGATTTGTGCCCCGCCACGGGGGTGTGTAGGCTATTGGATGTGCCGCGGGGTGGAGCAGTTCGGTAGCTCGCTGGGCTCATAACCCAGAGGTCGTAGGTTCAAATCCTGCCCCCGCAACCAAGCGTCACCGCGAAGAAGGCCCCGGTCCTGTCGGACCGGGGCCTTCTTCGTTCGCCTGCACCAGGTCGAGTCGTGTCACTGAGTGTCGTGTGGTGTCGTTGCGTGGCTACGCTCGGAGCATGGCAACCCTCACCGTGGCCGCCGCCCAGTTCGCGCCCGTGGACGATGCCGCGGCCAACCTCCGGACGGTGCAGGCAGCCGCCGAGGACGCCGCGCGTCGCGGTGCCGACCTGCTCGTGACGCCTGAGTACACCTCGTACTTCACGGCAGCGATCGACGACCGATTCGTTGCCGCAGCGGAGCCGCTCGACGGTCCCTTCGTCAGCGGGCTGCGGGAGATCGCACGGCAGCACGCGATCGCACTCGTGGTCGGAGTAGCCGAGACCGCGGAGACGAGCGGGCGGTTCCGGAACACCCTGGTCGCGGTGCTGCCCGACGGGTCGATCGCCGCGACCTACCGGAAGGTGCACCTGTACGACGCGTTCGGCTCGAAGGAGTCCGACCGCATCGAGTCCGGCGCCGCTGACCAGCTGCCGGTCTTCGAGCTCGGCGGCCTCCGTGTCGGACTCGAGACCTGCTACGACCTGCGGTTCCCCGAGGTCACCCGGCGGCTCGCCGCACCGGAGGTCGGCGCAGCGGACGTCGTCGTGCTGCCGGCGGAGTGGGTGCGCGGTCCCGGGAAGGAACACCACTGGCGCACCCTGCTGACCGCCCGGGCGATCGAGAACACCGTCTGGGTCGTCGGGGTCGGACAGACCGGGTCGATCGGCATCGGCGACTCCGTGGTGATCGACCCGTCCGGGGTCGCGGTCGCCGCTGCCGGCGCGAGTGCCGGGACCGTCGTCGCGACGATCGACACTGCGACCACCGAGGCGGTCCGCGCGGTCAACCCGTCACTCGCGCTCCGTCGCTTCGACGTCCACCCGCGCTGAGCCGTCCCGGACGCGCCGTCCGGGTGCGCGGTCGTACCGCGGGAACTCGTCCGACTCCCCGAGCGGGCGGAACCGGCAGCGTGCCCGGACACCCCCGGAGCCGATTCCGCCCGCCCGCAGCACCTGGCGCGGCGCCCCGCGTGCCGCGAGCCGGGCGGGACTGACACCGAGCAGACGATCCGGGCCGGGCCGGGCCGGTCGGGCCGGGCCGGTCGGGACCGGACGAGGCGCGGCGGACGTCACCATGTGAGCGCGAGCGGGCGGAACCGGGTGGTGCTGGCGCTCGTCAGGTGCAGGGAACGCCCGCTCGGCGTGCCACTGGGGACGGTCCCGTGTGTGAGCGCGAGCGGGCGGGATCGGGTGGTGCTCGCACTCGTCAGGTGCAGGGAACGCCCGCTCGCCGTGCCACCGAGGGGACGATCGGCGGCCTGATACCTGCGCTGTCCCGAGCGGGCGGAACCTGCTCGGATCTCGGGCGACGGATGCAGCAAGGGCCCGCTCGATGAACCGGCGGTGCCTCCACGGCAGCATGTGCTGTGGAGCGACGATGCGAGCGGGCGGAACCGGGGCGCCTCAGGCTCGAGGGGCACGGAAACGGCCCGCTCGACGGGACGACGGACGAATGAAGGGACGGCGGGACGACGGGACGACGGACGAACGACGGCGGGACGGCGGGACGACGGATGGGATGACGGGCGCGCGGCGCGATGTCGGAACGGATTCGCGGGGGGACAGCGTCTCCGGTCAGCGGGGGGCGGCGAGGGCTGCGAGGCGCGAGGCGGCCTCGGACAGCACGTCCCGCCGCTTGCAGAAGGCGAAGCGCACGAGCGACCGGTAGCCCGCGGCTCGCTCGGGTCGGACGAACGCCGACACCGGGACGCCCACCACGCCGGAGAGCTCGGGGAGTCGGAGACAGAACTCGCGGGCATCGTCGTACCCGAGCGGCGCGGTGTCCGCGAGGACGAAGTAGCCGCCGTCCGGGCGCATCACGTCGAACCCGGCGGAACGGAGTCCGGCTGCGAGCAGGTCGTGCTTCTCGGAGAGGTCGCGGGCGATGCCGTGGAAGACCTCGTCGGGCAGTCGGAGTCCGGTCGCGACCGCGGGCTGGAACGGGGCACCGTTCACGAACGTCAGGTACTGCTTGACCGAGACCACGGCCTCGACGAGCGCGGGGGCAGCCGTGAGCCAGCCGATCTTCCAGCCGGTGGTGCTGAAGGTCTTGCCAGCACTCGAGATCGTGATCGTCCGGTCCGCGGCGCCGGGCAGGGTCGCGACGGGGACGTGCGGAGTGCCGAAGGTCAGGTGTTCGTAGACCTCGTCGGTGACGACGAGGGCGTCGTGGCGCTCGGCGAGCTCGAGCACGGTCGCCAGGACCTCGCGGGGGAGCACCCGGCCGGTGGGGTTGTGCGGCGTGTTCACGAGCACGATCCGCGTGCGGTCGGAGAAGGCGGCACGGAGGGTGTCCTCGTCCGGCAGGAAGTCCGGAGCGGTGAGGGAGACCGTCACGTGCGTGCCCCCGGCGAGGCGGATCAGCGCGCCGTAGGCGTCGTAGAAGGGCTCGAAGGTGACGACCTCGTCGCCCGGTTCGACGAACGCGAGCAGCGTCGCGGCGAGGGCCTCGGTGGCGCCGGCGGTGACGAGGACCTCACGGTCCGGGTCGACCGACAGGCCGTACCAGTGCGACTGGTGCTCCGCGATCGCATCGCGCAGCTCCGGGGCGCCGCGGCTGGGAGGGTACTGGTTCACGCCGCGGCGGATCGCCTCGACCGCGGCGTCGAGCACCTCGACCGGGCCGTCCTGGTCGGGGAACCCCTGGCCGAGGTTGATCGCTCCGGTGGCGGCAGCGAGTGCGCTCATCTCGGCGAAGACCGTCGGGGCGGGGACGCCGTCGGGGCCGAGCAGCATCGCCCCCTCGGCTGCGCGGAGCCAGGGTCCGGTGCGGTGCATGGTGGGTCCCTCCGGTGCGTCGGGCGCAGACGGACGCCCTGGAGGCCCCCAACCTAGTCGGACGGACCGGCTCGCTCGCTCCAGTGCGTCACGACGCGTCGCTCGACCGGGAGGACGCCCACAGGTCACGCATAAGATCGCCATAGGTCGCTTGCAGCCCCAGCAGGAGCACCGCACAGGTGGACGCGGAAGACTGCAGGAGCTTGAAAGGAGCACGTCCAGCATGACCGACACCACGCCTCACGGCCAGGGCGACGAGAACCGCCCCCAGGACACCGACCACCGGGCCGCAGCCGAGGACGCCTCGCGCGACACCTCCGGCGAGGGCACGTCGACGCAGGACGTCTCCGGACACCCCGCCGACCGGCACGCGGACCACGACCACACCGATGTGATCGACCATGCCCGGGCCGGCGAGACCGACGTCATCCCGACGGGGACCGACAACACGACGGACCGCTACACGGCGCCGTACCCGACCATCGACGGTGACAGCAGCGGGTCCGGGCAGAAGGCCAGCCCGTACGGCTCGGACAACGCGCACCACGCTCAGTCGACGACCGGCGCCTCCGGCCAGGGTCAGTACGGCCAGAGCCAGTACGGCCACGACCAGTACGGCCAGAGCCAGTACGGCCAGAGCCAGTACGGCCAGGACCAGAGCCAGTACGGTCAGAGCCAGTACGGCCAGAGCCAGTACGGCCAGGACAAGAGCCAGTACGGCCAGGACAAGAGCCAGTACGGCCAGGACCAGAGCCAGTACGGCCAGAGCCAGTACGGCCAGAACCAGAACCAGAGCCAGTACGGCCAGGACCAGAGCCAGTACGGCCAGAGCCAGTACGGCCAGAGCCAGTACGGCCAGAACCAGGACCAGTACGGCCAGGGCCAGTACGGCCGCCCCCGCTACGGCGAGTACGCCCAGGGGACGTCGCAGTACGGCAGCCAGCACGACTCGCAGTACGCCGCTCCGCAGAGCGCCTCCTACCCCGGCTCCGCCCAGGCGCCCTCGTCGGCCAGCGCCTTCGGCGACGTCGACGGCTCGAACCAGCGCAACGGCCACTACTTCGGCGGTGCCGCCGCCGGCGCAGCGACCGGGGCCGCAGCGGGCACTGCCACCAGCACGGACGGCAAGCAGGGCCGCAACAAGCTGGTCCTGCCGATCGTCGCGGGGCTCGTGCTCGCCGGCCTGGTCGGTGGCGGCGCGGGCTGGGCGGCGGGTGCGTCCCAGTCCGGCACGACCGTGATCGGCTCGGGCTCGTCGCAGAGCGGCGGGAACCTCACGGTCAACGACTACAACAACGCCACCGTCGTGACCGCCGTCGCCGCGCAGGCCACGCCGTCGGTCGTGACGATCAACGTGTCCTCCGGCTCCGCGGGCGGCACCGGTTCCGGCGTCTTCTTCACGAAGGACGGCTACATCGTCACGAACACCCACGTGGTGACCCTCGACGGTGACAGCTCGAACGGCACCATCACGGTCACGACGTCCGACGGCAGGATCTACCCGGCGAAGCTCGTCGGCACCGACCCGACGGTGGACCTCGCGGTGATCAAGATCGATGCGACCGGCACCAAGCCGATCTCGTTCGCGGACTCGTCCGACCTCAACGTCGGCGACACCGCGGTCGCGATCGGTGCACCGCTCGGCCTGTCGAACACCGTCACCGACGGCATCGTCTCGACCCTCAACCGCAGCATCCAGGTCGCCTCGAGCGCCCCGAACCAGGGCGGCGACTCGAACGAGGGCGGGAACGGCGACAGCCCCTTCGAGTTCCCGGGCAACGGAGGATCCTCCACCTCGACGACGGTCTCGCTGCCGGTGATCCAGACCGACGCGTCGATCAACCCCGGCAACTCGGGTGGCGCCCTGCTCGACTCGAAGGGCAAGTTGATCGGCATCAACGTCGCCATCGCGAGCGCCGGCAGCTCGCAGTCGTCGGACGCGCAGTCCGGCAGCATCGGAGTCGGGTTCGCCATCCCGTCGAACCTGGTGGAGCGTGTCGCGAACGAGATCCGCGAGAACGGCTCCGCCTCGCACGGCCTGCTCGGCGCCACGGTCGGTGACGCGTCCGAGGACGCGAACGCGACCCAGACGGGAGCGCTCATCAAGTCGGTGTCCTCCGGTGGAGCGGCAGCGGCCGCCGGCCTGGAGAAGGGCGACGTCGTGACGAAGATCGGGTCGGCCTCGGTGGCGGACGCCACCGACCTGACCGCGCAGGTCCGCTTCTTCGCCGGTGGTGCGAAGACGACGATCACCTACATCCGCGACGGTCAGACGCGCGAAGCCGACGTCACGCTCGGGACGTACAAGAGCTGACGCGACGACCGACGGACGGGAGGCGCGGTGCCGGCTGGTACCGCGCCTCCCGTCCGTCGTGTGGTGGTCACCCACCGACGGTCGCGTCCCGCGGTCCGGTCGCGACGCAGGTGGGCGCTCCTGCCGCTTGATAGGCTCATGGCTGCTCTCCGGGGCGGTGCCGGTCCTCGGTGCGCTCCGCGCATCAGCCACGACCCCGAGGACCGCATGCAGACAGACGGACAGCCCCTGCCGGGGGTCTCGTACGTGATGCCGGTGCTCAACGAGGTCACCGAGGTCCGCGCCGCGGTCGGGAGCCTGCTCGACCAGGACTACGAGGGGCCGTTCGAGGTCATCCTCGCGCTCGGTCCGTCCATCGACGGGACGAACGAGCTCGTGGCCGAGATGAGCGCCGCCGATCCGAGGGTCCGGGCCATCGACAACCCCGTCGGGTCCACGCCCGCCGGGCTGAACGTCGCCATCCGCGCATCGGTGCACCCGATCGTGATCCGTGTCGACGCCCACTCGGTGCTGCCGTCCGACTACACGCGGATCGCCGTGCGGGTGCTGCTCGAGTCCGGCGCGGACAACGTCGGCGGGATCATGCACGCCGAGGGACGGACGCCGTTCGAGCGGGCCGTCGCGCACGCCTACGGCAGCCGGGTCGGCCTCGGCGGGACCCCGCACCACGTCGGCGGCAAGGCCGGACCGGCCGAGACCGCGTACCTCGGCGTGTTCCGACGCGACCGGCTCTTCGAGGTCGGGCTGTTCGACGAGGGCATCAAGCGCGGCCAGGACTGGGAACTCAACCGACGGCTGCGCCAGACCGGCGGCACGGTGTGGTTCACCCCGGAACTCGTCGTCACGTACCGCCCGCGCCCGAGCCTGCGACGACTCGTCCGGCAGTTCGTCGCGACGGGTCTGTGGCGCGGCGAGCTCGCGCGACGGTTCCCCGCGAACAACGGCCTGCGCTACTTCGTCCCGCCAGCGATGGTCGCGGCGATGGCGCTCGGGATCGTCGCGGGCATCGTCGGGATCGTCGGGGCCGCGCTCGGCTCCCCGGTCGCCTGGGCGACCCTCGGCTTCGTCGTGCCCGCGGTCTACCTGCTCTTCGTCGTGCTCGGTGCCCTCGCCGTGGCGCGGCGCTCCGGCCTGCCCACCATGCTGTGGCTGATCGTGGTGCTGCCGTGCATCCACGTCGGCTGGGGCATCGGCTTCATCATCGGGTTCCTGACCCGGACCTCCGAACTGACAACGCACACGGGACGGTGACCTGACCCCTTGACCGACGACACCACCGGCCGCGGCGCGACCCGTCCGGCCTCGATCGCCGATCTCCGCGCGGTCGCCCAACCCGACGAGGTCCGCTCCCGCGCGAACGCCGAGCACTGGACCGCGTCGCTCTACCTGCGTGACGTCTCGCCCTACCTGACCTGGCTGCTGCTGAAGACACGCGTGTCGGCGAACCAGGTGACCGGCCTGATGATCCTGGTCGGGTGGAGCGTCGCCGCGGCCCTGTTGATCCCCGGCATCTGGGGTGCGCTGCTCGCGCTCGTGCTCGGTCAGCTGCAGATGCTCGTCGACTGCTGCGACGGTGAGGTTGCTCGCTGGCGCGGTACCCGCTCGCCCGCCGGGGTGTTCCTCGACAAGGTCGGGCACTACACGACCGAGGGGCTCATCCCGATCGCCCTCGGGATCCGCGCCGCGACCTGGCCGATCCACGGCGCAGACTGGATGTGGACGACGATCGGGTGCGCGCTCGGCCTGGTGATCGTGCTCAACAAGGCGCTCAACGACATGGTCCACGTCGCCCGGGCCAACGCCGGCCTCGAGAAGCTCGTCGACCGTCGCGACGCGGGTACCGCCCCGTCCGGTCGACGCCTCGCGACGCTCCGCCGTGCGGCGCGCTTCCTGCCGTTCCACCGCCTGTACCACTCGGTCGAGCTCACGATCCTGGCGTTCGTGTTCGCGCTCGTCGGGCTCGTGGTCGGCGACCCGCTCGCGGACCGGATCCTGGTCGGGGTGCTGCTGCCGCTCGCGGTCCTGGCCACGGCCGGTCACTTCGTCGCCATCATCTCGTCGAAGCGGGTCCGTGCATGACCGGATCGACCCCGGACCTGCCGCAGGGGCAGCGGGCGGACGTGACACCGGGTACCCGGCGTCGGGACGCTCCGCCGCACCGGGAGCGACCGCGCATCGCCGTGGTGAGCCTGAGCCAGGGCACCCGGCCGGACGAGTTGCGCGGAGGACTGGCCAGCGTGCTCGCGCAGCAGGACGTCGAGCTCGACGTGGTGTGCGTCGGCAACGGCTGGGAGCCGTCGGGGCTGCCGGAGGGCGTCCGTGCGCTCGCCCTGCCGGAGAACCTCGGGATCCCCGCCGGTCGGAACGCCGGGGCCGAGGTCGTCGACGGCGATCACGTGTTCTTCCTCGACGACGACGCGTCGATCCCGTCGCCGACCTTCCTGCGCGACGCCGTGGCGCTGCTCGACGGCGACCCGTCGCTCGGGCTGGTGCAGCCGCGGGTGGTCGACCCGACCGGTTCCGCGAACCCCCGCCGCTGGGTACCGCGGATCCGCAAGGGCTCCGCAACCGACTCGTCGCCGGTGTTCTCGGTGTGGGAGGGCGCCGTGCTCCTGCCGATGGACGTCTACCGTGCCGTCGGCGGCTGGGGAGCGCCGTACTTCTACGCGCACGAGGGCATCGAGCTCGCGTGGCGCGTCTGGGACGCCGGTCGACGTGCCTGGTACGCCGGGGACCTCGTCGCGCACCACCCCGCGATCGATCCCGCGCGGCACGCCGAGTACGTCCACCTGAACGCGCGCAACCGCGTGTTCCTGGCCCGGCGCAACCTGCCGGTCGCACTGCGTCCGCTCTACGTCGGGTCGTGGGCGGCGATCCAGGTCGCCCGCTGGTGGCGGCACCCGCTGCGCCTGCGGACCTGGTTCGGCGGCGTCCGCGAGGGATGGACGGCGGACTGCGGACCGTCGCGGCCCATGGGCTGGTTGACGATCGCCCGGATGACGCTCGCCGGTCGCCCGCCCGTCGTCTGACCCAGCCCCACCCCGGACCAGGACCGCCGTGACCGGCGTCGGTGGCGCGACGTCCGACGTCGTTCCCGCCGACGAACGCGCCACCGAACAGTCCGTCCAACAACCGCCCGTAGCCTGAGGACCACCATGCCGATCACCAAGGACGTCCGGACCGCCGTCCGTCTCGCCCGCCGCCTGCTGCGTTCGCGCCGGAACCGTCGAGAGCTCGCCCGTCGTCTGCCCGAGGCACCGCGGCTGGCGCCGCGGTCGATCGAGGTCGCGGTCTACTTCGCGGACGCCGCGGTCAACATGTACCAGCTCCGTCAGTGGTACGCGCCGCTGGCGGAACTCGCCCGCGAGCACCCCGTCGCGATCATCTCGCGCAGCCCCGGGACGATGACGACGCTGCTCGACGAGTCGCCCGTCCCCGCGGTGTACGCCCGTCAGGTCGTCGACCTCGAGCGCTTCGTCGAGGAGCAGGCACCGAAGATCGTCCTGTACGTCAACCAGAACGCCCGCAACTTCCAGATGATGCGGTACGGGCGGATGTGGCACGTTTTCGTCAACCACGGCGAGAGCGACAAGATGTACATGACGACGAACCAGTTCAAGGCGTACGACTACGCCCTGATCGCGGGCGATGCCGCACGCGACCGCCTTCGTGCTGCGCTGTGGGACTACGACGTCGACCGTCGCACGATCGCCATCGGCCGTCCGCAGGCAGACCACTTCGCCGGCGCGGTGCCGTACCCGCAGGACGACCGCACCGTGGTGCTGTACGCGCCGACGTGGGAGGGCGACCGAGCCGCGGCCGCCTACGGCTCGATCGCGTCGCACGGTGTCGTCCTGGCCGAGCGTCTGCTCGCCACGGGGCGGCACCGGTTGGTGTACCGGCCGCACCCCCGGAGCGGTGTGCTCGACCAGGACTACCGGTCGGCGCACGATCGCATCGTCGCCGCCATCGCCGCCGCGAACGCCGCGGACCCGTCTGCCCACCACGTGTACGACGACGGGCCGCAGCTCGGTTGGCAGCTCGCGGACGCCGACGTCGCGGTGACCGACATCAGCGCGATGATCTACGACCGGCTGGCCGTCGGCAAGCCCCTCATCGTGACGCGTCCGGCAGCGTCCGGTGCGGACGTGGACGAACGCGGCTACCTCGGCGACGCGAACTGGCTGCTCGCCGAGGACGCCGCCGACGTCGTCGCGCGGGTGGACGCCGCGGCGAACGACGCCGACGAGCTCGCGAAGCTCCGGCACTGGGTGCAGCGGTACTTCGGCGACACCACCCCGGGCGTCGCGACGAGCCGACTGCACGCCGCCGTGGACCGACTCGTGGCGCGCTGGCACGAGGTCGCCGCGGAGCGCGGCGACGCCTGACCCGGCGGGCAGCGTCACGAGGCGAGCCCCACGAGGCGGTCGCCGACCAGGGACATCCGCCACAGGTACTCCGACCGGTCCGGGCGCCGCCACCGGACGACCACGATGCCGGTCTGCTCGGGATCGGCGCCGAACACCGCGATCGACAGGGACCGCCCCGGGTCGAGACGGTTCACCGCGAGCGGCGGACAGTAGCCGCTGCCGAGGTGCGTGAACGAGATCGCGTGCAGCGGCTCGGTGCCGGTGTTCACCAGGTCGTAGCGACGTGGTGCCCCGGAGCGGTCGACGGTGAACGGGACTGCGTATGCCGTGGGTGGGTGGTGCATGCGGGTCACGCTAGGGGGAGGGGCCGACGTCGGGGCCTCGGGGGAGCGGTGCGGGGCACCTGCTTGTGGAGGAGCGGACAGCGGGCCCCTGGTGTGGAGGAGAGGGCTCAGGCCCCGTGGTCCGCCTCGTACTGCGCCAGCGCCGCCTCGATCGTGTCGTCGAGCTGCAGTCGCCCCTCGTCGAGGTAGAGCCCCCGGTCGCAGAACCGGCGCAGGTCCTTGTCGCTGTGCGAGACGAAGAACAGCGTCCGGCCGCCGGCCAGCAGTTCCTCGATGCGCTTGTAGCACTTCTCGCGGAAGCTCTTGTCACCCACCGCCAGCACCTCGTCGACCAGGATGACGGGTTCGTCCAACCGGGAGATCACGGCGAAGGCGATGCGCACCTTCATGCCGCTCGACAGGTGCTTGTACGGGGTGTCGACGAAGTCCCCGATCTCCGCGAAGTCGATGATCTCGTCGAACGCGTCACGGATCTCCGACCGGGACATCCCGTGCAGACCCGCTGTCAGGTAGACGTTGTCCCGGACCGTCAGGTCGCCGACGAAGCCGCCCGTGATCTCGATGAGCGGTGCGACCCCGGCGTTCACGCGGACGCGGCCCTCGTCCGGCAGCATGACCTGTGCGACGAGCTTGAGCAGTGTGGACTTGCCCTGGCCGTTGCGCCCGACGACCCCGATCGCCTCGCCCGGCCGGACGTCGAAGGACACGTGCCGCAGCGCCCAGAACTCGTCCGCGCGCTTCCGCCGGTTGCTGCCCGCGAACAGGTCCTTGAAGCTCCGGCTCGCCCGGCGGTTGCGCTTGAAGCGGATGCCGGCGTCACGAACCGAGATCACGGGGGTAACGGTCGTCGACGGCGCGGTGGAGTCGGTGGCGGTCATCACAGCTCCTTCAGGACGCGGTGCTCGCTCCGGCGGAACACGACCAGCCCGACCCCGAGCACCACGGCGGTGACGAGGACCGAGACGGCGACCTCTCGCCAGTCGAGCTGACCGGGGAAGAACGCGGCGCGGTAGATGCCGAAGATGCCGCTGAGCGGGTTCAGCGCGGCGATGTCGTGCAGCCGTTCGGGTAGTGCCTGCGTGCCGTAGATGATCGGCGAGGCGTAGAAGAGGAACCGCAGCACGAGCTTCACGGCGCGTTCCAGGTCGCGGAAGAAGACCACCAGCGGCGCGACGATCAGGCCGAGTCCGTAGACCAGCGCCCCTTGCAGCACGATGGCCAGGGGGTAGAGCGCCAGTTCCCAGTGCAGGTGCGCGCCGGTGGCGATCGCGAACACCGCGAGCACCGGCAGGCTCAACAGGAACTCGATGCCCTTCGACGCGTTGACCCGGGCGACCCAGATGCTCCGCGGGATCGTGGTCGACCGGATCAGCTTCGCTTCCTTGGTGAAGGCGCGCGTGGAGTCCGACACCGCCCCGGTGAACCACATCCACGGCAGGAGCGCCGACAGCAGGAAGACGATGTACGGTTCCTCACCCACCGATCCGCGGTGGAAGACCTGGGTGAAGACGAACCAGTAGATCGCCGACATCACCAGCGGGTCGAGGATCGACCACAGGTACCCGAGCGCGGACGTCGAGTACCGGACGCGCAGGTCGCGCACCGTCAGCAACCAGAGCGCCTGGCGGTAGCGTCGACCGGCGCTCCGGGGCGCCGTCGATGCGGTCGTCGCGGGCGCGGTCGGCGCACTCGCTGTGGTCACGGCTTCCCTCCGGGCGGAACCGCCGAGGGGTCCTGACGGTGGTTCAGGCGAACAGGTCGTTCGCGCGCTCGAGGTCCTCGGCGAAGTCGATCTCGACCGCGTACAGGTCGGAGATGTCGATCGGCGACCAGCGTAGCCCGTCCTCGGCGATGGCAGCCTCGATGCCGCCCTCGAAGTACTCCTGGTCGTCGACGCGGCCGAGCTGACGGATGAGCGCCTGCTTGTCCCGCGAGGAGACGTAGTTGATGCCGACGGCCTCGCCCAGGCCACCCACGACTCGCTTCGAGAGCTCCTTGATGCAGCCCTGGGCGTCGACCGTGTACTTGACCTCTTCGTCGGACACCTTCTCGGTGTTGACGCTGACGAAGGACCGGTCCTGGTCCATCATGTCGGCGGCGCGGACGAGGGCGCGCGGGTCGAAGACGACGTCGCCGTTCATCCAGAGGACGCCGCTCTTGCCGGTGGCCTTCAGCGCGCGGAGCAGGCTCTTCGAGGTGTTCGTGGAGTCGTAGGACTCGTTGTAGACGAAGTTCGCCTCGGGGAACGCCTCGACGATGTACTCGGACTTGTAGCCGACGACGATCGTGACGCGCGCGCTGGAGCCGAACGCTGCGCGGATGTTGTCGAACTGCTGCTGCATGATGGTGCGGCCGTCGCTGAGTTCGGTGAGCGGCTTCGGCAGGCTGCGGCCGAGCCGGCTGCCCATCCCCGCTGCGAGGATGACGATCTGCGTGGTCATGCTGGTCCCTTCTGGTGTCCGCCCGCGCGCCGCGTGGGGCACGGGCGGGCCTCGTCGAGTGTGCTCGCACCGGTTCGGAGTTCGCCGTGAGCGTGCGCATCCTGCACCTTCGCGCGGGGGACGAGCGGCCACGGCGGAGCCCGTCCGAGCAGGTTTCCATGTGGTGAACACTTCGTCGTGCCCTGGTGAATGATACGGAACGAGTCCGCTCCGGGGTACACCGGTGCGCGCTTCGTACTCATTTCGTGACCCTGTGACCGGTTCGGTACCGGAGCCCACGCGGACGCGCCGACGGTCGAGGTCGGGGGCGTCCGGCGCGTTGGTACGGTGGGGCGGTGGCTGCAGCTGATGACGACGACGTGTACGCGACGTCCGACGCCGCCTGGCTGGCCGAGGCGGACGAACCGCCCGGTGACGCGGCCGACGACGACACGGGGGACGGGGATGCGCGCGACGACGCCTCCGATGATGACGAGATGACCGACGACACGAGCACGACGGCCGTCGCGGTCGACCAGGGCGAGCGCCCCGACGGCCAGGCCGACGCCACGACCGCGGGCCTGACCACCGCGGCGACGACCACCGAGTCGACGACCACCGACGCGGCGATCACTGCGGCGGCGGCGACGACCACTGCGGCGGCGACGACCGCGGCCACGACCGCTCCGACGGAGCGCACCCCCCGCAAGGGCAAGGGCAAGGGCAAGGGGAAGGGCCGCGCCGCGCGCCCCGGCGGCCCCGGCACGCCCGCGGCGGCCCCCGCGACGACCGACGGTGCCGCGACCGGCAGCACGACCCTCAGCACGACCGCGACCGCCGACGGCAGCGCGCCCGAGACCGCCGGCGACGACGCGGGGACGACCACCACCCCCGACGCGAGCACGACGACGAGCACGACGACCCCGACCACGGCCGGCGGGACCACGACGAAGAAGAAGCGCACCCCCGGACGCCAGCCGACCGCCACCGCTGCCGCGACGCAGACCGCGCAGGCGCAGCAACCCGTCGTGCTCCGGGCGAGCGGCCTGGTCAAGCGGTACGGCCAGACGCTCGCCGCGGACGAGGTCGACCTCGAGATCCGCCAGGGCTCGATCTTCGGTGTCGTCGGCCCCAACGGCGCCGGCAAGACCACCACGCTCTCGATGGTCACCGGTCTCCTCCGGCCCGATGCGGGCACCGTCACCGTCCTCGACCACGACGTCTGGTCGGACCCGACCGCCGCGAAGCGTGCCCTCGGCGTGCTCCCGGACCGCCTCCGGCTGTTCGACCGGCTCACCGGCGCGCAGCTGCTGCACTACTCGGCCACCCTCCGCGGGCTCGACGGCGCGACCGCCAGGAAGCGCAGCGCCGACCTGGCCGAGGCGTTCGGCCTGGGCGAGGCGCTGGGGCGCCAGGTCGCGGACTACTCCGTCGGCATGGCGAAGAAGATCGCGCTCGCCGCGACCCTGATCCACTCGCCGCGCGTGCTCGTGCTCGACGAACCGTTCGAGTCGGTCGACCCGGTGAGCGCGGCGACCATCACGGACATCCTGCGGCGCTACACCCGCGGCGGTGGCACGGTGGTGCTCTCCAGCCACTCCATGGAGCTCGTCCAGCGCACCTGCGACTCGGTCGCGATCATCGTCGGCGGCAAGGTCCTCGCCTCCGGCACGATGGCGCAGGTCCGCGGGCGCAAGAGCCTCGAGGACAAGTTCGTCGAACTCGCGGGCGGCCGCGTCGTGGCAGAGAGCATGGAATGGTTGCACAGCTTCTCCGACTGAGGGTCGACCTGCTCGCGGGCGAGGTCCGCGGGGGAGCCCGACGGTCGGTCCTCGTCGTGCTGGGATCCCTGCTCGGCCTGGTCGCCGCGGTCGTGGTCGCGGGGGAGCTCCTCGCGCTCCGGTCGGCGCCAGCCGAGGTCGCCCGCTCCGTCGCGGTCCCCGTGGGCACCTTCGTCTCCCTCGCGCTCACCCTCGTCCCGCTCGTCGTGGGCCGCTCCGACCAGTTCGACCCGCGACGGTTCGCCGTGTACGGCATCGACCGTCGTCGGCTCGCCGTCGGGCTCGGGGTCGCCGGGCTCGTCGGCGTCCCGGTGCTCGCCGTCGCGATCGTCGCGGTCGGACAGGTCGGCGCCTGGTCGCGGACCGGTGGCACCGCTGTGCTCGCCGTCGCCGCCGCGCTGCTCGGCACGCTGACCTGCGCCCTGCTGCTCCGCGTCGGCAGCGCCGTCGGTGCGACGTACGTCGGCCCGCACCGGTCGCGCGACGCCGGCTGGCTCGCCGCCCTGGTCATCGTCGTCCTCGGGCTGCCGGTGGTGTCGCTGCTGCTCCGCAGCGACTGGCTCGACCCCGCCAGCGCAGAGCTGCAGCGGGTCGCCGACGTCGCCGGGTGGACCCCGTGGGGCGCCGCCTGGGCCGTCCCGGCGGACGTCGCCAGCGGCCGTGTCGGCGAGGGGGTCCTGAAGCTCCTGGTCGCCCTGGTCACCGTCGCACTGCTCGCACTGGCGTGGTGGGCGCTCGTCGGTCGAGCGCTCGAGGCCGCCGACGGCCGCGCCGGTACCCGTCGCTACCGCGGGCTCGGCTGGTTCGCCGGGCTCGGGTCCACCCCGGTGGGCGCGGTCGCCGCCCGGGCGCTGACCTACTGGGGCCGCGACCCGCGGTACCGGATGTCCTACCTCGTCATCCTGTTCGTGCCGATCGTCGTGCTCCCGCTCGGGGTCGCCGGCGTGCCGTGGCACTGGACCGCGCTCGTCCCGCTGCCGCTCATGGCGCTCATCGCCGGGTTCCTGCCGCACAACGACGTCTCCTACGACAACACCGCGGTCTGGCTGCACGTCGCCTCGGGCGCTCCCGGGTGGAGCGACCGACTCGGCCGTCTCGTGCCGTTGCTCGTCGTGGGGCTGCCGCTCGTGGTGGCCGGTGCCGCCGTCTCCGCCGCGCTCTTCGGCGACCCCGTCGCCTTCCCGGTGCTGACCGGCATCGCGGTCGGCGCCCTGCTGGCCGGTCTCGGACTGTCGAGCATCGTCTCCGTCCTGCTGCCGTACCCGACGGTCCGCCCGGGCGACCACCCGTTCCAGCAGCCGCAGGCCGCCGGCACGACGGCTGCGGTCGCGCAGACGACGATGATCGTCGGCATCCTGGCGTCGCTCGTCCCCGCGGTGTGGCTCGCGGTGCTCACCGCGGTGGACGGTCCGGAGCCCTGGGCGACCGCGACGCTCGTCGTCGGCGTCGCCGTGGGCGTCGTCGTGCTCGTGGTCGGCGTGGCCGTCGGCGGTCGGCTCTTCGACCGGCGCGGTCCAGACCTGCTCGCTGCGGCGCAGCGCAACTGACCGCCCGCCGGACGGGAGGCACGTGGCCGGGCGGTCACGTCGGCTCCGGTCCGGATGCGCCGTCGGACGGGAGGCGCGTGACGGGGCCGCCCCGTGCCTCCCGTCCGCGCGCGGTGCGGGTGGGTCGTGTGGCGGAGCCTGCCCGTGCCTCCCGTCCGTCGCGGCGTCAGCCGCATCGTCGTACCCTGGACGCATGAGCATGACGGAACCCGGCGGCGGCCTCGACGTGATGGACCGCGAGCTCGAGAAGCTCCTCGAGGAAGAGGCGATCGAGCCCGGCGACCACGAACGGTTCTCGCACTACGTGAAGAAGGACAAGATCCTGCAGTCCGCGCTGTCCGGCAAGCCGGTCAAGGCGCTGTGCGGCAAGAAGTGGGTGCCCGGGCGCGACCCCGAGAAGTTCCCGGTGTGCCCGGACTGCAAGGCCATCTACGAGAAGATGAAGGCCGAGTAGACCGCTAGATCACCAGGGTCGGGATCGCCGGGTCGCCGCGTCCGATGCGGGACGCATCCGCCGGCAGCTCGGCCTTCGCCCGCTTGTGGTGCGCCCGCGCGGCCTCGACGCCGGCGACCCCGAGGAAGGCGGGGTCGACCTCGCCGTGCTCGACCACCGGGACGAGCAGGGGACGCTCGTCCGGGCCGACCCGGCCCGAGGTCAGGACCACCTCGGCGGTCGCGATGCCGTTGCGGAGGCGACGGCCGGCCTCCTTGCGGCCGCCGGTCGACACCTTGTCCGCGGACTTCTTCGCGACGGGGACCCACTCGTCGCCCGCCGGGGTCTGGTGCGCGACGAGCTTGAACACCATGCCCGCCGCCGGGTGGCCCGACCCCGAGACGACGCTCGTGCCGACGCCGTAGGAGTCGACCGGAGCGGCACGGAGTGCGGCGATCGTGTACTCGTCCAGGTCGTTCGTCACGGTGATCTTCGTCGCCGGCGCGCCGAGGCGGTCGAGCTGGGCGCGCACGGCGGCGACGACGCTCGGCAGGTCGCCGCTGTCGATGCGGACCGCGCCGAGTCGGCCGTTCGTCAGACGGACGGCGGTCTCCACCGCTGCCTCGATGTCGTACGTGTCGACGAGCAGCGTCGTTCCATCGCCGAGGGCGTCGAGCTGGGAGCGGAACGCGGCCTCCTCGGAGTCGTGCAGGAGCGTGAACGCGTGCGCGGCGGTGCCCATCGTCGGGATGCCCCACGTGCGGCCGGCCTCGAGGTTGCTCGTCGCGCCGAAGCCCGCGATGTAGGCGGCGCGGGCGGCGGCGACGGCGTTCCACTCACCGGTGCGGCGCGAGCCCATCTCGGCGAGCGGTCGACCGTCGGCGGCGGACACCATGCGGGCGGCGGCGCCGGCGATCGCGGAGTCGGCGTTGAAGATGCTCAACGCGAGGGTCTCGAGGACGACGGACTCGGCGAAGGTGCCCTCGACCTGCACCACGGGGGAGTTCGGGAAGAAGACCTCGCCCTCGCGGTAGGCACGGACGTCTCCCGTGAACCGGTAGTCCGCGAGCCAGCGGGCGGTGCCCTCGTCGATGACGCCGCGGTCGCGGAGGAAGCCGATCTCCTCGTCGCCGAACCGGAATTCCGTCAGCGCTGTGAGGAAGCGGCCGAGGCCCGCGGCGACGCCGTAGCGACGGCCGTCCGGCAGACGGCGGGCGAACACCTCGAACACGCAGCGTCGATCGGCGGTGCCGTCCTTGAGGGCGGCGTCCACCATGGTGAGTTCGTACTGGTCCGTGAGGAGCGCGCTGGTCACGCCTCCGACACTAGTGACGTCCGGGTGCGGACGGGCGGAGCCGGCGGGCGGGACGGGCGGGCGGAGCGGGCGGAGTACGTGGGGGTCGACGGCGGCGCGCGGTGCCGTGTGCGTCGTGCGGGAGTGTGGCGTGCGGGGAGGGGGCATCCCGGCTGGCCGCGAACGGGCGGAAGACGTGCGCCTCGACGGTGCATGCTGCGCATCCGGCCCGCTCGCGGAGCAGGTGGCCGTCCGGACGAGTGCCGCGTGGGGCGGACGCGGGTCGCGCCTCCCGGCTGGTCGCGAGCGGGCGGAACCGGATTCCTTCCGCTGCTCGTTCCGCGAGTTCCGCCCGCTCGGCGCGTCGCGCTCGTCTGCACGCGCGCGGCGGCCCGGCCGGGAGGCGCGGTGCCGGGCCGCCACGCGCCTCCCGCAGCCGGGTGGTCGCGCCGACGAGCGGGCGCAACCGACACGACGGTCGTCGCGAGCGCGCGGCTTCCGCCCGTTCGCGGAGCGGCGGCGGCCCGAACGGGCGGACTTGGTGGGTGTGGTCGCGCCGGGGCCGCAGGTTCCGCCCGCTCGCGAGCGCTGGAGCGCGGGAGCGCTGGAGCGCGGGAGTGCGGGCGCGAGCGGGCGGAAGCGGTGGGGCGTCCGGTGCGTCGGTGCAGGTTCCGCCCGCTCGCGCGTCGGGGAGCCCGCGCGCGACGCCGCGGAGCTCGGGGTGCGCAGGCGCAGAGCGGGCGGGCGGAGCGGGTGCGGCTCGGTACGCTGGTGGCGTGACGGATGCACCGATCGGAGTCTTCGACAGCGGGGTCGGTGGGCTGACGGTCGCGCGGGCGATCATCGACCAGCTGCCGCGCGAGAGCATCCGGTACGTCGGGGACACCCTGCACTCGCCCTACGGTCCGAAGCCGATCGCCGACGTCCGGCGGTATGCGCTCGAGGTGATGGACGACCTCGTCGACCAGGGCGTGAAGGCGTTGGTCATCGCGTGCAACACCGCGTCCTCCGCCGTGCTCCGCGACGCCCGCGAACGCTACGAGCAGGCGTACGGCATCCCCGTCGTCGAGGTGATCCAGCCGGCCGCCCGCGCCGCCGTGAAGCAGACCCGCACCGGGCGGATCGGGGTGATCGGCACCGTGGGGACGATCGCCTCGAGGGCGTACGAGGACGCCTTCGCCGTGGCCGCGGACGTCACCCTGGCCCTCGCCGCGTGCCCGCGCTTCGTCGAGTTCGTCGAAGCGGGGGACACCTCGTCGCCCGCACTCCGCGAGGTCGCCGCGCAGTACCTCGCCCCGATCCGCGCGGCCGACGTCGACACGCTCGTGCTCGGTTGCACCCACTACCCGCTGATGTCGGCGGCGATCCAGTACGTGATGGGTCCGGACGTCACGCTGGTGTCGAGCGCCGAGGAGACCGCGAACGACGTGTACCGCCGGCTCGTCGAGCACGGGCTCGAGCGGACCACCCCGGAGCCGCCGACCTACGCGTTCGAGGCCACCGGCGACGACAAGAACGGCTTCATCCGGCTCGCCCGGCGCTTCCTCGGTCCCGAGGTCTCGAGCGTCGGACACCTCCAGACCGGGGCGATCACGCTGCCCCGAACCGAAAGGACCCAATGAGCACCCGCATCGACGGCCGCAGCGCCTCCGACCACCGTCCGGTCAGCATCGAGCGGGGGTGGAGCACGCAGGCCGAGGGCAGCGCGCTCATCTCGTTCGGCAACACGAAGGTGCTGTGCACGGCGTCCTTCACGAACGGCGTCCCGCGCTGGATGGCCGGCAAGGGCACCGGCTGGGTGACGGCCGAGTACTCGATGCTGCCGCGGTCGACGAACGAGCGCATGCAGCGCGAGTCGATCAAGGGCAAGGTCGGCGGACGCACCCACGAGATCTCGCGGCTGATCGGCCGCTCCCTGCGCGCGGTCGTCGACATGAAGGGCCTCGGCGAGAACACCCTCGTCCTCGACTGCGACGTGCTGCAGGCTGACGGCGGGACCCGCACCGCGTCGATCACCGGCGCCTACGTCGCGATGGCCGACGCGATCGAGTGGGGCCGCGACAAGGGCTTCATCGCGAAGAAGGCCACGCCGCTCACCGACAGCGTGCAGGCCATCTCGGTCGGCATCGTCGGGGGGGAGCCGATGCTCGACCTCGCCTACACCGAGGACTCGGCGGCGGACACCGACATGAACATCGTCACGACCGGTTCGGGGAAGTTCATCGAGGTGCAGGGCACCGCGGAGCACGCCCCGTTCGACCGCGACGAGCTGGACACGCTGCTCGACCTCGGCCTCGCGGGCAACCGGTCCCTCGCGGCCATCCAGCGCGACGTGCTGGGGCTGGCGTGACCGGGCACACCGTCGTCCTGGCGACGCACAACCAGGGCAAGGTCGTCGAGCTGCGCGGGATCCTCGGCGAAGCGCTCGGACAGGGTGTCGAGCTCGTCGGGTACGACGGCCCGGAGCCGGTCGAGGACGGCGACACCTACGCGGCGAACGCCCTGATCAAGGCGCGTGCGGCGGTGGCGCACACCGGGCTGCCGGCGCTCGCCGACGACTCCGGCATCGCGGTCGACGCACTCGGCGGGGCGCCCGGCATCCACTCCGCCCGGTACGCCGGGACCCGCGTGGACGCGGACAACATCGCGCTGCTCCTGACGAACCTCGACGGGGTCGTCGAGCGCACCGCCGCCTTCGTCTGTGCGGCGGCGTTCGTCACCCCGGACGGCACCGAGCACCTGTTCGAGGCGGTCTGGAACGGCGAGGTGCTCTCGGAGCCGGTCGGGGACGGGGGACACGGGTACGACCCGGTGTTCCAGCCCGACGACGCCGACCGGTCTGCAGCGCAGCTGACCCGCGACGAGAAGAACGCGCTGTCGCACCGCTCGAAGGCGTTCCGGGGGATCGCGCCGATCGTGCGGGACTACTTCGGGGTCTGACGACCGCAGGGGTCCGGCTCCGGCAGAAGTCGGTCAACGGCACAACGGGAAGCACCCCGCGCCACGATGTTCCGTGGCGCGGGGTGCTTCCGGTTGTGCTGCCTACTGCTCGGTGGGCCAGGCAGGGCCGTCGGCCGGGCGCTGCGCCGCTGCCTGCTCGGCCTCGGCTGCGTGCTTCGCCTTCCGCGCGGTCCGCCAGTAGTGCAGCCCCGCGGGCACGACCGTGACGAGCACCGCGAGGATGAGGATCACGTCGATGTAGTTCCGCACGATGTAGGCGATCGGCGGGATGTAGCCGAGGAAGTACCCGAGGAAGGTCACACCGACGCCCCAGATGACCGCGCCGACGGCGTTGTACAGCGAGTACTTCTTGTAGTTCATCCGCCCGACCCCGGCCGCGATCGGCAGGAAGGTGCGGACGACGGGGACGAAGCGGGCGAGGATGACCGCGAGCGGGCCGAACCGGTGGAAGAACGCGTTCGTCCGGTCGACGTTCTCCTTCGAGAACAGGCCGCTCTCCTTGCGCTCGAAGATCGGGGGTCCGGCCTTCTTGCCGATGTAGTACCCGAGCTCACCGCCCAGGAACGCCGCGGCGCCGATCATCAGCGCGGCGACCCAGATGGGGATGCCGCCGATCTGGCCGCCGCGGTCGAAGGCGAAGAGGCCCGTGATGACGAGCAGGCTGTCGCCCGGGAAGATGAAGCCCACGAGCAGGCCGGTCTCGGCGAAGACGATGGCGCAGACGATCAGCACGGCGATGGCCCCGAAGTGATCGAGGATGTACTGCGGGTCGAGCCACGGGATCAGGGCGAGTGCGACGGAGTGCATGGTTCTTCCGGTCGTGGACGGGCGAGGTCACGGGGGACTCCCGCGTGACGAGGGTACCGCCCGGGGAGCGTCGGCCCATCCCCCTGCGGTGTGACTTCCCCCAGCATCAGGTACGACCGTGCTTCGGGTACGACCGTGCGGAAGGAGGGACTCGAACCCTCACGCCTGGGGCACAGGAACCTAAATCCTGCGTGTCTACCGATTCCACCACTCCCGCGAGCAGCGGCAGTCTACCGAGCGCGACGTGCGGAGCGGACGTGATCCGCGCCTCCCGACCGCGCCGACGGGACCGACGGGACCGACGTCGTCAGCGCAATCGACGGGGCAGGTACCGCGGCACGTACCGCAGCAGCACCCCCGCACCGACCAGACCGAGCACGCCCATCACCCCGCTCGCGAGCGCGAGCGACGCGACCGCGGTGACCCCGGAGATCAGCAGCGGCGCCGCCGCGGACCCGAAGTCCCCGGTGAAGCGCCAGGCTCCGAGGAACGGAGCCGGGTTCCCGCGGGGCGCGAGGTCCGCGCCGAGCGTCATGAGGATGCCGCTGCCGACCCCGTTCGCCAGCGACATGCCGATCGCGATGGCGACGAACCAGCCGACCCGCGCGTCGAGGTGCCCGCTCCAGGCGAGCAGGAAGTAGGACACCGCCAGCCCGAGCATGCACGGCAGGGCGCTCGCGAGGCGGCCCCAGCGGTCCATGATCTGCCCGCTCGTGTAGAAGAGTGCGAAGTCGACGGCGCCGGCGATGCCGATGACGAGCGCGGCCGAGGCGTCGTCGAGGCCGACGCTGACCGCCCAGAGCGGCAGGATCACCTGGCGCCCGGCGCGGAGCGCGCCGATCAGGGCCGCGCCGCTGCCGAGCCGTGCGAGGACGGCCCGGTTCTCGCGGATGGTGCGGAAGAGGCCGTGTGCCTCGCGCTCCACGAACTGCGCGCCGGTGTCGGTCGGCGGCTCCTCGGGGTGCGGGGTGGGTGCGGTGCGTGCGCCGGTCGCGGCCGTCCCGTCGGTCTTCCGTGCGCTGTCGGTCGCGTTCGGTGCGTCCGTCGTGTCGGTCGCGTCCGGTGCGTCCGGTCTGGAGGCCCGGCTCGGCAACCGCAGACCGCGCTCGCCCGTCGCGGGGTCGCGCAGGACGAGGAGCACCACCGCGGCCGCCAGGCAGCAGACCACGTGGATCCAGAAGGCGCTCTGCGTCGTGCCGGTCAGGTGGACCACGCCGGCGGAGACGAACGGGCCGACGAAGTAGCCGAAGCGGAACACCCCGCCCAGGCTCGACAGCGCGCGCGCCCGGATCCGCAGGGGGATCGCGGTCGTCATGTACGCGTGCCGGGCGAGCGCGAAGACCGCCGTCGAGACACCGACCAGGAACACCCCGACCGCGAGCACCCAGGCGTTCGGCGACACGACGCAGACGAGCAGACCGACGACCGACACCACCGCGGCGCCGATCATCGCGTTCCGCTCGCCGATCCGTCCGACCACGACACCGGAGGGCACGTCGCCGATGAGCTCGCCGACCAGGATGAGCGCCGCGACGAAGCCCGCGAACGCCAGGCTGGCGCCGAGGGAGTCCGCGGCGATCGGGATGATCGGGATGATCGCGCCCTCGCCGATCGCGAAGAGCGCCGCGGGCAGGAAGCCGGAGAGCAGGACGCCGCGGCGGTCGAAGGCGTCGTTCGTGGTGCTGGTCATCGTCGAGCAACGGTACGCCTGGCCCGGTCGGGGGATGCGCTTACCCTGGAGGCATGCGTGTACTTGCGGCGATGAGCGGTGGGGTCGACTCGGCGGTGGCCGCGGCGCGGGCCGTGGACGCCGGGCACGACGTGGTCGGCGTGCACCTGGCGCTGAGCCGGATGCCCGGCACGCTCCGGACCGGCAGCCGCGGCTGCTGCACGATCGAGGACTCGATGGACGCGCAGCGGGCAGCCTCGGCGCTCGGGATCCCGTACTACGTGTGGGACTTCTCGGCGCGGTTCAAGGAGGACGTCGTCGACGACTTCGTCGCCGAGTACCAGGCCGGTCGGACCCCGAACCCCTGCATGCGGTGCAACGAGCGGATCAAGTTCGCGGCCCTGCTCGAGAAGGCGCTCGCCCTCGGGTTCGACGCCGTCTGCACGGGGCACTACGCCTCGATCGTGACCGGGGCCGACGGCGCGCGCGAGCTGCACCGCTCGGCGGCGTGGGCGAAGGACCAGTCGTACGTGCTCGGCGTGCTGACGGCCGAGCAGCTCGAGCACGCGATGTTCCCGCTCGGTGCGACCCCGTCGAAGGACGAGGTCCGGGCCGAGGCCGCGGCGCGCGGACTCACGGTGGCGCAGAAGCCCGACTCGTACGACATCTGCTTCATCCCGGACGGGGACACCCGCGGGTGGCTGGCCGACCGCGTCGGTGCCGAGCCGGGGTCGGTCGTGGAGCGCGACGGCACCGTCGTCGGCGAGCACGAGGGCGCGACGGGCTACACGGTCGGCCAGCGGCGCGGGCTGCACCTCGGACGCCCGGCACCGGACGGCAAGCCGCGCTTCGTGCTCGAGATCCGGCCGAAGGACAACACCGTCGTCGTCGGACCGAAGGAGGCCCTCGACGTCCGGTCGATGGCCGGGTCCCGCTTCACCTGGGCGGGCACGGCGCCGATCGACCCGTCCGAGCCCTTCGCCTGCGACGTGCAGATCCGGGCCCACGCCGACCCGGTGCCGGCGACGGCGCGGGTGGCCGACGGCGAGCTCGTGATCGACGTCGACGAGCCGTTGTCGGGGGTCGCTCCCGGGCAGACCGCGGTGGTCTACGTGGGGACCCGGGTGCTCGGCCAGTGCACGATCGACCGGACGGTGTCGGCGGTGCCCGCGGCCGTCTGAGTCGGCTGCGCGCGGAGTGCTGCGTCCGCTGCGCCCGGGCCCTGGCGCCCGCTGCGCCCGGGGTCGGCGGTGCACGGTAGAACTGAGGCATGAGCGACACGACTCCCGACTCGGCCGACTCGACGTTCGAGACGCTGGCCCCGGCCGACCTCGACGCCGCGCAGGCCCAGCGGGAGGTCGACCGTCTGCGGGTCCGTGTCAACGAGCTGCGCGACCAGTACTACGAGGGCAACGGCTCGACGGTGTCGGACGGCGAGTACGACGCGATGGTGCGTCGCCTCGACGCGATCGAGCAGCGCTTCCCGGACCTGCTCACCCCGGACAGCCCGACGCAGACCGTCGGCGGCCAGGCCCAGACCGTGCAGTTCGCGCCGGTCGAGCACGCCGAGCGGATGCTCAGCCTCGACAACGTCTTCAGCCCCGAGGAACTGACCGAGTGGGCCGACAAGGTCCAGCGCGACGCCGGTTCCGAACGGGTCCGCTTCCTGACCGAGCTGAAGATCGACGGGCTCGCGATCAACCTCCGGTACGAGCACGGACGGCTCGTGTCAGCGGCGACCCGCGGTGACGGCGTCGTGGGCGAGGACGTCACCGGCAACGTGCGCACGATGGGGACCATCCCGGACCGGCTCTCCGGCGAGGGGCACCCCGCGATCGTCGAGGTCCGCGGGGAGATCTTCTTCCCGGTCGCGCAGTTCGACGAGCTGAACGCCCGGCAGCGCGAGGCGGGGGAGCGGGTGTTCGCGAACCCGCGGAACGCCGCCGCCGGGTCGCTGCGCCAGAAGGAGGAGGGCAAGTCCGAGGCGAAGCGCGCGCTCATGGTCGACCGCCTGCGACGCCTCCGCATGCTCGTGCACGGCATCGGCGCCTGGCCGGTCCGCGAGCTCGAGCGCGACACCGAGGTGCACTCCCAGTCCGAGGTCTACGAGCTGCTGCAGACGTGGGGCCTGCCGACGAGTTCGCACTACCGGGTCTTCGACACCGTGGACGAGGTGCTCGGCTTCGTCCGGTCCACGGGTGAGCGTCGCGCGTCGGTCGAGCACCAGATCGACGGCGTCGTGGTGAAGGTCGACGACCTGGCCCTGCACGAGGAGCTCGGGTCGACCTCGCGGGCACCGCGCTGGGCGATCGCGTACAAGTACCCGCCGGAAGAGGTCCACACGAAGCTCCTCGACATCGTCGTGAGCGTCGGCCGGACCGGTCGCGCGACGCCGTTCGCCGTGATGCAGCCGGCCGAGGTGGCTGGCTCCGTCGTGCGCCAGGCCACCCTGCACAACCAGGACGTCGTCAAGGCGAAGGGCGTCCTGATCTGCGACACCGTGGTGCTCCGGAAGGCCGGCGACGTCATCCCCGAGGTGCTCGGTCCGGTCGTCGAGCTGCGCGACGGCTCCGAGCGCGAGTTCGTGATGCCCGCCGCGTGCCCGGAGTGCGGCACGCCCCTCGCCCCGGCGAAGGAGGGCGACAAGGACCTCCGCTGCCCGAACGCCCGGAGCTGCCCCGCGCAGGTCCGCGGCCGGGTCGAGCACATCGCCTCGCGCGGCTCGCTCGACATCGAGGGCCTGGGCGAGGTCGCCGCCGCGGCGCTCACCCAGCCGCTGCACCCGGAGCAGCCTCCACTCGTCACCGAGGCCGGCCTGTTCGACCTGACGATGGAGGACATCGTCCCGATCGAGGTGATCGTGCGGGACGCCGAGACCGGCATGGAGAAGTCCGACGACGACGGCACACCGAAGCGCGTCACGCCGTTCAGCCGCGCTCGCAAGAAGACCGACCCGCCGTTCGACCCCGACGCGCGCGGCGCCGAGTACACCGGGGAGCCGAGCCGCTACCCCTCGAAGAACGCGTTCGAGATGCTCGCGAACATCGAGGCCGCGAAGACGAAGCCCCTCTGGCGCATCATGGTCGGGCTGAGCATCCGACACGTCGGGCCGGTGGCCGCCCGGGCGCTCGCGAACCACTTCGGGTCGCTCGACCGGATCCGGAACGCCTCGCGCGAGGAGCTCGCGGCCGTCGACGGCGTGGGCGGGATCATCGCCGACGCACTGCTCGACTGGTTCGCCGTCGACTGGCACCGCGAGATCATCGACCGCTGGACCGCGGCCGGCGTGCAGTTCACCACACCGGACCACCCGGGTCCCGGTGCCGCCGTCGAAGGGGGCGTCCTCAGCGGGGTCACGGTCGTGGCCACCGGCTCGCTCGAGGGCTACACCCGCGAGGGCGCGCAGGAGGCGATCATCGCCGCCGGCGGCAAGGCCGCCTCGAGCGTCAGCAAGAAGACGGACTTCGTCGCAGCGGGGCCCGGTGCGGGGTCGAAGCTCACCAAGGCCGAGCAGCTCGGGCTGCGGATCATCGACGCCGAGCAGTTCCGTCTGCTCGTGACCGAGGGCCCCGGTGCACTCGGGACGGACCAGGCCGACGAGGCGGAGCCGTCGGACGCGGACTGAACGCGCGGTCGAGCAGCACGGCGGGCCGCGGCTCGCCGTGAGCGACGCGCCGCCGACCGCAGGCGAGCAGCCGCAGGACGCACCCAGTTCGAGGGACAAGTTGCAGGACGCATCCCCTCGCGAGCACATTCTCCTTACACTCGAAAGGGCATCAATCGTCGCCTGAGGGGGTCGACGACACGGCCTTCCCGGGGAGACCTGATTGCTGCTCATCGCCGCGGCCCTGCTACTCACCGCCTCGATGCACTCGATGGGAGTGGTCGAGGCCCCCGCCGTGCCCGGTCCGGAACCGCAGGGCGCGCGCACGGTCTCGCAGGTCGTCCTGCGCGAGGTCCCGTCGGCTCCGGTCGGTGCCCACGCCGTGGACGTCGACGCGCTGGCAGCGGCGCGGGGTACGGCGTTCCTCGACGCGCTCGGCACGGCCGGCCCGGACGACCTGGTGCGTGCCGACTCGGACGAGCAGGTGCTCGCGACCGCCCAGGACCGACCACCGACGGCCGTCTCGGTCGCACGGTGGTGGGGAGCGCTGGGCGCTGCGGCCCAGGAGCGTCTGGTCGCGTTCGCCCCGGCGGTCGTGGGCAACCTGGACGGGGTGCCGTACGACGTCCGTGACCGGGCCAACCGGAGCACCCTCGACGACGAGCTGGCCGACGACGCGGGTCGGACCACCGCCCGCACCGCGCTGCTCGAGCAGGTCCGGGACGCCCTGCGCCAGGAGCTCGGCGAGGGCCCGCGGCACCTGGTCGTCCTGGACACCCGCGACACCGGGCGAGCGGCCATCGCCGTCGGGGACCTGACGAGCGCCCGGGACGTCACGGTCGTCGTCCCGGGGATGTTCTTCACGGTGACCGGGCAGATGCACGACTTCACGGACACCGCGAGCGACCTGTACGACGAGCAGACGGCGGTGTCGGCGCTCGCCGCGACCCGGACCGGTCGGGTCGCAGAGGACGCCTCGACGGAGGGCACGGCGGTGCTCGCGTGGATGGGCTACCGCACACCGGACATGTCCAACATCCTGTCGCTCGGACTCGCGCGCACCGGGGCGGACCGGCTCGAACGCCTCGTCGACGGCCTCGATGCCGTCCGCGGTGCCGACCGACCCCGGTTGAACGTCGTCGCGCACTCCTACGGGTCGACGACGGCGCTGATGGCCCTGGCGTCCGGGCGGGTGCAGGCGGACTCGCTCACGGTCTTCGGCTCACCGGGCAGCGACGTGCGGTCGGCCGCGGACCTCGCGGTCCGGACCGGTCAGGTCTACGTCGGCGACGCACACAGCGACCCGATCGCCGGCTCCGGGTACTTCGGCACCGACCCGGGATCCGCGGGGTTCGGGTCGACGCTCCTCGACCTGTCGGCGGACACCGTCGCGACGGACGCGGGCGTGTTCCGTCGACCCGTCGGCCACAACGACTACCTGAAGCCCGGGACGGCCTCGCTGCACGACGTCGCCCTCATCGGCATCGGACGCGGGGACCTCGTCCGGCACCAGGCTCGTCGCGGCCAGGGTGGCGGCGGCAGCGCGCAGTCCATGCCCGACATGTACCTCCTGCGTCCCCAGGACCTGCACCCCCGCGACTGACGGCCGGGGTCCGGGGTCGCGCTCGTCCCGATGACGGCCTGTCGGCATCCCTGTGGACGTTCCTGTGCGCCGCCGCAGCCCCCGACCGTTCCACGGCAGAACGACCCCAGTCCCGACCCGTACCGTGCCGCCATGCGTGCGATGCGGTGGACCGGTGCCCTCACGACCTTCGTCGCCATGTCCGGCCTCGCGGGCCTGCTGGTGGCGGTCGCGGTGACCCCGGCGGTCGCCGTCGCGGGCGAGGGCGCCTCCGGCGCGGTGTCGTTCTTCGAGGACCTGCCGAGCTACCTCGACATCCAGACCCCGCAGCAGGTGTCGTCGGTCTACGCCACGAAGGACGGGCAGCAGGTCAAGATCGCCTCGTTCTACGCGGAGAACCGCACCGACGTCGCGTCGAACGCGATGGCCGACTCGCTCAAGCGCGCCGCTATCGACACCGAGGACCCGCGGTTCGAGGACGAGGGCGGCATCGACGTCCTCGGGACCGTCCGCGGCGTCGCGGCGACCGTCGTCGGCGGCGACGTGCAGGGCGGGTCGAGCATCACGCAGCAGTACGTGAAGAACGTCCTCGTGCAGCAGTGCGAACAGCTCACCGGTTCGGACGCTGCGGCCACCAAGGCGAAGATCGCGGCGTGCTACCAGGACGCCGCGGGGGTGACGCCGCAGCGCAAGCTGCAGGAGATGCGCTACGCCATCGCGGTGGACAAGAAGTACACGAAGGACCAGGTCCTCACCGGCTACCTGAACCTCGTCGGGCTCGGTGGCCGCGTCTACGGCGCCGAGGCGGGTGCCGAGTACTACTTCGGCGTGCACGCGAAGGACCTGTCGCTCCCACAGTCCGCGACGCTCGTCGCGATCCTCAACAACCCCGCCAACCTGCGCATCGACGAGCCGGACGACAAGGACAACGGCGCCGCGAACGGCTACGCCGCCACGAAGGCCCGGCGGGACTACGTCCTGCAGCGCATGTACGTCCACCACGACATCTCGAAGGCGCAGCTCGACCAGGCGAAGGCCACCCCGATCACGCCGCACGTCACCGACACTGCGAACGGGTGCTCGGCGGCGGCGAGTGCGTACGACGCCGGGTACTTCTGTGACTACGTCCGCGACCAGGTGCTGCAGGACCCGGCCTTCGGCAAGACCGCGGCGGAGCGCATCGAGACCCTCGACACGAAGGGCCTCGAGATCCACACGTCGCTCGACCTCGACCTGCAGGCCCAGGCCCAGTCGGCGCTCTCGTCGTACGTCCCGACGACGATGGCCGGTGTCGACCTGGGCGGCACGAACGTCACCGTGGAGCCGGGGACGGGTCGGGTGCTCTCCATGGTGCAGAACACCACGTACACGCAGAGCGACAACGCGGGCCCCGGCGCGACCGCCATCGACTACAACGCCGACACCGCGTACGGCAACTCCGGTGGGTTCCAGACCGGCTCCACCTACAAGGTCTTCACCCTGGCGGAGTGGCTCGCCTCCGGACACACCCTGTCCGAGTCGGTGCCGACGGGGGAGCACCTGTTCCAGCAGTCCGAGTTCACGAACTCGTGCGAGGCGCTCGGCGGGTCCCCGTGGCCGGTCTCGAACGCCGAGGCCGTCCCGGCGAGCATGAGCGTCCAGGCGGCGACCTCGGAGTCGATCAACACCGCGTTCGGGGCGATGGCGAAGCAGCTCGACCTCTGCAAGATCAAGGACCTCGCGCAGGCGATGGGCATCCACCAGGCGGACGGCTCCGCTCCGGCGTCGAACCCGGCGTCCGTGCTCGGCACCAACCCGCTCTCGCCGATCGACCTGGCCGAGGCGTACGCCGGCTTCGCGAACGGCGGCGTCGTGTGCACGCCGACCGTGATCGACTCGGTGCGCGAGGCCGACGGCACCACGATCACACCCAGCCCGTCGAGCTGCACCCGTGGTGTCTCCGCCGAGGTCGCCGGGACGGTCGACTACGCGCTGCAGGGCGTGCTGACCGGCAGCGGCACCGCGGCGTCGGCGAACCCGGGTGACGCCACCCCGAAGTTCGCCAAGACCGGCACGACCGACGCCGACACGCAGAACTGGCTCGTCACGTCGAGCACGAAGTACACGAACGCGACGTGGATCGGCAACGTCACCGGACTGGTCGGCCTGGCGAACGTCTCGTTCCCGCACGGCACGACCGGGTACAGCGCGAAGTTCGGCGTCGGCCGCTCGATGATGTCCTGGCTCGACCAGCGGTACGGCGGAGGGACGCTGCCCGAGCCGGACCCGGCGATGATCGGTTCCGCACCGCGGTCCACCGGAGGAACGGCGTCGGGTGCGGCGACCGGCGGGGACCCGTCGGCGCCGGGGACGAGTGCTCAGGGGCAGCCGGCCCAGGGTCAGCCGGCCCAGGGACAGCCGGCCCAGGGACAGGCAGCTCAGGGGTCCTCGGGTACGGGCACGACGGCGGGCACGCCCGCTCAGGGCGGCGCCGCCGGATCCGGGTCGCAACCGGGCACGGGCACCGGCGGGACGTCGACCGGGACGGGTGGTGCCCAGGGGACGTCGGCGGGCGGCACGACCCAGCAGCCGCCGGCGCACGGCTAGGTGACGACGACCAGGAGGTGACGGTCTGGAGGCCCGGTGCCGGTCCGCCCGACCGGCACCGGGCCTCCAGACCGGTTCTCCACAGCCCCGGTCACCGTGGCACCGCCGCCGGACACGGCCAATAGACTGGTGCGCATTCCACGAACCGATCGACGGAGCACCATGCCTGACATCACGAGCGAGCAGGTCGCCCACCTGGCGAACCTCGCACGTATCGCACTCACGCCCGACGAGATCGAGAAGCTGACCGGGGAGCTGTCGCACATCGTCGAGAGCGTCGCCAAGGTCGCCGAGGTCGCGACCGACGACGTCCCGGCGACGAGCCACCCGGTGCCGCTCGGCAACGTCACCCGACCCGACGTGGTGGGGCAGACGCTGACCCAGGAGCAGGCGCTCTCCGGTGCGCCCGACTCCGACGGCGAACGGTTCCGCGTGACGGCCATCCTGGGAGAAGAGCAGTGACCGACGACCTGACCCGCCTCAGCGCGGCCGCCCTCGCCGACGCCCTCGTCGCGCGCGACGTCTCGAGCGTCGAGGCCACCCAGGCCCACCTCGACCGGATCGCAGCGGTCGACGGCGACGTGCACGCGTTCCTGCACGTCAACGAGAACGCCCTGGCGGCGGCGAAGTCGATCGACTCGCGCCGTGCCGCGGGCGACGACCTCGGCGCGCTCGCCGGCGTGCCGATCGCGATCAAGGACGTCCTGTGCACGCAGGACATGCCGACGACCTCGGGGTCGAAGATCCTCGAGGGCTGGCGACCGCCCTACGACGCCACCCCGGTCGCCAAGCTCCGCGCCGCCGGCCTCGTGCCGCTCGGCAAGACGAACATGGACGAGTTCGCGATGGGCTCGACGACCGAGTTCTCGGCCTACGGTCCGACCCGCAACCCGTGGGACCTCGACCGGATCCCCGGCGGGTCCGGCGGTGGTTCGGCCGCCGCGGTCGCCGCGCACGAGGCGCCCTTCGCCCTCGGGTCCGACACCGGTGGCTCGATCCGCCAGCCGGGTGCGGTCACGGGCACGGTCGGGGTGAAGCCGACCTACGGCGGGGTCAGCCGCTACGGTGCGATCGCGCTCGCGTCGTCGCTCGACCAGATCGGACCGGTGTCGCGCACCGTCCTCGACGCCGCGCTCCTGCACGACGTCATCGGTGGGCACGACCCGAAGGACTCGACGTCCATCCCGGACGCCTGGCCGTCGATGGCCGCAGCTGCGCGCGAGGGTCTGCAGGCCGACACGCTCCGAGGGCTCAAGGTCGGCATCGTCAAGGAGCTCGCTGGTGGCGAGGGCTTCCAGGCCGGCGTCACGCAGCGCTTCCAGGAGACGGTGGCGATCCTCGAGCAGGCGGGTGCAGAGGTCGTCGAGATCGACGCGCCGTCGTTCGCGTACGCCATCAGCGCGTACTACCTGATCCTGCCGGCCGAGGCCTCGTCGAACCTCGCGAAGTTCGACTCGGTGCGCTTCGGCCTGCGCGTCACGCCCGAGGGTGGCGCCACGGTCGAGGACGTCATGGCCGCGACGCGCGAGGCCGGGTTCGGCCCCGAGGTGAAGCGTCGCATCATCCTCGGCACCTACGCGCTCAGCGCCGGGTACTACGACGCCTACTACGGGTCCGCGCAGAAGGTCCGCACGCTGGTGCAGCGCGACTTCGCGGCCGCGTTCGACCAGGTCGACCTGCTCATCAGCCCGTCGGCACCCACGACGGCCTTCCCGCTGGGGGAGCGCCTCGACGACCCGCTGTCGATGTACCTCAACGACCTCACGACGATCCCGGCGAACCTCGCCGGCGTCCCCGGCATGAGCATCCCGAACGGCCTCGCGCCCGAGGACTCGCTGCCGACCGGTGTGCAGCTCATGGCCCCGCAGCGCGAGGACGCCCGGCTGTACCGGTACGGCGCCGCGCTCGAGCGCCTGCTCGAGCAGCAGTGGGGTCGCCCGCTCATCGACAGCATCCCGGACCTCGACCAGTCTCAGCAGTCCGCTGCGCAGGAAGGTGTGATCTGATGGCGCAGAAGGACGCGCTGATGGACTTCGACGAGGCGCTCGAGCGCTTCGAGCCGGTGCTCGGCTTCGAGGTCCACGTCGAGCTCGCGACGAAGACCAAGATGTTCTCGGATGCCCCGAACTTCTTCGGCGGCGAGCCCAACACGAACGTGACCCCGGTCGACCTCGGCCTGCCCGGGTCGCTGCCGGTCGTGAACGAGCAGGCCGTGCGGTACTCGATCCAGCTCGGGCTCGCGCTCGGCTGCTCGATCGCCGAGTCCTCGCGGTTCGCCCGGAAGAACTACTACTACCCGGACAACCCGAAGAACTACCAGATCTCGCAGTACGACGAGCCGATCGCGTTCGAGGGCGAGGTCGAGGTCGAACTGGCCGACGGGACCATCTTCCAGGTGCCGATCGAGCGCGCCCACATGGAGGAGGACGCCGGCAAGCTGACGCACGTCGGCGGTGCCACGGGCCGCATCCAGGGCGCCGAGTACTCGCTCGTCGACTACAACCGCGCCGGTGTCCCGCTGGTCGAGATCGTCACGAAGCCGATCTTCGGCGCGAAGGACCGCGCCCCGGAGCTCGGTGCCGCGTACGTCCAGGTCATCCGCGACCTCGTCCGCGCGCTCGGCGTCTCCGAGGCCCGCATGGAACGCGGCAACCTGCGCTGCGACGCGAACATCTCGCTGCGCCCCTGGGGGCAGGAGGAGCTCGGTACCCGCACCGAGACGAAGAACGTCAACTCGTTCCGCGCCGTCGAGCGCGCCATCCGCTACGAGATCCAGCGCCAGGCCGCGATCCTCGCCGCGGGTGGCGCGATCACGCAGGAGACGCGCCACTGGCACGAGGACACCGGCCGCACCTCGGCCGGCCGCCCGAAGTCGGACGCGGACGACTACCGGTACTTCCCGGAGCCCGACCTGCTGCCGGTCGTGCCGGACCCGGCCGTGGTCGAGGAGCTCCGGGCATCCCTGCCCGAGGCACCCGTCGCACGTCGCCGTCGACTGAAGGGCGAGTGGGGCTTCAGCGACCTCGAGTTCCAGGACGTCGTCAACGGCGGGCTGCTCGACGAGGTCGAGGCGACCGTGGCCGCCGGTGCCTCCTCGCAGGCTGCCCGCAAGTGGTGGACGGGCGAGATCAGCCGCGTCGCGAACGCGCAGGACACCACGCCCGGTGACCTCGTCTCGCCGCAGCACGTCGCCGAGACCATCGCGCTCGTCGAGTCCGGTGATCTGACCGACCGCCTGGCGCGCCAGGTGCTCGAGGGTGTCATCGCGGGCGAGGGCTCCCCGGCGCAGGTCGTCGAGGCCCGTGGGCTGAAGGTCGTGTCGGACGACTCCGCGCTGACCGCTGCCGTGGACCAGGCACTCGCCGCCCAGCCGGACGTCCTCGCCAAGATCCGTGACGGCAAGGTCCAGGCAGCCGGCGCGGTCATCGGTGCCGTCATGAAGGCCATGCAGGGCCAGGCCGACGCCGCACGTGTCCGTGAGCTGGTGCTGGAGCGCGCGCAGCAGTCGTAGACCGACCGCCCGACGGACGGGAGGCACAGGGCGGACCTCGCCACGTGCCTCCCGTCCGTCGTCGTGCCGGTCCGCGATCCTGGGGACGCGTCAGCGACCCGGTGACAGGATGAGGAGTGACCGCAACGATCCGCGCCATCGGGACCGCCGTCCCCGACACCACCCTCGACCAGGGTGCGGTGCGTGACCTGTTCGCCGGACAGCCGGACCTCGGTCGGTTGGGCGCGCGGATCGTCCCGGCGGCCTTCGACGCATCCGCCGTCGAGCACCGGCACACCGTCATCGAGGAGCTCGACGCCTCGCGGCCCGGCGGGCTGTTCCGGCAGGGCACCGGCGCGCTCGTGTCGCCGTCCACCGGCACGCGCAACGACCGCTACGGCGAGCTCGCCCCGGCGCTCTTCGTCGCAGCCGCTCGGGACGCCGTCGAGCGTGCCGGGATCGCGCCCGACCGGGTCACCCACCTGGTCACGGTCTCGTGCACGGGGTTCACGCAACCCGGGCCGGACATCGACGTCGTCGACCAGCTCGGGCTACCGGCCGGCGTGTTCCGCCACCACATCGGCTTCATGGGGTGCTGCGCGGCGTTCCCGGCGCTCCGGATCGCGGCGGCCTTCGCCGAGGCGGACCCCGACGCGGTCGTGCTGGTGGTCTGCGCCGAGCTCTGCACGCTGCACGTCCGCGCATCGGACGACCCGGACCAGATCGTCGCGAACAGCGTCTTCGGGGACGGTGCCGCGGCGGCGGTCGTGACCTCGGGTGGATCGGGCCTGCGCATCGAGCGCTTCGCCACCGCAACGGTGCCCGAGGGGGCGTCGGAGATGGCCTGGAACATCGGCGACGAGGGCTTCGAGATGGTGCTCTCGACCGCGGTCCCGAAGCTCGTCGGTGTGCACGTGCCCGCCGCCGTCACCGCGTTGCTCGGTGAGGGCGAGACCTTCGCCGACCTGCCGGTGTGGGCGGTCCACCCCGGCGGACGGGCGATCCTCGACCGCGCCCAGGACGCCCTCGCGCTGCCCGACGGCGCCGTCGCCTCCAGTCGCGCCGTGCTGCGGGACCACGGCAACATGTCCAGCGCGACGGTGCTGTTCGTGCTCCGGGACGCCGTCGAGCAGGGCCTCGCACCGGGATCCCCGGTCGCGGCCGTCGCGTTCGGACCCGGGCTGACGGTGGAGAGCGCGAGGCTCACGGCGGTCGAGGCGTGAACGACCGGACCTGGTCCGTGCGCGGCGCGGACGACGGTCGCGAGCCCGGGCTCCGAACCGTGGATCTACGTGCGCGGGACACGGCGCTGCAGGAGCTGATGGACGACCCGGGGTGCGACCCGCGTGTGCTCGACCGGACGTTCCGAAGGTTCGCCGTGGTGAACGCGCTGGTCAGCGGATGGCGAGCGGTGTGGCGCACGCACGTCGTCCCGGCGCTGCCGCCGAGCGGTCGCGCCCGCGTGCTCGACCTCGGGTGCGGCGGCGGGGACCTCGCGCGCTCGCTCGTGCGGTGGGCCGGCAGCGACGGGTTCTCGCTCGAGGTCGTCGGGGTCGACCCGGACGAACGTGCGATCACCGCGGCTCGGCGGTCGACCGCCCGAGGGGTGACCTTCCGCCAGGCGTCGAGTGCGGACCTCGTCGCGGCGGGGGAGCGGTTCGACGTCGTCGTCTCGAACCACGTGCTGCACCACCTGAACGACGACGCCAGGGCCGGGTTCCTGGCCGACTCCGAGCGACTCGCCACGGGGCGGAGCCTGCACTCCGACATCCGACGGTCGCGGCAGGCCTACCGGGCGTACGCGCTGGCGTCGCCGCTGGTGTCCGCCGGCACGTTCGTCCGGGTGGACGGGCTCCGCTCGATCCGACGGTCGTTCACGGTGCCCGAGCTGCAGGAGGTGCTGCCCGTGGGGTGGACCGCCGAACGGGCCGCACCACACCGGGTGCTCGCGGTCCGGGACGCCTGACGGGCGCCGGCGGACGCATCGGCGCCGCCGCCGTGCCCGCAAGACGCGCGCATGGGAATCGCGGCCGTGCCCGCAGGGCGTGCACATCGGCGCCGCCGCTGTGCCCGCGAGACTCGGCCCGGCAGACAGATCCGCGCAGGTCGTGCTGCGAACGTGTTCGCGGGGCCGAGGCTCGTGCGAGGCCGCCGGCCCGCTTGTCCGCGAGCGGCCCGGCCGGCCGGCGCCGTGGCGGCGCTACGGGCGCAGCAGCACCTTGATCGCGCGCCGCTCGTCCATCGCCGCGTACGCCTCGGCAGCCTGGTCGAGGGGCAGCTCGAGGTCGAACACCTTGCCCGGCTCGATCGTCCGCGACAGCACGTCGGGGAGCAGCTCCTCGATGTACGCGCGTGCCGGGGCCATGCCGCCGCCCACGGTGATGTTCTTCGCGAACAGGAACGGCATCGGCAGCTCCGGGTCACCCGCGGGGACGCCGACGTAGCCGACGTTTCCGCCCGGGCGGACGACCCGAAGCGCCTGGTCCATGCTCTCCGCGGTGCCGACGGCCTCGAGGGCGCAGTCGGCGAGCTCCCCGCCGAGCAGCTCGCGCACGGCGGCGATGCCCTCGTCACCGCGGGTCTCGACGATGTCCGTCGCGCCGAACTCCCGCGCTAGCGCCTGACGGTCGGCGTGCCGGCTCATCGCGATGATGCGCTCGGCACCCAGGCGCGAGGCCGCGAGCACCGCGGACAGGCCGACCGCGCCGTCGCCGACGACCACGACGGTCTTGCCGGGACCGACCTCGGCCGACACCGCAGCGTGGTGCCCGGTCGAGAACACGTCGGACAGCGTGAGGAGCGACGGCACGAGGTCGTCGTCCACCGGGCCGGGGACCTTCACGAGCGTCGCCGCGGCGTCGGGCACGCGCACGTACTCGGACTGCGCGCCGCCGATGGGGTGGCCGTACGCGTCGGTCGTGCCGCCGAAGATCGAGCTGTGCTCGCAGCCGCTCGTCATGCCGTGGGTGCACGCCTGGCAGGTGCCGTCGTTGGTGGTGAACGGCGCGATGACGAAGTCGCCCACGGCGAGGTCGGTGACGACCGCGCCGACGGACTCGACGACGCCGACGAACTCGTGCCCGATCGTGTGGGCCTGCTCGGTCCCGCGGACGCCGCGGTAGGGCCAGAGGTCCGACCCGCAGACGCAGGAGGCGGTCACCTTGACGACGGCGTCGGTGGGGTCGATGAGGACGGGGGTGTCGCGCTCCTCGACGCGGATGTCGCGAGGGGCGTGGATGACGGTTGCGCGCACGGTGTGGCCTTCCGATCGTGGGGGTGGACGCGGCGCGTACCGTGACGCGCCAGGGTGCCGGCGCCGTTGCGGGACCCGTCGACACTACGCTTCCCGGGTGGACGAGGACCGCTACGGCAGTGACGTGCTCTCGGGTGACTGGCGCTCGAAGGGCGTCAAGAAGGTGCGGCAGGTGCCGCTCGAGCGCGACATGGTGCTCGAGGACCCGGACTCCGGGTGGGCGGGCGCCGTCGTGGGACTCGAGGCAGGCAACGTCAGCCTGGAGGACTGGAAGGGTCGCACCCGCGCCTTCCCCTTCACCGGGCAGTTCCTGCTCGAGGGCGAGCTCGTCACCCTCGGTCGTCCGCAGGCTCCGGTGGGCCGGTCCGCTGCTGCGGCGCCGCCCGCGCGGTCCGTGGGGACGGACGGGAGGCCCGGTGCGGCTCCGGCGGTCCGGCACGCCTCCGACGGTGGCCGGCTCCGCACCGCGTCCGGCTCGTTCGCCGTCGAGCAGCAGCGGGCACGCGTGGCGCTGCCCTCCCGGATCATGGTCGAGGGCAAGCACGACGCCGAACTCGTGGAGAAGGTCTGGGGCGCCGACCTGCGCGTCGAGGGCGTCGTCGTCGAGGAGCTCTCCGGCGTCGACAACCTGGCGGACGTCCTCGAGGAGTTCCGCCCGACCAGGGACCGACGCGTCGGGGTCCTGGTGGACCACCTCGTGCCGGGGTCGAAGGAGTCCCGCTTCGCCGATGCCGTGATGCGCGGGAAGTGGGGCGCGCACGTGCTCGTCGTCGGACACCCGTTCGTGGACGTCTGGCAGTCCGTGAAGCCGGAGCGGCTCGGACTGCGCGCGTGGCCCACGATCCCGCGCTCGATCGAGTGGAAGAAGGGCATCCTGCAGCACCTCGGGTGGCCCGCCGACGACCAGGCCGACGTCGCCAGGGCCTGGCAGCGGATCCTCGGGCAGGTCCGGACCTTCGCCGACCTGGAGCCGCAGCTGCTCGGACGCGTCGAGGAGCTCATCGACTTCGTGACCGAGCCGGAGGCCTGACCCACCCGCCCACCCTGCCGGCGCTCGCGGCGGGGCGGAGGCTCCCCGCGCCTCCCGGCCGCGCCGTCCGAGCCGTCCGCTCCCGTGTCCCCGCCCGTCCACGCTCCCGAGCGGGCCGATCCCGCGCACCCGCGTCCGGTGGCGCCCCCGTTTCCGCCCGCCCGCCGTGTGCGGCGGGTGCGTACCGGGCGTGTGCGGTGGGCGGGCGGAACCCGCGCCTCCCGGTCGGATGGCGTCCCCGTTTCCGCCCGCCCGCGGTCTCTGGTGGGCGGGTGCCGTGCGTGCGGTGGTGGGCGGGCGGAACCCGCGCCTACGGGTCGGGTGGTGTTGCCGTTTCCGCCCGCTCGCGCGGTGTGGTCGGCGGGTGCCGGGCGTGCGGTGGTGGGCGGGCGGAACCTGCACGCGCCTCTGGACGAGCGGTGCGTTTCCGCCCGCTCGGGCGCGCTCCGGGGGGAAGCGCGCCGCGCGGCCTACTGTTGAGGGATGGACGGCATCGACGGTCGCGTACGGAGCGCGGTCGACGTGTGGTTGCGGTGGCTGCCGCGGTGGCAGATCGGGACCGCACGGCCTCGGACGCGGATCTGCCGGAAGTGCACCGGGTCGCCGATCGCCTCCGCCGCGGGGTTCGGGCCGGACGTGCCGCATGCGGTCCAGCACGCGCTGATCGGTCGGATCTCGACCATCGTCGAGGACGCCGTCGACGAGTACACCGCGAAGAACCTCCCGCTGCTGCAGCGCGAGCTCGAACGGGCCGCCGCCCGGAAGCGGCACGCGGGCTACCAGCCGACCGAGGGGCTCTCGCCGGAGTTCCAGGGGCTGGACGTGGACCCGGAGCCCTCGCCGGGGGAGCCGTTCCTCTTCACCCTCGACGAGATGACGGGCACTGGCGCGGGCGAGCAGACGCCGCGCGAGCCGCTCTCCGACGAGGCGAAGGCGGCACTGCGGCACGAGATCGCCCTGTCGGACGAGTGTGCCCGGGCGACCGGGACGGCCGTGTGCCTGGCCCTCGTCGAGCACCGTCCGCGCATCGCCGAGGCCGTCGAGCGGCTCGTGGAACCGCAGATCGCGACGCTGGTGTCCGACATGTTCCGCGGGTTCGACGGACCGGAGGAAGCCGGCCGGCCGGGGCTCTTCTGACGGCGGCCCGCGACGGCTGGACCGCTGGCCCACGACGGCTGGATCGCCGGCTCTGCGATGCGCGGGCGTCGCCGGAGCGCCTCCGGCTGCGGGAGGATGGACGGGTGACTCGTACCTGGGGCTGGATCGCAGCCGTCGTCGACATCGTCCTCATCGTCGTGTTCGCGCTCATCGGGCGGTCCTCGCACGCCGAGGCCACGTCGTTCGCCGGGACCTGGACCACGGCCTACCCGTTCCTGGCCGGTTGGCTGGTCGGCTGGCTGGTCGTCCTCGGGTGGCGTCGCCCCCTGCGCGTGTGGCCGACGGGCGTGGTCGTCTGGGTGGCCACGGTCGCGATCGGCATGCTGCTCCGGGTGCTGACCGGGCAGGGCGACGTCGCGGGCGACCCGCTGCCGCTGTCGTTCGTCATCGTGGCGACGATCGTCCTGGCGGTCTTCCTGCTGGGGTGGCGTCTCGTCGCCGGGCTCGTCCTCCGCGCCGGACGCCGGGGCCGCGGACGCGCCTGACCGTCCGTCGCACCACCGCACTCGCCGCACCGGAGCACCACCCCGCGCCGCCGCGCCGCCGGACCCGCCGCACCGGAGCACCGCCACGCCATCGGACCGCACTCGCCGCAGCACCGTAGCGCCGCAGCATCGCAGCATCGCAGCACCGCTGCGCCCGCCGCGCCACCGCATCCGTTCACCCGCCGGTCACCCACCCGCCACCCGCTGCCGGGAACATGCCCGGATGACGACCCTCGACCACGCCACCGTCGGCCCCGACCCCGACGGGCGTGCAGCGAGGGCCCTCCCGCGACTCGTGGCCCGTCGTGGCGCACCCCGGGTCCGACGCGAGGACACCCTGCCCTCGATCGCCGTCGCCGAGGCTCTCGGCGCCGACGTCGTCGAGGTCGACGTCCGCCGCACCGCCGACGGCGTCGCGGTCCTGCTGCACGACGAGACCCTCGGTCGGCTCTGGGGCGACCCGCGCCGCGTCGCCGAGGTCTCGTGGTGCGAGGTCGCCCGGCTCGGCAACGGCCTCGACCGCATCCCGCGCCTCGACGCCGTGCTCGAACGGCTCGACGGCTGCCGGGCCTCGCTGCTGCTCCACGTCGTCGATCCCGCCGACGCCCTGGTCGCGATCCGCACCGTCGCCGCGTCCACCTGGGACACCACGGTCGCGTGGACGGGGACGCCCCCGGTGCTCGCCGCGGTCCGGGCGGCGCTGCCGACCGCCGACACCTGGCTGCCCTGGGAGTCACTCGACGTCCCCACCGCCGCGGACACGACCGGGCTCCGGCCGTCGACGCTGGTCCTCGACGACGTGTTCCTGACGCCGGACACGGTCACGGCGGCGCACGACCTCGGCATCGCGGTGGCGGTACGGACCGTCGACGAGCCGGGACCCGTCCGTTGGGCGGCGCGCACCGGTGCGGACCTCGTCGCCACGGAGGACGTCGCCTCCGCCCGAGCCGTGCTGGCCGGTGGGGAGCGGGACGGCTGGGCGCTGTCCGAGCGCGCACCGACCGAGGAGGAGGTGGGCGTCCGTGCGCAGGCGCTCGCCCACCGCATCGCACACGAGGCCATCGCCTTCACCCGCGAGCACCCGATCGGGCAGGTCACGACGAAGCGCGGCGACGGCGATCCGGTCACCGACGTCGACCGTGCGGTCGAGCGACTCGTCCGGTCCCGCGTCCGCGCGGCCTTCCCCACGCACGGCTTCACCGGCGAGGAGTACGGCACGGCACCGGGGGACCGGCACCACTGGTGGCTCGACCCGGTCGACGGCACGACGAACCTGGTCAACGGCGTGCCGTGGACGGCGATGTCGCTCTGCCTGACCCGCGGCGGGCAGCCCCTCGTCGGGGTCGTGGCCGACCCGTGGCGCGGCGAGGTGCTCGAGGCCCGGCGCGGCCGGGGCGCTGCCCTCCGCGACGCCCCGCTGCGGCTCGACGACGCGCCGCGGGCGCTCGCCGGTTCCGTCGTCGGCGCCGAGTTCGGCGGACAGGGCGCACGGGACGGACTCGGGAGGCTCGTGGCCGCGCTGGCAGAGCGCTCCTGCGCCGTGCGCGTGATGGGTTCCAGCACGCTGACGCTCGCGCAGGTCGCCGCCGGTCGCGGGGTGGGTGGCTGCGTGCCGTCGTTCGACCCGGTGGACCACGGTGCGGCGGTTCTGCTGGTGCACGAGGCCGGGGGAGTGGTGCTCACGCTCGACGGACCCGTCGACGGCTTCCCACGGGCCGGGGAACCCCTCCTCGTCGCGCACCCGGGCGCGGCCGACGAGCTCTTCGCGATCTGGTCGACGGCGCTCGGCGCTCGCTGACCACCGGCGCCGACACCGTGCGCTGACGTCGCTCTCGGCTGGTTCTGTGCGGTCGTACAGTCAGCGGTCGACGGCGCTGCCTAGTGTGGCTGCGACGGACCCTCCCGACCCGGGCGGACCGCACCGAAGGAGCAACGACATGGGATTCCTCGACCGACTGCTCGGCCGTCCCGACCGTGACCGCGACCAGCAGGGCGCGTGGGGTCAGCCGCAGCAGCCCCGGCAGCCGGCCCAGCAGGGGTACCGGTACGGGCAGCAGTCGTACCAGGTGCCGCCGGTCCAGCAGGACGGCGTTCAGCAGTACGGGACGCAGCCAGGTCAGCAGTACGGCGGTCAGCAGTTCGGGACGCAGCCAGGTCAGCAGTACGGCACCCCGCAGTGGGGTCCGGGCCAGCCCGGTGGCCAGCAGCCGGGCGGTCAGCAGGGTGCGGCCTCGACCGAGGACGAGCGCGCCGTCGAGCGCTACCGCTACCTGCTCCGCACGGCACCTCCCGAGCGCATCGAGGAGGTCCACGCCGAGGCCTTCGCGACCCTGTCGCCCGAGCAGCGCCGCATGGTCTACGAGGAGTTCACCCGCAGCGCCCCCGACGGCGAGGCACCCCGCGGTGACGACCCGCGCTCCCTGGCCCAGGCGGCGACCCGCTCCGAGATCCGCCAGCCCGGGTTCATGGAGCGCTCGCTGGGCGGGATGAACGGCGGCGCCGGTGCGATGGGCCAGCGCGGCGGTCCCTCGTTCGGCCGGATGATCGGTGCGTCGATCCTCGGCACGGTCGCCGGGTACGTCATCGGTTCGGCGATCATGAGCGCCTTCCTGCCCGACCCCGGATCGTTCGACGGCGGTACCGATGCTGCGGGAGACGGCGCTTCGGAGGACACTGGTGCCGACTCCGGTGACGGCGGGGCGTCCGATGCGGGCGCGGCCGACGGCGGCGGGTACGAGAACGCGGGCTGGGACGACGGCGGCGGTGACTTCGGCGGCGGCTTCGGCGACTTCGGCGGTGACTTCGACGTCTGACTGACGTCGTCGCTCCCGCCGACCCCACACCACACCGACGTGGCCGACGAGGGAGCGACATGGCCATCATCGAGGCCTCTGGGCTGACCAAGACCTACCGATCGCGCTCGGGCCCGGTGCACGCACTGGCCGGGCTCGACCTGTCCGTCCCCGAGGGCACCGTCACGGCGCTGCTCGGTCCGAACGGCGCGGGCAAGACCACGACCGTCAAGGTGCTCACGACGCTCGTCACCCCGGACGCCGGGCGCGCCACGATCGACGGCATCGACGTGGTCGCCGACCCGCAGGCGACCCGGCGCTCCATCGGGGTGTCCGGGCAGTACGCCGCGGTCGACGAGAACCTGACCGGGGCCGAGAACCTCGAGATGATCGGCCGGCTGTACCACCTCGGCCGACGGGCGGCCCGGCAGCGTGCCCGCGAGCTCATCGAGGTCTTCGACCTGTCCGAGGCCGGGGACCGCCCCGTGAAGGGCTTCTCCGGCGGCATGCGCCGACGCATCGACCTCGCCGGTGCGCTCGTGACGAACCCGCGGGTGCTGTTCCTCGACGAGCCGACGACCGGCCTCGACCCGCGGAGCCGTCTGACGCTCTGGGGCATCATCGAGGGCCTGGTCGGCGACGGCGCGACGGTGCTGCTCACGACGCAGTACCTGGAAGAGGCCGACCAGCTCGCCGACGACATCGCGGTGATCGACGACGGTCGGGTGATCGCCGAGGGCACCGCCGACCAGCTCAAGGCCCAGGTGGGCGGCCACCGGGTCGTCGTCACCCTGGTGGACGGGGACGACCGGGAGGCCGTGGTCACCGCCCTGCGCCGGTACGGCGTGGGGGACGTGGAGACCTCGGCCGACGGGCGGACCGCCGGCATCGCCGTCGAGGCCGGACCGCAGGCGCTCCAGCGCGTGCTCGCCGACCTCGGCGAGGCCGGGATCCGGCTGCACGACGCCGGCATGCGCCGGCCGACGCTCGACGACGTGTTCCTCCGCCTCACGGGGCACGCGGCCACGGCGGGGGACGAGGACGCGCCGGACGGTGGCGGCGGGGCGGGCGCGGGGCGGGCCTCCAGGCCGGGTCGTCATGACCCGGTGCCGGCGGCCGGCGACGCGAGCGACACGACGCCGGAGCGTGTCCGGTGACCGCCGTCGGCGCGCCGCGGCAGCAGCTGCCGGTCGTCGTGACGTCGCCCCTCGCGATCTGGTTCGAGGACGGCTGGACGGTGACGAAGCGGAACCTGACGAAGATCAAGCGGTCGCCGGACATGCTCGTCTTCGCGGTCCTGCAGCCGATCATGTTCGTGCTGCTCTTCAGCCAGGTCTACGGCGGCGCGATCCAGGTCCGGGGGACCGACTACACGCAGTTCCTGATGGCGGGGATCTTCGCGCAGACCGTCGTGTTCGGGGCGACGTTCTCGGGGTCGGCGATGGCGCAGGACCTGAAGGAGGGCCTGATCGACCGGTTCCGGACACTACCGATGTCGGCGTCGGCGGTGCTGGTGGGTCGGACGAACTCGGACCTGGTGCTCAACGCGATCTCGATGGTGATCATGATGCTGACCGGGCTCGCGGTCGGCTGGCGGGTCGGGTCGGCGCCGCACGAGTTCCTGGCGGGCGTCGGGCTGCTCCTGCTGTTCAGCTACGCGTTCAGCTGGGTGATGGCGCTGCTCGGGATGAGCGTCCGGACGCCCGAGGTCATCAACAACGCGTCGTTCATGGTGCTGTTCCCGCTGACCTTCATCTCGAACGCGTTCGTGCCGAGCGAGACGATGCCGCTGGTGCTGCGGGTGTTCGCCGAGTGGAACCCGGTGTCGTCGCTCGTGCAGGCCGCGCGGGAGTTGTTCGGCAACGCCGGGAGCGCGCCGGTGCCCGACGTCTGGACGATGCAGCACCCCGTCGCGACCGTGCTCGTCGGCATCGCGGTGATGCTCGTCGTGTTCGTGCCGCTGGCGGTGCGGAAGTACACACGGATCAGTGCGGGCTGAGCCGCTTCCCACAGACCGGGACGCGGCGTCCCCGAGCGTCGCCGGGACCGCTTACCATCGACTCTCGTGACCGCGACCGAAGCCGAGCGTGCTGCCCAGGGCGGCGCCAGTGGGCGACCCTCCGACCGCAGCGTGCGACTGCGCCGCTGGATGCTGCACGGAGCCGACCAGGGTGCCTCGCACCAGGGCCCCCACCAGGTCGAGGTCGAGAAGACCCACTCGTGGTGGCGCGTGATGTGCCTGACCGGCGTCGACTACTTCTCGACGCTCGGGTACCAGCCCGCCATCGCGGCGCTCGCCGCGGGGTTGCTGTCGCCGATCGCGACGATCGTGCTCGTGCTCGTGACCCTGTTCGGCGCCCTGCCGGTCTACCGTCGGGTCGCCCAGGACAGCTTCAAGGGCGCCGGCTCGATCATGATGCTCGAGAAGCTGCTGCCCTGGTGGGCCGGCAAGCTGTTCGTGCTCGTGCTGCTCGGGTTCGCCGTGACCGACTTCATGATCACGATGACGCTCTCGGCGGCCGACGCCACCGCGCACATCGCCGAGAACCCCTTCACGCCGCACTGGTTCACCGACATCCCGGTGCCCCTGACGCTCGCGCTGCTCCTGCTGCTCGGCGTCGTGTTCCTCCGCGGCTTCAGAGAGGCCATCGGCATCGCGGTCGGGCTCGTCGCCGTCTACCTGACGCTCAACGCCGTCGTCGTGGGGGTCGCACTCTGGCACGTGTTCGAGCGTCCGGTCGTGGTCGACGACTGGTGGACCGGCCTCACCACGCAGCACAGCAACCCCCTCGTGATGATCGGCATCGCGCTCGTGGTGTTCCCGAAGCTGGCACTCGGCCTGTCCGGCTTCGAGACCGGCGTCGCGGTCATGCCGCAGGTCCGCGGCGACGCCGCCGACGGCACCAGCGCACGGCCCGAGGGTCGCATCCGGGGGACTCGTCGCCTGCTCACCACGGCGGCGATCATCATGAGCTCGTTCCTCATCACCTCGTCGATCGCGACGACGTTCCTCATCCCGCAGCGCGAGTTCCAGCCCGGCGGGCAGGCGAACGGCCGTGCCCTGGCGTTCCTGGCGCACGAGTACCTCGGCAACGTCTTCGGATCGGTGTACGACTTCTCGACGGTCGCGATCCTGTGGTTCGCGGGGGCGAGCGCGATGGCTGGCCTCCTCAACCTGGTGCCCCGGTTCCTGCCCCGCTACGGGATGGCGCCGCAGTGGGCCCGTGCCACGCGTCCGCTCGTGATCATCTTCACGCTCATCGCCTTCGCCATCACGATCCTGTTCGAGGCGAACGTCGACGCGCAGGGCGGGGCGTACGCGACCGGTGTCCTCGTGCTCATCACGAGTGCCGCCTTCGCCGTGACGCTGTCCGCGCGCCGGAAGCAGCAGCGGAAGCGGATGGTGGCCTTCGGGGTCATCACCGTCGTGTTCGTCTACACGACCGTCGCGAACATCATCGAGCGACCGGACGGCGTCCGGATCGCCGCGGTGTTCATCGTCGCGATCGTGGTCGTCTCGCTGGTCTCCCGTGTCCGCCGGTCGTTCGAGCTCCGGGCGTCCTCGATCGAGCTCGACGCCGTCGCCCGGCAGTTCATCGAGGCCGACGCCGACCAGTTCAGCTCGGTCTGCATCATCGCGAACGAGCCGGGTGCCGGCACGGCCGAGGCGTACCGGTCGAAGGGGCGCGAGGAACGCCGCGACTCGGGGATCCCGGCGCGCGTGCCGACGATGTTCCTCGAGGTGCTGCCCGCCGACTCGTCCGACTTCGAGGAGGACCTGGTCGTCGAGGGGCACGTGGTGCACGGGCACCGGGTGCTGCGCGTCCGGTCGGGCAACGTGCCGAACACCATCGCGTCGACGCTGCTCGCCGTGCGGGACATCGCCGGCGTGGTACCGAGCATCTACTTCGAGTGGAACGAGGGCAGTCCGATCCAGAACGCCCTGCGCTTCGTGTTCACCGGCGTCGGCGACGTCGCCCCGGTGACGCGTGAGGTCCTGCGCGAGGCCGAGCCGGACGTGCACCGACGGCCGACCGTCCACGTGTCGTGACCGACGCGGCGGCGGCGGGGCGTGCCCGGCGTCCGGTGGGCGGCCCGGTGGCGGTCCTCGTCGCCGCCGCGGTCTGGGGGACGACGGGGACGGCGACCCACTTCGCGCCGGGGGTGCCCGCGTTCGTGTTCGGAGCGGTCACGTTCGGCCTGGGTGGGCTCGTGTTCGCCGCGACGACGGGTCGCGCCGCGCTGCGTGCCGTCGCCGGTCCGGGTCCACGGCGCTGGGTGCTGCTCGGTGCGGCCTCGCTCGTCGTCTACGCGGTCGCGTTCTACGCGGCGCTCGCCGACGCCGGGGTCGCGCTCGGCACGACGGTGGCCATCGGGTCGTCGCCGGTGTTCGCCGGGCTCGTGGAGTGGGTGGCGGACGGGAGGCGCGTGACCGGTCGCTGGGTCGTCGCGACGCTGGTCAGCGTGGTCGGCATGATCGTCGTCACGCTCGCGCGGTCCGAGGCACCGGGAAGCGGATCGCTGCCCCTCGGTCTGGGGGCGGCCCTCCTGGCCGGGCTCACGTACGCGACCTACTCGTTGGCGGTCGCGCGGGGGATGCACGTGGCGTCTCGGCCGGTGCCGGCACCGTTGCCGCTGCCGGACACCGTGCCCGGCAGCGCGACCGGGGCCAGCGGGCGCGGGGTGGTCGGTGCGGTGTTCGGGCTGGCGGCCGTCCCGCTCGTCGTGCTCGCGGTGGTCGCCGGGGGAGACGTCCTGGTGGTGGGGACGAACTGGCCCGTGTTCGTCTACCTCGCGCTCGTGCCGACGGTGCTCGGGCACTCGCTGTACGCGGTCGGACTGCGGCGGGTGAGCGCCTCGGTCGCGACCCTGCTGTCGCTGTTCGAGCCCGTGGTCGCCGCGGTGCTCGCCGTGCTCGTGGTCGGCGAACACCTCGGCGCCGCGGGGTGGGTCGGGATCGGGCTCGTCGTCGCCGGCCTCGCGTTGCTCGCGCTGCCGGTCCCGCGACGGGGATTCCTGCCTACTTCGCCGTGATCTGGTCCCGCACCTTGCGGCGGAGCACCTTGCCGATCATCGAGCGCGGCAGGTCCTCGACCACGACGATGCGCCGCGGCACCTTGTAGGCCGCGAGCTGGTCCCGCGACCACGCGCGGAGGGCCTCGGCGTCGAAGGTCCCCGGGTCCTTCGGCACGACCGCGGCGACGACCTGCTCGTTCCCGCCCTGCGTGATGCCGACGACGGCCACCTCGCGCACGCTGGGGTGCTTGAGCAGGGCGTCCTCGACCTCGGACGGCGAGACGTTGAAGCCGCCGGTGATGATGAGTTCCTTGAGTCGGTCGACGATGCTGACGAAGCCGTCCGCGTCGATCGACACGACGTCCCCGGTACGGAACCAGCCGTCCGGGGTGAAGACATCGTCGGTGGCCTCGGCCTTGCCCCAGTACCCGCGGAACACCTGCGGACCCTTGACCTGGAGCTCGCCGGCCTCGCCCGTGCCGAGCACCTTCGTCGGGTCGTCAGGGTCCACCACGCGGGCCTCGGTCGACGACAGTGGCAGGCCGATCGCACCGAGGCGGCGTTCGGTGGAGACCGGGTTCGCCATGAGGACCGGGGAGCACTCGGACAGGCCGTAGCCCTCGACCAGGTAGCCGCCCGTACGCGCCTCCCACGGCTCGACGACGTCCTGCGACAGCGGCATCGCGCCGGAGATGCCGATCTCGATGCCCCGCAGGGACACCTTCGCCGAGTCCGCCGCGTGCTGCAGGCGGGTGTAGATCGGCGGCACGGCCGGCAGGAACGTCGGCGGGTGCTTCTTCATGGCCTTGAGCACGAGAGCCGGGTCGAACGCCGGGAAGAGCACGAGCCGCGAGGCCATGCTCATCGCGAAGGTCAGGCACAGCGTCAGGCCGTAGGCGTGGAACATCGGCAGAACCGCGTACACGGTGTTGTCGCCCCGGCGGATCGTCGGCACCCACGCGCGGGCCTGGGCGGCGTTGGCGAGCAGGTTCCGGTGGCTGAGCACCGCACCCTTCGGTACACCGGTGGTTCCCGAGGTGTACTGGATGAGCGCGACGTCGGTCGTCGCCGGACGCGGGTGGCGCTTCGACAGCTTGCGGGTGGACACCAGGTCGTCCCACTTCGTCGTGCCCCGGACGCTCGTGGTCAGCTTCGCGCGGGACTCCCGCGCCTTCGCCACCGGCAGCGCCAGGGCCAGGCGGGTCGCGCGGGGCATCGCGCGCGTCAGGTCGACGGAGACGATCGCGTCGAGGCGGAGGTCCGCGGGGAAGTCCTGGAGCGTGGCGACCGACTTGTCCCACGCGATCGCGACCTTCGCGCCGTGGTCCTCGAACTGGTGGCGGAGTTCGCGCGCCGTGTACAGCGGGTTGTGCTCGACGACGATCGCGCCGAGCCGGAGCACCGCGTAGAACGCGACCACGTGCTGCGGGCAGTTCGGCAGCACGATCGCGACCCGGTCACCGGCGCCGACGCCGAGCTTCCGCAGACCGTTCGCGGCGCGGAGGATCTGCTCCTGCAGATCGGCGTACGACGTCGTCCTGCCGAAGAACTCGAGCGCCACCTTCCCCGGGAAGCGGTCTGCGGACTGCTCCACGATGTCGGAGAGCGAGCCAGTCGGCTCGTCGATGTCGTGCGGGACCCCCGGGGCGTACGAGGCAAGCCAGGGACGAGGCGTGTCGATGCTCACCCGGCCAACCTACCGGCGGAGTCGTGCTCGTTGTCAGGGCGCACTGTCAGGGCCCACTGTCAGGGCCCACTGTCAGGGGCACGACGGACGATGGGTGCATGGCTTCCGTGTCCGACGCGTTCCGCTCCCGCCTCAACGACACCTTCACCAACGGCGCGACCGAGCGTCCCGCCTGGATCGACGAGCTCGAACAGGGCTCCGACGCGGGCTTCTTCGGGCCGGGCTCCGCGACCTGGGCCGTGCACGGCGGCAACCACACCGTGCTCGCCGGCGTCCGAGCGCTGCTCGTGCAGGCGCTCCACCCCGGGGCGCTCGCCGGCGTCGCCGACCACTCCCGCTACCGCGAGGACCCGTTCGGCCGCCTCGCCGGCACCATCCGGTGGATCTACACGGTGTCGCACGGTGACACGCAGCAGGCCACGCACGCCAGCCAGTGGGTCCGCAAGCTGCACGAGCGCGTCGTCGGCGAGTACGTCGACGGGCACGGCGTGACGAAGCCGTACGCGGCGAACGACCCCGACCTGGCGCGGTGGGTGCACCTCGCGTTCACCGACGCCTTCCTGCGGAGTGCCCAGGTCTGGGGCAAGCCGATCCCCGGCGGTGCCGATGCCTACGTGCGGGAGTGGGCGGTCGCAGGACGTCTCATGGGGGTCGAGGACGCTCCGGAGTCGGATGCCGAGCTCCGCGCGCAGATGAACGGGTACCTGGACCGCGGGGAGCTCAAGGCCGACGCCAGGACGCACGACGTGGTCCGGTTCATCAAGGACCCGCCGCTCGCCAGGCTCCTGCGGCCGGGCTACCGCGCGCTCTTCGACGGCGCGGTCGCATCGCTCGACCCGCGGCACCGCTCGATGCTCGGGCTGCGGACACCGGGGGTCGGTCCGGTGCAGCTGCCGGTCCGCCAGGTCGCGGGGGTCGTGCTCGACGGGATCGGTGCGGTGCTCGGGACGACCCCGGGCACCGAGCGCGCGGCGCTCGTGCGGATCGCCCGGTTGGAGCAGGAGTCGCGACAGGACCTCACCGCCTGACCGGGGGTGCGGCGGGCTGGTCGGCGGCCCGCCAGCTGCTCACCTCGTGCAGGACGCACCCCCGACGGACGGGAGGCGCGGTGCCAGCCGGCACCGCGCCTCCCGTCCGTCTCGTCGCGCGTCAGAAACCGGACGGCACCCGGGGCGTGTACGCGGACTCGAGTCGCGACACCTCGTCGTCGGTGAGCTCCATCGCAGCCGCGGCGACCGCGTCGTCGATGTGGTGCTCCTTCGTCGCGCCGATGATCGGTGCGGTGACCGCGGGCTTGCCGGCCACCCAGGCGAGAGCGACCTGGGCCATGCTCGCACCGCGCGCCTCGGCGACCTGCTGGACGGCGTCGACGATCGCGCGGTTCGCGTCCTCGTCCTGGCGGTAGAGCGTCTTGCCGAACTCGTCGGTGTCCGAGCGGCTGCCGGACCCCTGCGCGTCCCAGGGACGGGTGACCTTGCCGCGGGCGAGCGGGCTCCACGGGATGACCCCGACGCCGGTCGCCTGCGCGAACGGGTGCATCTCGCGCTCCTCCTCGCGCTCGAGCAGGTTGTACTGGTCCTGCATGCTGACGAACTGCGTCCAGCCGTGCAGCTCCGCGACGTGCTGCATCTGCGCGAACTGCCACGTCCACATGCTGCTCGCGCCGATGTAGCGCGCCTTGCCGGCCTTGACGACGTCGTGGAGGGCCTCCATCGTCTCCTCGATCGGCGTGTGCGGGTCGAAGCGGTGGATCTGGTACAGGTCGACGTAGTCGGTGCCGAGCCGGGTGAGCGAGGCGTCGATCTCGTGCATGATCGCGGCGCGGGAGAGCCCGGCGCCGTTGGGGCCGGGGCGCATGCGGTTGAAGACCTTGGTGAAGACCTGGACTTCCTCGCGCGGGGCGATCTCCTTGAGGAGCTGGCCGGTGATCTCCTCGCTCGAGCCCGCGGAGTAGACGTTGGCGGTGTCGAACGCGGTGATGCCGGCCTCGTAGGCGCGGCGGACGAACGGGCGGGCGTCGTCGATGTCGACGCTCCACGGGTGGGCGCCCTGGTCCGGCCTGCCGTAGGACATCATCCCGAGGACGATCCGGCTGATCTCGAGGCCCGTGCGCCCGAGGCGGGTGGTGCCCACCGAGCGTGCGGCGTGGGGTGCGTCGTCGCTCGAGGTGGCGTCGTGTGCGCCGTCCGCGGCTCGGCTCGAGCGGGCGTTGTCTGTTGCGTCCGCGTAGGCCGGGCGGGCGTTCTCTGTCGTGTCCGTGATGGCTCCCTCGTCGTTTCCGCCCGCCGGGTGTCGGGCGGGCGGTTCCTGCTGATTGACGGCCGGTCCGGCGTCGATTTCGTCCGCCGGGTGTCGGGCGGGCGGTTCTTGCTGGTTGACGGCCGATCCGACGTCGATTCCGCCCACTCGATGTCGGGCGGGCGGAACCTGCTCGTTCCCGCGGCGGGCAGTTCCGAATCCGCCCTTCGGCGTCAGACGAAGGGATCGGTCCTCACGCCTTCACCCTGGCATCGCGACCTGTGACCGCGAGCAGGCGGACCTGCAGTGGCGCGTCGTCGTCGACCTCGACGGGCGCGGCGTAGAGCCCGGTCGCCGCGAGGTCGTGGATCTGCGGCTCGAAGTACTCCCAGACGGCGCGGACGAGTTCATCGGGCAGCGCCTCGTCCGTGCCGGTGGCGCGCGCGAGGTCCCACGTGTGGATGGTGATGTCACTCGTCTGTTCGGTGAGGTACTGGTCGGCGCGAACGACGTCGGTGCTGAGGTGCACGGAGGTGTCAGCGGGCGCCTTCTGCCAGGCGCTGGTCGCGGCCGTTGCGAACTTCGCCCACTCGCTGGCCAGGTCCTGGCCGATCGGTTCGAGGTCAGCCTCGGCTTGGGCGTAGTCGCATCCCGTCAGGAGCTTCGGGATCCAGCGCTGCTCGTCGATGACGTGCGTGACCAGATCGCGCGTCGTCCACTCGGAGTCGGGGGTGGATGCATCCCAGTCGGTCACGGCAGCGACGCGGCGGCCGAACTCGGCTACGGCGAGCGACTGCAACCGGATCCAGTCGGTGGCCATGGCGGTGCTCCTCTTCAGTCGGTACGGGTGCGGGGTGCAACGGGACTGGCGAGCGGGCGATTCCCGTGCTGCTACAGGAGACAAGTTACGCCCGCTCAGGAACAGCACGCGCGACCGCCGTCTCGCCCCGGAATGCGATCCGATCGGAGCAGAGCGGCAAGGCTGGCGATCGGGCAGAAGAACACGTCAGCGGCGGTGTCCCCCACAGAGAAGGCCCGCTCGTCGCCGGTGCCTCGGTCGGCGCATCGGACCGGTAGCGGACGAGGTGGGACGAGTCGCACGAGGAGGTTCATCCGCGCTCGGGCGGGCGGAACCTGCGCGAGGCAGGCACAATGTGCGCGGGATTGGCCCGCTCGTGGTTGCGCAGGGTTGAACGACCGGCCGGTCGTTCGACCTCCGGCTCCGCGCGCCGCACGAACGCATGCGGGAACGCCGAACGGCCCGGCTCCGTGGGGGAGGAGCCGGGCCGTTCGCCGGGTACTGCAGGTACTTCGTTCGGTGTCCGCGGTCGCCCCCAAGATCGGGAAGGAGGACGACCGTCGGTCAGTGAGTCGGAGGTCAGGCCGCCTGGAGGACGAACTGCACGTCGAGGTTGATCGTCACGTCGTTGCCGAGCGTGAAGCCACCGGCCTCGAGCGCCGCGTTCCAGTTCACGCCGAACTCGGTGCGGTCGATCTTCGTGGTCGCCTCGGCGCCGAGCTTGACCTGGCCGTAGCCGTCGGTGGTCACGCCACCGAACTCGGTCTTCAGGGTGACGTCCTTCGTGACGCCGCGCAGGGTCAGCGTGCCGTCGATGAGCATGTCGTCGCCGTCCTCGCGGATGCCGGTGGACTTGAAGACCATCTGCGGGTGCTCCTCGGTGAGGAAGAAGTCACCGGTGGCGAGGTGCTGGTCGCGCTGCGCCTGGTTGGTGTTGATGCTCGCGACGTCGATCGAGGCCTCGAGCGACGAGTCGAGCGGGTTCTCGGCAGTGACGAGCGTCGCGTCGAAGCGCTCGAACGAGCCCTTGACCTTGCTGATCGCGAGGTGGCGGACCGAGAAGGTGACCTCGGAGTGGGTCGGGTCGATCTTCCAGGTGCCGGTCTGGTAGCCCGGGATGGCGGAGGCGGTGAGCGTCATGGTGACTCCTTACGAGAGCGTTGGTCTGCGGTCCCTGATGAGACACACAACTTCATGCGCCTGCATCGAATTGAACTGTAGCCCATTGTGCACCCGATTGGTTGAAGCGTCAACCAATGTTCACGAGATCGTCGCGGGATGATGTCGGGAACGCGTGTCGTGCCTCCCGGCCGCACCCGTCGTGAGCAGCTTGCGGATGCGGTGCGCGAATGCGTCGGCCAGCGGGCCGACGTCATGGGCGGTCGCGCGGACCAGCCACCAGTCGACGTCCTTCAGATGCTCGCCGCGAGTCAGGTCCTTGCGGAAGGTGCGCGGATCGGACCGGTGCAGGTCGCTCTCGTACTCGATCGCCACTCGCGCATCCGGGTACGCGAGGTCGACGCAGGCGATCCACCTGCCGGCGACGACCACGTCGTGGTTCAGCGTCGGCTCGGGGAGTCCGCGTCGCAGCAGGGCCAGGCGAAGGCGTGTCTCTCCGGGGCTCCGCGAACCCGGTCGCACCTCGGCGAGGGCTGCGCGCGCCTTCCTGATGTGCCTCCCGCCCCGGTGCCGACCGACGGCGGCCGCGAGTTCGTCCACCGTGCACCAGTTCAACCAGCCGACGAGTGCGTCGCCGACGATGACGAGTTCGTCGAGGGTGAGGACCGCCGCCAGCATGACGAAGGTGGTCGCCGGGTCCACGATGCGCGTCGTCCCGGATCGCACCACGCTCGCGAGGTGCGCTCGCGTGCGGTGCCCGACGGTGCCGCGCACGCGGAGCGCCTGGTCCTTCCCGATCGTCGTCACGTGGACGCGCCGGTCGGCCTCGAGCCTGCGGGGCAGCGGGATGCCGAGGAGCTGCGCGGCCGTGGTGTGGCTGAACGCCTGGTCATGACGGAGCCGCGGGGCGACTGCTCGTGCACGTTCCGCGTGGGAGGTGGGAGGGGTCCAGCAGCGCGTGCCGTGGAACGGGCGGCAGAGCCGTCTCGAGCGGAGGCGGCTGGCCGGGACGCCGCGGCGCAGTGCCTCGCGGACGCGGAACGGGCGTCCCCGGAGGGCTGGTGGGAAGCGGTCGGCGATGGACATGTGCCGAGCGTGGCAGCGTCCTCCGGCTGGTCGGGGTGCGTGGTGGTCGACTGTGGACAGGTGCGGGAGGAGGCTCGCTGTGCAGGACTCGGCCGGGGTCGTCGGTGAGGTGGCGAGCGGGTCGCGAGCGGGCGAATCCGGACTGGGCTGGGAGGCGCGTGGTCCCGATCTCGCCCGCCGACGCGAGCGGGCGGATCCGGACGGGGAGAGGCGGTGCGTGCTTCCGATTCCGCCCATTCACGTGAGCGGGCGGATCCTGACGGGGCCGGGAGGCGCGTGGCCCCGGTTCCGCCCGCTCGCGCGGACAGCGCATCCCCGCACGCCGACGCAGCTGTCCACAGGTACTCCCACACCCCCTCACGAGAGCGCTCACTCCACTAGCGTCGGGAGCATGGAATTCAGGTACCTGGGCAACTCCGGACTCAAGATCTCCGAGATCACCTACGGCAACTGGCTGACGCACGGCTCGCAGGTCGAGAACGACGTCGCCACCCAGTGCGTGCGGGCAGCGCTCGACGCCGGCATCACCACGTTCGACACCGCCGACACGTACGCAAACACCGCGGCGGAGACGGTCCTCGGCGAGGCGCTCAAGGCCGAGCGCCGCCAGTCGCTCGAGATCTTCACGAAGGTCTACTGGCCGACCGGGCCGAAGGGGCACAACGACGTCGGCCTCTCCCGCAAGCACATCATGGAGTCGATCGACGGGTCGCTCGAGCGCCTCCAGACCGACTACGTCGACCTCTACCAGGCGCACCGCTACGACCACGAGACCCCGCTCGAGGAGACCATGCAGGCCTTCGCGGACGTCGTCCGCCAGGGCAAGGCGCTCTACATCGGCGTCAGCGAGTGGAACGCCGAGCAGATCCGCGCCGGCGCCGCACTGGCGAAGGAGCTCGGCTTCCAGCTCATCTCGAACCAGCCGCAGTACTCGATGCTGTGGCGCGTCATCGAGGGCGAGGTCGTCCCCGCCTCGAAGCAGCTCGGCCTCAGCCAGATCGTCTGGTCGCCGATCGCCCAGGGTGTGCTGACGGGCAAGTACAAGCCGGGCCAGCCGGCCCCCGAGGGCTCGCGCGCCACGGACGAGAAGGGCGGCGCGGACATGATCAAGCGGTTCATGCGCGACGAGGTCCTCGAGGCCGTGCAGCGTCTGCAGCCCGTCGCCGACCAGGCCGGCCTGACGCTCGCCCAGCTCGCGATCGCGTGGACGCTGCAGAACCCGAACGTCGCGTCCGCGATCGTCGGTGCGTCCCGCCCGGAGCAGGTCACGGACAACGTCAAGGCAGCGGGCGTCACCCTCGACGCCGACGCGCTCGCCGCGATCGACGACGCCCTCGGGGACATCCCGGAGCGCGACGCGAGCAAGACGGTCAGCCCGGAGAAGCGCCCCGCGTAACGCGCGACGAACCGACGGACGGGAGGCACGGTGCCAGCTGGCACCGTGCCTCCCGTCCGTCGTCCAGCCGCCATCCGTCTTCGGCGACCGTCCAGACGGACGGTCAATCCGAGCCGTGATCAGCCGAAACGCTGACGGATGTTCACTGATGAACAGCAGGTGTCGCGGAACTGGCAGGGTCCTGGCAGACCCTGTACCCCACCCAAACCACCCTGTCACGTGCCCCCGAAGAGGGGGCATGACCCGAACCGACACCCCCGTTCTGGTGCCACCCGGCACCGGGTCGGTGCCGACCCCCGTTGCAGTCCCCGCTGCACGCGCCGCCCACCCAGCGGCGCCCGCCGGCCCTGCGCTGACCGTGGATCGGCCGGCGCTCGCCTCCCGCATGCGCGCCACGGCGACGCAACTCGCCTCGTTCGGCACCATCGGCGCCGTCTGCTTCCTCATCGACCTCGGCGTCTACAACCTGCTGCGCGCAACCGTCCTGCCGGACGGCCCGATCGCCGCGAAGATCGTCTCCGTCGTCGTCGCCACCGCGGTCGCCTGGTTGGCGAACCGCTCCATCACGTTCCGCTCGCAGCGGCAGGTCGGCCGGAAGGAGACCGTTCGCGAGGGGCTCCTCTTCGCCGTCACGAACGTCGTCGGCCTCGGCATCGCCGCGGCCTGCCTGTTCGTCTCGCACTACGTCCTCGGCTTCACCTCGACCCTCGCCGACAACGTCGCCGGCAACGGGGTGGGCCTCGTCCTCGGCACCGTCTTCCGGTTCGTCGCGTACAAGGCCCTCGTCTTCCGTTCCACCGACGCTCACGCGAAGGAGCACGCCGCATGACCATCACCGCCACGCTGCTGACGGCCGCCGGGCCGCTGCTGCAGCCGAACGAGGGGACCGGGCCCGCCGGGAACCTCCCGAACCGCGGGACCACGGACGTCCCGACGGGAGGCTCGGGGCAGGCCCCGCAGGTCGCCTGGTCGCTGGGTGAGTGGATCGGGTACTCCGCGCTCATCGCCGTCTCCGTGCTGCTCACGGTGATCGCGCTCACCACGCTCTGGTGGATGCTGCACGCCTGGCGGTCGCGCGACGCGCTCAAGTCGACGAGCTTCAGCCAGACGCCGCTGCCGGCGGCGCACCGCTTCACCTTGCTGGTGCCCGGTCGGCACGAACAGGACGTCATGGGCGAGACACTCGACATGCTCGCGAAGCAGGACCACCCCGACTTCGAGATCATCGCGATCGTCGGCGAGGACGACCCTGAGACCGACGCGGTCGTCCGCGCCGCCGCCGCCCGCCACCCCGAGCTCATCCGCGTGGTCGTCGACGACACCGCGCCGAAGAACAAGCCGAAGGCGATGAACCTCGCGCTGCAGCACGCGACGGGCGACATCGTCGGGGTGTTCGACGCGGAGGACGAGGTCTACCCGAAGCTCCTGTCGCTCGTCGACTCGCGCTTCCAGGAGACCGGCGCCGACGTCGTGCAGGGCGGCGTGCAGCTGATGAACTTCAAGTCGAGCTGGTGGTCGCTCCGCAACGTGCTCGAGTACTACTTCTGGTTCCGCTCGCGCCTCCACTTCCACGCCGGCTCGAAGTTCATCCCGCTCGGCGGCAACACCGTGTTCGTGACCCGCGAGCGGCTCGAGTGGTCGAACGGCTGGGACGCCCACTGCCTCGCCGAGGACTGCGAGCTCGGCGTCCGGCTCTCCGCCGACGGGGCGAAGGTCGTCGTGGCCTACAGCCCAGAGGCCGTCACCCGCGAGGAGACCCCGCCCACCTTCGCGTCCCTGCTCAAGCAGCGGACCCGGTGGAACCAGGGGTTCCTGCAGGTCCTCGGCAAGGGGGAGTGGAAGAAGCTGCCGTCCTTCCGTCAGCGCTTCTTCGCCCGCTACATGCTGACGATGCCGTTCATCCAGGCGGCGACCGGTCTGCTCATCCCGCTCAGCGTCCTGATGATCCTGTTCGTCAAGGTGCCGACCCCGGTCGCGCTCATCTCGTTCATCCCGGTGGCGCCGACGCTCATGCTGCTCGCCGTCGAGGTCGTCGGACTCAACGAGTTCGGCCGCATCTACAAGGAGAAGGTCCGCATCCGCGACTACGTGAAGCTCGTCCTCGGCCTCGTGCCGTACCAGGTGTTCCTCGCCGCCGCAGCCGTCCGTGCCGTCGTCCGCCACGTGAAGGGGCAGAACGGGTGGGAGAAGACCGAGCACACCGGGCAGCACCGCACCGGCGGCGGCCAGTCCGAGGTCGTCGGGTTCGCGTCCGAGCTGACCGGCTCGTCGTCCGCAGCTTCGTCCGCCTCGTCTTCTTCGTCCTCGTCGTCCGAGCGTGAGCTCGCCGGCTCGACCACCGGGGGTACCCGATGACCGCCAGCCTCACCCACACCACCGGCATCCCCGTCCGCGGCGCCGGGTCGCTCTCCGGGGTCCGCGGTTGGTTCCGCGTCCACGCGGCGAGCCTCGCCTGGCTGCTCCCGGTCCTCGCCGTCACCGTCGCGGTGCAGCTCTGGAACATGTCCGGCACGCCGCAGCGCATCGACGACGAGGGGACCTACACCGCCCAGGCGTGGGCGATCACGAACCTCGGCGAGATCACCCACTACACGTACTGGTACGACCACCCGCCGCTGGGCTGGATCCAGATCGCGGCGTACACGTCGCTGACCGGGGCGTTCACGCGCTACCCGTTCGCCGTCGAGGCCGCCCGCGAGGCGATGGTCTTCTTCGCCGCCGTCTCGAGCCTGCTGCTCTTCGTGCTCGCACGTCGACTGGGCGCAGGTCGTGCGACGGCGGCCGTGGCGGGGCTCGTCTTCGCCCTCTCGCCGCTCGCCCTGCAGTACCACCGCACGGTCTACATCGACAACGTCGCGACGCCGTGGCTCCTCGCCGCGTTCGTCCTCGTGCTCAGCCGTCGGCAGCAGCTCGCCGGGTTCGCCGGAGCGGCCGCGTGCCTCGGCATCGCGGTGCTCTCCAAGGAGACGTACCTGCTGGCACTGCCGTTCCTGATCTGGATGGCGGTCCGTCGGGCCGACCGGAGCACGCGTCGCTACACGCTCAGCGTGGCCGGGGCGGTGCTCGTCGTGATCGGTGGCGGGTACCTGCTGCTCGCCGCTGTGAAGGGCGAGCTCCTGCCAGGTGCCGGTCGGGTCAGCCTGTTCGAGGGCATCACCTACCAGCTCGGGTCGCGCACGGCGTCCGGCTCGGTCTTCGACGCGGGCAGCTTGGCGAACCAGGCCGCTTCGCAGTGGTGGGCGCTCGACCCGGTGTTCATCGTGCTCGGCTCGGTCGCCGCGGTCGTCGGACTCTTCCTGCGCCGGGTCCGCCCGATCGCCGCGATGCTCGTGTTCCTGCTCGCGATGATGTTCCGACCGAACGGGTACCTGCCCGTGCCGTACGTGATCATGCTCGTGCCGTTCGCGGCCCTGCTCGTGGCGTACACCGCCGAGCGGGCGGTCCTCGCCCTGGCCGGTCGGACGCGCAGCAGCGCCCGGACCCGCGTCCGCGGCGTCGCCCGTCGCGGTCTCGGCGCCACGTGGGCCCTGGTCACTGCCGCGGCACTCGTGGTCGCCGTCCCGCTGTGGGGCACCCAGCTCCGCGGGTTCCTGTCGAGCAACCTCGACCTGCCGATGCAGCAGGCCGAGCAGTGGGTCGGCGACAACGTCCCGAAGTCCTCGCGGCTGCTCGTGGACGACGCCATGTGGGTCGACCTCGTACGGGACGGCTTCGCCCGGAACAACGTGATCTGGTACTACAAGCTCGACACGGACGCCGCCGTGCAGCGCCAGTCGCCGAACGGGTGGAAGGACTCCGACTACGTCGTCACGACGGACTCGATGCGCACCGGCGGGAACTCCTCGCAGGACGTGACGCAGGCCATCCGGAACTCGACGAGCGTGGCCACGTTCGGCACGGGTGACCAGCAGGTCGACGTCCGGCGCATCCACGCCGAGGGATCCGCCGCTGCCGACCGGGCCATCACCGCCGCGACCAACGGGCGGAAGACGATGGGCACCGAGCTGGCGCAGAACCCGGCGCTCCGAGCCGATGCGGGAACGGCGTCGCAGTTCCGCGCCGGTCAGGTCGACTCGCGCGCGATGCTCGCCCTCGGACAGGTGCTCGCGGACCAGTCGGTGACCGTCGAACGGTTCCGCCCGCTCACGGGTGAGGACGGCCAGCCCTTCCGTCGGCTCGTCGTGCAGACCGCCGATCGGGCGGATGCTGCTCGCGCTGCGGCCACATTCGAGTCGATGAGCGACGGGATCCGCCCGGCCGACGTGGAGCGCGACGGCGACCGCGTCACCGTGACCTACGCCCCGGCCGACCCCACGACGACGCCGACCAGCGCGTCCTGACCCGGACCCCGTGCGAGCGGGCGGAACCGGCAGCGCGGGCTCCGTGCCCGAGCAGGAACCGCTCGCTCGCGGGACCGGCCGGCGCTCCCGTACCTCGTCCGGGGCCGAGCGGGCGGAACCGGCAGCGCGGGCCCCGGATCCGAGCGGGAACCGCCCACTCGCGAAACCGCCGCCAGTACCAGCCAGCACAACCCAGCACCAGCCAGCACAACCCAGCACAACCCAGCACCAGCCAGCCAGCCAACCCAGCACCAGCCAGCCAACCCAGCACCAGCCAGCACAACCCAGCAACCGCCAGCACCAGCAACCGCCAGCACCAGCAACCGCCAGCACCAGACAAGTGCCGGCACCCAACACCGCCCGAACCGAAGGAGCACCACGATGCACGCACGCACCTCCGCCCCGAACGCCGCGCCCAGCACCACCGCCCGCACCACCGCCCGCCGCACGGCCCGCCGCCCGGTCGTCGTGGCCGGGATCGCCGCGGCCATCGTCGCCGCCACCGTCGGCCTCGCCGCACCGCAGACCGCCTCGGCCGCGACCGGCACCGACGAGGGCTGGCTCCGCGTCGGCCACCTCTCCCCGGACACCAAGGGCGTCGACGTCGAGCTCACGAGCCTGTCCGGCGGCAAGACGGTCTTCGAGCTCGACGACGTCACGTACGGCCAGGTCAGCCCGTACCAGGAGCTCCCGGTCGGCACCTACGTCCTGTCGATGCGCGCCGCCGACGCCCCCGACTCCACCCCGGTGATCTCGACCGACGTCCAGGTGCAGGAGGGCAACGCGAGCACGGTCGTCGCCTACGGCAAGAACGCCGACCTGAAGACCACGGCGTTCTCCGACGATCTGCAGCAGCCCGGCGACGGCAAGGCAAAGCTCCGGCTCGTGCAGGCTGCGACCACCGCGAAGGCGGTCGACGTCAGCACCACCGACGGCACCGCCATCGCCGAGGACGCCGCCTTCGGTACCGCGACGCAGTACGCCACTGTCGGCGCCGGCAAGTGGGATCTCGACGTCTCGGGCAGCGGCCAGCGCGGCACCGCCGAGGTCGACCTCGCCGGCAACACCGTCTCCACGCTCTTCGTCCTCGACGACAGCAAGGGCGACCTGACCGTCGTGCCCGTCACCGACGCGGCCGCCACGGCAGCGACCCCGTCCGGCGGCGTCCAGACCGGTGGCGGCGGCGCGGCCGCCGACCGTCCCTTCACCGAGTTCACGCACGCGGTCGTCGCGGCGTTCCGCTCGCTGTTCCACTGACCGACGGGCCGCCGACGGGTCGCGTGACCCGTCGGGCCCGGCCTGGAGGCGCGGATCACCGCAGCCGGTCCGCCCACGTGCACCGCGCCTCCCGTCCGACCGTCCCCGACCACCCCGGAAGAGGTGCCGGCATGACCCGCAGGACCTGGATCCCCATCACCGCCGCGGCGGCGCTCGTCGTCGCCGTGGGCGTCGCCCTCGTCGCCGTCCGTCCCTGGGGCGACTCCGCGCCACAGGCCGGGACGACGTCGAGCGCGACCTCGTCGCCGGCGCCCGACGTCGACCGCAGCGCGGCGCAGCTCCGCACGGACTTCCTCGACGACTACGTGCGGGACGGGCGCGTCGTCCGCACCGACCAGGGCGGCGACACCGTCAGCGAGGGGCAGGCGTACGGCCTGCTCATCGCGTACGCCAACGACGACCGGAAGACCTTCGGGGAGATCTGGTCGTGGACGGAGCGACACCTGGTGACGGACGACGACCTGCTCGCGTGGCGGTGGACCCCCGAGGACGGCGTCGCCGACGAGCAGTCCGCGAGCGACGCCGACCTCGACACGGCCAGGGCCCTCGTGCTCGCGGGGGAGCGCTGGGACGACGAGCGGTACACGACGGCGGGGAAGGCCGTGGCGTCGGCGATCCTCGAGCACGAGACCGCGACGACCGACCTCGGCACGATCCTGCTGCCGGGGCCGTGGGCGGACAGCGAGCCCTACCGGTACAACGCCTCGTACGCGTCGCCGGCGGCGTTCCGGATCCTCGAGCGGGCCACCGGTGACCGGCGGTGGACCGAGCTCGAGCGGGGCTCGTCGGCCGCGACCGCCGCCGTGCTCGACGAGAGCGACCTGCCGAGCGACTGGTCGCAGGTGCACGCGGACGGCTCGGTCGACCCGATGCCGGCCACGGGTGACCAGGGGAGCGTCGTCTACGGGTGGGAGGCCATGCGCCTGCCGCTGCGCTACGCAGAGGCCTGCTCCGCGGACGACCGTGCCCTCGCCGGCTCCGTCGCGCCGACCCTCGAACGGAGCACGCAGCTCGCGGCGCAGCTCGACCTCGGCGGGACGGCCGTGACCGGGGACACGAGCGGGCTGGCCTACGCGGCCCGAGCAGCCGCGGAGCAGGCCGCGGGATCCTCCGCGGCTGCTGCCGCCGACCTGCGTCGGATGGACCGGACGGCGGCGACCACGCCGACCTACTACGGCGATGCGTGGGCGGCGCTCGGTGCGACCATGCTCACGTCGGACGTCCTCGGAGGCTGCGCGACCGAGGCGGGAGGAGCCTCGTGACCGGGCGTCGCGCCGCGGCGGAGCCGATCCGCTGGTGGTCCGGCCGCCGCGGTGCGGTCGTCGGCGGGGTGCTCGCCGCGGTGCTGGTCGGCGGCGGCATCGCCGGGGTGGCCGTCGCGACCACGGGGAACGGCGACACGGCCGCACGACCGGCAGCGGGCAGCAGCGCGTCCGCGTCGACCGATCCCGGTGCGGCCGCGAACGGCTCCGGCACCGGGGACACGTCGGGCTTCCAGGATCCGGCAGCGCCGGCGGCTCGCTCGTCCGCGACGCCCGTGCGGGTGGAGATCCCGGCGATCGGGGTGTCCTCGGGGCTCGAGGACCTCGGGCGCGGGGCGGCCGGCGAGCTCGACCCGCCGAAGGACTGGGACAGCGCCGGGTGGTTCGCCGACGGCATCGTGCCGGGTCAGGTCGGACCGGCCGTGATCGCCGGGCACGTCGACAGCCCCACGAGCGCCGCGGTGTTCTTCCGCCTCGACGAACTCGTGGCGGGGGACGAGATCCACGTCGTCATGTCGGACGGCACGACCCGCACCTTCACGGTCGAGCGATCGGAGCGCGCGGCGAAGTCGGCGTTCCCCACGAGCGACGTCTACGGCAGCGCCCCCACACCGCAGCTCCGGCTGATCACCTGCGACGGCACGTTCGACACCGCCACGGGGCACTACACCGACAATCTGATCGTGTTCGCAGACCTCTCGTCGAACTGACGCAGGAGCGACCCGATACCCTTCGATGCGAAGCGCAAGGAGCACCATGAGCACGTCACTGGTCATCATCCCGACCTACGACGAGGCGGAGAACGTCCGCCCGATCGTCGCACGCACCCTGGCTGCCACCGACGACAGCGTCCACGTCCTCGTCGTGGACGACAACTCGCCGGACGGCACCGGTGACATCGCGGACGAGATCGCACGTGAGACCGACCGGGTGCACGTGATGCACCGCACGGTCAAGGACGGCCTCGGCGGGGCGTACCTCGCCGGCTTCGCCTGGGGCCTCGAGCACGGCTACGACAAGCTCGTGGAGATGGACGCCGACGGCTCGCACCACCCCGAGTACCTGCCGTGGATGCTCGAGCTCGCCGACACGAACGACCTCGTCCTCGGCTCCCGCTGGATCAAGGGCGGCGAGGTCGAGAACTGGCCGTGGTACCGCGAGCTGCTCTCGCGCGGCGGGAACCTCTACACGCGCATGGCGCTCGGCATCGCGGTCCGCGACGCGACCGGCGGCTTCCGGGTCTTCACGTCGACGGCGTTCGAGCGCATCGACCTGGCCGGGGTCGCGTCGAAGGGCTACTGCTTCCAGGTCGACCTGTGCTGGCGTGCCCTCGAGGCCGGCCTCCGCGTCGTCGAGACGCCCATCACGTTCACCGAGCGCGAGTTCGGCGTCTCGAAGATGAGCGGCAACATCGTCCGCGAGAGCCTGACCCTGGTCACGAAGTGGGGCATCGACCGACGCCTGCGCGAGGTCCGGTCGGTCGTCAAGAACCACCGCCGCCTGCCCTCGGTCCGGAAGAACGCCCACGCCGTGGCGGACCAGTCGGCCTGAGCCGGTTGCTCCGTGCCCGGTCGCGCTGACCGGGCGGGGCCATGCGGTCTCCGTGCCTGGTCCGTGCCCGGTCTGACTGGCGGGGGCGACAGGCTGGTCTGATCCGCGAAAGCGACAGTCCCCCGTGGAGGTTCCACGGGGGACTGTCGCTTTTGCGGGAGGGTCGAGGACGGCCGTCGAGGACGGCCGTCAGCGCAGGACGGCCGTCAGCGCAGGACGGCCGTCAGCGCAGGACGGCCGTCAGCGCAGGACGACCACGCCCCGTGACGCGAAGCGGACGAGGCCGGCCTCGACGGTCGCCTCGCCGAAGCGGTAGAGCTCCTCGCCGGTCGAGTCGGGGACGGGCACCTCGGCAGCGTCGTCGGCGAAGTTCACCACGACGTGCACCGGCTTCGCATCGGGCCCGAGCAGGCCGCGGGTGAGCACCAGCCACCGGTCGTCCCCGTCGAAGCGGACGGCGTTCGCCTCGTAGCGGTGATCGACGAACGCCTGGTCCGTCCGGCGCAGCGCGACGAGCACACGGTAGGCCCGGAGGATCCGGGCTCCGCGATCGGACGTGACGTCCGCCCAGTCGAGCTTCGAGTTCGTGAACGTGGTCGGGTCCTGCGGGTCGGGGACGACCGACTCGTCCCACCCGTGCTCCGCGAACTCCGCGATGCGCCCCTTCGCGGTGATCTCGCCCAGGGCCTTCTCCGGGTGCGAGGTGAAGAACTGCCACGGCGTGGTCGCCGCGAACTCCTCACCCATGAACAGCATCGGGGTGAAGGGGCCGAGCAGCGTCAGCGCCGCGGCGATGACGAGTGACTCGTCGTCGAGCGTCGCGGCGAGGCGGTCGCCCGCAGCGCGGTTGCCGATCTGGTCGTGGTTCTGGTTCGCGACGACGAGCGCCGTCGTGGGTGAGGTGCCACGGTCGATCGGTCGTCCGTGTCGCTTCCCCCGGAACGACGACCACGTGCCGTCGTGGAAGAACCCGTGCTCCAGGACCTTCGCCAACGCGGACAGCGGTTCGAAGTCGGCGTAGTAGCCGTTCGTCTCACCGGTGACGGCCACGTGGACGGCGTGGTGGAAGTCGTCCGACCACTGGCCGGTGAGGCCGTAGCCGGAGGCCTCCTGCGGACGGAACATGATCGGGTCGTTGAGGTCGGACTCGGCGATGAGCGACAGCGGGCGGCCGACGAACTCGGAGTACGCCTCGGTCTCGGACGCCATGACCTGCAGCACGTGCGGGCGGGTGGTGTCCCGGATCGCGTGCACGGCATCGAGCCGGAGCCCGTCCACGTGGTGGTCGCGGAACCACATCCGGACGTTGTCGAGCACGTACCTGCGGACCTCGGGGTGCTCGACGTTGACCGAGTCGCCCCACGTGTTGCCGAGGCCCTGCAGCAGGTACGGACCGTACAGCGGCAGGTAGTTGCCGCTCGGACCGAGGTGGTTGTAGACGACGTCCTGGATGACGCCGAGACCCAGCGCGTGGGCGGTGTCGACGAAGCGGTCGTAGGCGTCCGGGCCGCCGTACGGGTGGTGCACTGCGAACCAGCCGACCCCGTCGTAGCCCCAGTTCCACTCGCCGTTGACGGCGTTGACCGGGAGGAGCTCGACGAACTCCACGCCGAGCTCGACGAGGTGGTCGAGCTTGGCGGCGGCGGCGTCGAGCGTGCCCTCGGGGGTGTACGTGCCGATGTGCATCTCGTAGATGACGGCCCCGCGCGCGGGACGACCGGTCCATGCCTCGTCGGTCCATGCGAACCGCTCGGGGTCGACGACCTCGGACGTGCCGTGCACGCCGTCCGGCTGGTACCGGCTGCGGGGGTCCGGTCGGACGTCCTCGTCGTCGTCGATGCGGAAGCCGTAGCGTGCTCCGACCACCGGGGCGATCTCGTCGGTGCTCCACCAGTCGTCGTCACCGCGGGTCAGCGCGTACTCGACGTCGTCGACGACCAGGCGCACGCGCTCCGGGTTCGGCGCCCAGACGGCGTAGCGGGCGGGAACGGTCATGCGTGACCCTCCAGGATCTCGATCTCGGCCTGCTGGTCGGAGACGGCGGCGCCGTCGGACCCGTCAGCAGCGGGTGTGGTCGACGACGTGGACGAGGCGGCAGTGGTCGCCCGGTCGTCCGCCGTCGCGGTGTCGGCGAGGTCGGCGGGCACGAGGAGCGCCACCGGCAGGTCGGCGAGCAGCTCGGCGAGCGCGATCCCGCGGGACGCCGGGAAGCGCCGGCCGGTGAGCAGGTCGACCCGGTCGAGCGGCACCGGGTGCACGAGCGTGTCGCCCCAGCCCCCGACCCGTTCGAGTCCGACGGGCAGACGGGTCGCGACGGTCACCGCACCACCGCGGTCGAACGCCAGCACGTGGTCGGCGGCGCTCCCCGTGGCCTCGAGGCCGAGGTAGCGGGTGAACAGCTCGGGGTGGTCGCGGCGCAGGCGCAGGGCGCGGCTCACCACGAGGGTCTTCACGGCACCGTCGAGCCCGATGGCGGGAAGCTGCTCCGGGCCGTCGTCCTCGGGGCCGTCGAGCCCGGCGAGCACGTGTCGGAGTTCCGCGTAGTCGACGGGTCGGCGGTTGTCCGGGTCCACGAGCGAGCGGTCCCAGCTCTCGGTGCCCTGGTAGACGTCCGGCACACCGGGCATCGTCAACTGCACGAGCTTCTGGCCCAGGCCGTTCGACCAGCCGGCGGCGTCCACCACCCGGTCGAGCTCGTCGAGCACCGCCACGACCTCGGGGTCGTCGAACGACGCGTCGACCAGGGCGTGCATCTGGCGCTCGAACGCCTCGTCCGGTTCGGTCCACGTCGTGCTGTCGCCAGCCTCGCGCGAGGCCTTCTCGGCGTAGGCGTGCAGACGCTCGCGACTGGCGGGCCGCGCACCGACGATCGCCTGCCAGAGCAGGTCGGCGAACACGGCGTCGTCGAGCGGGGCGAGCGACTGCAGGCGCTCGAGTGCAGCGGTCCACTCGGACCCGAGCTCGGCGAGCACCGTGATGCGTGCGCGGGTGTCCTCGCTGCGCTTGGTGTCGTGCGTGGTGAGCGTGGTCATGGTGTGCGGCCAGCTGCCCTGGCGGTCCCGCTGTGCCTGGTGGAAGTCCTCGACGGACACGGCGAACAGGCTCGGGTCCGCGCCGACCTCGCTCAGGGTGGTGAGGCGCGACGTGCGGTAGAACGCGGTGTCCTCGACGCCCTTCGCCATCACCATGCCCGACGTCTGCTGCAGCCGCACGGCCGCCGCGTGACCGGGGTCGACGAGCGCCGGGGCGATGCGGTCGATCACGTCGTCGAGGTCCGGACGGGCCTCGGCCGCGCGCTCGAGGGCGTCGACGAGGTGGTGGACGCCCTCGGGCAGGTACGTCCGGTAGACCTCGAACGAGGCGACGATCTCGGCGACGGCGTCCACGATCCGGTCCTCGGGCACATCGGGCGCCACCGGGGCGAGGAGCCGGGCGAGCCGACGGACCTCGCTGCCGAGGATGCCGTCCGCGATCCCACGTCGGGTGTGGTGCGTGAGCTGCTGCCAGTCGGTCGGCTCGGCACCGGAGGCGGCGCTGAGCGGCTGTTCGCCGGCGGGGTCGACGAACACGCGGTCGACCACGGCGAGGGCGTCGTACCCGGTCGTCCCGTCGACCGGCCACGACGACGGGAGCTGCTCGCCGGGCTCGAGGATCTTCTCGACGAGCGTGTACGCACCGCCGGTCAGTTCGTGCAGGTCCTGCAGGTACCCGGCGGGGTCGTACAGGCCGTCCGGGTGGTCGATGCGCAGGCCGTCGACGAGCCCGTCGCGGAACCAGCCGCCGATCGTGGCGTGCGACGACGCGAACACCTCGGGCTCCTCGACCCGGATGGCGGCGAGGGTGTTCACCGCGAAGAACCGGCGGTAGTTGAGGTCGTGGTCGGCACGCTTCCAGTGCACGAACTCGTAGTGCTGGCGGGCGTGCACGGTCTCGACGTCGTCGCCGTCCTGCACGGTACCCTCGGCGGTCGGGTACGCGGTCTCACCCACGTACAGCCGACCGTCGCGGAGCTCGACCGCGTCGAGCAGCCGGTCGTCGAGCACCGGGATGCGGATGCGACCGTCGCCGGCCTGCCAGTCGACGTCGAAGGCCCACGCGACGGGGGAGCCCTGGCCGGACTCGAGCAGCGACCACCACCACGGGTTCGCCTCGGGGGTGGCGACGCCGACGTGGTTCGGCACGATGTCGACGAGCACGCCCAGACCGGCGGCGTGCGCGGCCTCGGCGAGCGCCCGGAGCGCGGCGTCGCCGCCACGCTCGGTGTCGACGTGCGAGTGGTCGACGACGTCGTAGCCGTGCTGGGACCCGGGTTCGGCCTGCAGCACGGGGGAGAGGTAGACCCAGTCCGCACCGAGCGTGCGGATGTGGTCGACCACGCCCCGGGCGGCGGCGAGGTCGAAGTCGGCGGTGACCTGCAACCGGTAGGTGGACGTGGGGACGCGGTGAGCGCTCACGCGGTGGCTCCTGTGGATTCGGGTTCGGGTTCGGTGTCGGGCGAGTCGGTGTCGGTCGCATCAGGGTCTGCAGCAGGCGCAGCGGATGCGGGCGGGGATGCGGGGGAGGCCGTGGACCCCGGGTCGGTCGCGGATGTGGCGGTCGACGCCGCCGGGTTGGTCGGGGTGGACTGCCGCCCGCCCTCGACCGACTCGACCTCGGTGGTGGTGACCTCGTGGTCGGGTTCGGCGCGGAGCACGATCATCGAGCGCGCCGGCACGTCGAGCGGGGTTCCCGCGTCGAGCACGGTCTCGCGCGCCCCGGGCTCGGCCGTGTCGATCCGCACGGTCCACCCGGGGGAGTACTCCTCGGGCGGCAGCGTGAACGTCACGACGTCGTCGTGGGCGTTGTAGTAGGTCAGGAACGCCACGTCGGTGACGCGCTCGCCCCAGCGGTCGCGCCCGCGGATGCCCTCGCCGTTCAGGTACATGCCGACGCTCTTGCCGAATCCTGAGTCCCAGTCCTCCGGGTCCATCGCATCGCCGGAGGGGGTCAGCCAGACGACGTCGGGCAGGGGCTCGCCTTCGCCCCGGCGCACCGGTCGGCCGTTGAAGTAGCGGGTGCGCCGGAACGTCGGGTGGTCGTGCCGCAGCTTCACGACGTCGGCGGTGAACTGCACGAGCTCGTCGTCGGCGTGCTCCCAGTCGATCCAGCTGATCGCGGAGTCCTGCGCGTACACGTTGTTGTTGCCGTGCTGCGTCCGGCCGAGCTCGTCGCCGTGGGCGATCATCGGCACGCCCTGGCTGAGCAGCAGCGTGGCGAGGAAGTTCCGCCGACGCTGGAGCCGGAGCGCCGCGACGTCGGGGTCGTCCGTCGGTCCCTCGACCCCGGAGTTCCACGACCGGTTGTGGCTCTCGCCGTCGTTGTTGTCCTCGCCGTTGGCCTCGTTGTGCTTCTCGTTGTAGGCGACGAGGTCGTACAGCGTGAAGCCGTCGTGCGCGGTGATGAAGTTGATGCTCGCCTTGGGCGTCCGGCCGTCGTGCTCGTACAGGTCCGCCGACCCGGAGATCCGCGAGGCGAACTCGCCGAGGGTCGAGGGCTCACCCCGCCAGAAGTCGCGCACGGTGTCGCGGTACTTGCCGTTCCACTCCGACCACTGCGGCGGGAAGTTGCCGACCTGGTACCCGCCGGGCCCGACGTCCCACGGCTCGGCGATGAGCTTCACCTGCGACACGATCGGGTCTTGCTGCACCAGTTCGAAGAAGGCCGCGAGCCGGTCGACCTCGTAGAACTCGCGGGCGAGCGCCGCGGCGAGGTCGAAGCGGAACCCGTCGACGTGCATCTCGGTGACCCAGTAGCGCAGGGAGTCCATGATCAGCTGCAGCGAGTGCGGGTGCCCGACGTTGAGCGAGTTCCCCGTGCCGGTCGTGTCCATGTAGTACCGCTTGTCGTCCTCCACCAGGCGGTAGTAGGCGGCGTTGTCGATGCCGCGGAACGACAGCGTCGGGCCGAGGTGGTTGCCCTCTGCCGTGTGGTTGTAGACGACGTCGAGGACCACCTCGATGCCCGCACGGTGGAGCTCGCGCACCATCGCCTTGAACTCCTGCACCTGCTGGCCGCGGTCGCCGGAGGACGAGTAGTGCGAGTGCGGGGCGAAGAAGCCGATGGTGTTGTAGCCCCAGTAGTTCGACAGCCCCTTCTCCTGCAGCGTCGAGTCGTTGACGAACTGGTGCACGGGCATGAGCTCGAGCGTCGTGATCCCGAGCCGCTTGAGGTGCTCGATGACGGCCGGGTGGGCGACGCCGGCGTAGGTGCCGCGCTGCTCCTCGGGCACGTCGGGGTGCGTCTCGGTGAGGCCCTTGACGTGCGCCTCGTAGATCACCGTCTCGCCGTAGGGGATCCGAGGTGCCCGGTCGCCCTGCCAGTCGAAGAACGGGTTGATGACGACGCCCTTCATCATGTGGGACGCCGAGTCCTGGTCGTCGGTCGAGTCCGGGTCGCCGAACGTGTACGAGAACAGCGCCTGGTCCCAGTCGATGTCGCCGCTCGTCGCCTTGGCGTACGGGTCGAGGAGCAGCTTGTTCGGGTTGCCGCGCAGCCCGTTCGCCGGGTCGTACGGGGCGTGCACGCGGAAGCCGTACTCCTGCCCCGGGGCGACGTTCGGCAGGTAGGCGTGCCAGACGTGGGCGTCCACCTCGACCAGGTCGACGCACTCCTCGTTCCCCGCGTCGTCGAAGAGGCACAGTTCCACACGGTCGGCGACCTCGCTGAACAGGGCGAAGTTCGTGCCGCTGCCGTCGTAGGTCGCCCCGAGGGGGTACGGGTTGCCGGGCCAGGTGTGCAAACGGTCCTCCAGGTGTGGGTTTCGTCAACATATCGGCGCGAGCCTCCGGCGTCCGCAGACAAGCCACAGCCGTGGACACCGCGGGCCCGACCCCACCCTGTGGAGGAACCGCCGAGTAGCCTCGCGCGCATGGCCAACATCGTGAGTCAGATCGCAGACAAGGTGCGCCCGGTGGGCGTCTCGACGAACTACGGGGAGCCGGTCGAGGTCGGCGACCAGACCCTGATCCCGGTGTCGATCGGCTGGTTCGGCTTCGGCGCCGGCGGCGACGACGAGAACGGCGGTGGCGGCGGTGGCGGCGCATCGATCCCCGTCGGCGCCTACGTGCGCCGCCCCGGACAGGACCTGCAGTTCGAGCCCAACCTCATCTCGCTGCTCGCGGTGAGCATCCCGACCATCTGGGTGACCGGCAAGGCCCTGAGCAAGGTGATCCGCGCCCTCAAGAAGTGAACCACCGGACGGGAGGCCCGTGGCGACGCCGCCACGGGCCTCCCGTCCGTCACGTGCACGCGTCACACGACGTGACCGCGTCTAGACTGCTGCCACACACACGGGAGTCCGGGACCGCCGGGCTGAGAGGGAGCGAACGGCGCTCCGACCGTCGAACCTGATCCGGGTCATGCCGGCGCAGGGAGGAGTCAGCAACCATGCCTGCAACCACGCAGTCCGCAGTACCGTCCACCGCCCCGAAGCGCTCGTTGCGCTGGCGGGTCGTCGACATCGTCGTCGCCAGCGTCCTCGCCGTCGCGATCGGCGTCGTCTTCAAGCTCTGGGAGTTCGGCTACGAGCCGATCAGCGCCGTCGCCGGTCTGGTCCTGCCCGGCACCCAGGCGCTCTTCGGCGGGGTCTGGCTGCTCGCCGGACCGGTCGTCGCGATCGTCGTCCGGAAGCCCGGCGCCGCGCTCTACGCCGAGATGGTCGCCGCCAGCGTCGAGGCGCTGCTCGGCACGCAGTGGGGGTGGCTGACGCTCGAGGCCGGCCTCGTGCAGGGCCTCGGTGCCGAGCTCGTGCTCGCGCTGTTCCTGTACCGCGCCTACCGCCTGCCGGTCGTCGTGCTCGCCGGTGCCGCCGCCGGCCTCGCCCTCGGCATCAACGACACGGTGCTCTGGTACCCGGGCCTCGACGCCGCCTTCAAGACCGTCTACGTCGTGTCCGCCGTGGTGTCCGGCGCCGTGATCGCCGGACTCGGCTCGTGGCTGCTCGTCCGGGCGCTCGCCGCGACCGGGGTGCTCTCCTCGTTCGCAGCGGGGCGTGAGCACGCTCGACGGTCGCAGGCCCCGGGGACGACCTCGGCGGACGCGGTGGCCACCGACACCGAGACGCCTGCCGCCGAGCAGGCCGAGCGCGGGTCCCGCGCCGCCCGGTGACCGCCGTGTCGTCCTCGGGGGCGGCGCGCGTCGTCTTCCGTGACTGGGGCTGGCGGTACGCCGGGCGCGACGCCTGGGCCGTCCGCGGCCTGGACCTCGTCGTCGAGCCGGGTGGGCGCGTCGCGGTCGTCGGTCCATCGGGCGCCGGCAAGTCGACGGTGCTCCGTGCGGTGGCGGCGGTCCTGGCCGACGAACCCGACCCCGACGACGACACCGCGGCAGCCGTGCAGGGCTCCGTCCTGGTCGACGGTGCCGACCCCCGCGCGGTCCGCGGGCGCGTCGGCCTCGTCATGCAGGACCCCGAGGCCCACACGGTGATGTCGCGCATCGGCGACGACGTGGCCTTCGGCTGTGAGAACACCGGGGTGCCCCGGGCCGAGACCTGGGAACGGGTCCGGCACGCGCTCGGGGTCGTCGGACTCGACCTGCCCCTCGACCGGTCCACGAGCCGGCTCTCCGGCGGGCAGCGGCAGCGTCTGGCGCTCGCGGGGGTGCTCGCGATGCGTCCGGGGGTGCTCGTGCTCGACGAACCGTGCGCGAACCTCGACCCCGAGGGGGTGGCGCAGGTCCACGACGCCGTCCGGGCGCTGCTCGACACCACCGGCGCGACCATGCTCGTGGTCGAGCACCGGATCGGCACCTGGCTCGACCTGGTCGACCGCCTCGTGCTGCTCGAACCCGGCGGCGGCGTGGTCGCGGACGGGGCCCCGGCGACGGTGCTCGCGGAGCACGGCGCTGCGCTCACCGCGGCCGGCGTGTGGGTGCCGGGCGCCGAGCCGGCCCGGGGCTCGTCCCGAGCAGGCGGGGTCCCGTCGCGCGCGGCCGGCGGCGCGTCGCCAGGGAGCGGGGGCGCGTCGCGAGCGGGCGGCGCTCCTGCGCCAGCGGACCGGGCCTCCTCGCGAGCGGGCGGAACCGCACCGGGTGCACCGCCCGACGAGGGCACGTTCCGCCCGCTCGACGGGGGAACGCTGCTGCTCGAGGCGCTGGGACTCGCGACCGCCCGCGGTGGGCTCCTCGGACGGACCGGCGGCACCCGCGTCGGCAGCGACATCGACCTCGGGGTCCGGCGCGGCCGGGTCCTCGCGATCACCGGCCCGAACGGCGTCGGTAAGTCGACGCTCGGCCTCACCCTCGCGGGACTCCTGCGACCCGCGGGCGGCACGCTCCGGGCGACGCCAGGGCTGGCCGAGGACGCCGGTCCCGCACCACACCGGTGGACGAGCCGACAGCTGGCCGCCCGGATCGGCACGGTGTTCCAGGACCCCGGGCACCAGTTCGTCGCACGCAGCGTCCGCGAGGAGCTCGCCGCAGGCCCGCGCGCGCTCGGCGTGACGGACGTGGACGCTCGGGTCGAGGAGCTCCTCGACCTGTTCGGGTTGCGGCACCTCGCCGACGCCAACCCGTTCACGCTGTCCGGTGGTGAGCAGCGACGGCTCGCGATCGGGGCCGTCGTGGCCTCGAGGCCGCCGGTGGTCGTGCTCGACGAGCCGACCTCGGGACAGGACCGCGCGACCTGGCAGGCCGTGGTCGACCTGCTCGGGGCGACGGCGGACGCGGGGACGGCGCTCGTCGTGGTGACCCACGACCGTGACCTCGTCCGCGCGCTCGACGCCGACGAGGTCGTGCTCGCTGCCGACGGCGCACACCCCGTGGCGACGACGAGCGGCGGCGACGAGTGGTCGGCGGACGCACGGGCCGAACCCGTGACGCGCGGCGGTGACGAGGCGTCGGCGGACGCACGGACCGGGGCGGCGGACGGTGCCGACCTGAACCGACCGACCACGGAGGTGCACCGGTGACCACCTCGACCGCGCACGCCGACGAGGGTGGGGGAGCCGTGCCTCCCGTCCGGACCCGACGCGGGGTCGCCGGAGTCCAACCCGTGGCGGCGATGCTCGGTGTGCTCGCGCTCGGCGTGTGCCTCGTGACGAGCCTCGACGTCGTGTCCGCATCGGTCGCGCTCGCGCTGGAGCTCCTGCTCCTGCCGGTCCTCCGGATCCCACCGCGGACCGCGCTACTGCGGGCGTCGCCGGTGCTCGTCGCCGTGCCCCTGACGGCGCTGAGCATCGCACTGTACGGGCGGCCCTCCGGGCGGGAGTGGTTCGACCTCGGCTTCGCGCACGTCACCGACGGATCGCTGGCGCTCGCGCTGGCGACGGCGCTGCGGGTCCTCGCGGTCGGGCTGCCGGCGGTGCTGCTCTTCGTGGGGGTCGACCCGACCGACCTGGCGGACGGGCTCGCACAGCTGCTGCGGCTGCCGGCGCGGTTCGTGCTCGGGGCCCTCGCCGCGGTGCGGATGACGACCCTGCTCGGCGAGGACTGGCGCCAGCTCGCGATGGCGCGACGCGCGCGCGGGCTCGCCGACCACGGTCGACTGCGTCGCGGGGCGTCGATGGCGTTCGCGCTGCTCGTGCTCGCGCTCCGACGGGCGACGACCCTGGCGGTGGCGATGGAGTCGCGCGGGTTCGGCGCTCCCGGTCCGCGGACGTGGGCGCGGCCGGCGCGGTTCGCGGGACCGGAGTGGGCGATGGTCGCCGTGCTGGTGGGCATCGGTGTCGTGTCGACCGCCGTCGCCGTGGCCGTGGGGAGCTGGCGTGCCTGAGCTCGGGCGGCCCGCGCCCACCGCGCACGCGACGCCCGACGCTGCGTCGGGCTCGGCGCCCGACGCTGCGTCGGGCCCGGCGCCCGACGCTGCGTCGGGCTCAGCGCCCGACGCGGCGCTCGTCGAGGGGCTCGCCGCCGCCGCGGCCGGGACTGCTGCTGCCGCCGGAAGGCGCCTCGTCGTGCTGGTCGACGGGCGCTCGGGCACCGGGAAGACCACGCTGGGGGACGCCCTCGCGGCTCGGCTCGGCGCAGGAGTCGTGCACCTCGACGACGTCTACCCCGGGTGGGACGGTCTGCGGGCGGCCGCGGACGCGGTGGTGTCGGACGTGCTCGGGACGCGGTCCGGGTACCGACGGTGGGACTGGGGGCGGTCCGAGCCCGCGGGGTGGGTGCCGCTCGAGCCGGACGCGCCGCTGGTGGTCGAGGGGTGCGGGGCGCTCTCCCGGGCGTCCGCACCACTCGCGACGCTCCGGGTGTGGCTCGAGGCCGACGACGAGGTCCGGCGCGACCGGGCGATCGGTCGCGACGGCGAGGTGTTCGCCCGCGAGTGGGAGCGCTGGGCGGCGCAGGAGCGGGCGTTCATCGCGGCCGAGGCGCCGCGTGCGCTCGCCGACGTGGTCGTCCGGACGTAGGGAGGGGCGGGCCGGCGGCGACTCGTCCGGCGAGTTCACGCGCCCAGCGACACCTCACGCCCGTCGGGACCCGTGAAGTGTCGCTGAGCGCGTGGAGTCACTCGGCGCGACCGGCGCCGCCGCGCGGACTGACGTCCACCCGCCGCGCGTCCCGCACCGGGTCCACCGCGAACACCGCCGCCACGACCGAGAGCACCGCGTACACCCCGAGGTACGCGCACAGGATCCACGGCGAACCCCCGCCCACCTCGACGAACACCGCCGCGAGCAACGGCGTCAACCCCACCGAGAAGATCGACCCGATCTGGTAGCCGAGACTCATCCCCGAGTAGCGCCGACCCGTCGGGAACTGCTCCGCGAACCACGCCGCCTGCGGCCCGTAGATGCTGTCGTGGAACACGCTCATGCCGATCAGCGCCACGAGGGGGAGCAGCACGAGGGGCCCGGCGTCGAGGAACGCGAAGAACGGCCAGATCAGCACCGCGATCCCGACCGCCGACCCGATCGCGAGCGGCCGGCGCCCGACACGGTCCGACAACCACCCCCAGAACGGCGTCGACACGAGGGACACCGCCGAGATCACGAGCACCGCCTGCAGGCCTGCGGCCGACCCCTCCTCGCCGCGCTTCGCCCCGAGGTACGTCAGCGAGTACGTCGTCAGGATCGAGTACAGCGCCGGCTGCACGAGCCGCAGCCCGGCGGTCACCAGGATCGACCGCGGGTGTCGGCGGACCGCCTGCCACACCGGGAACCGCTCGACACCACCGGACGCGCGCAGCTCCTGGAACACCGGGGCGTCCTGGACGCCGAGCCGGATGACGAGCCCGACCGCGACGATCACCGCCGAGAACAGGAACGGCAGTCGCCAGCCCCACGCCAGGAACGCATCGTTGCCGAGCACGGTCCGCACGAGCGTGAAGACCCCGGTCGCCAGGAGCATCCCGCCCGCGGATCCCATCTGGGTGAACGCCCCGAACAGACCCCGGTGCCGCACCGGCGCGTGCTCGACCGACAGCAGCGCCGACCCGCCCCACTCGGCACCCGCGGCGACACCCTGCAGCAGCCGCAGGACCACGAGCGCGACGACCGCCCCGACGCCGATCGTCGCCGCAGAGGGGATCACCCCGATGAGCGTCGACGCGATCCCCATGAGCACGAGCGACGCGACGAGCAGCTTCTTCCGCCCGATCCGGTCACCCAGATGCCCGGCCACGATGCCGCCGAGCGGCCGCGCCACGAACCCGACGCCGTAGGTCGCGAACGACGCGATGACCCCGACCGCGGGCGTCACGGTCGGGAAGAACGTGGGTGCGAAGACGAGCGCCGAGGCCGTCGCGTACAGGTAGAAGTCGTAGTACTCGACGGTCGTCCCGACGAACGACGCGAGGGCGACGCGACGTCGGGTCGCGTTCGTCGACGGATCGGTGGGACGGACGGGAGGCGCGGCTGCGGTCGTCTGGATCGGCATGACCCAGGAGCATGGTCGCCGCCCGGCCCCGACGGAACACCGCCCGTAACGCGAGGTCACGTCACGTCGCCGGCGCGGCATCGGTCGACACCATGGATCCATGAGCGATGCACCGATCCGTCCGCTGCGCTTCGCGGCCTTCGTCATGAACACGACGTCGCACATCCAGCACGGCCTCTGGCGGCACCCCGAGGCGCGGCAGGCCGACTTCGACGACGTGACGCTGTGGACCGACCTCGCGAAGACGCTCGAGCGCGGAAAGTTCGATGCGATGTTCTTCGCGGACGTCGTCGGCACGTACGGGCCCGCCCGCGGCGACTACTCGACAAACCTCCGCGAGGGCCTCCAGATCCCCTCGAACGACCCGTCCGTCCTGCTCTCCGCGCTCGCCGTGTCCACGGAGCACCTCGGCCTGGCATTCACCTCGAGCGTCATCCAGGCGCACCCGTTCGACTTCGCCCGCAAGGTCTCGACGCTCGACCACATCACCCGCGGCCGCATCGGCTGGAACGTCGTCACGAGCGCCCTCGACAGCGCCGCCCGCAACTTCGGGGCCGACCGGCTCGAGGAGCACGACGAGCGCTACGCCTGGGCCGAGGAGTACCTCGAGGTCTGCGCGAAGCTCTGGGAGGGGTCGTGGGACGACGGTGCCGTCCTCAAGGACCCGGTGCGCGGGTACGCCGACCCGGAGAAGGTGCACCGCATCGACCACCACGGGAAGCGGTACGACGTGCAGGGTCCGCACCTCAGCGCCCCATCGCCGCAGCGTACGCCGGTGCTGTTCCAGGCAGGGTCCTCGCCGGCCGGTCGGGCCTTCGCCGCGCGGAACGCCGAGGCCCAGTTCATCCTCACCTCCAACCGCGACGCCACCGAGCAGCTCATCCACGAGACCCGCGACCTCGCGGCCGCAGCCGGCCGACGCCGGGAGGACATCGCCTTCTTCCTCGGCCTGACCTTCGTCACCGGGTCCACCGAGGCCGAGGCGAAGGCCAAGGAGGCGGAGATCGACGAGTACCTCGCAGCCGACGGGTTCCTCGTGCACTCGAACCTCGGCTTCGACCCCGACACCGGCGAACCGCTCGACCCCGCGACGCCGCTGTCCGAGGTCCGGACGCACGCCGGGCAGTCGCACCTCCAGTGGCTCCGCGAGGCCGCCGGCGACCGTGAGCCGACCATCGCCGACCTCGCCCGGCTGTCCGCCAAGCTCCGCGCCCGCGTCGTCGGGACGCCCGAGCAGATCGCCGACGAGCTCGCCGCGTGGCAGCACGTCGGTGTCGACGGGGTGAACGTCATCAACTGGACGCTGCCCGGCTCGTACGAGGAATTCGTGGACGACATCGCGCCGACCCTGCAGCAGCGGGGACTCATGCAGTCCGAGTACCGGGAGGGCAGGCACCCTGCGCGAGAAGCTCTTCGGCCACGCGCAGCTGCCGGACTCCCACCCGGCCAGGCGGTGGCGCGGGGCGTTCTCCGGCGGGTCGAGCGGGTCCGGCGGGTCCGGCGTGACTGGCGTGACTGGCGGGTCCGGCGCGTCCGGCGACGCGACGGGCTCGGACGGCGGGCGCGACGCCGTGGAGGTGACCGCGTGACCGACGCGACGACGACCGACGGGGCTGCTCCGCGCCTCCAGACCGACCGGCTGACGGCCCTGCGGAACCACTTCGCCCCGGTCTTCGGCCGCATCCGCGAGGGGGCCGTCGGGCGCGAGCTGGCGTCCGGGAGCCCGGGGGAGCGGCAGCTGCCGCACGCCGAGGTCCGGGCACTCGCGGAGGCGGGCTTCGGTCGCCTCCGCGTGCCCGAGGACCGCGGCGGCTTCGGTGTGACGCTCGTGGAGCTGGCGCACCTGGTGGCGGACCTCGCGGCGGCGGACTCGAACATCGCGCACCTGTGGCGCGGGCACTTCGGGTACACCGAACTCGTGCTCCTGCGTCCGGATTCGCCCGGTCGTGATGAGTGGCTGCAGCGGATCGTCGACGGGGCGGTCGTGGGGAACGCGACCTCGGAGCGGACCGGCACCACGCTCGCGGACATCTCGACGACCGTCGCGCCCGACGCCGACGGGACGTGGCGGCTCGACGGGCGGAAGTTCTACTCGACCGGCACGCTCTACGCCGACTGGATCTACCTGGCGGCCGACCGCGACGGCGAGCGGGTGACGTTCGCGGTGCCCACGGACGCGCCCGGCGTCACCGGGGTCGACGACTGGGACGGGTTCGGGCAGCGGCTCACCGCCTCGGGGACGACGGTCTTCGACGGCGTCGCGGTCGACGAGTCGGTGATCTCGGGGTACCGGGACGCGCCGCTGTCGCACATCCAGGCCTTCTACCAGCTGTACCTGCTGGCGGTGCTCGCGGGGATCGGGCAGGCCGTCGTCGACGACGCGGTGGCGTTCGTCCGACCGCGGACCCGGACGTACATCCACGCGAACGCCGCCGTACCGGGGGACGACCCGCAGGTGCTCGCCGTGCTCGGGCGCCTGTCGTCGGGGGCGTTCACGGCTCGGTCGCTCGTCGCTGCGGCGGCCGGGCTGCTCGACGGGGTCGTGGCGACCAACGTGCCGGGGGTCGGCGTCGACCACGCGGTGCTCGACGCGGCCGAGAACGCCGTCTACCAGGCGCAGGTCGAGGTCGGGCCGCGGGTGCTGCGGGCGGCAACGGAGCTGTTCGAGGTCGGCGGGGCCTCGGCGGCGGACCGGACCCGGGCGCTCGACCGGCACTGGCGGAACGCGCGGGTCGTGGCGTCGCACAACCCGGCCGTGTACAAGGAGCGGCTCGTGGGCGAGTACGTGCTGCACGGGCGGGGGCCGGTCGACGCGTGGGAGCGGTACCACGAGGTTGGGCCGACGCGGTTCTGAGGGCCAGGCGGCGCGGCGCGCGTGCGCGGGTGCGCGGGTGCGCGGGTGCGCGCGTGCGCGCGTGCGCGGGCGAGTCTCGCGCTCAGCGACGGTTCTCGGGCTCGTTCGCCCGCGATGCGTCGCTGAGCGCGGGCCTCGGTCGACCACTGCGCTGCGCCGCGCTGCGCTGCGGCTACGCCCAGCCGAGCTCGTGCAGCCGGGCGTCGTCGATGCCGTAGAAGTGCCCGATCTCGTGGACGAGCGTGGTGTGCACCTCGTCCCGGAGCTCCTCGACGGTGTCGCACTCCTCCAAGTGCTGCTTGCGGAACACCACGATCCGGTCCGGCAGCTCACCGAACCCGTACTGCCCGCGCTCGGTCGCGGCGACCCCCTCGTAGACGCCGAACAGGTCGGAGCCGTCCTCGGGTTCGTCCTCGACGACGAACACCACGTTGTCGAGCCCGTCGACCATCTCGTCGGGCAGCAGGTCGAGCTCGTCGGTCACGAGCTGCTCGAACTCGTCGGCGGACATCTCCATCACGAGGTCGATCGTGGCACACCGGCATCGGAGAACGACGAAGGCCCCGTCCTGTCGGACGGGGCCTCCACGAACTGGGGTGAGTAACGGGTCTCGAACCCGCGACCTCCTAGACCACAACCAGGCGCTCTACCAACTGAGCTATACCCACCATGTACGCGCTGGCGGACCGGCGCGACCACTCAATAGTAGTACATGCCGGAGGCTCCTCCGACCAGGCGTGTCGCCGTCGCCAGCCAGCGGGCTCGCTGCCTCGTCACTGCTGCGTTGCTGCTGGGCGACAGCGCCCGTCGTCACTCTGCAGCCGGCTGCGCGAGCCGGGGCTCCCAGCGCTCGACGACCTCGGCCGCGACGGCGCGGACGTCCTCGGTGGTCGGGCCGGGCTCGGCGACGAAGCCCGCGCGACGGTAGTACTCGAGCTCACGGATCGACTCGAGGATGTCCGCGAGTGCACGGTGCCCGCCGTGCTTCTCCGGCGCGTTGAAGTACACGCGCGGGAACCAGCGACGGCAGAGCTCCTTGATGCTCGACACGTCCACGCTGCGGTAGTGCAGGTGCCCGTCGACCCGCGGCATGTACTTCGACAGGAACGCGCGGTCCGTCCCGATCGTGTTGCCCGCCAGCGGTGCGCTGCCCTCGGCCGGGACGTGCTGGAGGATGTACTCGAGCACCTGGTACTCGGCGTCTGCCAGGGAGACGCCGTGCGGGATCTCCTCGAGCAGACCCGAGGTCGTGTGCATGTTCGTCACGAACTCGTTCATGTTGTCGAGCGCGGACTGGTCCGGCTTGATCACGATGTCGAAGCCCGGGTGCACGGGGACGAGGTCGAAGTCCGTGATGACGACAGCCACCTCGACGAGCTCGTCGACCCCGAGGTCGAGACCCGTCATCTCGCAGTCGATCCAGACGAGGCGGTCGTTCGCAGTTGCCATGCCCCGATCCTATTCCGCGCCTGTGACGCTCCCGCGCCCCGGCGGTGCGGCTGTGGGGGGGCGCTGCCCGCCCGGCGACCACGAGCGGGCGGAACCGGCACGGGCGCGCTCGCGGGTCGGTCGGAATCCGCCCGTTCGCAACCGGACCCGTTGGCCGAGCGTGATCCGTGCCTCCGGTCCGTCGCGGTCAGGGCCCTGCGAACGGCGGGATGCGCTGGCGCGCCCGTGAGCGGGCGGGATCCGCGATCAGAGCCGTGCGCAGCCGACCGTTCCACCCGTTCGCGACGGAACCGGGCCGCCCGACGCGTCCCGCGCCTCCTGGCTGCCGTGAGCGGGCGGAACCCGCTTGCAACCGCCGCGGAGGGGACCGGTTCCGCCCGTTCGCTACCGGGGCTGTCCCTCGGGCGCGATCCGTGCCTCCAGGCCTGCCCCGGTCCGGGCCTCGCGAGTGGGCGGAACCGGCCCGGACAGGGGATCCTGCGTGCCGGTTCCGCCCGATCGCCAGCGTCTGCTGCCGCGCAACATCCCCGACCGCCCCTGGCATCTCGCCTGAGCTGGAGGCCTGCCATCGGTCCGTGGGTCCGGCCGCCACACCCTCAGATCACGCGAGCGGGTGGAATCGGAGGCGCGGTCCGCCCCGCCCTCACGGCTTCCGCCCGCTCGCGGAGAACGTCCGTCTCACTCAGCCGCACCGACGGCACCCAGCAGCCTGGAGGCGCGCCCACAGCCCGGCGGTCCGTCCTCCCCGCCCTCGGGTCACGCGAGCGGGCGGAGTCGGCCACCCGGTCCGCCCCGACCCGCGGGTTCCGCCCGCTCGCCGACGCGCGCCCGACCGGTGCTCGGGCGTCCACAGCCGGCCCTGACCCGACACGCCGGCCGGAGCCCGCCCCGCCCGCCAGAGCCCACCGCGCCTCGCCGCCTCCGCCGCGCCGCACCCACCCCCGCCTCCCCGCCCACACGACGAACGGGCGGGAACCACGACCGGACCGCAGTCCGCTCGCAGTTCCCGCCCGGAGCGAGAGCGAGAAGCGCCTCAGACCATCTCGCCCGCCGAGATCGCCTCGGCCTCGACGCGCTCCGGCTCCGCGCCGTCGTCGACCCGTCGCAGCACCTTCGTCGTCAGCACCACGACCACGAACGCGATCGCCACCGAGACCCCGGCGAACACGTACGCCGCCGACGGCGAGAACGAGTCCGCGAGCAGCGTCGCCACGGGCGGAGCGATCGCACCACCGATGAAGCGGACCGCTGAGTACGCGCTCGACGCCACCGAGCGGGGGAGGTCCGTCGCCTCCATCACGCACTCCGTCAGCACCGTGTTGAGGACACCGAGCACGAGCCCACCGATGATCACGCAGATGATCAGCCCGACCTGCGACGTCACGACGACCGCCGCGGCGAACAGGTCGAGGGCCAGCAGCGGCAGCGCGATCTTCAGCACGGTCGTCCGACGCAGGCGAGCGGTCAGGATCGGCGCCACCCACACGGAGGTGATCGCCAGCCCGACGCCCCAGCCGAAGAACGTGAAGCCGATGCCGAGCGCACCGAAGCCGAGCGGGAACGGCGTGTACGCCAGGAGCACGAAGAAGCCGATGTTGTAGAAGAGCGCGGTGACCGCGAGGGCGGCGAGTGCCGGCCGTCCGAGTGCGCGGAAGGGTGCCGAGAGCTTCGTCGGTGTCGGCTTCTCGAGCCCCGAGGACTTGAGCAGCGTCACCACGGCGATGAACGCGACGGCCATGAGCGTCGTGACGCCGAAGAACGGTCCGCGCCAGCTCACCGATCCGAGCAGCCCGCCGACGAGCGGACCCACGGCGATGCCCAGGCCGAGCGCGGCCTCGTACAGGATGATCGCCGACGCGGTGCCGCCGGAGGCCGCCCCGACGATGGTCGCGAGCGCGGTGGAGATGAAGAGCGCGTTGCCGAGGCCCCACCCGGCGCGGAAGCCGATGATGTTCCAGACGCTGCCCGAGGTCGCAGCCAGCACCGAGAACACGACGATGAGCGCGAGCCCGATGAGCAGCGTGTTCTTCGCGCCGATGCGGCTCGACACCCAGCTGGTGAAGAACATCGCGACACCGGTGACGGCGAGGTAGCTCGTGAAGAGCAGCTCGGTCTGCGCTGCCGTCGCCTTGAGCGAGGTGGCGATGGCGGGGAGGATCGGGTCGACGAGGCCGATGCCCATGAAGGCGACGACGCATGCGAACGCGATCGCCCAGACGGCGGACGACTGCTTGAGGATGCTGCCGGACGCAGCGGGTGCGTGGGCGTTCACGCGGGGATCTCCGTTCTCGTGGGGTTCGTGGTGGTGCGCGAGGCGATGATGGCGGCGGCGCCCCGCAGGACGTCCCAGTCGTCGTCGTCGAGGTCGGCGAAGACCGCTCCGACCGAGTCGGCGATGGTCGCGCGCCAGGCGAGGAGCCGCTCGCGCCCGGTGTCGGTGAGCTCGATGAGCTGACCGCGGGAGTCGTCGGGGTCGACGGTGCGTGAGAGCAGTCCGTCGGCGAGCATCCCGGAGACGATCCGGGTCATGGTGGGCTGTGCCACACGCGACGCGGCGGCGAGTTCCCCGAGGCGCAGCGGCTGCTCGGTCTCGAGGATGCCGAGCGTGCGCCAGACCGCGGCTGAGGTCGCGTCGCCCGAGGCCCGCGCCGCTGCGCGGACCAGGCGGTTGACGGAGACGACGAGCGTCTCGAGTGTCTGCGCCCGTGTTTGTTCCATGTCTGAACTATATAGCGGTGCTATGCATCCGTCAACAGGGCGCCCCTGGTACAAGGGACGCATGAGCGACATCACCATCCACGAGGGCGACGAGTACACCGCGATCTTCCACGGCGGTCCCTTCGACGGCACGACCGACACCCGCACCGCCACGAGCGACGCGGTCGACGACGAGGTCACGGTGTACGCGGACGTCGAGGGCCTGCAGACCGCCTTCACCTACAAGGCCACGAAGACCCGTCAGGTGCTCGACCAGACCTCCGTCGAGTACGAGTACGACGCCGCCGACTCCGACCCGGTCGACGACCTGCAGGACCGCGGCGACCGCAGCGGCGAGTTCGACCGGGAGTAGATCCCGCGCCGCGGACGTTGCACCGTCCCGTGCAGCTCGACCTCTGGACCTCCGCCTTCTGCGCCCCGTGCGCGGCCGCCCGCCGCGTGACAGGTGAGGCTGCGGCGCTCGTCCCCGGGCTCCGGGTCACGGAACGCGACGTCGCGGCCCACCCCGACACCGCAGAGGACCTCGGCATCCGCTCGACTCCCACGATCATCGTGCGGCGCGACGACGGTGCCGAGGTCTTCCGTTCGCCGGGCGTCCCCTCGCGCGACCAGCTGCTGGTGGCGGTCGCGAAGGCGCTCTGACCCGGCCTGGAGGCGCGGCCCCCTCCGCCCCGTCCGTCACCCCCGCCGCGTCGCGCCGACCGGCGTCTGGTCGCGTTGCGACCGCGGCGGCCCGACGACCGGCGACGGAAGCGGTGCCGGGCGGACCAGCCCGCGCAGCCGTCGGACGGCGCGCTTCGCCGTCCGCACCGGGGTCCCGAGCACGAGGGCGACCACGCCGAGCACCGAACGATCGTCCGGCCCGAGGGCGTTCTTGCGCTCCCATGCCCGGCGGAGCGCCCCACCCCGGCTCCGCCGAGCGGCCGGTCGGTCCACGAGCGTTCCGGTGTCCCGCGCGCGCATGAGCGCTTCCGCCCGCTCGGCCCAGTCGTCGTCGGCGGGCGGGTGGAAGTGGTTGTCGTGCATCCACCCGGGCCGGACGGTACCGAAGCGCCCCGCCACGAGGTCGGTGGCGTCGCCCGCGAGGCCGCTGTCCACGAAGACCTCGTTGATGAGCGTCCTCGAGACGCCGAAGTCGGTCAGGGTGAGCGCCGGCACGCCGCGGGCCACGGCCTCGAGCACGGCGGTCGAGCTCACCGTGACGAGGGCGACCGCGCGGTCGAGGTGCTGCGCCATCGGCCCGCTCGCGACCACGAGGTTCGGCGGAGCGTCGGCGGGGAGCAGCGCGGGGTAGGGGTACTGCTCGCGGTGTGTCTGGTGCTCTCCCGACACTGCCCGCACCTTCACGACCACGCGCCACTCCGGGTGCCGCAGCGCCGTCTCGACGAGCCAGCCGACGACCCGACGCCGATCCTCTTCGTCGGCGGGGACGCTCGGCTGCGCGGCGAAGACCACCGCGTCACGCGCGCCGTCCGTGTCGCGGACCGTCCCGTCGCCCGCTGCGCCGTCGCCCGCTGCGCCGTCGGACGCTGCCCTGTCGGACGCACGGCCACGCGTCGAGCGGGCGAAAGGGAGCGTCGCGAGCGCGAAGTGCGGTTCGGTTCCGCCCGCTCGCGCGAGGTCGCGGTAGGCACGCACCTCGCGGTGGCTGTGCAGCACGAACAGGTCGGCACGGGCGCGGAAGAACACGCCCTTCCACTTCGCCGGGAACGAGATCCCCGGCAGCCCGGTCAGCAGCACCGGTCGGCGCGGCAGGCGTCTGTGCACCTCGTCGATCACGAGTTCGGCGACCGGCCCGATGCACGCCACGAGGACGGCGTCCGGCGGGTCCTCCCGCAGTCGCCGGAGGATCGCGTCGACCGGCACCGGCTCGGGAGGCTGTCCGGCGAGGTGCCGCAACCGCGCATCCAGCCCGCGGAAGGCCGCCGTCAGCTGCGCGCGGCTCGCCGTCCGCGGGGTCGCCACGACGAGGAGTTCCAGGCGCCAGTGCGCCGGAGCCGTGGCGAGCAGGTGCGCACCCCACTTCGCGAAGGAGTCCGTGTCGACCAGGCCGACCACACGACGGGCGCGGGGCGGCGGGTCGGACGGGAGGCGCGCCTCCCGTCCGACCGTCGACCCGCGACGAGCGGTCCCCGCCGGTTCCGCCCGCTCCCCGGATCCGTCCGCTCGCGTGGGTGTGGTCCCCGGTTCTGCCCGCTCGCCGGTTCCGCCCGCTCGCGTGGGTGTGGTCCCCGGTTCTGCCCGCTCGCCGGTTCCGCCCCCTCGCGTGGGTGCGGCCTCCGCCGGCTCCGCCCGCTCGTGCACGCGACGGGTCAGGCGCCGACGCGGCGGAGCTTCGCCATCGGAGCCTGCTCGCCGGGGAAGATCCGCTTGATCCCGTCGCCCAACGCGGTCTCGATGACGCGGACGTCGCGGGCCAGGGTCTGCAGTCCGTGCGGCTCCAGGGACGCCGCGCGGTCGGACCCCCACATGGTGCGGTCGAGGGTGATGTGCCGCTCGACGGCCGAGGCGCCGAGGGCGACCGCGGCCAGCGAGATCTGCAGACCGGGCTCGTGCCCCGAGTAGCCGACCGGCACACCGGCGTAGCGGAGGGCGAGGGTGTCGATCATGCGCAGGTTGGCCTCCTCGGCGGGCATCGGGTAGGTCGACGTGGCGTGCATGAGGACGAGCCGGGCCGTGCCGAGCGTCTCGACCGCGCGGTCGATCTGCTCGAGCGTGGACATCCCGGTCGACAGGATCACCGGCTTGCCCGTGGCCGCGACGGCGCGCAGGAGGCCGAGGTCGGTGACCGACGCCGAGGCGATCTTGTACGCGACGACGTTGAGGTCCTCGAGGAAGTCGACGCTCGGCTCGTCCCACGGCGAGGCGAACCAGTCGAGGCCCCGGAGCGTGGCGTGGTCGCCGATCTCGATGTACTGGTCGCGGTCGAACTCGACGCGGTACCGGTACTCCAGGTAGGTCATCTCGCCCCAGGGGGTGCTCCGCGGAGTGGCCTTCATGTGCTCCGGGGTGGCGATCTCCGGGGTGCGCTTCTGGAACTTGACCGCCTGCAGGCCGGCGTCGGCGGCGACGTCGATGAGTCGCTTCGCGATGTCGACGTCGCCGTTGTGGTTGAGACCGATCTCGCCGATCAGGTAGGCGGGGTTGCCGGCGCCGATGGTCGACGTGCCGATGGTGACGGTCATGGTGCTCCGTTCGGTGCGGGTGCGGGTGCCGGGTCGTGCTCGTTCGCGAGGGCGTCGGCGAGCTCGAGGTCGTGGAGGTCGTCGATGTCGATCGCCGTTCGGGGGTCGGTGACGGCGACCTCCACACGACCGTGGAAGCGGTGGCGGTGCGTCCGGAGGGCCGCCGCCCGGAACGTGTAGAAGGCACCGGTCTCCCGGTAATCCGGCTCGCGGTCCTGGCGGCGCGGTCGTGCGGCGGCGTCGTGGTTCACGGCGCGCGCACTGCCGTCCGCAGCGGTGCGCCAGAGGAAGGCGTGCGACGGGGTGGCCGCGAACACGGCGTCCGCAGCGCCGCTCTGCACGCGCCGCACCGCGCGGTCGAGGTCGGCCGGGTCGATGAACGGTGAGGTCGCCTGCAGGAACACGACGATCTCCGGTGTCTGGCCGTCCGCGATCAGGGCGTCGAGGGCGTGCAGGAGCGCGGACTCCGAGGAGGCCTCGTCGCCGGCGAGCTCAGGCGGACGTCGGACGACGAGTGCGCCGGCGTCGTGGGCCGCCTCGGCGATGGCGTCACCGTCGGTCGACACCACCACGGTGTCGATCGTCGAGGCCGTTCGTGCAGCATCGACCGCTCGGCGCACCAGCGAGCGACCGCCGACGGTGCGGAGGTTCTTGCCCGCGATGCCCTTCGACCCCGCGCGGGCCGGGACGATCGCCACGACGGCCCCGGAACCGTGTCCGTGTCCGTCTCCGTGTCCGCGAGGGTGCATGTCCCGGACCGTACGGAGGGGCGGTGACCCTGAGACGAACGACAGGGAGACGGGCGTCGAACGCTCTGCGACCCGGCCGGACGCGATCGGGCGAGCGTCCCCCCCCCCCCCCCGTGAGCGGGAGAGCGTCTCCCCGTGAGCGGGCGTTCCCTGCTGCTCCGGCGGACGCTCGCTGCCGGTTCAGCCCGCTCGTGCCTGCCTGACGAGGTGCTCTTCGTCGGCCGTCCTCGGTGTCGACCGCTCGGTGCAGCGCCACGCCGACCGACGGCGGTAGAATCGTCGGCGCTCGCCTCCGTAGCTCAGTGGATAGAGCAGGTGGTTTCTACCCTCCGTGTCGCGGGTTCGATTCCTGCCGGGGGCACGTGCGACGAGAGGCCGCCATCCGTTGGGATGGCGGCCTCTCGGGGTCCTGACGTCGGACGGTCAGTCGTCGTCGGATGCTCGGCGACGGAGCTCGCTCGCGCTGATCGGCTGCGTGTAGGGCGAGCCGTCCTCGTGCCCGTCCTCGTGCCCGTCCTCGTCGTCGTCCGCTCGTGCGCTCGCCGGTGCGCCCGACGCCGGGGAGCGGTCGAGCCCGCTCGCCGAAGCAGACGCACGGTTCACGTGCGCGTCAGCGGACGTGGGGCTCGCGACGCGCGGCGCTGCGTTCGGTCGGACGTCGGAGCGTTCTCCCTGGTCACGGTCGGTCGGGTCGACCTCGCCGGAGTCAGAGGTGTCCACACCGCGGGTGCCCAGGTCGTTCCTGGTGCTCGGCGCCGTGCTGCTGCCGGGGCGTCCGGACGCGATCGGCGAGCCCAGCTGCGGGCGCACGGGCGTGCCGTCGAGCGGCACGGTCTCACGGTCGCCGTAGGGCCGCGTGCGGTTGTCCGACGAACCGCGCACGTCGTCGATCGGGGTGGTGGCGTCCTGGTCGGTCGTCGAGGCCGCGGCCGCACCCGACGACCACGGAGCCGGACTCCCCGGCGCCGAGCTCCCGGGCGCCGTGGCCCCGGCGGGGGCGCCGGACTGCTGCGGTGCCGGGCGGAGTGAGGTCGTGGTCGGCGTCGGGCGCGCCGGGGTGGTGTCCGCGTCGGCCGATCGCTGCTGCTGGCCGGCGTTCCAGTCCTGCTGCCGGGCGATGAGTTCGGCGTCGGGGTCCGGCGAGTCGAACTTCCACCGTTCGAGATCGGCCTTGAACAGCTTCTTGGCACGACCGGGCCGGCCGTTCCACTCGAGCAGGCGGTCACGGAGCTCGGCGAGGGACTGGTCTGCCTGCGAGGTGAAGGTCGAGGAGTTCCGCTTGATGTCGGCGAGCTCGTGCTGCACCCAGTCGGCGGCCAGCGGAGCACCGCTCATCGGCAGGAGGCGCAGCCGCACGTCGGCGTCCTCGGCGAGGTGGTCGGCGTACGCGCGTTCCTCGTGTCCGAGCGCTCCCCAGCGGGAGGCCTTGCGCGCCGCGGTGACCACGCCCGCGACCGCCGAGTTCCGGCTCTCCCGGTCGTGGAGCGCGACGACGCGTTTCGCGGCCGCTCGTCCGATCAGCGCGGCGATCACTCCGGCGACGACGATCGCGACGAAGGGGATGATCGCGCCGGACAGCACGCGCCAGCCCTCGTCGGATGCGCTCCAGCCGGTCAGGTCGTTCCACCAGTCCATGCGCGAACCCTACGCAGCGCACGGCCCGGAACCGCGGAGGCGGATCGGCGTTCCGTCGAGCCGTTTCCGTCGGGCCGACCGGTGCCCGGGCGGAGCGACCGGTGCCCGGGCGGAGCGACCGGTGCCCGGGCGGAGCGACCGACGGACCGTCGACCATGCGGACGCCCTGCAGGTCTGCAGCCCGCGGGTCAGCCCCAGCGGAGGCAGTCGACGGCGTCGTCGGCTGACCACACGTTCGGCAGCTCGACGAACCGACGCTCGGTCGCCACGTACCGCCGCGCGCGGTACGCCGTGCCGCCGGCGACGTCCACCCGGTCGACGTACCCGACGATCTCGCCGTTGGCGCGGGTGACCCGGCTGAGATCGTCCCGCACGTCGAGCACGCGCAGGTCCCCACGGCTGCGTGCCACCGGCGTGGAACGGATCCGGAACGCTGGTTCGGTGCTCGTCTGCACGGGTGCCTCCTGCAGGTCGGTCGTGGTCTCGTTGCCTCGACGCTACGGGGGGCCACCGACAGCGCAGGGGCGCGCTGGGCCGCCGGGGAACGCGCGTTCGAGGACCCGATCCTGTGGAGGAGCCGTACCCCGCCGGCGTGCGCCCGGAGCGGCGGAGGGTACGGTGTCGCGCATGACGACCTTCGTGCTTGCAGGTGGATGCTTCTGGTGCCTCGACGCCGTGTACCGGACCCTGCAGGGCGTACAGGACGTGGTCTCCGGGTACACGGGCGGTGCGACGGACGATCCGACGTACGAAGCGGTCTGCACCGGGACGACCGGTCACGCCGAGGCGGTCGCGGTGACCTTCGACGAGACGGTCATCCCCGCCGACGTCGTGCTCGACGTGTTCTTCACGCTCCACGACCCGCGGCAGCTGAACCGCCAGGGCGCGGACGTCGGCACGCAGTACCGCTCGGCGATGTTCCCGGCGGACGACGAGCAGCGAGCCCTGTTCGAGCGGGCGATCCAGCGCGCTGCGGACATCTGGGACGGCGGCATCGTGACGACGATCGAGCCGCTCGGTACGTTCTTCCGTGCGGAGGAGTACCACCAGGACTTCTTCGCGAAGAACCCCGGACAGGGCTACTGCCTCGCGGTCGCCCTGCCCAAGGTGAACAAGGTCCGCAAGGCCTACAGTCAGTACATCCTGGCGTCCTGAGACGCGGACGCCGGGGCCACGAGGAGGTGGTCGAACGATGATGGACAACACCGGGACCTGGGTGGCCGTCGGTCCGGCGGGCGCGGTCGGCAGCATCCGCCGCGCGCCGGACGGGTTCCAGGTCGAGCTCTACGGTCGGCGTGGTCGCGGCGGGACGTACCCGTCGCTGGAGTCCGCGAAGGGCGCGGTGCACGCAGCCCTCGGACCCCTCGCGGACCGTCCCGAGTTCCGCGCGCACTGATCGGGTCGGACGGGAGGCTCGGGGGACTCGTCCTCCACAGCCCACCTCGACGAGACGGTGAGTCACAGATCGAGCCCCGGGTCGCGTCCGCGACCCGGGGCTCGATGACGATCGAGTCATGAACGACACGATCACCGTCTGCGGCATCGTCGCGACCGAACCCCGGCACCTCGTCACCGACACCGGCATCGCCATCTCGAGCCTGCGCCTGGCGTCCCCCTCGCGACGATGGGAGCGCAGTACCTCGTCCTGGACCAACGGCCCGACCAACTGGTACACCGTCACCGCGTTCCGCTCCCTCGCCGCCAACGTCCACAAGTCCCTGAAGAAGGGCGACCGGATCGTCGTGACGGGGCGAGTGCGGATCCGAGCGTGGGAACGTGACGGACGGGGCGGCACCTCGGTCGAGATCGACGCCGACGGCATCGGGCACGACCTCGCGTGGGGCATCAGCAACTGGATCCGCGTCCCGCGGCACGTCGGCGACTCGAACGCTGGTCCCGGGGTCCCGCCGGGGGTGCCGACGGTGAACCCGGACACGGGGGAGGTCACGGGCACGGTCCCGGAGGACGACCACCTGTCCACCGTCCCCGGGGCGGACGGTGGACCTGCGGTGGCCGGGCCGGTCGTCGGACCCACGCTGCCGCACCACGGGATCGACCACGACGAGGGCGCCGACGCGCACGTCGCGGCAGCGGGCGACGGGGACGAGCCCGCCGCGACCGCGCTGCGGGACTCCCTCCCCGACGAGGACCCCCGTGCCGTCGCGTGAGCGGACGGTCGCCGGGCCGGTCGTGGGCAAGGAGCGGCGACCGTGCCGTGGATCGCCGCCCCCCGGACCGGTCGGCGGCGGCGCAGGGGGAGCGGTGGCGCGCCCGGGTCAGTAGACTTGCGCCGATATGGCTGAGTACATCTACCAGATGGTCCGCGCCCGCAAGACGGTCGGCGACAAGCTGATCCTCGACGACGTCACGATGTCGTTCCTCCCCGGCGCCAAGATCGGCGTCGTCGGGCCGAACGGTGCGGGCAAGTCGACGATCCTGAAGATCATGGCGGGTCTCGACCAGCCGTCCAACGGCGAGGCGAAGCTGACCCCCGGCTTCTCCGTCGGCATCCTCATGCAGGAGCCCGAGCTCGACGAGTCGAAGACCGTGCTCGAGAACGTCCAGATGGGCGTCGGCGCGATCAAGGGCAAGCTCGACCGCTTCAACGAGATCTCCGCGCAGATGGCCGAGCCGGACGCCGACTTCGACGCGCTCCTCGCCGAGATGGGCACCCTGCAGGAGGAGATCGACGCCGCCGACGCCTGGGACCTCGACTCCCAGCTCGAGCAGGCCATGGACGCACTGCAGTGCCCGCCGGCGGACGCGCAGATCGCCAACCTCTCGGGTGGTGAGAAGCGCCGCGTCGCGCTCTGCAAGCTGCTCCTCGAGAAGCCCGACCTGCTCCTCCTCGACGAGCCCACCAACCACCTCGACGCCGAGTCCGTGCTCTGGCTCGAGCAGCACCTGTCGAAGTACCCCGGCGCCGTGCTCGCCGTCACCCACGACCGGTACTTCCTCGACCACGTCGCGCAGTGGATCGCCGAGGTCGACCGCGGCCGTCTCTACCCGTACGAGGGCAACTACTCGACCTACCTCGAGAAGAAGCGCGAGCGCCTCGAGGTCCAGGGCAAGAAGGACGCCAAGCTCGCGAAGCGTCTGTCCAGCGAGCTCGAGTGGGTCCGGAGCAACTCGAAGGGCCGTCAGGCGAAGTCGAAGGCGCGCCTGGCCCGCTACGAGGAGATGGCTGCCGAGGCCGAGCGCACGCGGAAGCTCGACTTCGAGGAGATCGTGATCCCGGTCGGCCCGCGTCTGGGCTCCCAGGTGATCGATGCCGAGAAGCTCCACAAGCAGTTCGGTGAGCGTGTCATCATCGACGACCTGTCCTTCACCCTGCCGCGCAACGGCATCGTCGGCGTCATCGGCCCGAACGGCGTCGGCAAGACCACGCTGTTCAAGACCATCGTCGGCCTCGAGCCGCTCGACGGCGGGCAGCTGAAGGTCGGCGACACCGTCGACATCTCGTACGTCGACCAGAGCCGTGGCGGCATCGACCCGAACAAGAACCTGTGGGAGGTCGTCTCGGACGGCCTGGACTTCATCCAGGTCGGCAAGACCGAGATCCCGTCCCGCGCCTACGTGTCCCAGTTCGGGTTCAAGGGCCCGGACCAGCAGAAGAAGGCCGGTGTGCTCTCCGGTGGTGAGCGCAACCGCCTGAACCTGGCGCTCACGCTCAAGCAGGGCGGCAACCTGCTGCTCCTCGACGAGCCGACGAACGACCTCGACGTCGAGACCCTCGGCAGCCTCGAGAACGCCCTGCTCGAGTTCCCGGGCTGCGCCGTCGTGATCACCCACGACCGCTGGTTCCTCGACCGGATCGCGACGCACATCCTCGCGTGGGAGGGTCTGAACGAGGACGGCACCCCGAACTGGTACTGGTTCGAGGGCAACTTCGAGGCCTACGAGGAGAACAAGCTCGTGCGCCTCGGCCCGGACGCGAACAAGCCCGGTCGTTCGACGTACCGCAAGCTCACGCGCGACTGACCCGTGGCGAGGCTGCACGTCCCCGTCCGCATCCGGTGGAGCGACATCGACGCGTACGGCCACGTCAACAACTCCGCGATGCTGCGTCTCCTGGAGGAGGCGCGCATCGCGGGGTTCTGGGGCCACGACGCCGGCGACGTCGCGCCCGAGGACGACCTGCCGGACCCGATCATCGACGGCCGCCCTGGCTCGGGCACGATAACGGTGATCGCCGCGCAGCGTCTCGAGTACCTCGCATCGATCCCGTACCTGCGTCGACCGCTCGACGTGCAGATGTGGATCGGCCGGATCGGAGGCGCGAGCATCGACGTGTCGTACGAGATCTGGTCGCCCGCGGGGGTCGAGCCGCACGTGCTGTACACCCGTGCCACGACCGCCCTGGTGATGGTGGACACGGCGACGAACCGCCCCCGGCGTCTGTCCGAAGCCGAGCGCGCCGCCTGCGCGCCGTTCGTCGAAACCGCCGTGCAGTTCTCCCGCCCGTAGCGGTCGGACCGCCAGCGTGGTCCGACCGTCCGGAGCGGTCGGGCCGTCAGTGCGGGACGCGCATCATGCCCTCCTGCGCCACCGAAGCCAGCAGACGGCCGTCGCGGGAGAACATCCGACCGAACGCGAGCCCCCGGCCGCCCTGCGCGCTCGGCGACTCCTGCGTGTAGAGCACCCAGTCGTCCGCGCGCCCGTCGCGGTGCCACCACATCGCGTGGTCGAGGCTCGCGCTCTTCACGCCCGGCGTTCCCCAGGCGACACCGTGCCGACGCATGATCGGCTCGAGGATCGACAGGTCGCTTGCGTACCCGAGCACGGCGCGGTGGAGCGCTGCGTCCTCCGGCAGGTCGCCGTCGACGCGGAACCACACGGCCTGGTGCGGGACCCGCTCGCCCTGCACGTCGACGAACACCGGACCCTCGACGTGCCGCAGGTCGATGGAGCGCTCGGCCCAGGCCTGCGCCACGGGGTGGTCGATCCGCGACAGGATCGACGCGGCCGAGGGCAGCGACTCCGGATCCGGGGTGTCGACGGGGAACGGGTCCTGGTGCTCGAGCCCGTCGTCCGGCCGCTGGAAGGACGCGATCATCGAGAAGATCGGGACACCGCGCTGGTAGGCCTGGACGCGCCGCGTGGCGAAGGACCGCCCATCGTGGATGCGCTCGGCCGCGAACGTGATGGGCACGTCGATGTCGCCGGGCCGGAGGAAGTACCCGTGCATCGAGTGGATGACGCGGTCCTCGATGGTGTGCTGGGCGGCGACGATGCACTGCGCGAGCACCTGCCCGCCGAAGACCCGTCCGCCGGGGGACCAGTGGCTCGCGCCGGTGAGGATCGTCTCGCCCGTGCTCGCGCCGGTGTCCTGCAGGCGGAGGGTGCTGAGGAAGTCGGGTTCGCCGTTCACCCCCGCAGTCTACGAACCCGCCACCGGTAGGATCGGTGTCGACATGGGCACCACGTTCACGCTTCCCGACGCCGCCTCGCTCGGCGACCTCCGCACCTACCTCGGACGCGCTGCCCGGATCGAGGACGGCTCCGTGCGGCTCATCGCCGACTCGGGCGTCCTGGCGGTCTACACGGCGATCCTGTACCCGATCGGCCTGCTCGACGAACTCCCGACGGTGCTCGGTCTGCGCACCTTCTCGCTCACGGAGCCGGCGACGATCGACGCGGTCGTGCCGCTCGCGTCGCTGCAGGAGCGGCTGCGCGTGCTGGCCGAGGAACACGACGCAGCCGGAGCCGACGGCGCCGATCCGACGCGGCCGACCCCGATCGAGGTCGAGCTCCCGCACGAGGTCAACACCGTCACGTGGGCCGCGATCTCGCCGCCGCGCGGTGGCTGGGTGCCGCTGCCCGACGTCTCCCCGGAGCTGCTCCGTCGCGCCGCACGGGACGGCATCGCCGAGGTCGCGGACGCCGTCCCGTCGAACGCCGGCGAGGCCATCGTCCGTCGCATCCGCGCAGAGGTCTGGGGCCGACCCGTCCCCGGGATCGAGCACGTCCCGGCAGCAGCCGGGTTCGCGGGGGAGAGCCTCGGGTTCCTCGGGCACGACCCGGTGCGGCTGTTCGAGACGGGACCGTGGAGCCGGTTGACGTCGTCGCGCGGGCACATCCTGGTGAAGCGGCGCAGCTGGAACCTCGACCGGTAGCTCCGGCACGGCCCGTCCCTGCACAGCGGGCCAGGTCAGCACCGCCGTCCACAGGCCCTGAGGATGCCCACCCGGCACCGTGACCGGCGTGGTTGGGTTGCACCATGAACGTCTTGCTCACCGGCGCATCCGGGTACATCGGGTCCTCAGTCCTCCGCGCACTCGTCGCCCACGGGCACCGGGTCACGGCGGTCGTCCGTTCCGTCGAGAAGGCCCAGGCGGTGCGTGCGGCCGGAGGCGACGCAGTCGTCGGCGACGTGACCGACACGGACCTGGTCCGACGCCTGGCACACGAGAGCGATGCCGTCGTGCACACCGCCTCGGCGGAGGCCGTCGACCCGGACTTCACAGCGACGGTGACCCAGGCCTTCTCCGGCACCCCGAAGCCCTTCGTGCACACCGGCGGCATCTTCACGTTCGGTGACTCGACCGACATCTCGGAGCAGTCGCCCGTCTCCCCGCCGGAGCTCACCGCGTGGCGCGCGCCGATCGAGGCGCGGGTCCGCGCGAGTGCGGCCCGGACCACCATCATCGCCCCGGGCATCGTGTACGGCCGTGGCGCGGGCATCCCGATGATGTTCGTCGGGGACGGGGAGCACGAGGTCCGGCTGGTCGGAGACGGGTCGCAACGGTGGACGACGGTGCACGTCGACGACCTGGCCGAGCTGTACGTCCTCGCCCTGGAGCGCGGCGAGCAGGACGGCTACGTCGTCGCTGCGACGGGCGACAACCCCACGGTCCGCGAGATCGCCGAGGCGGGCGCCCACGGGTCGCCCGTCGTCGCAGAGAGCGTGGTCGACAGTCGCGAGCGACTCGGCCGCGCCTTCGCGGACGCGCTGTTGCTGCACCAGGAGGCGTCCGGCGCGCACGCGCGCGCCGCCTTCGGCTGGGGCCCGACCCGGCCGTCCCTGGTCGAGGACCTGGCGGCCGGTTCGCCCGTCCAGTAGTCCGGCAGGCGGCAGGTGACAGGCGGCAGGCGGCACGCGGCAGGCGGCAGGCGGCAGGCGGCAGGCGGCAGGCGGCAGGCGGCCGGCGGCGAACGGGCAGGCGGCTGGCGGCCGGCGGGCGGGCAGGCGGGAGACGACCGACGACGGACGAAAGACGGCAGGCGGCGGACGGCGGACGGCGGACGGGAGGCTCGTATCGGCCCCGCCACGCGCCTCCCGTCCGTCAGTCGAACGTGTTCGTCATCGCGTGGGCCGCGCGGTCGAGGTACGCCCAGAGCTCGGCCTCGTCGAGGGGCGCCAGGTCCAGGGACTCGACGGCCTCGTGCATGTGGTGCAGCCAGCGCTCCCGGGCCTCGGAGGTGATGCGGAACGGGTTGTGGCGCATGCGCAATCGGGGGTGCCCACGCTCCTCGCTGTAGGTCCCCGGGCCGCCCCAGTACTGCTGCAGGAACGCCGACAGCCGCCAGATCGCACCCTCGAGGTCGTCCGCCGGGTACATCGGCCAGATGACCTCGTCCTGCTGCACGCCCTCGTAGAAGCGTCGGACGAGCCGATCGAAGGTCGGTGCGCCGCCGATCCGTTCGTACAGCGACCCGGTGGCAGCGGCGCCGCCGACACCGACCCGGAGCGTGATCGGCTGCGCGGGCGTGCCCGGGCGGGCAGGCGGGGTGAGGTCGGTCACTGGTGGTCCTTCCCGGGCTCCTGGTCGCGGCCCGTGTCATCCGTTCGGATCGCCCGTCCGAACAGGTTCCCACGCTTCCCGCCACGGGACTTCGTGGGCGCCGGGGTCGGCTGCGTCCGCACGGTGCGGAGGCCGTTGATCGACGTGGCGTTCTCCCACCCCTCGGGCATGATCATCGCCATCGCGGGCAGCGTGACCCCGAGCTCGTCGACGGCACGCTTCAGCCGCACGCGCATCTCCCGCCCGACGACGTCGAGCTCCGAGGCCCGCGTCTTCACCACCAGGCGGAACACCATCCCGGTGTCGGTGATGGACTGCAGCCCCCAGATCTCCGGCTTCTCGACGATGCGCTGGCGCCAACGGGGCTCCTGCGACATCGTGACGGCGGCACGGAGCAGCGCGTCCTGCACCGCGTCGATGTCCGTGTCGTAGGGCACCGTGATGTCGACGAGGACCCGCGACCAGCCCTGGGACAGGTTGCCGACGCGCAGGATCTGCCCGTTCGGCACGAACCAGAGGATGCCGTTCACGTCGCGGATCTGCATGACGCGCAGGCCGACGTTCTCGACGACGCCCGTGGCCGGGCCGGTGTCGACGACGTCCCCGACGCCCGCCTGGTCCTCGAGGATCATGAAGATGCCGGACAGCAGGTCCTTCACGATGCTCTGCGCGCCGACGGCGAGACCCGCGGCGACGACGGAGGCGCCACCGACGATGCCGACCGCGGCCGTGGGGAACGACGTGGAGATGATGACGGCCAGTGCGATGATGGCGACGACCACGGTCGCCAGGTTCTCGAGCACGCTGCCGAGCGTCCGCGTCCGCTGCACCACGCGGGCGGTCTGCACCGGGGACGCGATGAGCGCCTGGGTGTCGTCGACGTTCTGGCGACGCTTCGCCCCGGTCACCACCTGGTCGACGACACCCTTGATCACGCGACGCAGGATCAGCCGCAGGATGATGGCGGCGATGATCGTGATGACGATCGTGATCGGGATGTGCCAGGTGTCGACGAACTGGGTGAAGGCATTGGACGCCCACTTCGAGACGTCGTCGGTCGTGTTCGCTGCCGAGTTCATGATCCGAACGATGCTAGAGGGCGGGGCCTCGGTGACCCTTGAGGATCACCGAGGCCCCGCCCCTGCGTGGTCGTCCGACCGAGATCAGGCGTCGGCCGCCTGCACCCGCAGCGCACGCTCGGTGCCCGCGAGGTTCTCGGTGACGATGCGACGGAGCGCGGGCGTCTCCGGGTGCGCCTCGAGCCACGCGTTCGCGGCGTCGCGGAGCTCGACCGACGCGAGCGGCGCCGGGTACAGGCCCGTGACGATGGTGTCGGCCATGTGGTAGCTCCGCTCGGCCCAGATCCGCGTCAGCACGTCGAAGTACTTCGACACGAGCCCCTCGAGCACGACCGGGCTGTTCGTGTGCTGGAAGCCGACGGTCGTCTGCCGGACGATGGCGTTCGGTGCCTCGGACGAGTCCACGAGCGACGAGAACGCCGCGAGCTTGCCCTCGGCGGTCGGGATCGTCGCACGCGCACGAGCGGCGGCCTGCTCACCGGACGCGGTCTTGTCCGCCGCGAGCTCGGCGTCGACCTCGGCGTCACCGGCGGCACCGGCGAGCACGAGGCCCTCGAGCAGCTCCCAGCGCAGGTCCGTGTCGATCTCCAGGCCCTGCAGCGTGACGGAACCGTCGCGCAGGCCCTGCAGCGTCGCCACGTGCTCCGGCGTCGAGGCGATCTGCGCGAAGAACTTCACGAACTGGAACTGGGCGTCGGACCCGGCCTCGGCCGAGGACGCCAGCTGCCAGAGCGTGTCGCCGACGGTGCGGACCGTCGCGTCGACCTTGGCCGGCGCGACGTAGCTGCGGGCGGTCAGCAGCAGCTGCGAGAGCGTGGTGCGGATCGTCGTCGACTCGGTCTCGGTCGCGATGTTGCCGAGCACCAGGCGGACGTAGTCGCTCGCGGGCGACTCGGCGTCGCGCGTTGCGTCCCACATCGCACCCCAGACGATCGAGCGGGCCAGCGGGTTCGCGATCGCGGCGAGGTGCTCGATCGCGGTGCGCCGGGACTGCTCGTCGAGACGGATCTTGGCGTACGCCAGGTCGTCGTCGTTCAGGAGCACGAGGTCGCCGCGGTGCACGCCGACGAGCTCGGGGACCTCGGTGCGGGCGCCGTCGACGTCGATCTCGACGCGGTGCGTGCGCTCGAGCTTGCCGCCGGCCGAGGCGGTGTCCGCCCCGAACGGCGCCGACTCGTCCGTCGCGAACCCGTAGACGCCGATCGCCAGGCGGTGCGGGCGGAGCGTCGGGTGGTCGGCGGGGGCCTCCTGCAGCACGGCGAACGAGTTGATCACACCGGACTCGTCGACCTCGATCTCGGGACGCAACGTGTTGACGCCGGCGGTCTCGAGCCACAGCCCCGACCACTCGGACAGGTCGCGGCCGCTGGTCGCCTCGAGCTCGACGAGCAGGTCGCGGAGCTCGGTGTTGCCGTGGTGGTGCTTCTTGAAGTACTGCGAGACGCCCGCGAAGAACGCGTCGATGCCGACCCACGCCACGAGCTGCTTCAGGACGGACCCGCCCTTGGCGTACGTGATGCCGTCGAAGTTGACCTGCACGTCCTCGAGGTCGTTGATCGTCGCGACGATCGGGTGCGTCGAGGGGAGCTGGTCCTGGCGGTAGGCCCAGGACTTCTCCATCGCCTGGAACGTGGTCCAGGCCTCGGTCCACTCGGTGGCCTCGGCCGTGGCGATGGTCGACGCCCACTCGGCGAACGACTCGTTCAGCCACAGGTCGTTCCACCACTTCATGGTGACGAGGTCGCCGAACCACATGTGTGCGAGCTCGTGGAGGATCGTGACGACCCGGCGCTCCTTGATGGCGTCGGTCACCTTCGACCGGAAGACGTAGGTCTCGGTGAAGGTGACGCAGCCCGCGTTCTCCATCGCGCCGGCGTTGAACTCCGGCACGAAGAGCTGGTCGTACTTCTCGAACGGGTACGGGACGTCGAACTTCTCCTCGTAGTAGGCGAAGCCCTTCTTCGTCGTCTCGAACACGTACTCGGGGTCGAGGTACTCGGCGAGCGAGCGGCGTGCGAACACGCCGAGCGGGATGGTCCGACCGTCGCGGCTCGTGAGCTCGTCGCGCACGACCTCGTACGGGCCGGCGACGAGCGCGGTGATGTAGCTCGAGATCTTCGCGGTCGGGGTGAACGACCAGGTGGCGACCTCGCCGTCGACGTGCGGCTCGGGCGTCGGGGAGTTCGAGACGACCTGCCAGCGGGCCGGCGCCGTGACGGTGAAGGTGAACTCGGCCTTGAGGTCGGGCTGCTCGAACACGGCGAACATGCGGCGCGAGTCCGGGACCTCGAACTGCGAGTACAGGTAGACCTCGTCGTCGACCGGGTCGACGAAGCGGTGCAGGCCCTCGCCCGTGTTCGTGTACATCGCGTCGGCGACGACGACGAGCTCGTTCTGCTCCTGCAGGTCGTCGAGCTGGATCCGCACGCCGTCGTTCACCGCGGCGACGTCGAGCGCCGTGCCGTTCAGCGTGATCGAGTGCACGGTCTTCGTGATCGCGTCGATGAAGGTCGAGGCACCGGCCGTCGCGGTGAACCGGACGCGCGTGGTGCTGCCGAAGGTCTCGGCCCCGCGGGTCAGGTCCAGCTCGACGTCGTACGTCTGCACGTCGACGATCGCGGCGCGTTCCTGGGCTTCGGTTCTGGTGAGGTTCTCTCCGGGCACGGACGCTCCAACTTCGCTTGCGGCGCGGACGATCGATGTCCGCGGTGAGGGGGTTCCCGGCAGGCGTCGTGCGCCGTCGGGACGATGGGATCAGCCTAGCGAGCGCGCGTACGCTCGCAGCGTGACCGAGACGACTGTGGACAACACCGAGACCGCCCGCACCGCCGTGGAGTTCTGGTTCGACCCGAACTGCCCGTGGGCCTGGATGACGAGCCGCTGGGTCGGCGAGGTCGAGCGCCAGCGCCCGATCGACGTGACCTGGCGGGTGATGAGCCTGTTCGTCCTCAACGAGGACCAGGACATCCCGGACGAGTACCGGGAGCGCATCCACAAGGGGCAGGTCTACCCGCGCATCGTCACCGCCGCGCTGCTCCGCCACGGCCAGGAGATCGTCAAGCCGCTGTACGACGCGCTCGGCGAGCACGTCCACCACCGCCAGGAGTCCGACCCCGACCAGGTCGTCCCCGCCGTGCTCCGCGAGCTCGACCTCGACGAGGACCTGCTCGAGTACGCCTGGACCGACGAGGTCGACCAGGCCGTCCGCGCGAGCCACCAGGACGGCATCGACCGGGTCGGCCAGGACGTCGGTACCCCGGTCATCGCGGTCGAGGGCACCGCGTTCTTCGGCCCCGTCATCTCCCCGGCCCCGAAGGGCCAGGAGGCGCTCGACCTGTGGGACGGCGTCGTCGCGGTCGCCAAGTACCCCGGCTTCTTCGAGCTCAAGCGCTCGCGCACGGTCGGCCCGATCTTCGACACGGTCGCGTAGCCCGGCCCGCGTCCTCGACGCGACCGTGGACGGTCTGGAGGCGCGGGGCGGGCCCGCCCTGCGCCTCCAGACCGACACGTGCCGCGTCAGGACAGCGGCAACCGCATCAGCGTCAGGTCCAGCCAGCGGTCGAACTTCCGGCCGACCTCGGGCAGCACCCCGACGGTGGTGAATCCGAGCCGCTCGTGCAGCGCGATCGAGCCGGTGTTCGACGAGCAGATCCCCGCCATCACGACGTGCACGCCCGCAGCACGTGCGTGTGCGACGAGCGCGTCCATCAGGACCGTCGCGATGCCCCGGCCGCGGAACGCCGGCACGACGTACACGCTGTGCTCGACCGTGTGGCGGTAGCCCTGGTGCGGCCGGAAGGCGCTGTAGGTGACGTAGCCGGCGACGGTGCCGTCCACCTCGGCGACCAGCACGGGCAGCCCCGCCGCACGGCGCTCGGCGAGCCAGGCATCGAAGTACTCCCGCGGGTGCGGCTCCTCCTGCCAGATCGCGGTCGAGTGCAGCACGGCGTCGACGTGCAGGGCGTGGACGACGTCCAGGTCGCGCGGCTCGCAGTCCCGGACCGTGACCGGGGACGCCTCATCCGTCGCATATGCTGTCGCCATGTCTCAGATCGTAGACGACAGCGCGGCGGCAGTGGAACCCGGAGTCGAGCACCCGGACGACGCCGACCAGCGCCGCCTGGGGGAGCGGTTGCAGCGACTGCGGACCGAACGCAAGTGGAGCCTGACCGAGCTCGCCGAGGAGTCCGGCGTCTCCCGCGCCATGATCAACCGTGTCGAGCGCGGGGTGTCGAGCCCGACGGCGACGATCCTCGGGCGGCTGTCCGGCGCCTTCGGCCTGACGATCTCGCAGCTCCTCGACGAGGCACTCGAGCACGACGTGCCCAGGGCGACCGATCCCGACCAGGCCAGGGGTGTCCAGCGCGGCGCGACCGCCGACTCCTGGACCGATCCCGAGACCGGGTACCGCCGGCGTCCGGTCTCGAGTGCGGACTTCCCCGCGGACGTGACCGAGGTGCGCCTCCCGGCCGGTGAGCAGGTGGCCTACCCGGCGTCCGCCTACGCGTTCCTGCGGCACTGCATCTGGGTGGTCGACGGCGTGCTCGAGGTCGTCGTCGGCGGGGAGCCGACGCGCCTCGGCGCGGGCGACCGCATCGAGCTCGGCGAACCGGCCGACGTCGTCTACCGGAACCCGGGCACGGAGCCCGTGCGGTACGTCGTGGTGGTGGTCCGGGCCGCGCGGGGCCGGGAATAGGATCGGAGCCATGCGCATCCACCTCGGAACGGACCACGCCGGCCTCGAGTTCACCAAGACCCTCGCCCAGCACCTCACCGAGGCGGGGCACGAGGTCGTCGACCACGGTCCGACCGAGTACGACGCGCTCGACGACTACCCCTCGTTCTGCATCAACGCGGCACACGCGGTCGTGCAGGACCAGCGCGCGGGCGTCCAGGCGCTCGGTGTCGTCTTCGGTGGCTCGGGCAACGGCGAGCAGATCGCCGCGAACAAGGTCGAGGGCATCCGCGCCGCGCTGGTCTGGAACGAGTCGACCGCGCTCCTGGCGCGTCAGCACAACGACGCGAACGTCATCTCGATCGGTGCGCGCCAGCACACCGAGGACGAGGCGATCCACTTCGTCGACCTGTTCATCGCCGAGCCGTTCTCGGGCGAGGAGCGCCACGCACGCCGCATCGCGCAGCTCGCCGAGTACGAGACGACGGGGCACATCGCCGGTCGGCAGATCGACGAGTAGGCCGGGTAGACAGGACCGATGCCAGAGGGTCACTCCGTCCACCGCATCGCGAACCAGTTCTCCCGGCACTTCGTCGGCAAGCGGTGCGAGGTCTCCAGCCCGCAGGGTCGCTTCGCCGCCGGAGCCGCCCGGCTCGACGGCAAGCGCATGGTCGCCGCGCGGGCCGTGGCGAAGCAGATGTTCCTCGAGTTCGAGGACGACCTGTTCCTCCGCGTCCACCTCGGGCTCTACGGTGCGTGGGACTTCGCGGGCGTGATCTCGTCCGCCGAGGCGCTGTCCGAGGACGGCGACGGCGAGGAGTCCCTGTCGTCCATCGGGGCACCGCGACTCGCCCGCTACCGGATGGCCGAGCAGGAGAAGGCCGAGGACCCGATCGAGTCCTTCCCGCCGGACCCCGTCGGCCAGGTGCGCGTGCGCATCCTGACCGAGGACACGGTTGCCGACCTCCGCGGACCGACCGCCTGCGTGGTCGAGGACCCGGCCGGGGTGCAGCGTGCCCTCGACAAGCTCGGACCGGACCCGATCAACGACGACGGCCCGGAGGCCGAGCAGACCTTCGTCGACAACGTCCGGAAGCGCAACGTCGCGATCGGGCAGCTGCTCATGGACCAGGCCGTGGTCGCGGGCATCGGGAACATCTACCGCGCCGAGCTGCTCTTCCGCCAGCGGATCGACCCGTACAAGCCCGGCAAGAAGATCACGGTGAAGCAGGCGAAGGCGCTGTGGCAGGACTGGTCGAAGCTGCTGCACGCCGGGGTCCGTGACGGTCTCATGCTCACGATGGACGACCTGTCCGAGGCCGACCACGCCAAGGCACTCCGTTCGCGGAAGGACCGGCACTGGGTGTACCACCGCCAGGGGGAGCCCTGCCGCGTCTGCGGCACCGAGATCCGGATGGCGGACATGGCCGGGCGCAAGCTCTACTGGTGTCCGAAGGACCAGAAGTAGGGGCGTCCGCTACAGGTCGCGGTGGGTGAACCGCCCCGCGATCGCGGTCCCGAGCACCTCGGTGTGCCGCAGCGCTGCCGAGTCGGCGACCGCCAGCGGGTCCGCGGCGAGCAGCACCAGGTCGGCGACGTCCCCGACGGCCACCCCGACCCGGCCGCCCTCGGTCGATCCGCGCCACGCGGTGAGCGCGGACAACCGTTCCGCAGGTTGCCACGGCGCGCGGCCGTCGCGGTCCCGCCCGACCGCCGCCGCCATCGACACCCACGGATCGAGCGGTGCCACGGGCGCGTCCGACCCGAGCCGGAGCTCCGCCCCGGCCCGGTGCAGCGACCCGAACGGGAAGGCCCGGTCGGTCACGTCCGCCCAGTACCGGTCGGCGATGTCCCGGTCGTCCATCGCGTGCTCGGGCTGCACCGACGCCGCGACGCCGAGCCGGGCGAACCGGTCGACGTCGGTGTCGACGAGCAGCTGCGCGTGCTCGATGCTGCCCCGGGCACCGACGGCCTCGAACACGTCGAGCGCCAGGGTGTTCGCCCGGTCGCCGATCGCGTGCACGGCCGGTACGAGCCCGGCGTCGACCGCGCGCCGGACCATCGCCACGAGGTCCGCGAACGGGTACGCGAGCACGCCCTCACCCGACGTCATCGCGGCGGTGCGCGTACCGAGCGAGCCGTCGGTGATCACCTTGAACGGGCCCATCCGGACCAGCCCGCGGGTGCCGTCCACGACGTCGCCGGTGCGCAGGCCACGGGCGATCGCCACGTCGAGCTCGCCCGGGTACACGCCGGAGTCGACCCGCAGGCCGTCGGTCCCAGCGTGCACCCGCCGGGTCCAGCGGTCGAGGCCGAAGACCATCTCGAGGTCGACGACGCGGGTCACACCGCGGGCCGCCGCCGCGTCGACCGCCTCGGCCACCCAGCCGTCGAGCACGTCGTCCGGCACCCGCGACAGCACCGCGGTCACGTCGAAGGCGTCCTGCTCGCGCAGCACCCCGTCGTCGCCGGCGTCGAGCGGCCGTCCGAGGAGCGCCGAGCAGTGGGCGAGCGCGAGGGCGTTGCACCAGACGGCGTGCAGGTCGGCGCTGATGACGACGACCGGGAGGCCCGGTGCGGCCCCGTCGAGCAGCTCGCGTCGTGCAGGGCGGGGCCAGGTGCCGTCGCGGTAGCCGTGACCGACGAGCACCAGGTCCGCCACCCCGGTGCGCGCGACCGCGGCGAGCGCGTCGGCGGTCGCCTCCGCCGACGTGCAGGCGGAGACGTCGACGCGTCGGCGGACGAGGGCCCACTGGTCGAAGTGCACGTGGTGGTCGACGAGCCCGGGACCCAGCCACGCGCCGTCGGTCTCGACGACGTCGACGTCGGCGTCGGCGCCCGGGGCCGGGTCCAGGGTGCCGGCGGGGGCGACCGCCTCGATGCGGCCGCCGACGACGCGGACGTCGCACGGAGCGCCGGAGGTGCCCACCCGGCGGACGGTGCGGAGCAGGAGGTCGGTCACGATGCCTCCCGACCGACCGTGCGGGCCACCTGCGCGCGCTCGACGGCGTCGGCGAGCGCCGGCGACGCGTAGGGGCCGTCGCCGCGGAGCCCCGCGACGATCCGCTCGACGACCTCGGGGGCCTTGTTCTGCGAGAGCTTGGCGCGGGCGTCGAACCGGGCGACCCGGATGCGGATGCCGACGGTGCCCTTCGCCATGCGCCGTGCCGTGTCCTCGTCGACCTCGAGGGACACGGGCTCCTGCATGACCCGCTCGAAGTGGTCGACCAGCTCGCCGAGCACGCGGAAGTTCTCGTCGTCGGACAGGATCTCCGGCGTCCCCCAGCAGTGCGCCGTCACGTGGTTCCAGGTCGGGACGAACTGCTCCGGCGGGTACCAGGCTGGGGAGACGTACCCGTGCGGACCCTGGAACACCACGAGGACCTCGTGCTGCCCGAGCTCGTGTGCGACCTCGTCCGGCCGGCCGACGTGCGACACGAGGACGATCTGGTCGGGGTCGTCGTCCGGCCCGGGTGCCTCGAGCAGGAACGGGTAGTGCGAGGCGACGAGCCCCGCGGCGGTGTGCGACACGATCGTGGCCCACGGGTGCCCGTCGATCAGGCGTCGCACCTCGTCGACGTCGGTCATGAGGAAGTGGGGTGTGTGCCGCATGCGACGAGCGTGGCACATGCCAGGCTGGTCGGCATGGAGAAGCGCGCCGCGTACGAGTCCGTCCTGCCCTACGTCCGTGAGTGGATCGACTACAAGGTGTGGCAGCTCCGGCTCCCGGGCGTGCAGGTCGCGATCGGCTTCGAGGACGAGGTGCTGTTCTCCGAGGCGTGGGGGTACGCCGACGTCGAGGCCGGGCGCCGCCTGACGACCACGGACCTGTTCCGGATCGCGTCGCACTCGAAGACGTTCACCGCGACCGCGCTGCTGCAGCTCGCCGACGCCGGGGCGCTGCGGCTCGACGACACCGTCGGGTCGTTCGTCCCCGCCCTGGTCGAGGCCGGGTCGCCGATCGCCGACGCGACCGTCCGCGAGCTGATGGAGATGGGGGCCGGGGTCGTCCGCGACGGTGCCGACGGCGACCACTGGGCGCTCGACCACCCGTTCCCGGACGCCGACCAGCTCGTCGCGCTCGTGGTCGAGGGTGGCGCGAAGGTACCCGTCGGCTCGGCCTTCAACTACTCGAACCTCGGCTACGGCCTGCTCGGACTCGTGATCGAGGCCGTAACCGGCACGACCTACGCCGAGCACGTCCGGAGCGCGATCGTCGAGCCGCTCGGCCTGACGGGGACCGGGCCGGAGTTCGACCCGGCCCGCGAGGGCGAGTTCGTCGTCGGCTACACGAGTCTGCACGCCGCCCGCACCCGCCAGCGCGTCCCACACGTCACGACCGGGGCCCTCGCCGCGGCGACGGGGTTCCACGGCACCGCGTCCGACCTCGTCCGGTACTTCTCGGCGCACGTGCCCGGCCGGGGCTCGTTGCTGTCCGACCACGCGAAGCGCCTGGCGCAGCGGAAGGCCTGGAGCGCGCTGGACACCGACCCGGCAGCGCGCGGCTACGGTGCGGGGTTCATCGTCGACCGGATCGGCGGGCGCGAGGTGCGCGGCCACTCCGGCGGCTTCCCCGGCCAGATCACCCAGACGGTGTTCGACCCGGCGTCGTCGCTCGTCGTGTCCGTCCTGACGAGCAGTGCGACCGGTCCCGCGGGCATGCTCGCCACGGGCATCGTGCACCTGCTCGACGCCGCGGCCGACGAGCAGGCTCCCGGTCCCGAGCTGCCCGAGGGCGTCGACACCAGCCGGTACACGGGACGGTTCACGACCTTCGAGGGCATCACCGACGTCGCTCGGGTCGGGGCCCGGCTGCTCGCGATCGATCCGACGCAGCCGGTGCCGACCGAGTCGCCGGTGCGCCTCCGGGTCGTCGACGAGGACACGCTCGTGATGGCCGCGGGCAACCGCTTCGGCTCGGTGGACGAGCGGATCACCTACACGCGCGACGACTCCGGCCGGGCGGTCTCGTTCCGCGGTGACAGCGGCATGACGCACCGTCCGTGGTCGGTGCCCGAGGAGACGCCGGAGGTCGCCGCCGCCCTGGTCTGACCGGGACGGCACGCGCTCGGGCGCAGGTCGCGCGGCGCGGTCCCGTCTCAGCGCACCTCGGCCGTCTCGCGGAGGTGCCGGACGCCGCGGCCGATCCCCGTCCAGACCGGCCGCGCGACCAGGACGACCGCGACGAGGTAGGCGGCCGCCTGGAACGCGTTCGGCGCAGCGAACCAGGTGAGGAGCACGGCCTGCGAGTCCGTTCCGAGCGGCACACTGGACGTGGCGAGCAGGGCGACGAACCACAGCGCGGCGAGCGCGGCCAGGACCAGCCCGAGAGCCCGGTGTGCCGACGGTGCCTGCTCCGACCGCTCCTGGCCCGGCCGCTCCTGTCCAGGGCGGTGTGCTCGACGGGCCAGGACGCCCGCGGCGAGCAGCGCAGCCTGGGCGACCGCCACGAGCACGACGACGAACACCCCGGGGACGAACCACGACACCGCGAGGGCGAGTGCCGACAGGGCGACGGCCGACCGCACGGGGGCGCGCCATCGGACCCCCAGCCCCAGCACGACCAGCGCGGCGACCCCGGACACCGCGGCGCCGACCACCAGCGCCCGTACGGAGACGTCCACCGGTGAGACCGGCAGCGCGCGCGACGCTCCGGCGAGTGCGGGGAGCAGGGCTGCGAGCACTGCGCCGCCCACGGCGAGACCTTCCTGAGTGCGACTCTGCATGTGAAACACCGTACGCCGAGCGGCTGTCGTTGTCGACCGTCGACCGGCGCCGGCGACCGTCGCTGCTCGTACCCCTCCCGTCGGTCTTCCGGTGCCCGGCGGGAGCTCCGGAGATGCCGTCCCATCGCGGAGGCCGAGGCAGATCTCGGTTCCCGCCGTGACGATCGCGGTGCACGGATCCCGATGTCCGAGCACCGGGATCGTCACGGCACGGAGTGATCGTGCTGATCCGCCGCCCGTGTTGGTCCGCCGCCCGTGTCGGTCCGCCGCCGTGGTGTTCCGGGTGGCTGGGCGTGGCGGGCGATTGACGGCGCGGCCGCGCGGCACCGAACCCGTCGTGGTGTTCCGGGTGGCTGGGCGTGTCGGGCGATCGACGGCGCGGCCGCGCGGCACCGAACCCGCCGTGGCATGCATGCTCGCGTTCGTCCGTCGGGTTCGGTGCCCTCCGTGACGATCTCGGTGCACGACTGTCGGCTCGCGCGCACCGGGATCGTCACGACGCGAGGGGATCGAGCGCATCCGCCGTGATCGGCGGGCGTGCGCGGGCGAGTGCTCGGCGGAGCGACCCGACACCGGCGAAGGCGAAACGGTGCGCGACCTCGTGCTCGTCCGCGCCGTCGAGGAGCGCCTGTCTGACCTGTAGCGAGCGGTACCAGCGTCGGAGCTCGTCCGGGGTCCGGCCCGTGCTCTCGCGGAACCGACGCTCGGCCGTACGACGAGAGCACCGCATCGTCGCCGACACGACGTCGCCGGTCGTCCGACTCGGCTCGGCCGCGAACAACGTGTCGATGCACCGCGCGATGCTGCCGTCCGCGAGAAACGGCGGCTGCTCGTCGCGCAGCACCGTCAGCACGATCGTGCGCGCCAGTGCGTCGCGGTGCGCGGACGCTCGACGGGCAGCGGTCAGGGAGTCGAGGTGCCCGAGGGTGCGGAGCACGTCGTCCGACAGCGCGTCGCGGGGCCGGGTGCGCAGGACGTCCGGCAGGTCGAGTGCCTCCGCAGCGAGGGTGCCGAAGCGTGCGGTGCCGAGGTGGACGCCCGTCGCGTCGAAGGGGTCGGTCGGCGAGCCGTCGGGTGGCTCGTGGCGGTCCGGGCTCGTGCCGATCGCGATCGGGGCCGCGGCGCGCACGAGCAGGGCGCTGCCGGCGCGGACCACCTCGTGGTCGGGCCCTGACCACACCCACACGGTCGTCGCCCGCGATGCGACCCACACGTACCCGTCGCTGGGCCCGAGGTCGAGGGTCCAGTCCGGCGTCGCGGAGACGATCGCGCGGCCGTCCCGGACATCGAGTCCGACCGTGTCGAGCAGGCAGGCGAGCGCATCCACGAGGCCACCGTGTCACCTCCGGGGTCGCCTTCGGGACAGCGCCGGAGGAACTGTGGAGGGCGATCGGGGGTGGGGACAACCCCACCCCCGATCCGGGAGACGGCAGGATGGGACGCGGGGACGGGCTCCGAGAGGCTGGACCCATGACCGACACCGACCGCCTCGACCAGGCCCAGACCGTCCCGCTGGACGACCACGCCGCCGATCGCGCACAGACCGTCCCGCTCGACGGTGCCGTGCCCCAGGGAGCCACGAAGCCGATGCCCGAGCAGCCCCGCACGCCCGCCTCCGGCCCGTCAGGGGCGTCGTCGGGCTGGAGCGCCACGCCGACGCCGGGCGCACCGGCGACGGGCGCGCCCGCGGCGGGCGCGCCGACGAGCGGCGGCACGGGCTCCGGCATGACCGCCGGCCGGTTCTACCGCGAGGCCTGGCGCCGCCTGCCGCGCGACTTCGGGTACATGGCGCTGACGGCCGTGCTCCTCTGCACGCTCTACGCGGCGTTCCCCGCGGCGCTGTTCGGACGGGGTCTGCGGGACCTGTTCAACCCGTTCGTGCTCCTCATGTTCTTCATCGCGCTGTTCGTGGCGCGGTGGCTCGGCCAGTTCGAGAAGCTCCGCATCGGGTGGGCCGACCCCCGGCCGATCCGCCCCGTGGACTGGACGCCCCGGTGGCAGCAGAACTGGTGGACGCGCACCGGGTCCGCGGTGGCGAACCCGCACTACTGGCTGTACCTGCTGCACGCCGCCGTGGTCTACCCGCTCGCGTCCCTGGTGACCGTGGGTGCCGGCGTCGTGCTCCTCGCCGGGTTCGCCTGGCCGTTCGTCGTCGCGGTCGCGTGGGGCTTCCTCGGCGTGGGCGGCATGTACCTGCCCAGTTCCGACAGCGGCGCACTGCTCGCGATCGGACTCCTCGGCCTGCTGTCGATGGCCGCGTCGGTGGCGCTCCTGCCGCTCTGGGCGCGCGGTGCCGTCCTCGCGCACTACTGGATCGACCTCGGCCTGCTCGGCGGCTTCCGTGCCGAGCAGCTCGAGCAGCGCGTCGCCGGGCTGCAGGCATCCCGTGCCGGTGCCGTGACCGCCGAGGGCCAGGCGCTCCGCCAGATCGAGCGCGACCTGCACGACGGCCCGCAGCAGCGCCTCGTGCGCCTGCGGATGGACCTCGCGGCCGCCGAACGCGCCCTCGACCGCGACCCGGAGAAGGCGAAGCAGCTGATCGGCGAGGCGACCGAGCACGCCCAGGACGCCCTCGACGAACTGCGGGCCCTGTCCCGGGGCTTCGCACCGCCGATCCTGCTCGACCGCGGTCTCGTCGCCGCGCTCGAGGCCCTGGTCGCCCGCACGCCGATCCCCGTCGGGCTCGACGTCCGCCTGCCCGAGGGACTCGAGCTCGCGACCGAGATCCAGCGCAACGTGTACTTCACCGTGAGCGAGCTGCTGACGAACACCACGAAGCACGCCGGTGCCTCGACGGCCGGCGTGTACCTCGGCCTCATCGTCGACGCCTCGGGACTCTGGTACCTGACGGTCAGCGTCACCGACGACGGCCGCGGCGGCGCACGACCGCAGGAGGGCCACGGCATCGAGGGCCTGATGGGCCGCATGCGTGCCCTGGACGGCGAACTCGTCGTGAACAGCCCCGAGGGCGGGCCGACCGAGGCCACCGCCCGGATCCCGCTCGGCGCCCTGAACGGCGTCCCCGTCGCCCGCGGGTGACGACACCGGGAGCGGTCGGACGCCCCGTCCGGCGCGACCGCTCCCACTAGGCTGGTCGGCATGAGCGACGGCCCGGGTGCAGCACGCATCCGGGCCGTCGTCGTCGACGACGCCGTGCTCCTGCGCGAGGGGCTCGCCCGCGTGCTCGACGAGGCCGGCATCGACGTCGTCGGCCAGTACGCCGACGCCGACTCGTTCCTCGCCACGCTGCCGCACCACGCCCCGGACGTGGTCGTGATGGACGTCCGGATGCCGCCGACCTTCACCGACGAGGGCGTCCGCGCCGCCGTCGAGACCCGCCGCGTCGCACCCTGCACCGGGGTCCTGCTGCTGTCGCAGTACGTCGAGGCCACGTACGCCGAGGACGTCCTGGCCGCCGGGGCGACGGGCATCGGGTACCTGCTCAAGGACCGCGTGACCCGGCTCGAGGAGATCGACGACGCCGTCCGCCGCATCGCCGCCGGCGGCACCGTGCTCGACCCCGAGGTCGTCACGCAGCTGATGGGCCGTCGTCGGGACCCGCTCGCCGCCCTGACGCCCCGCGAGCGCGAGGTCCTCGGGCTGATGGCCGAGGGCCGCACGAACGCCGCGATCGCCCGCGCGCTCGTGATCGGCACCGGTGCGGTCGAGAAGCACGTGTCGAGCATCTTCGGCAAGCTCGCCCTCGAGGACACCGGCGAGGACCACCGCCGTGTCCTCGCCGTGCTCGCCTACCTCGGCTGACGACGAGCGCACGTGGCGACCACATCGTGACCCGGGTCCCCGCGCCGCTCCTGGCGCTCACCGCGATGCTCTCCGTGCAGATCGGCGCCGCGCTCGCGAAGACCCGCTTCGACGAGGTCGGGTCCGTCGGCGCCGCCGCGCTCCGGCTCGTCATCGGCGCGCTCGTCCTCGTGCTCGTCGTCCGCCCGCGCGTCCGGCACTGGACCCGTGCGCAGTGGACGGCCGCGGTGCTGCTCGGCCTGGCGCTCGGCGGGATGAACGTCTTCATCTACGTGGCCTTCGCCAGCATCCCGATCGGGGTCGCCGTGACGATCGAGTTCCTCGGGCCGCTCGCCCTGTCGCTCGCGCACACCCGCCGCTGGCGGGACGTGACCTGGGCGGCTCTCGCGCTCGCCGGGGTCGTCCTGCTCGGTGTCGGTCCGGCCGCGGTCACCGCCGTCGGGGGCGTCGTCGCCGCGATCGCCGCCGCCGCGTGCTGGGCGGGCTACATCGTCATGAACCGACGCGTCGGCGCGGCGATCCCCGGGGTCGACGGGCTCGCGGTGTCGATGGTCGTCGCGATGCTCGTGTCCCTGCCGACCGGGCTGCGTCCGGCGGTCGCGGGCGTGGCGCAGGACCCGTCGCTGCTGCTCGTGTTCGCGGGCGTCGCCCTGCTGTCGACCGTGCTGCCCTACGCCCTCGAGATGCTCGCCCTCCGTCGGATGCCGACGCGGGTGTTCGGGGTGCTGCAGAGCCTCGGTCCGGCGATCGCGGCCCTCGCGGGCCTGGTGGTCCTGCACGAGGGGCTGGCGACGCAGGAGGTCGTCGCCCTCGCGTGCGTGAGCGTCGCGAGCATCGGGGTCACCCTGTCGGCGCGACGCGGTCGCGCGCGACCGGATGCGGGTCGGACGGGAGGCGCGGGGCAGGTTCCCTGACGTCGGGGACGTCCGTCGTGCCTCCCGGCCGGCCGCCTACTCGGCGCGCAGGAAGTCTGCGTACGTGGGTTCGGTCTGCACACCCGACAACAGGGCCGGGTCGTTGACCCGACGCTCGACGTAGGCCGCGATGACCTCCGGCGGGGTGAGCACGTGGGCGACCCAGGACGGCACCTCGTTCTTCTTCATCGTGCCTCCTTCCATCGGGTCGTGTCTTCGGGTCGTGGCAGGCGAACTTCTCGATGATCGAGTAGTTCGTCGAACCGGCGTGTGGGGAACGATCCTCGGGATCGGGCTGGAAGTCAATGCGGTGCGTTCCCCGGATGCCGATCTGCGCGGTCGGCCCGCAGCGTGCGGTGCTTCACGGCGGACCGCCAGACCCAGGCATCGGCCTGCTGACCGAACTGCGCCCACTCGACGAGCACGGCGTCACGGGTCCAGCTCTTCGCGAAGCCCTTCACGCGGATGTGGAACGTGGGGAACTGGACCCAGGCCCACACGGGGGCGGGTGTGACGGCGTGGCAGACGTCGGGCCCGCGGGCGTCCTCGGACAGGGAGTACGCGCGCGGGCGTTCGACCTCCGGGTGTTCCGGGGGCTGCCACCGGTTCTCGCGACGCCGTCCCACGGCGCTATTCGAACGTGTGTTCGAACCGTCGTCAAGTCCGGCGTGCAGTCAGTGCGCCCGGCGGCCCCGCGGTGGGCGTGTCGAGACTCGCCCGGTGGAGTCGCGCACGCTGAGCGTCAGTGCGGGTCCGGGGCGTGACGGCAGCACCGCGCCGACGTCGATCTGCTCGCGCAGGAGCACGGCCGCGCGCTGCCCGAGCTCGACGGTGTCGCGGGTCAGGGACGTGATCGTCGGCCGCACCAACCGGACCATCGCCGAGTCGTCGAACGACACCAGCGACACCGCGCCGGGGACCGCGACGCCCATCTCGCTCGCGACGCCGAGGCCCGCGACGGCCAGCACGTCGTTGTCGTACACGATCGCGGTCGGCCGGTCGGGCCCCGACAGGAGCGTCCGTGTCGCGCGGGCGCCGGCCTCGGCGGAGTAGTCCGTCGGGACGGTGATCGGCTGCTCGAGCCCCTCGGCCTCGGTGAAGGTCCGGACGCGGGCGGTGCGCATCGCCGTGTGCTCGAACTCGGGTGGCCCGGCCACGTGGGCGAGCCGCCGGTGACCGAGCGCGTGCAGGTAGCGCAGGACGGTCTCCGTGGCGTCGGAGTCGTCGATCCAGACGCTCGGTGCCGTTCCCTCCGGTGACGGGTGGGACCCGACGATGACGGCCGGCATCCCGAGCTCGGCGAGCAGGGACAGTCGGTCGTCGTGCCGACGCGGGTCGATCACGACGACGCCGTCGACCCGGTGCCCGCGCCACCAGTCCCGGTAGGTCTGCAGTTCCTCCTCGGCATCGCGCGCCACGAGCAGGGTCATGCCGACGTGCGTGCCTGCGAGGCCGAGCTGGATGCCGGAGATCAGGTCACCGAAGAACGACTCCGTGCCGAGGGTCCGTGCCGGTCGGTTCAGCACGAACCCGATCGAGCCCGCCCGGGCGCCGCCGAGGGCGCGTGCCGCGGTGTGCGGTTGCCAGTCGAGCTCGCGGGCGATCTCCTGGATCCGTCGACGGGTCTCGGGGGAGACCCCCGGTCGGTCGTTGAGCGCGAACGACACCGCGCTGATGGAGACCCCGGCGCGTGCGGCGATGTCGGCGATGGTCGTCCGACGGTGTGGTTGCACGGGGTTGACTATAACGCTTTAGTCCAGCACAGTGGCACGCAACCCCGGTTGCAGCACACGTCAGCTGAACCGCTTGAGCAGGATGACGAAGGAGTCACAACGCCATGAGGACCACACCACGACCGACGAGGGGCCGCGCGGCAGCGCTGCTCGCGACCGCAGCTGCCACCGCCCTCGTCCTGACCGGCTGCTCGAGCGGCAGCAGCGGCGCGACCGGCGGGGGGAACGGCAAGGTCGAGGGCACCATCACCCTGCAGACCTGGGCGCTCACGCCGACCTACACGGACTACCTGCAGGGCGTCATCGACGGCTTCGAGAAGGAGCACCCGGACGCGAAGGTGAAGCTGCAGGACCAGCCGGGCGACGGCTACGCGGACAAGGTGCTCAGCCAGGCGTCGTCGAACTCGCTGCCCGACGTGATCAACCTGCCGCCGGACATCGCCCTGCCGCTCGCGAAGCGCGGGTTCCTGCAGGACGTGTCGAAGGACGACAGCGGGCTCGCGAAGACGTACGTCGCCGGCGCGCTCGACTCGTACAAGTACAAGGGACTCGACGGCACCTACGGCTACCCCTGGTACCTCAACACCGACGTCGACTACTGGAACAGCGACATGTTCGCGAAGTGCGGGCTCGACGCGAACGACCCGCCGAAGACCACCGACGAGCTGTTCACGCAGGCGAAGACCATGCACGAGAACTGCCCCGACGACTACCTGATGAGCCGGAAGCCCGGCCTCGGCGACTTCACCCTCGCCGGCGTGAAGGTGCTCAACGCCGACGGCACGGAGTTCACCTTCGCCGACTCGTCGAAGGCCGCCGACCTGATCGACCGCTACAAGACCGCCTACCAGGACGGCTACATGCCCTCGAACGTCCTGAACAGCGACTACCTCGGCAACTCCACGCTCTTCACGCAGGGCAAGGTCGCCTGGACCACCGGTGGCGCCACGAGCCTCGCCGACTTCGAGAAGAACAACCCCTCCCTGAAGGGCAAGGTCACGGTCAGCCCGGCGCTGGACACCCCGCCGCTCTACGTGCAGGGCCTGTCGGTGTCCAGCAAGTCGAAGCACCTCGCCACCGCCGAGGCGTTCGCGCAGTACATGACGAACGCGGAGAACCAGGAGGCGTTCGCCCACCAGGTGAACATCTTCCCGTCGACCGTCTCGTCGCAGTCCGACCCGTACTTCTCGAAGGACGACGGCACCGTGAACGGCAAGGCCCGCGTGCTCGCGAACGAGGCGCTCAAGGAGGCGAAGGTCCTCAACCCGGTGGAGGCGAACTCCGCGATGACGGACTTCCTCGACCAGCAGATCGCCCTCGCCATGAAGGGGCAGGTCTCGCCGGAGAAGGCCCTGCAGACCGCGCAGGACAAGATGAACTCGCTCTTGGCCAACGGCTGATGCGCGCCAACCGCTGGTTCACGCCCTGGCTGCTCGTCCTGCCGGCACTCGTCTGGCTCCTCGCGTTCAGCCTCTGGCCGTCGATCAACACCGTCCGGTTGTCGTTCACGAACGCCAGCCCGCTCGGGGGCGTGAGCCAGTGGGTCGGCGTCCGGAACTTCCAGACGCTGCTCGGCGACCCGCAGGTGTGGGAGGCGCTCCTCAACAGCGTCATCTACATGGCGGTCTGCCTGCCGCTGCTCACCATCGGCCCGCTGCTCATCGCCGTGCTCGTGCAGCAGAAGCTCCCCGGCATCGCGTTCTTCCGCACCGCGTACTACACGCCGGTGATCGCCAGCGCGGTGGTCGTCGGACTCATCTGGACGTGGATCCTCGACGACCGCGGCGTCGTCAACGAGATGGCGCAGGCGCTCGGCATCGTGCAGGGCGCCGTCCCGTTCCTCACCGACCGGTGGCTGCTGCTCTTCAGCGCGATCAGCCTGACGGTCTGGAAGGGCCTCGGGTACTACATGATCATCTTCCTCGCTGCGCTCGGGAACGTCGGGAAGGACCTGCACGAGGCCGCGGCGCTCGACGGCGCCGGAGCGGTTCGTCGGTTCTGGTCGGTCACCATGCCGGGCGTGCGCGGCACCATGACACTCGTCGGGATCCTGGTGTGCGTCAGCGCGCTTCGCGTGTTCAGCGAGCTCTACATCCTCACCAACGGCACCGGCGGACCCGGCGGGCAGGACAACTCACTCGTCATGCTCATCCAGCAGTACGCCCGCGGCTTCACCGGCAACCTCGGCTACGCGTCCGCGCTCAGCCTGCTGCTCTTCGTGGTGACGCTGGTGCCGATGCTCGCCCTGGCGCGCATGAACAGCAAGGCGGACAAGTGACGAACACGACCGACACCACCGAACCGGTCATCGGGGGCGCCGCCGGCGTCGCCGCACCCACACCGGACGTGACCGGCGCGACGGACGCCGGACGGGCCTCCCGGCCGAACGGACGGGACGGACGAGACGGACGGGACGGACGCAAGCGCCGCCGCCGCGTCTGGGGCGTCATGTCCACCCGCGAGAAGGTCGTCCGGTACGTCCTGCTCGTCGTGGTCCTCTTCATCACGATCGGCCCGTTCCTCTGGCAGCTGTCCACGTCGCTCAAGGGCGCCGGCGAGGACATCTACACCGCGAACCCGTCGTTCATCCCGACCGAGCCGACCATCGAGAACTACCTCAAGGTCGCGGCGGCCATCCCGGTGTGGCGGTACATCGGCAATTCGCTGCTCGTCGCGGCGATCGACGTGTTCGGCAACATCGTGTTCGCGACCCTCGCCGGGTTCGCCCTCGCCCGCCTGCAGTGGCGCTTCCGCAAGGTCGTGCTCGGGCTGTTCCTCGCCACCCTGGTGCTGCCGGGCGAGGCGACGATCATCAGCCAGTTCGTGACGATCAAGGACCTCGGCCTCGCCGACAACCTGGTCGGTGTCGCACTGCCCGGCATGATCGCCGCGCTCAACGTCCTGCTCATGTTCAACGCCTTCCGGCAGATCCCCGAGGAGATCGACCAGGCGGCGGTCGTCGACGGTGCGAACGCGGTACAGCGGCTTCGCTACATCTCGCTGCCCGCCGTGCAGGGCACCATAGCCGTCATCGCGATCTTCTCCTTCATCGGCGCGTGGGACGACTTCCTCTGGCCGCTCATCGTCCTGCAGTCGCCGGAGAACCTCACCCTGACGGTCGGGCTGCAGTACCTGCAGGGCACGTTCGCCACCGACCAACGGATGATCGCGGCCGGCACGATGATCGCGTTCATCCCGATCGCCGTGATCTTCGCCGTCCTGCAGCGCTTCTTCTTCAAGGGCGTCGAAGAGGGCGGGGTGAAGGGCTGATGCGCTTCGGTGTCAACCACACCCCGTCGGTCGGCTGGTTCCACTCGTGGCTCGACTTCTCGCCGTCGGACACCGCGCGCGACATGGAGCAGATCGCGTCGCTCGGTGCCGACCACGTGCGGGTCTTCCCACTGTGGCCGGTCGTCCAGCCGAACCGGACGCTCATCCGGCGGGCCGCCCTCGACGACGTCGCGACCGTGGTCGACATCGCCGGGTCGTTCGGTCTCGACGTCAACGTCGACGCGCTGCAAGGGCACCTGTCGAGCTTCGACTTCGTGCCGTCGTGGCTCGACAGCTGGCACCGGCGGAACATGTTCACCGACCCGGAGGTGGTCGCCTCGACGGCGGCCTACGTCGAGGCGCTCGCCGCGGCGGTCGCCGACAAGCCCAACCTGCTCGGCATCTCGATCGGCAACGAGGTCAACCAGTTCGCGCACGCACCGCACCCCGCTCCGCACGACACCACGGCGGCGCAAGGACACGCATGGGCGGCGGCGATGGTCGCGGCCGCCCGGCGTGGACTGTCGGCCGGCCGGGAGGCACGCAGTACCTCCGCCCAGACGGTCGCCACCGGTGCCGGGTCGCGTCCGACCCCGCTGGTCACCGTCGCGCAGTACGACGCGGCCTGGTACGACGACGCGCAGCCGTTCGGTCCCGAGCATGCGGCGGACCACGGTGACGCCACGGTCACGCACTCGTGGGTGTTCAACGGGGCCGCGGCCCTGCACGGTGCACTCGGCGCCGGGTCGGTGCGGCACGGGGAGTACCTGCTCCAGCTCGCCGCGGCCTGGAACCGTGCGCCCGCTCGGCCGAACTGGCTGCAGGAGGTCGGCGCGCCGACGAACGTCGTCGACCCGGCCGACGCCGCGGCGTTCACCGAGCGGACCATCCGGCACGTCGCCGGCGCCCAGGACCTGCTCGGGGTGACCTGGTGGTGCTCGCACGACGTCTCCCGGACGCTCGCGGACTTCCCCGAGCTCGAGTACGACCTCGGGCTGTTCACCAACGACGGACGGCTGAAGCCCGCGGGGGAGGCGTTCGCCGCCCTCGCCCGGTCCGGTCTGCCCGCACCCGCGGCACCGCCGTCCACCGCGGTCGTGCTGGACGACGTGCTGCCCGACGGCTCACCCCGGTACGGCGTCCGTGCCGACTGTGCCCCCGGTGGCCGGTTCGCCGCCGCGTGGCTCGCCTGCGCCGAGTCCTCGGCGGACGGCCGCGGACCCCAGGTCGTCCTGCGTTCCCGACTGTCCGACACCGCGCACACCGTGGCCCGGGGCATCAGGAGCACCGTGGAGGTGCCCGACGACCTCGCCGGCACCGCGCTCTCGGTCGCGCACCCCGCGACCATGCCCTGACGCTCCTGTCCCACCCGACCTTGCCCTGATCCGTCCCCCGGAAGGACCCCATGCACGACGACATCCCGCTCACCACCGGACGCGCCCGACGGGTCCTCGACGAGCGGATCCTGCCCGCGGTGCACGCGACCGCGGTGCCGCTCGAGACCGCCTGGCACGAGCTGCCGGGGGAGCCGGTCCCGCCCGCCGCGGGTCTGCAGCTCGACTTCACGCCGTACGAGGTGGGGACGCCGTGGGGCGCGGCCTGGGGCACGACGTGGTTCCGGCTGTCCGGCACGGTCCCGCAGGAGTACGCCGGGCAGCGCGTGGAGGCGGTGATCGACCTCGGCTTCGACAAGAACATGCCCGGGTTCCAGTGCGAGGGGCTCGTGTACCTGGCCGACGGCACGCCGGTGAAGTCGATCAACCCGCGGAACCAGTGGGTGCTCGTCACGGAGCGGGCCGAGGGCGGCGAGACCGTCGAGCTGTTCGTCGAGGCCGCGTCGAACCCGGTGCTCCTCGACTACCACCCCTTCCTGCCGACGCAGGAGGGCGACGTGCAGACCTCGTCGTCGAAGCGGCTGTACACGAGCCGCCGCATGGACCTCGCGGTGTTCGCGTCCGAGGTGCACGAGCTGTCGCTCGACCTCGAGGTGCTCCTCGAACTGCAGGCGCAGCTGGCGGACGGCCCGCGGCGGATGCGGATCCTGCAGGCGCTCGACGACGCCCTCGACCGGCTCGACCTGCAGCACATCGCCGAGACGGCAGGGGACGCCCGCGCTGCGCTCGCCGACGTGCTCGCGGCGCCGGCCGACGCCTCGGCGCACACGATCTCGGCGATCGGCCATGCCCACATCGACTCCGCCTGGTTGTGGCCCGTCCGCGAGACGATCCGGAAGGTCGCCAGGACGACCTCGACGATGACCGAGCTCATCGACCAGACCGACGACTTCCTCTACGGCATGTCGAGTGCGCAGCAGTACGCCTGGATCAAGGAGCACCGGCCCGAGGTGTACGCCCGGGTGCGTGCCGCGGTCGAGGCCGGTCGCTTCCTGCCGCTCGGCGGCATGTGGGTCGAGTCGGACACGGTGATGCCGACGGGCGAGAGCCTCGTGCGGCAGTTCTCGCAGGGGCAGCGCTTCTTCGAGCGGGAGTTCGGCATCCGGCCGAAGGGTGTCTGGCTGCCGGACAGCTTCGGGTACTCGCCGGCACTGCCGCAGCTCATGCGCCGAGCGGGCTTCGAGTGGTTCTTCACCCAGAAGATCTCGTGGAACCAGGTGAACAAGTTCCCGCACCACACCTTCCTCTGGGAGGGCATCGACGGGTCGCGGGTGTTCTCGCACTTCCCGCCGATGGACACGTACAACTCCCGGCTCTCCGGGGAAGAGGTGGCGAAGGCCGCCCGGCAGTTCCGGGAGAACCGCCTCGCCACGGGGTCGATCGCCCCGGTCGGCTGGGGCGACGGCGGTGGTGGCACCACGCGCGAGATGACCGGCACGGCCGCTCGGCTCGCGGACCTCGAGGGCAGCGCGAAGGTCCGGTGGGAGCACCCGGACGCGTTCTTCGACCGGGCGAAGGCCGAGCTGTCGAACCCGCCGGTGTGGGTGGGGGAGCTGTACCTGGAGCTGCACCGCGCCACGCTCACGAGCCAGCACCAGACGAAGCAGGGCAACCGCCGGTGCGAGCAGCTGCTCATCGAGGCCGAGCTGTGGGCCGCGACGGCCGCCGCCCGCGTCGGGGCCGCCTACCCGTACGACGAGCTCGACGCCCTCTGGCAGCAGGTCCTCCTGCAGCAGTTCCACGACATCCTCCCCGGCACCTCGATCGCCTGGGTGCACCGCGAAGCGGTCGCGAAGTACGCCGAGACGGCCGCAGCGCTGACCGCGATCATCGAGGACGCGCTGTCGGCACTCGCCGGCCCCGGAACGGAGACCGTCGTCGTCAACCCGGCCCCGGTCCTCCAGGCCGGTGCTCCCGCGCAGGGCGCGGTCCCGGCGGCCGACGTGCCCACCGCTGAGCCGGTCTCGCTGACCCAGCAGGACGGCGGGTACGTGCTCACCAACGACCTGGTCCGGGTCGTCGTCACCGCGCAGGGCCTCGTGACGAGCGCCGTCGACCTGACCACCGGGCGCGACGCGATCGCCCCGGAGCAGGCCGCCAACCTGCTGCAGCTGCACCAGGACTTCCCGAACATGTGGGACGCGTGGGACGTCGACCGGTACTACCGGAACCGGACCGAGGACCTGGTCGTCGTCGACTCGCTCGACGCATCGGTGGACGCCGCCGGAGTTGCTCGCGTCGTCGTGTCGCGCTCGTTCGGTGACTCCTCCGTCACACAGGAGATCGTGCTCGCGCCCGGTTCCCGCACCCTCGAGTTCGACCAGACGACCGACTGGCACGAGACCGAGAAGTTCCTCAAGGTGGCGTTCCCGCTCGACGTCCGCGCCGAGCACACGATCGCCGAGACGCAGTTCGGCGCACAGAAGCGCGTCACGCACACGAACACGTCGTGGGAGGCCGCGAAGTTCGAGACGTCGATGCACCGCTACGTGCTGGTGGAGGAGCCCGGGTTCGGTGTCGCGCTCGTGAACTCCTCGATCCACGGGTTCGACACCACCCGGGACGCCGTCGACGGCCACGTCACCACGACCGTGCGGCTCTCGCTGCTCCGCGCGCCGCGGTTCCCCGACCCGGAGACCGACCAGGGCGTGCAGACGCACCGGTACGGCATCGTCGTCGGGACGGACCAGCTCGGTGCGACCGCGGCCGGCATCGTGATGAACGCCCCGGCGCGGCGCGTCACAGGCGCCCACGGGTTCGAGCCGCTCGTGCAGGTGTCGGGGGACGTCGTGCTGTCGAGCGTCAAGCTCGCCGACGACCGCTCGGGCGACCTGGTCGTCCGCGTCTACGAGCCGAGCGGGCGACGGGGGACCGGCGGCATCGCCGTCGACGGGCCGTTCGGCGAACCGGCCGAGGTGACCCTGCTCGAGGAGGCTGACGACGCACTGCCGGGTGTCGCAGCGGTCACGGACGGTGTCGCCGCGTTCCCGGTGGACGCGTACGAGGTCCGGACCTTCCGCTACCCGCGCGGCTGAGACCCCGCCGCCGGGACGCTCGGGTGTCCCGGCGGCGGAGCCGGACGGCTCGTGCCGTCCGGAGCCGGACGGCAGCAGCCGTCCGGTGCTGGGCGGCAGCAGCCGTCCGGCCCACCACTCGATGAGGAGTGTCATGCAGAAGAAGACGCAGATCGGCATCGTGGCGGCGCTCGCCGCGGTGCTCGCGGCCCCGATGATCCCGGCGGCAGCATCCGCCGCACCGTCCACCGCGTCCGCGACGAAGTCCGGCCCGACGAGCATCGCCTACGTCGAGGTCAACAACGACCAGCTCGCGAACGTCGGCCACTACCGGCTCGCCAACGGTGCGAACGCCTTCGACGTCGCGATCATCTTCGCCGCGAACATCAACCGCGACGCGGACGGTGACGCGGTGCTGTACGCCAACGAGAACGTGCAGCGCACGCTCGACGACGCCGCCACGCAGATCCGCCCGCTCCAGGCGAAGGGCATCAAGGTGTCGCTGTCGATCCTCGGCAACCACCAGGGCACGGGCATCGCGAACTTCCCGACGCAGGCAGCCGCCGAGGACTTCGCGGCGCAGGTCTCCGCGACCGTCGCACGGTACGGCCTCGACGGGGTCGACCTCGACGACGAGTACTCCGACTACGGCACGGACGGCACCCCGCAGCCCAACCAGCAGTCGATCGGCTGGCTCGTCAGCGCCCTGCGCGCAGACATGCCCGGCAAGCTCATCTCGTTCTACGACATCGGCCCGGCGTCCGACGCCCTGTCGTCGTCGAGCAGCACGATCGGGTCGCAGCTCGACTACGCCTGGAACCCCTACTACGGCACGTACTCGGCGCCCTCGATCCCGGGGCTCGGCAAGGACCGGCTCTCGGCGGCGGCGGTCGACATCCAGAACACCCCGCGGTCGACGGCGGTCTCGCTCGCGCAGCGTTCGAAGGCCGACGGGTACGGCGTCTTCATGACGTACAACCTGCCCGACGGCGACGTGAGCTCGTACGTCTCCGGGTTCACGAACGTGCTCTACGGCCAGACCACGATCCACGAGTGAGGACGACGATCCATGAGTGCTGAACGCCGTGGCGGCCCGACCGGCCCCGTGACCGCGGTCGCGGCCCGGAACGGGGTCGGGTTCGTCTCGCAGCAGGCGACCCCGATCGAGCAGACCGACCCGACGGGGACCGTGCAGGTCCTCGACGGGCATCGAGGTCACGACGTCGGGCCGACCGACGTCCTGACCTGGGTCTGGTTCCCGGAGCGGTCGCTGCCCGACGGGCGGACCGAGCCGACGACCACGGACCTCGACCGGTTCTGGGCCGCCACGGCGTTCGCACTCGACGTCGTCTTCACCGACGGCACACGACTCAGCGCGGGCGGCGCCCGCGACCAGTACGACGACCTCGTCACCCCCGAGGCGCAGGACGACGCCCGCAAGCAGTGGGTCGACCAGTGGAACCGGCGGACCGTCGACCTGTCGGCGCACGTCGGCCGGACGGTGGACCGTCTGGAGGCGCGGCTCGGCCGAGCCGACCGGCCCACGCCCGACGACGACACCGGCAGGACCGTGCGCGGCTGGCTCGACGACGTCCGGATCGCACCCGCGGGGCACGCGACCGGTCACCTGCCGCAGGGCGCTCGACCGCTCGACCACGTCCGCACCACGCGCGGCACGCACTCGTCCGGCCGGTTCTCCCGCGGCAACACCGCGCCCCTCGTCGGGCTCCCGCACGGCGGCGTCCTCGGCCTGCCGATGACCGACGCATCCGACAGCCGGTGGCCGTACGCCTACCAGGAGCACAACCGACCGAGCGACGACCGGCCTGCGATCCAGGCGTTCGCGACGAGCCACCTGCCCTCACCCTGGATGGGCGACCGCGGGGTCTTCCAGGTGATGCCGTCGCCGCTCGCCGACCCCGACGTCGACCGGACCGCCCGCGCGCTCGGCTTCGACCGGGTCGACGAGGCCGACGGACCGCACCGCTACCGGGTCGCCCTCGACGACGGCGTCACCGCCGAGATGACCGCGGGGGAGTTCGCCCTGGGGTGGCGGTTCACCGGGGTCCGCAGCATCGTGCTCGACCACCACGGCGTGCTCCGCTCGTGCACTGTGCGCATCGAGGACGGCACGGCGGTCGTCGACGTCCTGCTCGACGACCGCGCCGAGACACCACCGCACCACGTGCACGTGCGGATCGGGAACGCGCTCGCCGACCGGACGACGTTCGTGGACGGCGAGCTCCGCGGCTGCATCGAGGTCGGCGGGGACACCGACGTGCTGCTCGGGATCTCGACCGTCTCCGCCGAGGACGCGATCGCGAACCTCGAGGTCGCGGGGGACGTCGACCGGATGCGTCGGCACGCCGAGGAACGCTGGACCGCCGCACTCGACACGCTGCAGGTCGGGGGCGCCACCGAGGACCAGCTCGTCTCGATCTACTCCGGGCTGTACCGGGCCTTCCTGTACCCGACGCGTGCGGGGGAGACCGCGCTGACCGGGGCACCACGGCACCGGTCGCCGTACGGGGAGGTCCTGTCCGAGCCGATCCGCGACGAACCAGGACCCGAGGTCGTGGACGGCCCGCTCACCACCACGAACGGGTTCTGGGACACCTACCGGACCGCGTGGCCGCTGCTCGCGCTCCTCACGCCGGACACCGCGGCGGACCTCGCCGAGGGGGTCGTCGCGCACTTCACCGACGGTGGGTGGACCCCGCGCTGGAGTGCACCCGGCGCCGAGGACGTCATGACCGGCACGACGAGCGACACCGTGTTCGCCGACCTCGTGGCCAAGGGGATCGACGGGTTCGACGTCGGTCAGGCCTACCGGTCCGCGGTGCGCAACGCGACCGTCCCGTCGCCGGACCGACGCGTCGGACGGAAGGGGAGCCTCCCGGGCGACCTCCGCGGGTACGTCGACACGGCGACCGGCGAAGGGATGTCCTGGACCCTCGACGCCGCGATCAACGACTGGGGTGTCGCCGTCCTGGCGGACGCGATGGCGACGCGGGCCGCGGCTGCCGGCGACCCGGACGGCGAGCGGCGGTACCGGGCGGAGCACGAGTGGTTCGCACGCCGCTCCTTGCGGTACCGGAACGTCTTCGACCGGGAGCGCGGGTTCTTCATCGGCCGCACACCCGACGGTGCCTGGCGAGCGGGCGACGACTTCGACCCCGACGTCTGGGGCGGCGACTACACCGAGACCAATGCCTGGGGGACGATGTTCACCGCGCCGCACGACGGTGCCGGGGTGGTCGACCTGCACGGCGGACCGGCCGGCTTCGACGACGCCGTCGCTCGGTTCCTGCAGCGGCCCGAGACCGGTACCACCGACCGGTCCGGGTCGTACGGGTTCGCGATCCACGAGATGACCGAGGCGCGCGACGTGCGGATGGGGATGCTCGGCCTGTCGAACCAGCCGGCGCACCACATCCCGTTCTTCCCGATGTTCACCGGACGACACGACGACGCGCACCGCATCGTCCGCGAGTGCCTCGACCGGCTCTTCGTCGGTTCCGACCTCGGGCAGGGGTACCCGGGTGACGAGGACAACGGCGAGATGAGCGCCTGGTACGTCCTCGCCACGATCGGCCTGTACCCGCTGGCGCCGGCGACCGGCACCTACGTGCTCGTCCCGCCGTCGGTCCGGCGGACGGTGCTGCGGCGGCCTGGAGGCGCGACCACCGTCATCGAGACCGCCGGCGACGGGCGGTTCATCGCCTCCGTCACGGTCGACGGCGACCCGTGGGAGTCGATCAGCATCCCGCACGCGGTCGTCGTCGGGGCATCGTCGATCGTGGTGGAGCTGTCGGCGACCGCTACCGGGTGGGCGTCCGACACCCGACCGGTCTCCGCGTCGGAGCTGCACGGCTTCCTGGACACCCCGGACGACGTCCTGCCCGTCGGGGCATCGCCGCTCACCGACGACACGGGGCTGACCCGTGTGGCGCTCGCCGCGGGGGAGTCGGTGTCCGTGCCGGTCACCGCCCCGAGGACGTCCCTGGTCGCCGTCACGGTGGCCGAGCCGGTCACCGCGTCGTGGCGCACGGTGCTCCGTGACGCGGGCGGCACCGTCGTGCACGACGTCGAGGAACACGACGCGGCGTTCAGCTGGACCGGGCAGACCCGCGTCTTCCGGTTCGACGGTGGCGCGGTCACCGACGGGACCCTCACGCTCGAGGCCGCGACCCCCGTGGTGCTGACGCAGCTGCAGCTCATCGCGGCCGACGGGGGCTGACGCGCCACCGGTCGCGGCGGGTCCACCACGAGGGGGACCCGTCTGTACCCCGTTCGTGGGCTGTCGCGTCCTGGGGGCACGGGGTGGAATGGACGGTGCAGGACACCCCCTGCGTGCTTCACCCGGAGGAGCCGCATGACCGTCACGCTCTCCCGCCCGCACCCGGTGCCGACCGGTGCGGTGCCGGCACCCGCACCGCTGCGCCCGCTGCCGCCCGTCGCCGTCCGGTGGTCCCTCCGCGCCGCGTTCGCGCTGCCGTACGTCGTCCTCGCACTGGTCGCGGCGCGCGGCACACCGACGCCGTCGCTCGGACTCACCGGGAACCAGGTCACGTTCGACCGGGCGACGGCCGCACTCGACGGTGGCGTGGTCCAGGCCATCGGGCAGCTCTGGCCGCTGCTCTCCGGGGTGCTGCTCCGGTTCATGCCGTTCGGCGTGCAGGGTGCCGCGGTGCTCGGTGGGATCGTCGCCGGCGTGCTGCTCCAGCTCCTCGCCCAGGACATGCTGCGCCGCGGCCTGCGGATGCGCGAGGTCGTCGCGTTCACGATCGCCCTCGGTGCCAACCCGCTGTACGCCTTCATCGCGCTCGACGACCTGCAGGCCTTCCTCGGCATCGCACTCTTCGCCCTGGCGGTCGTCGACATGGTGCGGTTCTTCGCGTGGGGGGACACGCAGGCGGGGTTCCGCGCCGGACTCGCGCTGATGCTCTCCACGCTGGTCGACCCGATGGGCTTCGTCTACGTCGGCATCGCGGCGCTCGCCGCACCGCTGCTCGACCTGGCGCGCCACGACCAGCGGGGCATCCGTCGGGCGAACGTGCTCGTCCTCGTGTTCCCGAGCGTCGCTGTCGCGCTCTCCACCGCCCTCCTCGACCTGATGGTGCTCCACGACCCGTTCGCGGCGATGCGCAGGACGATCCACGTCTCCGCTGAACGCCTCGACGCCCTGCGCCACCTGTTCGCCACGGCGGACGGCCTGCTCCTCGTCGCGATGCTCGTCGCCGGCGCCACCCTGGCCCTGCTCGTCCGCCGGCCAGGCGCGATCGCCCTCGTCGCGGCGCTCTTCGTCGGGACCATGGGCGGGTACGCGATCGGGCTCGTCCCGGTGGCGACGGCAGGCAACGTCTTCGTCACCATGCTCAGCGTGGCGATCGCCATCCTGCCGCCGGTCGAGGGCCGGGTCACCAGCACCCTCGTCGTCGTCCTCGCCGTCCTGCAAGTGCCCCTCGCGTGGGCCGCGGCGTCCGAACGTCAGGTCGTCGTCGAGTGGATGCACGCCGTCACCGCGGTGGTGCTCCGGTGACCGCGCTCGGACCACGGCCCGCGGTCGTGTCCGGTGGTCGGCACCGCGGCGAGGAGACCGACTGGCGCCCGCGCCACCGGTGCTCCGTGCAGCGGCACGTCGAGGAGGGCTGGGTCGCGTCCGCGCGCATCCGCGAGGGCGTCCTCGTCCTGACGAGCGGCAGGTCCGACCCGGACGTCCTCAGCGCGGCGCTCACCGAGGAGTTCGGCGAGCCCGTCGTCCTCCGCAGCGCGTCCGAGGCGGACGTCCGCCAGCGCGTCGCGTACGAGCTCGAGGAGGAGGTTGCCGACCTCGCCGCGCACGGCCTCGCCCGGACGAACCCGGCGCTGTCCGCACGGACCGTCCTCTCACGCGGGCAGCAGGTCGGTGGCGTGGTCGCCCTGCTCGTGTTCGCGGCGTGCCTCGTCCTCGCCCCCGGCAGCACGGTGGCGATCGCGACGGCGGTGCTCTCGCTCGGCTTCCTCGCCGGCATCCTCTTCAAGTTCTGGGTGTCGATGGTCGGCGCGCGCTTCGACCTGGTCGAGCAGGTATCGGCCGAGGACGTCGCCGCACTGGACGACGACGCCCTGCCGACGTACACCGTGCTCGTGCCCGTCTTCCGCGAGGCGAACATCGTGCACGACCTCGTCCGGAACCTCGAGGTGCTCGACTGGCCGAAGGACCGGCTCGAGGTCCTGGTGCTCGTCGAGGCCGAGGACCACGAGACCCGCGAGGCCGTCATCGACGCCGCGCCACCGGAGTGGATGCGCATCGTCATCGTGCCACCGGGGTCACCGCAGACGAAGCCGCGCGCCTGCAACGTCGGACTGGCGATCGCGCAGGGGGAGTACGTCGTCATCTACGACGCCGAGGACCGTCCGGACCCCGACCAGCTGAAGAAGGTGTTCCTGACCTTCGACCGCGCCGGGGACGACACCGTGTGCGTGCAGGCGGCGCTGAGCTACTTCAACGCCGACGAGAACGCACTCACGCGCATGTTCACGCTCGAGTACTCGTACTGGTTCGACTACATGCTCGCCGGACTCGACGCCCGACAGCTCCCGATCCCGCTCGGCGGCACGTCGAACCACTTCCGCGCCGACCTGCTCCGCGAGCTCGGTGGATGGGACCCGTACAACGTCACCGAGGACGCCGACCTCGGCATCCGGGCGTCCGCCGTCGGGTACCGGGTCGCCGTCGTCAACTCGACGACGATGGAGGAGGCGAACACCTCGATCCCGAACTTCGTCCGGCAGCGCTCCCGCTGGATCAAGGGCTACATGCAGACGGCGCTCGTGCACGCACGGCGTCCACGGGCGCTCGTCAGGGAGATCGGTCCGCGACGGGCAGCAGCCTTCGCCCTGCTCATCGCGGGGACGCCGCTGACGTTCCTCGGGATGCTGCCCGGCGTCGTCGTCACGATCGCGACGCTCGTGCTGCCGGCGGACTGGACCGCGCCGCTGTTCCCGGCGCCGGTCCTGTGGCTCTGCGTGCTCGACTTCCTGCTCGGCAACGCCACGATGATCTACCTGACGATGATGGGGCCGTACAAGCGCGGCCGCTTCGACCTGATGGGCTGGGCGCTCCTCAACCCGCTGTACTGGATCCTGCACTCGGTCGCCGCGTACAAGGGGCTGTGGCAGCTGATCACCCGGCCGCACTACTGGGAGAAGACCGAGCACGGCCTGACGAAGACCACCGCGTGAGTCCTACGATGCCCGCGTGGACATCGAGTTCGACGCCGAGGTGATCGAGTGGCGGGGGCCGGCACGACGACGTCGCTCCTCCCGAAGGACGGCGGCTACCTCGTGCCCCTGCGCACGGCGGAGCGTCGTCGCGCGGCCGTGGAGGTCGGCGACGTCGTCCACGTGACCCTGACGTTCGCCGCCCCCTGATCCTCCGCCGCTGCGGATCGGCCTCGGCTCGTGTCGGATCGGCGCGCCGGATCATGACGTTCCGTTGTGCTCGTGACGATCCCGGTGTGCGGATGCCGGGTGCTGCGAACCGAGATCGTCACGGCACGAGCTGCTCGGCGGTTTCCTTGCCGGCGACGACCCGCGTGCCGGCGCAGTGCGAGCTGGACGATGCCGGGGGGAGGAGAGAGGGGATGACGGGAATCGAACCCGCGTGACCAGTTTGGAAGACTGGGGCTCTACCATTGAGCTACATCCCCGCACTGCGGCACGAGTCCGCAGCGCCACCATCGTAGCGGACGAACGGCCCCCGACATGCCATCCACCGTGCTGCCGCAGCCGGACGGCTCCGACACGCGCCGGATCAAGCGCTCCCGCGTGCTCTCGTTCGTGCTCCTCGCCGTCGCCGCCGTGGTGTTCTCGCTCCGTCCCGAGGCCTTCGGCGACCCGCACGCCCAGCCCTGGCACGTCCTGCTGCACGTCTGGCGGATCGTCCTCGGCGTCGCGCTGATGGTCGCCGCGCTCGGGGTGCAGGTCGCCGTGGGGGTGCGCTGGCGGCAGGCCCTGCGGCGCAGCGCCGAGCAGGAACCGTCCACACCCGGCACGCCTCCCGGGAAGCAGCCACCGCGGGACCGCTAGACTCGTCGCGGTCGTGCGTGCCCTCGGGCGTGCGCGGCCACCTGGCCCAGTCACGGGGCGTAGCTCAGCTTGGTAGAGCGCCCGCTTTGGGAGCGGGAGGTCGCAGGTTCGAATCCTGTCGCCCCGACCAGGTCCACTCGAACGTCAACCAACAGGAGTACATCCCTTGGCCACCAGCACCGTCGACAAGGTGAGCGACACCCGCGTCAAGCTCACCGTGAACGTGACGCCGGACGATCTCAAGCCGAGCATCGACCACGCCTACAAGCACATCGCCGAGCAGATCAACATCCCCGGCTTCCGCAAGGGCAAGGTCCCGCCGGCGATCGTCGACCAGCGCGTCGGCCGCGGCGAGGTCCTGAACCACGCCGTCGGTGACGCCATCGACACCTTCTACCGCCAGGCGGTGGAGGAGCAGGAGCTGCGCATCCTCGGTCGCGCCGAGGCCGACGTCGCCGAGCTCCCGAACGTCAAGGACTTCTCGGGTGACCTCGTCCTCACCTTCGAGGTGGACGTCCGTCCGGAGTTCGACCTGCCGGCGTACGACCAGTACGAGCTCACGGTCGACGCCGTCGAGGTCTCCGACGACGAGGTCGAGGAGGAGCTGCAGAACCTGCGCACCCGCTTCGGCACGCTCGTGACGGTCGACCGTCCGGCGAAGACCGGTGACTTCGCCCAGATCGACCTGACCGCCACCATCGGTGACGACGAGGTCGACTCGGCCACCGGCGTGTCCTACGAGATCGGCTCGGGCGACCTGCTCGAGGGCATCGACGAGGCGCTCGAGTCGCTCACCGCCGGCGAGTCGACCACGTTCGAGTCCACGCTGGTCGGTGGCGACCGCGAGGGCGAGACCGCGCAGATCGCCGTGACCGTCACCGCCGTCAAGGAGCGCGAGCTCCCCGAGGCCGACGACGAGTTCGCGCAGATCGCCAGCCAGTTCGACACCATCGAGGAGCTCAAGGCGGACCTCAAGGAGCAGATCGCGAAGTCCAAGACCTTCGGTCAGGGCGCCGCGGCTCGCGACAAGCTCGTCGAGAAGCTCATCGAGGACGTGCACATCCCGATCTCGGAGCAGCTCATCGAGGACGAGGTGCACCGTCACCTCGAGCAGGAGAACCGCCTCGAGGACGACGAGCACCGCAAGGAGGTCTCCGAGTCCAGCGAGAAGGCCTTCCGTTCGCAGCTGCTCCTCGACGCCATCGCCGAGAAGGAGGAGATCCAGGTCTCCCAGGAGGAACTCACGCAGTACCTCATCCAGGCGGCGGCGCAGTACGGCATGGAGCCGGCCGAGTTCATCAAGGTCATCGACCAGAACGGTCAGATCCCCGGCATGGTCGGCGAGGTCGCCCGTTCCAAGGCGGTCGCGACCGTCCTGTCGAAGGTCACCGTCAAGGACACCAACGGCGACGTCGTCGACCTGTCCGCCTTCACCGCCGGTGTGGCGCAGGAGTCGGCTGACGACGAGTCGGCCGACGCCGACGAGGCCGCGGAGGCCGACGCGAAGTAACGCGACACGCTGACGGACGGGAGGCACGGTGCCAGCTGGCACCGTGCCTCCCGTTCGTCGTCCACGCGGTTTCCGCGCCCGCGCACCGCCCACAGCGAACAGGCGCGAACTGCCGCGTTGCACCCGATAAGTTCGACATCAAGCGACAACTGAACGGGAGCTTTTCCATGGCCGAAGCGACACTGAACCCCAGTGTTTTTGACCGCCTTCTGAGAGACCGGATCGTGTGGCTCGGCTCTGAGGTCCGCGACGAGAACTCGAACGAGATCGCAGCGAAGCTGCTGATGCTCGCCGCCGAGGACCCTGAGAAGGACATCTACCTCTACATCAACTCGCCCGGTGGCTCGATCACCGCGGGCATGGCGATCTACGACACGATGCAGTTCGTGCCGAACGACATCGTCACCGTGGGCATCGGCCTCGCCGCCTCGATGGGGCAGTTCCTGCTCTCGTCGGGTACGCCGGGCAAGCGCTACATCACCCCGAACGCCCGCGTGCTCCTGCACCAGCCGTCCGGTGGCTTCGGCGGCACCGCTGCCGACATCCAGACGCAGGCCAAGGTCATCCTCGACATGAAGCAGCGCATGGCGGAGCTCACGGCCGAGCAGACCGGCAAGTCGATCGAGCAGATCCTCAAGGACAACGACCGCGACAACTGGTTCACGGCGCAGGAAGCCCTCGAGTACGGCTTCGTCGACCACCTCCGTGCGTCCTCGAACGAGGTCATCGGCGGCGGCGGCACCGTGGGCGACGGCGAGACGCCGACCGCTGCAGCCGAGCCCGAGTCCAACTGACCACCACCGAAGAGAAGGAAACGAGAATGCACCTCCCCATGCTCGGTGGCGCGCAGAACGTCCCGGCTCCGTCCGATCGCTACATCCTCCCCAGCTTCGAGGAGCGCACGGCCTACGGCTTCAAGCGGCAGGACCCGTACGCGAAGCTCTTCGAGGACCGCATCGTGTTCCTCGGCGTGCAGGTCGACGACGCGTCGGCCGACGACGTCATGGCCCAGCTGCTCGTGCTCGAGTCGATGGACCCGGACCGCGACATCGTGATGTACATCAACTCGCCCGGTGGCTCGTTCACCGCGATGACGGCGATCTACGACACGATGCAGTACATCCGTCCGCAGATCCAGACGGTCTGCCTCGGTCAGGCTGCCTCGGCGGCGTCGGTGCTCCTCGCTGCCGGTACCCCCGGCAAGCGTCTGGCCCTGCCGAACGCCCGCGTGCTCATCCACCAGCCGGCGACCCAGCAGGGTGGCGGTCAGGCGTCGGACATCGAGATCCAGGCGGCGGAGATCCTCCGCATGCGCACCTGGCTCGAGGAGACGCTGTCGAAGCACTCGAACCGCACCCCGGAGCAGGTCAACAACGACATCGAGCGCGACAAGATCATGTCCGCCGAAGAGGCGCTCGAGTACGGCCTGATCGACCAGGTCCTCACGAGCCGCAAGAACCTGCCGGCGCTCGTCAAGTAGCCCAGCACGCGCGAAGGCCCCGCACCGATCGGTGCGGGGCCTTCGTCGTGTCCGCTCGGACGGGCATCCCCGGCCGGGAGGCGCGGTGCCGGTCCGGTGGGACGCCGTCAGTCCTCGTCGTGGTCGTCGGTCGCCGGTGTGCCCGTGCGGCGTCGGAGCAGCAGCAGGACGGCCACGACGACACCGGCGAGCACGATGCCGCCGGCGCCGATGAACAGGGCGTCGGTCGCGCTCGAGTCGCCGCCGGTGTCACCGGCTGCGGCGTCGGGTGCGCCGGACCCCGCGCCTGACGCCGCGCCGGACCCCGAGCCGCCCCCGTTGCCGGTCGTGCAGGTCGCCGGCTCCGCCGTGCCGCGGTCGGGGGAGAAGCCCGTCGGCGCCTTCCACGTGAAGTCGTACCGGTCGGAGACGGTGTGGCCGTCGGCGGACACGATCTGCCACTCGACCTCGTACTTCCCCGACTCGCCGAGCGCCGCCTTCGTGGTCATCGAGGGGCCGTCCACGGAGACGCAGCCGTCCTCGTGGTACCGCCCGTCCGGTCCGATGACCCGGAAGGCGAAGCCCGAGTCCGACCCGCCGATCGCCAGCAGCCGGTCGTTCGTGGTGATGTCGAAGCGGTCCGGCAGCTCGGTCAGCGTCCCACCGACCGCCGGGGTCGAGGACACCAGGTAGTTGTGCGCGCTGGCGGGCGCGGCGAGCCCGAGGACCGCACCGCCCGCGACGGCGAGGGTCGCGGCGGCCGCGGCCACGGGCCTCCAGGCCAAGCGGCGGGATGCGCCGGACCGGCGGCCGCCCGTCGGACGTGCGCGACGGGTCACTTCGCGGCGTCCCGGCGGCGGGTGGCGGCGACGGCGACGACCAGGCCGACCGCGCCGACCACCAGGCCGCCGAGGCCGAGGAACCGGCCGACGAGGTCGGGCTGCGCCGCGGTGGTCGTGGTGTCGCTCGCGGTCGCGGTCGTGGCGTCGTCGTCGTCACCGCTCGCCGAGCTGGCGGCGGTCAGGACGATCGACGGCGCGGGGTGCTCGGGCTCGGCCTTCCCGCTCTCCTGGACCTGGTCCCAGTCGGTCGAGCCCTGCTCGCAGGTCTGCACGACCGGGAAGGAGACGCGGTCGCCGGGCTTGCCGTCGGGCAGCGCGAAGGAGAGCGAGAAGGTGTCGCGCTCGTCGGCGGGGAGCGGCGTCTTCGCCGTGTAGGTGACGCTCGTGACGCGCTCCGCGCCGGCCTCGGACTCCTCGTCGCTCGCGGCGCTGCTCGACGGGGCGGTGTACGGCTCGGTGGCCTTCGTGATCGTCCAGTTCGGGTTCACGGTCGGCGTGACCTCGATGACGGACTCGGGCACCTGGAAGACGAGCTTCGTCGTGGGGGAGCCGTCGCAGCCGTGCGGGACCGAGAAGGTCGCCGTGGTGTACGAGTTCGCCGCGGTCGAGGTCGCGTCGGCCTCGACGTGCGCGCTGGCGGCCGCCGCGGTGCCGAGGACGATCGCGGCGGTGACGCCGATGGTTCCGGTGCCGAGCAGGGCGAGGCGCTTCGTCATGGGGTCCTTCCGGTTCTCTACAACTTGTAGAGGAACAGGGCAACGGTACCAGGTGTGCACGCCCTGGGCGAACGGGCGGGGACAGGCCGGGCGGCGTCACGGTGGCTGTCACCGGATGCGGTTAGAGTCGATCACATCGGGCGGGACACCAGCCTGCACCGGTCGACCGCACGGGTCGACCGCACCGGTCATCGGCATCGGTCATCCAAGGAGGGCACCGACATGGCACGCATCGGGGAGAGCGCTGACCTGCTGAAGTGCTCCTTCTGCGGCAAGAGCCAGAAGCAGGTCCAGCAGCTCATCGCCGGACCGGGGGTGTACATCTGCGACGAGTGCGTCGAGCTGTGCAACGAGATCATCGAGGAGCGCCTCGCCGAAGCGGGCGAGGACACCACCAGCGGCGACTTCGAGCTGCCGAAGCCCCGCGAGATCTTCGACTTCCTGCAGGAGTACGTGATCGGGCAGGACCCCGCGAAGCGTGCCCTGGCCGTGGCCGTCTACAACCACTACAAGCGCATCCGCGCGCAGGGGCAGATCACCGCTGCCGAGGACCGCGACGACGTCGAGATCGCGAAGTCGAACATCCTGCTCATCGGCCCGACCGGCTGCGGCAAGACCTACCTCGCGCAGACCCTGGCCAAGCGCCTCAACGTGCCGTTCGCCGTCGCCGACGCCACCGCGCTGACCGAGGCCGGCTACGTGGGCGAGGACGTCGAGAACATCCTGCTCAAGCTGATCCAGGCCGCGGACTACGACGTCAAGCGCGCCGAGACCGGCATCATCTACATCGACGAGGTCGACAAGATCGCGCGCAAGGCGGAGAACCCGTCGATCACCCGCGACGTGTCGGGCGAGGGCGTGCAGCAGGCGCTGCTCAAGATCCTCGAGGGCACGACGGCATCGGTCCCGCCGCAGGGCGGTCGGAAGCACCCGCACCAGGAGTTCATCCAGATCGACACGACGAACGTGCTGTTCATCGTGGCGGGGGCGTTCGCGGGGCTCGAGGACATCGTGTCCTCGCGGGTCGGCAAGCGGGGGATCGGCTTCGGCGCTCCGCTGCACAGCCCGCTCGACCAGCAGGACCTGTTCGCCGACGTCCTGCCCGAGGACCTGCACAAGTTCGGGCTCATCCCCGAGTTCATCGGGCGTCTGCCGGTCGTCACGACGGTGTCGCAGCTCGACCAGGCGGCGCTCATGCAGATCCTCACCGAGCCGAAGAACGCGCTCGTGAAGCAGTACCAGCGGATGTTCGCGATCGACGGCGTCGAGCTCGAGTTCGACCGGGGTGCCCTCGAAGCCATCGCCGACCTCGCCGTGCTGCGCCAGACCGGTGCCCGCGGGCTCCGGGCGATCCTCGAAGAGGTCCTCGGCCCGGTCATGTTCGACGTGCCCTCGGACGACGACGTCGCCCGCGTGGTGATCACCCGCGAGTCCGTGCTCGAGAACGCGGCGCCGACGATCGTGCCGCGCCCCCGGGCGAAGCGCGTGGAGAAGTCCGCGTAGCGTCCGACGCTCGCAGATCGACGGCCCGGTCCCCGTGCGGGGCCGGGCCGTCGTCGTGTGCGTCGCCCCTCGCGTTCCGCCGTGGTCCTCCGGCCCTCGCGTCCGACCGCGGTCGGCAGGAGTCGCCATTCGGAGACGTGCTCGAAGACCGCCCCGCCTCCAGGCTTGTCAGCGGCCGTCCGGCCCGACAGTGATCTCTCGAGAGGAACCTTCATGCGCATCGTCCGACCAGCCCTCGCCACGTGCATCGCCGCTGCCGCGGTCGGAGCAGCGGCGCTCGTCCCGTCGACCGCCTTCGCACACGGCTACGTCGGGACCACCGACCCGTCCGGCACCGCGCTCACCGCCCGAGCGGCGCTCGCGGCCAACACCGGCCTCGGCGGGATCCAGTACGAGCCGCAGTCGCTCGAGGCGCCGAAGGGCTTCCCGGCAGCCGGCCCGGCCGACGGACACCTCGCGTCGGCGGGACAGTCGGTGGCGACTGCGCTCGACGAACAGCGCGAGGACCGCTGGGTCAAGAACGAGGTCGAGGCAGGCCCGGTCACGGTCGACTGGACCTTCACCGCGCCGCACCCGACCTCGCAGTGGCGCTACTACATGACGAAGGTCGGGTGGGACCCGAACGACGAGCTCGACCGCGGTGACTTCGAGCTCATCGGGACCGTGGAGCACGACGGGTCGGTGGCATCGAACAACCCCAGCCACGAGATCACGATCCCCGCGGACCGCGAGGGCTACCACGTGATCTACGCCGTGTGGGACGTCGCGGACACCGCGAACGCCTTCTACAACGTCATCGACGTCGACGTGCAGCCCGGAGACGACGGCGACACCGGTGGTCCCGGCGGCGAGGACACGACCCCGCCGTCGCCGGCCCGCGACGTACGGGGGACGGCCGTCTCCCCGACCGAGGTCCGCCTCGACTGGGGCGCGGCGAGCGACGACGTCGGCGTCGACCACTACCGCATCTGGGACGCCGCGGAGCGTGCCTACGTCGCGACCCTGCCGGCCACCGCGCGGACGGCCACGCTCGGCGACCTGACACCGGACACGCGGCACACCTTCGGCGTCGTGCCCTTCGACGCGGCAGGGAACCACTCGAGCTACGAGATCGTGGTGGTCCGGACGCCCGCACCCGACGAGCAGACGCTCAGCGCACCGACGCACCTGCACAGCATGGGCACCACGAGCTCGTCCGTCGACCTCATGTGGATGGCGGGAGACGACACCGAGGGCGTCCGGTACGAGGTGCTGCGTGACGGCGAGCTCGTCGGCACCACGTCGGACCGGACGTTCACCGACCGCGGGCTCCGCGCCGCCAGCGAGTACCGCTACGAGGTCCGTGCGGTCTCCGGCGACCGTCGCTCCGACCTGTCGAACGTCCTGACGGTCACGACGGACACGGAGACGGCACCGGAGCCGGGTCTGCCGACCTGGGACGCCTTCGCCCAGTACGTCCAGGGTGACCGGGTCGTGCACGACGGCACGGTGTACGAGGCCGTGCAGACCCACCAGGGCTACGGCGACCCCGCCTGGATCACCGCGCTCTCCCTGTGGAAGCCGGTCGCCTGACCCTGCTCGGTACACGACGGACGGCCCGTCGGCGACACCCGTGTGTCGCCGACGGGCCGTCCGTCTGCTGATGTCCTCGGTCCCGCCCGGGTCTCCTCGGTCGCAGACCGACGGCCCGGCCCGCGTGCGCGGTGGCGCCGTCGCCACGTCGCCACGTCGCCACGTCGCCACGTCGCCACGTCTCCGATCGGCGACGTCCGTCGATCGCCCGCGCTCCCTACCGTGGTCTGGTCCCACCGACCACGAGGAGCACCATGTCACGTCCCCGGCCCCGATCGACCCACCTCCCCGCGCACACGCGTCTCCGATCCGTCCCCGCCCGGCTCCTCCCCGGTCTCGCCGGCGCGCTGGTCCTGAGTACTGCTGCACCCGTCGTCGCGGTGGCCGACACCGGTGCCGAGCGGGGGACGAGCACCGTGGAGGGCTCGCTGCAGGTGACCTCCGCCACTGCGTGGAACACGTCGGGGGAGTTCACGCTCCGGAACACCGGCGACGCGCCCGCCGACTGGACGCTCCGCTTCTCGGTGCCGTCCGGTGTCTTCTCGAACTGGGCCGGGTGGATGTCCGACACCGAGCAGTCCGACGACGTCGTCACGATCCGCTCCCGCCCCGACCAGCGACTCGCGCCGGGCGCCCGGGTGTCGCTGTCCTTCGGCATCCAGGGCGACGGGACCGCCGTGCCGGTCGTCGAGCAGTGCGCGATCGACGGCGCGGACGTCGCCGGCTGCAGCGCCGCGGAGGACGACGGCGACGACGAGTCCGAGCACCAGGACGTCCAGCCGCCGACCGCCGTCGGCGGGCTCACGGCGACGCCGGGCTCGCCGACGTCGGTCGACCTGGCCTGGACGGCCGCGACCGACGACACCGGGGTCACCGGGTACGAGGTCACCCGACCGGGCGCCGAGCCGGTGCTGCTCGACGGAGACACGACGGGGACCACGATCCACGAGCTGCCGGCCGACACCGACCTGGTGTTCTCCGTGACCGCCCGGGACGCCGCCGGGAACCGCGGCCCGGCGACCGACGTCACGGTCCGGACACCCGCGCTGCCCGTCGAGCAGCCTGCGGCGCTCCGGGTGCACACCGACCGGTCGGAGGTGCCCGTGGAGGCGCTCGGCAGCGCCGAGGCCGCCCGGATCGCCGAGGGGCGGTACCGCCGGCACACCGAGCTGCAGGTCACCGGTCGCTACGTCGAGCGGGGCGACGTACTCGAGGTCGACGTCCCGGAGGGCGTGGCAGGGCTCGAACTCGTCACGGGGCTCTACGGCGTCCACGACGGCAAGAACGACGGCCAGGACGTCGGGATGCGCGCGACCGCTCTGCACACGGGGACGAACCGCCTGACGGCAGAGCGCGACGGTCTGGTCTACCTGCGGACGACGACTGCCCAGGCGACGCAGGTCGAGGTCCGCGGGGGCGACCCCGTCGCGACGTACGTCCAGGGGTCGACGCCGCTCGAGGAGTTCCGCGCCCAGATCACCGAGTTCAACTCGGCGTTCGTCACGCTGGTCGGCGACCGCGTGCAGGCCGACTTCCAGGCCTGGAAGTTCCGGCAGACCCTCAAGACGCTCGACGTGGACGCCCGCCTCGCGATGTGGGACGACGTGCTCCGGACCACCGACCGCGTGTACGGCTTGTCGGAGCAGGGCGAGGGCAGCACCGCCAAGGCGCCGCACCGCCTGCACGTCGTGAACCCGACCCGCGTCCAGGACGGGTGGAACGCCTCGGCGAACCACGAGTACGTGAAGATCCCGATCCGGAACGGGATCGCGGAGAAGTTCCTCACCGGCGCCGTGACCGACCAGTGGACGTTCTGGCACGAGGTCGGGCACACCTACCGGCCGGACTGGGCCCGCTGGGACGCCGTCTCGGAGAGCTCCGTGAACATCTCCGCACTGTCGCGACAGGAGTCCCTCGGCGCGCCGAACCGTCTCGACACCGCCGCGATGCGGAAGCAGCTCGCCGACTTCCGGAAGACGCCGATCGGTCAGCGCTCGTTCGACGACATCGAGAGCAGCTTCCTCAAGACCCTCATGTTCGACCAGTTCCGGCGGGCGTTCGGTGAGGACGTCTACGCCCGTGCGACACAGCAGGTGCGGGTCGACCGAGCCTTCGGCGCACCCGCCCCGACGACGGACGACGCCAAGCGCACGGACTTCGAGCGGATCATGGCGAAGGCGACGAACCGCAACCTCATCCCGTTCTTCGAGGAGTGGGGCGTCCCGATGACCGCCGAGGTGCGCGAGGAGCTCGCGGGCTACCCGGCCCTGCGTGAGCGGATCTGGGAGAACCACGACCGCGCCACCGACCGCGTCGAGCACGTCGTGTCCTACTCGCCGACCCTCGACGGTGCATCCATCACGGGCGAGGCCTGGGCAGCCCAGCGCACGCTCGCCGAGGGCGCTGACGGACGGGGCGCGCGACTCGTGCACGAGGGCGCGGCGGAGGTCGGCCGGACACAGCTGCTCACCACCGGTGGCACGGCGGCGGCGGCGGCGGAGATCATCGCCTCGGACGGCACGCCGAACCTGGTGCGCGCGGTGCTGCCCGCCGGTCGCGGGTCGGCCGTCGAGTTCCGCGGTGCGGGTGACCTGGCGATGAGCGGCATCGGGCTCGACCCCTCGGCGCAGCGCCTCTGGGTCGAGAAGATCCGGACGACCAAGGCGGACCCGAGTGTCGATGCGCGGTACTTCGGCGCCACCCTCGTCGACACCGACGGTACGGTGATCGGCTCCGGCTACCAGAAGGGCACCGAGACCTCGGGCGCCTTCCACCACCGGTTCGACGGCACGCGGTACGCCCAGGGGCAGTACCTGGTGCTCGACCACGTGCGGCCGGAGCGGCTCGTGCTCTGGAGCGACGGCGAGCAGCTCCCGGCGTCCGACGACTCCGAGCGGGCGTTCCGCATCGACGGTGACGCGCTGGTACCCGTCGCGCTCTCGGAGGTCCCCGGCCGCTGACGCGCGCTGCGGCGCTGGAGCGCGTTGCGCGCGCTGCGCGTCGTGTCGCTGAACGACGCGGGGCACGTCGCGCCACGATGTTCCGTGGCGCGACGTGCTCCGCGTCGTGCGCGCTGCACCCGACGCCGACCGTGCCACCCGGCGCCGACCGTGCCCGACCGGCGCCGCTGCGCGCTACTCGAGCCCGCGGCGCCGCAGCAGCGGTCCGACCTCGGCGTCGCGGCCGCGGAACGACCGGTAGGCCTCGAGGGGGTCCTGCGCCCCGCCGACCCCGAGCACGAGCGACGCGAAACGCCGCCCGGCCTCGCGTGAGAGCCCGCCGTGCTCGCGGAACCACTCGACGGTGTCGGCGTCGAGCACCTCGGACCAGATGTACCCGTAGTACCCCGCGTCGTACCCGCCCGAGAAGGTGTGGGCGAAGTACGTCGACGAGTACCGCGGCGGGACGCCGGCGACGTCCACGCCGGCGGCTGCGAGGGCATCGCGCTCGAACGCCTCGACGTCGGTCACCGCGGCTGCCTCGGCGGCCGACAGTCGGTGCCAGGCCTGGTCGAGCAGCGCCGCGGCGAGGTACTCGGTGGTCGAGAAGCCCTCGTTGAAGCCGGCCGAGTCGCTCAGCCCGAGCACGAGCTCGGGCGGCAGCGGCTCCTCGGTCTCGTGGTGCTTCGCGTAGTTCGCGAGCACCGACGGCCAGGTCACCCACATCTCGTTCACCTGCGACGGGAACTCCACGAAGTCCCGCTCGACGTTCGTGCCCGAGAACCGCGGGTACGTCGTCCGGGCGATCAGCCCGTGCAGCGCATGGCCGAACTCGTGGAACAGCGTCTCGACCTCGTCCTGGATCAGCAGCGTGGGGGAACCGGCGGCGGGCTTGGCGACGTTGAGGTTGTTCACGACGACGGACAGCGTGCCGAGCAGGTGCGACTGCTCGACGACGGGGTTCATCCACGCTCCGCCGCGCTTGCCGTCCCGCGTGTACAGGTCGAGCAGGTAGAGCCCGACCTCCGCACCGTCCTCGTCGCGCACCTCGAAGACGCGGACCTCGTCGTTGTAGCCGTGCAGGTCCGGGCGCTCGGTGAAGGTCAGCCCGTACAGGGCGCCGGCGGCGTGGAACACCCCGTCGTGCAGCACGCGGTCGGCCTCGAAGTAGGGGCGGAGCGCCGAGCTGTCCGCGGCGAACTGTTCCCCGCGCAGGACCTCGGTCGCGTAGGCCCAGTCCCATGCCTCGACGTCGAAGCCGACCGTGCGGGAGCGCACGGCACGCTCGTCCTCGGCGTTGGCGGCTGCGGCCGGCACGAGCGACGAGAGCAGCCCGTCCACCGCTTCGGGCGTCCCGGCTGTCTCGTCGGCGGTGACCACCGCGGCGTGGTTCGGGAAGCCGAGCAGTTCCGCCCGCTCGGCGCGCAGGCGCACGATGCGCAGCAGCACGTCGCGGTTGTCGTGCGCGTTGCCGCGGCGTCCGCGGGACAGGGAGGCGCGCATGATCCGCTCGCGCAGACCCCGGTCGGTCAGCGACGCGAGCCACGGGTGGCCGGTGTACAGCGGCAGCGTCACGAGCCAGCCGTCGAGCCCGCGGTCCCGCGCAGCTGCCGCCGCGGCCGACTTCGCACCGTCGTCGAGTCCGGCGAGTTCGGCCTCGTCGGTGACGTGCACGGCGAGGTCGTTGGTGTCCTCGAGCAGGTTCCGCTCGAACGCCGTGGTGAGCGTCGACAGCTCCTGGTTCATCGCGGTCAGACGCGCCTTGCCGTCGTCGTCGAGGCCGGCCCCGGCGAGCGTCATCTCGGTGTGCACCCGCTCGACGAGTCGTCGATCCTCGTCGGACAGGTCCGTGCGCTCACCGAGCGCGGACCGCACGGCCTCGATCCGCGCGTACAGGCGCGCGTCGAGGGTGATCGCGTCGCGGTGCGCGGCGAGGAGCGGCGACACCTCGGCCTCGAGGTCGTGCAGCTCCGGCGTCGAGTCGGCGGAGGACAGGGTGGAGAAGACGTGCGAGACGCGCGTCAGCAGCTGCCCCGAGCGTTCGAGCGCCACGAGGGTGTTCTCGAACGTCGGGGTGTCCGGGTCGGCGGCGATGCCCTCGACCTCGGTACGCTGCTCGGCGATGCCGGCGTCGAACGCGGGGCGGAAGTGCTCGAGCCGGACGTCGTCGAACGGCGGCAGGGCGTAGGGGAGGGTGCTCGGCTGGTCGAACGGGGTGTCCATGACCCCACACTACGGACGCCGGCGCATCCCCCACCCGGCGAGCACGACGATCCCGGCGACGAGGACGACGTTCTTGATGATGTACTGCCCCTCGAGCGTGCCGACACCCGGCGAACGCCAGGTCTCCTCGGGGAACAGCACGAGCGGCGCGGTCGTCCCGCAGAGGTGACCGAGCAGGACGAGCAGGACGAGCGGCATGCACCGACCGAGCAGCAGCGCCAGCCCGAGCGCGATCTCGAGTCCGGCGACGAGGAGCCGTGCGCCGTCACCGTGCAGCAGTCCGCCGGTGAGCGCACCGACCGTCCGCACGGCGAGGCCCTCGGCGGGACTCGCGCCCGGCACGGCCTTCGGCAGGCCGAACCACAGGAACACGACGGCCATCGCGATCCGGACCGTCGGGACCGCGGCCCGGCGTGCCGTGCTCTCCACGCCGTCGAGGACGACCCGCCCGGTGCGCACGATCGACCGGGTCACAGCCGAGGCGAGCGGCGCGGAGGCGCCCGCGGTCGGGCGGATCTGGTGGCGTCCCGGTGCCGGGACGGTCCTGGTGTCGGTGGTGGTCACGGGTCCTCCTGGTGTCGGCGGCAGGGACGGGCACCGAGCGTAGGTCGCGGGCATGGACGCCCCACGTCGCCGGAAGAGGACACCTCCGCCATTCTCCTGCCGACCGCTTGCCGTACCATCGATGTGTGACATCTTGGATGGGAGACGCTCCGGCCCTGCTCGGACGCCCGACACCACTGGTCGAGCGACTGACCGATCGGGCTACACCGCGTGTACGGCGCTCACTCCGGATCGCGGCCCTCGTGGCACCCGTCGCCGTCACCGCCTACAGCGTCTGGTACGACGCACTGGCGGCCGACGAGGCCCCCGACCCCCTGCAGCTCCTCGTGTTCGTCGCCGGGGGCGCCTCGCTCTGGCTGTCCCGGAGGGCACTCGCGGTGCCGACGCTCGTGGCCCCGCTCGTGTGGGCGATCACCGGGTCCTGCTCGTTCGTGGTCGTGACGAGCGCCCTGGTCGCCGCGCGGCGTCCGGTCGGGTGGTGGGCGGTCCTGGCGGCGTACACCGTGCTGCACCCGCTCGGGCTCGTCCCGGACCCGTGCATGTTCCGAGCCGGACACGTGGTGGCGCCGGAGGAGACCGCGCCCCTCTTCGGCGTCGTCCTCCCGGCTCTCGTCGGCGGCGCGGTGGGGGAGTCGCGGAGACTCGTCCGGATCCGGGAGGACCGGCTCCGGCTCGCCGCCGAGGCCGCGGCAGCCCGAGCGGCGGACGCGGTCGCCCACGAGCGTCTCCGGATCAGCCGGGACATGCACGACGTCGTCGGCCAGGGGGTCAGTCGGATGACGCTGCACGCCGCGGCACTCGCGACGACCGCACCGGACCCGGCGACCCGGCGGTCGGCCGAGCGCATCGCCGCGACCGGCGCCGACCTGCTCGAGGACGTCCACTTCGTGGTGGGGCTGCTGCGCGACGGTGCGGCGCCCGCGCCCGTCCGCCCGACCGGGTGGGAGGAGACGTTCCGTCGGGCCGCCGACGACGGTCTCGACGTCCGCCGCCACGGCCCCGCCCGCGGTCCGCTCGCCCGCACTGCCGGGCTCGACGACGACCGCGCCGCTGTCCTCGACGCGGTGCTCGCGGAGGCGCTGCACAATGCGCACAAGCATGCTCCCGACGCCCCGGTCGACGTCCGTGCCGCGGTGCTGCCGGACCGTGTCCGCCTGACCGTCGAGAACCCCTGCCAGGGTGCCGGGCGGCCCCCTGGCCCCGGCGGACACGGGCTGGCCGTCGCGACCGAGCGCGCGGTCGAGGTCGGTGGCACGCTCGGGCAGCACCGCACCGAGGGTGGTCGCTTCCGGCTCGAGCTGGAGCTCCCGCGGTGATCCGGGTCCTGATCGTGGACGACGACCACGAGGTCCGCGCGAGCCTGCGCGTGCTGCTCGAGGCAGATCCGGGGATCGTCGTCGTCGCCGAGTGCAGCGACGGGGAGCGCGCCGTCACCACCGCTCGGCGCCTCCGTGCCGACGTGGCCGTCGTGGACCTGCGGATGCCGGGGATCGACGGGGTCGAGACGACGGAGCGGCTGCTCGCCGAGACCCCGACGGAGCGGGTGCTCGTCCTCACCGCCTTCGAGCACGACGACGCGGTGCTCCGGGCACTCGCGGCCGGGGCGTCCGGGTTCCTGCTCAAGGGGTCCCGGCCCCGCGAGCTCGCCGCGGCCGTGCACGACGTGGTGGCGGGGCGGTGCGTCCTCGCCCCGGCCGTCACCACCGCGGTCGTCGCCCGGGCGGTGCTCCGGGATCAGGAACGGCCCCCGGAGCCCGTCGACGACCTCGTCGACCTGACCGAGCGGGAGCGCGAGCTGGCCGTCGCCGTCGGCGAGGGGCTGACCAACGCCCAGATCGCTGCCCGTCTCGGCGTCACCCCGTCGTCGGCCAAGACCTTCGTGTCCCGCCTGCTCGAGAAGCTCGGGCTGCAGAACCGCACGCAGCTGGCGATCGCCGCGCACCGCGCCGGCCTGGTGTGAGCGGCGTGACCGGGGGGCGGTACGGACCGGACGGGAGGCTCGTGGCGGGCTCGGCCACGAGCCTCCCGTCCGCCGTGTGGTCGGGTCAGCGCGCCGGGTCGGTCGCTTCGTGCATCGCCACGTCGATCAGCGTCGCGGCCGCACGCCGCGCGTGCCGCGCGGGCGTCGTGGCACCGGCGATCGCGGCGGTCGTCTGCGCGCCCTCGGCGAGGAGCGCGAGCTGAGCGGCGAGTTCCTCGGCCGCGTCGAGGTCCGGCACCGCCGCGGCGGCCAGTCCGGCGACGTACCGTTGGAAGGAGTCCTTGTGCTCGCGGGCGATCTCGGCGACCGCGGGGGAGGTCCCACCGAGCTCCCCGAAGGCGTTGATGAAGCCGCAGCCGCGGAAGGTGTCGTCCCCGAACCACTGCTCGAGGAAGTCGTACACCGCGAGCAACCGGTCCCGCGGGGACTCCGCCGCGGCGACGGCCTGCTCGATGCCGCACTCCCAGTACTCGTGCCGACCGCTGAGGACCGCGGCGATGAGCTGCTCCTTGCCGGGGAACACCGAGTACAGCTTCTTCAGCGAGACGCCGGCGGTGGTCCTGATCTCGTCGATGCCGACCGACTGGAAGCCGCGGGCGGTGAACAGCGCGTCGGCGGCGTCGATGATGCGGGAGCGGACCTCCGGGTCCACGGTGCTGCTGCTGCTGGCCACGGGCGTCCCCTTCCCTGTGCGGCGGATCCCGTCCCCACGTCTCCAGCGGGAACGGGCGTTCTCGATACTACGCGCGCATCGTCCAGGCGATCGCGTCCGCGGCGAGGGGACGTGCTGGCTCCTTCGTGCGACGTGCTTGGTCCGTCAGGCCACCCCGAACGGGACCAGGCGCTCCATGTGGCTCTCGGTTGCGTTCCGCATCGCCGGACCTTGCCTGAATCGCCACCAGGACCCCCTCGCTGTTGCTGGAAATCCTCCCTCATTCGTGGTCAGGGATCGAGCAACCTCGTGTTCAGTCCTCCTCCGGCGCGTCGTCCGGGTTCGTCACCTGTGCCCGTCCGGCGGGATCGAGGTGGATCGCCGTGCCGTCGTCCAGCTCGACGATCGGCTTGCCCTCCAGGTACGTCAGTGTCCAGCGCCAGGTCGACGCGTCGACCGACTCCGCGGCGAGCTCGTCCTCGACGCCCCGGACGGCGACGACCACCGCCTCGGGGAGCCGCTCGGGTGGCTGCCCACCGACGTTCCAGCGTGTGCCCAACTGCATCCGTGCCTCCTGTCCGGTCGTGGACGGGCCGGGCCGCACGCGCGACCCGGCCCGTCGGGAGCGACGCTACGCCTGCTGCTCGGCGAGCTCGATCTCGGTCACCGCGAGCTCCTCGCCGTCCGTGAACGACAGGTTCTCGATGCGGCCGACGGCGGCGAGGTCGACCGCCGCGCGCTCGATGAGCGCACGCTGGTCGGCCGGGGCGGCGACGACGGCGCGGGTCACCGGCGTCTTCTGGGACGCCTTGGCGGCGGTCTTCGCACCGCGGATCCCGATCAGCGCCTGGCCGACGGCCGCGAGCAGCCCGGTCGGCTCGGCCTGCGTCGGCAGCTCCGCGACCGTCGGCCACGCCGCCGTGTGCACGCTGGTGTCGTGGGTCCAGGCCCACACCTCCTCCGTCGCGAACGGGAGGAACGGTGCCAGCAGTCGGAGCAGCGCGTCGATCGCGGCGCGCAGCGCCAGGACCGCGCTCGCCTGGGTCTCGTGCGTCGCGTCGGGTGCGGTGCCGTAGGCACGCTCCTTGACGAGCTCGAGGTAGTCGTCGCAGAAGGTCCAGAAGAACCGCTCGGTGACCTCGAGTGCCCGGGCGTGGTCGAAGCCGTCGAAGGCCGCGGTGGCCTGCTCGAGCACGGAGCCGAGCTCGGCCAGCACGTCGACGTCGAGGGGCTCGGTGACGCTCGTCGCGCCGCTCGGCAGCTCGAAGCCGTAGACGAACTTCGCCGCGTTGAGCACCTTGATCGCCAGGCGACGACCGACCTTGATCTGCTTCGGGTTCTGCGGGTCGAAGGCCGCGTCGGTGCCGAGCTTCGACGAGGCCGCCCAGTACCGGACCGCGTCGGCGCCGTGCTGCTCGAGGATCGACAGCGGGGTGACGACGTTGCCCTTCGACTTCGACATCTTCTTGCGGTCGGGGTCCACGATGAAGCCCGAGATGCTCGCGTGCTTCCACGGTGCGACGTCGGCCTCGAGCTGGCTGCGCAGCGCCGTCGTGAAGAGCCACGTGCGGATGATGTCCTGCGCCTGCGGGCGGACGTCGTACGGGAACACCAGGTCGTACAGCGCCGGGTCGGTCTCCCACTTGCCGGCGAGCTGCGGGGTGAGCGACGAGGTCGCCCACGTGTCCATCACGTCGAGCTCGCCCTGGAACCCGCCGGCGACGCCGCGCTGGTCCTCCGTGTAGCCGGGGGCCGGCTCGGACGCCGGGTCGACGGGCAGCTGGGCCTCGGTGGGGACGATCGGCTGGTCGAAGACCGGGTTGCCGTCGGCGTCGAGCGGGTACCAGACCGGGATCGGCACACCGAAGAAGCGCTGGCGCGAGATGAGCCAGTCGCCGGACAGACCGCCGACCCAGTTGTCGTAGCGGACGCGCATGAAGTCCGGGTGGAAGGCGATCTCCTCGCCGCGCTTCCGCAGGGTCTCCTTGAGCTGCTCGTCGCGGGCGCCGTTGACGATGTACCACTGGCGGGTCGAGACGATCTCGAGCGGCTTGTCGCCCTTCTCGAAGAACTTCACCGGGTGGTTGATCGTCTTCACGTCGCCGACCAGCTCGCCGGACTCGGTGAGGGCGTCGACGAGGACCTTCTTCGCCGAGAACACGGTCTTGCCGGCCATCTCGGCGTAGAGCTCCTTGCCGCGAGCCGACTCGATCCACGCGGGCTCGTCCGAGCGCACGCGACCGTCGAACCCGATGATCGCGCGGTTCGGCAGCTGCAGCTCGCGCCACCAGACCACGTCGGTGGTGTCACCGAAGGTGCAGACCATCGCGATGCCGGCACCCTTGTCCTGCTGGGCCAGGTGGTGCGCGAGCACCGGGACCTCGACGTCGAACAGGGGGGAGCGGACGGTCTTCCCGAACAGGTCCTGGAAGCGCTCGTCGTCCGGGTGCGCGACGAGGGCGACACACGCCGGCAGCAGCTCGGGGCGGGTGGTCTGGATCACGACGTCGCCACCGCCGTCGGTGCGGTGGAACGCCAGCCCGTGGTACGCGCCGGGCATCTCCTTGTCCTCGAGCTCGGCCTGGGCGACGGCGGTGCGGAAGGTGACGTCCCAGAGCGTCGGAGCGTCCGCCTGGTACGCCTCGCCGCGCTCGAGGTTGCGGAGGAACGCACGCTGCGCGCTCGCCCGCGAGGTGTCGTCGATGGTGCGGTACGACTGCGTCCAGTCCACCGACAGGCCGAGCGTGCGGAAGAGGTGCTCGAACTGCTGCTCGTCCTGCACGGTGAGGCGCTCGCACAGCTCGATGAAGTTGCGGCGCGAGATCGGCAGCTGGTCGCCGGCCTTGCTCGACTTGCCGTCGCCGCCCTCGAACGGCGGGACGAAGGCCGGGTCGTACGGTAGCTGCGGGTCGCAGCGGACGCCGTAGTAGTTCTGCACGCGGCGCTCGGTGGGCAGGCCGTTGTCGTCCCAGCCCATGGGGTAGAAGACGTGCTTGCCGCGCATGCGCTCGTACCGGGCCTTGAGGTCGGTGTGCGTGTACGAGAACACGTGGCCGATGTGCAGCGAGCCCGAGGCGGTCGGCGGCGGGGTGTCGATCGAGTACACCGTGTCCTTCGTGGCGCTGTCGCGGTCGAAGCGGTACGTGCCGTCCTGCTCCCAGACCGTACCCCAGACGTCCTCGAGGCCGTCCACCGTGGGCTTGTCGGGCATGGGCTTCGTCATGGCAGGGCCTTCCGATCGATGTGTGCGGCACCGAGTCCGTGGTGAGGTGCCTGAGTGTTGCGCGTACCGTACGCGGTGGTCTCATCGTAGCGGCCCCCGGCGTGGGAGCGCTCCATCTGGTAGGCTGTCGGAGTTTGTCCGGCGGACGCGGTGTTCGCGAGGACTGCACAGTCGCTCTCCGCCGGATGCCCGAAGGCAAGACACAGCACTACCGGAGGAACGAACGTGGCACCGAACGAAGCACACCAGCACGGCGATCGGCCGCTGCGCACGAAGGCCCAGGCCAAGCGCGCGCGTCGCAAGCTGACCGAGGACGACGTCACCGTCGTCGAGGAGTCGCTGCTCAAGCGTGCCGTCGCCGCGGCGGCCCTCGGCAACGCGATGGAGTGGTTCGACTTCGGCATCTTCGCCTACCTGACGGTCACCATCTCGAAGGTGTTCCTGCCGGCGGGCGACCCGACCTCGAACCTCGTCGCGACCTTCGGGTTCTTCGCGGCCGCGTTCATCGTCCGTCCGATCGGCGGTGCCGTCTTCGGCCCGATCGGCGACAAGATCGGCCGCCAGAAGGTCCTCGCGCTGACGATGATCCTGATGGCCGCCGGCACGCTCATGATCGGCCTGATCCCGTCGTACGCGACGATCGGCTTCTGGGCTCCGGTGCTGCTCCTCGTCGCCCGCTTCGTGCAGGGCTTCTCCACCGGTGGTGAGTACGGCGGCGCCGCGACCTTCATCGCCGAGTACTCGCCGGACAAGCGCCGCGGGTTCATGGGCTCGTGGCTCGAGTTCGGCACGCTGGCCGGCTACGTGCTCGGCGCCTCGATCGTCACGATCCTGCAGTACGCGATGCCCGAGGACACCCTGCTCAGCTGGGGCTGGCGCATCCCGTTCATGATCGCCGGTCCGCTCGGCCTCATCGGGCTCTACCTCCGCCTGAAGCTCGAGGAGACCCCGGCGTTCCAGAAGCAGCAGGAGCAGGCCGCCGAGCGCGAGTCGCAGAAGACGCCGTTCCTCAAGCTGTTCGCCGAGAACTGGCGCTCGCTCCTCATCTGCATCGGCCTGGTGCTCGTGTTCAACGTGACCGACTACATGCTGCTGTCGTACATGCCGACGTACCTCGAGACGAACCTCGGACAGAACGCCACGTTCGGCCTGATCCTCATCGTCATCGTGATGATCCTCATGATGGTCGTCATCACCTTCGGTGGTCGCCTGTCCGACAAGTTCGGACGTCGGCCGGTCCTCGCCGCGGGCTGCATCGGCTTCCTCGTGCTGTCCTGGCCGGCGCTCAAGCTCGTCCAGACCGGCAGCGGCGCTGGTGTCTTCTTCGGCCTGCTGATCCTCGGTCTCGTGCTCGTCACGTTCACCTCGACCATGCCGTCGACCCTGCCCGCGCTGTTCCCGACGATCATCCGCTACGGTGCCCTCGCGATCGCGTTCAACGTGTCCGTCTCGCTGTTCGGTGGCACCACCCCGCTCGCCACGCAGGCGCTCATCGCCGGCGCGAAGGACGCCGGTCTGTCGTGGGCCGAGGACATCCCCGCGTTCTACCTGATGCTCGCCGCCGTGATCGGCCTCGTCGCCGTGTTCTTCACCAAGGAGACCGCTGCGACCCCGCTCATGGGCTCGGGTCCGACGGTCGCCCACGAGGACGAGGTGGCCGACGTGATCAAGGACTACAACGACCCGACCTCGGAGCTCGCACAGTCCGACTGGGCGAAGGACTTCTCGACGAGCGAGATCCCGATCATCTCGGGTGACGCCCCGGCGCCGGGTTCCGACAAGGAGCCCGCGGGCTCGTAGTCGCCCCTCGTCTGTTCCGCGAAAGCGACAGTGTTCCGCCGTTGTTCGGCCGGACTCTGTCGCTTTCGCGTTTCGATCCGGCGTGACGGACGACGGACGACGGGCGACGGACGACGGACGACGGAGCCCGGCGCGCCGCGCTCAGGCGCCGCGGGCGAGCCGGGCGGCGGCGTCGACCAGGCGCGCGGTCGCAGGGTGCTCCGGGGCGCCGAGCACCCGCTCCGCCGGACCCTGCTCGACCACGCGGCCCCGGTCCACGACGAGCGCGTCGTCGGCCATCCGCCGGACGGCCCGCAGGTCGTGCGACACGAACACCATCGCCACGCCGGTCTCGTCGCGCAGCCGTTCGAGCAGCGTGAGCACCGCGTCCTGCACGGTCGCGTCGAGTGCCGTCACGGGCTCGTCGAGCACGACCACCTCGGGCGAGGTCGCCAGCGCCCGGGCGATCGCCAGTCGCTGCCGCTGCCCGCCGGAGAGCGTGCGCGGGGCACGTGACCGCAGCGCGGGGTCGAGTCCGACCTGCTGCAGCGCTGCGTCGACCTGCGCCGACAGAGCACCGGACGCCCGGCGTTGCTGCCCGTCGGTCAGGGCGTCCGCGAGCACGCGGTCGACCGTCCACCGCTCGTCGAACGTCGCGGCGGGGTCCTGCACGACGGCCGCGACCCGGCGCCGTCTTCCCCGACGCTCGCGCTCGGACAGCGGGACCCACGGCTGCCCGTCGAGCGTGATGGTCCCGTCGTCGGGTGTCTCGAGCCCGAGCAGCATCCGCGCGACCGTGGTCTTGCCCGACCCGGAGGCACCGATCACCCCGGTCACCCGACCGGGTCGGACCGTGATCGAGACGCCGTCCACCGCGGGCACCCCGTCGAAGGACCGGGACAGCCCGACCCCGTGCAGCACGGGCTCCTGAACCGCCGCGGTCGGCGCCGCAGCAGGAGCGACGGGCCGCTCGTCGCCCGCCCGGGCTGCTCGCACCAGGGCCTGCGTCACGGGGTGCTCGGGCGCGCCGAGGACGTCGGCGACCGGCCCGTGCTCGACCACCGTGCCGGCGTCCACGACCAGCACGCGGTCGGCCCACCCGGTCACGAGCCCGAGGTCGTGCGTGATGACGAGGAGCCCGGCGCCGCGCTCCTGCACGGCGCGGAGCTGCTCCATCACGGTGACGGCCACCGCCGCGTCGAGGGCGGTCGTCGGCTCGTCCGCCACCACGAGCGCCGGGGAGGCCACGGTCGCCGCCGCGATGAGCGCCCGTTGCCGCATCCCGCCGGAGAGCGTGCCGGAGCGTCGGCCGTCGGTCGCCATCGCCGGGTCGAGTCCGACGCCGGACAGTGCCGCGCGGACGGCGTCGACCCGTTCGGCTGCCCGCAGGTCGGTGTGCAGGCGCAGCGCGTCGGCGACCTCGCGGCCGACGGGGCGCAACGGGTCGAGGGCGCCCAGGGCCTCCTGTCCGACGTAGCCGACGGACCGCCCGCGGAGTCGACGCCAGCGACGCTCGGGGAGCCCGCGCACGTCCGCGCCGACGAGGTCGAGCCGGTCGGCGGTCACGTCGGCACCCGCGGCGGAGAGGCCGAGCACCGCCCGGGCGGTCACGGTCTTGCCGGAGCCGGACGCCCCGACGAGGGCGACGCACTCGCCCGCGTCGACGTGCAGGTCGACGTCGTGCACCACCGTCGTGCCGTCGATCGACACCGAGAGTCCCCGGACGTCGAGCACGCGCGTCCCCGTGGGCGGGACGGCACCAGGCGGCGTCGGGACGTCGCCGGACACCCGCTCCGCGCCCGTCACCGCGCGGCCCCCGTCCGACGCAGGGCGCGACCGAGCACCGTCACGGCGGTCGCCAGGACGACGATCGCGAGACCGGGGAAGGTGCTCATCCACGGCGCGGTCAGCAGGTAGGTCCGGCCGTCCGCGAGCATCGCGCCCCACTCCGGTGCGGGCGGCGGGGTCCCGACGCCGAGGTAGCTGAGCGCGGACGCCCACACGATCGCCTGACCGACCCCGAGCGTGGCGACCGCGACGACTGGCCAGAGCGCCGCGGGCAGCACGTGGCGGACCAGGATCCGGCCGGGGGAGCGGCCCAGCAGCACGGCGGTCTCGACCACCTGCGACGACCGGGCGCTGCGGACCAGACCACGGACGATCCGGGCGTACCCGGGCGCGGTCGCGAACCCCACCGCCAGCGTCGCCGGCACCGGTCCGGGTCCGGTGACCGCGATGACGACGAGTGCGACGAGCAGCAGCGGCAGCGCGAACGCCACCTCGGTGACCCGGCCGACGACCGCGTCCACGATCCGGCCACCGAGTCCGGCGAGCGTGCCGAGCAGGATCCCGGTGAGACCGCCGACGAGCGTCGCGGCGACCCCGACCAAGAGTGACGCCCGTGTCCCCGCGACCACGCGCGCGAGCACGTCGCGCCCGGACTCGTCCGTGCCGAACGGGTGCGCCGCACCGGGTGGCACCAGCGCGTCCGTCGGGTGCACCGCGAGGGGGTCGCCGCCGCCGAGCAGCGCCGGCCACACCGCCGCCACCACCGCCACCGCGACGACGACCGCCGCGACCGTGCCCGCCGGTCCGAGCGTCCCCCCACGGAACCGCTCGGACCGCCGGCTGTGTCGCTCGGGTGCACCGGCCTGGAGGCCCGGGTCCAGCACGCCGCTCACTGCGCGTCCGCCCCGTGCTGCGTCCGCACGCGCACACGCCCCCGCCGCACACGTCCGGTCCGACGTCGGTCGCGGGTGCGCGGATCCACCGCCTGCTCGACGAGGTCCGCGACCGCGAGCACGACCACGTAGGCCGCGGCGGACACCAGCGCGATCCCGGCGACGAGCGGCATGTCCCGCTGGGTGACCGCGGTGACCAGGGCGCGACCGATCCCGGGCAGCGCGAAGACCGACTCGACGACCACGGCGCCGGACACCAGCGACCCGAAGGCCCAGGCGGACAGGGCGATGCCGGGGAGTGCGGCGTGCCGGAGCAGGTGCCGCCCGAACAGCCCGACCCGGGACTCGCCACGACCGCGCGCCGCCAGGGCGAACGCGGAGTGCTGGGCGTCGACCACGCCGTCGCGGACCGTCTCGGCGAGGTACCCGGCGACCGGCACGGCGACGGTGAGCACGGGCAGAACCCACCCGCGCAGGCTGCCGTCCGACACCGCCGGCACCCACCCGAGCGCGCTCGCGAAGACGACGATGAGCACGCTGCCGAGCCAGAAGTGCGGCACGACGCTGGCGGCGACGGTGATCGCCCCCGTGAGCGCCGCGGCGACCCGACCCCGCTGCGTCGACCACCACGCGGCACCGATCGCCAGGACCCAGGCGACGACGAGCCCGGCGACTGCGAGCGTCAGCGTCACCGGTACCTGCTGCGCGAGGAGCTCGGACACCGGCGTGCGGAACGCGTACGAGTCGCCGAGGTGCCCGGTCGCCAGGCGCCCGAGGAACACCGCGTACTGCACGAGCACCGGCTGGTCGAGCCCGTACTCGCGGCGGACCGACTCGACCGCCGCGGCCGAGGCCTGCGACCCGGGGCCGCCGAGGATCGCCAGCGCCGGGTCACCGGGGATCAGCCGGATCGCGACGAAGACGATCGTGGCGACCGCCCACAGCACCCCGACACCGCCGGCCAGTCGACGGAGTCCCCACAGGGCCCACACCGACCACCCGCGACGGGTGACGGCGCGTCGCGGGGGTGGGGCGGGCCTCCCGGCCGGGTCGCCCGTCAGCGCGCGATCCACGCGGTGCCGAACCACGGGGTGGAGACCGACGTGGTCTCGATGCCGTGGACCGACGAGCGGTACAGGAAGTGGTTCTGCTGGTCGTAGAGCGGCAGGACGGTGCCGCTGGCCAGGATCCGCTGCTGCGCCTGTCGGTACAGGGCACGGCGCTCGTCGGCGTCCGACGTGCGCGCCGCCCGCTCCACCAGCTCGTCGACCGTCGGGTCGTCCAGCTGCGCGAGGTTCGCGAAGTAGCCGGAGGGGGCGGGCTCGATGCTCGCGCTGTCGTAGAGGATGCGGAGGACGTCCGGGCCGACCTTCGTGTACGGCGCGCTCACGACGTCGTACTCGTTCGCGGCGAGCGCGGCGTACCAGCTCGACAGGTCGAGCTCCTCGAGCCGGACGTCGAAGCCGACGGCCTTCTCGGAGGCCTGGACCTGCTGGAACAGGCTGCGCTCCGCCGGCACCGACTGGTTCGTCGACACCGGGAAGGTGACCGTGAGCCGCTGCCCGTCCTTCTCGCGGACGCCGTCACTGCCGACCTTCCAGCCGGCCTCGTCGAGCAGCCGCTTCGCCGTGCTCGGCGAGTACTCGAAGAGCGCGGGGTCGGAGTACCCGTCCGGCTCGACGCTGGAGAGCACCGAGTACGAGCGCTTCGCGGTGCCGAGGAACAGGCTCTGCAGGCCCGGGTCGATCTCGGCACCGGCGATGAAGGCCTTGCGCACGGCCTCGTCGCGGAACACACCGTGCCCGGAGTTCAGCTCGAGACGGTTCGAGGCGCCGGGACGCGGGGCGTCGAGGTCGCGGATGGTGCCCTTCGTCGAGGCGCTCTTCAGCTGGTCGGGCTGGGCGTTGTCGATGACGTCCACCTGGCCGGCCTGGAGTGCCGCGTACCGGGACGTCGAGTCGGGCAGGAAGCGCCAGGTGATGCCGTCGAGGCGGGGCTTCGTCGAGCCGGACAGCGGCGTGTAGTCGTCGTTCTTCGCCAGCGTGATGCGGTCACCGCGCTGCCACCCCGTCACGGTGAACGGGCCGGTGCCGACCGGGGCGGCGCAGTTCGTGGCCTGCGGGCGCTGCAGGGCCTTCGGTGACTCCATGCCGACCCAGGGCTGCGAGAACGACTCGAGCAGCGCGCTGTCCGGACGGCTCAGCGTCAGCGTGACCGTGTGGTCGTCGGTCGCCGTGGCCTTCGTGATCGACTGCAGGGCGAGGTAGCCCGTGCTCGACGCCGTCGTCGGGTCCTGCACGTGCTCGATGTTCGCCACCACGGCGTCGGCGTCGAACGGTGTGCCGTCGGAGAACCGCACGTCCGTGCGCAGGTCGAGCGTCAGGGTCTTCCCGTCGTCGCTCGTCGTCCACCGCGTCGCCAGGGCCGGCGTCGGCTGCCCGTCGCGGTCGAGGCCGGTGAGCATCTCGATGTACTGCGTCGACAGCAGGGCCTGCGGGTAGTTCCCGCCGACGTGCGGGTCGAGGCAGGTCGGCTCGGCGTCGCCGGAGGCGTAGGTGAGCGTGCCACCGCTGACCGGGGTGCTCGCGTCCGTGGCGGTGCCGCCGCCGGTGCAGGCGGTCAGGGCCAGCAGGACCGCGGTGGCACCCGCGGCGGTGAGGAGGGCGCGGGCGCGTGTTTTCTGTACTCGGTCCAAGATCATGGCGGACCGAGTCTAGCGGTTTACTGAGCACATGGACGAGACGATGCGCCGCGGAGGCCGCCCGCGACGGTCGAGCGCCGAGGTCCTCGCCGACGCCGCCGCCGAGCTGTTCCTCGAGCAGGGCTACGCGCGCACGACCGTCGACCAGATCGCCGCACGGGCCGGGGTGAGCCGGGCGACGTTCTTCAACTACTTCGGGGCCAAGTCCGACGTGCTCTGGCTGGAGCTCGACGCCGCGGTCGCCGACCTGCCCGCGTTCCTCGCTGCCTCGACGGAGCCCTCGCCCGTGCGGGCCGTCGAGGAGGCGCTCCTCGCCGCGGCGCGGGCGCACGACCCGGAGCAGGTCCCGTGGGCCATCGCCCAGGCCGAGGTGATGGACATCGGTTCCGAGCTCGTGGCGAGCGTGGCGGCCCGGGTGATGGCGCAGCACGGCGCCGTCGCCGCGTTCGTCGGGTCGCGGACCGGCGAGCACCCGATGTCCCTCTGGCCGCAGACCGTGTCCGGGGCGATGCTCGGTGCGGCGGCTGCGGCCTTCGGGGTCTGGGTGGCGGACGGGGTCGGGCGGCGCACCCTCGTCGAGTACGTCGGCGCTGCGCTCACCCCGGTGGCGGTCGGACTCGACGCACACCGCTGACGGACGCGGGCAGTCCTCGTCGCGGAGCGCTGTGCGAGGATCGTCCGGTGCGTCGACGGTCGGGTCTGGTCCAGTGGAGTGCGTTCGGCGCGGTTGTGCTGCTCGCGGTGTGGACCTGCTGCTGGCACCTCGGTCGCCAGGGCATCAACGTCGACGAGCTCGTCTACGTGCAGGCTGGCTGGGAGTACGTCCACGGCACGGTGACCGCGAACCTCGAGCACCCACCGACCGCGAAGTACCTCTACGGGCTCGCGCAGGTCCTGTTCGGGCAGGGGGTCTACGCCCCACGCCTCGTGGCCGCCGCCGCCGTCCTCCTGACCGGACTCGTCCTCTTCGTCTGGCTGCGCCGCCCGCTCGGGCACTGGGGCGCCCTGTTCGCCGCCGGACTCTGGTGGCTCACCCCTCGCGCCGCCGGTCTCGACGCCTTCGACCCCGCGTCGGCGACGCCCGTCCGCGTCGACCGCATCGCGCTGCTCGAACCGGTGATGGTGCTGTTCGCCGTCGTCGCGATCGCCGCCGCATGGGCGTGGATGACCACGGACGGTCGACGTCGGTGGTGGTGGGCCGGGCTCGCCGGCACCGCGCTGGGCCTCGCGGTCACGTCGAAGGTGACCGCGGCGTTCGTCGTGCTCGCGATCGTGCTGCTCCCGGTGCTCTTCCGCCGGTGGTGGGACCTGCTCACCGGAGGGGCCATCGCCGCCGTGTCGGCGATCGTGACGTTCTGCCTCGCCTACGCACCACTCGGGCTCGTCTCCGCGGTGTCGTACATGATCGCCTTCCAGACCCGGCACGACGACGGGGGACACCTCGTCGACCTCGGCGGGACGACCTACCGGTTCGCTCCGTGGTGGACGCAGTTCTGGTGGGCCACGCAGGGCACCGGCCCGGTCCTCGTGGCGGTGGTCCTCGTCGGCGCGGTCGCGGCGGTCGTCCTCCGCCCGGACCGGCTGGTGCTCACCCTCGTCGCCGCGTTCGTCCCGCTCATGGTGTTCCTCGCACTGTCCACGGTGTCGCTGCCGCACTACTACGACGCCTGGATGCCGTTCGTGCTCGCGCTCGCCGCGGTCGGGTGGACGCGGCTGGGCGTGCTCGCCCGGGACGAGCTGGCGCGCCGACGGGCCGGTCGTCGGGACGGAGCCGGTGCCCGACGACGAGCCGGCCGGCCCGGTCGTCCCGGACGGGTGCCGGTGCTCGGCGTGGCGCTCGTCGCGCTCGTCTCGGCCGGCGTCGTCGCGTCCGCGTCGACCACCGCGGCGCTCGCCGTGGCCGTCGCCCACGTCAGGCCGGCGGGCATCGCGGTGCTCGACACCGAGCTCCGCGCGCACGGGGTGGAGAGCGGGACGATCCTGTTCACGTCGTACGGCGCTCCGGCCTGGCGCCCGTACTTCGCGCAGCGCGGGTCCGACGTGCTGGTCGACGGACGCTACGCCGCGATCGTGCAGGGGACCGACGGACGGTTCCCCGTGCCCGAGGCGGTGCGGGCGTTCACGCAGGACGAGGCGGACGCGCTCGAGTCCTTCCGGGTCGACGACCTGCGCGTGTGGGTCCCGCGGGGCGGCGGCGTCGTCGTGGTCTCCGGGTCGACCCTGACGATCGAGCGCTGACCCGGGCGCACGGGCTCCTCCGCGCGCGTCACTCGGTGCGGAGCGTCCCCGCGCCGCCGGCCGCGACGTCCTCGACCGTGCCGTCCCGGACGGTCGCCGGCACCTCGCCGTCACCACGGGCAGCGAGCGACGCGTCGCCCGGGATGCTCAGGGTGAGCACGGCCTCCTCGATGTACTGGCTCTCCTCGAGCGAGGCCTCGACCCGGCGGAGCCGCACCGCGACGTGGTCCTCGAGCTCGTTGCCGGTCAGGTCGACGGCGGCCACGAGGAACACCCGCGACGGCCCGACGAACTCCAGGTGCAGGTAGGTCACGCGCTCGACCTCGTCGCGGCGGAGCAGCTCGGTGAGCACGGCGTCCTCGAGCTCGGGCGACGTCGCCTCGCCGACCAGGAACCGGCGGTTCCGCTCGATGAGCACGATCGCGACGACCCCGAGCAGGAGGCCGACCGCGATGGAGCCGATCGCGTCGAACACGGCGAGGCCGGTCAGCTGGTGCAGGAGCACGCCGAGGAACGCGATCACGAGCCCGATCAGCGCGGCGGCGTCCTCGGCGAAGACCGCCCGGAGCGTGGGGTTCGACGACTGCAGCACGTGCCGGAGCACCGGGACGCGGCGCTTCGTCGCGGCTCCGTGCGCCTGGCGGTAGGCCTGCAGGAAGCTCGTGCCCTCGAGCAGGAACGCGATCCCGAGCACGACGTAGTTGAGCACGACGTCCTCGGCCGGACCGGTCTCGCCGAGCTCGGTGATGCCGTGCCAGATCGACACGACGGCACCCGCGGTGAAGAGGCCGAAGGCCGCGAACATCGACCAGATGTAGGTCTCGCGGCCGTAGCCGAGCGGGTGCTTCCGGTCCCGCTTCTTCGCACCCCGCCGCTCCGCCACGAGCAGGAAGATCTCGTTGCCCGTGTCGGCCCACGAGTGCGCGGCCTCGGCGGTCATCGACGCCGAGCCCGAGATCAGGGAGGCGACGGTCTTGGCGACGGCGACGAGCAGGTTGGCGGCGAAGGCGATGACGACGGTGAGCAGGGACTCCGGACGGTCCTGCTTCTCGGACGAGGGCATCGCTCCAGCATGCTCCGACTCTTGTAGACTCGTCCCATCAGGCGTCGACCCGGCCATCACCGGCGAGCCTCCGGAAGAACGCGGCAGCCCCACCGCCGTCAGTAGAACCGGGCGGACCGGACCGCGCCCCCTCCGGCGAACGAGCGGTCGGTCGCAGCGCGAGCAGCGATCGGCAAGCGAGGTGGTACCGCGGAGCACGCTCCGTCCTCGTGGCAGAGAACCCCGACCACAGGAGCCATGCGGTGCGCTACCCCTTGAACTCGAACGCCGACGGCGTCACGCCCTCGCCGAGCTTCCCCGCCGTCGAGCAGGGGATCCTCGCCTTCTGGAAGGGCGACGACACCTTCCAGGCGTCGATCGACCAGCGCGAGGGCTGCCCCGAGTGGACGTTCTACGACGGCCCGCCCTTCGCGAACGGCCTGCCGCACTACGGCCACCTGCTGACCGGCTACGCCAAGGACGTCTTCCCGCGCTACCAGACCATGCGTGGCAAGCAGGTGCACCGCCGGTTCGGGTGGGACACCCACGGCCTGCCCGCCGAGCTCGAGGCCATGCGCCAGCTCGGCATCACCGAGAAGCACGAGATCGACGACATGGGCGTCGACGTCTTCAACGCGGCCGCCAAGAAGTCCGTGCTGCAGTACACCGACGAGTGGCAGGCCTACGTCACCCGCCAGGCGCGCTGGGTCGACTTCGAGGACGACTACAAGACCCTCGACGTCACCTTCATGGAGAGCGTCCTGTGGGCGTGGAAGCAGCTCTGGGACAAGGGCCTGGCGTACGAGGGCTTCCGGGTCCTGCCGTACTGCTGGAACGACCAGACGCCGCTGTCGAACCACGAGCTCCGCATGGACGACGACGTCTACAAGACGCGTCAGGACCAGTCGGTCACGGTCGCCTTCCCCCTGCAGGGGTCGCGCGCCGCGGCGCTCGACCTGACGGGAGTCCGCGCGCTCGCCTGGACGACGACCCCCTGGACCCTGCCGACGAACGCCGCGCTCGCGGTCGGTCCGGAGATCGCGTACGCGGTCGTGCCGGCCGGGCCGGGAGGCGCGGCTGACGGTGGCGCCGCCGGTTCCGCCACCTACCTGCTCGCGTCCGACACCGTGGCCGCTCACGCGAAGGACCTCGGCTACGAGAGCGCGGACGACGCCACCGCCGCCGTGCTCCGCACGGTCGCCGGCGCCGAGCTCGACGGCGTCGAGTACGAGCGGCTGTTCGACTTCCTGGCGGACACCGAGGGCTACGAGCACGCGTGGCGGATCCTCGTGGCGGAGTACGTCGAGACGGGCGAGGGCACGGGGATCGTGCACCAGGCCCCGGCCTACGGCGCCGACGACCAGGAGGTCTGTGCGGCCGCCGGCATCCCCGTCGTGCTCTCCCTCGACGAGGGCGGCCTCTTCACCGCGCAGTTCGGCGAGGTCGCCGGCATGCTCTGGTCGGACGCGAACAAGCCGCTCACCAGGGCCGTGCGCGAACAGGGCCGACTGCTCCGCCAGGCCTCCTACGAGCACAGCTACCCGCACTGCTGGCGCTGCCGCAAGCCGCTCATCTACAAGGCGGTCTCGTCGTGGTTCGTCCGCGTCACCGAGTTCCGCGACCGGATGGGCGAGCTCAACCAGGACATCAACTGGGTGCCGGACAACGTCAAGGACGGCCAGTTCGGCAAGTGGGTCGGGAACGCCATCGACTGGTCGGTCTCCCGCAACCGCTACTTCGGCACGCCGATCCCGGTGTGGGTGTCCGACGACCCGGCGTACCCGCGCCAGGACGTCTACGGCTCGCTCGAGGAGCTCGAGCGCGACTTCGGCCGTCTGCCGGTGAACGCCGACGGCGAGGTCGACCTGCACCGCCCGTTCATCGACGAGCTCACCCGCCCGAACCCGGACGACCCCACGGGGCAGTCGACCATGCGCCGCATCTCGGACGTGTTCGACGTCTGGTTCGACTCCGGCTCGATGCCGTACGCCCAGGTCCACTACCCCTTCGAGAACCGCGAGTGGTTCGAGGAGCACAGCCCGGCCGACTTCATCGTCGAGTACATCGGGCAGACCCGCGGCTGGTTCTACGTCATGCACGCGCTGTCGACCGCGCTGTTCGACCGCCCCGCCTTCCGGAACGTGATCAGCCACGGCATCGTGCTCGGCTCGGACGGCCAGAAGATGTCGAAGTCGCTGCGGAACTACCCGGACGTGTCCGAGGTGTTCGACCGCGACGGCGCCGACGCGATGCGCTGGTTCCTCATGTCCTCGTCGGTGATCCGCGGCGGCAACCTCGTCGTCACCGAGGAGGGCATCCGCCAGGGCGTCCGCGAGTTCCTGCTGCCCCTGTGGTCGACGTACTACTTCTTCACCCTCTACGCGAACGCGTCGGGTGACTCGGGGTACCAGGCACAGCGCCGAACCGACAGCACCGACGTGCTCGACCGGTACCTGCTCGCGAAGACCCGCGTGCTCGTGGCGGACGTGCAGCAGCACCTCGACGCACTCGACACCCCGCTCGCGGCGCAGGCCGTCCGCGACTTCGCCGACGTGCTGACGAACTGGTACGTCCGTCGGTCGCGTGACAAGTTCTGGCTCGGCGCGGAGTCGTCGCCCGAGGCCCGGGCCGCGTTCGACACGCTGTACACCGTGCTCGAGACGCTCACCCGCGTCGCCGCCCCCCTCGCGCCGCTCGTGACCGAGGAGGTCTGGAAGGGCCTGACCGGCGGGCGCAGCGTGCACCTCGAGGACTTCCCGGACGCCGCCGAGTTCCCCGAGGACGATGCCCTGGTCGCCGCGATGGACCGTGTGCGCGATGTCGCGTCGAAGGGGCTCGCGCTCCGCAAGGCCACCGGCCGTCGCGTCCGCCTGCCGCTCGCCACGCTGACCCTCGTCGTGCCCGATCCCGCAGGCGTCGAGCCGTTCGCGGACATCCTCCGCGACGAGCTCAACGTCAAGCGGGTCGTGCTCGAGCAGCAGGAGGAGTCCTCGCTCGGCCGCTACGGCATCGAGCGGAAGCTCACCGTGAACGCCCGCGCGGCCGGACCGCGCATCGGGAAGCAGGTGCAGCAGGTGATCCCGGCTGCGAAGAGGGGCGACTGGGTCGCGACCGAGTCCGGCGTGACCGTCGGCGGCGTGGACCTCGTCGAGGGCGAGTACACGCTCGACCTCACCGTGGCGGACGACTCCGTCGCGGTGGCGTTCCTCGACGGCGGCGGCTTCGCGGTGCTCGACACCGTGACGACCCCCGAGCTCGAGGCCGAGGGTCTGGCGCGCGACGTCGTCCGAGCCGTGCAGCAGGCCCGTCGCGACGCCGACCTCGACGTCAGCGACCGCATCGCGCTGACGCTCCGGGTGTCGGACGACGCCGAGGCAGCGGTCCGCACGCACGAGCAGCTCATCGCGGGGGAGACCCTCGCGACGAGTGTCGAGGTGACCACGACGACGTTCGCTCCCGGCGAGGGCTCGGACGTCGGCGACGGTGCGAAGGTGTCCGTGGAGGTGGCACGCGCATGAGCGACAGCGAGCAGTACGACCACGACGACCCGTCCGCGGACGGCATCGAGATCCCCGTCGGTCCTGCCGGTGACCAGGCACCTGCGGAGGCGCTCCCGTACGGCGGGGAGGACGCCGAGGTCCGCCGGGTCGAGGCAGCGCTGTACGCGCGCATCGGCGAGCAGGCCCCCGAGCGCCGGCTGACCGCCACGCGCCGCGCGGTCGAGCTCTTGGGCGACCCGCACCTGGCCTACCCCGTCATCCACGTCACCGGGACGAACGGCAAGACCTCGACGGCGCGCATGACGGAGAGCATCGTCCGCGCGCACGGGCTCCGGACGGGCCTGATGACGAGTCCGCACCTCGTGTCCATCCGGGAGCGCATCGTGATCGACGGCGAGCCGATCGCCGCGGACCGCTTCGTGGAGAACTGGGACGACATCACCCCGATCCTCGAGATGACGGACCAGGAGCTCACCGCGAAGGGCGAGCAGCCGCTCACCTTCTTCGAGGCCCTCACCGTCCTCGCGCTGGCGTGCTTCGCCGAGGCGCCGGTGGACGTCGCGGTGATCGAGGTCGGCATGGGCGGCGAGTGGGACTCCACCAACGTCGTGCAGAGCCAGGTCGCGGTGTTCACCCCGATCGCGATCGACCACGCCAAGCAGCTCGGCAGCACGGTGGCCGAGATCGCCCGTACGAAGTCGGGGATCATCAAGCCGTCCTCGTCGGTCGTGTCGAGCGCGCAGACGCCCGAGGCACTCGCCGAGCTCGAGCGCGCCGCCGAGCTCACCGAGTCGACGCTCGCGGTCGAGGGCACCGGGTTCTCCGTCGTGTCCGACACCCCGGCGGTCGGCGGGCAGCTCGTCTCCGTGCAGGGGATCGCCGGACGGTACGACGACCTGTTCGTGCCGCTCTTCGGTCAGCACCAGGCCCACAACGCCGCCGTCGCGATCGCCGCGGTCGAGTCGTTCCTCGGACGCGGGTCCCAGGCCCTCGACGAGGACGTCCTGTCCGAGGGGCTCGCCGGCGCGACCAGCCCCGGGCGCCTGCAGCCGATCGCCCAGGAGCCGACCCTCGTGGTCGACGCCGCGCACAACCCGCACGGCGCACGAGCGCTGGCCGAGGCACTGCCGGTCGCGTTCCCGTCGGAGCACGTCGTCGGCGTCGTCGGGATCCTCGGCGACAAGGACGCCCGTGGCTTCGTCCGGGCGCTCGCGGACACCGTGCAGACCTTCGTCGTGACGCAGCCGCCGGGGGACCGCGCGATGGACGCGGATGCGTTCGCGCGGGTCGTCGTGGCCGAGGTCGGCGAGGACCGCGTCGTCGTCGAGCCCTCGCTCGAGCAGGCACTGCAGGAGGCCCGTGACCTGGCGGACGAGGCGGACGCCGAGGACGCCCTCGTGCTCGTCGCCGGCTCCATCGTGATGGTGGGGAAGGTCATGGACCTGGTCCACGCGGAAGGCGGGGCAGCGTGACGGACGCACCACGGGCCTCCCGGCCGGGCCGACAGCCGCGCGTGCGGAAGCCGCGCCCGCAGCGCGGAGCCCGCGAGAGCCTGCTCTCGATCACCCTCGGACTCGAGGCCGTGATGTTCTTCTTCCCGATGCTCGTCGTCTACGGGAAGGGCACGCTGCCGCCGCTCGCGGCGTTCGGCGGGGGCATCCTGGCGATCATCGTCCTCGCAGCTGCCTCACGCCTGACGGGCAAGCCGGCCGGTGTATGGTTCGGATGGCTGCTGCAGGCGGCCATCCTCGCCACCGGGTTCATCGAACCGTTCATGTTCGCGGTCGGCGCGGTGTTCCTGGCGCTGTGGGTGTTCTGCTTCGTCAAGGGCGGTCAGCTCGACCGGCAGAACGCCGCGTTCCGGGCCGCCCAGGCCGAGGACTGACCACCACCGAACCACAGGAGAACTGCGTGTCCGATCTCGAAGAGACCCTCGTCCTCGTCAAGCCCGACGGCGTCGCCCGCCAGCTCACCGGAGAGGTCCTCCGTCGCATCGAGACCAAGGGCTACGAGATCGTCGACCTGAAGATGGTGACGGCGTCGCGCGAGCTGCTCGACCAGCACTACGAGGAGCACCAGGGCAAGCCGTTCTTCGAGCCGCTCGTCGAGTTCATGCAGTCCGGCCCGGTCGTCGCCGTGCGCGTCGCCGGCAACGGTGTCATCGCGGGCTTCCGCTCGCTCGCCGGCACCACGGACCCGACCTCGGCCGCGCCCGGCACCATCCGTGGAGACCTCGGTCGCGACTGGGGCCTGAAGGTGCAGCAGAACCTCGTGCACGGCTCGGACTCCCCGGAGTCGGCCGCCCGCGAGCTCGCGCTCTGGTTCGCCTGATCGACGGAAGCGGAGCACAGACGCGATGACGAACAACGACCGTCCCACCAAGAACGAGCGTCGCCAGCACGCCCGTGAGGTCGCCCGGCAGCGGGCCGACGCCGAGAAGCGCCGCAAGCGCCGCAACAAGTGGTTCCTGCAGGGCGGTATCGGCTTGGGCATCGTGGCCGTCGCGGCGATCATCGCGATCGTCGTGGTGAACGTGAACAGCGGCGGCACCACGTCGGCTGCCGGCCCGAAGAACATGGTCACCGGGGGCATCCAGTTCACCGGCGGCGACGGGAAGATCACGCCCGTCACGACCGGAGCGGTCTCGGCGGACGGCACCCCGTCGCCGGTCGCGACCGCCGACAGCGACGGCAAGGTCAAGGTCGTCGAGTACGTCGACTGGGCCTGCCCGGTCTGCAAGCAGTTCGAGGGCGCTTACGCCGACCAGATCACCGACTTCGTGAAGAACGGGCAGGCGACGCTCGAGATCCACCCGGTGTCGATCCTCGACCGCAGCTACCTCGGCTCGCGCTACGCCAGCCGTGCCGCGAACGCCGCGATGTGCGTCGCGAACTACGCGCCGGACAAGTTCCTCGACGTGCAGACGCAGTTCTTCGAGAAGCAGCCGGAAGAGGGCACGAAGGGCCTGACCAACGCCGAGATCGCCGACCTGGTGAAGGCCGGGGGAGCGACCGGCTCCGACGTGTCCGAGTGCCTGTCGAACGAGACGTACAAGGGCTGGGTGACGAAGATCACGAACCAGGTGACCTCGGACCCCGCGGTCGCCGGTCCCCAGGGCTTCGGCACGCCGACGATCCTGGTGAACGGGCAGCGTGTGAGCACCCTCACCGACGTCGTCCCGACCATCGAGGCCGCCGCGAAGTAGTCGGTCCCGCCCCACGCGGCCCCTCGCTCGGCCCCGTGCTCCCTCCCCGGGAGCGCGGGGCCGCGTGCTGTCCCCGGGTGCGCGGCGACCGGTCCCGCGTGCGTTCGCTGGCGGCGGGACATCTGTGCGTTTCGGGCACACCGAGTGGAACCGGGCGTACCTGATCCGTCGGTCCCACCAGCAATGCCCGTTCCCACACGGCACTGCACGTGTCATGGGAAGGAACGGGCGCGCTGCGGAGTCGGCGACGGCGTCGTCGGCGGAGTCGTCGGCAGGGACGAGGCCCGCGTCGAGCGCTGACGGGAACACCGGGGCCCGGGCGATCTGCCACCTGAGAGCCCGTCGCACGTCCACTGATCTGGAAGGACGTGCCAGCGCTGACACGCCGAGCGGGCAGGACACGCCGTCGGCGTCCACGGTGCGGGCAGGACACGCCGTCGGCATCCACGGTGCGGGCAGGACACGCCGTCGGCGTCCACGGAGCGGGCACGAGCTGTCGCCGGGAGCCGTCGAACGTGACGGATCCGGCCCGCTCGGCGCACGAGCCCGCTCGGCGCACGAGCCGACCAGCGCGCCGCGAGCGCGCCGGGCCGATCAGCGCGTCGGCGTCAGAACGGCAGCGTCGAGAGGACCCGCGGGAACACGATGAGGATGCAGACCACGATCACGGCGTAGTTCGCCAGCACGAACGCCCACGAGTAGGGCAGCAGCGTGCGCCCGAGCCGCTGGAGTCCGGCACCGAAGCGTCCCTGCGCCGCGTTCCACGTCGTGAAGATCCAGAACATCGGGATCGTCACGCTCCACACCAGCAGGCACCACGGGCAGAGGTAGCCGATCACCCAGACCGTCTGCGTGAACAGCCAGGTGACGAACACCCACGCCAGGAACACCCCGGCGTTGAACAGCACCCAGAACCAGCGGTGCCCGCCCCGCATGCCCGCGAGGAGCATCACGCCGACGGCGATCGGGGCGACGAAGCCCATCACGCCGAGCAGCGGGTTCGGGAAGCCGAACAGGGAGCCCTGCCAGCTCGTCATCACCTGCGAGCAGTTCACGAACGGGCTGACGTCGCAGCTGAGCGCCTTCGAGGGGTTCTCGTACTTCGCGAACTCGTCCAGCACCAGGTTGAACGCGGCGAAGAGGCCGACTGCTCCGGTGACGATGAGGAAGACCGCCATCGCGACCGGGCGGCGGGGCGTGGTTGCGCTCGTGCTCACGGCGTCATCATCGCACGAGCGTTCCGGACCTTTCCTGGCACCTCGTGCGACAATGACAGCAGTCGCGCGGCCGATCCGTGCGGCGAGAGAGCTCCCCGGGCGCAGCCCGGACGATCAGGCGCGGTGAGAGCGTGCCGTGACCGGGACTCGCGTCACCTCCGGTGCCGAGCCGGTCGGGCCGGGTGCCCGACGCGGAACGACACCGGACCGCACGCAGGGTCACACGGTCACGAGAACGAACGCGGGGGCGTGGACGCCACCCGTGACAACCACAGAATTCCCGCCGTCCGACAGGACGCGAGTGGGGCCGAGGAGTGCACCAGATCCATGGTGGAGCAGAACACCGACAACCCGAACAACGAAGAAGTCGCACCGAAGCGCCGAGGCCGCCTGTTCGGCAGCCGTCGCGCCCGGTCCACCGGCCAGGAGGCCCGTGGTGACGTCGACACCGACACCTCGGGTGTCGAGACGGTCGCGCTGACCGGCGACGCACCGGACGCGGAGAGCGCTGCGGCTGGCGAGACCGCGGCTGACGAGACCGTCGAGCAGGAGACCGCGCCGGCGGACGGCGCCGTCGAGGTCGCGGTCGAGCAGGTCCCGGCCGCCGCTGCGGAGCCCCAGGACGTGTCGACGGTCACGGGCAGCCTGCCCGTCGTCGAGGAGGCGGGCGCCACGGCACCGACGGACGACGTCGCTGCCGAGGCAGCCGGCGCGCCCGCGGCGGCCGACTCGGACGAGGTGACCACCGTGTCCGAGCCCGCCGCTGCGGTGGCGACGGACGCGGACGACGCGAGCGGTGCCTCCCGGCCGGAGCCCGCCTCCGCGCCCGAGGCGGACGAGCCCTTCGTGCCGAAGGCGACCAGCACCCTCAGCCTGATCTTCCACGCGCCGGTCCTGCCGGACCTGCCGGTCCGCGCCGCGCGCGACGAGGACGACGACGAGGACGACGAGCAGGGCGGCAGCCGCCGTCGCTCGCGACGTCGTGGCAGCAGCGCGGACCGCCAGGAGCGCGGCGTCCGCGAGCCCCGCGACCACCAGGAGCCGCGCCGCCGCGAGCCGGAGCTCATCACCGAGCCGCAGCGCATCAAGGGGTCGACCCGACTCGAGGCGAAGAAGCAGCGTCGTCGCGACGGCCGTGACGCCGGTCGCCGTCGCACGGTGATCACCGAGGACGAGTTCCTCGCCCGTCGCGAGAGCGTCGACCGCCAGATGATCGTGCGGTCGAGCTCGTCGAAGATCGAGATCGGCGTGCTCGAGGACAACGTCCTCGCCGAGCACTACGTCACCAAGTCGCACAACGTCTCGCTCATCGGGAACGTCTACCTCGGCAAGGTGCAGAACGTGCTGCCCTCGATGGAGGCGGCGTTCGTCGACATCGGTCGCGGCCGCAACGCCGTGCTGTACGCCGGTGAGGTCGACTGGAACTCGGTCGACACCGGCAACCACGGCCGTCGCATCGAGGCCGCGCTCAAGCCGGGCGACAAGGTCCTCGTGCAGGTCACGAAGGACCCGGTCGGGCACAAGGGCGCGCGCCTGACCTCGCAGGTCTCCCTGCCGGGCCGCTACCTCGTCTACGTGCCGAACGGCTCGATGAACGGCATCTCGCGCAAGCTGCCCGACACCGAGCGCGCGCGCCTGAAGAAGATCCTCAAGGAGGTCCTGCCGGAACACGCGGGCGTCATCGTCCGCACCGCGGCGGAGGGTGCGACCGAGGAGCAGCTCACCCGCGACGTGCAGCGCCTCACCAGCCAGTGGGAGGCGATCCAGAAGAAGGTGCAGAACGGGCACGCCCCGGTGATGCTGCACTCGGAGCCGGACCTGCTCGTCAAGATCGTCCGTGACGTCTTCAACGAGGACTTCACGAAGCTCATCATCGACGGCGACGCGGCCCGCGGGACGATCGAGGACTACCTCGACGCCGTCGCGCCCGACCTCAAGGACCGCGTCGAGATCTACGACGGCCCGGACTCGTTCGAGGAGTACCGCCTCAACGAGCAGATCGAGAAGGCCCTGGACCGCAAGGTCTGGCTGCCCTCGGGTGGGTCGCTCGTGATCGACCGCACCGAGGCCATGACGGTCGTCGACGTCAACACGGGCAAGTTCGTCGGCTCCGGCGGCAACCTCGAGGAGACCGTCACCAAGAACAACCTCGAGGCGGCCGAGGAGATCGTCCGGCAACTCCGCCTGCGTGACATCGGCGGCATCATCGTCATCGACTTCATCGACATGGTGCTCGAGTCGAACCGCGACCTGGTGCTCCGTCGACTCGTCGAGTGCCTGAGCCGCGACCGCACGAAGCACCAGGTGGCCGAGGTCACCTCGCTCGGGCTCGTGCAGATGACCCGCAAGAAGATCGGTGTCGGCCTGCGCGAGTCGCTCGACGAGGTCAACGCCAAGGTCAACGACAACAACGCGGACCCCGGCCCCTCGAAGTCGCGGCGCAAGGGCCGCGGTGGCAACGGCTCCACCGGCGGCAACGGCAACGGCCAGGGAGGCACCGGGCACGCCGGCAACGGCGGCTCCGGCAACGGGTCGGCCGCTCAGTCGTCGCAGGCCCACCAGATCACCGAGGACGTCAAGAACGCGCTGTCCCGCATCGCGGCCTCGACGCTGCCGCACGACGAGGCGTCGTCCGGTACACCGGTGACCGGTGTGGCGTCGCCGCGCGGCGGTGCCGCGACGCCGGAGGCCGAGGCCGGTGTGTCCTCGGCTGCCGACGCACCCGCGTCGAGCGCCTCCCCGGTCTCCGCGCCCGAGCGCGGGTCGGAGGGCGCCACCGGCGCGGGAGACCGTGACAGCGAGCAGCCGTCCGGCTCCAAGCGTCGTCGCCGCCGTGGTGGTCGTGGTGCCGGCAGTGCTGCACCCGAACAGCGCGGGGACGACGAGCGCGGTGCCCACGAGCACGGAACCGAGCGTGGGGCCGAGGAGCGTGCCGTCGAGCGTGTTGCCGACGACGCCGTGCCGGACCGCGACGCTCGTGCCGGGACCTCGGCGTCCGGGGCGGCTCCGGCGCGGGGGACCGCTCCAGAGGCGCCCGCGCAGGACCCGGCTCCCGCGAAGACCGCGCCGGCCCGTCGCCGCGTGAGCTCGAGTGCTCCCGTCACCCCGACCGAGAACACCGTCGCGATCCTCGACATCCCGGTGGCCGTGACCAAGCGTGAGCCCCGACCGTCCCGCGACGACGCCGAGTCGCTGCTCGACTCCGTGCTGCAGGCGCTCCCGGAGCCCAAGCAGCCGGGGCAGGGCCGTTCTCGGTCGCGCCGCGTGTCGTCGCCGAGCATCAGCGCGCCGGCGACGTCCGACGGCGACGGGCAGGACGACGGCTCCGTGATGGTGGGGAACTGACGTGACCGACGGGGGCGACCCGCACGGTCGGCAGCCGGACCGCGGGTACTACGGTGCGGGCTGGTCGCAGCCCGCACCGCCCGCGGCCGGGCAGCCCGGTGGGCAGGCGTGGTCCGGCCAGCAGCCGCAGTTCGGGCAGCAGCCGTACGGCCAGCCGCAGCAGCCGGCTGGGCAGCAGCAGTACGGGCAGCAGCAGCAGTACGGCCAGCAGCAGCCGCCGCAGTACGGCCAGCCGCAGCAGCCCTCCGGCGACCAGGGTCGGCTCCGGGCACGCGCCTCGAGGACGCCGGACCCGCGACGGGCGTTCGCGCCGGGAGCGTCGGTGGCCAACACCACCGGTGCCCTCATCGCGGTCGTGTCGATCGTGCTCGTCGAGGTGGTCTCCGGGGTCCTCGGGCTGCTCGGCACGTCCCTCGTGGTGCACCCCTTCGCGACGTACGGCACGGGCGCGAGCCTGCTCGGGAGCTTCGTGTCCGGCGTGTTCGCCGCGCCGTTCCCCTTCTACGCGGGGGCGTTCCTGGCCCTGGCGTTCCTGACGCCGATCGCACGACGCAGCCCGCTGCCGACGGTGCTCCTCCGTGCCGTGCTCGCCGGTGCCGCGGGAACGGTCGCCCTGGCGCTCGTCGGGGTCTTCACGGGGTCCTACGCGGCGGTCAGCACCGGATCGGGGGCGCGACTCGTGATCGACGTGCTCACCGGGCCCCTGCAGAACGGGATCCCGTTCACCCTCATGCTCCTCGCGACCTCGACGGCGGCGTGGCTGTGGCTCGGGCGTCCGCGTGGCGGGCGCGCGGCGCAGGGGACCGCCGGGGGACGACCCGGCACGGTGCGTCCCGCCGATGCGATCCCGCCGTCGACGGTGCGCCCCGCTCCGCAGCCGTACGGTACGCAGCAGCAGCAGCCGTACGGTCAACCGTTCGGCGCGCGTCCGGCGGCCGGCGAGCAGCCCGCACAACGCCCCGACGACCGGTGGGCGCCGCCCACGCGCTGACGTCGCGGCGGCCGGTGCGCCGCCCCGCTGACCAGTGACCGGTGACTGGTGACCGGCGGCCGCGTGGTTCGAGCTGCCGCGGCACGACGGCGAGCACGTCGCACGACGGATCTCCGTGGCGCGACGTGCTCGCCGTGGTGCGGACGGCGCGCGGGCGCCCCTGCCCGCCGGCCCGACTGCCGAGCGGCCCGCCAGCACGCCTGCCGGGCGGCTCGCCAGCCTGGCGGCCCGCTGGCTGCGCGCCCTGGCGGGCCGAGCGTGCCGGGTGGAAGGCGCCGAGCGCGCCGAGCGCGCCGAGCACGCGCGACGGACCCCGCTGGTCCGATCGGCCGTGTGCCGGCGCGACCCGGTGTGGCAGCGGCGGGGTGCGCCTCCCGGCCGGCAACGCACGCGAGGTGCGGGGCGTGGCGGCTGTGGGTCGTGCCTCCCGGTCGGCCGCCGGAGGTCACCCGCACGCGGTCCGACGGCCGCCCCACGGGGAGCGCCGCAGCGCACTCGGTACGGGCACCCCGCCGCGCGACCCGGGCAGGACCTCAGTGCGCGCGCCGGCCCTTCCCGCGCTTGTCGCGCTGCGGCACCCGCAGGCCGCTGGCGATGAGCCGGAGCACCAGCTCACGACCGGTGACCGCCGTCGCCCCCGCGGCGACGAGGTCGTCGTAGCGCGAGCGCGGTACGTCGTAGTGGTCGTGGTCGAACGCACGGCGAGGGATACCGGCCCGTTCGGCGAACGCGTGGAGCTCGTCGTAGGATGCGTCACTGACGAGGTGCGACCAGACGGTGTCGTGGGCGGGCCACGTCGGCGGGTCGATCAACACGGTCACGCGGGACATCGTACGTGTGTCGCCGTTTGACCGGACCCGGGGGCATCGAGTATTCTCGATCCCTGGTGTCAGCGGGCCGTTCTGCCTGCGTCGCCGATCGGGCCCGGCCTCCGGGAGCCGCTCGTGCAGAAGTGGGCACCCGAGACTTCCCTCAAGCAGAGTACGTAAGGAATTCCACGTGGTTTACGCAGTAGTGCGCGCCGGCGGCCGTCAGGAGAAGGTCGAGGTCGGCACGATCCTCACGATCGACCGTGCCAAGGCCGACGACAAGGGCAACATCGACCTCGCCCCGGTGCTCCTCGTGGACGGTGACACGGTCACGTCGGCGGCTTCCGAGCTCGCGAACGTGACCGTCACCGCCCAGGTGCTCGAGGACCTCCGCGGCCCCAAGGTCGTCATCCAGAAGTTCAAGAACAAGACCGGGTACAAGAAGCGCCAGGGCTTCCGCGCTGAGCTCACCCGCGTCAAGATCACCTCGATCGCGTAAGGCGGGAGTAGAAGATGGCACACAAGAAGGGTGCGAGCTCCACTCGCAACGGTCGTGACTCGAACGCACAGCGCCTCGGCGTGAAGCGCTTCGGTGGCGAGGTCGTCAACGCCGGCGAGATCATCCTCCGCCAGCGTGGCACCCACTTCCACCCGGGCGCCAACGTCGGCCGCGGTGGCGACGACACGCTGTTCGCCCTCTCGGCCGGTTCGGTCGAGTTCGGAACCAAGGGCGGCCGCAAGGTCGTCAACATCGTCAACGCGTAACACCAGCGACGACAGACTCTGCGGGAGGGGCGGGCCACGTGCCCGCCCCTCCCGTTCTTTCGTGCACGACCTCGTGCGCCGCGGCACCGTCCGTGCGCCCGAGCCAGAACCAGGAGTGGAACCATGGCGACCTTCGTCGACCGCGTGACCCTGCACCTCACCGCGGGGAACGGCGGCAACGGCTGCGTGTCGGTCCGCCGTGAGAAGTTCAAGCCCCTCGCCGGCCCCGACGGCGGCAACGGTGGCGACGGGGGCGACATCGTCCTGGTCGCCGATCCGCAGGTGACGACCCTGCTCGGGTACCACCGCTCGCCCCACCGCTCGTCGCGCAACGGCCAGCCCGGCATGGGCGACATGCGCAGCGGTGTGAGCGGCGAGACGCTCGAGCTGCCCGTCCCGATCGGCACGGTGGTGCACGACGAGGACGGCGAGGTCCTGGCGGACATGACCGAGCCCGGCATGCGGGTCGTCGTGGCACCAGGTGGCCAGGGCGGTCTCGGCAACGCGGCCCTCGCGACCACCAAGCGCAAGGCCCCCGGCTTCGCGCTCCTCGGCACCCCGGGGTGGACCGGCGACGTCAGCCTCGAGCTGAAGACGATCGCCGACGTCGCCCTGGTCGGGTTCCCGAGTGCCGGCAAGTCCTCGCTCATCGCCGCGATCTCCGCCGCGAAGCCGAAGATCGCCGACTACCCGTTCACGACCCTGACGCCGAACCTCGGCGTCGTCGAGTCGGGTGAGGTCCGCTTCACCGTCGCCGACGTGCCCGGTCTGATCGAGGGCGCGTCGGAGGGCAAGGGCCTCGGCCTCGAGTTCCTCCGTCACGTGGAGCGTTGCGAGGCGCTCCTGCACGTCATCGACTGCGCCACGCTCGACCCCGGTCGCGACCCGATCAGCGACCTCGACGTCATCCTGGGCGAGCTCGAGCGCTACCCGGTGCCGGAGGGGCAGACCCCGCTGCTCGAGCGTCCGCAGCTCGTCGCGCTGAACAAGGTCGACGTGCCCGAGGCCGCGGAGCTCGCCGAGTTCGTCACCGCCGAGCTGGAGGAGCGGGGCTACCGCGTCTTCCCGATCTCGACCGCGTCCCGCAAGGGTCTCCGGGAGCTGACGTTCGCCCTGGCCGAGGTCGTCGAGCAGGCCCGCGCCGACCGTCCCGCCGCGCCCGAGCAGGAGCGCATCGTGCTCCGCCCGAAGGCCGTCGACGAGAAGCCCTTCACCGTGCGCGCCGAGGGCGGCGAGGAGCACCGCTTCTACCGGGTCCGCGGCGCGAAGCCCGAGCGCTGGGTCGTGCAGACGGACTTCACCAACGAGGAGGCGATCGGCTACCTGGCCGACCGTCTGGCGAAGCTCGGCGTCGAGGACGGTCTGTTCAAGGCCGGAGCCGTCGCCGGGTCCACCGTGGTCATCGGTGGCGACGGCGGCATGGTCTTCGACTGGGAGCCGACGCTGACCTCGACCGCGGAGCTCATCACGAGCGCCCGCGGCACGGACGCCCGCGTCGGTGGATCGTCGCGCCCGACCCGCAACGAGCGCCGCGAGGAGTACTTCGAGCGCATGGATGCCAAGGCCGCCGCGCGCGCGAAGCTCGAGCAGGAGCGCGTGTCCGGCCTGTGGGCCGACGACGACCGCGACGACCAGGACTGACCGACGCATGACCGACACGCACGCGCGCACCGAGCTCGGCCCCGTCAGCCGGCGGCAGGACGTGCCGCGTGCGCGTCGGCTCGTCGTGAAGGTCGGTTCGTCGTCGGTCAGCGGCGACAACACGGGGCAGATCGCCGCGCTCGTCGACGCCCTGGCCGCCGCGCACGCACGGGGCACCGAGGTGGTCCTGGTGTCCTCCGGCGCCATCGCGACCGGCTTCCCGTTCCTCGGGCTCGAGGGACGCCCCGAGGACCTGGCGACCCAGCAGGCAGCCGCGGCGACCGGGCAGAACGTCCTCATGTTCCGGTACCAGAAGGAGCTCGACCGGCACGGCATCGTCGCGGCCCAGGTGCTGCTCACCGCGGGCGACATGCAGAACCCGACCCACCGGGTCAACGCCCAGCGGGCAGTCGACCGCCTGCTCGCGCTGCGGGTGCTCCCCATCGTGAACGAGAACGACACGGTCGCCACCCACGAGATCCGGTTCGGTGACAACGACCGGCTCGCGGCGCTCGTCGCACGACTCCTCGGCGCCGACGCGCTCGTGCTGCTGTCCGACGTCGAGTCGCTCTACACGCGGCCGCCGGAGCACCCGGACGCCGAACCCATCGACGAGGTCCCGTTCGGCGACGAGCTCGCCGGGGTCACCTTCGGGTCGGTCGGCTCGGCCGGCGTCGGCACCGGGGGAGCGGGGACGAAGGTCGCCGCTGCCCGGCTCGCGGCCGAGGCGGGGACGTCGGTCCTCGTGACCGGTACCGCGCTCGTCGACCGGGCGCTGGCCGGCGAGCACGTGGGCACCTGGTTCCAGGCGGCGCCCAGGAGCTGACGGGCTCGGTGTCGGCCTGGAGGCGCGGCGTCGGTCCGGCAGGTCTGCCCATGATCGACGTGGGGGTCGGCCAGGAGGCACGGTGCCGGCCCGCAGCGTCGGCATGCGGACGTGTGTGGTCGGGGCTGCCGCGGGCTCTCGCGATGACGGGGTTCGTCCGAGACGCCGGCGTGCGCTCGAGACCCCGGCGTGCGTCCGAGACGCTGGCGCTCGCTCGGGACGCCGGCGTCAGTACCAGACGCCCTGACGGGCGCGAGACGCCGCCGTAACCGGGCCCGTCTCGGTGGAACCGGGGCGTCTCGCGCCGACGGTGGCGTCCCACGATGGCCCGACGCGGTGCGCGGACCCAGCCCTCCGGCCGGACCGGAGCCGGACACCGGGTGGCCGCGTGGGGACTCCTGCACACGAGCGGCGCCTCCAGACCGTGTCCACAGGTGTGACGCGGTCAGCGTCATGCGGAGGGCGGCCGACCTAGTATCGGACCATGTCGTCGACCGTCACCGCCCCCTCGCTCACCGACAAGCTGGTCGCGTCGCGTGCTGCCTCGGCGGCGCTCGCCACGGCCACGACCGCAGTCAAGGACCAGGCGCTCCGAGCGGTCGCGGCCGCACTGCGCGACGGCGCGGACGCCATCGTGGCGGCGAACCACGGAGACCTCGTCGCGGGCGAGGACAGCGGGCTGTCCTCGGGCCTCCTCGACCGCCTGCGACTGGACGCCGCACGGATCGACGCCCTGGCGGCCGCTGTCGAGCACGTCGTCGGGCTCCCGGACCCGGTCGGCGACCTCGTCCGCGGGTCGCGGCTCCCCAACGGACTCCAGCTCACCCAGGTCCGCGTGCCGTTCGGCGTGGTCGGCGCCATCTACGAAGCACGCCCGAACGTCACGGTCGACATCGCCGCGCTCGCGTTGAAGAGCGGCAACGCCGTCGTGCTCCGCGGTGGCTCGGCGGCGCAGCGCACCAACGCCGAGCTCGTCGAGCGCATCCGCGGCGCGGTGGTCTCGGTGGGCCTGCCGGCGGACCTCGTGCAGACGATCGACGAGTTCGGACGCCAGGGCGCAACCGACCTCATGCGCGCGCGCGGACTCGTCGACGTGCTCGTGCCGCGGGGGAGCGCGTCGTTGATCCAGACCGTCGTCACCGAGTCGCAGGTGCCCGTGATCGAGACGGGCGCGGGTGTCGTGCACGTGTACCTCGATGCGTCGGCGCCGCTCGAGCGCTCCATCGACATCGTGCTGAACAGCAAGGTGCAGCGGCCGAGCGTCTGCAACGCCCTCGAGACGCTGCTCGTGCACGAACGGGCGGCCCAACGGCTGCTGCCGGTCCTGGCCGACCGCCTCCGCGCGGCCGGGGTGACCCTGCGCGGGGACGATGCCACGCGGACCATCGTGCCCGGCGTGCTCCGAGCGACCGAGGCGGACTGGGCGACGGAGTCGATGGACCTCGACCTGTCGATCCGCGTGGTGCCGGACGTCGACGCGGCCATGGCGCACATCGCCCGGTGGTCCACGCACCACACCGAGTCCATCGTGACGGACGACGTCGACACCGCCGAGCGCTTCCTGGCCGAGGTCGACTCGGCAGTCGTCATGGCGAACGCGTCGACCCGGTTCACCGACGGCGGCGAGTTCGGCTTCGGGGCCGAGGTCGGCATCTCGACGCAGAAGCTGCACGCGCGCGGGCCGATGGGCCTGCCCGAACTGACCAGTACCAAGTGGATCGTGCGCGGGCACGGACAGATCCGCGGCTAGACTGGGCGGCGACTTCCCACCCGATCGAACGGAGCACCGGACCGATGACCTTCCTCGCTGAAGCCGCTGAGCACGCCTCCGGAGTGCCCGCGTTCGTCTTCCCGATGTGCGGCGCGCTGTTCTTCACCTTCCTCGGGTTCGTGACCTGGAGCTTCCGCGACGTCGCGTACCGTCACTCGCACAAGTTCGAGGCCACCCGCCACCACGAGACGGGTGTCGACGAGTTCGGTCACACCAAGCTCTGACACGCCGCTCGATGCTCGAGAGCACGGGGCGCCCACGCATCGGCGTGATGGGCGGCACGTTCGACCCGATCCACCACGGGCACCTCGTGGCGGCGTCGGAGGTCGCCCGTGCGTTCGACCTGGACGAGGTCGTCTTCGTCCCCACCGGTCAGCCGTACATGAAGTCGGACGTCACCGACGCCGAACACCGGTACCTGATGACCGTCGTCGCGACCGCATCGAACCCGATGTTCACGGTCAGCCGGGTCGACATCGACCGTCCCGGACCCACGTACACGGTCGACACGCTCCGCGACCTGCGGGACCAGCGACCGGATGCGCAACTCGTCTTCATCTCGGGCGCGGACGCCGTTCAGCAGATCCTCGACTGGAAGGATCATGATGGGCTCTGGGACCTCGCGCACTTCGTCGCGGTCACCCGTCCGGGCCACGATCTGAGCATCACCGGACTCCCCGAACGAGACGTGAGCTTGCTCGAAGTCCCCGCACTGGCGATATCCTCGACCGATTGCCGCGACCGGGTCAGGCGCGGCCACCCCGTGTGGTACTTGGTCCCAGACGGAGTCGTCCAGTACATCTCCAAGCACCACCTGTATCGGAGCGTTGCATGAGTTCGTCCGACGCGCAGCCGCCACTCTCGCGGCGCGAGGCGCGCGAGCGGGAGCGTGCCGCCGCAGCCGGCGGGCAGCCCGTCACCCCGCCGCCGACCGTCGCCGCACCCACCGACCAGTCCGGGGCCCGTCGTCGGCCGGGTTCGCACGTCGCGCCCTCGCCGAGCGGCCCCGCGCGGTCCGCGGTCCGTCCCACCTCCGGCAGCACCGAGCCTGAGCAGCAGCCCGGACCGGTCTTCCCCCTCGCACCGGCGCCGGCCTCGGCGACCGAGATCGTGCCGGGGACCGGGGGCCTCACCCGCCGCCAGCTCCGCCTGATGCGCGAGGCCGAGGGGCAGGCCGTGCAGCCCGTGCCGCTGCAGGCGCCGACCCCGCAGTCGTCGGACCGCACCGTGCAGGACGTCATCGGGTCGGTCGACCACCTCGGACAGGACGCCGAACGTCGGCACCCGGCACCGACCGACGCGTGGTCGTCGGCCCAGGTGCGTCCGGTCCCGGCCCCTGCGGAGCGTCCGACGTCGGCGCAGGACCCGGCTCGTTCCGCGCAGTTCCCGCTCGCTCCGACCCCGGTCGTCGACGCATCCGAGGCGTCCGACGACACGGACGGCCGGGGTGCGGCTCGGGAGGCGCCGGACCACGACGGACCGGGCGAGGAGCCCGCCGCCGAGACCGAACTGCTCGACCCGGCGGCCGTGGCGCAGGCGACCGAGGCGGACGGCTCGCCCGACGCCGTCGAGCCCCTGAGCGAGGCCGCCGCGCACGCCGAGGAGCCCCGGCGCCACCGGACGACCTGGGCCCCGCCGGAGACCGACGACACCGAGGAACCCGAGTCCGAGGATGCTGCCCGGGTGTCCGCCCCGGCGCCGACGGCGTCGACCCCGGTCGTGTTCCCGCTGTCGCTCGACGACGACACGAACGAGGTCCCGATCCAGCTCCCGACGCCCGCGACCGCCCGTCGGTCCGACGACGGTGCCGGTCGGGGCGACGACGCGGATGCCGACGCACCGCGCGTCCCGGCGGCCTTCCGTCGGGGTCCCGAGCCGAAGCCCGTCACGACGGCCTTCGAGCCCCCGGCGGGCCACTGGACCCAGCAGGCCCGTGACGCCGACGATGCCGAGGTGCACGACGTGACGGGCACCCGCCGCGTCGCCGTGCAGGACACCAACTCGATCGTGCTGCCGAACTCCGCGCTGGCCGACCCGACCGGCGCGCTGAACGCCACCGGCGAGGTGATCCTGACCGGCTCGATCGACCTGCCGGCATCGCTCTCGTCCACCGGGTCGCACCGACCGATCGACGGAGCCGAGGTCGACCGACTGCTCGAGCAGCACGACGAGCAGCCGGAGACCGACGCGAGTCCCGTCCGAGCGAGTCGTGCGATCTCGAGCCACACGTCCACGCGCCAGGTCGTGCTCGCCGCCGCGAAGCCGAAGGAGTCCCGGACGCCGGTCATCCTCGGCGTCACCGTCGGGGCCGTCGGCCTGGCCGCCGCGGGCGTCATCATCGTCGCCCTGCTCACCACCCACTTCGGCGGCTGACCGCCCGCCGGACTCCTCGCACCCGACCGCCCCGTCGTCCGTCCCGGCCCACCGGCCTGGCCGCTGTCGGCGGGGTGGCCTATGATCAGGACCCATCACACGGACCCGCAGAGTGCGGTGCCGACGACCGGAAGGACTCCGTGACCGCCTCCTCACGCGCAGTGGAACTCGTACAGATCGCCGCTCAGGCGGCCGACGCGAAGCAGGCCGAAGACCTCGTCGCCCTCGACGTGACCGGGCCGCTGCAGCTCACCGACGTGTTCCTGCTCGCGACCGGTCGGAACGAGCGCAACGTGCTCGCCATCGCGGACGAGGTCGAGGAACGCCTGATCGCTGCCGGGGCCAAGCCGCTCCGTCGCGAGGGCCGGACCGAGGGCCGCTGGGTCCTCATCGACTTCGGTGACATCGTCGTGCACGTCTTCCACGAGGAAGACCGCCAGTACTACTCGCTCGAGCGCCTCTGGTCGGACTGCCCGACGATCCCGCTCGAGCTGCCCGTCGACCACACGGCGTAGACGCGACGCGCCCGGGTGACGGAGTCGATTTCGTCACCGGGCGTTCGCGTGGTGTACGCTTCCATGGTGCCTCCGGGAACGGGGAACACACCGAAGAAGTGAACATGGGTCTGTGGCGCAGCTGGTAGCGCACCTGCATGGCATGCAGGGGGTCAGGGGTTCGAGTCCCCTCAGATCCACCGAAGAACACGAAACCCCGTCGGGGTTCCGTCGTTCGTGCGCCCATCGGTGGCCGGGTCCGTCCGGGCTTCCGCGTCCCACTACGCTGTTGCGCATGAGCAACGACGCGCCCCTGGCCGGAGCCCCGCTGTCCGGATCCGCCCTGACGATCACCGCCGGCGGGTACATCGCCGAGATCGCCTCGGTCGGGGCGTCGCTCCGGACCCTCCGCGCCGAGGGACGCGACCTGGTCGTGCCGTTCTCCGCCGACGAGGTCCGTCCGGCCTTCCGCGGCGCCGTGCTGGCACCCTGGCCGAACCGGGTCGTCGACGGCCGGTACGCGTTCGGCGGGCAGGACCACGAGCTCGCGCTGACCGAGCCGAAGCGGCACCACGCGCTGCACGGCCTCGTCGCGTGGACGGACTTCCGTGTCGTCGCCCACGAGCCCGACCGAGCGGTGCTCGCCACGACGGTCCCCGCGCAGGAGGGGTACCCGTACCGCGTCGAGGTGCTCGTCGAGTACCGCGTGGACGCCGACGGGCTGCACACGACCGTCACCGGGACGAACACCGGTGGGGACGCCGCGCCGTGGGGTACCGGTCCGCACCCGTACCTCGTCGCCGGCGAGGGCCGTGTCGACGACTGGACCCTGACCCTGCCCGCCGCCGAGGTGCTCGAGGTCACCGAGGACCGCCTCGTGCCGACCGGCCTGGCCCCCGTGCACGACGAGTTCGACCTGCGCACGGCGACCCCGATCGGGGAGCGGTTCATCGACCACGCGTTCACCGGGTTCGACCGCGACGCCGAGGGCCTGGCGACGATCGAGCTCACCGCGGCGGACGGCCACGGCGTGCGGGTGTCCTTCGGGCCGGAGTGCGGCTGGGCGCAGGTGCACACCGCCGACCACGTCGTGCCGGAGTACCACCGTGTCGGCCTCGCGGTCGAGCCGATGACCTGCGCGCCGGACGCCTTCAACGCGGGCGAGGAGGCCGGCCTCGTCGTGCTCGCCCCCGGTGCCGCGCACGCCGCCTCGTGGACGATCGCCGCGGTCTGACCCGAGCGCGGGTCCTCACGCGACGGCTCGACGTCGCGCCCGACCTCGGCGCGCTGGCGGCGGCCACCGGGTCCGACGTCGTCTGGCTCGACTCCGGGCTGCCCGAGGGTGCGCCGGAGGCCGCTCGGGGGCGCGCCCTGTGGTCGCTCCTGGCGCACACGGACGGACCGTTCGCGACCCGGTTCCGGCACGAGGACCGACGCGCGGAGCTCGAGGTCCCGCCCGCGGCCCGGCGGTGGTTCGGGACGTCGCGCTCCGAGGACCGCCCGGCGTTCGCCGTGCTCGACGACCTGCTGTCGCGGACGCCCGTGCTCGCCGCCCCGGTGCCGGGCTGCGGGTTCGCGCTCGGCTGGGTGGGGTTCCTCGGCTACGAGCTCGGTCGGGAGTCCGGTGGCCCCGACCGCACCGCGGCACACGCGGACGCCGACCTGCGCTTCGTGGACCGCGCGGTCGTCGTGCACGCCGACGGTCGCGCCTGGGCGCTCGCCCTGGTGACCGACGACGAACCGGCGGCCAGTGCCGCGAACCGTGCGTGGCTCGACGGGCCGCACACGGGACGGCCGCCGGTCGACGTACCGGACGGTTCCCCGGGCCTCCCGGCCGTCGCCGTCGGTCGCGTGTCCCGCACCGCGTACGAGGGCGCGGTCGAGGCGTGCCGCGCCGAGATCCGTGACGGGAACGCGTTCCAGGTGTGCCTCACGACCGCCTTCGCGGTCGGCGCGTCCGGACGGGAGGCCCTGCTCGCGCCCGCCACCGACCCGCACCTGGTCGAGTACCTGCGTCTGCGCCGTGCGGACCCCGTCCCGTTCGGCGCCTGGCTGCGGCTCGGCCCGCTGCGGATCGCCAGTCGGTCGCCGGAGCGGTTCCTGCGGGTCGACGCGGACGGCACGGTGGTCGCGGAGCCGATCAAGGGCACCCGGCCCCGCGACGCGGAACCGGCACGGGACGCCGTCGCCCGTGCGGCGCTCGCAGCGAGCACGAAGGACCGCGCGGAGAACGTCATGATCGTCGACCTGCTGCGGAACGACCTGCTGCGCACGGCGGTGCCCGGGTCGGTGCACGTCGAGCGGCTCTGCGACGTCGAGACCTACGCGACCGTGCACCAGCTCGTGTCGACGGTGTCCGCCGTGCTGCCGGCCGGGGCGTCCCGAGCGGCGGTCGTGCGCGCGGCGTTCCCACCGGGGTCGATGACCGGGGCGCCGAAGATCAGCGCGATGGCGATCGCCGACCGGCTCGAGGGGGCGCCCCGCGGCGTGTACTCGGGGGTCGTCGGGTACTTCTCGGCGGACGGTTCGGTCGACCTGTCGGTGGCCATCCGCACACTGGTGACGGTGCTGGACGACCGAGGGGTGGAACCCTCGCGGACGTTCGGGGCCGGCGGTGCGGTGACGTGGTCCTCGGTCGCGTCGGACGAGGCGGACGAGGTCGAGACGAAGACGCGGTCGGTGTTCGGGGCGCTGGGGGTCACCGCCGGCTGGTGACCCGGGACGGCGCGGGTTCCCGGTCGTCGGCTGGGCCACCGGGCGTGTCGAACGGGTGTTCGATCCGGTTGTCCACCGGATGTCGGACCCGGTTGACATCATCGAACACATGTTCGAATATGAGGGCATGCAGACGGCGGCCGCACTCCTGTCGCCCGGGCCCGAGGGGGCGACCGGGCCCGACGGGTCTGCTCGTCCCGACGGGCCCGCCCGCTCCGGGGGCCGGCCGGGGGCGACCCGCCCGACCCGGCGCGTCGACCACCTGGGGGATGCCCGGGCGGCGCTCGAGCGCATCACGGCGCTGCGCTCCCGCGTGTCCGAGATGGAGGCGCCCCGCGTCGACGTCCAGGGGCTCCCCACCGCCGACGCCCTGCAGCCGCTGCTGCCCGGTGGCGCGATCCGGGTCGGCGGGTCCTACGCCGTGCAGGAGTCCGTGCTGCTCGCGATGACCATGCTGCAGGCGGCCTCGGCCGAGGGTGCGTGGTGCGCCGTGGTCGGGGTGCCGTCCTTCGGGGTCGAGGCGGCTGCGGCGATGGGCATCGACCTCGAGCGGCTCGTGCTCGTGCCGGACCCGGGCGACCAGTGGCTCACCGTGACCGCGGCCCTCGCCGACGTTGCGCAGATCGTCCTGACACGGCCGCTCGGCCGGGTGGTGCCCGGCGACGTCTCACGACTGTCCGCGCGGTTGCGGCAGCGCGGCGGGGCGCTCGTCGCACTCGGGACCTGGCCGGGCGCCGACGTCACACTCCGGGTGAGCGGCTCGGTGTGGAACGGCATCGGCGACGGCCACGGGTACCTGGCAGAGCGTCGTGCCACGGTGACGGCGTCCGGTCGCGCCGGGGCGGGGCGACCCGTCAGCGCCGACCTGCTGCTGCCCGCGGCGGACGGTGCGGTGCGCCCCGCTGCGCCCCTCGTCGCCCAGGCGGGCGGCACCGACGCGGGCGTCACCGGTGCTCCCGGTACCGCCCCGGTCGTCCCCGGTGTCGCACCGGCCGACGGTGCGGGGACGTCCCGGGTGCTGCGTCCGGTCGCGGTGGCGTCGTGAGCCCGCGGGGGCGAGCGCGTGCCGCCTCGCCGCGCGGTGCGGTCCGGGGCACGGCCGGCGCGGGGGTTCCGGGGGCGGGAGCCGTCCGGGCCGACGCCCTGGCCCGTGGCGGTGCCCTGCCGGAACCGCCGCCCACACGGACGATCGTGCTCTGGTGCCCGGACTGGCCGGTGATCGCGGCGGCCCGGGCAGCGGGGTCACCGCCCGAGCACCCCTTCGCGCTGGTGGCCAAGGGGCTGGTGTTCGCCAGCTCGGCCAGTGCGCGGCAACAGGGGGTGGTCCGTGGCCTCCGTGTGCGCGAGGCCCAGGCCCGCTGCCCGGAGCTCGTGGTCGAGCCCTACGACGACGCGCTCGACCACCGTGCGTTCGAGCCGGTCATCCGTGCGATCGAGGGGGCGGTCCCCGGGGTCGAGGTCCTGCGTCCCGGCACGGTCGCCCTGCGCTCCCGTGGGCCGGCGCGCTACTACGGCGGCGAGCGGGCAGCGGCGGCGACGCTGGCCGGCATCGCCGCCGACCACGGTGCCCCCGGTGTGCGTGCCGGGGTGGCGGACACCCCGTTCGCGGCGGAGCAGGCAGCGCGGGCGCGCCCGGTGCGGCCGGGGGAGCGGGTGCGCATCGTGCCGGTCGGCGGATCGGCGGCGTTCCTGGCGGACCTGCCGCTCGGGGTGCTCGGCGACCCCGACCTGGCGATGGTGCTCGGGCGGCTCGGCATCGCCTCGCTGGGCGACTTCGCCGCACTCGGCGACGAACAGGTGCGCGACCGGTTCGGGGTCGCCGGTGCGTTCCTGCACCGGTTGGCGGGCGGCCGCGATCCGCGCGAGGTCGCCGCGCGGGCGGTCCCGCCGGAGCTCCGGGTCGAGGCGTCCTTCGAGCCGCCGCTCGACCGTGCCGACCAGGTCGCGTTCGCCTTCCGCCGGTCGGCCGACGACTTCGCCGCCCGGCTGCGCTCGGCCGGGCTCGTCGCGACCACGATCCGGGTGGGCATCGTCGACGAGCGCGACCTGCTGCTCGAGCGGACCTGGGTGCACCCGCGCTGGTTCGACGCGGCCGACGTGGTCGACCGCGTGCGCTGGCAGCTCGCGGGTGGCGTCGACCCCTCGGGACTCGAGGCGCCCGTGGTCCAGGTGGTGCTCGAGCCGGTCGCGGTCGACGACGCGTCGAACCACGAGCGCGGGCTCTGGGGGACCGGGCCCGACGAACGAGTGCACCACGCCCTCGCGCGGGTGCAGGGGCTCGTGGGGCACGAGGGCGTGGTCACCCCGCGGATCGGCGGCGGCCGGACGCTGGCCGAGCGGGTCGTGCTCGTGCCGTGGGGCGACACCCCCGTCGGTGGCGAGCGGGCGCTGGCGACGGTGCGCGACCGGCCGTGGCCGGGCAGGCTGCCGGGCCCGCCGCCGGCGACCGTGCTCGAGCGTCCCCGTCCGGTGGACGTCGTGGCGGCGGGCGGCGACACCGTCGACGTCGACGAGCGCGGTGCCCTGACCGGGGTGCCGGAGCGGTTCCGGGCCGAGGGCGAGCGGGGTGGCCGGTTCGCGCCCGTGACCGCGTGGGCGGGGCCCTGGCCGCTCGTGGTGCGCTGGTGGGAGGCCGGCGGACGACGCCTGCACCGACTGCAGCTCGTCGACGACGACGGCCGCGCTTGGTACCTGGTGCTCGCCGACCACCGGTGGTGGGCCGAGGCGGTCGCGACGTGAAGGAGACCTGATGGGCTACAGCAACCCGCCGATCCCGTGGTCGCAGTTCGAGCGTGCGCTGTCGGACAAGCGCCCGGACAGCGCGCACGCCGGTGACGGCGGGGACAGTCCGGCCTGGTCGCGCAAGCGGTCCCGGTACGTCCCACCGACGCCCGCGGCCGACGACGATCTCCCGGTCGTGCCGTACGCCGAGCTGCACGCGCACTCGACCTTCAGCTTCCTCGACGGTGCCAGCGGTCCGGAGCACCTGGTCGAGGAGGCTGCACGGCTGCACCTGCACGGCCTGGCGCTGACCGACCACGACGGGTTCTACGGCGCTGCCCGGATGGCCGAGGTGGCCGAGGCGTACCCGACCGTCACGACCGTGTACGGCACCGAGCTGTCGCTCGGGCTGACCGAGCCGCAGAACGGCGTCCCCGACCCGGAGGGCACGCACCTGCTGCTCCTCGCCGACGGGCAGGACGGCTACCACCGGCTCGCGGCAGCCGTCACGCGGGCGCACCTGGCCGCGGGTGCCGAGAAGGGACGGCCGCAGTACGACCTCGACGAGCTCGCGGCGCAGGCCGACGGGCACTGGCGGGTCCTCACCGGCTGCCGGAAGGGCACCGTGCGCCAGGCCCTCGAGCGCGGCGGGGAGTCGGCGGCGGACGAGGCCCTGCGGGCGCTGCTCGACCGGTTCGGCACGGCCGGTGTGGTCGTCGAGCTGACCGACCACGGCGAACCGCTCGACACCGCCAGGAACGACGTCCTCGCGACGCTCGCGGCGCGGCACGGGCTGCCGGTCGTGGCGACCGGGAACGTGCACTACGCGACCCCGGACCGCTTCCCCGTGGCGACCGCGCTGGCGGCCGTACGGGCCCGGCGCAGTCTCGACGAGATCGACGGCTGGCTGCCGGCGGCGCCGACCGCCCACCTGCGGTCGGGCGCCGAGATGGCCAGGCGCTTCGCGCGGTGGCCGGGAGCGGTCGAGACGAGCGTCGAGCTGGCGGACGAGCTCGGCTTCCGCCTGCGGACCGCCAAGCCCGGGCTGCCCGACGTCGAGGTCCCCGAGGGGCACACGACGATGTCGTGGCTGCGGGAGCTCACCTGGCAGGGCGCCCGGCGGTTCTACCCGGGCAGCGCCGACGGGGTCGACCCGCAGAAGCGCGAGCGGATCGAGCGGGAGCTCTCGGTCATCGCGGACAAGGACTTCCCGGGGTACTTCCTGATCGTGCGGGACATGGTGCAGTACGCCCGGCAGCGGGGCATCCTGTGCCAGGGGCGCGGCTCGGCGGCGAACTCGGCGGTCTGCTACCTACTCGAGATCACCGCGGTCGACTCGATCCGGTACGGGCTGCCGTTCGAGCGGTTCCTGTCGGCGATGCGCGACGAGGAGCCCGACATCGACGTCGACTTCGACTCGGACCGTCGCGAGGAGGTGATCCAGTACGTCTACGAGAAGTACGGACGGTTCAACGCGGCGCAGGTGGCGAACGTCATCACCTACCGGCCGAAGGGTGCCGTGCGGGACATGGCGAAGGCACTCGGGCACAGCCCCGGGCAGCAGGACGCCTGGTCGAAGCAGGTCGAGCGGTGGGGGTCGGTCACCGAGAGCCAGGACCACGACATCCCGGACACCGTGGTCGACATGGCGCAGCAGGTGCTCGGCTTCCCGCGGCACCTCGGCATCCACTCCGGGGGCATGGTGCTCACCGACCGACCCGTGGGCGAGGTCGTGCCCATCGAGCACGCCCGCATGGACGGCCGGACCGTGCTGCAGTGGGACAAGGACGACTGCGCCTTCATGGGGCTCGTGAAGTTCGACATGCTCGGGCTCGGGATGCTCGCGGCGCTGCAGTACTCGTTCGACCTGGCCGACGAGCACTGCGGGGAGCGCTGGGACATGCACTCCATCCCGAAGGAGGAACAGGGCGTCTACGACCAGCTCTGCCGCGCGGACACGATCGGGGTGTTCCAGGTGGAGTCCCGCGCGCAGATGGGCACGCTCCCGCGGCTGCTGCCCCGGCGGTTCTACGACCTGGTGATCGAGGTCGCGCTCGTCCGCCCGGGCCCGATCCAGGGCGGTGCCGTGCACCCGTACATCCGGCGCCGGACGGGCGAGGAGCCGATCACGTACATCCACCCGTCGCTCGAGCCCGTGCTGGAGCGGACGCTCGGGGTCCCGCTGTTCCAGGAGCAGCTCATGCAGATGGCCATCGCCGTGGGCGGGTGCTCCGGGGACGACGCGGACCTGCTCCGGCGGGCGATGGGGTCGAAGCGCGGCCTCGAGAAGATCGAGCGGCTGCGCGAGAAGCTCTACGCGGGGATGGCGGCGAACGACATCCACGGCGAGGACGCCGACGCGATCTACGCCAAGATCCAGGCGTTCGCGAACTTCGGGTTCGCGGAGAGCCACTCGATCAGCTTCGCGCTCATCGTCTACGCGAGCGCGTGGATGCGGTTGCACTACCCGGGCGCGTTCCTGGCGGCACTGCTGCGGGCGCAGCCGATGGGGTTCTACTCACCGCAGACCCTGGTCGCCGACGCCCGACGGCACGGGGTGCAGGTGCTGCGGCCGGACGTCCTGCGCTCGGCGGTCGACGCGACGCTGGAGCCGCTGTCCGACGGCGAGGCCGGTCCGACGGGCGCCGACGCCTGCCTGGCCGAGGAGCAGCCGCCCGTGCTGCCGTTCGACGGCTCGTCGCCCGACGACACCGCTGACCACCGTCGTGACGGTGCCTTCGCCGTCCGCCTGGGCCTGGTCGAGGTCGCCTCGCTCGGCCGGCGGAGCGCCGAGGCGATCGTCGCGGAGCGCGACGCGCACGGACCGTTCACCGACATGTCCGACCTGGCCCGACGGGTCCGGCTGACGACCGCGCAGCTCGAGGCCCTGGCCGCGGCGGACGCCTTCGCCGGGCTCGGCATCGACCGGCGCAGTGGCATGTGGTCGGCGGCGCAGGCGGCGGCGGAGCGGCCCGACCAGCTGCCCGACACGCAGGTCACGGTGCAGCCGCCGCTGTTCGGGCAGATGACGAGCGGCGACGTCCTGATCGCGGACATGTGGTCGACGGGCATGTCGACCGACGACCACCCGGTGCACCACGTCCGACCGCGGCTGCGTGCCCGCGGGGTGCTCAGCGTGCAGGACACCGCGACGGCGGAGACCGGACGGCGGGTCGAGGTGGGCGGTGTCGTGACGCACCGGCAGCGTCCGGCGACGGCGTCGGGCATCACGTTCCTGAACGTCGAGGACGAAACCGGGCTCGTGAACGTCATCTGCAGCGTGGGCGTGTGGGGCCGGTACCGACGGGTGGCGCGGGAGTCCCCGGCCGTGGTGGTGCGGGGGATCCTGGAGCGGTCGCCGGACGGCGTGGTGAACCTGGTGGCGGACCGCATCGAGCACCTGCCCTTGGCGGTGCGGACCCGGTCGCGGGACTTCCAGTGACGGGTCAGGACCCGGTCTGCTCGCGCACCGCGGGGATGCGCACCGTGACCTCGAGACCACCGGAGCGGACGTTGCGGAGGGCAGCCGTGCCTCCCGACCGTTCCGCGATCGCGCGCACGATCGCGAGCCCGAGGCCCGAGCCGCCCGGTACCGGGACCCCGCCCGTCGCCGGGTCCGGGTCGCGGCGTGAGGTCCGGGCCTCGTCCGGGCGGGTGAAGCGGTCGAACGCGACCGGGATGAACGACTCCGGGACACCCGGACCGTCGTCCGTGACCTGCAGGACGCCCTCGTCGCCCTCGACCCGCCACGACACGAAGACGCCGCCGCCGCGGGGGAGCGCCGCGACCGCGTTGCTCGCCGTGTTCGTGACGAGCTGCGCCATGCCGCCGGTGTCGAGGCGGAAGCGTGGCTCCGACGCGTCGGACGAACCCTCGGACCGCTCGAGGTCGAAGTCCACCGTGATGTCCTTCGCCGAGGCGATGAGGCGCACGCGGTCGACGGCGGCCATGACCTCGTCGCCGAGGTCGCTCCAGGTGGCGGTCGGGTGCGCGCCGTCCTGCTCGCGCTCCTCGGCGTCCTCGATGCGCGACAGCGTGAGCAGGTCGTTCGCGAGCCGCGAGAGCCGGGCGACGCTCCGCTTGGCGCGGTCGATGTGCGCCGCGAGCGCCGCGGCGTCGTCGCCGTCGAGGGACGCCAGGTCGAGCTGGGTGGTGAGGATCGCGAGGGGGGTGCGCAGTTCGTGGCTGGCGTCGGAGACCATCTGGCGCTCGCGCTCGGTCACCTGGCGGGTGCGGGCGAGGAACGCGTTCAGCGTGGTGGCGAGCGAGGCCAGCTCGTCCTGCGCCGGACCGACGGGCAGCTCGGCGCGTTCGGGGGCGACGGAGAGCCGTTCGGCTTCGCGGCGCATCCGGTTCACCGGGCGGAGTGCCGCGGTCGCGAGGGCCCAGGACGCGATGCCGAACGCGATGAGGATCGCGAGGCCCGTGAGCGACAGCGTGGTCGTCAGGTCGTCGACGACGATCGCCTCCGCCTGGGAGTTGCGCGCCGCGACGACGGTCCAGCGCCCCGCGGCGTTGACCGGGTGCTCGATGACGACGCGGTACTCCGATCCGGAGACGGTGATGAGCGACGTGCCCGACTCGGTGGACGTCAGGCTGCCGAGTGCCCGTTCGACGCGGGGTGGCATGGTCGACAGCCGGATCTGGCCCGAGGGCGCCACGACGGCGACGAGCTGGGCGTTCCCCGGCGCGGACAGGTCGGGGTCGCTGTCGACCTCGAGCGTCGCCACGTACGGGTCGACGTCGGCGTCGAGCAGGGTCCTGGTGGCGCTCGCGACCACGCTGACGACCTGGAAGCGCATGACGAGCACGAGCAGCAGGATCACGACCGCGGCGATGGCCGTCGAGCCGATGGTGATGCGTGCACGGAGCGAGAGCACCCGGAGGGGCCGGGGCAGTCCGCGTCCGCCGCGGACCGTCCCGGTCGTGGGTGCCGTCCCGGTCACGCCCCGAGCAGGTCGAGCCGGTAGCCGCGGCCCCGGACCGTCGCGATGGCGACCGTCGCCTCGTGCGAGGTCAGCTTCTTGCGCAGGTAGGAGATGTACTGCTCGACGACGTTCGGGTCGACGTGCTGCGAGCCGTCCCAGACCTCCTCGAGGATCTTCGGGCGGTCGACGACCGTGCCCACGGAGCGGGCGAGCAGTCGGAGCAGGGCGAACTCGGTCGGGCTGACGGCGACGCGCTGGCCCTTGATCGCGACGCGTCGGGCCTCGGAGTCGATGGCGACGTCGCCGACCTCGATGACCCGCTGCCCGGCGGCCGACTCACGGCGACCGAGTGCGCGGAGGCGGGCGGTCAGCTCGGCGAATGCGAAGGGCTTCGTGAGGTAGTCGTCCGCACCGGCGTCGAGCCCGAAGACCCGGTCGTCGACGGCGTCGCGCGCGGTGACGAGCAGGATGCGGACCGGGTCCTCGCGCTCGCGGATCCGGCGGGCGAGCTCGAAGCCGGACATGCCCGGCATCATGACGTCGACGACCGCGAGGTCGAAGGCCTGCTCGCCGAGGGCGATGAGCGCCTCGACACCGTTCTCGACCGCCGTGACGCGGTACCCCTCTGCCGCGAGACCACGCTCCATGAGCGCGCGCATCTCGTCGTCGTCCTCGACCACCAACAGGCGCATGATCGACCTCCTCGGCCCCCATCGTGGCAGGGAACGGGCACCAGTGGGCCATTCCGGGTGGGAAGTCGCTGAATCTCGTCACAGTGACCCCCGTTCGACCGCGATGTGAGCGGTCGTGCGGATCCGTCACCCGGACGAGGGCAGAACGCCCTGTCCCGCAGAGGGGGGTATCGGCCCGACGAGCGCCGCGTTGCTAGGCTCCGCACCGGACACGGCGTACCCGACGCAGTGTCCCGAGGGGGCACCATGCAGGATCAGGAGAACCGTCCGTACCGTCCGGACGACAGCGACCACCCGGCGATCGTCCGGTTGCACGCGGAACTCGACGCGGCGCGGCACGGCATCGACGTGCTCGGCGAACTGGAGGACGATCGGCGCGAGCGGGTCGTCGCGGAACTGCTGAGCGCCGTGCCGGACGTCGCGAGCCGCGCGGCGTACGAGGCCGGCGCGGACCGGGCGGTGGCCACCATCCAGCGCTTCGAGGGGAGGCGGGCCGACGACCACGAGTCGGCGACGGCGCTGTGGGACCGGCTCGTGCTCAGCGCCGTCGAGGCGGCCGCCGCCGTCGAGCCGACGGAGACCGACCCGGCGACCTCGGGTCGCGGACCGGCGTCAGCACCCGTCGGTACCGCGAGCGGTGCCAGGGTCTGAGCCCAGCCGGCCACTGCGGCGCTGCGCTCAGTCGTCCTCGCCGAGGAGCTCCTCGCGCACGCGCCGGATGTCCTCGAGCAGGGCTCCGATCAGCACCCAGTGCCGCGAGTTCGGCCGGACGACCTCGAGCGGCGCCGTCAACGCGTGGTCCGTGGCCGCAGTGTCCTCGCCACCGGTACCGGTGAAGCCGTCCCGCTCCACGTGGTGCAGCCGCGTCGCCTCGACCCGTGCACTCAGCGCCCGGACGTCCGCACCGATCCGGGCGACCTCGGTCGCGATGCTCCCCACCACCGGGTCCGACCGGAGGTCCGGGGCGGTGTTGTCCCGGATCGCCCGGGTCATCCCCGTGACGCGCGTGACGAGCACGCGCAGGTGCTCGGCGATCGCCGTGTCGCGCTGCAGGATCGTCCGGTGCCGGCCGCCGCGCGGGTTCATCGTGAGCGACTCGCCCGCAGCGGTGAGCGAGGCCTCGGCCCGGGCGTGCTGCTGCCGGAGTGCCCGAGCCTGCCGCAGGGCCTCGTCCCACCGGCCGGCGTCCCAGCCCTCGGTGAGGCCGATCGCGATCCGTTCGTACGCCGCCGCGGTGTCGCGCGCGAGCCGGGCGACCGCGAGGTGCGCCGGCTCGAGCAGGACCGGCGGCACGATCACGGCGTTCACGGCCAGCGCCACGACCGCCCCGACGACCGTCTCGAGGATCCGGTCGGCCGAGTAGTTCGGCGTGACGACCCCGGCGGTGAGCACGAGCATGCCGCTGATGCCGACCTGGGTGGCGGAGGTCGGGGTCAGCCGGAGCGCCCAGCTCAGCAGGATCGCCAGGACGATGACGACGAGCACGACCCACACCGAGTCGCCGAGCAGCAGGTGGAACGCGGTCGCGAGCACGACGCCGAGCACCACGCCGGCACTGCGCTCGAGACCCTTCACGAACGACTGGTTGATGCTCGGCTGCACGACGAGGAGCGCAGCGATCGCGGCGAAGGTCGGGAAGGGCCCGTCGATGAGGACCCGGCAGAGCAGCACCGCGGCGACCACCGCCACCGCCGTCTTCACGACCTGCAGGAACGGCGTGCGGCTGGAACTGCGGAGACGCGCGACCGGGTTCACGACGACCACGGTAGCCACCAGCCGCACGCCGAGCCGTGCACGATGGCGACGAAACCGCCGCGGCACGGTTGACTGGTCCGGTGTGGCCCAACCACGAACGCGTCATCCCGCAGGCCTTCGCCGGCTCCGGGACCTCCGTCGTGGCCGCACGCGCGCACTCGGTCGAGCCGTCGGGCAACGGCTACCTGTACGGCTACGAGGTCGACACCGTCGACCGGACCGGTCAGCGCGCCACCGTCCTGACCTACGTCGACACCGGTGGCGCCCACGACCAGAACAGCGCGATCGTCACCGACCCGGCCACCGGTGAGCCGGTCTCCGTCTGGGCGTACCCGAACGACCCCGGGCTGCCGGTGCTGCCGCAGGTGACGTACCGCGACGCCGTCGCCGAACTCCTCGCGGGCGTCGGCATGCCGGTCACCGACCCGGTGCTCTCGGTGGCAGCCTACCGCCCGGGCAAGCGGGCGGTGGTGCGCGTCGACGCCCCGGAGCGCGTGCTCTTCCTGAAGATCGTCCGCCCGCACCGCGTCGCACCGATCGTCGAGACCCACGGGCAGTTCGTGGCCGCCGGACTGCCGGTCCCGCGGGTGCTGTCGAGCCGGGGCGACGGGCTGCTCGTCCTCGAGCGCATCCGGGGCGTGCCGGCGGGCAGCCGCATCACCGAGATCGCCGACGACCCGCGCTTCGTCGCGTCGCTCGCCGCCCTGACCGGTCGCATCGCGACGGTCCCGATGACGCAGCAGGCGCGGGCCGACGCGATGGACCACGCGGACTGGCACCGCCGCACGCTCGTGGCCGCACTGCCGCAGGATGCCGCCGAGGTCGACGAGCTCTACGACGCCATCGGCCGACGGTCCGTCGGGTGGGGTGCCGCCACGAAGCAGGTGGTGCACGGTGACCTGCACCTCGAGCAGGTCTTCGTCGACGAGGACGAGCCGTGGCGCATCTCCGGCCTGCTCGACATCGACACCGCCGGCTGGGGCTTCCCGGTCCGCGACGTCGGTGCGGTCGTCGCCCACCTGGTCGTCACCGGGCTGTGGCACCGGTCGCGTGGGGACGCCGAGCGCGGGGCCGCTGCCGAGCGGCTCGCCGACGCCGTCGCGCGCGACTGGGTCGCGCGGAACCCCGGTGAGGCCGACCGCATCGGTCCGGCCATCGGTGCGCAGCTCCTCGCCCACGCGGGCGGGCAGGCGACGACCGGCTCGGAGAACGGGATCCGGACCGCCCGGCAGCTGCTGGCGGCGACGCGCGCCGCGCTGGCCGAGGCGACGCCGACCGTGCCGTCGGACGGCGTGCTCCGTCCGCGGTCCGCACCGCAGGCCTGACCCGGCCGTCCGCCGGGCGCGGACGAGCGGGTGGAGGGGAGCCGCGCCTCCCGGCCGACGTCCGTCCCGGCCACCCGACCATCGGACGGGAGGCACGACGCGCGCGGGTCCCGTCGAGTCGCCTCCGTCGGGGGTGCGGGAGTAAACTGACGGCAGCACGCACCGTGTCGTCGCGTGCCGCGTCGTTTCCGGACGCGGCAGTCGGTCGCTTGATCGACGTGGGGACCGGATCCGTGGGCGTCCGACGGGCACCACGTGCGTGCGACGGCGCCGGGTCCCGGCGCGGATCGTCGTGCCGAGCACCCGAGTGTGCCGGCCGCACGGGCCGCGGGATTCCACCGGACGTCCCTCGACGGGACCGGCGCACGAGCGGGCCAGGGTGGCCCGTGGACCGGGGTCGCGCCAGACACCGGTCGAGGACTTCCCGCCACCACGGCGGCCCGCCCGTGCGGAACGGGCGCAAGGAGGAGGAGCGTTGGCTCGATCAGGCACCCGGCGAGCAGCCGGCGGGACGCGGACCGCGTCGCGTCGCACCCGCCCGCTGGACAACGACGGCGTCATCCCGGTGCTCGCCCGCGCGGTGCGCGAGGTCGAGGCCGCAGCGCAGCGCGGACCGCTCAAGGCGTCCAACCGGTCGAAGTTCCAGGCGGTGGCCCTGCTGATGCGCGAGGAGCGTGCGCGGGTCAAGGCCGACCCGGAGCTCACCGACGCGCAGCGCGCCGAGCAGCTGAAGCGCCTCGACGGCGTCGCCACCATCCTGGCGAAGACCGCGGCCCGGGACACCAGCGTGATCCAGCTGCTGACCGAGGAGGCCTCGGTGAGCGAGGCGACCCGGACGGTCAAGCGCGACATGATGATCGCCGGTGGCATGGAGCTGCAGCCCGAGGAGCTCGTCATCGCGGCGGAGCCCTCGCCGGTGGTCGAGTCGCCCGTGCGGGCGGTCGTGCCGCAGGCGGTCGTGCAGCGGCAGCTCGCCAACCCGTTCCTGCCGCCGGACTTCGCCCTCGCCGACCAGCCCGTCGCGCACCCGCGTCGCCTGGCGAACTGGGAGCTCTTCGGTCCGCTGTTCAAGTCGTTCGAGTACGGCGCGGGCGGGGGAGCGGCGTCGATGCCGCTGCCCGAGCCGACGTCGCTGCACTCGCGGTCCGGCACCACGCTGATGAAGCACCAGGCGGAGCTCGTCGCCGCCGCGTCGCAAGGGCACCGGACCTTCCTGCTCGCCGACGAGCCCGGCCTCGGCAAGACCGCGCAGTCGCTGCTCGCCGCCGACGCCGCGAACGCCTTCCCGCTGCTCGTCGTGGTGCCGAACGTCGTCAAGACGAACTGGGCGCGCGAGGCCGAGCGCTGGGTGCCGAACCGGACGGCCACCGTCATCCACGGCGACGGGGACGACCTGGACGGCTTCGCCGACATCGTCATCGTGAACTACGAGATCCTCGACCGGCACGCCGGGTGGCTCGGGTCCTTCGGGTTCAAGGGCATGGTCGTCGACGAGGCGCACTTCATCAAGAACAAGGAGTCGCAGCGCTCCCGGTTCGTGCTGCAGCTCGCCGAGCAGATCCGCTCGAGGGTGTCCTCGCCGCTGTTCATGGCGCTGACCGGTACGCCGCTGATCAACTCGGTCGAGGACTTCCGCACCATCTGGGAGTTCCTCGGGTGGATCGACGACAAGAAGCCCCGCGCGGCGCTCATGAACGAGCTCGAGGACATCGGGCTCACCCCGGCGGACCCCGGCTTCTTCGTCGAGGCGCGCAAGGCCGTCATCGACCAGGGCATCGTGCGCCGCCGCAAGGTCGACGTCGCCGCCGACATCCCCGCCCGACGCATCGCCGACATCCCGGTCGAGCTCGACGGCGAAGAGGGCCGCTCCATCCGCGACGCCGAGCGCGAGCTCACCGCGAAGCTCGTCCGGCGCTACCACCAGGCACTCGACGCCCGCACCGGGCAGGACCCGGTCATCGGCATCGACCACAAGCTCGTGCGCCAGGTCGCACGGTGGGAGCTCGAGGACCAGGACGCCTCGTCCACCGGCGAGAACGTGTTCTCCATGGTCCGGCGGATCGGTCGCGCCAAGGCACAGCTCGCGGCGGACTACGCGGCGCAGCTCGCCTCGAACGTCGGCAAGGTCGTGTTCTTCGCGAAGCACCTCGACGTGATGGACCAGGCGGAGGAGGTCTTCGCACGCCGGCACCTGAAGACCGCGACCGTCCGCGGCGACCAGACGCCCGCACAGCGCACCGCCGAGATCGACGCGTTCGTGAACGACCCCGACGTGGCCGTGATCGTCTGCTCGCTCACCGCCGCCGGCGTCGGCCTGAACCTGCAGGTGGCGTCGAACGTCGTGCTCGCCGAGCTGTCGTGGACCTCGGCCGAGCAGACGCAGGCGATCGACCGCGTGCACCGGATCGGACAAGAGGAACCCGTCACCGCGTGGCGCATCATCGCCGCGCAGACGATCGACACCAAGATCGCCGAGCTCATCGACTCGAAGGCGTCCCTGGCCGCCCGCGCGCTCGACGGCTCCGACGAGGAGATCGACGACTCGGGCGACATCCAGCTCGACGCGATGGTCGCGCTGCTGACGGAGGCGCTCGGCGGCTGAGCGCTCGGGCGGCGCCGCCTTCGAACTACGAAACCGACATTGAACCACGGCCTCGGCCTGGTTCGATGTCGGTTTCGTGGTTCCGCTGGCTCGTCTCAGCCGGTGGCGTCCGGCGTCAGATACGCGACTGCACCTCGGCCAGGGACGGGTTCGTCGCCGTGCTGCCGTCCGGGAACACCAGCGTCGGCACGGTCTGGTTGCCGCCGTTGACCTCGGCGACCAGCTCGGCCGTGCCCGGAATGCGCTCGATGTCGACCTCGCGGAACGGCACGCCCGCCTTGGTCATCTGGTTCTTCAGCCGGGCGCAGTAGCCGCACCAGGTCGTCGTGAACATCGTGACGCCGCCGGCCTCGGGCACGAACGCGTCGCGGGTGACTGTCTCGCTCATGGAGCCAGGCTAACCCCGCCGGTTCGGGGAACCCCGGTGTCCCCTGGTAGACAGGAGCGCGTGACGGACACCCACCTCGAGATCGAGCGTACGTACGACATGCCCGAGGGCGACGCCCTGCCCGACCTCATCGGGGTCGGCAGCATCGCCAGGACCGAGCACCAGGAGCAGTTCGAGCTCGACGCCACCTACTGGGACACCGAGCGGTACGACCTCGTCGCCTCGCGGGTGACCGTCCGTCGGCGGACGGGCGGCCCGGACGCCGGGTGGCACATCAAGCGCGCCGCGTCGGACACCGTCCGGCACGAGCAGCACTTCCCCCTGACCGACGACGCCGACACCGTGCCCGACGAGGTCCTCGCCGCGCTCTTCACCGAGCGCCGTGGGCGTGGCCTGCGTCCCGTCCTCCGCCTCACCACCACGCGGGCGGTCACCCGGCTGCTCGACGAGGACGACGACCAGGTCGCCGAACTCGCCGACGACCGCGTCGTCGCCCGGCGGCTGGACGACCAGGCACCCGCGACCCCGCGCACCTGGCGCGAGGTCGAGGTCGAGGTGGCCGAGGGCGTCGACGAGCAGGTGGCGCACGAGCTGTTCGCCTCGCTCGACGGACGCTTCGCCGACATCGGCGCGCACCCCGCGGCGGTGACCTCGAAGCTCGCGCGGGGCCTCCAAGGGGCCCCCGCTGCGCGGCTCCGGACTGCGGACAAGCCCGAGAAGCACACCGCCGCGCGGGCCCTCACCAAGCGCCTGCGCAAGCTGCGCGCGGCCCTGCTCGCCCTGGAGGCGCAGCTGCGGTCCGGTGCGGACGCCGACCTCCGCGAGACGGCCCGGGCCGCCCTCGACATCGCCGCCGTGCTGGGCTCGTACCGTCCCGCCTTCCCCGCCACCCCGGCTGCCGACCGTGCCGCCGAGGCGGCGGACGCCCTGGCCGCCGTGACGGCACGCGCCGCACTGGCCGACTACCTGGTGGAGCGGCTGCCGTACGCGTCCACGCCGGCGCAGGACCTGCTCGTCGACGCGATGACCCGGGAGCGCGTCCTCGCCGCCACCCGCGAGCGCCGCGCCGTCGCGGTCGGCGAGGTCACGGCGTTCCTCCACTCGGAGCCGTACCTCGAGCTCCTCGACGCCCTCGACGACGCCGTCGAACGACCGGCGCCGACGGACTGGGCGCTGCGCTCCCCGAAGCACGTGGCGCAGGACATCTCGGCGGTCGAGAAGCCGCGCGTCCGCGAGCTCGTCCGGAACGCCGTCGGGGACGACGACGAGAGCGTCGGGCTCGTCGACCGCGAGGCCGCGGACCGTGCCGCGACCGAGGACGCCTGGCGTGCGGCGACGCGTGCCCGCGCGGCGATGGACGTGCTCGGGGACGACGCCTTCCCGCACGCACTGTGGAAGCGCATCGGCGACGCCGCGGACGTGCTCACCGAGCGGGTGCGCTCACTGCACGCGCTCGACGTGCTGCGGGTGCACTCCGGCATCGCCGAGCGTGGCGGCGAGGGGACGTTCGGGTACGGCGTGCTCGCGGGGGACCGGGTGCGGCTCGCTGAGGACTCCTACGATCAGGCGGTGCACGCGCTCAACCGCGTCTGAGCCCGCGCGGCGCGCGGCGCGCGGCGGCGCGCGGCGAGGACCGGGCAGCCCGGCCCGCGCGCGCCCGGCCCGCGCGCGCCCGGCCCGCGCGCAGCGCGCTGCGCGCTGCGCGCTGCGCGCAAGTGTCCCGCGAAAGCGACAGGACTCCGCCGAACTTCGGCGGAGTCCTGTCGCTTTCGCGGAACGATCGCCAGCGTGCAGCGCGGCGCGCGGCGAGCGGCAAGCCCGGCAGCCGCGCGGCGCTCAGCCTGCGGCGATCGGCTCCGCCGCGGCCGCCGCCGGGTTGACGTCGGCCAGCCCGAGCACGTCGAGCAGCCAGGCGAGCTCGAACGCCCGCTCGCGCCAGGAGTCGTACCGACCGCTCACACCGCCGTGTCCAGCGGCCATCTCGGTCTTCAGGAGCACCGGAGCGCCGACCTCCCGCAGCTTCGCGGTCCACTTCGCCGGTTCGACGTAGAGCACCCGCGTGTCGTTGATCGACGTCACGGCGAGGATCTGCGGGTACTGCACGTCGTCGCGCACGTTCTCGTACGGCGAGTACTCGCTCATGTACCGGTAGACCTCGGCATCGTGCAGCGGGTCGCCCCACTCGTCCCACTCGATCACCGTGAGGGGCAGGTCCGGGTCGAGGATGCTGGTCAGCGCGTCGACGAACGGGACGGCTGCCAGGATGCCGGCGAAGCGCTCGGGCGCCAGGTTGGCGACGGCGCCCATGAGCAGGCCACCGGCGCTGCCGCCCTCGGCCACCAGGCGGTCGGCGCTCGTCCGGCCGCTCGCGATCAGGTGCTCGGCCACCGCGACGAAGTCGGTGAAGGTGTTCTTCTTCGTCAGCGTCTTGCCGTCCTCGTACCAGTGGCGGCCCATCTCGCCGCCGCCCCGCACGTGGGCGACCGCGAAGACGACCCCGCGGTCGAGCATCGACAGGCGCATCACGCTGAAACCCGGGTCGATCGAGTGCTCGTACGACCCGTACCCGTACAGGTGCAGCGGCGACGGGACGTCGGCGTCGACCGCGTCACGACGCCAGACGAGCGAGACCGGCACCTTCGTGCCGTCCGGGGCCGTGGCCCAGTCGCGCTCCTGAACGTAGTCGGCCGGGTCGTAGCCGCCGAGGACCGGCTGTCGCTTGAGGACCGTGACCTCGCCCGTCGTCAGGTCGAGGTCGCTCACCTCGGACGGGGTGACGAAGGACGTGTACCCGATGCGCAGCGTCGGCTGCTCCCACTCCGGGTTGCCGCCGAGCCCGGCCGAGAAGAGCGCCTCGTCGAAGGGGACCTCGTGCGCGTCGCCGTACCCGTCGCCCTCGATCGGGATGACCGCGACGCGGGGGAGCGCCTCGGCCCGGTACTCGAGCGCGAGGTGCCCGGCGAAGGCGTCCACGGACTCGATGCGACGCTCGGGGTGGTGCGCGACGACGACACGTCGGTCGTGCTCCGAGGTCGGGTCGTCGGCGGGGACGTCGACGAGCTCGAAGTTCTCGGCACCGTCGTTGTGCAGCACGAGGAAGCGGTCGCTCCCACCGACGATGGCGTGCTCGATCTCGTACTCGACACCGTCGCGCCGCGGCCACACGACGCGGAACTCGCCGGTCGGGTCGGCTGCGTCGAGCACCAGCGCCTCGGACGTGATCTTCGAGCCGAGCTCGATGACGATGTACTGCGACGAGCGGGTGACCCCGACGCCGACCCAGTAGCGGTCGTCGGGTTCCTCGAACACGACGACGTCGTCGCCCGTGGCGCTGCCGACGGCGTGCCGCCAGATGCGGTCCGGACGCCAGGACTCGTCGACCGTCGGGTAGAACACGTACCGCCCGGACGGGTCGAAGGTGGCGCCGGAGCCGGTGTCGGGGATCTCGTCGCCGAGGTCCGTGCCGGTCGTGAGGTCGCGCACGTGCAGCGTGTACCGCTCGTCGCCCTCGACGTCGACGCCGTAGAGCAGGCGGGTGCCGTCGTCGCTGATGTCGTAGCTGCCGAGCGAGAAGAAGTCGTGTCCCTCGGCCAGGGCGTTGCCGTCGAGGACGACCTGCTCCCCGGGCAGGGCCGCAGCGCCCTCGTCGACCGCGGGTGGCGTCCAGTCGTCCGGGCCGCTGATCGGGGCGCGGCAGTGCACGCCGTACTGGCTGCCCTCGGCCGTCCGCGTGAAGTACCACCAGTCGCCCATCCGCACCGGCACGGAGAGGTCGGTCTCCTGCACGCGGTTCTTCACCTCGGCGAAGATGCGGTCGCGGAGTCCGGCGAGGTGCGCCGTCCGTGCCTCGGTCCAGGCGTTCTCGGCCTCGAGGTGGGCGAGGGTCTCCGGTGACTCCTTGTCCCGCAGCCACTCGTAGTCGTCGACGAACTCGATGCCGTGGTGGGTCCGCGTGACGGGCCGCTTCGCGGCGGTCGGCGGGGTGGCCTGGACGTGCTCACTGCTCACCACGCCACCCTATGCGCCCGGGCCTCGACACCCGCCCGCACGCGCTCGGAGAAGGCGTCGAGTTCGGCCACCACCGCCGGTGCGATCCACGCGCGGCGCCGTCGACGAGCGGTCACCGGCCGGAGGACCCCGGCCCGGCAGAGGTCGGCGACGGTGGTCTCGAGCAGCGTTTCGATCGTGCCCACGGCGGCACCGTGCGCGATCGCGCGCCGGAGGAGCTCCTCCGCGTGCTCCTCGGTCAGCACGGCGTCCTGTTCGAGCGCCCGTCCGAGCACCGCGTGCGGGCCGGTCGCGCAGACGGTCGCCGCACGGTCCCGTGCGACCTCGTCGAGCAGCATGCCCGCCACGAGCGCCTCGTCCGCGCCGGCACCGACGGCGATCGCCACGTCACGGACCCAGCCTTCGACGAACCCGTCGCGGTACCGCGCCAGGTGGGCGAAGTACCGCGCTCGCTCGGCCACCAGGACGGACGACACCGGCGGACTCGCACGCCGCGTCGCGCCCCGACGACGCAGCACCGCGGCCACGAGTGCGCGCCCCGTCCGACCGTTGCCGTCGGTGAACGGGTGGATCGACTCGAACTGCGCGTGTGCGATCGCCGCCTGCGCCACCGGGTGCAGGTCGTCGCGCTCGAGGAACGCGAAGAGGTCCGTCATGAGGGCGGGCACGAGCTCGGGCGGCGGTGGGACGTGGTCGGCACCGGACGGTGTGCGCCCGCCGCCGATCCAGTTCTGCACCGTGCGGTAGCGACCGGCGTGGGGCCCGTCGACCGGCTCGCCGCGCAGCAGACCACGGTGGGCGTCGAGCAGTGCGGTCTCGTCGAGGTGCCCGGCCCCGGCGGCCCGGACCAGGCGCTCGAGGGCGTCGCCGGCCTGCACCATCGCCGAGGCGCTCGTGTTCGCCCGGACGCCCACCAGGGCCCGTGCGACGTCCTCGGCGGTGGCGTCCTCGTGCTCGATGCGCGAGGTGGCGACCGCCTCGGTCCGGGTGAGCAGCCGGTGCAGGGGCCCCGGACCACCGGGACCGTCGTCGAGGGCCCGGAGCGCGTCGAGGCTGCGGTCGAGCAGGGCAGCGGTCGCCGGGTCGGGCTCCCAGTGCGCGTCGGCGATCCGCGGTGGAACCGAGGCCGTGACGGCCGTGGTCAGGCGGACGGTCCGGTCACCGCGCACGGCGCTGCGCCAGGGGCGGACGACGGTGCTGTGAGCGGGCCATGGTGGTCGGGGTCGGGACACGGAGCCTCCTGCGTCGGTGGTCGGTGCCGGGACGGTAGGACGATCCGGCGAGCCGACGCCAGGAATCCGCATTTCGCGAGCGGCGTCACCGGGCCGCCGTACCGTGGTGGCATGCGCAACTCCTTCGTCGTCACCGGGGCGCACGTCGTCCCCGTCACCGCTGCACCCTTCGACGGCGGTGCCGTCGTCGTCGAGGACGGCCGCATCACAGCGGTCGGCCCCGACGTCACGCCGCCGCCGGGCCTGCCAGTGGTCGACGCCGCCGGTGCCTGGCTCGTCCCCGGCTTCGTCGAGTCGCACGGCCACGTCGGCATCCACGAGGAGGCGAACGGCTGGGCCGGCAACGACACGAACGAGATGACCGACCCGAACCAGGCCGCGGTGCGGGCGATCGACGCCGTGGACATCGACGACGAGGGCTTCCGCGACGCCCTGTCCGGCGGCATCACGAGCATCGTCGTGAAGCCGGGCTCGGGGAATCCGATCGGCGGACAGACCGTCGCGATCAAGACCTGGGGCGGTCGGACGATCGACGAGCAGCTCATCTCCGACGCCGTGAGCGTGAAGAGCGCCCTCGGTGAGAACCCGAAGCGGGTGTACGGCGAGAAGGGGAAGACGCCGTCGACGCGGCTCGGTGTCGCGAAGGTCATCCGCGAGGCCTTCGTCGCCGCCCAGGACTACCGCGCCGCGCGGGACGCCGCCGCGGCGAAGGGGGAGCCCTTCACCCGCGACCTGACGAAGGAGACGCTCGTCCGGGTGCTCGACGGCGAACTCGCCTGGGACCAGCACGTGCACCGGCACGACGACCTCGCGACCGCGCTCCGCCTCGCCGACGAGTTCGGCTACCGGCTCGTCGTCAACCACGGCACCGAGGCGCACAAGATCGCGGACCTGCTCGCCGAGCGCGACGTGCCGGTCATCTACGGCCCGCTGTTCACGAGCCGCTCGAAGGTCGAGCTCCGCGACCGCGGCATCCCGAACGTCGTGACGCTCGCCGCCGCCGGGGTGCGGGTGGCGATCACGACGGACGCGCCGGTCGTGCCGATCGCGATGCTCGTCGACCAGGCCACCGCCGCGGTCAAGGAGGGCCTGCCGTGGCAGACCGCCCTCGAGGCCCTCACGATCAACCCGGCGGACTTCCTCGGCTTCGGCGACCGCGTCGGCCGCATCGAGCCGGGCTTCGACGCCGACCTGGTCCTGTGGGACGGCGACCCGCTCGCCGCGACGAGCCGCGCGACGCGCGTCTGGATCGAGGGCGCGTCCGTCTACGAGTGGGCCGACGGGACGGGCGTCACCACCCCGCGCTGGTGACCCGGTGACGGACGGGAGGCTCGTGGCGGGCCCGCCACGGGCCTCCAGTCCGGCTACTGGTCGCGGGAGAGCAGGAAGTCGTTGATGCGCTCCGTCATCGGCAGGTCCATCGACCGCGCGACACCGTTCACCGAGCGGATCGGCGCGGCCTGACGCACGCTCGACAGCAGCCAGAGGGCGTCGGCGGCCTCGAGGTCGGCGAGGGTGAGCAGCTCGTAGGAGGTCGCGATGCCCTCGCCCTCGGCGAACCGGAACACGTCGGCCTGCGTCGTCCCGGCCAGGATCCCGATGTCGGTCCGCGGCGTCACGAACCGCCCGTCCACGGACAGCACGAGGTTCGCGCGGGTGCCCTCGAGCACGTAGCCGTCCGTCGACACGAAGAGCGCGTCGTCGGCGCCGCGACGCTCGGCCTCGCGGAGTGCCGCCATGTTCACCGCGTACGACAGCGTCTTCGCGCCCTGCAGCAGCCACGGCGAGGTCCGCTCGACGTCGTGCCGGTAGCCGCGGTCGAGCGTCACGACGGCGATGCCCTCGGTGCGCGCGGGTGTCTGGTCGCCGGACGGTACCGCGTACACCCAGCCGGTCGGGCGACCCGAGCCCTCGACACCGCGGGTCATGACGGTCTTCGCGAAGGCCTCGTGCACCGGGTCGAGTCGGGCGCACACGGCCTCGATCGCCTGCCGCCACGCATCGACGTCGGGGGCCGGGAGGTCGAGCATCGCCGCGGAGCGGACGAAGCGCGCCAGGTGCGGCTCGAGTGCCTGCGGCCGACCGTCGACGACCGTGATCGTCTCGAACACCCCGTCGCCGCGGATCGCACCGAGGTCCTGCACCTGCAGGTGCTCCTCGAGCGGCGTCGCCCACGTGAAGGCGTCGGCCTCCGGGTCGTGCGGGGCGGCGTCGCGCGAGGGCTGGTTGAGGACGGCGAGGACGGTGTCGGTCATGGCTCCATCCAACCGCAGCGCCGGGTGGGCGGACGTCAGTCGCGGCCGGGGAGCGACCCCATGAGCTTCCACACCGCGGGCGTCAGCTCGGGGTGCTGCAGGGCGATGCGACGGAGACGGTGGTACTCCTCGCCGAGCTCGGTGCGCTGCCCGGACGCCGGGTGCCCGGCCCAGTGCGCGCTCCGCTGCCCGATCGCCGCGTCGAGCTCGACGGCGTCCGCGCGCAGGATGAGCACGACCTGCTCGTCGACGGTCGGCAGCGTCGGCATGAACTCCCACGGGTCCTCACCCGCGCGGCTCCGGTGCTCGACAATCATCGAGATCTCCTCGGCGGCCTCGGCGCGCAGCACTTCGAGGCTGCGCCCGGTCCTGCGGGGCTCAGCCATGGTGCCCCCGCAGCACGCCTGCCATGCCTGCGATCGTACGCCAGCGTGGAGCGTCCACCGGACACGTCCGCCAGACTGGGGACCGTGACCGCACGCGACGAGACGAAGTCCCAGCACGCCCCGGTCGTGGTCGTCTACCTGCTCCGCGACGGTGCGGGCGGCCCCGAGGTGCTGCTCGGCGAGAAGCGTCGAGGACTCGGTGCCGGCCGGCTGGTCGGCCCCGGCGGCAAGCGTGAGCCGGGGGAGCCGCCGGTGGCGGCAGCGGTCCGCGAGGTGGCCGAGGAGGTCGGCCTGCGCCTCGACACGGACGACCTGGAGGCGCGTGGCACGTTGGACTACCGGTTCCCGTTCCGCCCGTCCTGGTCCCAGGTCTCGGACGTCTTCGTGTGCCGCCGCTGGCAGGGGGCACCGTCGGGCAGCGACGAGCTGGAGCCCCGGTGGATCCCGGTCGACGCGGTCCCGTACGACGCGATGTGGGACGACGCCCGCTACTGGTTGCCGGGTGTGCTGGCCGGCGGGAGCGTCCACGCTCGCTTCACGTTCGCGGAGGACAACGCGACCGTGTCGGGTTTCAGCGGCGCGGGCGTCTGACGCGCGCGGGCGTTCAGCGGGCGCCCGCGCGGCCCTGCTGCACGCGGGTGCTGCCCGTGCGCGCCTCTTCGGCAGCGGCCAGGACGTCCGCGTCCCCGCTGCGGCCACCGAGGGGGCGGACGAAGAAGTCGACGATGCCCGCCGCGATCGCACCGAGCACGGCGAACATCGCCCAGCCCACGAAGAGCCCCGCGGTGTTCCGGCCGTCGGCGGGCGCGAGGAAGACGCTCGCGGCGTACAGCGCGGCCGCGAGCACGAGGAACGCGACGACGGCGGTGACGAGGACGCGGTGCCAGGCGGTGCGCGGGTGCATGCGGAACAGGATACGCGCGCGTCAGCGCTCGGCGTGCCGCCCGTGCTCGCGTTCCTCGGGCGCACCGGAGCGCGTCGTGCGCGATCCTGCCGGGGCCGGGCGGCGACCGGACGCGTCCACGCGCGGGACGGGACGGGTGCGCGGCCCGTTGGACGGGCCTCCCGGTCGACCGGGACCGGACCGGTCCGCCTGCCGCACCACGGGGATGCGTCCGGTCGGGGTGGTCTCCTGCTCGAGGCCGTCGCGCCCGCCGGTGAAGACGTCGCCGGAGACGCGGTCGTCCTCCCAGTCGTCGTCGCGCAGGACGCTCAGCGTGCCGGTCTCGGTGGAGGTCAGGCCGTGGCGCTCGAGCTCGGCGTCCCGCTGCTTCCCCAGGAACTCGCGGTTCGCGTTCTGCGCGTCCTGGAACATCGTCGTGCGGTTGTTCACGATCGCGGAGATCCGACGGCGTTCCCACCACTGCTTGCCGAAGAACATGAGCACGAGCCCGGCCGCGGCGTAGCAGCCCATGGTGATCAGCCCACGGCCGAACCCGGGGCCGACGCCGTAGATCTCGTGCTTGATCATGTCGACCATGCTCGAGCCGACCACGACGTGGTTGAGCCATGCGAACGGCTCCGGCATGAACCACTTCGGGTAGGCCCCGCCGGAGGACGGCATCGACAGGAAGACGAAGCAGATCATGGCGGGAGCGGCGATGAAGCGGCCGACGAAGTAGCTCAGCCCGTTGACCGCGAGACCGATCGCGACGATCCAGCCCCACGCGATGAGGACGAGTTCGATCCAGTGTCCCCGGATGGCACCGACGACGGGGCCGGCCAGCGTGTTCGTGATGAGGGAGATCACGAGGCCGCCGACCACGATCACGGTCATGCGGGTGCGGTGCCGCAGCGGGCCGCCCATGATGCCGATGAACATCGCGACCATGTAGCCGCCGATGCACCAGGCGAGCATGACGTACATCGCGACGGTGCCGTACTCGTCGTACGCGGGCAGTGGTGCGAGCTCCGTGACCGTCGGGGCGGCGACGCCGATCCCGGTGAGCACGGAGCTCAGCGTCGCGGGGACGAGCGACGCGACCTGGAACTGGTGGGCGCTGGCCTTGAAGACCTCGTTGGCGGACGGGTCGTAGGCGACGGCGACCGTGCCGGCGAGGACGTCCTGCTTCGCCCGGGCGAGGGAGTCGTACACGTGGAAGACGTACTCGCCGGGCAGGGCCTTGTCGACGGCGGCGACGAGCGTCGGGTCGCTGCCGACCAGGGCGACGGGGACGTCGTGCGGGTGCGGGGCGTGGAACGCGAAGACGTAGCAGAGGCAGAAGCCGACGATGAAGAACAGCGGCATCCAGAGCTGCAGGCCGATGAGCTGCAGGGACGGGTGGAGCGTGCCGTACCAGCGGCGGTAGCGGCTGATCCGCTGCGGTTCGGGCACGGGTGCCTGGCGCACCCGGGCTGCGCGGTGTCCGCTGGGGCGGCTGCCGGCCACGGGTGCACCACGACGGGGCCTCGAACCGCCACGCGTCGAGGGGCGCGTCTGCCGGGGCCTCGGCGCGGACGACCGCGGCGCTCCGTCGCGATCGGGGAGGTCGCTGTTCCTGGGGACGTCGTTCCGCGGTTCGCTCACTCGGCGCTCTGCTCCTTCTGCTGCTCGGAGCATCACGGTACGCCGAGGGCGCTCACCGCGCGCCGGGAGCGGCTCAGCTCCGGCTGCGGGACGCCTGGGCCGAGTCCATCGCGAGCTCCTCGGCGTCGAGGGTCACGAGCACGCGCCGCATGACCTCCTCGTCGAGGTTGCCCTTCTCGCGCTCCTCGAGCACGATCTCGCGGCGTCGGTCGAGCAGCTCGCGGCGGATGTCCTGGATCTGCGCCCCGCGGAGCCGCAGGGGCGCGTTCCGCTCCTCGTCCTCCTCTTCCTCGGCGTCGCGGCGGAAGGTCTCGGCCTGCCGTTCGAGTCGTGCCTTCAGCCGGTTCACGACGCTGTCCGATGCCTCGGCGCCGTACTGCTCGGCCCACGCCGGCCGCCGCCGCTCGAGCAGCGCGATCGCGGCCTCGGTCGTCCGCTGGTTGAGGCGCATCTCGCTGCGGACGTCCTCCTCGCCCTCGGCCGGGTCCTGCACCTTCAGCGCGCGGATCACGAAGGGCAGGGTCAGGCCCTGCAGCAGGAGCGTTCCGACCGTCACCACGAAGGCGATCACGAAGATGGTGTCCTGCGCCTTGATCTGGACCGAGTTGCCGACGACCGACACCGCCGCGGCGAGGGTCACCACCCCGCGCATGCCGGTCCAGGAGATGACCGTGAGCTCCCGCCAGTTGAGCTTCGGCTCCGCGGATCCCCGCAGCCAGCGGAGCGACGGGTGCCCACGGGACAGTCGGACGCGCAGCGGTCGGAGCCACCGGCCGTTGATGCGGTTCCGCACGTAGGACTCGAACACGAAGAGCGGCCGGACCAGGATCACGACGACCAGCACGACGGCCGCCGCGGTGAGCGTCTGGGTCAGGCTCCGGTCGCTCTCGACCAGGTCCTGCACGACGGTCTTCAGCTGCAGGCCGATCAGGGCGAAGACGAAGCCCTCGAGGATCACGTCGATGCTCGTCCACAGCGGGCGCTCCTGCAGTCGGGTCGCGTAGCCCTCCTTCGGCGAGTTGTAGCCGATGTAGAGGCCGGCGGTGACGACCGCGATGACCCCGGAGCCGGAGAGGTCCTCGGCGACGATGTAGGCGACGAACGGCAGCAGGATGCTCATGATCGTCTCGACGACCGGGTCGTTGATGCGCATCCGGATCCAGTGCACCGCGACGCCGAGCACGATCCCGACCGCCAGGCCGACGCCGATCGCGAGCCCGAAGATCCCGAGGTCCTGCCAGATCGTCAGCGAGGTCCCCGCCGCGATGAGCGTGAAGACCCGCACGAGGGTCAGCGACGCCGCGTCGTTGATGAGGCTCTCGCCGGACAGCACCGTCATCACGCGGCGGGGGAGCCCGAGCTTCCGGCCGATGGCCGCAGCCGACACGGCGTCCGGCGGCGCGACGACGGCGCCGAGCAGGATCGCCGCCGGCCAGTCCATGTCGGGGATGAGGACGTACGCCGCGACCGCCACCGCGAGGGCCGTCACGATGACCAGGAAGATGCCGAGCCGTCGGATCTGCTTGATGGACTGCCGGAAGCTCTGCCACGACACGTCGAGCGCCGCCGAGTACAGCAGCGGCGGGAGGATGACCGTGAGGATCACCTCGGAGTCGATCTCCATCTCCGGCAGACCGGGCAGGAACGACGCCGCGAGGGCCACGGCCGTCACGAGCAGCGGAGCGGGGAGTCCCTTCGCCCGTGCGAACCCGGTCACCGCGAGTGAACCGATCAACAGGATGAGGAGTTCCGCGGTGTCCATGGGAGCAATCCTCCCATCCGGATGGTTCCGAACCTGAACGACTGCGCAGGCGCGGTGAACGGCGGGTGAACGACAGGGTTTGTGCTCAGCGGTCGGGCCTGGGACACTTGCCCGCGGTGGACATCACACTCATAGTCGTCCTGGTCATCGCGTTGGCCCTCTTCTTCGACTTCACAAACGGATTCCATGACACCGCCAACGCGATGGCGACCCCGATCGCCACGGGTGCCATGAAGCCGAAGGTGGCCGTCACGGTCGCCGCGGTGCTCAACCTCGTCGGTGCGTTCCTCAGCACCGCCGTGGCGACGTCGATCTCGCACGGGCTGATCAACGAGGGCCCCGGCGGCGTCGCGATCACCCCGGAGATGATCTTCGCGGGCCTCATCGGCGCGGTGGTGTGGAACATGATCACCTGGCTGCGCGGTCTGCCGTCGTCGTCCTCGCACGCGCTGTTCGGCGGGCTCATCGGCGCCGCGATCGTGGGCGCGGGGTTCGGATCCGTCAACTACGCGGCACTGCTGACCGTCGTGATCATCCCGGCGTTCCTGTCGCCGGTGATCGCGGCGCTGGTGTCGCTCCTGGCGACCCGGATCGCCTACCGTGTCACCCGTCGTCCGGTGTTCCCGAACGAGCGCGGCGGCTTCCGCATCGGTCAGGTGTTCACGAGCTCGATGGTGTCGCTCGCGCACGGTACCAACGACGCGCAGAAGACGATGGGCGTGATCACGTTGACGCTCATCGCCTCGGGTGCGCAGTCCGCCGACCAGGGCGTGCAGTTCTGGGTCGTCGTCGCCTGTGCGCTCGCGATCGCCCTCGGCACCTACACCGGCGGTTGGCGCATCATCCGGACGCTCGGCTCGGGCATCACCGAGATCCGAGCGACCCAGGGCTTCGCGGCCGAGGCGTCCACCGCGGCGACCATCCTGGCGTCGAGCCACCTCGGCTTCGCCCTCTCGACGACCCAGGTGTCGTCGGGCTCGATCATCGGTGCGGGCCTCGGTCGACGCGGCTCGAAGATCCAGTGGTCGACCGCGGGCAAGATCGTGATCGCCTGGTTCATCACCCTGCCGGCCGCGGCGGCCGTCGGCGCGATCGCCTCGGGCATCGCCCGACTCGGCGTCGGTGGTCTCGTCGTCGACGCGGTCGTCGGCGCGGCCGTGATCCTCGGGCTGTACCTGTGGTCGCTCCGCAAGCCGCACGAGCAGGCCGCGGCCATCGAGGTCGACGTGGCCGCCAACGCGGTCTACACCCGCAAGGAACTGCGTGACCTGCAGCGCAAGAAGCGTGCCGCGCAGGTCGCCGAGCGCCGTGCGGAGCTGAGCCGCGAGCGCACCCTGCGCCGCATGGCCGGACGGAACGGAGGACGCCGCTGATGGGCATCGACTGGTTCGCATTCCTGACCGTCGCGATCGTCGCGGTCGTCTCCGCGTGCTTCGTGGTGCTCGTCTACTCGATCGGCCTGCGCCTCTGGAGCGCCGCCGACACCCGCGCCGGCAAGTACACCGTGAAGGACGACGGCACCGTCGGCCCCGCCACGGCCGGCTTCCCGCAGCCCGGCACGGTCCAGCCCGGCGTCCGCGCGTTCCGCACGCTCGCCGTCGCCTGCTTCGCCGTGTCCGGCCTGGCCGTGCTCTACGGCATCTACCTGATCGTCCCGCAGTTCCACTGACGTCGGGCGACCCACAGACGGACGGAAGGCCCGTGGCGACGTAGCCACGGGCCTCCCGTCCGTCTCGCTGCCGGTGCCGACCCGTCGCACGCGACCTCCGCACACGCGCAGGCGCCTGCCGGACCCGACCGACCGGACGGGCTAGCCTCGGACGGGTGACCGGCAACGAAGCACCACGAACGCGCACCGAGACCGACTCCCTGGGATCCCGCGAGGTCCCGATCGACGCCTACTGGGGCATCAACACCCTGCGGGCGCTCGAGAACTTCCCGATCACGTCGGTGCCGATCGCGGTGTACCCGGACCTCATCGAGGCGCTCGCGACCGTGAAGCAGGCCGCCGCCCGGGCGAACAAGGCGATCGGGGTGCTCGATGCCGAACGTGCGGACGCCATCGACCAGGCGGCGCAGGAGGTCCGCGACGGGGCCCTGCGCGACCAGTTCGTCGTCGACATCGTGCAGGGCGGGGCGGGGACCTCGACGAACATGAACACGAACGAGGTGCTCGCGAACCGGGCCCTCGAGCTCCTCGGGCGCGAGAAGGGCGACTACGCGTACCTGCACCCGATCGACCACGTGAACCGCAGCCAGTCGACGAACGACACCTACCCGACGAGCATCAAGCTGGCGATGATCCTGGGTGTCCGGCGGCTCACCGGGGAGCTCGAGCGGCTGTCGGACGCCTTCGCCGAGCGGGGCCGGGCGTTCCAGGACGTGCTGAAGATCGGCCGCACGCAGCTGCAGGACGCCGTGCCGATGACCCTCGGGCAGGAGTTCACCGGGTTCGCGCACACCATCCAGGAGGACGTCCTGCTCCTCCGTACCGTCTCACCGCTGCTCGCGGAGACGAACCTCGGTGCCACCGCGATCGGCACGGGCATCACGGCCGACCCGCAGTACCGCGACGAGGTGCGTCGGCAGCTCCAGGTCGCGAGCGGGCTCGACATCGTCACCGCGCCCGACCTGATCGAGGCGACGAGCGACGCCGGTGCCTTCATGACGCTGTCCGGGACGGTGAAGCGCAGCGCCGCGAAGCTCTCGAAGATCTGCAACGACCTGCGCCTCCTCGCCTCGGGGCCGCAGGCGGGACTCGGCGAGATCACGCTGCCCGCACGCCAGGCCGGCTCGTCGATCATGCCCGGCAAGGTGAACCCGGTGATCCCCGAGGTCGTCAACCAGATCGCGTTCGCCGTCGCCGGCGCCGACACCACGGTGACGATGGCGGCCGAGGGCGGGCAGCTGCAGCTCAACGCGTTCGAGCCGATCATCACGCACTCGATCCTGCAGTCACTGCAGTGGATGGCGAGCGGGTGCGCCACGCTCCGGGTGAACTGCGTGACGGGGATCGAGGCGAACGAGGCGAAGCTCGCCGCGCAGGTCGACACCAACGTCGGCGTCGTGACCGCCCTGACGCCGTACATCGGGTACGCGGCCGCTGCGTCGATCGCGCACACGGCGTTGACGACCTCGACGCCGATCGCGACGCTCGTCACCGCTGCCGGGCTGATGGACGAGGACCAGGTGCAGCGTGTGCTCTCGCCAGCGCGTCTGTCGGGCATCGAACTCGCGACGGGCGCGATCCCGGTCGTCACCGAGGCCATGCTGGACGCCGAGGCCGAGCGGATCGCGCGCGAGCGCTGACGCACGCGACCGCCGGGCACTAGGGCAGCGGGGGCTCGCCGACCCGCACCTGACGGGACATCGCCCGCAGGTGCTCCTCGGTCGGCGAGGACTCCTCGTCCTCGGCGCGCTGCTGGGCGGCGATCCGCACCCGGTGCGCCGCCGCGATGTCCTGGTCACGCCACCGCGCGAGCGTGAAGTTCCGCGTGACGTCGCGGAGCGGCAGTCGGATCGACTCGTCCGCTTCGATGCCCGCGAGCAGCTGCCGCATCCGGATCACCTCGGAGTCGAGCTCCCCGCCGACCACGAGGACGAAGTTCGAGATGTACAGGTACACGAGCAGCAGGATCGCGCCGCCGAGCCAGCCGTAGGCCCGGTTCCCGCCGCTGCCGACCGTCTCGACGTACACCGAGAAGCCGACCGTCGCCAGCGCCCAGGTCACGATGGCGAACGCCGCTCCGGCGGACACCCACCGCAGCTGCGGGGTCTTCACGTTCGGGGTTGCGTAGTAGAGCACCGCGACCATCACCACGAGGACGACCGCGAGCACCGGCCACTTCGCCACGTTCCACAGGTCGTCGATCCACGGCGCCCACCCGAGCTGCCGGACGATCGCCGCCGAGATCGTGGGGGTGCCGAGCAGGATGACGATCGCGATCGCTCCGCCCACCATCACGAGCAGCGTGACGAGGAGCATCATGCTGCGGAACTTCCAGATCCGGCGGCCCTCCTCGACCTCGTACGCGGTGTTCATCGCACGACCGAACGCGGTCGCGTAGCCGGAGAGCGACCACAGCGTCAGGACGAGCCCGATCGAGAAGCCGACCCACGGGTTGTCGAGCGTCAGCAGCTGTCGGAGCGGCCCCTCGAGGTGCTGCGCGGTCTCCGGCCGGACGATGAACCCGAGTACCTGGATGATGTCGGTCAGGCTGTCGCCCTGCCGGTCGACGACGGACAGGGCCGAGACCACCGCGAGCGCCGCGGGGAACACCGTCAGCAGGGCGAAGAACGTCAGCGAGGCCGCGGCGTCGACGACCCGGTGGCGGATCACCGAGTGGTAGGTGCGCCGGACGACCGCGCGGACGCCGGTCCGCTGCAGGTCGCGCGAGGCGCTGTCGGGCATGCGATGTACGGTACCCGACCCCGTGACGGCCTGGAGGCGCGATGCACCGCCGCCACGCGCCTCCCGTCCGTCCCCCGGTCGCGTCGCCACCGTCGCCGGCTCCACGAGACTCGGCCCCGCGGACACTTCCGCGGAGCCCGCGCGCGAGTCTCGTCCGCCAGGGCGAGTCTCGTGCTCCCGTCGGAGCGCGCGGACCGCGCCCGCCGGGGGCGCGCCGGTCAGTTCGCGTGCGGGTCGAGCGCGTCGTAGCGGCGGAAGGACGGCACCAGCCGGAGCAGCAGTGCCACCAGCCCGATGATGAGCACGCCGCCGATGATCGGTGGGTACGCGATGCCGGCCGCGACGACGAGACCGGCGTACAGGTCCCCGAGGCGCGGGCCGCCGGTCACCACGACGATGAAGATGCCCTGGAGTCGACCGCGCATGCCGTCCGGCGACGCCGCCTGCAGGATCGTGTTCCGGAACACCGAGCTGACGTTGTCCGCACCGCCCGCCGCGGCCAGGAACAGTGCGGCGAGCCCGAGCGCCGGCAGGATCTCGACGCCGAACGCCTCGCCGGACCGACCGCCGAGCAGGTGCGCGACCGCGATGACGACACCGAACGCCGCGATCGCCCCGCCGTAGGCCGTGATCGCCCAGCCCACCGCCTCGCCCTGACGGCGCACGTGCCCGAGCGGACCGGAGAACACGCTCGACAGCAGCGCACCGACGGCGTAAGCGGCGGTCAGGGTGCCGACCGTGATCGACCCGCCGCCGATGACGAGCGCGCCGATCGCGGGGAAGAGCACACGGGGCTGCCCGAACGTCATCGCGACGATGTCGAGCACGAACGTCATGGTGATGTTGCGGGATCGCTTGAGGAAGCGCGCGCCCTCGATCAGCGAGCTCAGTCCGGGGCGCAGGGCGTCGCGGTCCGCCGCCATCCGGGGCAGGGTGAAGACGCCGAGGAACGCGAAGGTGAAGAGCACGACGTCGATCGTGTAGGTCGGCGCGAACCCGACGCTCGCGATCAGGACTCCGGCGATCGCCGGACCCACGGTCACCTGGAGCCCGGACGCGATGCCGCCGAGGGCGCTCGCCGCGGGGAGCAGATCGGTCCCGACGAGCCGGGGGACGATCGCCGATCGCGAAGCGTTGCTCACGGTCGCGGCCACGGCGTTCACCGTCGCCAGGACGTAGAGGAGCGCCACGCTCTGCAGTCCGAGCCAGGCGTGCGTGGCGATGAGCGCGACCGCGACCCAGGCGACGATCGCCGAGACCAGGGCCACGAGGCGCCGGTCGAACGCGTCGGCGAGCATCCCGCCGTAGAGCCCCGCGACGATCATCGGGACGAGGGCGATCACGCCGACGAGTGCGACGGCGAAGGTCGAGCGGGTGATCTCGTACACCTCGAGGCCGACCGCGACGGTGGTCATCTGCGTGCCGATGCCGGCGATCGCCGTGCCGGCCCAGAGGCGTGCGAACGCGGGGGAGCGGCGGAGCGGGGTGAGGTCGGCGAGCAGGCGGCGTCGGGGTGCGGTGTCAGGTCGTGTCACGGTGGAACCATTCTGCGGGTTGCCGGGCACGAGCGGGCAGAACCGGCACCATCGCCGGCGCGAGCGGGCGGGATCCGTCGCGTTCGTCCGCCGAGCGTGGCGGATCGTGCCCGTTCGCGGGGAGCGAGACGTCCGTGCCGCCCGGGATGCCCCCGCACCCCACCTGGTTGACTGACGACCATGACTGACCTCAACAGCAAGCCCGAGTTCGACGCTCCCGAGGGCCCGGCCCCCACCGAGCTCGTGATCACCGACATCGTCGAGGGCGACGGCGACGTCGCGCAGCCCGGCTCGACCGTCAAGGTGCACTACGCCGGCGTCGAGTACGAGTCCGGCGAGGAGTTCGACAGCTCGTGGAACCGCGGCGAGCCGATCGACTTCCCCCTCGCGGCGCTCGTCCGCGGCTGGCAGGAGGGCATCCCCGGCATGAAGGTCGGCGGTCGCCGCAAGCTGACCGTCCCGCCGGAGCTCGCCTACGGCCCGGCCGGCGGCGGCCACTTCCTGTCCGGCAAGACCCTGATCTTCATCATCGACCTGCTCGGGGTCCGCTGATGCAGGTCGGCGCGCCCACCATCGAGCTGAACGACGGTCACCGCTTCCCGGAGCTCGGCCTCGGCACGTACGGGTTGAACGGCGACGAGGGCACCGCGGCGGTCGGTGCGGCGATCACGAGCGGCTACCGGCTGCTCGACACCGCGCTGAACTACGGCAACGAGGACGCCGTCGGCCGTGCCGTCCGCGAGTCCGAGGTCGACCGCGAGGACCTCGTCGTCACCTCGAAGCTCCCCGGCCGGCACCACGGCTACGACGAGGCGCACCGCTCGATCGACGAGACGCTCGGCAACCTCGGGCTGGACCGCGTCGACCTGTACCTCATCCACTGGCCGAACCCGTCGGTGGGGAAGTTCGTCGACACCTGGAAGGCGTTCGTCGACCTCCGCGACAGCGGCAAGGTCCGCTCGATCGGCGTCTCGAACTTCACGCCGGAGCACTTGAAGGCCATCATCGACGCCACCGGTGTCGCCCCGGCCGTGAACCAGGTGGAGCTGCACCCGTACTTCCCGCAGGCCGAGCTCCGCAAGGTGCACGCCGAGTACGGTATCGTCACCGAGAGCTGGAGCCCGCTCGCGAAGCAGTCCGAGCTGCTCACCGAGCAGCCCGTGCTCGACGCGGCGGCCGCACACGGCGTGACGCCCGGCCAGGTCGTGCTCCGCTGGCACGTCCAGCTCGGTGCCGTACCGGTGCCGAAGTCCGGCGATCCGCAGCGGCAGCGCGAGAACCTCGACGTCTTCGGCTTCGCGCTGACCGACGACGAGGTCCGCGCGATCTCCGGACTCGAGCGCGGCCGCCTCTGGGACGGCGACCCGGACACGCACGAGGAGATGTAGGACCGACGGGAGGCGCGTGGCGGGCCCGCCACGCGCCTCCCGTCCGTCCTCCGGTCGCGGTGCGTCGCTGCGCCCCCGCCGGTCGCGCAGCAGGACTACACTGGACACCCCTGTTTCCCGAAGGGTGGCGTGTGTCCGAACCGACCGAGACCGACCGTGAACGAACCTACGTCGACGGTCTCTTCACCCGTCTCGACGAGCTGACGGCCGAGGCCGAGCAGCGTCTGGCCGAGACCCGCCGCCAGGCGGTCGGCGGCAACCACCAGAGCCGCAGTGAGCGCGACGCCTACGCGCGGCTCTACGAGGACACGATCGCCACGCTCGACCGCGTCGGTGACCGTCTGGTCTTCGGCCGCCTCGAGGTCGCCGAACCGGACGCACCGGACGACACGTTCCGCTACATCGGGCGCGTCGGCCTGCGGGACGACGAGCACCGTCCGCTCCTGCTCGACTGGCGCGTGCCCGGTGCGAGCGCCTTCTACCAGGCCACCGCGGCGCACCCGATGGGGATGCGGGCACGCCGACACCTGACGCTCGAGGGCCGCACGGTCGTGAACGTCGAGGACGAGGTCTTCGACGCGACGCTGTACGACGACGAGCGGACGCACCTGCAGGGCGAGGGCGCGCTGCTCGCGGCCGTCACCGCCGAGCGCACCGGTCGGATGACCGACATCGTCGCGACGATCCAGGGCGAGCAGGACCGCATCATCCGCTCCCCGCTCGAGGGCGTCCTGATCGTGCAGGGCGGCCCCGGGACGGGCAAGACCGCCGTGGCGCTGCACCGCGCCGCCTACCTGCTCTACACGCACCGCGACCGGCTCCGCGGCTCGGGCGTGCTCATGGTCGGGCCGTCCTCGGCGTTCCTGACCTACATCGAGCAGGTGCTGCCGTCCCTCGGCGAGACCGGTGTCGTGATGGCCTCGCTCGGCTCGCTCTACCCGGGCGTGCACGCCACGACGCACGACCACGGGGACGTCGCCGCGGTGAAGGGGTCGGCGCAGATGGCGTCGCTGCTCCGCCGCGCCGTGCGGTCCCGCCAGGTCGTCCCGACCGAGTCGGTCGTGCTCGACGTCGAGGGGGAGCGGCTCACGGTGCCGCCGCAGCTCGTCGCCGACGCGCTGAAGCGGGCGCAGGACCGCGGGAAGCCCCACAACGTCGCCCGGGTCACCTTCAACAGGATCGCCCTCGACGCGATGACGCGGCTGCTCGCCGACCAGCTCCGGGCCCGCGGGACCACGGTGGACGAGGCCGACGAGAAGGTCCTGCGCGAGGACATCCGCAGCTCGTACGACGCCCGGGTCCTGCTCAACACCGCCTGGCTGCCGCTCCCGCCGGAGAAGTTCCTCGAGGACCTCTACGCGCGCCCGAACTGGCTGGCCTCGCTGACCCCCGACTGGACGCCCGCCCGCCGGGCACTCCTGCAGCGTCCGCGCGGCGCCGGCTTCACGATCGAGGACGTCCCGCTCCTGGACGAGGCCGCCGAGCTCCTCGGTCCGTTCGACCCGACCGGCGGAGCCGCCAAGCGCGCGGCCAAGGCCAGCCGGAACCGGGACATCGAGAACGCCCGCCAGGCGATCGAGAACATGGGCGTCGAGGGCATCGTCACCGCGGAGCAGGTCGCCGGGTCCTTCGCCGAGGGCGGTGACCCCCGCACCACCGCGGAGCGCGCGGCCGAGGACCGTGAGTGGACCTACGGGCACATCGTCGTCGACGAGGCCCAGGAGCTCTCGCCGATGCAGTGGCGGGTCCTCGCCCGCCGCAACCCGCTGCGGTCGTTCACGATCGTCGGGGACATGGCGCAGGGCTCCTCGCCGGCCGCCGCCCGCACGTGGGACGACGTCGTCGGTGCGCTCGCACGCCGTCGTCGCGGACGTGCACCCGTGGTGCCGCTCGACCACCGGATCGAGGAACTGACGGTCAACTACCGCACCCCGCGTTCCATCGTGCAGGCCGCCGGTGCGTTCGCCGACGCCGCCGGGCTGGCGGTCACCCGGACCGAGGCCGTGCGGGACGGGGATCCCGTCGACCGCGTGGCGGTGCCCCGCGCGGCGCTCCTCGACACAGTCGCGGAGCGCGTCGAGGCCGAACGCGGGCGGATCGGCTCCGGTACCGTCGGGGTCATCGTGCCCGAGGCCGACGTCGCCGCGATGCGCGAGCGCCTGGCGCGGACCGACGCGGACGTCCGCGGGCTCGGCTCGCCGCGGCCCGGGTCGGTGACGGTCCTGACGGGGGCGGACGCGAAGGGGCTCGAGTTCGACGGCGTGCTGCTCGTCGACCCGGACCGGGTCGGCGCCGACGCGGCGCGGGCCGCAGCCGCCGTCTACGTGGCGATGACCCGCCCGACTCGGCGGCTCGTCGTCGTCGACGTCACCGACTGATCGACGTCACCGACTGAGCGGTTCGCCCTCGTCGCGCACCCGCCGGACGAGCGCTGCCCACGGGCCCTCGAGCTGACTGCCCGGGATCTCGACGGTGGTGCGGGCGACCGTCACGGTCCAGGTGAAGTCGTCGGGCACGGTCTGCCGGTGCCGGACGGGCGCCTCCCGCGGGAGCGCGCCGACCAGGTCGTCCCAGGCGCCCGGGTCGTCGCACGAGTCGGTGTCGATCCGCCAGCCGCGCGAGAGACCGGCGAACCCACCACTGCGGCGGACGACGATGTGCATGCTCCGGTTCTACGCCGTCACGGAGCGGTGAGCACGCCGACGGTCCGCCAGGCGTCCGCGACCGCGGTGTGCGCCGTCGAGCCCTGTCCGAACCGGGCAGCGGCGGCGTCGACGGTGACCCGGGCGAAGCCGACGAAGTCGATGTCCGCGGACGTTTCCGGCGCGGTGAGGGCGTCCCACCAGACGGCTCCGGCGCCCTGCCACGCGTACCCGCCGATCGCCGTCGCTGCGAGGAAGAAGGCGTGGTTCGGGATCCCGGAGTTCAGGTGGACGCCGCCGGAGTCCTCGGTGGTCTCGACGTAGTCCGCCATGGTCGCCGGCTGCGGGTCCTTCCCGAGCACCGGGTCGTCGAACGCGGTGCCCGGTGCCCGCATCGACCGGAGCGCGACACCGTGCACGGCGTCGGTGAAGAGTCCCTCGCCGATGAGCCACGTCGCCTGGTCGGCGGTCTGCCCTGCGGCGTACTGCGCGACCAGCGAGCCGAAGACGTCGCTGACCGACTCGTTCAACGCGCCGGACTGCCCCTGGTACGTCAGATCGGCCGTGTACTGGGTGACGCCGTGCGCGAGCTCGTGGCCGATGACGTCGAGGGCGATCGTGAAGCGCCGGAACACCTCGTCGTCGCCGTCGCCGAACACCATGCGCTGGCCGTCCCAGTACGCGTTGTCGTAGTCCTGCCCGTAGTGCACCGTGGCGTCGAGGGGGAGTCCGGCGCCGTCGATCGAGACCCGCCCGAACACGTCGAGCCAGAACGCGTGCGTCGCGCCGAGGCCGGCGTACGCCTCGTCCACCGCGGCGTCGCCCGAGTCCGCGTCGCCCTCCCGCCGGACCACCTCGCCCGGCAGCGTCGTCGTGCCCCGCGCGTCGGCGATCGTGCGCTGCGGGGACCGGTCGACCGTGCCGCTGATGCCCTGCGGCCGGACGCGGTGGTCGTGCTTCGGTGCGGCGACGACCTCCATCTCGGCGAGGGCGGTCCGGGCCGCCGAGGCGGCTCGGGGGTGCTCCGACGCGGCGGCGACGGCGCGCAGGAGGTACGGCGGGACGACGGAGTGGCGACGGGTGGCGGTCATGGCGCCATGGAACCACCGACGACCGACGACGGGCCGCGCCGGGTTCAGTCCTGGCGGCGGTGCTCCACGAGCGCCAGCGCGTACGACTCCCACCACTGCCCGGCCGCCGGCCCGCCGTTGCACGTGCCGTCGCTGAGTCCGGGGGTCTTCACCCAGAGCAGGGCGTCGAGCCGGGAGGACCCCGCGGTGACGTGGGGCGCCTGTCCGAGTCCCGCACCCTCGGGGTTGCACCATGTCCCGCGCCAGCCCTGCCCGTTCCGCGAGACGTCGATCACGAAGTGCGGGTCGCCGCCGATCGCGTCCGCCAGCCGGTCCGCGTACGCACGCTCGGTGTCGACCCGGTAGAAGTTCGAGACGTTCGTCGCGAAGCCCTGCGTGCGGTCGACCCCGGCCTCCCGCAGCCAGCGCGCCATCGTGGCGACGGGGACCCGGTCCTCGTTGCCGCCGTCCAGGTACACCGTCAGTCCGTGCCCGGTGAGCTCGTCCACCGCGCGGTCGAGCAGACGCAGCCGGTCCTGCCCGAGGCGTTCGCACACGTGGATCTGCGCGATCGAGTCCGGTTCGACGAGCACGACCGCGTGCGAACCCGCCATCGCGCGCACGGCCGACCGGACCCACGGCAGGTAGGCGTCCTCGGCGGTGCCGCCCGCGGAGTAGCTGCCGCAGTCGCGGTCCGGGATCGCGTACAGGACGAACACCGGCGTGCGGTGCTGCTGCTCGGCGCTCCGGACGACCCGCCGGACGACCTGGCGGGTGGCGGACTCGGAGGGGTCAGCGAGCCAGGTCGCCACCGGCTGGTCCGCGATCACGTCGATCCGGTCGGCGGTGGTGCGGTCGCCGTCCGCCCGGGCGTCCGCCGCGCGGCGCGCCGCCTGGTCGTCCTGCTCGGGCTGGTGGGCCAGGCCGCCCGGGAACGCCGACGCGGCCGACTCGCGAGCAGCGAGGGTCCGGTCCGTGCCCGCACCGCCACGCCCGCCGCCGTCCGGACCGCCGTCGGGTCCGGTCACCGTGGCGAGCACGAGCGCGACCACGGCCACCGCGACGACGCCACCCACGGCGAGCACCGCCCACTGTCGTCGTCCGCTGCCCCTGGTGCGGCCGCGCGTCCCCTGCTCCGGCATGCGTCCATGCTGGCAGCAGTCCACGGCGTCCCGCCAGGGTGGCCCGGCGTCCGCCCAGGTGGGGTGCGGCCGCCTGCCAGGACCCGGCAGCGATACTGACCGGATGTTCCGGAAGCTCCTGCTGCTCGCCCTCACCGCCGGCTACGCCTGGGTGATCTGGCGGATGACGTTGACGCCGCGGGTCTTCACGCACGCGCAGGACGCGTTCGTGCTGCACGCCATCGCCTGGCTGCAGCAGCTCCCGCGCGGTGCCTGGTTCACCTACGACCGGGTCGAGTTCCTCGCGAACATCGGGATGTTCGTGCCCGTCGGGATGATCGCGGCGCTCTGGTTGCCGCGCCGCTGGTGGCTGGCGGGAGCGGTGGTCGCGGTCGTGCTGTCGGTCGGGATCGAGCTCGCGCAGGCCCGGTTCCTGCCGTACCGCGTCGCCGACCCTCGGGACGTGCTCTCGAACGGCCTCGGCGGACTGCTCGGGGCAACCCTCGTCGGGCTCGTCCGGAGCCTGCTCCCGGTGCCGCGACGGCAGCGCCTGCGTGCCCGCACCGCCTGATCTCTGGTAGTCTCGTCCGGTTGCCGTCGAACGGCCGCGGATCAAGAGCGCTCGTGCATCAGGTACGGGCACCGCGCAACGGACAGGAAAGGGGATCATCCATGGCACTTGACGCGAAGGTCAAGCAGGAGATCATCGAAGAGTACGCGACCCACCCGGGCGACACCGGATCCCCCGAGGTCCAGGTTGCCGTTCTGACGCGTCGCATCAACGACCTGAACGAGCACCTCAAGGAGCACAAGCACGACCACCACTCGCGTCGTGGTCTGCTGCTCATGGTCGGTCAGCGTCGCCGTCTCCTCGGGTACCTCTCCGACGTCGACATCAACCGCTACCGTGCGCTCATCGAGCGCCTCGGCCTGCGCCGCTAGTCGACTCGCAGACACTGCGTGACCGAACGCCCCGGTCCTCCTCGTGAGGACCGGGGCGTTCCTCGTTCCCCGGTCGCAGAGGACTGGGTCGCCGGCCGACAGGGACCGGGAATGGTTGCGCAGACGGCTCGGTTCGGTAGGATGTTCATGCAAACGCATCGAAAGTCGGGAACTGCCATGACCACCATCGCCGTCGTCTCCGCCGGGCTCTCAGAGCCCAGCTCCACCCGCCTGCTCGCAGACCGGCTCGCCGCCTCCGCGGTCGCCGCCGTCTCGGCCGACCAGCCGGGAGGCACGGTGGACGTCCGCCACGTCGAGCTGCGTCCGATCGCGCACGAGATCGTCGACGCGATGCTCACCGGGTTCGCCGCACCCGGCCTCGCCGCCGCCCAGCGCACCGTGCTCGAGGCCGACGCGCTCGTCTTCGTCACCCCGGTCTTCACCGCGGGGGTCAGCGGTCTGGCGAAGTCGTTCCTCGACGTGCTCGACAAGGACGGCGTGACCGACCTGCCGGTGCTGCTCGCCGCGACCGGGGGGACCGCACGGCACTCGCTCGCGATCGACCACGCCCTGCGCCCGGTGTTCGCGTACCTCCGCGCAGCGGTGGTGCCGACCGGCGTGTTCGCCGCGACCGACGACTGGGGGAGCGAGGCGGACGCCGCCGCGCTCGACGCCCGCATCCGACGGGCCGGGGTCGACCTCGCCTGGGCGATCCGCGCCTCCCGGCGGACCCCGCAGCAGGAGACGCTCGCCGCGCCGACCGACTTCGCGTCCCTGCTCGGCGGCCTCGGCCACTGACCAGGGCGCCCGGGCGGGCGCTCAGTACCAGTGCGGGTTGACGCTCATCTCGTGGTTCCACGCCGCGCAGGGGGAGCCGTAGGCGTCGTGGATGTAGGCCAGCCCCCAGTTGATCTGCGTCGCCGCGTTCGTCCTCCAGTCCGCACCGGCAACCGCCATCTTGCTCGCGGGCAGTGACTGCGGGATGCCGTACGCGCCGCTCGAGGCGTTGAGGGCGTTGGCCCGCCAGCCGGACTCCTGGGTCCAGAGGGACACGAGGCAGGAGAACTGGTCGCCGCCCCAGCCGTAGGCGCCGATCGCGCTGCGGGCGTACGCCTGCGCGCCGGCCGGGTCGACGGTCACGCCGCCCGTGCTCGGGTAGGACGTCCCGGAGCCGCCGCTCGTGGCGGCCGCCGCCGAGGACGACGGTGCGGCGGCGGCCGCCGCCTGCTGCGCCGCTGCTGCGGCCGCCTGCTCACGGGCCCGCTGCTGGGCGGCCTGTTGGGCGGCGACCTGCACGCCGAGCTCGTACTGCTGCTCGGTCGTGGCGGTGGTGTCCTTCAGCGCGGCCAGCTGCGCGTAGAGCTCGTCGCTGTGCTGCTGCGTGTCCGCGACGGCCCGCGCGGCGGCGTCGGACGCGGTGCGGGCGGTGGCGGAGCGGTCCTCCGCGGCTGCGGCGAGGGTGCTCCGCTCGGACTCCGCACGCTCGGCCTGGTCGTGCAGCGACTCCGCGGTGCGGCCGGCGACCGAGGCGTCCTCGAGGACCCCCTCCCACGTGCTCGAGAGCTGGTCGACCGCGCCGAGCTGGTAGAGCAGCTGGTCCGGGTCGTGCGTCGTGGCGATCCGCGTCGTCATGGCGTTCTGGCTGCCGTCGCGGTACAGGGTCGCGGCGAGCTGCCCGGCGCGGTCCTGCGCCTGGGCGGCGGTGCGCTCGGCGTCGTCCGCCTGGGTGCGGAGGGTCGACGCGGTCTGCGTCGCCGCGGCGAGGTCCGCCTCGGCGCGGTCGGCTGCTGCGGAGGCGTCGAGTGCGCGCTGCGACTTCGCGGCGGCGTCGGCCTGCACCGACTGCAGCGCCGCCTGCACCTTCGCCGCCTCGGCAGCGGCGGCCTGCTCGTTGCCCTTCGCCTGCTGCACGTCCTGCCACGTCGGGTACTGCGTCGACGCGGCGCTCGCGGGCAGGGGGGTGAGGACCGGAGCGACGAGCGCGCCCACGACCACGGCGGCCGCGACGAGCACGCGCCGGGAAGGGCTGGTGCGCATGGCGGCAAGCTACCGGGGACACGCCCGTTCGCCAGGAGCAACACCCGTCCGGCGCCTGAGGACTGGTAAAGTCCTCATCGTCCGGGGACCGTTCTCCGGGCGTCACGCTCCGCTGTCACACCCGCGGGGCTGGCACACAACACTGCGCAGACCGGGCACGGAGCTGGTCATCGGTGGTGGCTCGCGGGCCGTTCGGAGTCCCGAGTGCTTCTACTGCTGGCCAGACATGCGCCCCGACCCCTCGGCGTGCACGCACCACGGGTGCCGTCGCCCAGGTCTGCCGAACACGTCAAGGAGGCACCCTTTTGGAGGGTCCCGAGATCAAGTTCGCCGAAGCCGTCATCGACAACGGCAAGTTCGGCAAGCGCGTCGTCCGGTTCGAGACCGGCCGCCTCGCGCAGCAGGCCCAGGGCGCGGTCGCCGCGTACCTCGACGAGGAGACCATGCTCCTGTCGGCCACCAGCGCCGGCAAGCACCCGCGCGAGGGCTTCGACTTCTTCCCGCTGACGGTCGACGTCGAGGAGCGCTCGTACGCCGCCGGCAAGATCCCCGGCTCGTTCTTCCGTCGTGAGGGCCGCCCCAGCACCGAGGCGATCCTCGTCTGCCGCCTCATCGACCGGCCGCTGCGTCCGTCGTTCGTCGACGGCCTGCGCAACGAGGTCCAGATCGTCATCACCGTCCTGAGCATCGCGCCGGACGAGTTCTACGACGCGCTCGCGATCAACGCGGCGTCCGCGTCGACGCAGATCTCCGGTCTGCCGTTCTCCGGCCCGATCGCCGGTGTGCGCCTCGCGCTGATCGGTGACCAGTGGGTCGCGTTCCCGAAGGCCTCGCAGCTCGAGGAAGCGGTCTTCGACCTCACCGTCGCCGGCCGTGTCGTCACCGACGAGCAGGGCAACGAGGACGTCGCGATCATGATGGTCGAGGCCGAGGCGACCGAGCACGCCTGGGGCCTCATCCAGGGCGGCGCGACCAAGCCCGACGAGGCGATCGTCGCCCAGGGCCTCGAGGCGGCCAAGCCGTTCCTCAAGGTCCTCGTCGAGGCGCAGGCGAAGATGGCCGCGCAGTCGGCCAAGGAGATCCAGGACTACCCGGTCTTCCCGCCCTACGCGCCCGAGGTCTACTCCGCCGTCGAGGCGATCGCCCTCGACGAGCTCAAGGACGTCTACCAGATCGCCGGCAAGCTCGAGCGTCAGGACAAGGACGACGCCCTCAAGGCCCGCGTGAAGGAGGCCGTCGCGGTCAAGGTCGAGGCCGGGGAGCTCCCCGAGTCCGCCAACGGCCAGGTCAGCGCCGCCTACAAGTCGGTCACGAAGAAGGTCGTCCGCGGCCGCATCCTGACCGAGCAGGTCCGCATGGACGGTCGCGGCCTCGCCGACATCCGTCCGCTCGACGCCGAGGTCGCCGTGATCCCGCGCGTCCACGGTTCGGCGATCTTCCAGCGCGGCGAGACGCAGATCCTCGGCGTCACCACGCTGAACATGCTCAAGATGGAGCAGCAGATCGACTCGCTGTCGCCCGTCACGAAGAAGCGCTACCTGCACCACTACAACTTCCCGCCGTACTCGACGGGTGAGACCGGTCGCGTCGGTTCGCCGAAGCGTCGCGAGATCGGCCACGGCTTCCTCGCCGAGCGCGCCCTCGTGCCGGTGCTGCCGTCGCGTGAGGAGTTCCCCTACGCGATCCGTCAGGTGTCCGAGGCCCTCGGCTCCAACGGCTCGACGTCGATGGGCTCCGTCTGCGCCTCGACCCTGTCGCTCCTCAACGCCGGTGTGCCGCTGCGCGCCCCGGTCGCGGGCATCGCGATGGGCCTCGTCTCCGACACCGTCGACGGTCAGACCCGCTACGCGGCGCTGACCGACATCCTCGGTGCCGAGGACGCCCTCGGCGACATGGACTTCAAGGTCGCCGGTACCTCGGAGTTCGTCACCGCGATCCAGCTCGACACGAAGCTCGACGGCATCCCGTCGTCGGTCCTCGACGCCGCGCTGAAGCAGGCCAAGGAGGCCCGCTCGGCCATCCTCGGCGTGCTGACCGAGGCGATCGACGCCCCCGACGAGATGGCGGACACCGCTCCTCGTGTCATCTCGGTGCAGATCCCCGTCGACAAGATCGGCGAGCTGATCGGCCCGAAGGGCAAGACGATCAACGGCATCCAGGACGAGACCGGCGCCGACATCTCGATCGAGGACGACGGCACGGTCTACATCGGCGCCGTCGACGGCCCGTCGGCCGAGGCCGCCCGTGCCCAGGTCAACGCGATCGCGAACCCGACGAACCCGGAGATCGGGGACCAGTTCCTCGGCACGGTCGTCAAGATCGCGACGTTCGGCGCGTTCGTGTCGCTGCTCCCGGGCCGCGACGGTCTGCTCCACGTCTCCGAGGTCCGCAAGCTCGCCGGTGGCAAGCGCGTGGAGAACGTCGAGGACGTCCTGGGCGTCGGCCAGAAGATCCTGGTCGAGGTCACCAAGGTGGACGACCGCGGCAAGCTGTCGCTCGCGCCGGTGGTCGCGGACGAGGTCGACACCGAGGGCCGCGAGGGTCACGAGAAGCACACCGAGGACAACGCCGAGGGTTGATCCCCGGCGCCTCGCGCTGCTGACACCGCAACGGCCGCCGCTCCGATCGGAGTGGCGGCCGTTGCCGTCGGTGCGGGGGCGTCAGGAGGCGGGGGTCTCCTGCGTGCCGGTCAGCTGCGCGCGGCCGAGCAGGTGCTCGCGGAGCAGGAAGCCGACGACGGCCGGGGTGGCGTCGGCGGGCGCCTCGAGCACCGGCACGTCCAGCGCGCTGACGGTGAACACGTAGCGGTGCGGACCGTGCCCCGCGGGCGGCGCGGCGCCGAGGAACGTGTCCGTGCCGTACTCGTTACGGCGACGGAGCGCCTCCGCGGGCAGCAGCGCGTCGTCGGTACCGGCGCCCTGCGGCAGCGAGGTCGTCGACGCCGGGACGTCGGTCAGGCTCCAGTGCCAGAAGCCCGAGCCGGTCGGGGCGTCGGGGTCGTACACGGTGAGGACGTAACTTTGCGTGCCCTCGGGAGCGCCCGACCACTCGAGTGCGGGGGAGCGGTCCTCGCCGCCCACGTCGGAGCCGCGCGCCCAGTCGGGCAGACGGTCGCCGTCGCTGAAGTCGGGGCTGGTCAGGGTGAACGTGGGGACCTCGGGGAGGTTCCAGTTGGGGTCGTTGGCCATGCGACCAGCCAACACCCGCGCCCTGGAGTGCGGGTGCGACGGACGGGAGGCACGTGGCGGCGCCGCCACGTGCCTCCCGTCCGTCGCTCGCCCGGTCAGCGCGTGATGACGCGCTCGACGACCCGCCCGAGCGCTGCGGTCGCCGCGATCGCGTCGCCGGCGTACGCACCGGCCATCACGCCGTCGCGTGCGAGCATCAGCTCGTCGGCGCCGTCGCCCGGCATCGGGTGTCCGGCGCGCTGCAGCAGCGCGAAGAGCTGATCCGTGTACCAGTCGCGGTGCGCGGCGACGACCTGGCGGACCGGGTCGCGGGGGTCGTGGTACTCAGCCGCCGCGTTCAGGAAGGCACAGCCGCGGAAGTCCGGTCGGCCGACGTCGTCCGAGACGGCGGCGACCCAGGCGCGGACGGCGTCGGTCGGCGTCGGGGCCTCGGCCACGATGCGCCCGAAGGCCTGCTGCACCCGCTCGTCCTGCGTGCGGATGTAGGCGAGGATCAGGTTGTCCTTCGACCCGTAGTGCTTGTAGAACGTCGCCTTCGTGACGCTCGCCTCGGAGATCAGACGGTCGACGCCGACGCCGCGGATGCCCTCCTCGTAGAAGAGCCTCGACGCGGTCTCGAGGATGCGGACCTTCGCGCCGCCGGAGCGGGGAGTCGGGGGGACGCTCGACCCGTCCGGCGACGCGAGGTTCGTGCTCGGGCCGGGGAGACGCTGGACGGTCGGTTGGGGGGAATCGACCGTCACAGCGCTGCTCCTCGGACTCATCGGCTCCGCGGGGGAGTGGGGGGACTCCGCCGCGCAGGACTGATGTCCCGAGCCACCGGGTCGGAATCTAGGGGGGCTTCCGACCCGATGTGACGACTGTACCACAGTGAGGACAGACAGACGAGTCTTTCTATCCTCCTCGGCCGTACCCCACTTCGGGGCACGCGCCGCGAGCCTGTGGAAACTGGATGAGCGGCCCCGACGGGTCAGTAGGCTCTCCTGCGATGAACCAGCCAGTGCCGTTGCCGCTCGAGGCCCAGGACACGTCGTTCCTGACGTCCGGTGGTGCCTTCGTCCGTCGATCCGTGCTGCCGTCCGGCGTCCGCGTCCTGACCGAGTCGGTCCCGGGGGCGAGCTCGACGAGCCTCGGCTTCTGGGTCGGCGTCGGCTCCCGCGACGAGCGTGAGGGGCAGTTCGGCTCCACGCACTTCCTCGAGCACCTCTTGTTCAAGGGCACCGCACGTCGCAGTGCGCTCGACATCGCCATCGCGTTCGACTCCGTGGGCGGTGAGCACAACGCCGCGACCGCCAAGGAGTACACCTGCTACTACGCCCGCGTCCGGGACACCGACGTCCCGATGGCGGTCGAGGTGATCGGCGACATGGTCACCGGGTCCGTGCTCGACGAGGACGCCTTCGCCGTCGAGCGCGGCGTCATCCTCGAAGAGCTCGCGATGGCCGCTGACGACCCCGCGGACGTCGCGGGCGAGGCCTTCTTCGCCGCCGCCTTCGACGGGCACCCCCTCGGCCGTCCGATCGGAGGGACCCCGGAGAGCATCCGCGCGGTCGGCCGCGACCAGGTCCTCGACCACTACCGCGAGCACTACGCACCGAACGGCATCGTCGTCACCGCCGCGGGTGCGGTGGACCACGACCGCTTCCGCGAGCTCGTCGAGCGGGTCTTCCGCGAGGCGCCGAAAGCCTCGCCGCTCGCCCGACGCACGCCGCAGACGGTGGCGGACCCGGCCGTCCCGCGCCTCGCCGTCGCGCACCGTCCGACCGAACAGGTCAGCATGCTCCGCGGCTCGCAGGGCCTCGACCTGCGCGACGACCGCCGCCCGGTCCTCAGCGTGCTGAACGCCGTGCTCGGCGGCGGCATGAGCTCCCGTCTCTTCCAGGAGGTCCGCGAGCGCCGCGGCCTCGCCTACGCCGTGTCGTCCTTCGCCCCGGCGTACCTCGACAACGGCGCGTTCGGCGTCTACGCGGGTTGCGCCCCGGACAACGTCGCCGGTGTCGTCGAGATCATCGACGCCGAGTTCGCGCGCATGGTCGACGACGGCATCACGGAGGACGAGCTCCACCGCGCCAAGGGGCAGATCGAGGGCGCCCTGACGCTCTCGCTCGAGGACTCCGACGCCCGGATGACCCGCCTCGGCCGATCCGAGCTCGGCACCGGGGAGTTCACCGACCTCGGCACCGCGCTGCAGCGGGTCGACCGGGTGACCGCCGGCGACGTGCTCGACCTGGCGCGCGACCTGCTCACCCGCCCCACCATCACCTCGGTGGTCGGTGCGGTGCAGCGGGACGAGCTCGCAGCGGCCCTCGGCGTCGAGGGGTGACGGACGTGTCGCACTACCTGTACCTCGTCCGGCACGGTGAGCACCAGGACGCCGAGCACGGCCTCCGGGACGGCAAGCTGTCCGAACGCGGCAAGCGCCAGGCGGTGCTCGTCGCCGACCGGCTCGGCGGGGTGCCCTTCGACGGCGTGTACCACTCGCCGCTCGACGCCGCGAGCGAGACCGCCGCGTACCTCGCGCAGCGCCTGCCGTCGATCCAGCCCGAACCCTCGACGCTGCTCTTCGACTGCATCCCGTCCGGGCCGACGCCGGACATGCCGCACGCCTACCAGGGCTGGTACGGCGGCGTCACGGAAGAGGAGATCGTCGCGGGTCAGGCCCAGATGGGCGACGCGGTGGCCGAGTTCTTCACGCCCGCTCGGGAGGACCGCCACGACCTGCTCATCACGCACAACGCCGTGATCGGCTGGTTCGTGCGCGAGGCCTTCCAGGCCCCGGAGTGGCGCTGGATGGGCACGAACGTCGCCCACACCGCGCTGACGATCATCCGGATCCGTTCGGCCAAGCCGGCCGAGGTGGTCACGCTCAACGACCTGGCCCACCTGCCGGTGGAGCTCCGCACCGGTCTGCCGGTCGACCAGCCCGTCTAGCGGCCGCCGGCTGCCCGCGTCGCTGCGTCGGCCGGGAGGCGCGGCCCCGGTCAGTCGACCGGCCTGCGGTACCAGGCGGTCGCGTTCGGGTTCGCGTTGAACGGCTCGACCCGCTGGTAGCCACGACTGCGGTACATCGCGCCGGCGGCGACGAGCGAGTCGTTCGTGTCGAGGACGACGCTGGTCGCGCCGAGGTCCCGTGCGGCTTGCTCGAGCGCGTCCATCACCGCGGTCGCGACGCCCCGCCCGCGACCCTCCGGGGCGACGTAGACGTGCTTCACCTCGAAGCGGACGTCGTCGCCGTCGTCCGCGATCCGCCGCAGTCCACCGCACCCGACGGGCTCCACCGCGTCGCCGTCAGCCTCGTAGGCCACCACGAAGACCCCGTTCGGCGCCGTGAACTCGACGGCCGGGGTGCGCTTCCGCGAGTACGAGCCCTGCGCGCTCGGGAACGTCGCCTCGCGCTCGTCGAGGTAGGCGTCGAGCAGTGCGTCGACCTCGGGCGCGTCGGCGGGCACGGACCTGACCTGGAGCGGCATGCGTCGATCCTAGGATGGAGCCATGGTCACTCCCGTCGTCGTCGTCGGCGCCACCGGTCGTCTCGGGGGCCTCGTGGCCTCCGTCGTGGAGTCGCTCGACGGCTTCGAGCTCGTCGCGTCGCTGTCCTCGCGGGACGCCGTGCACGAGGCACCGCCGTCGGTGTTCGGGGGAGCGGCCGTCGTCGTGGACGTCACCGTCCCCGCCCTCAGCCCGGCGATCGTCGAGCACGCCCTGGCCAGCGGCGCGAACGTCCTGGTCGGGACCTCGGGCTGGTCGCTCGACCGCCTGGCGAAGCTCCGCGCCGGACTCGAGGCTCGACCCGACCAGGGCGTCCTCGTCGTGCCGAACTTCTCGATCGGCTCGGTGCTCGCGACGCACCTCGCCACGATCGCCGCGCCGTGGTTCCCGTCCGTCGAGATCGTGGAGACCCACCACGCGGGCAAGATCGACAGCCCGTCGGGCACCGCCGTCCGGACCGCAGAGCTCATCGCGGACGCCCGGCGCGAGGTCGGTCCCGTCGAGGCCCCGCACGTCGACCAGCGCGCCCGCGGGCAGCAGGTGGCGAGCGTGCCGATCCACTCGCTCCGCCTGCCGGGCGTCAAGGCCGTGCAGGACGTGCTGCTCAGCGGCCCCGGCGAGACCGTCACGATCCGCCACGACACGAACGACGACGTGGCGTACGACGCCGGGGTCCGGGCCGCCCTGTCCGCCGTGGTCGACGCCCGCGGCCTGACCGTCGGCCTCGGCAGCGTCCTCGGCATCGGTCAGCCGTGACCTCGACCTGGCGGTCCCTCCGCTCCCCGTTCTGGGGCGCGGCACTGATGACCCTGCTGCTCGCGCTCTACATCGGCCTCGTCGGGCAGCGTGCGGTCGCGTTCGTGCAGACCGGTCAGCCGATCGGGATCGGCATCGGCGTCGCGCTGTTCGTCGTCGCTGCGATCGGCGCGCTGCTGCTCGTGCTCGAGGTCCGCTTCGGCGTGCGCATCACCCGGCTCGGTGCGCGGCTCGAACAGGAGGGCGCGACGCCGGACGAGGTCGTCCCGGTCCGACCGTCCGGCCGGCCGACCCGCGAGGCGGCCGACGAGCTGTTCCCGCGGTACCGGGACGCCGTCGAGGCCGACCCGGAGGACTGGCGCGGCTGGTACCGGCTCGGCGTCGTCTACGACGCCGCCGGCGACCGCAGGCGGGCGCGAGCGGCGATGCGGACCGCGCTCGCGAAGGCTGCGGCGACCCACTGACGGACGGGAGGCCCGTGGCGGTGTCGCCACGGGCCTCCCGTCCGTCGGGTGGTCGCGTCGGGCCCTGTGGTCGACCCGGGCCGTCGGGTCGTGCCGTCGGGTCAGAAGGCGGCGTCGACCGCGTCCTCGGCGGTCGTGTGCCGGAACCGGTACCCGGACTCGGTGAGCTTGCGCGGGACCATGCGCTGGCTGGAGAGGAGCATCTCGTCGGCGGCCTCGCGGAGCAGCGTGCGCAGCGCGAAGGCCGGGACGCTGAACAGGTAGGGACGGTGCAGGTCCTCGGCGACGCGGCGGGTGATGCGGTTCGACACCGCGGCCTCCGGGCCGGCCAGGTTCACCGGACCGCGCACGTCGGCGGCCTCCGGGCTGGTGGCGAGGTGCACGATCGCGCCGACCTCGTCCTCGAGCGCGATCCACGGCCAGAACTGCCCGCCGGTGCCGAGCTTGCCGCCGAGGCCCGCCTTCGTGAGCGGCACGAGGGGCGCGAGCGCGCCGCCGCCCTGGCCGACGACGATGCCGGTGCGGAGCAGGACGACGCGGACGCCCTCGGGGGCGGCGGTCGCGGCGGCCTCCCACTTGGTGCAGACGTCGGCGAGGAAGCCCCGTCCGGCCTCGGCGTCGTCGTCGAGGACGTCTACGGGACGGTCGCCGTACACGCCCGAGGCCGACCCGGACAGGAACAGCGCCGGCGGCTTCGCGGCGCGGTGCATCGCCTCGACGAGGGTGTCCGTCGCCTGCACCCGCGAGTCGAGGATCTGCTGCTTGTAGGAGTCGGTCCACGGCAGCTTGCCGATGTTCGCCCCGGCGAGGTTGATCACGACGTCGGCGCCGTCGAGCACCGCCGGGTCGAGCGGGCGGGTGCCGGGGGACCAGCGGAACGCGCTCGCGGTGCGGGGTTCGCTGCGGGTGAGCGTGGTGACGTGGTGCCCGGCCTCGCGCAGGGCGTGGACGAGGGGGGTCCCGATGAAGCCGGACGCACCGGCGACGAGGATCGAGAGCGGCTGGGTCGACATGGGGGCCACGGTACTCAGCGCGCTCCGGGTTCTCCTTGTGGACGTAGGCTCTCCGTGTGAGCGAGACCGTGCAGCCCGACCCCACCGTCCCCACCCCTTACGAGGATCTGCTGCGCCGGGTGCTCGAGGAGGGCACGCCGAAGGGCGACCGCACCGGCACCGGCACGCGCAGCATCTTCGGGGCACAGCTCCGCTACGACCTGTCGCAGGGCTTCCCGCTCGTCACGACGAAGCGCGTGCACTTCAAGTCGGTGGCGTACGAGCTGCTCTGGTTCCTGCGCGGCGACGGCAACGCCCGCTGGCTGCAGGAGCACGGCGTCCGCATCTGGAACGAGTGGGCGGACGAGGACGGCGACCTCGGCCCGGTGTACGGCGTGCAGTGGCGCTCGTGGCCGACCCCGTCCGGCGAGCACGTCGACCAGATCGCGCAGGTCATCGAGCAGATCCGCACGAACCCGGACTCGCGTCGTCTGATCGTCTCGGCGTGGAACGTCGCCGACGTGCCGGAGATGGCGCTCGCGCCGTGCCACGCGTTCTTCCAGTTCTACGTCGTCGACGGCAAGCTCTCGTGCCAGCTCTACCAGCGGAGCGCGGACATGTTCCTCGGCGTGCCGTTCAACATCGCCTCGTACGCGCTGCTCACCCACATGATCGCGGCGCAGACCGGGCTCGAGGTCGGCGACTTCGTGTGGACCGGTGGCGACTGCCACGTCTACGACAACCACGTCGAGCAGGTCCGCGAGCAGCTCTCCCGCACGCCTTACCCGTACCCGAGGCTCGAGCTCGCCCCGCGCGACTCGATCGACGACTACGTCTACGAGGACCTCACCGTCGTCGGCTACGAGCACCACCCCGCGATCAGAGCCGCGGTCGCCGTCTGATGGGCACCGAGTCCGCCTGGACCGAGCCCGTGCGCGGTGTCGGGATGGTCTGGGCACGCACGGCGTCCGGGATCATCGGTGCCGACGGGGGCATCCCGTGGCACGTGCCGGAGGACCTCGCGCACTTCCGACAGGTCACCGGCGACGGCGTCGTCGTGATGGGCCGGCGCACCTGGGACTCGCTGCCGCCGCGGTTCCGGCCGCTGCCCGGACGGCGGAACGTCGTGCTGACGCGGGACGACTCCTGGTCGGCCGAGGGCGCCGAGGTCGTGCACGACCTGGCGACCGCACTCGACACCGACGAACCCGTGTGGGTGGTCGGCGGGGGAGCGGTCTACGCCGACGCTCTGCCCTTCGCCGACCGGGTGTCCGAGACGATCGTCGACCTCGAGGTGCCGGGTGACACCCGCGCGCCGGAGCTCGACGACGCGTGGGAGCTCGCCGACGAGGGCCCGTGGCATGAGTCACGCGTCGACGGCACCCGCTACCGCTTCCTGGAGTGGCGCCGCCGCGCGGAACGCGCGTAGCGCGCGTAGCGCGCCCGCGGCACCCGCGCCGCCTGCCGAGCGTCCTTCCGTCCCGCTGGAACCAGGTTCCGGACACGACACCGCGCTTCTTCGCGGTGCTGTGTCCGGAACCTGGTTCCCGTGCGGAGGCGTCGCCGGGCGGGACCGGCGTGACGGGGGTGCGCCGTGCCTCCCGGCCGGAGCAGCGCGGACAGCCGCGCGCCGTCCGCGAGCCGCGCACCGTCCGGGCGGACGGCGGTCCGCGCGCGCATCCCCGGTACGCTGGAGGGCGTGTCCCCGCGTGAGAATCCCTTCGGTCAGGTCCTCGTCGCCCTCGTGACGCCGTTCACGGCCGACGGCGAGGTCGACTGGCCCGGCGTCGAGCAGCACATCGACGACTGCATCACCGCCGGCGCCGACGGCATCGTCGTCACCGGGACGACAGGCGAGACGAGCACCCTGACCGACCCCGAGAAGCTGCGGCTGGTCGAGGTCGGCAAGTCCGTCGCCGCGGGCCGCGCGAAGATCATCACGGGCGGCGGCTCGAACGAGACCGCGCACGCCATCCACCTCTACAAGCAGAGCGAGAAGGCCGGCGCCGACGGCGTGATGATCGTCACGCCGTACTACAACAAGCCGACGCAGGCGGGCGTCCTCACGCACTTCCGGATGATCGCCGACGCCACCGACCTGCCGGTGATCCTGTACGACATCCCGGGCCGCACGGGCATCCCGATCACGTACGAGACCATCGTGCGGGCGTCGCACCACCCGAACATCCTCGCCGTGAAGGACGCCAAGGGCGACTTCGCCGAGGTCTCCCGGGTGCTCAACAACACCGACCTCATGTACTTCTCGGGCGACGACACGAACGTGCTCCCGCACCTGTCGATCGGCGCGACCGGACTCATCGGCGTGACCGCGAACATCACGAGCACCCCGTACCGCACGATCGTCGACGCCGTGAACCGCGGCGACCTGGCGACCGCGACCGCCGAGCACAAGCGCGTCGAGCCGCTCGTCCGCGCGATCATGACGCACGTCCCCGGCACCGTCGCCGCGAAGTACGTCCTGCACGGCCTCGGCCGCATCGGCAGCCCGCGCGTCCGGCTGCCGCTCGTCGGCCCCGAGGACACCGAGGCCTACGCCATCGAGACCTCACTCGAAGCGGTCCGGGACATCCCCGGCGCCGACTTCTCGAACTTCCGCCCGGACCGCAACGCGGCGGCCGGCGGCGCACTGCCGAAGGTGCCAGGCACCACACGTTAGGAAGACCGCGGCGCCGGAGCGCGTCGCACGACAGTCAGGACCGAATGCCCACCCAGATCTCCACACCGCAGCCGCTCGAACCCGGCACCCTCCGCGTCATCCCCGTCGGGGGCCTCGGCGAGATCGGTCGCAACATGACCGTCTACGAGTTCGACGGCAAGCTGCTGATCGTCGACGCCGGCGTGCTCTTCCCGGAGGAGCACCAGCCGGGCGTCGACCTCATCCTCCCCGACTTCGGGCCGATCCGGGACCGCCTCGACGACGTCCTCGGCGTCGTGCTCACCCACGGGCACGAGGACCACATCGGCGCCGTGCCGTACCTGCTCAAGCTCAAGGGCGACATCCCCCTGATCGGCTCCACGCTGACCCTCGCGCTCGTCGAGGCGAAGCTCAAGGAGCACCGGATCAAGCCCTACACGCTCGTCGTGCAGGAGGACCAGACCGAGCAGCTCGGCCCGTTCCACCTCGAGTTCGTCGCCGTGAACCACTCGATCCCGGACGCCCTCGCCGTCGCGATCACCACCCCGGCCGGTCGTGTCCTGCACACCGGTGACTTCAAGATGGACCAACTGCCGCTGGACGACCGGATCACCGACCTCCGTGCCTTCGCCCGTCTGGGCGAGCAGGGCGTCGACCTGTTCCTGCCGGACTCGACCAACGCCGACGTGCCGGGCTTCACCGCCCCCGAGCGCGACATCGGACCAGTGCTCGAGAACGTCATCTCGCGTGCCCGCAAGAAGGTCGTCGTCGCGAGCTTCTCCTCGCACGTGCACCGCGTGCAGCAGGTCCTCGACGCCGCCGCCGCGACCAACCGCAAGGTCGCGTTCATGGGCCGCTCGATGATCCGCAACATGAACATCGCCGCCGAGCTCGGCTACCTGCGGGTGCCGGACGACGTGCTCATCGACACGAAGAAGGCGAAGAACGTCCCCGACGACCAGATCGTCTACATGTCGACCGGGTCGCAGGGCGAGCCGATGGCCGTGCTCGCGCGCATGGCGAACCTCGAGCACCAGATCGAGATCGGCGAGGGCGACACCGTCATCCTCGCGTCGAGCCTCATCCCGGGCAACGAGAACGCCGTCTACCGCGTGATCGACGGGCTGACGAAGCTCGGCGCCAAGGTCGTGCACAAGGGCAACGCCAAGGTGCACGTCTCCGGGCACGCGTCCGCCGGTGAGCTCCTGTACTGCTACAACATCCTGCGCCCGCGCAACGTCATGCCCGTGCACGGCGAGCACCGCCACCTGTACGCGAACGCGGACCTGGCGATCCAGACGGGCGTCCCGCCGCGCAACGTGATCCTGGGGCAGGACGGCATCGTCGTCGACCTGAAGGACGGCGTCGCCAGCGTCGCCGGACAGCTCGACATCGGCTACGTCTACGTCGACGGCTCGACGGTCGGCGAGATCACCGACGCCGACCTCAAGGACCGTCGCGTCCTGGCGGAGGAGGGCTTCATCTCGATCTTCTGCGCCGTGGACTTCACCACGGGTCAGTGCGTGGTCGGGCCGGAGATCCAGTCGCGCGGCTTCGCCGAGGACGACTCGGTCTTCGACGACGTCCGCCCGCAGATCGCCAAGGCGATCGCCGAGGCCGCGGCGAACGGCACGCGCGATGCGCACGCCTTCAGCCAGGTCGTCCGCCGGACCGTCGGCCGCTGGGTGAACACCAAGCACCGTCGTCGCCCGATGATCGTCCCGGTGGTCATCGAGGCGTAGACAGGCGCACTGCAGCCGGCCGGGAGGCACGGCGAGCGTTCCCCGGGAACGCTCGCCGTGCCTCCCGGCCGTTCCCGTCCCGTGGCGACGTCCTGATCACCGGGACCGGTCCGGCGGGTCAGCCTTGATCGGCCCGGGTCCGGCCGGTCCCGGCCGGGCGGCCATCCTGCGTCATCCCTCAGGCTGATGCTCGCTCGGTATGTCAGCCAATACCGTCCGAGGGTGACCGTCCTGCGTCGCTGGGTGTGGCCCGGCCTGAAGTTCCTCGTGTTCGCCGCCATCGCGGTGTCGCTCGTCCGCCTCGCCTTCTTCGCGGCCCAGCCCGACGAGGCCGAGACGCTGCCGACGGCGCAGCTCGAGGACCCGACCGTCACCGTGGAGACGGGTGACATCGTGAACGACGTCGAGGCGACCGGGACGATCGAGTCCGTCGCGTCGACACCGGTGCGGTCGACCGCCGAGGGCACGGTGAACAAGGTGTTCGTGGCGAACGGCACGCACGTCGAGCAGGGCGCGCCGATCATCGACCTGCGGGTCGAGACGCCGGCGACCGGGACGACCGAGGACGGTGACCCGCTCCCCGCGGTCGTGACGTTCGCGACCGTCGTGGCGTCGTCGTCGGGCACGGTCTCCGGCCTCGACCTGGTGGCGAAGCAGCCCGTCGCGATCGGGGACACCGTCGCGCGCGTCGCTCCCGAGGCGTACCGCGTCACCGCCACGCTCAAGGCCGCGCAGCTCTACCGGTTGACCTCGCGTCCGTCGGAGGCGACCGTGACGATCACGGACGGGCCGGCGCCGTTCACCTGCACGAACCTGTCGCTCAGCTCCGCCGTCCCCGCCTCCGACTCCGCGTCGAGCAGTGCGTCCGGTGCGGCACCCGACGGCACGGACGACGGCTCGGCGTCGGGCGGCGGGTCGACGCAGCTGCGTTGCGACGTCCCCGGGGACGTCACGGTCTTCCCCGGGCTCGAGGTCACGGTCGCCGTGTCGGCGGGCTCGGCCCAGGGCGTGCTCACGCTACCGACCACCGCGGTGCAGGGCACCGCGCAGCGCGGTGTCGTCACCGTCGTCGACGACGAGGGGAAGCGCTCCGAGCGCCAGGTCACCCTCGGCCTGAACGACGGCGAGCACGTCGAGATCGAGGACGGACTGACCGAGGGAGACACCGTCCTGCAGTTCGTCCCCGGCAAGGAGGCACAGCCTGACGACGGGTCCGCCGAGGACGGCACGGTGGTGGGCGGATGAGCCTCGTGCGCGTCCGAGACCTGCGGAAGTCCGTCGCCCTGCCCGACGGCTCGACGCTCGAGATCCTGCGCGGCGTCGACCTCGACGTCGAGGCGGACAGCCGCGTCGCGATCGTCGGCCGCTCGGGGTCGGGCAAGTCGACGCTCCTCAACGTCCTCGGTCTCCTCGACATCCCGACCGAGGGACTGCACGAGTTCGACGGGCAGGACCTCGGCCGCGCCGGGTCCGTGCGCCGCGACCGCGTCCGCGGTGCGGACGTCGGGTTCGTGTTCCAGCAGTTCAACCTGCTCCAGGGCCGGACCGCCCTCGAGAACGTCGAGGTCCCCCTGCTCTACGCGACCGGCCGTGCGTTCTGGTCACGGCGTCGGCTCGCCCTCGCGATGCTCGACCGTGTGGGGCTGGCCGACCGGGCCGACACCCAGCCGCACCGCCTCTCGGGCGGGGAGCAGCAGCGGGTCGCGATCGCCCGGGCGCTCGTCCGCTCGCCGCGGCTCATCCTGGCCGACGAGCCGACCGGGGCGCTCGACGTCGACACCGGCCGGGTCGTCATGGAGCTGCTCGAGACCGTGGCGGCCGAGACGGGTGCCGCCCTCGTCACCATCACGCACGACGCGGCGGTCGCGGCGCGTGCGGACGTCGTGCACCGCATCGACCACGGACTCGTCGTCGACCCCGCGGCCGTGGCGAGCGGGGTGGTGGCGGCGTGAACCGGCTGCTCACCACGGTCGTCGGGACCGTCGTCGAGTCGTGGCAGGAACTCCGGGTGCACCGGGGCCGGGTCGTGCTCAGTCTGATCGGCGTGACCATCGCGGTCGCGTCGCTCGCGGTCGTCGTCGGCTTCGGGGCGCTCGCGGAACGGGTGACGGCGGCGTTCAACGAGCAGTACGGCGGCCGACCGGCGACGTACCAGGTCACCGGGTCCTCGTCCGCCGCTGGTGACGGCACCGGCGCAGCGGCGGCCGCGGACGCCGACGCGCTCGACCGGGAGCTCCGCGCCGGGGCCGAGCGCTACCGCGTCCGCTTCGCCACCGAGGCCTCCTTCACCCAGCGCCCGGTGCAGTTCCCGGACGGGGTCACCCTGGCGCAGGGCATCACCGTCGACCCCGCGTACGCCGAGATGCACCGCGTGCGGATCGACGACGGCTCGTGGTTCACCGAGGACGACCGGGAGCGCCTCGCGCCGGCGCTCGTCGTCAACCAGGCGTTCCTGGACCGCCTGGGCAGCCCGGACGTCGTGACCCACCCGGTCGTGCGCCTGCCGGGGACGCCTGACGTGACCGCCGTCGTGATCGGCCGGTACGCGTCGTCGGAGTACGACACCGAGCCGATGTTCTACCAGCTCGCCGACTCCGTCGCGACGGCGAACGCCGTGGCCTCGCCCGACGACGGGTCGCAGCGGCTCTTCGAGGTCTGGGTGCCCGAGCACGACGGCAAGGCGGTGGCGCAGCGGATCGCCTCGGACGCGGAGCGTGCCCTCGGTCCCGGGTGGACCGTGGACGCGACGCGCTCCGACGCGGCCGGCTCGGTCGACGGCGACCCGCTCGGGGCACTGCGGTGGGTGATCGCGGGGGTCGCGGTCCTGGTCCTCGTGCTCGGCGGACTCGGGCTCCTCAACGTGTCGCTCGTGAGCGTTCGCCAGCGGATCCGCGAGATCGGCATCCGTCGCGGTGTCGGTGCGACCGCCGGACGGATCTTCGTGGCCGTGCTGCTCGAGAACGTGCTCGGGACGCTCGTCGCCGGTGGTGTGGGCGTGATGATCGGCGCGGCGGTGCTCGGCAACGGGACGGTCCGCGGGCTGATCACGAACGGTGTCGACGTCGGGGGAGCGCCCTTCCCGGTCGAGGCAGCGCTGATCGGGGTCGGCTCGGCGCTGCTCGTCGGGGCGCTCGCCGGGTTCCTGCCGGCGATCGTGGCGGTGCGGGTCAAGGTCATCGACGCGATCCGGTACTGAGCAGGCGGGCGCCAGGACGCGGCGGGGCATCCACGGAATGTCCCGAGCGGGGATTAGGCTCCGTCGCATGGCCGGAGGCACCAAGTCGACCACGCGCTCGCGCGCGTCCACGTCGTCCCGCGGGAGCGGGTCGCGCGGGACGTCGCGCACGCAGGCCACCACGAAGAAGCTGCCGCAGGCCGCACCCACGCCCGTGTTCCGCGAGCAGAACCCGGTCGTGACCGCCTGGCTCGCGATGGCGCACGGCGTCGGCGCGCTGTTCCGCCTGCTCGGCAAGGAGACCCTCGCCAAGGACGAACGTCGAGACGGCTTCCCGTTCCTGCTCTTCGTCCTCGCGCTCGCGGGCGGGGTCGTCGAGTGGCTCAACCCCACGAACCCGCTGTCGGTCACGCTCGACGCCTACACGTTCGGCGGCCTGTTCGGGCGCCTGGCGGTCGCACTGCCCGTCATCATGATCGTGTTCGCCGGCTGGCTCTTCCGGCACCCCGCGTCGGTCCACGACAACACCCGGATCGGCATCGGCCTCGGGCTGATGCTCGTGTCGATCGCGTCGCTCTGCCACGTGTTCGGCGGGCAGCCGAGCGCGTCCGACGGCATGGTCGCCCTGGCCGCCGCGGGCGGTGTGCTCGGCTGGGTCGTGACCAGCTGGCTCGTCGCGGTCGCCACGGTGTGGGTCGCGGTACCGGTCGCGGTGGTGCTGCTCGTGCTGTCGCTCTTCATCATCACGAAGACCCCGCCGAACAAGACCGGTCGTCGTCTGCACGAGCTCTACGCGTACCTGTTCGGTGCACCGGCACCCGCTGCCGAGGACGACGTCGCCGCCGAGCCCGACGCCGCACCGACCGCACCGCGGGCGCGCACGTCGAAGCGCCGCACGAAGGACCAGACCGACTTCCCGCTCTTCGAGGACCTCGGCTTCGAGGACGAGCAGCGCGCCGACGACGGCGACGCGGCCGAGAGCACCGTCCCGTGGTGGCGGCGGAACAAGTCCGGACGCGAGGAAGACCCGGCGTACGACAGCCCCGTGCTGCCCGCGTCGGCGACGCAGGCGACCCCGGGCGCTCCCGCGGCGAGCCCGAACGCCGGCGCTGCCGCCGGGCTCGTGGACCACACACCCGCCGTGCCGGCGTCGGTGAACCTCAACGACTCCGTCGAGCACGAGGACGTGCACGGCGAGCAGCAGGTGGAGCAGGACCTCGCGGTGGCCGAGCAGGCCCTCCGCGACTTCGGCACGCCCGTGCCGGAGCAGCCCGCCGCAGTCGCACGCCCGGACGCCGGGGTGTCGCCGGTGGTGTCGCCGACGGCACCGGAGCCCGAGGCGGCGTCCGCGTCCGCCGACGACGGACTGCCCACCGCCACCGCCGCCGACGAGGACCCGGCCGCCCCCTACCGCCTGCCCGCGGCGACCACCCTCAGCGCCGGCACCCCCTCGGTCGCGCGCAGCCAGGCGAACGACGACATCGTCGCGGCGATCACCGGCGTGCTCACCGAGTTCAAGGTGGACGCGAAGGTCACCGGCTTCTCCCGCGGACCGACCGTCACGCGGTACGAGATCGAGCTCGGCCCCGGTGTGAAGGTCGAGCGCGTCACGGCGCTGTCGAAGAACCTGTCCTACGCCGTCGCCTCGAACGAGGTGCGCATCCTGTCGCCGATCCCCGGCAAGAGCGCGATCGGCGTCGAGATCCCGAACACGGACCGCGAGATCGTCTCGCTCGGTGACGTCCTGCGCTCCGGCGCGGCCACGAAGTCGAAGCACCCGATGACCATCGGTGTCGGCAAGGACGTCGAGGGCGGCTTCGTCGTCGCCAACCTGGCGAAGATGCCGCACCTGCTCGTCGCGGGCTCCACGGGCTCCGGCAAGTCGGTGTTCATCAACTCGATGATCACCTCGCTGCTCATGCGTGCGAAGCCGTCCGAGGTCCGCATGGTCCTCGTCGACCCGAAGCGCGTCGAGCTGTCGATCTACGCCGGGGTCCCGCACCTCATCACGCCCATCATCACGAACCCCAAGAAGGCCGCCGAGGCGCTGCAGTGGGTCGTGAAGGAGATGGACATGCGGTACGACGACCTGGCGTCGTTCGGCTTCCGGCACGTCGACGACTTCAACAAGGCCGTCCAGAACGACGAGATCGTCCTGCCCGCCGGCAGCGAGCGGAAGCTCAAGCCGTACCCGTACCTGCTCGTCGTCGTCGACGAGCTCGCGGACCTCATGCTCGTCGCCCCGCGCGACGTCGAGGAGTCGATCGTCCGCATCACCCAGCTCGCCCGCGCCGCCGGCATCCACCTCGTGCTCGCCACGCAGCGTCCGTCGGTCGACGTCATCACCGGTCTCATCAAGGCCAACGTCCCGTCGCGCGTCGCCTTCGCGGTGACGAGCGTCACGGACTCGCGGGTCATCCTCGACCAGCCGGGCGCGGACAAGCTCATCGGTCAGGGCGACGGGCTCTTCCTGCCGATGGGGTCATCGAAGGCCGTCCGGGTGCAGGGTGCGTGGGTGCAGGAGAGCGAGGTCGCCGAGGTCGTCGCGCACGTCACGCGGCAGGCCCGTCCCGAGTACCGGCAGGACGTCCAGGCGGTGGTCGAGCGCAAGGAGATCGACGCCGACATCGGCGACGACCTCGAACTGCTGCTCGCCGCCGTCGAGCAGGTCGTCTCGACCCAGTTCGGCTCGACGTCGATGCTGCAGCGCAAGCTCCGCGTCGGCTTCGCCAAGGCGGGTCGCCTGATGGACCTCATGGAGTCGCGGGACATCGTCGGTCCGTCCGAGGGGTCGAAGGCCCGCGACGTGCTCGTCACGCCCGACCAGCTCCCCGGCGTGCTCGCGAAGCTCCGCGGCGAGGAACCGCCTGCCGATGCCGCATCGCCGTCCCGGCCAGGAGGCCCTGCACCCGCCGACGGGACCGGCTCGGCTCCGACCGCGGCCGGCTCCGGGGCTCCTGCCGCACCCGCGGCGTCCGGCTCCGGCGGACAGGACGACCACCGGTACGGTGCCGACCCGGTGGCGGACATGACCCGCGGGTACCCTGAGGTGGAGGACGACGGACCGGACGAGGACGCGTGGGGACTGACGGGCAGGGAGTGAGCGACATGACCAGCTCGGAGACCACGCACGGGGCACGGTTCCCGTGGCGCGGACGGCTGCTGCGCAAGGGCGAGGGCCCCGCATCGACCGCCAACGTGGCGAACGTCATCACCGTGGTGCGCATCCTCATGGCGCCGCTGTTCTTCGTGATGCTGCTCGCCGACGGCGGTCAGGACACCTCGCTGCGTGTCTGGGCGGCCGTGGTGTTCGTCGTCGCGATCGTGACGGACAGCGCCGACGGGATCATCGCCCGTCGCCAGAACCTGGTGACGGACTTCGGCAAGCTCGTCGACCCGATCGCGGACAAGGTCCTGATCGGCGGCGCCCTCGTGGCGCTGTCGATCCTGGGCGAGCTGCCGTGGATCGTGACCGTGCTGATCATGCTCCGCGAGATCGGCATCACCGTCTTCCGCTTCGCCGTGCTGTCCGACCGGGTGATCCCGGCCAGCCGTGGAGGCAAGATCAAGACCGTGCTGCAGGCCGTCGCGATCACGCTCGCGCTCTTCCCGTGGTGGAACGTCGTCGGTGACCTGGCGCACTGGGTGAACGGCATCCTGATGACGTCGGCGCTCCTGGCGACGGTGCTCAGCGGCGCGGACTACCTGTGGCAGGCATGGAAGCACAACCGCAGCGCATCGTGAACCCCACTGGCCCCGAACCGGTGCCGTCGTCCTCCGTCGAGGAACTCGCAGAGCGGGTCGTCAGGACACTCACCGCCCGTGAGGAGACGGTCGCGGTGGCCGAGTCCCTCACCGGCGGACTCGTCGTGTCGACCCTCGTCGGCGTCCCCGGCGCGAGCGCGGTCGTGCACGGCGGGGTCGTCGCCTACGCCACCCCCGTCAAGGCGTCCGTGCTCGGGGTCGACGCCGACCTGCTCGCCGCGAACGGTGCGGTCGATCCCGAGGTCGCCCGGCAGATGGCCGCGGGCGTCCGGACCGCGCTGGCGGTCGACGGCAGCGCCGCCACGTGGGGGATCAGCACGACCGGTGTCGCCGGACCGGACCCGCAGGACGGCAAGCCGGTGGGGACCGTCTTCGTCGGCATCGCGTCCGCGGAGCGCAGCGTGGCCGCGGAGCTGCACCTCGAGGGGGACCGGTCAGCAATCCGGTCCGCCACCGTCTCCGAACTCCTGGCACGGATGACGATCGAGATCGAGAGCGGGGAATAGCCCCTGTTGCCACTGGGTTACATCCCACGCAATCTCCAGCAGAGCGGCAGCCGACGTGGTTAGCATGCTGCGAACGGCAACGCTACTGTTGCTGAACCCGACCCCGGTCACCCGGACCAGGCGGGCGCGGAGACGACAGAGAGGAGGAGTCCCCATGGTTCTCGTTCGTCAGGAGATCGGCGATGTCCTGCGAGACTTCCGCTTGCAGAAGGGCCGGACCCTCCGTCAGGTCGCGTCCAAGGCCAGTGTGGCGCTCGGGTACCTGAGCGAGGTGGAGCGCGGGCAGAAGGAAGCCAGCTCCGAGATCCTCGCCTCGGTGGCCGACGCTCTCGACACCCCGATCTCGACCATCATGCGCGAGGTCGGCGACCGTCTCGCCGTCGTCGAGGGGCTCACCCCGGTCCCCGACACGCTGCCCGACGACCTCGTCGCCGAGTTCGACAACGACCTCGCGGTGCGCTGACGCACCACCCCTCGAACGCCCCCGCCGGACTCCGGCGGGGGCGTTCGTCGTTACGCTGGTCCGATGCGCGTGAGTGAGTTCTGGCGAGCCGTCGATCAGGTGTTCGGCGAGGCCTACGGAGCCGTGGTGGCCCGCGACGTCGTGCTCGAGGAGCTCGGTGGGCGATCGGCGGCGGATGCGCTCGACGCCGGCATCGACGCGCGCCGGGTCTGGGAGGCCCTGTGCGACTCGCAGGACGTGCCGCTCGACAAGCGGCACGGCAAGGGTCTGGCGGAGCCGCGCGACTGACGTGCTCGTCCGAAACTGTGTTCGGCGTGTTGCTCGAACGCGTGTTCGATCGGTGCTAGGTTCCTGCACAACGGCGCTGTCCCGGACCCTCGTCCACAGATCGCGCGGCTGCAGGCAGTGATGTCGGTGGCCCGCCCTAGGTTCGAGGACATCGGGAACAGCCCGAAGCCTTGTCGCCGAGCACCAGCCCTGCACCACCGGCTGGGGTGGACGCGACAGCCTACAGGCGGCCGACACCGAGCACGAAGGAGCACCCCATGCCATCACCCGCAGACCGCGAGAAGGCCCTCGAGACCGCACTCGCCCAGATCGACCGGCAGTTCGGCAAGGGGACGGTCATGCGTCTCGGCTCGGACGAGCGCGCACCGGTCGCCACCATCCCGACCGGGTCCGTCGCACTCGACGTCGCGCTCGGCATCGGCGGACTCCCGCGTGGTCGCATCATCGAGATCTACGGGCCGGAGTCGTCGGGTAAGACGACCCTGACCCTGCACGCCATCGCCAACGCCCAGCGCGCCGGCGGCATCGCGGCGTTCATCGACGCGGAGCACGCACTCGACCCCGAGTACGCCAAGAAGCTCGGCGTCGACATCGACGCGCTGCTCGTCTCGCAGCCCGACACCGGTGAGCAGGCGCTCGAGATCGCCGACATGCTCGTCCGCTCGGGCTCGATCGACCTGATCATCGTCGACTCGGTCGCCGCCCTGGTGCCGCGCGCCGAGATCGAGGGCGAGATGGGCGACTCCCACGTGGGTCTCCAGGCCCGCCTGATGTCCCAGGCCCTGCGCAAGCTCGCCGGTGGACTGAACCAGACGCAGACCACCATGATCTTCATCAACCAGCTGCGCGAGAAGATCGGCGTGTTCTTCGGCAGCCCCGAGACCACCGCCGGCGGTAAGGCGCTGAAGTTCTACGCCTCGGTCCGCCTCGACATCCGTCGCATCGAGACGCTGAAGAGCGGCACCGACGCCGTCGGCAACCGCACCCGCGTCAAGGTCGTCAAGAACAAGATGGCGCCGCCCTTCAAGCAGGCCGAGTTCGACATCCTGTACGGCACGGGCATCTCGCGAGAGGGCTCGCTGCTCGACTTCGGTGTCGACCACGGCATCGTGAAGAAGTCGGGTGCCTGGTACACCTACGACGGCGACCAGCTCGGGCAGGGCAAGGAGAACTCGCGGTCGTTCCTGATCCAGAACCCGGACATCGCGGCCGAGATCGAGGGCAAGATCCTCGCGAAGCTCGGTGTGGGTGGCGCCAAGGCCGACGCGGCTGACGCTCCGGTCGAGTCGATCGCGCCGAAGCTGGCGGAGCGCAAGGGCGCGTGACCGGCGCAGGCGACCACGACGAGGGCCTCGCTCCGGTCACCGACCTGTTCGGTGCGCGGTCCCGTCGCGGTCGACGCACAACCCCGGCGGACCCGAACCCGAATCCAGGCCCGGATCCGATCGGACCGGACACCGTCGCCGAGCGTGACGTGCCAGGGGATGCGCATCGACCGTCCGACGACGACTGGGCACCCGACTCGATGCTGCTCAGTGACGACGAGCGGCGCTTCGGGCCCGTGCCCACCCGTGCTCCGGCAGAGGACGACAGCCCCACAGCGATCCCCTTCCGCGGGCAGCAGCCCGAGGCCGAGTGGGTGTCCCCGGTGGTCGGCGACGGTTCGGGCCGGAGCGCCCGTGCCGAGCAGCGCGGGTACGACGACGACACCGCGGACGCCGCGACGGCATCCGTCTTCGCCATCGCGAGCGGTGACGAGATCGACCCGGCTGACGCCCCGCGACCGCTCGACGAGCAGCGCGCCGACGCCGAGCGCGTCAGCATGCGGGCGCTCGGTCGCAAGGGGGTCAGCGAGTCCGAGATGCGGCAGCTGTTGACGAAGCAGGACCTCGACACCGCGGTCGTGGAGCACGAGGTCGCCCGGTTGGTGCGGGTCGGCCTGCTCGACGACGTGGCCCTCGCGACCGACCTGGTCGACCGGCTGCACGAGCGCAAGGGCCTCGGTCGTCAGGGCGTGATCGCCGAACTGCGGCGGCGCGGAATCGACCAGGCCGCGATCGACGCCGCGCTCGAGGCCTCGGCGGACGACGCGGACGACGAGTTCGTCCGCGCGAACGAGCTCGCCGAGAAGCGCGCGCGACAGCTCCGCGGCCTCGACCGTGCGACCGCCGAGCGGCGCCTGAGCGGCTTCCTCATGCGCAAGGGCTACGGCGCAGGAGTCGTCCGCGTCGCGGTGGAGCGGGCGCTCGACGGGCCGCCGCGGCGCTCTCCGTCTGGTGGCGGGACCGTCCGGTTCGAGTAGCGGGGCGCCACCCGCACCGTGCCGCCCGGGCATCGGTCGGGGGCCCGCACCGCGCGGTCCTGCGTCCCGACCGGGCGTCTGCTCAGACGCTCTCGCGGGGGCCGTGGTCGACCTACACTGGGACGATCATGGCCACCGTCGAAGCCCGCCCCAGAACCTACGAGGTCCGCACCCACGGGTGCCAGATGAACGTCCACGACTCGGAGCGCCTGAGCGGGTCGCTGCAGGCCGCCGGGTACGTCGCGGCCGACGGCGGTCAGGCCGACGTGGTCGTCATCAACACCTGCGCCGTGCGCGAGAACGCCGACAACCGGCTCTACGGCAACCTCGGGCAGCTCGCGGGGATCAAGCGCGAGCACCCGGGCATGCAGATCGCCGTCGGCGGGTGCTTGGCGCAGAAGGACAAGAACGTCATCCTCGAGAAGGCACCGTGGGTGGACGTCGTGTTCGGCACGCACAACATGGGGTCACTGCCGACCCTGCTCGAGCGGGCGCGGCACAACGACGAGGCGCAGATCGAGATCCTCGAGGCGCTCGACGTCTTCCCGTCGACCCTGCCCACCAAGCGGGACTCGACGCACAGCGGCTGGGTGTCGATCTCCGTCGGGTGCAACAACACCTGCACGTTCTGCATCGTGCCGTCGTTGCGTGGCAAGGAGAAGGACCGCCGCCCCGGCGACGTGCTCGCCGAGATCCAGGCGCTCGTCGACGACGGTGCGATCGAGGTCACGCTCCTCGGGCAGAACGTCAACTCGTACGGCGTCGAGTTCGGCGACCGGCAGGCGTTCGGCAAGCTGCTCCGCTCTGCCGGGCAGATCGAGGGCCTCGAGCGCATCCGCTTCACGAGCCCGCACCCGGCCGCGTTCACCGACGACGTCATCGACGCGATGGCCGAGACGCCGAACGTGATGCCGCAGCTGCACATGCCGCTGCAGTCCGGCTCGGACCGGGTGCTCAAGGCGATGCGCCGGAGCTACCGCAGCGAGCGCTTCCTCGGCATCCTCGACCGCGTGCGGGCGAAGATCCCGCACGCGGCGATCTCGACGGACATCATCGTGGGGTTCCCCGGTGAGACCGACGAGGACTTCGAGGACACCCTGCGGGTCGTCGAGCAGTCGCGGTTCGCCTCGGCCTTCACGTTCCAGTACTCCATCCGCCCCGGCACGCCGGCGGCGACGATGCCGGACCAGCTGCCGAAGGCGGTCGTCCAGGAGCGCTACGACCGTCTGATCGCGCTGCAGGACCGCATCACGGCCGAGGAGCACGCGAAGCAGGTCGGTCGGAGCGTCGAGGTGCTCGTCGCGACGGGCGAGGGCAAGAAGGACGAGACCACGCACCGGCTGTCCGGCCGCGCCGAGGACTCGCGCCTCGTGCACTTCGCCGTGCCCGCCGGTTCCGACGTCCCGCGTCCCGGCGACGTCGTCACCGTCGAGGTGACCCGCTCGGCCCCGCACTTCCTGATCGCCGACAACGAGGGCCCCTTGCGCATCCGTCGGACCCGCGCCGGCGACGCATGGGACCGCGCGCAGGCCGAGAGCTGCGGCGTGCCGACCCCGCCCGCCCCGGGCGCCGGACCTCGTCCGGTCTCGCTCGGGCTGCCGAGCCTCCGTGTCGGACGTTGACGCGGCGGGAGCGGCGGCCGGACCAGACCGGGACGGGATCCCCGACCTGATCGCGGTGGTCGGTGCGACCGGCACCGGGAAGTCCGAGGTCGGTCTCGCCGTGGCCGAACGACTGCGCGCGTCCGGTCGCCCCGCCGAGGTCGTGAACGCCGACGCCATGCAGCTCTACCGCGGCATGGACATCGGGACGGCGAAGCTCTCGGTCGAGGAACGACGGGGCATCCCGCACCACCAGCTCGACGTCCTCACCGTCACCGGCGAGGCGAGCGTCGCGGCCTACCAGCGCGATGCCCGCGCCGACGTCGAACGGATCACGGCGGACGGCGGCACCGCGGTGCTCGTCGGCGGCAGCGGACTCTACGTCTCCGCCGTCCTGTTCGACCTCGCGTTCCCGGGGACCGACCCCGAGCTCCGCGCCGAACTCGAGCGGGAGCACGCCGAGCAGGGCCCGAACGCCCTCCTCGCGCGCCTGCGCGCCCTGGACCCGGCGGCCGCCGCCGACGTCGACGCCCGCAACCCCCGTCGGCTGATCCGCGCCGTGGAGATCGCGAGCCGGTCCGAGGTCGTGACCCCGCGCCTCCCGTCCGCGCCCCGCGCGTGGCGACCCGCTCGGGTGCTGCACCTGCACCGCGAGCGCAGCGGACTCGTCGCGGCGCTGCACGCTCGGGCCGAGCGGATGTTCCGCGACGGGCTCGTCGACGAGGTGGCGGCGCTCCGGGCCCACGGTCTCGAACAGGGACGCACCGCGCGCGCGGCGATCGGGTACTCGCAGGCGCTCGACGTGCTCCACGGCCGTGCGACGACGGTCGAGGCGGTCGAGGCGACGGCGGTCGCGACCCGCAAGTACGCCAGGCGGCAGGTGTCGTGGTTCAAGCGGTACGACGCCGAGGTCGTCGACGTCAGCGGTGCCGACGTCGCGGGGCTGCAGGCCGTGGCCCGTAGGATCGTGCCGTGACCGAGCTGCACTTCACGAAGGGCCAGGGGACGGGCAACGACTTCGTCCTGTTCGCCGACCCCGACGCCACGGTCGACCTGACCCCCGAGCGCATCCGCGCGATCGCCGACCGACGCTTCGGTGTCGGGGCCGACGGGGTCATCCGGGCCGTGCGGTCGGACGCGCTGCCCGAGGGACGTCCGCTCGTGGCGGTCGAACCCGCGGCGACGTGGTTCATGGACTACCACAACGCCGACGGCTCGGTCGCGGAGATGTGCGGCAACGGCATCCGTGTGTTCGCCCGCTACCTGACCGAGTCCGGACTCGTCGACCTGGCACCGGGGGAGACACTCACGGTCGGCAGCCGCAAGGGACTCGTCGACGTGCAGCGCACCACGAACGGCTTCTCGGCGGACCTCGGGCGCTGGGGGCTCGGCATCGAGGGCGGCGGGGCGAACGACGTGACCGTCCGGGCGAAGGAGCTCGACGGCGCGCGGCCGGGGCTCGGCATCGACGTCGGCAACCCGCACGTCGTCGTGGCCGTCGCGACCGAGGACGAGCTCGCCGAGGTCGACCTGACGTACGTCCCCGTGCTCGACCCGGCTCCCGAGGCGGGCGCGAACGTCGAGTTCGTCCTGCCCGGCGACCCGCTCGTCAAGGACGGGGTGGGGCAGATCACCATGCGCGTGCACGAGCGGGGGAGCGGCGAGACGCTGTCCTGCGGCACCGGCGCGGTCGCCGCAGCGCTCGCGACGCGGTACTGGGCGGGCCCCTCGGCGCCGGACACCTGGCGGGTGCGGGTGCCGGGCGGGGTCGTCACGGTGCGGATGTTCGCGGCCGAGGACGGCGAGCACGTCGCGCTGGCCGGGCCTGCGGAGCTCGTGTTCTCGGGGGACCTGACGGTCTGACGCCGCTCCCGGTGGCCGGCGCTGCGCCGGTGGCCGGCACTACTCCGCCGTCCGTCGCACCCGGATCACCCGGAAGCCCTTGTCCGTCGAGGCCCGCGCGACCTGGAATCCGTCGCCGAGCGCGTCGCCGAGCCAGCGCTGCAGGGAGTCCCCGCCGAGGTCCTTCGACACCACGAGCCAGGCGTCGCCGCCGACCTCGAGCCGGGGCAGCCACGTGAGCAGGATCGTGTGCAGCTCGTCCTTGCCCACCCGGATCGGCGGGTTCGACCAGATCGTCCGGAAGCGCAGGTCGGCGGGGACCTCGTCCGGCAGGCCGACCGTGACGTTCGACACCCGCGCCGCGACGGCGTTGCGTGCCGCGAGCCCGAGGACGCGTTCGTTCACGTCCACACCCCACACCTGCGCGTCCGGGGACTCGAGCGCCATCGTGATCGCGATCGGGCCCCACCCGCACCCGACGTCGAGCAGCGCGCCGTCGGGGGCGGGCGGCGGCACCGAGCCGAGCAGGACCTTCGTGCCACGGTCGACGCCGTCCGGGCTGAAGACGCCGGCCGCGGTGGACAGGGTGAGCGGTTGCCCGGCGAGCGTGACGTGCACCTGGCGCTCACGGATCTCCGAGGACGGGTTCGCGGAGAAGTAGTGCTCGTTCGCCATGGAAGAACCGTAGCGGGGAGCCCGTGTGTCCCGGGCGTGGCGGCGGTACCCTGTGGAGAAGATGACGGAAACCACCATGAACGACGGACGATCCGACGACAGCGCCGAGGGTGTCGTGGAACGCGTCCTCCGCAATGCCGAGACCAGGGCCTCGTCGGCGATCTTCGCTCCCGCCCAGGCCATCCAGACACGATCGGTCGACGAGCACGGCTGGTCCGGCGACGGCGACCAGTACGAGCGCGAGGACCGCGCCGCCCTGCGCCGCGTCACCGGCCTCTCCACCGAGCTCGAGGACGTCACCGAGGTCGAGTACCGGCAGCTCCGGCTCGAGCGGGTCGTCCTGATCGGCGTGTACCCCCAGGGCGACGCCCAGGACGCCGAGAACTCCCTGCGCGAGCTCGCCGCCCTGGCCGAGACCGCGGGCGCCGTGGTGCTCGACGGGCTCCTGCAGCGTCGGCCCACCCCCGACCCGGCGACCTACCTCGGCAAGGGCAAGGCCGAGGAGCTCGCCATGGTCGTCAAGGCGACCGGCGCCGACACGGTCGTCGCGGACACCGAGCTCGCCCCCTCCCAGCGTCGTGCGCTCGAGGACGTCGTGAAGGTGAAGGTGATCGACCGCACCGCGGTGATCCTCGACATCTTCAGCCAGCACGCCACCACCCGCGAGGGCAAGGCCCAGGTCGAGCTCGCGCAGCTGCAGTACCTCCTGCCGCGTCTGCGTGGTTGGGGTGAGTCGATGTCCCGTCAGGCCGGTGGTCAGGTCTCCGGCGGTGCGGGCATGGGTTCCCGTGGTCCCGGTGAGACGAAGATCGAGCTCGACCGTCGTCGCATCAACACGCGGATGTCGAAGCTCCGTCGCCAGATCGCCGGGTTCCGCCCGGCCCGCGAGGCCAAGCGCGCCGACCGACACCGCAACGAGGTGCCGAGCGTCGCGATCGCCGGCTACACGAACGCCGGCAAGTCTTCGCTGCTGAACCGGCTGACGAGCGCGGGCGTCCTGGTGCAGAACCAACTGTTCGCCACCCTCGACGCCACCGTGCGCCGGACCGAGAGCAGCGCCGGCCGCGAGTTCACCTTCGTCGACACGGTCGGCTTCGTGCGGAACCTGCCGCACCAGCTGGTCGAGGCCTTCCGCTCGACCCTCGAGGAGGTCGGTGAGGCCGACGTCATCGTGCACGTGGTCGACGGATCGCACCCCGACCCGGCCGCGCAGCTCGCCACCGTCCGTGACGTGATGGGCGACGTCGGTGCGCGCGACATCCCCGAGGTCGTCGCGTTCAACAAGGCGGACCTGATCGACGCGGCACAGCGGCTCGTCCTGGTCGGACTCGTCCCCGACGCGGTCTTCGTGTCCGCCCGCACGGGCGAGGGCGTGCCGGAGCTCCTCGCGGCGATCGAGGCCCGACTGCCCGAGCCGGACGTCGAGCTCACCGTGGTGATCCCGTACGACCGCGGCGACCTGGTGTCGTCGCTGCACGACGCGGGCGCGGTCGAGACGACCGACTACGTCGAGGACGGCACGCGCCTGCGGGTGCGCGTCTTCCAGCGCCAGGTCGCGGAGCTCGACCCGTACGTGGTCGCGCCGGTCGCGACGGTCTAGACCCCGGACCCACACCGGGACGGACGGGAGGCGCGGTGCCGGCTGGCACCGCGCCTCCCGTCCGTCGCCGGTGCCGTCGGTACCGTCCTCGGTGCTGTCGGTGCTGTCGGTGCCGTCCTCGGATGCCTTCCGATCCGGACGAACCACGGATGCGACACCGAACCAGCCGATCGGCCTGGTTCGATGTCGGTTCCGTGGTTCGACGGCGGGGGACCGGGAGTGTGGTCCCGGGAAGGGTCAGATCGAGCGGAGCACCGCGACGACCTTGCCGAGCACGGTGGCCGCGTCGCCGAGGATCGGCTCGAACGCCGAGTTCCGCGGGAGCAGCCACGTGTGGCCGTCGCGCTGGCGGAACACCTTGACGGTCGCCTCCTCGTCGAGCATCGCCGCGACGACGTCACCGTTGTCCGCGGTCTGCTGCGACCGGACGACCACCCAGTCGCCGTCGCAGATCGCTGCGTCGATCATCGACTCGCCGACGACCTTGAGCATGAAGAGGTCACCCGTGCCGACCAGCTGGCGGGGGAGCGGGACGATCTCGTCGACGTGCTGCTCCGCCGTGATGGGGACACCGGCGGCGATGCGACCGACGAGCGGGACGAGGGTCGTGGCGTCGACGTCCGGGGTGTCGACGTCGGGGGTCGGCTCGTCGACCAGGACCTCGAGCGCCCGCGGGCGGTTCGGGTCACGGCGGATCCACCCGCCGAGCTCGAGCTGGCCGAGCTGGTGGGAGACGCTGGAGAGCGAGGAGAGCCCGGCCGCGTCGCCGATCTCGCGCATGCTCGGCGGGTAGCCCCGGCTGGCGATCGACGCACGGATCGCGTCGAGGATCGCCTGCTGCTTCGCCGTCAACGGCTTCTGGACCCGCAGTTCGTCCGCCACGTCGTACCGCCCTTCGTCGGTGCCGGGCGGTCGGGCAGGGAATGTCGGTGGTCCCCGCTTGACTCGTCCCAGTCGATCGAAACAGTATCCGACCGCATCGGGCCGGACAAACACCTGTTCGAGCGTGTCGGCAAGAAATCCCGCAGGAATACCTTCCTGGGACTTGTGCGGGGTGTGATTCGAAACTATGTTCGGTACACGACTTCGGTTCATCCGAACGGGAAGGCAAGAACGACATGAGCACCATCGCCATCGCTGACCAGCGCACCGCGACGCCCGCCGTCCGTACGCGCCTGCGCATCACGCGTCGCGGTCGCATCGTCCTGACGACGCTTGCGGCCCTCCCCGTCTTCCTGGTCGTCGCCCTCTCCGTGCTGAACGGCGGACAGGCATCGGCCGGCGACTCCTCGCGTGCCGGCGCTCCGGTGCACTTCGAGACCGTCACCGTGCAGCCGGGTGAGACCCTGTGGCAGCTGGCGGAGGAGACCGCCCCGCAGGCCGACCCCCGTGACTTCGTGCAGGACGTCGTCAGCCTCAACGCGCTCGACGGTTCGACGCTGCAGGCCGGCGAGCAGATCGCCATCCCGGCCAAGTACACCGTCGGTAACTGACCTGGTCGGCGGACGCCGCTCGCCGGACGGTCGCCGGGACACAGGCCGCTCGTCCGCCCGCCGTGCCACCGTCCGGACGGCCGGTCGTCGCCCCGGGGCCGCGGCCTACGATGGATCGGTGGACACCACGCTCGAAGACCTCCCGATCCGTGACGACCTCCGCGGGCAGAGCCCGTACGGCGCCCCGCAGAAGCACGTGCGCGTGCAGCTCAACGTCAACGAGAACACGCATCCCGTTCCCGAGGACGTCGCCGAGGACATCGTCGCCTCGATCCGGCAGGCCCTGACGACCGTGAACCGCTACCCCGACCGCGAGTTCACCGAACTCCGCGAGTCCCTCGCCGGCTACCTCAACGGCGGGCTGTCCGCCGAGCAGCAGCTCAGCCCTGCGCAACTGTGGGCCGCGAACGGGTCGAACGAGGTCCTGCAGCAGTTGCTCCAGGCCTTCGGTGGCCCGGGCCGGTCGGTGCTCGGCTTCCCTCCCACGTACTCGATGCACTCGATCCTCGCGTCCGGCACCGGCACGCGGTGGATCCCGGCCCAGCGCGACGACGAGTTCCGCATCGCGCCGGAGACCGTCGTGGCGGCCATCGAGGAGCACCGGCCCGACATCGTGTTCCTGTGCGGTCCGAACAACCCGACGGGCACCCCGCTCGACATCGAGACCATCCGCGCCGCCTATGACGCAACCGACGGCATCGTGATGGTGGACGAGGCCTACGCCGAGTTCATGCCGGCCGACGCCCCGAGCGCGATCACCCTGCTGCCCGGCCGTCCGCGACTCGTGGTGTCCCGCACCATGAGCAAGGCCTTCGCGTTCGCCGGGGCCCGCGTCGGGTACCTGGCGGCGGACGCGGCCGTCATCGACGCCCTCCGCCTGGTACGCCTGCCGTACCACCTGTCCGCGCTGACGCAGGCGGCAGCCGTCGCCGCGCTCCGGCACGCCCCTGCCATGCTCGCGATGGTCGACGACATCAAGCAGCAGCGCGACCGCATGGTCACCGAGCTGCGGGCGATGGGGTACCGCACCTACGAGACCTGGTCGAACTTCGTGCTGTTCGGCGGGGTGGCCGACCCGCACGCCGCGTTCGAGGCCCTGCTCGACCAGGACGTCATCGTCCGCGACCTCGGCATCCCGAACCACCTCCGGGTGAGCGCGGGGACCGAGGAGGAGACCACCGCGTTCCTCGACGCCATGCGCCGCGTGGCCGCCGACCAGCCGCCGGTTAGGGTTGACGCATGACCGCCCGCACCGCCTCGATCAGCCGGAGCACGAGCGAGTCGAGCATCGAGCTCTCGCTCGACCTGGACGGCACCGGTTCGTCCGACATCTCGACGAGCGTGCCGTTCTTCGACCACATGCTGACGGCCTTCAGCAAGCACTCGCTCATCGACCTGCGCGTGCGCTCGACGGGCGACACCGACATCGACGTGCACCACACCGTCGAGGACACCGGCATCGTGCTCGGTCAGGCGCTGCAGCAGGCCCTCGGCGACCGTGCCGGGATCGGCCGCTACGGCGACGCACTCGTGCCGCTCGACGAAGCCCTGGCGCAGGCCGTGGTCGACGTGTCCGGGCGCCCGTACCTCGTCCACTCCGGCGAGCCCGAGGGCTTCGCGTTCCACCGGATCGGTGGGCACTTCACCGGGTCGATGGTCCGCCACGTGTTCGAGGCGATCACGTTCAACGCCGGCATCACCGTGCACGTCCGCGTGCTCGGTGGCCGTGACCCGCACCACATCGCCGAGGCCGAGTTCAAGGCCCTCGCCCGCGCGATACGCCGCGCCGTCGAACTCGACCCCCGGGTCGACGGCATCCCGTCCACGAAGGGGAAGCTGTGACCGCGAAGCCGAACGTCGTCGTCCTCGACTACGGATCGGGCAACGTCCACTCGGCGGCCAAGGCCCTCGAGCGCGCGGGCGCCGAGGTCACCCTGACCGCCGACAAGCAGGCCGCGCTCCGTGCTGACGGACTGCTCGTCCCGGGCGTCGGCGCGTTCGCAGCGGTCGTCGACCAGCTCGAGGGCGTCCGCGGCGGCGAGATCGTCGACCACCGCCTGGCTGGCGGACGACCGGTCCTCGGCATCTGCGTCGGCATGCAGGTCATGTTCGCCTGGGGCGTCGAGCGCGGCGCCGACGTCGAAGGACTGGGCCAGTGGCCGGGCGTCGTCGAGGAGATCCAGGCCGAGGTCCTGCCGCACATGGGCTGGAACCGGGTCGAGGCGCCCGAGGACTCCGTGCTCTTCGACGGCCTGCACGACGAGCGGTTCTACTTCGTCCACTCGTACGGCGTGACGGACTTCCCGCTCGACGCCTACGGCCCGTTCCGTGCCCCGCGCCTGACCTGGGCGGAGCACGGGCAGCGGTTCGTCGCCGCGGTCGAGAACGGGCCGCTGACGGCGACGCAGTTCCACCCGGAGAAGTCGGGGGAGCCGGGGATCCGGCTGCTGCGGAACTGGGTCGACTCGCTCTGACCCGGCCGTCCGCCGGACGCACGCTGGCGAACGGACGCGCACCGCGCCTCCCGGCCGCCGCAGCCACAGCACGGCCGCACCCCATCAACCGAGAACCGACAGGACCATGAACGACCTCACCGCGACCCCGCCCCTCGTCCTGCTGCCCGCCGTCGACGTCGTCGACGGACAGGCCGTCCGCCTCACCCAGGGCGAGGCCGGCAGCGAGACCTCGTACGGCGACCCGGTCGCCGCGGCCCGCACCTGGCGGGACCAGGGCGCGGAGTGGATCCACCTCGTCGACCTCGACGCGGCGTTCGGGCGCGGGGACAACCGCGAGGTGATCGCGAAGGCGATCCGTGAGGTCGAGGGCGTCTCCGTCGAGCTCTCCGGCGGCATCCGCGACGACGCGTCCCTCGAGGCGGCGCTCGCCACGGGCGCGGCGCGCGTGAACCTCGGCACGGCCGCACTCGAGAAGCCCGACTGGGCCGCTCGGGTGATCGGGGAGTACGGCGAGCAGATCGCGGTCGGCCTCGACGTGCGCGGGACGACCCTGGCGAGCCGCGGGTGGACCGAGGACGCCGGTGACCTGTGGGAGGTGCTCGACCGGCTCGAGGCTGCCGGGTGCGCCCGCTACGTGGTCACGGACGTGACGAAGGACGGCACGCTGCAGGGGCCGAACGTCGACCTGCTCCGCGCGGTCTGCGACCGCACCGACCAGCCCGTCGTTGCCTCCGGCGGGATCTCGACGCTCGACGACCTCCGTGCGCTGCGCGAGCTCGTGCCGCACGGCCTCGAGGGCGCGATCATCGGCAAGGCCCTGTACTCCGGCGCCTTCACGCTGCCGGCCGCCCTCGACATCGCCTCCGAGTAGCCCCGTGGCGGGCATCTCGAACGGCCGCGGCGCCGGGCCCGACGCTCCGGAGCCGGGCGCGCACGACGACGCCCACACCCCGGGCGGTGCCGCGGACTCGGCGGGCAACCCGTGGGCCGGACGGACGTTCGACGCACACGACGACGCCTACGCCGACGACGACGGCCTGGCGGACCCGGCGCTCGTCGCGGCGATCACGGCCCTGCAGCAGGGCGGGTCGCAGCGTGCGGTCGTCGAGGCCCTGCGCGGCGCACGGCTGCTCATCCCGCTCGTCGCCGAGGCCGGTGACGTCGGGCACACCGCCGAAGGGAAGCTCGTCGACAAGACCCAGGAGCTGTCGATCGTCACGGTCGCGGGGCCGGACGGGCGCAGCGTGATGCCCGCCTTCACCTCGGCCGAGGCGATGCGGTCGTGGGACGCCACCGCGCGTCCGGTACCGGCGGACTCGCGTCGGGTCGCGATGGCCGCGGCGAGCGAGGAGACGCAGCTCGTCGTCCTCGACCCGACGGCGCCGACCGAGTTCGTGCTCCGACGCCCGGCCGTGTGGGCGATCGGGCAGGACCTGCCGTGGACACCGTGCTTCGAGGACCCGGAGGTCGGGCAGGCATTCGCCGCCTCGGTCGCCGACGAGCCCGCCGTGGCACGCGTCGAGCTGTCGCCAGGCGACCCGCTCGGCCGGTTCGCCGGTGCCGAGCTGACGGTCGGCCTGGCGCTGCGCCCGGGGCTCGACCAGGCGGCGGTCCAGGCGCTCGTCGGTCGGTTGCAGCAGCGGTGGACGGCGGACGCGGTCGTCGCTGACCGGGTGGACAGCATGCGCGTCGCGCTGCGGCCCGCCTGACCCCGTCGGTGCGATCGCGCGTGGTGCGATCGGTGCGGCGGGCGCGAGTGGTCCGCGAAGGCGACAGTGTCCGCCCGACGGTTGCGGGGACACTGTCGCTCCGCCGCACGACTCGAGGACGGGTGACACGGCCGGGAGGCACGGTGCAGCGCCGCCCCGTGCGCTGCGGCCCGCCGCGGCGGTGCGACCGGGGCCCCTGGCGGCACGCCGGTACGATGACCGGGTGAGCACGAACCCGACGACCACCCCCGGCACCGAGCAGACCCCGGTCGGCCCCACCGGTCGGCCCGTCCGGCAGTTCCCGGTGCCCGCGCCGCTCGACGGCCACGGCCCCGCTCGCATCATCGCGCTCTGCAACCAGAAGGGCGGCGTCGGCAAGACCACGACGTCCATCAACCTCGGCGCCGCGCTCGCCGAGTACGGACGCCGGGTCCTCGCCGTCGACTTCGACCCGCAGGGCGCCCTGTCCGCCGGGCTCGGGGTCCGCACGCACGACGTCCCCACCGTCTACGACCTGCTGATGGGCTCTGTGAAGGACCCGCGCGAGGTCATCCGCCAGACGAACGTGCCGCTGCTCGACGTCATCCCGGCGAACATCGACCTGTCCGCCGCCGAGGTCCACCTCGTCAACGAGGTCGCCCGCGAGCAGATCCTGGCGAGCGTGCTGCGCAAGGTGTCGAACGACTACGACCTGATCCTGGTCGACTGCCAGCCGTCCCTCGGGCTGCTGACGGTCAACGCCCTGACCGCGGCGCACGGCGTGCTCATCCCGCTCGAGTGCGAGTTCTTCGCGCTGCGCGGTGTCGCGCTGCTGATCGAGACGATCGACAAGGTGCGGGACCGGCTCAACCCGGCACTGCGGCTCGACGGCATCCTGGCGACGATGTACGACTCGCGGACGCTGCACTCGCGTGAGGTCATGGAGCGGGTCGTGGAGACGTTCGACGAGAACGTGCTCGACACGGTGATCAGCCGGACGGTGAAGTTCCCGGACGCCACGGTGTCGGCGCGGCCGATCACGCAGACGGCGCCGGAGCACGCCGCGGCGCACGCCTACCGGGCGCTCGCCAGGGAGCTCGTCGAGCGTGGCGCCGTCGCCTGACCCGTCCGCATCCTCCTCCGGCGCGACAGCGCCGGTCGACGACGACGGCGTTGCCGGTTCCGCGCCCGCGGGCACCACGACCGCGCCCGGGTTCCGCGTCCGGCTGCGCAACTTCGACGGTCCGTTCGACCTGCTGCTCTCGCTCATCACGAAGCACGAGCTCGACATCACCGAGGTGTCGCTCGGCGCCGTCACGGGCGAGTTCATCCAGTACGTCCGCCAGGCCGAGTCCGCCGACGAGCTCGACGAGGCCAGCGAGTTCCTCGTGGTCGCCGCCACCCTGCTCGACCTGAAGATCGCCGGGCTGCTGCCGCAGGGTGAACTCGTGGACGCCGAGGACGTGGCGTTGCTCGAGGCCCGGGACCTGCTCTTCGCACGACTCCTGCAGTACCGGGCGTTCAAGCAGGCCGCCGAGTGGTTCGGGGAGCGGTGGCAGCAGGAGTCCCGCCGACACGTCCGCCGGGTCCGGCTCGAGGAGCGCTTCCGCGCCCGCACACCCGAACTCGTCTGGACCCTCTCGGTGCAGGACTTCGCCGCGATCGCGACGCTGGCCTTCGCGCCGCGGGAGATCCCGACCGTGGGGCTCGACCACCTGCACGCCCCGCTCGTGAGCATCCGCGAGCAGGCGGCCATCGTCGTCTCGATCCTCCGCACCCGGGCGGACGAGGACGTGTCGTTCCGCGAGCTGGTCGCCGGCGTCTCGGAGACGGGTATCGTTGTGGCTCGCTTCCTGGCGATCCTGGAGCTGTACCGGAACGCATCGATCTCGTTCGAGCAGCTCGAACCGCTGGGGGAGCTGACACTCCGCTGGACCGCCGAGGACTGGTCCGACGAGAGCCTCGCGAACCTGGGAGCCGACTATGACGGATGACGCACGCACCGCCGCGTCGAGCGCCGAACCCGGGGGAGCGGACGAGGTCGCCAACGCCCGCGCGATCGAGCAGGAGCTGCACGCCCGCCAGGCCACGCACCCCGATCTGCCCGTCGACCGGCAGCTCGAGGCCATCCTGATGATCGCCGACGAGCCCCAGTCGCTCGTCTCGCTCGGCGCGGCGGTCGGTGCGCCGGTGCCGGCGGTCCGTCAGGCGATCGAGCGGCTCGTCGCCGACTTCGACGGCATCGACGGCACGGTCCGCCGCGGCTTCGAACTCCGCGAGGTCGGCGGCGGCTGGCGCTTCTACGTCCGGCGCGAGCTCGACGACGTCGTCGAGCAGTTCGTCGAGGCGGAGCGTCCGGCCCGGCTGTCGCAGGCCGCGCTCGAGACCCTCGCGGTGGTCGCCTACAAGCAGCCGATCACCCGCTCGCAGATCGCCTCGATCCGGGCGGTGAACGTCGACGGTGTCGTCCGCACCCTCGTCGCGCGCGGCCTCATCGAGGAGTCGTTCACCGACGCCGAGACCGGCGCCATCAACTACGTCACGTCCGACCTGCTGCTCCAGCAGCTCGGCATCAACTCGCTCGACGAACTGCCGCTGATCTCGCCTCTGCTGGAGGACGGCGCGGACGGCTTCGGGCACAACGAAGGGATCCCCGATGGCCGCGTATGAGAACGAACGACGAGGTGGGTCCCGAGGGGGATCGGACGGCCGCTCCGGCTCCGGTCGGCCTGGAGGCGCGTCGCGCGACCGCACCGCCGGCTCCGGCCGCGCGGGTGGCCGGCCCGGCGCGGACCGTGGCGGGTACCGCGGGCGCGACGAGCGCCCGACAGGTGGTGGCGACCGTGGTGGGTACCGCGGGCGTGACGACCGGTCCGGTGGCGAGCGCGGCGGGTACCGCGGTGGCTCGGACCAGGGCGGGTACCGCGGGCGTGACGATCGACGGGGTGGCGACCGTGGTGGGTACCGCGGGCAGGACGACCGCGGCGGTGAGCGTGGTGGGTCCCGCGGGCGTGACGACCGGTCCGGTGGCGAGCGTGGTGGGTACCGCGGCGGGTCGGACCAGGGTGGGTACCGCGGGCGTGACGAGCAGCGGGGTGGCGACCGTGGTGGGTACCGCGCCGGTCCTGACCAGGGCGGGTATCGCGGGCGCGACGAGCGCGGCGGTGAGCGTGGTGGGTACCGCGGGCGCGACGAGCGCGGCGGTGAGCGTGGTGGGTACCGCGGGCGCGACGACCGCTCCGGTGGGGACCGCGGCCGCTTCGTGAGCCGCGACGCCGACCGCCGCAGCACCGACCGCGGCGGGTTCGTCGGACGCAAGGACGACCGCTCCGGCGGGTACCGCGGGCGTGACGACCGCCAGGGCAGCGACCGTGGTGGGTTCCGCGGGCGAGACGAGCGTCCGGGTGGTGACCGTGGTGGGTACCGCGGGCGCGACGACCGCGGCGGCGAGCGTCCTGGTGGGTACCGCGGGCGCGACGAGCGTCCGGCTGGTGACCGTGGTGGCTACCGCGGCCGCGACGACGACCGTCGCGGCACCGACCGCCGCGACGCCGGGCGCCGGCCGGAGCGCCGTGACGACCGCCGCGACGATCGCCGCGACCCCGCCCGCGAGGACCGCCGCACCCCCGACGGCCGACCGAGCACCGTCTGGCACAACGGCCGCCGCTACGTCGGCGGCACGACCACCGCACGCAACGGAGACCGGCCGGGTGCGGGCGGACGCGGACGCATCCCGAGCGGCGCCGAGCGCGGGACGACCCCGCGCCCGGAGGGTGCGCGTGACGACCACGGCATCCCGGTGGAGGGCACGCCCGAGCGGCCGATCATCCCGGACTGGGACGCGGACGAGGCGGGGGCGCCCGCCGGGGGTGCGGCGAGCCTCCAGGCCGACGGTGAGCGTCTGCAGAAGGTGATCGCCGCTGCGGGCGTGGCGTCCCGACGGGTCGCGGAGAACCTGATCGTCGAGGGGCGCGTCACGGTGAACGGCGAGGTCGTCGAGGCCCTCGGACGGCGCGTGGACCCGGAGTCGGACGAGATCGCGGTGGACGGTGTGCCGGTGCAGGTGGACACCTCGCGGCGGTACGTGTTGCTGAACAAGCCGGTCGGGATCGTGTCGAGCCTGCAGGACGAACGCGGTCGACGCGACCTGTCGGAGTTCGTCGACCGGTACGAGGAACGCCTCTTCAACGTCGGTCGGCTCGACGCCGAGACGTCCGGGCTGCTCCTGCTGACGAACGACGGCGACCTCGCGCACGTGCTGGCCCACCCGTCGTTCGGCGTGACGAAGACCTACATCGCGAAGGTCGCGGGCAACGTGAACCCGGCGACCGTGCAGCGGCTGCTCGACGGCGTGGAGCTCGAGGACGGGCCGATCGCCGCGGACAAGGTGCGCCTGCTCGAGTCCGCCCGTGGTGAGTCCCTGGTCGAGATCACCCTGCACTCGGGGCGCAACCGGATCGTGCGACGCATGCTCGACGCGGTCGACCACCCGGTGCTCGAGCTCGTGCGTCGGTCGTTCGGACCGCTGCAGCTCGGATCGCTGCCGATCGGCAGGGTGCGTGAGCTCTCCACCGTCGAGCTCGGAGCACTCCTGCGCATCGCCCGCGACGCGAAGGGTTCTGCACAGGGCGACTCCGACGAGGAGACTGCCGACTGACGCTCGGTAGGCTGAGGCCCGTGACCGACGCCCCCGCCCCGCTCGCCGAACCGGACATCGACCGGCGGCTGCGCGGACCCGTGCGGGTGGTCGGTGCCGGGCTGCTGGGCGCGTCGATCGGGCTCGCCCTGCGCGAGAAGGGCGTCGACGTCGTGCTCGACGACGTCTCACCCGCCGCACTGGCGCTCGCCGTCGACTACGGTGCGGGCCGGCGACCGGCGGACGGCGACGACCCGGAGCTCGTCGTGGTGGCGGTCCCGCCGGACGTGGTCGCGACGGTCGTCGAGCGCGAGCTCACTGCCTTCCCGCGCGCGGTCGTCACCGACGTGGCGAGCGTGAAGACGGGACCGCTGGAGCGACTGCGGGCCTCGGGCGCCGACGTCGGTCGGTACATCGGATCGCACCCGATGGCCGGTCGCGAGCGGAGCGGGCCGACCGCGGCGCGGGCCGACCTGTTCGTCGGTCGCCCTTGGGTGATCGCCGGGCACGACGCGATCTCGTACCAGCGTGCCGCGGTGGTCGAGGACCTCGCGCTCGACGTCGGCGCGACCGTCGTCCCGATGGAGCCCGACTCGCACGACCTCGCCGTCGCGTACGTCTCGCACGCGCCGCAGCTCGTGTCGACCCTCATGGCCGCGCGGCTGCAGGAGGCCCCGGACGGGTCGCTCGGCCTCGCCGGTGGCGGCGTGCGCGACGTGACGCGCATCGCCGCGAGCGACCCCGGCTTGTGGGTGCAGATCATCGGAGCGAACGCCGCGAACATCCGGCCGGTGCTCGCCGACCTGCGCGACGACCTCGACCGGGTGCTCGCCGCGCTCGGTGATCCCGACGGGCAGGGATCGCCGCGGACGATCGCGGAGACCATCGCCGCAGGCAACCGCGGGGTCGAGCGGCTCCCCGGCAAGCACGGCACCACCAAGCGCTTCGCCCAGGTGGTCGTCCTCGTCGACGACACCCCCGGGCAGATCGCCGCGCTCCTGCAGTTCATCGGGGAGATCGGCATCAACCTCGAGGACATGCGCCTCGAGCACTCACCGGGCGCACCGATCGGCATCGTCGAGGTGTCGGTCGTGCCCGAGCAGGAACAGCGACTCGTCGAGGAACTCGAGGGGCGCGGATGGAGGATCGCAGCAGCATGGGCCTGAACGACGACACGCACGTCACGCCGGACGACTCCGGCGTCACCGGGGGTCCCGAGGGGCCCGACTCCGGTCTGCCCACCCCGACACCGGGCGACGGTGCTGCCGGCGGCGCCGACGGCGGTGCGCTCGGTGGGCCCGCCGGTGGGCTCGGCACCCCGGGCGGCGAGCCCGGGTCGACCAGCGCCCCGGTGCCGTCCGGCCTGCCGCAGGGCGCGTTCGTCGCGAAGACGGTCATCGCGGTCGACGGTCCCGCCGGCAGCGGCAAGTCCAGCGTCTCGCGCGCGGCGGCCCGTGCCCTGGGCTTCGGGTACCAGGACACCGGCGCCGCTTACCGTGCACTCGCTTGGCACGCGCTGCAGCTGGGCGTCGACCTCGACGACGCCGCGGCGGTCGTGGCGAGCTGGGACACCTTCGACTACTCCATCGGCACCGACCCGGACGACTACTTCGTCCGCGTCGGCGACACCGACGTGACCGAGGCGATCCGCACCCCCGAGGTGACCGCGGCGGTCGCGCACATCGCGAAGCTGCCCGAGGTCCGCGAGAAGCTCGTGCAGCTGTTCCGGCAGGTCATGCGGAAGGCCGACGCGCAGGGCATCATCACCGAGGGCCGCGACATCACCACGGTCGTCGCACCCGACGCCGAGGTCCGCATCCTGCTGACCGCCGACGAGTCGGTTAGGATGGCTCGGCGCTCGGCAGAGGTCACCACGCAGTCGGCCGCCGAGACCTCCGCCGCACTCGCCCGCCGAGACGCGGCGGACGCGAAGGTCGTCGACTTCATGAACGCCGCGGACGGTGTCACGACGCTCGACTCCACCGACCTCGACTTCGACCAGACCGTCCAGGCGGTCGTCGACCTGGCCCGAGCGGCCACGCACTGACGCACGACCGGGCGCCGTCCGGTCACCACGACCGGGTCGCCCGGTCACCACGGCCGGGGAACCGGCCCGGCCGGCACCGGCCACCGACACCGCGGCTCCGGTCGCACACGAGGAAACCCACCATGGCCCAGCAGGACAGCCACGACAACGACGACTTCCCGGAGTACGACGACGCGCTCGGCGAACGGCTCGCCGGACTCGACGACGCCGAGGCGGACCAGCGTGCGAACGCGCTCCGCGCCGGGCTCGACGAGTACGAGCTCGACGACGAGGACGTCGCGCTCCTCGACGCCGGTGAGCTCGGCGAGGACGGCGTCCACTACCTGCCCGCGTACCCGGTGCTCGCCATCGTCGGACGTCCGAACGTCGGCAAGTCGGCGCTCGTCAACCGCATCATCGGCCGTCGCGAGGCCGTCGTCCAGGACGTCCCCGGCGTCACGCGTGACCGCGTGAGCTACAGGGCCGAGTGGAACGACAAGCGCTTCACGCTCGTCGACACCGGCGGGTGGGAGCCCGACGCCCGCGGCATCAACGCCTCGGTCGCCGCCCAGGCCGAGGTCGCGGTCGACCTCGCCGACGCCGTGCTCTTCGTCGTCGACGTCACGGTCGGCATCACCGCCACCGACGAGCACGTCGTGAAGATGCTCCGCGGGACCGACCGCCCGGTCATCGTCGTCGCGAACAAGGCCGACGACGACCGCCGTGACCTGGACGCCTACGAGCTGTGGAACCTCGGGCTCGGCGAGCCGCACCCGGTCTCCGCGCTGCACGGCCGAGGCGTCGCGGACCTGATGGACCTCATCATCAAGACGCTCCCCGACACGTCGGCCGTCGCCAAGCAGGAGGTCGGCGGACCCCGTCGCGTCGCGATCCTCGGCCGCCCGAACGTCGGCAAGAGCTCGCTGCTCAACAAGGCCGCGGGCGAGGAGCGCGTCGTCGTCAACGACCTCGCAGGGACCACCCGTGACCCGGTGGACGAGCAGATCGAGCTCGGCGGCCGCGTGTGGCGCTTCGTCGACACCGCCGGCATCCGGAAGCGCGTGCACCTGCAGCAGGGCGCGGACTTCTACGCCTCGCTCCGCACCACCGCGGCGCTCGAGAAGGCCGAGGTCGCCGTCGTCGTGCTCGACGTGACCGAGCCGATCTCGACGCAGGACCTCCGCATCATCGACCTGGTGCTCGAGTCCGGCCGTGCGCTCGTCCTCGCCTACAACAAGTGGGACCTGCTCGACGACGACCGGCGTCGCTACCTCGAGCGCGAGATCGAGCAGGACCTGGCGCACGTCGCCTGGGCCCCGCGCGTCAACATCTCCGCCCGGACGGGCCGTCACCTCGAGAAGCTCGTGCCGGCGCTCGAGACCGCCCTCGAGTCGTGGGACACCCGCATCCCGACCGGCAAGGTCAACGCCTTCATCGCCGAGCTCGTGCAGGAGCACCCGCACCCGGTCCGCGGTGGCAAGCAGCCCCGCATCCTGTTCGGGACGCAGGCGTCGAGCCAGCCGCCGACGTTCGTGCTCTTCACCTCGGCGTTCCTCGACCCGCAGTACCGCCGCTTCATCACGCGTCGTCTGCGCGAGGTGTGGGGCTTCGAGGGCACCCCGATCAACGTCAACATGCGGGTGCGCGAGCGCCGCAAGCGCACGTAGCGGTCGGACGACGACGTGGGACGGCGAGCACGGCGAGGACCCCTGGCGGGCCTGCTGGCGCTCGCCGTCGTCGTGTCCGGGCTCGGCGCCGCATGGCTCGTCACCGGGGACGGAAGCGCCACCGACTGAACGGGACCGGAGCGGCACGGCCCTCCGACGGGCGCCGGATGCGGCACCATTGACTCGTGCGTCTCCCCGTCCTCGCCGACCGTCTCTGGTGCCGGCTGCACCTGGACCGCCTGGCCGGCGGTCGGCAGGCCGACTACGTGATCCGCGAGGACATGCTCGCCCACCCCGACACCGTGCGGTCGTTCCGGTGGATCCGGTGGCTGCTCGTCGCCGAGACGGCGGTCGGACTCGCGGCGATCGTCGTCGCCGTGCTGCTCACCCGCGCGGGGGAGACGGTCGTGTGGGCGGTCTGGTTCCGGGCGACCGTCGTGCTCCTCATCACCCTGACGCTCTACGTGTTCGCCTGGCGGGCGCAGCTCGGCTACTACTGGGCGTACCAGCGGATCCGGCTGTTCAGCCGGATCTTCCCCGTCGTGACCCTCGTCGTCGCAGCGATCCCGGGGCTCTACCCGTTCTGGATGGTCATCGAGCAGATCCTCTTCTCGCTCCTGATGATCGGCATCGGCGACGTGCTGACGAGCGACCACATGCGGGCGACCTTCCCGAAGCCGGTCCGTGCGGGTCGACAGGAGCACTCCACGGAGTGACGGGTGACGGTGCCACGGTCGGACGGCGCCCGTACGATGGTGGGCACGGGGGTGGTGTGTGAAACTCAAGGTGACCATCGCAGGGCCGCGGGCAGACCGCGACGTCGTGGTGACGGCGGACGTGACGGCGACCATCGGCTCGCTTGCCGACCGGTTGTCCCGTGGGCGGACCGCGGCCGACGGCGTGCCGCTGACGCTGCGCGTGTGGTTCCCCGACCGACCGCAGCCACGCCTGCTCAACCCGTCGGCCACGGTGCACGAGTCGTCGCTCCGGTCCGGCTGCCGGGTCGAGGTCGTCGCGGCGACGGACCGACGGCGCGGCGACGACGTCGAGGACGCCCCGGCGGCGGTCGCGCAGGTGCTCTCCGGCCCGGACGCCGGCAATGAGTACACGCTGTCCCAGGGGGTCAACCTCGTCGGTCGCGACGCGATGGCACAGGTCTGGCTCGCGGGCGACGACCTGGTCTCCCGACGCCACGCCACCGTGACGGTCGGCGAGACCGTCGAGGTCGTCGACCTCAACTCCGCGAACGGGGTCGAGGTGGACGGGCGGCTCGTGGCGCGTGCCTTCGTCGATCCCGACACCACGATCCGGATCGGTGACACGACGCTGCGCATCCGATCGCTGCCCACCGCGCCGTCCGCGCTGGTCGCGGACGCCTCCGCGTCGGCGGTCCCCGAGGCGGACTTCAGCCGTTCGCCCCGCGTCGAACCGGCGCACCGCGGCCGTCAGTTCACCCTGCCCGAGATCCCGGTGCCGGGCGAGAAGCCCCGGCTGCCGATGATCGCGATCATCGCGCCGATCATCCTCGGCGCGGTCCTGTTCCTCGTCACGAAGCAGCCGTACACGCTGATCTTCATCGCACTGTCGCCGGTCATCATGATCGGCACGTGGATCGACCAGCGTGTGCAGGCCCGGCGGAGGCGTCGCGACGAACGCCAGCGCTTCGAGGAGTCGCTCGCCGACTCCCGCGAACGACTCGCTGCGGTCCGCGCGGCCGAGATCGAGGCGCGGACGGCCGAGTCACCGGCCCCGGCGGTCGTGACGGCGGCGATGCGCGACCGCTCGGCACTGCTCTGGACCCGGAAGCCCGAGCACACCACCTTCCTCGAGGTCCGCTTCGGTGCCGGCACCCAGCCGTCCCGTTCCACCGTCACCCTGCCGTCGAAGAACTCCGGCAGCGTCGACGACTGGAACCGCGCCGAGGCGCTCGCCGACGAGTACGCCACGGTCGGGCCGGTGCCCGTGGTCGAGACGTTCGAACGGGCCGGCGCGATCGGTGTCGCCGGCACCGGGCTGGCGGCGGATGACGTCGCGAGGTCGCTCGTGGTGCAGCTCGCGGGGCTGCACAGCCCGGCGGACCTCGTGCTCACCGCGTTCGCCGGGGGCACGACCACCGACCAGTGGTCGTGGCTCAAGTGGCTGCCGCACGTGGACTCGCCCTACAGCCCACTGCGGTCCACGGGGCTCGTGCACGACTTCGCCGGCGCCTCGACGCTGCTGGCCGAGCTCGAGGGCCTCGTGGCGACCCGCCGTGCAGCCGGCTCGGGCCGCGGCGAACAGGTCCGGTCGCGCATCGACGAGTCCCGCGCCCTCGACGAGGACCACGGCGAGTCGGTGGACCGTCTCCCCGCGACCCCGGCCGTGGTCGTGCTCGTCACGGCCGAGGCGCCCGCCGACCGTGCCCGGCTCGTCGCCCTGGCCGAGGAGGGACCCGACCTCGGCGTGCACGTCCTCTGGCTCGCACCCACGCTGCAGGCGCTGCCCGTGGTGTGCCGCACGCACATCGTGCTCGACCGGGCGAGCGGCACCGCCACGGTCGGCTTCGTCCGGTCCGGACAGTCGGTGGTGCTCGACGAGCTCGACCGCGTGGACAGCATCGAGGCGGCGACGGTCGCCCGCGCGATCGCGCCGATCCAGGACTCCGGCGCGCGGGTCCTCGACGAGACCGACCTGCCGCACAGCGTGGCGTTCGTCGACCTGTACGAGGGCGACGTCGCCGGTGACCCGTCCGCGATCGTCCAGCGGTGGTCGAAGAACGACAGCCTGACCGCGGCGTGGCAGCCGGGGTCCGGGCGGGAGAGCGGCGGGGTGCGCGCCGTCGTCGGACAGGGACCGAGCGAGCCGCTGGCCCTCGACCTGCGCGCCCACGGACCGCACGCGCTCGTCGGCGGGACCACGGGCGCCGGCAAGAGCGAGTTCCTGCAGACGTGGATCATGGGCATGGCGACGGAGTACGCGCCCGACCGACTCACGTTCCTGCTCGTCGACTACAAGGGTGGTGCCGCGTTCGCCGAGTGCGTCGGCCTGCCGCACACCGTCGGGCTCGTCACCGACCTCAACCCGCACCTCGTCCGTCGCGCGCTCACCTCGCTGCGGGCGGAGCTCCGGTACCGCGAGCACCTGCTCAACGACCGCGGGGCGAAGGACCTCGTCACGCTCGAGCAGCGCGGCGACCCCGCGGCGCCGCCCGTCCTCGTCATCGTGATCGACGAGTTCGCCGCCCTCGCCACCGAGATCCCGGAGTTCATCGACGGCGTCATCGACGTCGCGCAGCGCGGTCGGTCCCTCGGCCTGCACCTCGTCATGGCGACCCAGCGCCCGAGCGGGGTCATCAAGGACTCCCTGCGCGCCAACACGAACCTCCGCATCGCACTCCGCGTCGCCGACCCGGTCGACAGCGAGGACGTCCTCGGCGTGGCCGACGCCGCCTTCTTCGATCCGGGCACGCCCGGTCGTGCGGCCGCCAAGATCGGCCCGGGGCGTGTGCTCGACTTCCAGACCGCCTACCTCGGCGGCCGTTCCGTCGACGTCGTGCACGAACCCGACGTCGACGTGCAGGACTTCCCCTTCGGTCCCGGCAGCACCTGGCCGAGTCCTCCGCGCGCGCCGCGGGACTCGACGCGGGCCCGTGACATCGAGCGGCTGGCCGCCACGATCGTGCGCGCCGCGGACCGGCAGGGCCTCGAGGTCCCGCGGAAGCCGTGGCTCGATCAGCTCCCCGACGCCGTCGGCCTGGAGGCACTGCCCGCCTCCGACGGGTCGGCACTCGTCATCGGGACGGTCGACCTGCCCGAGTCGCAGCAGCAGACCCCGTTCCGTCTCGATCTCGACGCGGTCGGCAACGTGGCCGTGCTCGGCGCCGGCGGAGCCGGCAAGTCCGCGGCGCTCCGCGCCGTGGCGGTCGCGGCCTCCGCCGTCGCGGACCGGTTCCCGGTCCGGATCACCGGGCTCGACTTCGGCGGTGGCGGTCTGCACATGCTCGAGGCGCTGCCGACGGTGGGCACCGTCATCAGCGGGCCGGACGACGAACGGATCACGCGCCTCCTGGCCGACCTCGAGGCGACCGTCGCCGACCGCTCCGCACGGTTCGCGGCCGCCCGGGCGGCGAACCTCACCGAGTACCGCGACGTGACCGGCACCGCCGAACCGCGCATCCTCGTCCTGGTCGACGGCATGGGAGCGTTCCGCAACGAGTACGAGTTCCGTCTCGGTACCCAGCCGGTCTTCGACCAGCTCGTCGCGATCGCGGCGACCGGACGTGCGCTGGGCGTGCACCTGGTGATGAGTGCGGACCGCACCGCGGCCTTCCCGTCGAACCTGCAGGCCGCGATCGGGGAGCGAATCGTGCTCCGCCTGGCGACCGAGATGGAGTACCACGCCGCCGACGTGCCGGCAGACGTGCTCGAGGACGCCGTGCCCGGCAGGGGACTCGTCGACGAGCACGAGGTCCAGGTCGCGGTGCCCGGCGGCAGCGCCGACCTCGTCGCGCAGGCCGCGGCGGTCGAGGCGCTCGCCGCCGACCTGCTGCGCCGGGGGGTCGAGGCGGCCCCGCCGATCCGCCGTCTGCCCGAGGACGTCGACCGAGCTGCGCTGCCGGTCGCCGTGGGCGGGCGCCCGACGATCGGGCTGGCGGACGACACCCTCAGCCCGGTGGGCGTCCCGACCGACGGGCTGTTCGTTGTCACCGGGCCGTTCGGGTCCGGTCGCTCGACGACCATGCGCACCGTGCTGCGGTCCGTGCGGGCGACGTGGCCGGAACGGCCGGCGCACCTGGTGGTCGGGCGCCGGTCGACGCTGCGGGACGCGACCGACTGGGCGTCCGCAGCGCAGGACGCCACCGATGCCGAGGCGATCGCGTCACAGCTGGCGACCGCGCTCGAGAGCGGGGTGTCGAGCGGACCGGACCCGGTGATCGTGATCGAGAACGTCGGCGACTTCGAGGGCCTGCCGGCCGAGAGCCAGGTGGCCAGGCTCATCAAGGCCGCCCGCCGTGCCGGGGTGTTCGTGCTCGCCGAGGCCGACACGGTTACGGCACCGAACGCGTGGCAGCTCTTCGCCGAGCTGAAGACCGCACGCGCCGGGATCGCCCTGCAGCCGGAGGAGACCGACGGGCTGACGCTCTTCCGGACGGCCTTCCCGCGTGTGACCAGGACCGACTTCCCCGTGGGTCGCGGCATCATGGTCGACTCCGGGCGGATCACCCGCGTGCAGGTCGCTCGGGACCTCGGGTCCTCCTGATCGGGGAGAGAGATGATGCTCCCAAAGATCCTGCCTGTGATGTGCGCGGTCGTCCTGCTGAGTGGATGTGCCACGAAGAGTGCGTTGCCGGACGCTCCGGAAGACCGACTCGCGTCGGCGAAGACCATGACCCAGGGGGCTGAGGACACGATCATCGAACTTCTTCCGGAGTCCGCCGTCGAGAATGTTCGTCAACTCGAGGAAGGGACGATCCTCCGCTGCGGGGATGCGTACCGGTGGACGGGGAACGTGCGTGTGGAGTTGTCGGCCAGCGTCGAGGCGGGCGATGTGAGAGATGACATCGCCCAAGGCGCTGCGGGTCGAGGCTTCACGGTCGGTGAGGACAAGACGGTCACGGGAAGCAAGCGTTTCGAACTCGTCGACGCTCGAGGAGTCCAACTCCTGCTCACGAAGTGGGTCGAGGGCAACGCGATCGACATCGACTCTGCCTCGCCTTGCTTCGCTCTCCCGCGGGACTTCGACGTTCCCGGTGAGTACTGACCTGGGGTGCTCGAGTTGCGCGAGATCGCTGCGTCGACGGACGAAGGGGACCACGAGACGCTCCCCGTTGTGAGCGGTCTTCCGGAGAGGATGACGCAGTGAAGAAGATCGGCACCGTGATCGCGGTCCTGGCCGCCTTCCTGTTGACGGCATGTGCTGTGGGTTCCGAAGGTCACGACCCGCCCGAGCGTCGCTTGCTCTCCGCGAAGGACACGACGCGGGCGGCAGAACGTTCCCTGCTCGATCTCGTCCCGGCGAACGAGGTCGAGAGTGTGCGGCAGCCCGACGACGGCGCCGTTCTGCAGTGCGGGAGCAAGTACCAGTGGTCCGGCAACGTCCGGATCGGACTCGTCCCCGGCACACGAGCCACCGAGGCACGTGATGCGCTCGCGCGCACTGCGGCGGACCACGGATTCTCCGTCTCGAAGGACGAGATGTTGTCCGGCGACGTCCGTTACCAGATGTTCGACGATGACCGCGTCCAACTGATCGTCACGGTGTGGAATGACGGGAGTGCCCTCAACGTCGACTCGGGATCGCCCTGTTTCGACCTTCCGAGCGACTTCGACGTGCCGTTGAACTACTGAGGGCAACGGCATTCCCGCGCGTGACCAGGACCGACTTCCCCGTGGGTCGCGGCACCGCGGCCGACTCCAGGTCGACCACCCGCGTGCAGGTCGCTCTGGACCCCGTGTCCTCCTGATCGGGGACCGACCCGTCCCCCTCGAACGGGGGTGTGGACATCGCATGGGTGATTTGTTCCGGACCGGTGTTACCGTAGTCGCGGTCGCCGGAGGGGCTGGCGATCCAGACCACCGTGAAGGGGTGCAACGTGGCCAACATCAACGTCTCCTACCAGGAGCTCAACAGCAACGCCGATCGTCTGCTCGCAGGGCGGGACGAGATCAACGCGACCCTGTCGAAACTGCAGGCGCAGATCGCGTCGCTCACCCAGGCCGGGTTCCAGACGGACCGTTCCTCCGGTGCGTACAACGAGGCCTACAACCGCTTCACGAGCGGCGCGCAGAACACCATCGGTGGCCTGAACGACCTCGCGCAGTTCCTCCGCACGACCGCGCAGACGCTGGGCGACGTCGACCAGCAGCTCGCGTCGCGACTCGGGCGCTGATCGGGACGACCGGACCAGGGACGGCCGGCGCTCTCGGTGCCGGCCGTCTCCTCCGTTGGGGGTAGAGCATGTACGGGGAGATGACACAGCTCCGGGCAAAGGCCCGGGCGCTGCGCGACGACGCCGACGGCTTGCGCTCGCGCGCGAGTGCGCTGGTGGCGCAGGCCGATGGGTTGTCGTCGGCAGGGAAGGCCGCGGACGCCGTGCGCCGTCGCGTCCAGGAGTCGGGGGCCGAGCTGGGCAAGAAGGCTCAGCTGCTCGACGAAGCGGCTGACGCACTCGACGCGCACGCCAAGGCGGTCGACGCTGTGAAGGCGCAGATCGCCGAGGCCGAGCGCGTCGCACGCGACCTGTGGAACCAGGCGGCGCACCTGGCGGCGAACGTCGTGAACGCGGTCAAGGACGTCGCGTCGAATGCGGTCAACGGGTTCATGCAGGTGATCGGGGCCGCGGGCTCGGGGGAGCCCGACCACGTCCGGGTATCCGTGCACGAGCTCGGTGGGCAGCAGGTCTCCGACGGGCAGGTCGCCAGCGCCAAGTCGTTCATCGCGCAGGTGCCGTCTCCGCCGCCCTCCGGGTCGAAGGACTGGATCGACGTGCGTGGCGCGGCCATCCGGAACGGCATCGGATGAGCGGCGCACCGGCGACCGACGTCATCGACTGGGACCTGACCGTCGACGAGCTGCGCACCGTCCGCGAGCACTTGCCCGGGCTGGTCCTGCCGTCCTTCGTGCCCTCGGGCGCGCCGGAGCAGCAGTCCGTGGATGCACTGGTCGAGCGCGGTGTGCTCGCGCGACAGCCCGATGCCGGTGCTGCATCGTGGGCGGAAGACCTCGACGCACCGTTCCTGCTGACGCTCGCTCTGCAGAACGCCGGCTCGATCGTCATCCAGGTGAGCGCCTGGGATGCCGACACGACATCGGCGCACTCGACCGTCATCGGGGGTGACGCCGCGTCGCACCTCACCGTGCGGAGCGCGCGCGCTGGAGACGGCAGCGGCGCACACCTGCGCGGGTCGGTGCTCGATCAAGCGTGGTCGGCGCTCGTCGAACTCCTCCCGTCACTCGACGTCCCCGATCCGGTCCGTGGGACGACGACGGTGAGCACGGTGGCGTCCCAAGCGCTGGTCGATGCGATCCAGCGCGGCGACGCCCGAGTGCTCGACGCCGTGGTGGCCGAGCTGCACGTCCCGGCCGAGGCGGTCAGCCTGTTCCGTGGCTTGGCTGAGCCCGTGCAGCACGGCTTCCGTGTGAAGGCCTTCACCGCGGACCGCGGCTCGGTCTTCGTTGCCGACTGGTTCGGCACCCGGCGTGGCTGGCTGCGGATGAGCGTCGGTCTCGACGCGGAAGCGCGTGGCGCAGAGGTCACGCCCGAACTCATCACCGATGCCGGTACGGTCACCGTGACGGCGCAGACGGACCAGGAGATCCGCACGGATCTGCTCGGGCTCGTCGCTGGACTCATCAGGGATCGAGATGTCTGACGGGATCAAGGTCGACTACGCGGAGATCGACCGGCTGACCACGGGAATCACCGCGCTCAACACGTTCGCCGGGCCGCTCGTTGCGAAGGTCGGGGCGCTGTCGGCGGACGGGGACCTGCTCGCGTCGGCGATCCTCTCGCCTGGCACCGCGGTGGCCGCCGAGGGAGCCGTCTTGAAGGCGTCGGCGCAGCTGAGCGTGACGATCGTCTCCACCGAGGCGCTGGTGATCATCACCGCGTCGTTCTCGAAGGTGTACGAGGCCGCGGAGTTGACCCTTCGCGCTGCTGCGCTCGGGCTTCGCGTTGCTTGGTCCGTGACTGGCCCGTTCCTCGCGGAAGTGGGCACGCACGTCGGCGAATCGCTGCTGTTCGCGGCAACCGCCAACACGACCATCACAGCTACGCTGGTGATCACGATTGCATCGGCTGTTCGCGGGGCGGCGCAAGATCTTTCCCTCACTGCTGCTTTCAGTCTCGCAGAAGCTTTCATCCAGGTAGATTCACCGGAGGACCTCCTCAACGGCTCATTTGCGTCTGATTTGGCGAAAGCCTGGGAGCGCAACTTCTCGTGGTCGAACATGTGGACGGACGTCACCGGTTCCTTTGAGAGTGCCCTCGGATCAGTGCCAGGCGGCTACGAAGCTCTTATGTTCCTCGTGTACCACGACGGGCATGCCATCGGGCTGTTCGATGATGGGCACTTCGAACGGAGCCACGTCGATCCGGACGAGGCACGGGCCCGGGCCGGGAAGACGCTTCGCGACCTGCAAGCTACGGTCCCTGAGATCGCTGATGGCGTCGACATCGACCCGGTGACGAAAAGCATCATTCCCCATTCTCTTGCCGATGTTTTTGCAGGGGCGGCGCAGATTGACAATGTGGGCAAGAAGGACTTCGCGGACATCCGAGTAATCGAACGCTACGAAGACGGCAAGAAGTACTTCACGGTGCAGATCCCGAGCACGCAGCGGTGGTTCCCCATGGGGAACGGGAATCCCTGGGGGCAGCAGGCACCGAATGACTTCACCTCGGATGTGATCGCGCTCCAACAAGGGGACCAGACCGCCCTTGCTGAGGCCGTGAAGGACGCGATGAGGCAGGCCAACGTTGGTCACAACCCAGTGATGTTGACAGGTTTCAGCCTCGGTGGCATCACTGCCGGCGCAATCGCGGCGGGCAACGACGGTGAGTTCAACATTCAGCAAGTGGCCACAGCCGGAGCTCCGATCGGACGAATGGACATTCCCTCTACTGTGCACGTCACTGCTCTGGAATCTCCACAGGACGCCGTCCCGAAACTCGACGGAGCCAGCAACCCCAGTAACTGGGATGCCGGTATTTCCAACCAGGAGACTGCACGGTTGAATGGAGAGGATGGAAGCACCACGATGTCCCCAAAAAATGTGCATGACGCCGCGCGGTACGCGCAGATGGCTCGGAACTATTCGTCAGATGTTGATCCGGAGCTTCAGGAGTACCTGGCTCGACCTCAAGGGGAACATGACTACATGAAAGTGACCGACTATCAGGCGATCAGAAAGTGATGAGGCGCATGGCCTGCGCGGCGCTTCTGACGTTGGCGGTCGTCGCGTTCGCCTCGGGTTGTTCCTCGCCGAAGAGTGCCGAAGGGCGATCCCTGGAAGACGCGTCTCGGCTTGTAGCCGCCCATGAGGGTGTGACTGATGGCCGCGTCGAACTCCGCAATTACACATCGGGGTTCACCTCACGATGGGGCGTTGACGTGTACTTCAAGCCTGCGGAGAACGCATTGCAGAGCGGCGACAAGACACTTCTTCGTGACTTGCTCCGTATCGGCTGGTCAGTCCACGACCATGCGATCGACGGTGGAGTTTCGCTAGTGCTGGAAGACACCCCGGGGGTTGATCTCGCCGCCGTGGCAGGTGATGACGATCTTCCACCGTTCACCGCGAACCCCTCGTTACCAGGAGAATTGACGGTCTCCTCGCAGGACATGAGTAAAGCATTCGGGCAGTGGCCTGGGCGTTGATGACGACGTCCGGGGTCATGCTCATGGCATCGAGCTCGATCAGCCCGTCCCAAAGCAAGAGCTGTAGCTATCTGGTGCGCGCGCGACGAAGAAGTACGAGGGCAATGCTCGTTTCTGCGGTCGTCATTGCCGGCGGTCTTCTGATCTTGTTGAGCGGCTGTTCTTCGTCGAGCGGCCTCAGCCCGCTCGCAGCGCGCGATGCGGTTGAGGACGCGCCAGGCGTGGAGAGCGCGACGGTCACCACGGCGACGGATCGGGAGACGCTCGGCACGAGCTACTTCATCGACGTTCGAGTCGAGCTGCGGGACGGTCTCTCGTCCGCCGAGCAGCAACGCCTCGTCGATCGAGCTGCGGCCACTGGATGGGCCACTGACATCCACCACGAGCCGTACGGGCTTCGCCTTCGGGTGACCTCGTCCCCCTCCATCGATGTGCGGAAGGTCCTGCAGGGCATGGGAGTTGCTTCGGCTCCTGCTCCGAACGACACGTCCTCCGTCCTGATCTCAGCGAAGGACATGGACGAGAGGTGGGGCGACTGGCCCGCTCAAGCGCCGTCGTGATGAAGTTCGTTAGAGAGACGTGCGAAATGTGGCCGGTGATCCGGAGGGCCCTCCGTTCATGACGCACGACGACCAGGAGGTCGACCGATGAGTCCCTTGAGAAGGGCCTTCGCGGTCGCGGCCTCCGTGAGTCTCGCGGTCTTGCTCAGCTCGTGTGCGGCGGGTGATCAGCGTGGTCAGACTCTCGATCAGGCGTCCGCTGCTGCGGCGGCGGTCCGGGGAGTCACCGACGCGTGCGTGGAGATGCGGCACTACCGTTCCGGCTTCACGTCTGAGTGGGGGACGACGGTGTACTTCTCACCGTCCCCGGACTTCGAGGAGGACAACGCGAGTGCGGCGCTCCGAGAACTGCTGCGTATCGGGTGGTCCGTGAACGAGCACGAGCTGACCAACGGAGTCGCGCTCTCGGTCGGTCGTACCTCCGGCGTCGACCTCGTCGCGCTGGTTCGGAGATCCGACCTCCCGCAGTTCGCGAGCAACCCGAATCTGCCGTACCAGATCACGTTCTCCGCGACGGACATGGAGCAACTGTTCGGCGCTTGGCCGGGCAGTTGAGCGTGACGCACCCGTCGTTCCCGGCTGCTGATCGAGCCAAGAGGTACTACATGATCATCAAGGCATTGTCCCTCCTCGCCTCCGCCGTTCTCTTGAGCGGTTGCGCGACAAAGGTCGATCTCCCGGAGGACCCCGAACAGCGGCTTGCCGCAGCGAAGAACCTGACGCAGGACGCCGAGCGTCGCGTTGTCGGGTTCCTGCCCTCATCGGACGTGCAAGAAGTTCGCCAAGTCGAGACGGGCACGCTGCTCCGATGCGGGCGCGGACAGTACCTGTGGTCGGGCAACGTTCGCGCGCACCTGAAGCCAGGCGTTCTTGGGGACGACTCTCGGGATCTGTTGGCTCGCAAGGCGTCGTCGGAGGGTTTCGGCGTCTCGTCCGACACCACGTCGACCGGGAAGATACGCGAGCAGCTCGTCGACTCCCGAGGGGTGCAGCTCCTCGCGACGGTGCAGGACGGCGGATCTGTCGTCGACATCGATTCCGGATCGCCGTGTTTCGCGCTGCCGGACGACTTCGATGTGCCTCGTGAGTACTGAGTTGACGAGAGCGGACCAATCGGGCGTTCTCGCTGACGAGCACCGTGGTCGTCCGGTGACCCGAACGGCCAGCGGACGTTCCTCGAGTGGTGCACCGCCTGGCGGACGAGGTGTCCGAGTCTGGTGGGTCGTTGCGGCATTGCTGTGTGGTGTGCTCGTCCTGCCGGGCTGCACGCCTGCTTCTCCTGCGCGGGGACAGACTCCTGAAGACGCGGAGGAGTACCTCCGGACGCTCCCGGGCATCGCCGCTGCTGCGGTGTCGGTCGAACACAGCACGTCGGGGCTCGACGTCTCGAACTCGAACCGGGCGTTGATCATCCTGACCCTGGAACCAGAGTCCACGAACGAGACGATCACCGACGCGGAGATCGATGCGATTATTCAGACGGCATGGTCGTTGCACGCGAGCAGAGAACTCGCGAACGGTGTCGGTGTCGGCATGCGGGGCGCGCCCGACGTGAGCGTGGGGAAGCTCCTGCAGCGGTCCGGCTGGGTCGAGGAAGGAGCCGCCGTCCCCGGCAGGACGTCAACGATCATTCCGGCGCGTCACCTGCGGGAGCGCCTGGGCGAGTTGCCCGCCGCTGCACCGAGGGCGACGCAGTGCAGGGTGAGCTCGTGCGGAAGCTGATCGCGGCGGGCGTCCTGCTGTCGCTCATCCCTGCGGTCAGCGGGTGCTCGGCGTCTGGCACGGACGCTGAAGTGGTTGCATCGCGCGAAGCGGTCGCTGCCGAGATCAGCGCCCTGCCCAACGTGTCGACTGTGACGGTCGACGAGGAGAAGACCACGGACGGCCTCTCCGCGCACCACCGGATCGCCGTGGACTTCTCGGCCCCCGCAGCAGGGCGCTCGGAGGAGGACGTGGCAGAGCTGATCGACGCGGTCCTTCCCCTAGCCTGGTCCACCCGCGGACACACGCCCGACGCAGGCGTCGTCCTGCGGATCAGGACCGAGCCGCAACTCGAGATCGGTCGGATCGCCCGGGACTCGGGATGGCTGGACGTCGGTTTCTCGTCGAACCCGCAGCTCATCGAGAGGATCGGCAACCAGGCGTCCTTCGGCCGCCGATCCCTCGACGAACAGATCGGCACCTGGCCCGTCGACGCGCCGAAAGGCACACCGACCGGGGGCTCGCGGACCAGGGGACAACCAGGGCCAGGCACACCGCAGTGATCGGGAGCAAGGTCGAACCATGACGACGAACAGCCTCCCCGGTGGCACCTACGACCTCGGCGACCTCGAGGTCACCCGCTTCGGCTACGGCGCGATGCAGCTCGCCGGCCCGCACGTCTTCGGGCCGCCGGCCGATCGTGACGAGGCCGTCCGTGTGCTGCGCACGGCGGTCGAGCTCGGCATCACCCACATCGACACCGCGGACTTCTACGGCCCGCACGTCACGAACGAGATCATCCGCGAAGCCCTGCACCCGTACCCGGAGCAGGTCCACATCGTCACGAAGGTCGGGTCGCGCCGGAACGAAAAGGGGCAGTGGCCGCCCACGCGCAAGCCCGAGCAGCTCGTCGAGGACGTGCACGCGAACCTCGACCGGCTCGGTCTCGAGCAGCTCGACGTCGTCAACCTCCGTGTCGGCGGCTTCGATGCCCCGGAGCCGGGCAGCATCGCCCCGCAGTTCGAGGCGCTCGCCGAACTGCAGCAGCAGGGCAAGATCCGGCACCTCGGACTGTCGACGGTGACGGGCGCGCAGCTCGTCGAGGCCCTCCGGATCGCCCCCGTGGTGTGTGTGCAGAACATGTACAACGTGGCGCAGCGCGGGGACGACGACCTCGTCGACCTCACTGCAGCCGAGGGCATCGCCTACGTGCCGTACTTCCCGCTCGGGGGGTTCTCGCCCATCCAGTCGGAGGCGCTCGACAAGGTCGCGGAGCGGCTGGGGGAGTCGCGCCTGTCGGTCGCCCTCGCATGGCTGCTCCAGCGCTCGGACAACATCTTGCTCATCCCCGGCACGTCGTCCGTCGAACACCTGCGGCAGAACGTCGATGGCGCGGGCATCATCCTGCCGGCCGACGCGATCCGCGAGTTGGACGCGATCGGCGCCGCCTGAGCCGCCCGACGCGTGCGAGCGGGCCCACGCCGGAGTCGGCGCGCTCCGTCGCTGGCGCAACCGGGAGCACGTCGCACCACGGGAAACCCTGGCGCGCCCTGCTTCCGGTTGTGCGGGAGCACCCCGCAGCGCGGGAGCACCCGCAGCGCGGGAGCACCCGCAGCGCGGGACGCACCCCGCAGCGCGAGACGCACCCGCGGGATCGCCCGCCCAGGCGTGCCGTCGTCAGGCCACCGTCGCGAGCGCGAACGGCAGCACGGCCGACGCCCCCGCACGCCGGAGCTCCCGTCCGGCGACGGTCATCGTCCACCGGCTGTCCACCAGGTCGTCGACGAGCAGCACCGGGCCCTGGTGCGACGCCAGCGCCGCAGCGAGCGCCGGGTCCACCACGAAGGTGTCCCACACCCCTGCCAGCCGGTAGGCGCTGTTCGTCGCACCGTCGCCGCGGGGCTCCCCACCGCTCCGCCCGAGCGTCCCGAGGAACTGCAGCCGCCCGATCGAGGACAGCGCCTGCGCCAACGACCCGACGAGCTCCGGCCGCGACCGCGAGGACATCGCCACGACGCCGGTCGGTCGCTCGGCCCAGGGCCAGTCCTTGAGCGCGCGGATGCAGCCGTCGACCAGCTCCCGGGAGACGGGACCGTCCGGCGTCGCGGCCGAGAAGAGCGCGCGGAGCGGCCCACCCCAGCCCAGGTCGGTGAGTCGGGCGACGGCCCGCCCCGACTCGACGAGCTCCCCGGCCGGGATCTTCCCCTTCACGGGCACGCCGAGCGCGGACATGCCGGACGGCCACTGCGCGCGTGGGGCGAGCTCGACGCCGACCTTGTCCAGCGTAGCGGCGGCTCCCGAGGCGTCCGAGTCCGACACCGACGTCGGGTACCAGACGCCCGCGCAGTTGTCGCAGCGCCCGCAGGGCTCGGCAGAGGGGTCGTCGAGGTCCTGCTGCAGCAGCTGCATGCGGCACGCCGAGGTGGACTCGTAGGCGAGCATCGACGCGGCCTCGGCCTCACGCGCGGCAGCGACCCGCTCGTACCGCGCGGCGTCGTACTGCCACGGCTGCCCGGTCGACACCCAGCCGCCGGCGACCCGACGGACGGCGCCGTCGACGTCGAGCACCTTGAGCAGCAGTTCGAGGGTCGAGCGCTTGATGTCGACGAGCCCCTCGAGGGCCACGGTCGACATCGCCGAGTCGGTGGAGAGCGCACCGAGCACGGCGGACGCGCGGGCCTCGGTCGGCATCGACGCGCTCGCGAAGTACTGCCAGATCTCGCGGTCTTCGCGCCCGGGCAGCAGCAGCACGTCGGCGTTGTCGGTCGCACGCCCGGCGCGGCCGATCTGCTGGTAGTAGGCGACGGGTGACGAGGGCGCGCCGACGTGCACGACGAACCCGAGGTCCGGCTTGTCGAACCCCATGCCGAGCGCGCTCGTGGCGACGAGCGCCTTGAGTTCGTTGCCCTTGAGCTGCTGCTCGAGCTGCTCGCGCTCCTCGGTGTCGGTCCGTCCGGTGTAGGCGCGCACGGCGTACCCGTTCTCACGCAGGAGTCGGGCGATGTCCTCGGCCCCGGACACGGTCAGCGTGTAGATGATGCCGCTGCCGGGTAGGTCGCCCAGGTGGGCGAGCAACCAGCCGAGGCGCTGCCGGGCGTCCGGCAGGGTCAGGACGCCGAGCCGGAGCGACGCCCGCGCCAGGGAACCGCGGATGGTGAAGACCGGGGCGTCCGGCCCCGCGGTGAGCTGTTCGGCGACGTCCTCGACCACGCGCTCGTTCGCGGTCGCCGTCGTCGCGAGCACGGGGACGCCCTGGGGGAGCGAACGGATGAGCTCGGCGAGCCGTCGGTAGTCCGGGCGGAAGTCGTGCCCCCAGTCGGAGATGCAGTGCGCCTCGTCCACCACGAGCATGCCCATCCGCGCGATCAGCGTCGGCAGCTGCTCGTCACGGAACCGCGGGTTGTTGAGGCGCTCGGGGGAGACGAGGAGCACGTCGACCTCGTCCCGCGCCAGGGCCGCCTGCGTGTCCGCCCACTCGTGCGCGTTCGCCGAGTTGATCGACACCGCGCGGACCCCGGCCCGCGCAGCCGCTGCGACCTGGTCGCGCATCAGGGCGAGCAAGGGCGACACGAGCACGGTCGGGCCGCCCCCGCGACGGCGCAGCAGCAGGGTCGCGAGGAAGTACACGGCCGACTTGCCCCATCCAGTGCGCTGCACCACGAGGGCGCGCTGCCGGTGCTCGACGAGGGCCGAGATCGCCTCGAGCTGGCCCGGGTGGAAGACCGCGTCCGGCCGCCCGGTCAGGGCGGCCAGGGCCTCCTGTGCCTCCGACGCGATCTCGGCGGACGGCGGAGCCGCCGCGGGGGCAGGCGAACCGACGGGGGCAGGCGAGCCGACGGACGAACCGACACCGAGACCAGACATGCCCCCATGCTGTCAGCTGCCGCCGACGGGCCGCGCCCCGCGCCTCCAGGCTGTGGAGAACGCGACGCGACGCGACACGACGCGAAGCGGCCCGACCCGACACCCCTACTGGTACGTGATCAACGACGGCGCCGGCTGCACGTCCGCCATGGTCTGCTCCGGCGACAGCATCGGCGTGTCCTCGTCGAAGAAGTTCTTCCAGCCCCAGTGCACGCCCTCCGGTGCGCCCTGGTGCAGCGCCTTCCACGTCGCCTGCTTGTCCGGCTGCGAGCCCTGCCCGTCGACGTGGATGAGCACGTCGAGCTCCGGGTGCGACGCCAGCGACGACCGGTCCTGGACCATCGACAGCCGGAACTGGTGCAGCACGAGCGCCTTCGGCGGCAGCCCCTTCGTCCGCACCAGGTCGGCGAGCCACGACGAGACCTCGTTCACCTCGGCCGCCGAGACGCTCCCGATCTGCTTCAAGGGCACCTGGTCCGCGGTCAGCCGCCACTCCGGGTCGAGCGCGAGCCACACGTTCGGCTTCGCCAGCAGCGACTCGTACCGCTTCGCCTGGGACAGGAAGTCCGACCGCCCCGGTTGCAGGTCGAGGACGACCGGCATCCCGGCATCGGTCGCCGCGTCGACGTAGGGCTCCAGCGTCGACACCGGCAGCTCGGTCGAGTAGTCGCCGTCGGCTCCGGCATCACCGGCGGCGACGGTCGCGATGACCTCCATCGCGGGCGTCACCGGCTCGTCGCCGAGCCCGTCGTAATCCTCCGCCATCCCCTCGGCCCGGCGCACGGTCGCCGCCGGGTCCTGCTCGCCGAGCACGCCGAGCACAGGCGCTCCCGGGGCACCGTAGAGCGCCACGTAGCGGTGCCCGTCGAACGGCCGCTGCCCACCGTGCGGCAGCTGGCACCCGCTCTCCGCGGCGCGCACCGTCCAGTCGGGGTCGGGCAGGTCTCCGAACGCCGACCCGACGAGCACGGTCGGGTGCGCCGCGCGGTCGTGCAGTGCTGACACGACGTCGGGGGCGGCAGCGGGGTCGGTCACGCCGCCCGGCATCGTGACCACACGGGCACCGGCAGCCTCCGCCGTCGCCACGGCCGCGGCGTCCGTGCGACGGTCCGCCACGACCACGGTCGCCGTCCTGGAGGCCCCGCTCGCCTCGGGTGCGTCGCCCCGCTCCGGCGCGTGCCGCTCGGGGACGTCGGTGTCGACCGACACGTCGCCCTCGGCCTGGTACCAGTCGGCGCCGAGCCGACGGAGCTCGGCGGCCACCCGGTCGCCGCCGCCGCTCGTCCCGCCGGTCGGTGACGCCGTCGGAGCGCCGTCGTCGTCCGCCAGCAGCAGCGGCACGTGGGCGGCCCGAGCGGCGCTCGCCGCGGCACGCAGCGCGCCCGTGTCGGACGCCGCCACGACGACCGCACCCGGAGCGGACGCGAACAGTGCTCGGCTGGCGGCGACGGAGCGTGCCGAGGGGTCCCGTTGGGCCGCCACGGCCACCGAGTCGGCAGAGGACCGCGTCAGTTGTGCGACCGTCGGCGCCTCGTCGTGGGTGGTGCAGCCGGCTGCACCGAGCAGGAGCCCGGAGACCGACAGCGCGAGCAGGACACGGATGGGACGGGCGGAACGCATCCGAGCCACCCTACGAGGGGTCGTCACGACACCCTGTGAGCGCAACAGGTGTCGTCTCGTAGACAGGGTGCATGCCAGCCGCGCCGGACGACCACCCGACGATCGGGGCGGTGGTCGCCCCCGAGGTGCACTGCGCGACCCTCAACCTCAGACGCCGGGTGCCGCACGCAGCCGGTCACCCCGACGCGTGGGAACGCCGCCGCGACGCCGTCGTCGCGCTCGTCACCAGCGAGGAACCGACGGTGCTGGCCGTCCAGGAGGCACTGCCCACCCAGACCGTGGACCTCACCGCCCGTCTCGGGTCGCGCTGGGAACCCGTGGTCGTCGGTCGTGGAGCACGTGGCGGTGGCGAGGCGGTCGGGCTCTTCCTCGACCGCGAGCGCCTCGACGTCGTCGAACGGCGCACCTGGGCGCTGTCCCGCACGCCGTCACGTCCGGGCTCGCGGGCGTGGGCGACGGCCTTCCCGCGGCACGCGGTCGGGGCCGTCGTCGCGGACCGCGGCACGGGGCAGCAGTTCCTGGCCGTCGCGACGCACCTCGACGTCGCCTCGCCGTGGGCGCGGCTGCGCGGAGCCCAGCTGCTCGGACGCATCGTCCGCGAGCGCGGACTGCCGGCCGTCGTGATGGCCGACTGGAACTGCCCGGCCGGGTCGGCGCCCTGGCGAGCCCTGGCGGAGGCAGGGGTCGAGGACAGCTGGGGGAGCGCCTCCAGGCTGGTGGGGGAGGCCTACGGGACGTACCCGCACTACCGGGCGCCGCGAGTCAACGGCCGGCGGATCGACGGGGTGCTCGTCACCGAGGACGCCGTCGTCGAGCGGGTCGCCGTGAACGTGCGGCGGCCGGGCGGGGTGTGGCCGTCCGACCACGCGGCCGTGCACGCGGTCGTGCGGTGGGACTCGTGATGCGCTCGCTCGGGCTGACGTTCCTGCGTCGGCGCTTCCAGCCCGCCGACGTGGTGCGTGTCCTGACGCTCCTCAGCATCCCCATCGCCACGATCGGGTGGGGGAGCACGTCGTTCGCGGTGATGTCGCTCGCGCTGTTCGGGGTGGTCCTGCCGCGGATGCTCGGGCTCCGGCCGGCGTTCGACCTGGCGGTCTGCGTGCTCGTGCTCGTCGCCGGGTGGTCGAGCGCCCTCGAGTGGTACACGTCGGTGTTCCTCTGGGACAAGCTGATCCACGTCGTGCTGACCGGGTTGCTCGCGGCGCTGCTGGCCGTGATCGCTGCGGACCTCCGGCTCGTGCCGCACGCCCCGGATGCAGGGCGGATCTCCGTGTCGCTCCTGGTGTTCACCCTCGGGCTCGCGATCGGCTCCGTGTGGGAGATGTGCGAGTGGCTCGGACACGAGTTCGTCGACTCCAAGATCTACGTCGGGTACGACGACACCATCGGGGACCTGGCCGCCGACGGCCTCGGTGGGCTGCTGGTGGGGCTCGTGCTGCCGTGGCTGGCGGCGGAGCGGGACGTGGTGCGGCCGTCCGGGCGCTCGCCGCGGGGCTGACCGGCCGGGCCCATCGCTCGAGCCCACTGCGCGCTCCGATCGAGGCGGCGACGCGCCGTGGCGCGAGCAGGGTCCGGCGTCCGCTATGCTTGACGGGCTGCTCGCGCTCCGGTCGGACGCGGGTGGTGGAGCCTCGGTGACGGGGTTCCGAGCTCCTCGGAGCTCACGGGCTGTGGCGCAGCTTGGTAGCGCACTTGACTGGGGGTCAAGGGGTCGCAGGTTCAAATCCTGTCAGCCCGACCGGAAGAAGCCCCGATGAGGCCATCGCCTCGTCGGGGCTTCGTCACGTTCAGCCTCGGTGGTGCAGGTTGCTGCGTTACGCTCCCGCCATGCTCTGGGGGAGACGACGCATGCGATCCACCGCGCTCACGGCGACCACGTTGACCGCGCTCCTGCTGCTGACCGGCTGCTCGGCGCACGTCAACGCGGGCAGTGCGGGCGCCGAGAAGGCAGAGCGCGAGCTGTCGGCGCTCGACGGCGTGCAGTCCGTGCGCGGCTCGGGCACGAACAACCTGCCGTTCGCCGGAGAGGTGTCCGTCAGGGTGACCGCCGACGACGACCTGACCGACGCCGACCTGCGTCGGGTCACCCACGAGGTCGGACGCTGGATCCACGACGCCTCCGGCCCGGGCACGACCTACCACGGCTCGATGGAGGCCGACGGGTTCCGGTTCTCCCTGGAGGGACGCGCGTCCGAGAACGACGGGCTGCTCGCCGTCGTCGATCGGCTCCGCGGCGACGACCGCTGGGTCGGCGGCGACGTGGACGCACCGTCCGCCTCCGGCACCGCTGGAGGAAACATCGCACTCACCGTCCGCGAGGCCGACGACCTGGTGTCCGGTTGGGACGCAGTCCGGAAGGTCGCCACGTCGTCTCGCTGGGACACGGCCTCGACGTCGGCGTCCTGGTCGGCGGACCAGTCGGACGACCTCCCCGCGTACCACGCGCCGGACCTGCGGATCGCGAACGACGTCGCCGGGACCGACGACACCGTCGGCGACCCGACACCGGAGATCGCAGCGTACGAGCGTGTGCGCGCCGCGCACGAGGTGACCCGTGCCTCCGTCACGCCGGGCCGGCTCCTGATGCACCTGGTGGACCTCGACGACGTCGGGGACGCGACCGCGATCGCGCAGCAGGCAGCGCCGGACGCGCAGGTCATCGTGGACGGCGGCATCGTCACGAAGGACGAGCCCCAGGGTGACGACGACCTGCCCGACGCCGACGACTACGCCGAGGCGGACCGACTCGCGGCGGTCGCCGTCCGGCCGGGCGTCACCGCGGTGTCGCTCACGCCGACCCTGGTCGACGTGACGGTCGCCGACCCGGACGCGGTCCTCGCGACGGCGACGGCGCTCGCCGCCGCTGCTCCGGCCGACCCGGTGACGTCGATCCGGGTCGGACCGAAGGTCGACACCACGAACGGGGCCGACGGCGCTGACCGGGACGCTGCGGACGACACGGACCGGCTGTCGGTGGACGGTTCCCCGGCGATGCTCGGTGCGTCCATCCAGGTCGGCACGGCGCTGCGGGCGTTCCTGCCGGCGTCGTCGGAGCAGTTCAGCACGAACCAGTCCGTCGCGGCGACGCTGTCCGACGCGGGCCAGGTCCCGGCGTTCGTCGCGGCCGTGCGACCGGTCCTGCCGGAGGGCAGCGGGCTGCACGTCCGTCTCGCCGACCGCGGCACCGGCGGCACCACGGACCTGACACTCCGCGACGGGCAGCTGACGGCCGAGCCGCTCCGCGACGGGGAGGAGCGGGGAGCGGACCGCGCCGACCTGGAGCGCGCGCTGCTGGACGCCTGGAACGGCTGATCGTCCGGACCCGGCGCGGCCGCAACGGCGCGTCGGTGGGACGTCGCGGTCGCCGTCGCGCAGGCGCTACTGTCGGCCCATGGGGACCAGGGGCATCTACGTCGAGACGATCATCGACGCCGACCTCGAGCGCGTCTGGGCCGCGACGCAGGACCCCGAGCAGCACGTCCGCTGGGATGTCCGGTTCTCGGAGATCGTGCCCGAGGGTGCCGAGGACGGCGCACCGACCCACTTCCGCTACGTCCGACGCTCGCCGCTGCACGACGTGCACGGCACCGGCGTGAGCATCGGGGAGCGCCGACGCCCGGACGGGTCCCGAACGTCGGCGCTGCGCTTCGGCACCGCCGACCGTCTCTCGCCGATCCGCGCCGGCCGTGGCTACTGGCGGTACGTCCCGACCGACGACGGACGAACCCGGTTCATCACCGGCTACGACTACGACAGCGCGTGGGGGCCGCTGGACGTGGTGGTACGACCGCTCCTCGGCTGGGCGACCGCGTGGAGCTTCGACCGCCTCCGTATCTGGCTCGAAGGCGGACCCGCACCGGAGGCCTGGCCGCTCACCTCGGTCCTGCAGCCCTGGCGCCGGGACCGGCCACGAGCCTCCAGGACGCTCCGCGCACCCGCCGGCGGCACTCGACGGACCGACCACCTGCACGACGCCCCGGCCACGCTGGCGACGCTGCCCGACCCGAGGAGTGACCGATGACGTCCGTGTTCGAGGAGGCGCTCGGCGCCGACTTCCAACGACTCCACCCGATGATGCGGCGACGCTTCGGCGTGGGTCTCGACGCCGGCGAGGCCTGCACCGGACGCGGGGTCATGTCCTCGATCCGGCGCGGCCCGTGGTGGACCGTGCCGTTCCTGCAGATCGGACGACTCCGGAACATCCTCGTGCCCGACGTCGGCGAGGACGTGCCGTTCACGATCGAGAACTACCCGTACCGCGACGCGCTCGGCCGCGAGACGGTGACGTTCGTCCGGACGTACACGACCAGGCCCGGGCGGACCGCGCGGTTCGACGCGACGATGGTGCTCGTCGACGGCCGGGTGCTCGACTACCTCGGTTCGCACCAGCACCTGGCGGTCGACCTCGACCTCGCGGTGGACGAGCGTGGCGGGCTCGTGCTGACGTCCGACGCGCAGCGGTTCCACGAGGGACCGGTGTCGTTCCGGTTCCCGATGCTCCTGAGCGGACGCGCGACCCTGCACGAGTGGTGGTCGGACGAGGACCAGGCGTTCCACGTCGACCTCGAGGTGCACAACCGCGTCTTCGGGTTCCTGTTCGGCTACCGGGGCACCTTCACCTGCGAGTGGACACCC